>CAWBVR010000030.1:0-583983 GCA_963792235.1 Vulcanimicrobiota bacterium
GTAGCGCCGCACCAGGGCCTTGACGTACGGCCGGTGGGATCGAATAGGTGCACAAACCCCCAGCGTGACTTGTGCGCGCTGCGGTTTTTCTTTGCTTGGAGCGATCTTGAGTCACCGCGCGCGGCGCAGCATCACGCCAACGTCAACGCAACGTCGAAAGCCTGAGGACGATCCTTCTCCCCGGCATACGCCCCATGCCGCCCATACGCCCGAATCCCGGTAATGGCAATCTCATCCACACCACGCCCTTCGCGAACCCAACCGCTAATGTCACCCTGAGCCTGTCGAAGGGTGCGCCACGATCCTCATCATGGCGACAACCTCCGATTCAACATACCGCAATTGCAGTATCAGCATCGACCCCGGCAGGAGTCCCGAGCGCGGGCCGCCGAGTAAACCGCAAACCTTCTTACGATGGGCGGGCGGGTCGCATGTCGTTTCAGTTTTCATGGCGTCGTAGCCGGTGACGCGGGGCGGTATCCTCCCGCCGCATATTCTCGCAGCATTGCGCCGGCACAAGGACCCCGCCGTGCGCGACGCCGCGACGCGAGCACTTTCCGCAACACGTACGCTGCGGGAACGACCTTCGCCGGCCCGGCCGCCGGCGTCCGCAGGGCGCATCGGCCGGGCGCACCCACTCGTGCGCCGCGTCTTCAGCTGCGCAGGGACGACGACGGTACCCGGCGTGCTGATGCGTGTCGAGGACCAGCCGCCGTGCGACGACGCCGATGCGAATCGCGCATTCGTCGCTGCGGGGTTGGTCCACGCGTTCTGGCGGGACGCGTTCGCCCGCGACTCCATCGACGGCCGCGGAATGCACCTGATCGCGTCCGTGCACTACGGCGAGCGGGTCGACAACGCGTGGTGGGACGGTGCGCAGATGGTGTACGGCGACGGCGACGGCGTCGTCATCGCCGGGTACACCACGTCGATCGAGGTGATCGCGCACGAGCTCGCGCACGGCCTGCTGCACAGCGAGTGGGACCTCGTGTACAAAGGCCAGTCAGGTGCGCTCGCGGAGTCGCTGGCCGACGTATTCGGTTCGCTGGTCAAGCAGCATGCGGCCCGGCAAAACGTCGATGACGCAGATTGGCTCATCGGGACAAAGATGTTCACGGCGAACGTCGCCGCAAAGGGCCTGCGTTCGCTGCGCCAGCCGGGCCACGCATACGACGATCCCGCGCTGGGCGGCCGCGATCCGCAGGTCGCGAACATGCGCGATTTCGTGCGGGGACGCGCGGACGATGGCGGTGTCCACCTCAACAGCGGCATCCCGAATCATGCATTCTATCGGTTCGCGCACGCGCTCGGCGGACGCGCGTGGGACGTCGCGGGCCACGTGTGGTACGAAGCCTTGCGCTCAGGGCTGCACCCGCGTTGCAATTTCGCCTCGTTCGCGAAGGCGACGGTTGCCGCGGCAGCCGAGCATGGTGACGACGTGGTCGCCGCCGTACGCGACGCCTGGGAAGCCGTCGGTGTCCCCGCCGCGTCTCCGCGACGGCCACGGCGCACGCCGAAGACTGCCCGCGATGCGAGCGAAGATGTCGAGGCCGTCGGCGTACGCGGGCACGTGATCACCGCCGCGATCGCCGTGCTGGCGGACGGCCTACCGCGCACGGCAGCGGAAATCTGCACGCAGGCGCTAGCGCACGGGCTCGTCCCCCCGCGAACCTCGAAGAAATACGTGTACACCGCGCTTATCGAGTACATCGCGCGCACGAAGGGCCGCGAGCGCAAGCCCGCGATCGTGCAAGATTCCGACCGCCGCTTTCGCGCAAACCATCCGGCGGATCCATGGCCGGCCGCGGCGGCCGACGCAACGCCCGGACGGACACCCACGTCAGCCTCGCAAGCGGCGCTCGATCGCGTGCGCGCGACCGCGACGGGCCTCGATCCCGCGGAATTCGAGACCGCCGTGTGCGCGCTGTTCGCGACGCTCGGATTCGCCGCCACGCACGTCGGCGGCTACGACGCCCCCGACGGCTATCTCGACGCGCCGCTGGGCCCGCTCGCATACCGCGTGATGCTCGAGTGCAAGACCGGCAGCGCGAACGGCTTCGTGACGCAGCCCAACGTGGTGGAGGCGGCCAAGTACCGAGACACGTACGGTGCGGCGTACTGCGCGCTGGTGGGCCCGGCATTCGGAGCGCAAACCGCGTTCGCGAGCGAGCTGCGCACGCACGGCGTGTCGGCGTGGACGGTGGACGACCTCGCCGCCGTGGTCCAGGCGGGGTTCGATCCGGCGGAGCTGCGCGCGCTGTTCGCGCCCGGCCTCGTCGCGGACGTCGTCGACGACGCCGTGTGGAATGCGGCGCACGGCGCAGCCAAGCGCATCGGCGCGATCTGCGACGCGATCGAGGCGATCGCGGTCCGCGCGCAGCGCGTTGCAATCGGGACGGCGCCCGAGGACGCGCCGCTGCTCGACGTCGACGCCGCGATGATGCTGCTCGACGAACACTTCGCCGCGGCCGGGAGCGCGGCGCGCTGCAGCCGCGCCGACGTGGTGGCGGCATTCGACTGGCTCACGCACCCACGCGTGGGCCGTGCGGTGTGGACAGGCGATGACCGGCGCGCGATCGTCGTGACCGCGGCACTGCGGACGACGTCCGCTCAAGGAGACGCATGATGTTCGACGACCTCGAAGAGTTGAGCGCGGGGCGGCTGGCGGCTCCGGAGACGGCGCTCGTGGTGGCGCATTATCAGCGCGCGGCGCCGCTGCTGGTGAAAAATTTCCCGCACATCCCGCTTGTGTCGTCGTACCATCTGGAGGGTCTGGGAAAGCCGGCGGTGTTTAAGGAGACGTGGAAGCCGGACAAAGTACCGCATACGATGTCCACCGTGGACGTGCTCACGTCCCGCGGCGAGCATCATCTCTACCTTGCGCTGACGGAGAACGCGGTGCTGTGGCTCGCGCATCGCGGTGCCGTCGGGATGCTGTCGTGGACGCCGAGCCCGCGCGATCCGGGTTGCGTCGGGTACGCACGAATCTTACTGCGAAGGTGCAATGCCGCCACCGAGGCGGACTTAAAGACGGCGCTCGAAGCACTGCGGGCGCTGCTGCGCGAGTCGCGACTTGAAGCCATCCCCGTGCTGGACGGTCACGACGGTGCGGCGCTTTTCGTCCCGTTTAAGGACATACCGCTGTACGACGCGGTTCGCGAGTGGCTGCACGCGTTTTGCAAGCGTGCGGTGGAGCAACATCCCGAGCTACTGACGGAAGCGCGGGACGCGGCCGAGCGCGGCAACCGCGTGCATCTCGCCGTAACGACGAACGCGGTGGGCCACTTCAGTTCACTGCCATACTCCCTGGCAGGCAATCCGCAACTCGGCATGGTGACGCCGATTGAATGGGAAGAGCTCGCCCGAATCGACAACGGCACGTACACGGCGCAGAACAGCGCGGAGCGGCTCATCCGAGATGTCTTCGGCGATATGGCGGCGGCAATGGGGATGCAGCGGTTTTCATCAATCACGAGTTGACCAATCTTCGCACGCAGTCGCTTGATCTCGGCCTCGTACTTCGCGTTCTGATCTCTTCGATTTACTTTGAGCGCCTCGACGCCGGCGCGATGATATTCTTTCGCCCAGCGTCGATATTCGTTCTGCGTGAGGCCATATTTACGCGCCGCTTCGGGGACGGATATCTGCCCCTTCATCACCTCGATGATGATCGCGGCTTTTCGCTGCGCGGTCCAACGCTCGATCGGTTCGGGTTCGGGGACTGCGGGCTTGGCGGCCATGTCACACCTCGCTGGCGAAAGATTCGCCAATAGAGTGTCCAGCTCCGGGTGGGGTCAGATCAGGGGCACGATTTTGCGCGATCTTCGCGAAGACGCTGCATCCCACGGAGCCTCTTGGCGCGCCAAGCGTATCCCCAGCTGCGACAAGACCTTTTTTCAAAGGACTATGGAACGGTATCCTCCGCCCCGGAGGCGAGTTCCCAGTCCCAAAAGCCGCGGTTGGCGCCTTCTTCGAGCGCCACTTCAAGAAGTCCGCGATCATCGCCGCTTCGGACGCTAAAGGCGAACTGTTCGTCACCGTATTGCGAGTTTAAATAGGCGTGCGACTTGGCTTCGTCAAGAAGACGTTGCGCATCGGAATCGCGCGACAAACCCTCATTAAAAGTTACCCGATAGGTGAACATCCCGCCATGCGAAATAACGTGATCGAACACCAAGCCATTCTCCCTAGGCTGAGCTGTGAACTCGTCGCCGTAAGAGATTCCGTAAGCGAATAGTGGTACGTTGTCAAGTCGAAACCGATTATTTCCCAAGTCGTCGGCCCACATACTTTCCGCACCAAATTCGAAGGGGAAGAGGACTTTACGCTGTGCCATTCTCTCTACCGTCTACTGAGCCTCGACGAAAGTGATGTGAGGGTGTAGGGCGCGGTATTCAGATCCGTTCATCGGCCCCTTTTGGAGGTTGCAATTATTGCAGGAAGGCACCTTATTTGCGTCTCCGTTTGATCCGCCGTTCCGAACGGAGACATCGTGGTCGATGACGAGTGAGTTCTTGTTCTTGGGATCGTATTCAGGATCCGTTTGCCGATTACAATATACGCAGATAGTTCCCTGGTTCTCGATGATGCGTTTCCGTTGGGCCGGCGAAGTGCGGTCCGTGTTCCGTTGGCTGATTCCGTGTTCCCGATTATAGCCCGTAACTGTGTCGTCAGCGAGAGACGTGGGGGTCAAGACGTCGACGATGACCGCGACCGGCGCCGCTAATACATGGGCGACCACTCGCAACGCTCCGCGAACCGACAATTGAATCGCACGATTAAAGGTAGCTGTTGCAGCATCGTACCCGCTCGGATCGCTGTATTCATATGGATTGTTTCGATTCCACATGTATCGCTGCTGGGACGCGGGGTCGTGGATGTCGCCCTCATAAGCGTCTGGCGTCGTCCAGCTTCCTAATGCAGGGTCGTAAGCGCGCGGCCCGCTGACGCGTACGGGACCGACGCTGATGCCGTCGTCTCGCGTATACGGAAAGTCGCCAATCGTTCCGTCGACGTAACCAGGCGTCCCCTGGAAGCTAGGGCCGTTGGCGTAACTGGGGTCGAGTGGCGTGATCGCGCTGTGGCCGGACGAATTTGAAGACATGAGGGCCACGCCCGCCGTATCACGGTCGAAGACCGTCATGCCTCGCGGACCCGTTACGGCGTCGTGGCCAACATTAAAGTTGAGAACGTTCCCGGCGGGATCGGTACAGAACAGCAGAATGTTGCCGTCCCAATGTAAGGTTTCGGATGTCGGGGTGACGAGGCGCGCAGACTTGTAGTTGCTAAGATGGACCGGATGGCCGTTGGGGCCCCAGCCGATTGTGGTCGTGCCGTAATCAACCGGAGTGCCAGAAATGCTGGTAATCCGATCCCAGGCTACGCTTACGACGTGGTATGCTTGCGTGTGATTCTCTGCATCATGGGTCTGTGACGTTTCGTCATCGTTATGCGGCGCTCTAGCCAACGTGTTGCCACTGCCGTTCTCGTACTCCACGAACGTATCGCTTATGGCCGAGCTCAGCGTCTCGCGGCCCGATGCGTCGAACGTAAACGCGCTGCTGCTCCCGGTCGTATAAGTAACACCGTTGTAGGGATCGCTGGGCTGGCCAGTGCTGCCATGGCTCGACCGAATCAAGTTCACATAGTCAATAGTGTCGTTGTTGTCTGGCGCAGTCGAGCCATCCGTCGGTATCGTGATCGTGTCGCGATAACCTGCGTTGAAGGTCGAGATCGTGTGTGCGAATTGATTGGACACGTTCGGCGAGTAGGATTGCTCAGCAAGTTCCCCCCGCACGTTGAGCCGGTTGGTCAGCGTCTCCGTGTGAGGCTGACTCGTTCCGGGACTCATCATATTCGGCACGGATAGTGTCCCCACGCTGCCCTCGGGATCGTGCGTATAGCTGAGCGTCGATCCGCCCAATGAATACGTCGCGAGCTGACCTGTGGAATCATACGTGCGTGCTTGCGTATCGACGCCGCTAATTGATTGTAGCCTTCCGGCGTCCGTGTAAGTCTTATTCCAAGTGCCGCTTTGGAAGGCGTTGGTCGATTGCGTCTGGAGTGCGCCATCGACACGATAGCTGTAGGTGATCGCATTCGCCTGCGTGAAGGTCTGTGAGTAAACCGAGACTGCCGCTTTCGAGCCGTTGCCGTAGTATGTATAGTTGATGCGAGCCGGGTCGGTCAGGCCGCCACCGGTCGGCTCGATCACGTCGGTAAGGCGCCCGTCGTAGTCGTACACGTACTGCTCGATTCCGAACTGCGACGACGTCACGCTGACGTTCTTGCCATCCAGATCGTATTGATAAGTCGCCGCCGGCGTAAGCCCGTGGTCGCCGGAATACTGCACGCCGGCGATATTCCCGCCCGCGTCATACGCGTACGTTGCCTGCTCAAGATTGGGATTCGTCTTGCTCGTTAATTTTCCGAGAGTCGCCATCGTTGCGTCGTATTGCAGCGTTGTCGTCTCGAGACGATGGTCCGGAATGCTGTACGCAAACTTCCGCACTTCCCGGTCGAGCGCGTCGAACGCCGATCCTCGGACGTCTGTCCACGCGCCGAGCCAGGTTTGCGTCTTGTACAGATTCCCGTATGCTGGCAAAGCCGTTGCACCGGTGAGCGACACTGTTCCACCGGAGCTCAAGTCGTAAATGTAACGGGTCATCCACGCCGCCTGGTCGGATCCCGAAACGGCGAACGGTTGAGCTACCTCCACCAAGCGGTCTGCACCGTCGTACCACTTGCTCGTCGTTCCGGCGGTACAGGCTTGATTCACAACGCATCCATGATGAGTTGTCTCCGTCTTCACGTTTCCGTCGAGGTCGTACGTGTAGGACGTACTCACGCCGAAGGCGCGTTCGGACGGCGACTGCACGGTCTGCTTCGAACCGTCGGGATAGTACGTGTACGCCGTCTGCGTGTTCCAGCCTGGAACGCCGCTGGACTTGCCACAGACCGAACCGCCGTTGGCCGAGGTGTCGTCGGGGTCCGCGACTGAAACGAGCCGCGACAGCGCATCGTAGCTCAGCACCGTCGTCCCGTTCCCCTTGCTATAGCAACGGAGATTGCCGGTCGCGTCGTACCAAAATGATTGTGTTGGCGTCCACGTCGTGCCATCGAGCTGAGGTATCGCGTCTCCGGTCACGGCGGTCGGCAAGCCGAAATCGTTGCCCGCCTGTTGTCCCGGGGAATACGAAAACGTGTGCGTATACCCCAGCGGCGTCGTCATCGATGCCAATTCGCCGAACGGTTCGTACCAGGGATATGCGTACGTCGCGCGCCAGTTCGACCATCCCTGCGCCGGGCACGATCCAGCGCCCACGGGGATCGGCGGAACCGGACGCGATGTCCACTCCGCCTGCAAGCTATGCGTCTCGTTGGGATCGCAATACGCCACGAGATTGTCGTACGCACCGTAGGTGTACAGACTCGTCGGCCGCGAACCGCCGCCATCGGGCGTCGGCTGCGCCACCGCCACGGTGTTCCCGTCGACGTCGTACGCGTAGTCCGTGACGTTGCCGCGGGCATCGGTTTGGCTGATGAGGTTGTTGTCGGTATCCCAGGACTCGTTGGTGATCAGGATCGGTGCGTTTGCGTTGCACGCCTGGTTCACCGCCGACGTGCATTCTTGGGTCTGCGTCGGGCGGCCTTGCGCATCGAGCACCCAATTCATCGCGTGACCGTCCGTGTCGCGAAACGTCGCGGTCGGCCCGCCGGTCGCGAAAAACTCGTCGTAGTATTCGTAGGCCGCGGTCGGGTAACCGGGTTGGAGCGCAGCGGAATTCGTGCCGTCGGACACCACAGGATTGACATTCGCTAGGCGCGACATCGCGTTGAGCGTTGCGGTCTGCGGGCTACTGCCCGTGAAGGCGAACGAGGTCACGTCGCCGTCGCCGCCACCCTTGGCCCAGCGCGGGCTATCGGCCCAGCCGATGATCGAACCACCGCTGCCCTGCTGAACGTAACCGTATGAGTGGAACACCCGCTCCCCCGACGCGTTGTTCGGTGGCCTCAGACGTTGTTGAGGTTGCCCTGCGCGTCGTAGCCGTACGCGACGTACGTCGAGCCGTCGGCGAACCAGAGCCCCCCGAGCAGCCGGTGTCCGGCGACGTCGGCAAAGTTCAGGTTCACCGTCATCCCCGATTCGGTTTGCACGCTGATTTGGCTGATTTTCCCCGTTGCCAGCGATGCATCAGGGGTGTCAAACGAGTAGCTGAACGTCAGGTAGTTGTTATAATTACGGCCGATGATCTGGTAAAGCCGACCGGAGAAGGCCCCTAGCGTCCCGAGCGCGGGACAATTGATGCCTGGTTCGGTCAGGTAGAAGTAATAAATCGTCCCCGACTTTTTGATCCAGTACCAGCCGCACTGGCCGTCGTATTGCACGTAGTCGTGGTTGCCGGGGGTCGCGGGATGCAAGATCATCCCGGAAGTCCAGCTGGGATTCGCCGGCATGGCGTAGTCGTAGCGCGCGCCGTCGATGTCGTACACGCTGCGGATCGTGGAGGACAACTTCACCATATGCGCGTCGAACGTATTGGTCCAGCCGTTGCCGTACATACCTGCCGTCGTTGAGTTATTGCCGTTGTCTTCGGCGCTGCCGCCCGCGACGGTGTGCAGGCTCTGCGAGTTGTACGTGCGCCGGAATGTCAACGACATGCCTTTGTGCGGAATCACCATGTCGTCGTCCTGAATGAGCACGTTGCCCGTACCGACATTGACCATCACGCGGCCGCCGCCCGGAATATTCTCTTCCTGGTAGCGCCACCAGTGATTGATCCCCGTGCCGGACGACGTCTGAATGCTGTGCGTGGTGCGGACTTGCCCTTTTCCGGGCGCTGCGAGCCCCCGGGACCGACCTGGCGAGACGCTTTGCGAAAGCGGCTGCGGTTGCGGCGCCGGCGGTGCTTCGGTCTGGCGTAAAGACCGTTGGCGCGCCTGGATTCGGCCGGCCGCCAAGATGCGACCGAGATCGACCGGGCGCAGCATCGGCGGGCCAATCACCCGTCTGCCGGACGCAGGATGCACGTCCTTGCTGACCAGCGCGTGAAACGAAGCGGCTGGAGCCATCGGGTGCAGGGTACGCTTCGGTGGCTCCGGCACCGATATGCGCTGGGGCGGCGGATGAACGGGTGTGAGCGCGGGCGCGATCGCGACTGTCGCATGCGACTTCGATGGGGAACGCATGCCGAGCAATCTCGCGTCCGAGGGTATCCAAAGCTGAGGGACGACAAGAACCGCGGCCAGCGTAATCGCGGCCCGGCGCACGAAAACACGATTCACCCGAAACCCCCCTCCCACACGACCCGACGGGTCTCGAAGGGTGGATGTCATGCAAACCGCGCATCTTCCTGCTGTGCTTCGTATCTATCGCTCGGCGGCCGCGATCCGCAGGTCGCGAACATGCGCGATTTCGTGCGGGGACGCGCGGACGATGGCGGTGTCCACCTCAACAGCGGCATCCCGAATCATGCATTCTATCGGTTCGCGCACGCGCTCGGCGGACGCGCGTGGGACGTCGCGGGCCACGTGTGGTACGAAGCCTTGCGCTCAGGGCTGCACCCGCGTTGCAATTTCGCCTCGTTCGCGAAGGCGACGGTTGCCGCGGCAGCCGAGCATGGTGACGACGTGGTCGCCGCCGTACGCGACGCCTGGGAAGCCGTCGGTGTCCCCGCCGCGTCTCCGCGACGGCCACGGCGCACGCCGAAGACTGCCCGCGATGCGAGCGAAGATGTCGAGGCCGTCGGCGTACGCGGGCACGTGATCACCGCCGCGATCGCCGTGCTGGCGGACGGCCTACCGCGCACGGCAGCGGAAATCTGCACGCAGGCGCTAGCGCACGGGCTCGTCCCCCCGCGAACCTCGAAGAAATACGTGTACACCGCGCTTATCGAGTACATCGCGCGCACGAAGGGCCGCGAGCGCAAGCCCGCGATCGTGCAAGATTCCGACCGCCGCTTTCGCGCAAACCATCCGGCGGATCCATGGCCGGCCGCGGCGGCCGACGCAACGCCCGGACGGACACCCACGTCAGCCTCGCAAGCGGCGCTCGAACGCGTGCGCGCGACCGCGACGGGCCTCGATCCCGCGGAATTCGAGACCGCCGTGTGCGCGCTGTTCGCGACGCTCGGATTCGCCGCCACGCACGTCGGCGGCTACGACGCGCCCGACGGCTATCTCGACGCGCCGCTGGGCCCGCTCGCATACCGCGTGATGCTCGAGTGCAAGACCGGCAGCGCGAACGGCTTCGTGACGCAGCCCAACGTGGTGGAGGCGGCCAAGTACCGAGACACGTACGGTGCGGCGTACTGCGCGCTGGTAGGCCCGGCGTTCGGAGCGCAAACCGTGTTCGCGAGCGAGCTGCGCACGCACGGCGTGTCGGCGTGGACGGTGGACGACCTCGCCGCCGTGGTCCACGCGGGGTTCGATCCGGCGGAGCTGCGCGCGCTGTTCGCGCCCGGCCTCGTCGCGGACGTCGTCGACGACGCCGTGTGGAATGCGGCGCACGGCGCAGCCAAGCGCATCGGCGCGATCTGCGACGCGATCGAGGCGATCGCGGTCCGCGCGCAGCGCGTTGCAATCGGGACGGCGCCCGAGGACGCGCCGCTGCTCGACGTCGACGCCGCGATGATGCTGCTCGACGAACACTTCGCCGCCGCCGGGAGCGCGGCGCGCTGCAGCCGCGCCGACGTGGTGGCGGCATTCGACTGGCTCACGCACCCACGCGTGGGCCGTGCGGTGTGGACAGGCGATGACCGGCGCGCGATCGTCGTGACCGCCGCACTGCGGACGACGTCCGCCCAAGGAGACGCATGATGTTCGACGACCTCGAAGAGCTGAGCGCGGAGC
This sequence comes from Vulcanimicrobiota bacterium, assembly GCA_963792235.1. Lineage (GTDB taxonomy): Bacteria > Vulcanimicrobiota > Vulcanimicrobiia > Vulcanimicrobiales > Vulcanimicrobiaceae > Vulcanimicrobium. The sequence continues at coordinate 10,852 of CAWBVR010000030.1, forward strand.
GGCTGGCCGCTCCGGAGACCGCGCTCGTGGTGGCGCACTATCAGCGCGCGGTACCGCTGCTGGCGAAAGATTTTCCGCACGTCCCGCTGGTGTCGTCGTACCATCTGGAGGGTCTAGGGAAGCCGGCCGTGTTCAAGGAGACGTGGAAGCCGGAGAAAGTACCGCATACGATGTCCACCGTGGACGTGCTCACGTCCCGCGGCGAGCATCATCTGTACCTTGCGCTGACGGAGAACGCGGTGCTGTGGCTGGCGCATCGCGGTGCGGTCGGGATGCTGTCGTGGACGCCGAGCCCGCGCGATCCGGGCTGCGTCGAGTACGCACGGATCTTGCTGCGAAGGTGCAACGCCGCCACCGAGGCCGACCTGAAGACGGCGCTCGAAGCACTGCGGGCGCTGCTGCGCGAGTGTCGGCTCGAAGCGATCCCGGTGCTGGACGGTCACGACGGTGCGGCGCTTTTCGTCCCGTTCGGCGACATACCGCTGTACGACGCGGTCCGCGAGTGGCTTCACGCATTTTGCAAGCGTGCGGTGGAGCAACATCCCGAGCTACTGACGGAGGCGCGAGACGCGGCCGAGCGCGGCAACCGCGTGCATCTCGCCGTAACGACGAACGCGGTGGGCCACTTCAGCTCGCTACCGTACTCCCTGGCGGGCAATCCGCAACTCGGCATGGTGACGCCGGTTGCATGGGACGAGCTCGCCAAAATCGACAACGGAACATTCACGGCCGAGAATAGCGAGGAGCGGATCCGCCGCGATGTGTTCGGCGAGATGTCCGCGGCGATCGGCATGCAACGGTTTTCATCAAAAGAGCGTGACCGTACATCCTCTCCCCCTCTGTCACCCTGAGCCTGTCGAAGGGTGCGCCACCGCACGCGCCATCGAACAACAACCGACATCGAGAATCATACAACACGCGTGTCACGAACATTTTCGCATGACATCAGGATTGCACGCGCCGCGAACATGATGTAAAATAGCCACATAACATAGCGGCCCAGCCGGTGCTTGAGACACCGACCAGGCCCGTCACCCGATGGAGTAGCCACCGAATGACAAGCACCAGATTCGACGCTCCCGCGTCGAAAACCCGGCCGCGCCGTGGCGGCCGCAACCCGAAGACATACCGCGACGGCGTCGCGTTCCGCCTCGTCCGCGTCGTCTGGCTCACCGCACTCTTCGCCCGCCGCGAGTCGGTGACCATCGCGGACTACCGGCGCCGCTTCGGCGTCTCGCTGCGATCCTTCCGCCGCGACGTCGCCCTGCTGCGTGAAGCCGGCTTCTACCTCGAGACCGTCGCGGCCAACCAGTACCGCATGCTCTGCTTCAACCGTGATTCCGATGCGCCATGAAGAACGTCGTACCGTTCCGAGTGCCGGCAAAGTTCGCACAGTTCGACATCGACTGGACGCGAGCCGCGCGAACCGAAACCGAGCGATCGCTGCGCGAAGCGTTCCTCACGTATGAAACCTCGTGCGGCCCGAACGGCCTGGTCTCGGTCCTCTTGTTGGCGATCGTCTCAAGTCGTGAGGGCTCAGTCGCCGAGGATCTCCAGGCAGCCGCCGACCACTCCGAAGTCCTATTGGGCACAGAGCTGTGGAAACACCAGCACGACACCCTGGACGCGGTTCACGACTATCTCACGCACGGCGGCGCGGTTTGGTCGTGATAGTCAACACCACTGCTAAGAAATTGCGGCCAACCATGTCGCCGCTCGCACGAGCCTTGAGGCGGGCTCGAGATGGTGCGCTGGCGCTATCGGGCCTGTGGCCGTAAGCTCAGCGAAGGCCGACTATCGGCAAGCCGATGATCTTGAAGCCTACGGTGCGTGCCTACCGAGGCGACCAGTGCGGACCTCGGCGGAAATCCGTGCCAAAATAGCCGCCTCCATTTCCGAAAGCGGGACGGAGTGATTGCGCGATACCGCTGTTTGTTGCTTGCCAAGGGCATGGCGTTTTTGCCACGCGCGGTTTTCCCGCTCCGCCGCCTTGCGCCACTCGACAAGCAGAGAACGCTCTATACTTCCCATGCGCCGTGACCTGGCTTCCAGCGCTTCGTCCAGACGAAGGCCGATCATCGCTGCGAATACGCACGCAAGCGCGGGTAAAATGAAGTTCAGCGCTAAGTCTTGAGTGGGTGTGAACGCCGCAATTGGTCGGTGCGAGAGCATAATTGCGAAGCCGCCTGCAGCTATGCATAGCCAAACACGTCTGGCGGCTGTTGACCGCGTGTCCGCCAACGCGATGCACATCCGCCGTGCGCAGCACGCCCAACCGAGCGCAACGAAGCCGACGATGACTGACGCAAGCAAAGCCAAAACTGGCTGCGATAACCTCAGGGCCGCCAATGAGCTTATGCCCGCGTACATGCGCGGAGCGAGTTCGAAAAAGGCGTAGAAAAGAGCCGCAAACCCGAGTACCGGCGTACAGTCGTCCGCGAGGTGTAAGCCTGCGTCAAGGGCTGGTTGCGGGCCAAGGGCGAGGCGGCTGCCGATCGCATTCGGTAACGCGCGCCACGCGGAGCTCGCGGCAGCTTTCGGGCCACGGCGCTTGAAGCGCGCCATGATGCCGTAGACGACATCTTCGATGTACGAGCTCGACGCAATTCGTTCGATCAGCCAGACGCCTACGCGAAACGCGATCTCCGCAAGGCTCTTTCCGACGAGGTCGTTCATGCGCCGCTCGGGGAGAGGCGCATCCGCCCCACGGCGTTCGCCTGGCGGATGAAGTCATCAAGGGTGCGCATGCCCTCGCCGGTGACCGCGTAGGACCCGATCTCTCGGACGCGGCCATCGGTCGAGGCGGCTCGGACCTTGCGCATAGTGACAAACCCCCGCTCGATCATGCGCTGGAGCGCCACGTAAATGCTACCGTCGTTGATGTCTCGGTCGCCCTCGACGCGCTCGGCGACGCCGGCCACCGTGAGTTCGGGCGCGTGCGCAAGGGCGGCGAGGATCAGGGCCTCATTGATTCCGAGCGTTGTCCTCACGGAGATAACATAACACTGTTCTGCTATCTCCGCAAGCCTCGTAAACGCGGTCAAACCTGGCGCGACGAACCACTGTCGTCGCGACGAAGTGACGACCGGCGGGAAGCCCTACTTTGAGCCGGTGGGCACAAGGACGCGCCGTCCGCGCCGCGCTCGCCTCGCTGAACCGTGCCTAGCGTGGCAGCGCAGGACTTGGGGTGTGCCGATCCAACCGTGCCTCCAACTCCCAGGCGTCCCGCCCACGTACCGGCCGGCCGCGACGCGTGGCGCTGGCCGCGAATCACGGCCGTCTAGCCGAGTCGATAGCGCCGACGCCGGCAGCGCGCGCCGAGGCGCTTTGCCGACGAGGTGCGATCGTCGGACGTGCGGACGAGCGCCTTGGACAGCGCGACCATACAGCGGCAGCATACGAGCTTTTTGCAACGCTCGATCCGAAGCAGTTCGAGGAATACGACAAATTGGTCCCCACTGTTCTCTCGAAGGAGCTCGCGGTCGCGGGCCGGGTCGCCGAAGCGCGCAACGTCTTTGCGACATACGAGCAGAACGCCGTAACGTCGCCGTTGCTGGCGATCACGGGCGATCCCACTCGATTCGCTTTCGAGAAGCTGATTCAGGGCATCGTCGCAGAGGCGTCCGACGATCGAACCCTCGCCCATCATGCATATCGAGATTCGTTTGTGACAAACGGGTCGGTTACAAGCGTCGAGCTGTTCATGCCGCGATAGCACGTCGTGCGATGCATGCCCTTGATCAGTTTCCGCTTGAAGCCGAAATTTCGCTTACAGAATTCCGATCTGAAGAAACCGTCATCGGACGACTTCGGGCGTACCATCGCTTGCGTGTTCGACGACGGAGCGACCTCGTTGGGGTATTTCTCGACGTCGACGAGTGGCAGCGTCTCGTGCAATACGTTGGCCAACTCGAAGCGGAATCTGAGCGGCGCGAAGATGACGCCGCGCGCGCCATCGTAGCCGCTTGCGCACCTAACGCAAATTTTCGAACCTGGCTCCGCGAATCGAGCTGCGGAAATCGACCGCGAATTCGAACGGCTGGCCGCAGAACGCGCAGCATCAGAACTTGCACATGAAAGCGGCCCCCGGCACAGGCGACCTGTCGTTTGCCTGTTACTACACTTGCGGTGCTGCGGCGCCTCCGCCAAGTGCTCGCATTTTCAAGGCGACTCTTGACTACATAGGCACAAATACATGTACGCAGTTCCACTCACCTGACGACAATTGCGCAAACGCGGTATCAGCCATACTTATAGCGAGCGTGCCGGGGTTCACGCGTCTCTTCGCTTATGTACCGCGCCTCGAAAAGGCAATGCTGGATGCTGGTGCAAGTGAAACTGACCTCGCCTCGGCCCGCCCGGGGCGACGTAGTGGTTCAAGATGGTTACGGGGTAGGAAAGTACCCAGCCAATTCTTCACTACCCGGTGGACACAATCATATCGGAATATGTATGGATAATGGGTGCCATACGGTGATGTCTAACGGATCAAGCACTTGCTCGTTCTCGGCAGACTCGGGGCCGACAATGAGCGAACTCAACAGTGCCTATAAGTCGTCGTATCCACCGAAGGTCTACACCTTCAATCCGGTCGTCGGGTGATGCCAAAATGACGCGGACACGAATCAAGGCGGTCACGCTAACAGCGTTGCTAATCATTCTAGTACTTATGCCGTACCGTCAGACTGCAACGGCAGATACGGTCTTTGAACTGATGGCCCTCAACCGTCTCGGCCTCAGCAGCAATGATGGCACGGTGACCTTTCCGTTCGAACGAACGAGTGGCTCTTACACCCTGCTAACCTATGCGCTGGTAAACGGGGACCGAGGTCAGGTTCTTTTTTCAGGCACAACTATGCTTACTGGCGGCGGAGGCTCATTGGCGAGCCGAGATCTCGCCGAATATGGGGTACCGCCTCAAAATGCATATGAACTTATTTTTGATAGCGCGCAAGAAGCGAATGTGTCGCGCTTCGAAGGGCCTCCGGGGGACCAGTGCATAAACGATGTCGGTAGCCAATATGGCCCAGCGACAAATTTTTTCAACACCGCAAATCCACCGCGTCAGGTTAGCCGAACGGTGTTGCCTCAGTACTGGACGTCATTCTACGACTATTATGCGGCGGATACGTGGAATCCAGTAATTGTAACTGCGTATTATGCCGCCGGGTATTACTCGCGTCAGGGGAATCAACGCGGATGGTGTGTTTATGCGACTTCCTAACGCGCGTTTCATCCGCCACTGCATTATCGCTTTGCTATCAGTTGCCAGCTTCCTGAGTGGTCGTTCCGCTTCTGCGGATGAAGCGCGTAACCAGGGAATACTTGACCCGGGGATCAGAGCGGTCCGCGACGTAGTGAGCGCTATGTCGTGGCGACGAAATCGTGCCATCACCGAGGTTGCCATAAGCAATCGCGATCCTTACGCAATGGTGGTAGTTGAGGATCGGCGGAGCAGCGACTATGGAGAGGTCCTGCTACGGTCCGACCCTAGCGGTTGGCGCGTCGTAGACAAAATTGACGGGCTGTTTAGCTGCGCGCGCCTAAAACGCGATGCTGTATCTGAATCAACGGCGCTCAATTTTATCACTGGTTCTCGAATCAAGACGCTACATCATAGTATGATAAAACAAATAATGCGTTGTTAGATTTCGTCTCGATGTCGTGATTTCGAAATGTAGCCGTCGTAGCCGCAGCCATCATGGCCAGCGGCCTGGGCTTCAGGTACGGTCCGGGCGCGGCGCGGAAAGCCGGCGGGGTATTACAGCCGGAATGATAGCCTTGAACAAATTCGCATGTCGAGGGAATACCTCGCCTCGCTTGGCTGCTAGGAAGGTCCGGGAAAGCCGATGCAGATCCAGTATGCGCAAGCGGTGTTCGATATCATTGCGAGCACCTTTTGACCTCGATGGGACTGCTCGCGCTCTCCTTCATGCCGTTCCGCCGCGAAGGAGCGCGGTTCGCCCGCCGCGCCCTCGTCGTTATGTCGCTCGTTCTTCAAGCGAGCTGTATCGGGACGATATGGCTTCACGAAGGCAAGCTCGCGATGTCGGACGCGCTGTTGGTCGTAGCCGCTGCAACGGTCGTCGTCACGGCGGTGCTTGCGATACGGCGCGATACGTCCTGGACCCGATTAAAAAAATAATCGCGCACCGCGCCGACGGTGCGCGAATTGGAAATCTTCGCCGTGGGACTGCCGGTCGCCGTCTAACGACGGATATTCAAGACTGCGCGATCAGTTTGAAGCTGGCGGGTTCCGTGGAGACTTTCCGCTTGGCGGAGAAGGATCTCTAGTGCTTGTTGTAACGCGCTTGATCGACAACTTCGTTAATAGCCGATATCACCACGGACGGATGGAACAATTGTATCGCATGGGGCGAATCTGCAATGACGAAATGCGCGCCGATCCCGGATAGTCCGGCAACTCGCTCTTGAGCCTTATCTTTGGCGACCCACATCGCGCGCTGTGCAGCCACCGAGATCGGATGACCACTGCGGTCGATGTCGCCTTCTTCTGAGTCCGTGAGTACGATAAGTGGAAGATTGCCGTACGGACGCTTCGCCGCGCGGACCTCCGCCGTGCTTTTATCCGAAGCCTCGAGCTCGAGCCCCTGGTCTTTCCAAAGCGAAGCCCGGTTCAAGTGTTTTCCCCGCACGGCTGCAAGGGCACACGCTGCGGGCGAACTCGTCGGACAGCCGGCTGCGCGTTGACCCTGATTATACGCGGCAAGGCCACCGGGAAAGAACGCGCACGTTCCTCTCGAAACACGTACGGCGCAGTCGCTCAATTCCTTGTTGAGAGCATGCCGTTGTTGCTCGTACCAGTGAGGCGGCTTTTTCATGACGGCTGAGACGATGCTCGCATCATCAACCTCATACTCCGAATCGGGATCCACCTCGACAAGGCCCACGATCTCGGTCGGAAAACGGTACTGATAAAGACGCGTATACAGGCCACCGCTCGACCATCCGACGAGCACGTAGGGCGGTGCGATTCCGGCGCCCCGAAGGAGTGCATGCAAATCACGGACGATCGCTGCAGCGTCTCGCGGCGCACCGGCGGGATCGCTGAAGCCCAAACCGGCTCGATCGTATGAGCAGACCTTGGTTCTTCGTGAAATACTCGGTTGCACGAACCGCCAGGCGGCCGAATCGGCGAGCAGCCCCGCCTCCAGAATCACCGTCGGTGAACCGCTTCCCGTGCAAATGATGTTTAGCCGCCGTCCACCGATGTCGACGAAACGCTGAGCATGAAGATACAAATTGACATCGTACGGCGGCGTGTGCGCGGACGCCGTATGCACCGGGGATGCCGCAATTTGTGTGATGACAACTGCGCTCATGATGCCAGTACGAACGAACAAGCTAAATGCGTTCACGCGATTCCCTTACTGAGATGGCGCGCGCCTGAGTCGGCCGAAAGCGTCGGCTCGGTCGGGATCGGCCTGGTTATCGCCCTTCGGTTGCATCCGTACCTCGTTCCCCCGACGACGCATCGGGAGCAGCCCCCATCGCGGTGTTCGCAAGAGGTCGCGCAAGGCACGCGCCTCCGTGATGGTCGACCGGATTTCTGGGCCGCGCCGCCCCTCCCGGCGGTTCGCCCAAGGCTGAAATGCTCAAGGAACTAGGCGTAGCCTCCCAAATTTTCGTTCTCTTGGGCGAACCTTTCGGGCAACCGTTCTCCCTTTCTCGTTCCCAAGATTTGGAGCTTGTTCATGAGACTAGCGTATCGGTTGTTGCCGATGCTTGCCGCGCTGGCCGGGATGGCCGCGTGCAGCGGCGGAGGCGTCACCTCGTCGGTTCCGGGCTCGGGGGCCGCGGCGCGACCGGCGACTCAAGGGCGCGCCGTGCAATCGATCGGAGGGCCGACCTGTAACGTGCCGGCCGATTATCCGACGATTCAAGCGGCGGCGAACATTGCAGCGTGCACGACCATCAACGTCGCTCCGGGCACGTATCCCGAAAACGTGACGATCGGGCACACGCTCACGCTCAATGGTGCGAAAGCGGGTCTTGACGCACGGTCGCGTTCAGGCGCTGAATCCGTCATCAGCGGCGGCGGACCGAACCTCACGATCACCGCCAACGGCGTCAGCGTCGACGGGTTCACATTGAACGGTCCGGTGAGCCAAGGCACAGCGGCGATCGTGATGATGGGCGCCAACACCGGGGAAACGATCAAGAACAACATCGTCAACAATCCCGGGCGCGCGGCCTCATTCAACACCAGCGATACCGTCTTCCGCCAAAATGCCGTTCACAACGTATTCGCCACGGCCGGCGACGGCTTCCAGGCGAACAGCAGCCCGGTTCACAACGTGCTCATCGCCGACAACACATTCGACGGTGCGAACGGAGCGATCTATAACGCCGACGTCACGTTCATCGAAGGCAACGCCAATCTCAACGTGACCGGAAACCGAAGCACGCGCGACGGCACGCTCGTGGCCATCTTCAAAACCAACGGCGGGCTGGTTGCCGGCAACACGGTGATCGGCGATTCGAGTTCCTCGGCGATCTACATCGGCGGCGGCGACAGTAATATTGCCGTCGTGAACAACACCGTGAGCGCCGCCGGTGCGGCGGTCAACGTGTCGAACGGATTCAACATCGGCCCCAACTCCAGCGTACGCATCGAAGGAAACACCCTTCGCAACAACAAGGACGGTGTCAAGGTCGGCACGGGTGCGATCACCGTTGCCGATACCGTCGTGGCGCACCATAACGCTTTGACCGGCAATTCGGCCTTCGGCGTCGAAAATCTCACCTTGCTCAACGTCAACGCGACGTGCAACTGGTGGGGCGCCAGAAACGGCCCCGGCCCGGTCGGCCCGGGTTCAGGCGACCGCGTGACGACCCACGTGACCTTCGCGCCGTGGCTCAAGAGCCCCGATCTCGACGGTCCGTGCAACGGCGGTCGCGGTGACGGCGACGGTCACGGTGACGGCGACGGTCACGGTGACGGCCACGGCGACGGTCACGGTGACGGGGACGGCCATGGCAACGGTGAGGGCCACGGCGACAACCACTAAGACCAGCGCGCGCTAGCCGCACCGCGCCGCGGGGACTTCACCGGTCTCCGCGGCGTTTTTTTTCCCCGCGAAGCCGAAGCCCAGTTCGCATCCGTCTGCTGAAGCCTCGTCATCCGATTGCCGAATGATCTCTTACCGGGAGATTTTCACGGGCGGAGGTCGGTATGGAATCAGATGACGCGATCGTGGCACTCGCCGTGTGCGCATGCGGGCACGGCATCGGCCGCCACGATGAAGACGGCTGCCCGGGCGCGCAAGCGACGTTCTGCGTGTGCACGTTGACGCCGGCGGTCGCCTTGGACGCGGCGATCGAGCGCGTCCGGTTCGGCAGTCTTCCGACGTGCGGCCGCGTCTCCGATCCGGCCCTCCCCGGCATGACCTTCGACGCCGAGAAGACGGCGGCGGAGTTGAGTTTCGACGATTACGAGTCGCTTGGACCGGTACGCGCCCTCGAGCCGGCGACGATCATCACCATGCTCGGGGCGCGCCTTCTTCGGTGGCAGTAGCGAATCGAACGACTGCGACGAGGATCAGGCGGGCACCGAAACGGGGACCCGGGCATCGCAGAAGCCGGCGACCAAAGCGTTGAACGCGTCGTGGCGTTCCATCAGCCCCATGTGCTTGGCGGGCGCCAGCGCCGCGAGCGTGCCGTCCGGCACGACGGCCGCGATGTGTTCGCTCGCCGCCGGTCGTAGCACGGGGTCGCGGTTTCCGGGGATCACGAGAACCGGCACGGCAATGTTCCCGATCGAGGACGATTCGTCGAACTTGAACATCGCGAGCATACCGCGCGCGAGAACGCCCGGAGGTGCCTTCGCGAAGAAAAGCGTTGCAAAGTCCAGCTGTCCGCGCGTCTCGGATCCGGTGAAGCCCGTCAGCGCCGTTCCGATCAGTTGCGTCCCATTGAAGTAACTGAGCCAGTTCATCGCCCACACGAGCGGCGATAGCGCGATCGTGAGATACATCAGCGGTGTGAAGAGCGGTCGTTCGAGCGCGTGCATCACGGACGCACCCAGCGTCGTGCGCGTCGGGTCGGTATAGGTCGTGCCGACGAGCACGAGCCCTGAGACGTCGCTGCCCAATCGGGCCGCGTGACGTCGTGCGAACGTCTGCGTGATCATTCCCCCGATGCTATGGCCGAGCAAGATTGCCGGCCCTCTTGCAAGATCTGCGACGGCCGCAAGGTCGTCCGCCATGGTGTCGAGCGAGTAGTCGTTGTTGCGAGCACGGCTCGATTTGCCAAGGCCGCGAAGATCCCACGCGATCACGCGATGTCGCGTCGCGAGCGCTCGCTTCGTGTAATAGAAAGCACGATTATCGACGCCCCAGCCGTGCGTAAGAACGATCGCGCTTGCATCCGCGGGACCGCTCATTTCGACGTGGAGCACCGTACCATCAGGGCGTTCGACTCGCGCGAATTCTGCGTCGTGCGCCCAGGACGGATCGTCGTTGCCGCCGCGGTGGAACGCCAGGACGATGAAGCGACCGAGCAGCGTCACGACGAGCATCACGCCGCCGCCGACGAGAATCGAAGTCGATAGGACCGCGCCGCGCCACCATTCATAGATGATGTAACCGCCGCCCGACAGCAACGTCAGCGACAGGAGACCGAATATCCACATTGGCAGGACGGCGAGCGGCATGAATGGCACGCTATCCATTTACCCAGGCGGGAAACGGCCACCCGGACGTTCGTCGGGGTCGACAACGATCAGCTATATCCCGCGCCGCGCCGTCCGTTGGGCGCACGCCGGTCAGCCGGGTCTGCTCAGCGGGCGCTTCATGCCCGCGCAGATCGAACGGATGGCCGAGTTACGTTTCGACGACGACGAGTCGCGTGGACGATCCGCCTCCTTGAGCCCGCGACGATCATCGCATTCTCGGGCACGCCTTATCCGCTCGCAGTAGACCTTCCGGCTGGACCCAGCCGTGCGCCGTTTGCCAGAAAGTGCTGAATGCGCGGACAGTGTGCGCCGCGTGCGGCCGGATGTCCGTGGGGGCAAGCGGGCGGCGTGAGAACCGCACCTGCGCGCTTCGGTAACCGGAGATCCACGTCCACACGACAGCCTTTGTCGTCCTCGCGGTGCGTGCGCACCGTGCCGCCGAGGGCTTTGATGATCGCCAGCCCACGTCCGCGCTCAGCTTCCCAGTCGTCAATGCTCGTCTCGTTCACGCCGTCCGGCACGAAACACGGCCCGGGGTCGTGGACGGTAAGATGCAGCGCGTCATCAGACCAATGCACCTCGGTACAGAACGGTCCGGGCGCGTAACGCTGCACGTTTCCGATCAGTTCACCGACGATCTGCTCCACGACATGCGCGGCGGTCTCGGATTCTGCACCATCGGCGACGTGCGTCCGTATCGCGGTCCGCAGCCGCCTCAGTTCGCGCTCGTCCAGCCTGGTATCAGCTTGCCAGCACATCGTCGTGCCATGTTTCCCTCACGGCCCCCGATGTAACGGGATCCACCGCCGGAGACGGACGGCGCGCTATGTTGCCTTCGTGCGCCGCGCCGGAGGATCGGCCGTGGTGAGCTTGTCTTCCGCGCTCTGCGTCCACCGCTCCGTGTATCGCGCCGCGACGTCGCGGCCCCCGAGACCGAACGAGCGGCACTGCCCGCTCCGGCCTTTCCTCACACGTTTTTCGCAGGCAGTTACGGGGCCGAGCGGCGCAGCGTCACGCTGGCCGTTGCGCCCTCGAGCAACTCCGGTTTACCGATGCGGACTTCGGCTTCGCGTACCCGCGCGTCCGCGAGCGCGGCATCGAGAATCTCGGCAGCAAGCCGTTCCAGCAGATCGAACGATCGCTGCTCCACGATTTCGACCACACGCCGATGAATCTCGGCGTAGTCGATGGTATCCGCCAGCCGGTCCGAACGCGACGGGAGCGCGAGATCGACGTGCAACGTCAGCGCAACGTCGAACGCCTGCGGCCGATCCTTTTCCCCGGCATACGCGCCATGCCGCCCAAACGCACGAATGCCCGTGATGGCAATCTCATCCACACGAGGGCCTTCGCGAAACCCGTCCGATGTCACCCTGACGTGCGGTCAGCTGCGGCTGAGCTCGTCGAAGGGTGCGCCGCGACGGCGATCACCGAAGCAGCTCGCCAAGCGCGCGCGGCTCGGCAAGAAAAGCATCGTGCCCATGATCGCTGCGCATGAACCGGTACACCGAATCCCACCCGGCCGCAGCCCACCGCTCCGCACACGCGCGCACGAACTCCGGCGGATAGAGCTGATCGTCCTCGATCCCCACGAACGTCAGCCGCGTCGGGCCGGCGGGCGCTTCCTGCCCGCGCAGATCGAACAGATCCATCGCGCGCGTGAGCGTCCGATAGCTGTTCGCATCGAAGCGCTGCACGAACAGGTCCCCTTGCCGCGCGAGATACCCGTCCACGTCGAACCGGTCCCCGAGCGCGCGCGCCGGATTCCCGCCGGCGCGATCGGGCCGGTTCGCGAACCGCCGCTCGAAAAGTCCTTCGCTCTTGTACGACAACGTCGCGAGCGCGCGCGCCAGCCGCAGTCCGGCGACGGGCGGCACGTCGTACCACCCGCCGGCGAACGCGGGATCGAGCGCGATCGCATCGCGCGCGAGCCCGTTCTGCGCGATCCCCTGCGCGCGAAGATGATCGAATGCGCCGATGACGATCGCATGGTCCACGTCGCCGGCGTGCGCACGCGCCCACTGCAGCGCCTGCTGCCCGCCGAGCGACCCGCCGACCACGACGCCGATCCGCTCGATCCCGACGGCCGAAAGCGCCAGCCGCTGCGCCGCAACCATGTTGGCAACGGTGATCACCGGAAACCGCGGTCCCCAGCGCCGCCCATCGCTCGCAAGCGACGGCGGGCCGGTCGACCCGTAGCACCCGCCGAGCACGTTGACGCCCACGATGCACCACGACGCGGGATCGTACACCCCGCCCGCGCCGAGAAACCCCTCCCACCACTCGAGCACCCGCGACGAACCGCTGAGCGCATGCACGACGAACACGACGTTCGCCCCGTCCGCCCGCGGCTCGCACCCATACCGCGTGACGCGCTGCACGACGTCGTCGATGCGCTCGCCGCACGCGAGGTCGAGCGCGCCGATATGAACGTCGCGCTCGACCACCTTTTCGTCGCTCAGGGTCGTGCTCACGGCAGCGTGTCGAGCGCCTGCGTGAGATCGGCGAGGATGTCGTCGATCGACTCGATCCCCACCGAAAGCCGCACTGCGTCGTCGCTCACACCGCTGGCGATTTGATCCGCCGGCGTGAGCTGCTGATGCGTCGTCGATGCCGGGTGGATCACCAGCGACTTCGCATCGCCGACGTTCGCAAGCAGCGAGAACAGCTGCAGCTTGTCGATCACCGCCCGCGCCGCGTCAGCCCCGCCCTTCACGCCGAACGTGAGGATCGCGCCCTGCCCTTTGGGCAGATACTTCTGCGCGGCGGCATACGCCGGATCGCCGGCCAACCCGGGATACCGCACCCATAGCACCTTCGGATGCGCCTGCAAGAACTCCGCAACGCGCAGCGCGTTGCTGCTGTGCCGCTCGACGCGCAACCCCAGCGTCTCGAGCCCTTGCAGCAACAGCCACGCGTTGAACGGCGAGATCGCCGCGCCGATGTCGCGCAGCAGCTGCACGCGCGCTTTGAGAATGTATGCCAGCGGCCCGAACGCTTCGACGTACCGCACGCCATGATACGACGGGTCGGGTTCGACGAAATCGGGGAACCGCCCCGACGCCTTCCAGTCGAACGTCCCCGCGTCGACGATCGCGCCGCCGATGGTCGTTCCGTGCCCGCCGATGAACTTGGTCGCGGAGTGCACGACGACGTCGGCACCGTGCTCGATCGGCCGCAGCAGATACGGCGTGGCAAGCGTGTTGTCGACGATGAGCGGCAGGCCCCAGGAGTGCGCGACGCGCGCGATCGCGGCGACATCGAACACGTCGAGCTTCGGGTTGCCCAGCGTCTCGCCGAAGATCGCCTTGGTGTTGGGCCGAATCGCCCGCTCGAACGCGGCGGGATCGGACCCGTCGACCAGCGTTACCTCGATGCCGAAGCGCGGCAGCGTGTGCACGAACGCATTGTACGTCCCGCCGTAGAGCGAGGCCGAGCTGACGATGTGGTCGCCGGCCCGCGCGACGTTGAGCAGTGCGTACGTCGTCGCGGCCTGCCCGCTGGCGACCGCAAGCGCCCCGACCCCGCCTTCGAGCGCCGCAAGCCGCTGCTCGAACACGTCGGTCGTCGGGTTCATGATGCGCGTGTAGATGTTGCCGAACTCTTCGAGCGCGAACAACCGCGCGGCGTGCGCGGTGTCGTCGAACGTGTACGACGTCGTCTGGTAGATGGGGACGGCGCGCGACTTGGTCGCGGCCTCGCCGTCATGTCCGCCTTGGGCGCCGTGCAGCGCGACGGTTTCGAAGCCGCGTGCCGCGGTGGGATCGAGGGTGCTGCTCATCGTGGGGTCTCCTTCACGAATGCGTCGAGCGCAGTGGGGTGAAACAAAACGGCCCCCGCCGGGAGGCGAGGGCCGTTGCAGTTGTGTCGAACGCTAGCTCAGAGCGACGACGACCTACACCGACCCCCAGGGGTGGCACACATCGCCATAATCGCCATACACGGGGCGTTCATGGGGGGACCGTACCAGAAATCCGCGCCGGGTGCAAGGGCCGCGGTCGGCGCTTACGCGTAGAGATCCTGGATCGAATACCCGCGAACGTGCGGTGCGCGCTCGATAACCCGAGGGTCCGTCCCGCCCCGACCAATCATCAGCCACGGAATTCGGTCGGTCACTCCCAAAGAGAGCGCGTGGTCGGCGAGGTTTTTGTATACGTCCCAATCCAGCGCAGCTTCGCGCCATTTGACGGTGCCGAGAAATGTGGGCTCGCGACGTCCCATTCCCACGATGTCGATTTCATGCTGCCCATCGGTAGACCACCACGAACCGATGTCGAGCGCCGTAAGCTCGCCCTTTGCCACGAGCCCAACCGAGAACGCGCGCGCCATGTCCTCAAAGACCGAGCCCATGTGGTCGTTGATGCCAGGCAGGATCACCTGATCGACGAGCTGCTCGCCAAAGCCGCGATCGATCGTCGCAAGATGCGGCTGGATACATCGGAACCAGAATCGGAAGTAGGGATCCGTGACGGCGTACATCCCTCGGCGCGAATCGAGGCCCTCCGTGATCGGCACCTTACGCGTGATGAGCCTGAGGTCTTCGAGACGGCTCAGCACTCGCTCGTTGGTGATTCGGCCCTTCTGTAATATCTCGTTACGCTTCGTCGCGCCGTTTGCGATCGCGCTGAGCGCTCGGTACGACGCGGTCGCATCGCCAAGATCCGCATGAAGCACGAGTCGGGCTGAGTCGACGAGCAGACTCGCAGGGTCACCGAAGAGTCGCACGAGGTTTTGGCGTCTGCTCTGGTGCTGCTTCCACTCTTTGAGGTAGAGCGGGGTACCTCCGAGCAACCCATACACGACGGCACGATCGGCCGGCCGCAACTCGGAGACGAATTCACCAGCCTTGCGGTACGACAGCGGCCCGAGCGCAATCCGCTTCGTGAAACGCTGGTGAAGCGGCGCTGACCCTGCTTCGAGTTCGGTCATAAAGTTCTGCGCCGAACCACAGAGCACGAGCATGATTCCGGACTTGCGGCCGTGCCGGTCCCACCAGCGCTGGACAATCGACGGAAGTCCATCCGTCGACTCGCAAAGGTACGAAAATTCATCGAGGATGACCGTGAGCCGGTGTTCACCAGCACGCTCGACGAGGTACTCGAGGGCCGCTTCCCACGTTTGGAAGCTATAGCCCGGCGGAAAGGCGCCGAATTGCGGGGCGACTTCGCGAGTAAATTGCGCGAGCTCTACAGCCTCCGCTTGCCTAGTCGCTTGGTAAAACACCGTGCGACGACCTTCGGAAAATCGCTGGAGCAGGAAGGTTTTGCCAATGCGCCTTCGCCCATAGAGCAGGACAAGCTGCCCATCGCCTGCGTCGTAAGCATCCGCGAGCGACTTCAGTTCGGCGTCGCGGCCAATGAATATAGGCTGTCCCTTATGCATACTGTCTCCCAAGCATACTGCATCGGAGGCAGCCTGTCTATAAAGCCCGCGCCAGGCACACCGACCGCGGCGGCATCGCCTTCCGTCTCGTCCGCGTCATCTGGCTCACCGCGCTCTTCGCGCGTCGCGAGCCGGTGACGATCGCCGAATACCGCATGACTCAGATGCGCCGTAATCGTTGAGATCGCAAAGACGGAAAGCATCGTGCAAGACCGAACCGCCGACCGTCCCCGGGGTGTAGGCGAGCACCGCTCGCGCGGGCTCGCAGGAACGGTCGGCGATTCGTCCGCCGCAGCCGGATCAGTTACGGCAGCGGACGTCGAGAGGTGTGGACCTCTTTGGCGGCGTCAATGCTTCAGCGGCGCCCGGAAGCGTTTCGCCCGACACCAATACCGGACCAGACACGCGCGCACAGCTCCCAGGTACGAAGGTCGCGCTGGACGGCTGGACGCTCGACAACAACACATGGCAAGGGGTGCGCACCTACGACGCAACGGTGGGCCAATGGAACACCCCGGATGCCTACGCGGGCGAAGTTCACGACCCGATGAGCCAGAAGCCGTTCATGTGGAATCGAAATAATCCGTATGCGTATGCGGACCCTAGCGGTTTGTCGACGGTCTTGGTTTTCAATTCGGAGACGCATACCCTGCGAGTAATCGGGGTCAGCGGCACCAAGGACAACGGGATCGATAAGACATTTCATGCTGCAAATAACGTTGTGAATCCAACCGGCGACCCCATGAAACCCGGAAGCAAAGGTCACATGCCGGACGGAAATTGGAACCTGGGTTCAATGGAGGGCAATAAGGCGAGTGAGAAGCCTGCGTTCGGAAACGTTGGATTCATTCCCCTGACTGACGCGGGAGTAGGCAATCAACGAGGGGCGCGCGGACTTGGGATTCACAGCGGCAGAGGCAATAATCCTGAGAGGGTGCCCGAGGGCTGTATTCGCACGACGGACGAAGCTATGCAATTCTTGCAAGAACATGCACCAGTTTATCTTGAAGTTAACCCTAACGCGGGCGGCCCGGGGATCCGGAGCGATACTAGCAACGGTTACCAAAGAAACGGATCTGCTGTATATGCCGACATATTGTCAATTGGCTGCGCGACTCACGGCGACACTCCTATGCATCGTCACCGCGGTTGGCGCGGCTGACGAGCGAACAGTCGCGCGAATCCAGACCCTAAGCCGCGCCCATGATTTACACAAGTTACGCGCCATGAGCAGGCAAATTCTTCAATCTAATAGCAGATTGGTCAAGGCTGCATATTTCGTCGCACGATATACCGGGGACCCGGCATTCAGTAGCGCTGATTTCGAAGCTGGCTTTCCAACGGATCCCTGAGGGGATCAACGACCTCTACGCGGTGACGCCTGCTATCACCGGGAAACACGGTACGTTCGCTTTTGACCGGCTTGCCATATTAGCGGATCGTGATCGCCCAGTTGCGCTTCGCAAGCTGCTGCTTGTAGTCGCGGAAAGCGATGGTGCCCTTGGAGAATTCGTGGCGGACCGATTATCCGTCGTTGCTAAGTCGCGCCCCGCTCGCGTATTGCAAGCTATCGCTGCGCTTCCGGCGGTTTCGTCTCGGAAGATCGTGACGAATCCGCTGCCGTGGTGTGATAGCGTGAATTTGATAAATCGCGTTAAGCCATCGTCTGCATCAATCCGACTCCTCAAATCATCGATCAAGAAGAGCGCCAAACGATGCTAACGAGATGCTATAGTGCCGCGTGCAAGCGCAGCCTTCGGCAACCAGGCGACCGTAGTGACCTGCGTGACCTCGTTTAATGCGCAGTTGCGTTGGATTCGAGCGATCGCGTCATATATCGAAAGGTCTGGAGGAATCCATGTACTCGGACGGTCCGTACTTCCGTGCGGCCACGAAATCCACCGCTATAGCGATTGAGTAGACGGGACGGTTCGCAAGGACGTGCGACCGTCGAAGGCGAGATCGCGGGGCAGGTCGACGATACGCCGCGATGACGGGGGCTGAGCGAAACGGCAGATTTCAGATTCCGCTTACGCTACTACGCAGTATGCCATCGGGTCCGGCACGAGTTTCGCGGCGATTGGCCGAGTGATTCGCTAATCTTCTTACGATAACGGTCGGGTCGTATGTCGTTTTGATTTTCATCATGTCATCGCCGGTAATGCGAAGCGGCATACTGCCGCCGCATATTCTTGCAGCGTTGCGCGGGTACAAGGACCCAGCCGTGCGCGACGGCGCGCGGCGAGCATATTCGGCAAGACGGACGCTGCGGGAACGTCCTTCGCCGGCCCGGCCGCCGGCGTCCGCAGAGGGGCCTGAGCCTGATCGAGCCCCTATAATCTGATCCATGGCTAATTGTGGAATCCCGGCCGTTGACGCCGAAGGAGCCCACATGCGGACGTCCCGCTTCACCGAGACCCAGCTGGTCGCGATCCTCAAAGACCGGGATCCCGGCGTGCCAACGGCCGAGCTCGCACGGCGGCACGGCGTTCAATCCCAACACGCTGCGCACGTGGCGTGCCAGGTACGGCGGCATGGAGTCCAGCGATATCGCTCGGCTCAAGCAGCTCGAGGAAGACAACCTGCGCCTGCGGCGGACCGTAACCGATCTGGCGCTGGACCTGGACGCCGTCAAGAACGTTCTCGCAAAAAACTACTCCGGCCCTCGCAACGGAAAGACGCGGTGAGGGCCTTGCAGGCCGAAGGACGCAGCGAGCGACGGGCGAGTAAGTTAGCCGGCTGTCTTCGTGCAACGTCGCGATACCAGCTGCGCCGTGCTGGCGATGGGGCTTTGCGCGAGCGCATGAACGCAATCGCCGCCGAGCGACGACGGTTCGATTACCGCAAGATTGAGATCGTGCTGCAGCGCGAAGGTTTCGTGGTCAATCACAAGCGCGTTTTTCGCGTTTATCGCAACGAAGGTCTTGCGGTCCGCCGGCGTCAAGCGGCACGTCCGAACGAGCGCTGGCCGGTGGACTTCATCTCCGACACGTTCGCTAGCGGCAGAAGCATGCGGGTCATGACGATGGTTGATGATTTCACCCATGAAGGCTTAGCGGTCGAACCGGCATTCTCGTTCGAGGCGCCCGGTCTGCTACAGCAAATCGGCGATGACATCCGGAGCGGAGCTATCAAGCCGTGAAGACTAAGCGAGTTCAAGTGAGAGTTTACCGGCCTTAGCAAAAGCCTACGACGAAATTGGAACAACCCTTACGACTTTATCGACCCGAGCGCCTACGAAGCCTTCCTCTTACCGGCCTCGGTTTGGCACGCACCCCGCGGGATTAAGCCTGTAAATGAAAACCCATGGGCAAACCATGCGAACAGTCAGCTGAGGGACAATTTGGGGATGACATCCGCTACCACGGCGCTCGGTCTCGCGGCGGACGCCGCAAAACTAACGCGTGGGGTATTCATCGGCGCAGTCGCAGGTATCGCATGGAGCCTGGCGACCGACAAAGGAATAGAATCCGGATATTATGCCCAGACACTGTATAAGAAAAATGGAACAGCCACAACGTTCGCAACGTATAAGCCTCCGGATGGTTCGGACGGCGGTTTCTATCAGATCATCAATTTCGCAAAAGATGGCTCATGGACTGCAACGACCATTTTCGTGGACAGCAGCAAGCCCCTGAAGCAATCCGGAAAGGATCGCATCCCAAATGTTGCAGAGTGACACTCCTCCACTTACATCCCGAGGAGTGGACGGGGGTGTCCGATGAGGTGGGCGAACACCGCGCGTTCGCTCGTCGTTTATGCTATCGGCGCCGCAATCGGTTTGACAGCGCCATTGCTGTGCGCTCGGCTTTACCATCTTCCGATATTCCAACAGGGCGGGTGGCTAGGGTTTGTTGCGTACATCGCGACGTGTATTGCCTGCGGCCTTATTTACCGTCGCCTTTTTAGGGCTCTAGCACCCTTCGGGGAACGGCTAGCTGGTTCCCGAAAATGAACGAGAGCACGAGCACAGAGCCGGCGAATTGAAATAAAAGTGGATCAACTCCATAGGCGGTAATCTGCCCGTAGTTTTCCCGCGATCGACCGTGTTGCGTATGGGATGAGGGGTTCGATCGCGTCCGAAGTAGTAAGCATTTTAAATCGTTATTAAGTCGACTCGTTCCAAGCACAAAGTTCCTACGACGTCATGCCGATTGCGCGTCTCGGCAACTTGAACATCTGGGGCAGCTCGTCCGTCAGCGCTCTTCAACGGGGCTCGGTCAATTTCGATAGCGATAAAATTGACCTAGTGGCAGCGACGGAATTTGTGGCGAGCGGATGCTGCGCAGACTTCGCTGTGAACCCTCGAACCGAAAGCCAGTTTCAATGGTCTTCGCTAGAGCCGTTGGTTTTCGTCGATGAGGCGCCGAGCGGTCTTATCATGTTTCTGGGTTATCGCGTGTGATGCAACGATATCCGGACCAAATACGAGGTTTGCCGCATTAGAGGGTGATCCTTCGCTTCTCACAGCTTCAATCAACTTGCTGACAGGTGCGCCATATGCCGGCGCTTGTTCCGACGTTTTCGCTGGCATTAACAAGCTCTCCGTATCTTCAGGGCTTACAACCAGGACCGCATTACAATCGACAGAGACAATGACTTCCGATGGACCTGTCCGGCGGCAGTGAATTTGGCAAGGGGACGGTGCACGTGGAGTTGATCCATATGAGTACAGCGATCCACGGTATATTGCGTAGGACCTTTCGTTATCGTTTGCTAAGAGATACTCGTCACCGGTTCGGCGCTGGTCGCTGAAGCTGCAGCGCTGGGTCTCGGCGGGTTGGGCGGACCAGCCACAGCGGCAGCCAAGATTCTTGTCATTGGGAAGACCGCAGAACTGGAGACACTGGGCGCAGGAGAGCGATCCCTACTACCGCAACTGCAACCAAAGCTTGCCACTCCGAAACTCAATTGGTCGCGAAACGCGGGTGCAGTACGTGACGCCATGCGTAAGGGAGATCCGAATCGGCGACAAGCACGTCAACGCCGACGGCAACCTAATCACAGACACGTACAACTCTTTCCTCAATGCAGAACGAGCGATGCTGCGCGAACGCGGCTGGACGTATGACCAGGGAACCAGGACGTGGCGGCCACCGCCTCCGACGGCGCAACCAGGTCCGCCGCCCAAGCCGAGATAGACGGCCGAACGAAATTATGCACGAGCGAAGTATGGGTGTAAATGGGGGCTGAGAATGAAATCGCGAAGTTCCATGCATCGGTAGATGACCGGTTTGGCTTCTTAGCGGCACATGGCTTTGATGTCGTGAAACGCACGACGATCGCTGACCGCTACGGCTCAATTCTCTTCAAAGGTCCATACGGAGAAATTGCGATATCGTGGGATGCATACGACGGAGGACTTGAGGCGACGCTCAACGGGGCCAACGTATGGGAAATCCTCGTCGCAAGCGGCGACTGGGAAAGGCCCGGCTATCAAGGATCAACGGTTGAGGCGATCCAGCGCGGTCTAGATCGCATCGCCCGGTATCTGTCCGCACATCCTAGCGCGGGCGGTCTTTCATAGCGACACCCCCAGCGCATCCAGCCGGATACACTGCGGGGCTATCAAGCCGTGAAGACAAAGCGAGTTTAAGTGAGAGTCTTTCGCCTTCATAAAGCCTACGACGAAAAAGGAAACGCTTCGTTTCGGGAGATCTGGCCGGTCGATGCCGATTCCGTCGATTGGTTTGACGTACGGTCCTTTCGCTGCGTATCTCGCGCCGCCGTTTGGCCGCCCGAGGGGGCTTTGGTCGAGATACTAAACCCGGCGGCCCCGCACGGTAATTTCCCATTCCTACATGGGGGCGCAGTGGGGATGGATCGCATTACGTATAATCGGATGGCGTCAGCGGTTCCACGAAATAGTGAGGTTTTAGACGCGCACACCAAAGACCGGCAGTCCTATTTGTTGCTGAATATCCTCGACTGTTCTAACTGTATCGATGAAGATCGAAGCGAGTGGCGCTCACTCCCGACTCGAGCACGTGTTACCATAACTCGTTTCGCCTTTCGGCCGGAGCGGCTTCCCGATGTGTCGCTCTTCAAGGCGAAAGCGTCGCCAGATGACATCTTCGTGCACACCGGTGCGGTGCCGCCCGAAAAAGACTTTAAGGCGCTATATGAGGACTTCGGCCTTAGGGGCCTACGATTTGAGGAGGTCTGGAACGACGAGGGTGACCCGATCCCGAAATTCCCCTGGTGAACGAAACACCTATCTTTCAACCTTCGGTGACATAAAGACGGCGTTGACCAATGAGCCTAAGGCGATAACGGCGGCAGCACGTCGGCGAACGGCGAAAGAACGAGTCCCAGAGTAGGCTTGCTGCTGCAGGCGCGCCGGTTACAAGTTATCAGTATGGAAGCATGTTTTTTGCAGGAGCGAATCTGCAGCGGCCGCTGTATGATCCCACACGACGCGGAAGGGTCTTGATGACTGTCAGATACTTGTACGTTCCTGAGCGGCCGAGCATATGATGACCGGGAGGCCGATACTTCGGTCTGCGTCGCTTTGCATCGCCGTTGTGCTCGGGCAAGACGTACTTTCAGCGGCTCTCTCGGCATACACTGGCGTGGCATACGCCGATTTCATTCCGCTCGAGCTCTTCATATATGTGGCTATTGGATTTTACCTAGCTCGTCGCCTTGCAATGGCAAGCGCAATTTCTATCGTCGTGACGACGGCATTAATCGACGCGACGATCGGATGGGGACTATCGGCGGTTATCGGCCCTGGCCGAGTACTCGCGCCGCTTGCAGATATTGCATTAACATCGTTCTTGGCATTTGTTGTTTTCATCGCGTCTGGTGGGGTCGGGCTGTTCTTGGGCATATTAATAAGCAGATCACGGGGAAAGAAATGACTCGACCTAAAATGCGGCAACTTCTTCAATGGATGACACGCCAGCTGATTCCCTTTACGAATCGGCGGTAGCGGAGATGCGGCTGCGTCGCCCCGATAACTCCATATTCTTAAGATACTATCGCAAGCTGTTGATGCTGGAGGCGCGCGTGCGGCGTATGCGCTTGCAACGTGGTATCTTCACGGCAAATTTGTCTCGTAAGATTACACGGGAGCCGTAAGGCTGCTCCCCGTTGCGGCAAAGGTGCGTCTCCCAAGGGCGCTCTATGATCTCGCCGTATGCTACGTGAAACGGAGAAGGCGTCGATAAGGATGCGCAAAAGGCTTTTGAATTATACTTTCTCGCTGCGCTTCATGGCGACGACGACGCCGTCTTTAAATTCGGCCGTGCGTATTAATATTGATTCGGGGTCGCCGAAGATCGTCGGATCGCCGATATTTGGCTTGGTCGCGCGGAGGAACTTGAAAGATTTGAGCCAGATTCGAGTGCCGACGAATGATCTGCTGCCATCGGGATGGGACACGCGATAAGCGAATCACCGCTCCGAAGTGCTCCGTGGCGAACAAGCAAATGTGGCGGTGACGCGCAGCGCAGGCCACCATCCGAGCGATCGTCACATCGCGAGTCCCCTAAAGGCTTGTCATCCGATTGCCAATGATCTCTAACCGCGAGACGTTCCCGTGCGTGAAAACAGTCCAGGGAGGGACGGAGGAAAGACCTGACAATCGAGGTCAATCACTTATGAAAACCTCGGAGCATCACGTGCTCAACCGCCGAGACATTGTTCGTGTCATATTGTTTAGCATCATGTGCGGCTTTGCATCTTCGTTCGCATGGTCTATGCACATATGTTTTCGTTCGACAGATCCGTACGGACTATCGCCGTTTAGCGTCGATTCCCTTGTGACGGACCTATTAATCGGGATTATCTGCGGTATCCCTGTTGCCATTGTCGCTATCGGGCTTGCCCTACTCGCGTTCCGATATTCGCTCGTGACCGGCCTTACCGATCGCCGCTTACTCATTGCGATTGTGATCGTTTACGCGATTGCGACGTCCTACTTATGCATAATCTATCCATCTCGTATAGGAGTGTGCCGGTTGGATTAGGGCCTGTAAAGCCGTTAAAAACCAGCGCGTCGGATACCAGGCGGACGTGCGCGTGAGGAAATCGCGCGACGAGAAACCTGCTCCCGGACGCTGATGTCTACGCGGAGCACGCCCGCGGCTTGCCCGCTCGACGCAAGCGGCTGCACGAATAGCGACAGCATCGAGGCTCGCAGCAAGACGATCGCGCAAAAACGCAGTACACGCCCGCACATACAGCTGCGCCCGGCCCCTACTTCAATTTTTTGACTCGATCGAAATAGAGAGCTCCCTCGCGTTGGTTTGGAAACATTTCGTGGTCGATACCGTGGAGGCGCATCTCGGTCATCACGCCGTGGCGGAACGTGACTGTACCGGCGGGACGACACATGTACCTGCGACTAATGTCGGACTAGGAGGGCTCGCACCCGGAACGTCGGTCCATGGCGCAACGACCAACCGGTTGCCTCAGTCATTCAGCCTGCTCACAAAGGCGCGGGGTACGTCATGTTTGTAGTCGCTCCGGGTAAGGCCGCTCGCCGTCTGGCTGTCGTGGCCACGTCCGTGCTCCTTGCCGTGGTCTTGGTAGGCGCCGTCCCGGGGCCTACCATGAAGACATCAAACCTTGTCAGGCCCCGAGGGCAGCTCGACTCCTTCGAGAATCTATCATATCCCGGACGATGCGCTGTACCGAGCGCGCATCTCGCTTGACGCGTTGATCTCGTCAATTCCCGCTCAAGACTATGCTCGTATCAAGGCGGACAACAGCTATGCCGTCGGCTCGCTGTACTCGGCCCTGAGCGACACGATCCTTGATCCGAACACCCCGTGCGAAGCCAATCAGGTCGACGTCCGCTGGGCGATCGTCCTCAATTACAAGGACCACACGAAAGAAGCACTCGGGTTTAACCGCGTAGCAAAGTGCGTGCAATTTCTATCGCACCCAACGGCCAGCACCGCGACCCCAGGTCTCGTACGGTACGTCGACCGAACGTTTGGGTTCATGCGCTAACGACGCTTCGCCGACGGCCCTCCCTCAGCACCGAATCGCGATCCGGCAGATGCGCTCGCAGTCGTCGCGCGAAGTGTACACACATACCACGAGCCGTTCCGCGCAGGCGCGCAGCACGAGCTCTCCAATCCCGCGTTCGCGCGACCGGAAGGTGCGCTGCTCCTCGCAATCGCTCAGCACGAACCCCTCGAAGTCGCCGAAGCAATCGAAGAGCACCTCGCACACCTTCCCGGTGCAGCACCGCTCCACGCCGGGGACGCCCTGGTCCGCCGGGACGCCGGTCGGCGAGGGCAGCACGGCGCTCGAATCACCGCCCAGACCGTCCACCCGCGCTGCGACGTACGAGATGTACCGCTGCAGCACCGGATACCACCGGTTCGACGGCGCCATCTCCTGCAGCCGCCACTTCATGATCGCGAGCGTGTTCATCTCCGGCCACAGCATCGCGTCGCCGCTCGACACCGGGATCGTCACTTGAAACGTGCCGGTGACGTACCGCCAGGTCAGCGGCGTCGGCGGCGGCTCGGGCGCTGCGATCGGCGCCCGGTGGGCCGCTGCTCGCCCGTGCCGCGTCGAAGGCGGCGATTTCACGATGACGGGCACCTGTCGCGGCTGCTGCTTCGTGGTCACCCGGCGCACCAGGATGTCGAACGAGTCGCCGGTGACGACGGTCGTCGGCAGCTCCACCGTGAACAGGCCGGCGAAATCCGCGCCCGCTCCCGCGGGAATCGGCACGTACGTCACGCCGCCGGACACCGTGCACCGGACGGTGTTCGCGTCGGCGGCCGAGAGCGTGTGCGTGCTGTAAAGCTGCGACGCGAGCGCAACTACGTCGGACGCTTGCACCTGCGGCCAGTAGATCGACGCCACGCTGCCGCTCGGAATCGCGCCCCAATCGATCATCAGCTCGTCCGGGACGCCGGCGACGACGCTGACCGCGTCGCTCGGGCGGATGTTGAACGTCTGCGGAACGATGTGGGTCGCGGCCGGGCCGGGATTGTCGGACAGCGTGAATTGCAGGTTGCGCTGCGCGAGCTTGTCGGAGCTCTCGGGCCCGATCCCAGGCGGGATCGGCGCGCCGTCGTACGCAATCTGCGCGACGAGGCAGTGATGGGTGCCGGTGAGCCACTGCTGCACGGGGCGCCCGTCGATCACGTTCGTCGCGTCGTAGACGTTGAGGAAGCAGCCGTAGTACCGCCACACGGAGTCGCCGCTCGTGATCGTCACGTCGTGGATATTGGTGCCGCCGCCGGCGTAGTCGGCAGTGCCGGACGGGGACGCGAAAAACGGCAGCGTGACGTGATCCGATCCGACTTGCGGCGAACTCGGCAGCCCGTTGGTGAGCGCGCTGGGATAGGTCGTGGCCGTGAGATAATCCGTGTCGGGCGTCTCCGTGCACCAGAGCCGGAAGAAGACGCGCACGTTCGAAGCTGTGCCGGGCGGCCCGGCGGGACCGCGCAGCCGCACCCGCGCGACCGCGAAGTTGTAGTTGGCGTAGAAGCGCGGATTGAACGGGTTGCTGAAATCGAAGGTGATCGGCGTGACCGACGAGTCGGCTGTAAACGCGCTGCCTTGCGCCGGCAGCACGGTGCTGAACGGATCGGCTCCGGTGGGATCGCTGAAGTTGGTGTTGAGCCAGCCCAAGAGCTGCTGGATATACGTGAACGCATCGGCCGTGCTGTCACCGGGAAACGGCGGCGCGCCGGACACGGGCGTGCCGTTCTGAGCCGGCGTCGCGGTGAACACCCGCAGATCCTGGCTCAGATAGAACACGTTGTTCTGGTTGGGGTCGATGTTGGTAAAGTACGGGTCCGCGCCGGCCAGTAGCTCGAACACGAGCGACGCTCGGGAGCCGGGGACGGTGTTCCCCCCGATCGTGAGCGAACCGTCGAGTTCGTACGTTTGGCTCCCCGCGCTCGGAAATTGCATCAGCGATCCGGCCGTGAACGTGATGTCGAACGGGATGCGGATGCGCTGCGGCGCGTTGGGGTGCGCACCGTTCTCGAAATCGATCGCGGGGTTTTGCGTGATCGTGATGCCGGCTCCGGAGGCAAAATCCGCGAACGTGCCGGTGAACGCCGGCACCGTCGCGCCGAGCGCCTGGAACGAGCTCTGGCTGAACCCTTCCACGATGAACCAGAACGCTTTCGACCACACGCCGCCGCTCGTAGTGATGGCGTCTTGCACCTCGTCACGGCCGAACGTGTTCTTGTCGCTCCAGAACGACACGATCGCGAGCGGAAACGGGTTGTCCGACACCGGACCCGGGATGGCGGCATTTGCCGAGCTGGGATACACGTGCTCCAGCAGCGCGGCGAAGAACGCGTACGGATCGCCCGGATCGCCGGTAAGCGTCGAGTAGATGCTGGCCAAATTGGCCGCGCCGGCCGCGATGATCTGGTTGATGCTGAAGTTCAGCTGCGTATTCAAGTAATAGATGAATGCCAATGAGCAGCCGAAGCTAATCGCGTTGCCGTCGGTCGACTCCGTCGCGGACACCCAGTTTTGGCGCGGGTGCTGGTTGAGCCATTGGTCGACCCACGAGTTGTAGTACGCGTAGTGCCCGTTTCGAAATCGCACGATGCCGCAGTATTGCGAGAGCGCCTCGCCGTTGCTGTCGCCGGCGTTCCATCTGCCGCCCGTCAGCGACATCAGTATCTCGACCCACTCGTTCATGAAGACCATTTCGACCACCGACGCGGCCGCCGCGTGGTTCGCGTTGCCGCTCTGCGCGTCGAGGTTGGTGGGGTTGCCGTAGCCCGAGTTGTTGGCACCGCTCCCGTCGGTCTTATTCAGGTTCACGACTTGGCGATGACCGGTACCGAACTGGCCCCCCGGCGTATTGAACCAGCCGGTGGTGACGTTGAACTCGTTCTCGATGAGCGCAAGCAACGCATTCGCGTTCGCGATCGTGTTTGCGGGCGTCCCAAGCGAGTCTTCGTACTGAACCTGAAAATTGGCGGTCAAGCCGCTGCCGGTGAGACCCGTCGTCGAAGTAGCCACGTGCAGTCCCCCCGCGAAGCGAATTTGGTCGATTGGACGCTCAGTATACGCCAGTCTTATATAGTAATGCAAGCGTTTGTCGGGCCACGAGCCGGGCGGCTGGTGCGGAGCGGCGGTTTCGGCTAGGAAGGGGCGAGCGCGCCTCGCCCAGGGGCTTGCCGCCGGGGCAGCGCCGGAGGATCGCCGTCCGCGCAACCGCACGGCACGACCAGCTCGCGATGCCTGGCGACGCGCGAGCATTGTATACAAATGGTCGTTAGGGCTTACAACCAGGGCGCAGATACAATCGACAGAGACATGACGCCGTCACCGCGAATGAACTACCGCCGACGCATCCCCATACGTGTTTCCGAGATAGTTTGAAAGGCAGATTACTCCATAAGCCTCACACGAAGCACTCGCCTTCCGCGCTGCCAAGCGGCAATCGCCGTTTGCGCCGCCATGACGTTTCTCATCGTCCCCGTGTTGGCACCGGCGTCGACAATCGACTCCTCAAATGCGCTCGCTATGCTCATTGCGAATAAGCGGCCTGCTGCTAGATTCGAGGGACCCACGGTGATTTCTCCCCGGGGCTATGGCTGACGTACGCCGCGGTCTACATCAGCGCGACGACGGGCACGTTCTCGCCGCAAAGGGCCGAGCGACGAGACGATCTGCTTAATCTCGCGACCACAATGGGCTATGCGGAGAAACCGACGCACGATCGCGTTCTTAGCGATGCGGCTGAGCTGAAAAGACTGGCGGGTGGTAGCAACGTCGCGATGCGGTTATGGACGGTTGAAAACACCGATCTTGGTGGACCAGCTCGATCGGAGCTCGCGCGCCTCGGCGTGTCGGTCGTTACACATGCAATGGATCGAACCTATAGATCGCAGATGAGTGCGTGGCTAAGTCAGCACAGTGACAGTGCTTTTCCTGCCATTGGGACCGAGGTGTCCCCGTTCAGTACCGGCATATTATTCACTGCCGTCGAACACAAGCTTGCGTTTCCAACGTCGTTTCGAGAAGACAGTGTCGTCGCGCCGTCCATCATTCCGACAGCGGCGGGCGGCGTCGCGTCCCTTGCCGGGAAGGCGATTTTGTATTTCAACGACTCGTCGGGCATTAGGGGAATCGAGATCGAAGCGGCTACGGGTCGGTTCTTTCTATTCACCGGCTCATCCGAGCATCTCCAACGGATGCTTCATGGCTTGTCGCTTTCCAAATGGACCGAGATGAAAAGCCGCTTCAAGACGCGGCCCGGGAGGATTGTCGACTCGTTCCAAGCACAAAGTTCCTACGACGTCATGCCGATTGCGCGTCTTGGCAACTTGAACATCTGGGGCAGCTCGCCCGTCAGCGCTCTTCAACGGGGCTCGGTCAATTTCGATAGCGATAAAATTGACCTAGTGGCAGCGACGGAATTCGTGGCAAGCGGATGCTGCGCAGACTTTGTTGTGAACCCTCGAACCGAAAGCCAGTTTCAATGGTCTTCGCTAGAGCCCTTGGTTTTCGTGGATGAGGCGCCGAGCGGTCTGATCATGTTTCTGGGCTATCGCTTGTGATGCACGATATCGGGCCGAATACGAGGTTTGCCGCATCAGAGGCCTGATTCTTCGCGCTTCTCACAGCTTCAATTAACGATGCTGACAGGTGCGCCATGTGCCGGCGACGACTAGGACGCAATGACGGGGGGCGTAATGGCTGACAAGAATCCCATCGAGCACATCATCTTGCTGTGCATGGAAAACCGCTCGTTCGACCACTATCTCGGCGCGCTCTCGCTCGCGCCGGTATCGCGCGGCGACATCGACGGCCTGTCCACCCCGCCGCGAACGGTTCCGGACCTGACCGGTGCGCAGGTCGCATCGTGGCAGATCGACGCGCTCGATCCCCCGGCCATCGGTCCCGACTTCCCCGACGTTCCGCACGCCAAGAACGACATGCTCGGCAACTGGAACAATGGCGCCCACGACGGCTTCGTGAAAACCTACCAGACGGAGCACAAAGACGCCGACCCGCCGCTGGACGCGCTGCGCGCGATCGTCCCGATGGGCTACTACACGCAGAAGACGCTCCCGGTGCTCTACACGCTCGCCAAAGAATTCACCGTGTGCGACAAGTGGTTCGCGTCGGTGCTGAGCGGCACGTGGCCTAACCGCAAGTACCTGCACTCCGGCCGCCGCGACGACGACGACGACACGCAGGTCATCCCCGGCATCCACGGCTTCCAGACGACGCCGATCTACCACGCGATCGAGCGCGCCGTCGATGCCACGGGCCGCCCGCTCACGTGGAAATCATACTTCAGCGACTTGCCGTTCCTGTCGTTCTGGTACGGTTTCGCCGCCACGCACGCGCTGCACAACTTCGCGACGATCGAGAGCTTCGTCGACGACTGCCGTGAAGACAGGCTGCCGTCGGTCTCCGTCGTCGACCCGCCGTTCACGCTCGCCGACGACCATCCGCCGCACGATCCCGCGCTCGGCCAGAAGTTCATCGGCTTGATCGTGGACGCGCTCACGAATAGCCCGGCGTGGGACAAGAGCGCGCTCATCATCCTCTACGACGAGGCCGGCGGCTTCTACGACCACGTCGCGCCGCCGCAATCCCCGATCCCCAACGATATCGACGCCCAGCTCGGCTTCCGCGTCCCGGCGCTCATCGTGAGCCCGTACGCGCGCCGCGGCTTCGCGTCGCACGTCCTGCACGATCACACCTCGTTCGTCAAGTCGCTGCAGGAACGCTGGAACCTCCAGCTCGACCCGGCCGAGTTCGGCGAGCGCTGGCCCAAGGCCAACTCGATCTGGGACGCGTTCGATTTCGATCAGGCGCCGCTGGCGCGCGGCACCTACACGGGCCAACCGCTCGCGGGCGTCAACTGGGCCAGCGGCGTGCGCGACCGCCTCGCGTCGCCGCTAGGAAAATTCGAAGCGCTGCTCGAGCGCATCTTCGTGCTGCCCGAGCTCAAGATGCTCGACCGCCGCGCGAACGTGTTCGACACGCTGGGCAAGATGGAGGACAACGTCGTCGTGCTGAAGCGCATGCAAGACTACAACACCGCCGGCATCACGCGAAAGTAGTCGCGCGCTCCGCCAGGGTCAGGGCGCCCGGCGCACGCGCCGCACCAGTTCCATCGCCGCCCCCTCGAGCGGCTTGAACACCGCGAGCCCCACGGCTTGCAGCGCGTTCGGACGCACGTAGCCTTCGTCGAGATCCCAGAGCACGATATACGCGCGGTACGTCGACGTGAACCGCGCCGACCACCGGCGCACGCGCGCTTCGTCCCAGCCGCGCGCGAACGGCCTCGAGCACCGCGGCGTCATCGGGCGACCGCCGTACGATGTCCGAGAACTGCTCCGTCGTCAGGTTGGAGCGTGTGAGCAGCGCGTGATCGACCGGCGAATGGCCCAGCAGATAGCTGCCCAGCTCGCCGCGCTGCTGCATGCGCGCTTTGTCGATCAGCCGCGGCAGCCAGCGGACACCGTCGAGTTCGGTATTCCAACGGCGCGGAACGGTGGACGGAGCCATCGCTCGTGCTTCGCCGCCTTGCGACCCGCGGCCCGCATCAACCGGTCGCTCGCGACGGAGGAACGGCCCAAGCGTTCACCAACGATAACCGTGCTTTCCGTTCAAGGAGGTCCCATGCGAAAAAACCTTCTCGCGATGGCGGTTTTCTGCACGTTGGCCGCATGCAATGGTGGCAATGCGGACCCGCCGTCTTTTGGGGCGGCGGCGGTGACACCGCCAGGTCCTGTCGTCCTTTCGTCCGCAAGCGCAAACTTCGGCTGCCCGCCGGCCACCGCCACGTTTTTCGCCTCGCAGTCGGGTGCGACGACAGCGTTCACTGCGGCGTCAGACGACGCCACCAATGAAACCGTGACCGCCGGTCCGGGCGCGAACCAATTCACCGTAACACGAGTCGGCGCGACCACGTCGACGCCCGTGAACATCACCGTGACCGGCAGCGGTGGTAAAACCGCTGTTTTCACGGCGAACAACATCGGTTGCATCTGCATGCGCCACCACGACATGTGGAACGCCCACATGCGTCCGGCGCACCCGTCCAAGCACCGCTAACGGTTCACAAGGCGACGTGGGGATCGCGAGCGTTCCGGCGATGCACCGGAACGCTCGGATTCGTGTCGGCAAACGCGCCGAGCGGATTGGGCACGAGCCACACGCTCACGACCCAGAGCTCCGGAAAATAGAACACGAACCGCACGTCGCGATCGTTTTTTGCAAAGCCGAGCCGCACGATCGGATGCGCCGTCGGACGGCGCGGATCACCGCGGGCTTCGCGATAGCGGTCCACGTACACCGCGCCGTAGCGAACGCTGCCGCTGCGCACGCCGAAATGCACGTGCTCGATGAAATGCGTCCACCGCTGGGGCACCAGGCCCCACAATCGCGGACGCTTCGCGCGATCGGTGACGTAGCGCGAGAAGTCGGCTCCGATCAAGCGCCCGCGTTCGTCGTACCAGAGCTGACTGGGATGGTGCTCGTCCGACTGCCACCGCAGGTTGGCATACGCGATGATGCCCGCCGGATCTTCATCGGTGTACCGGAAATAGCCGCCGCGTGCCGCGGCGGCGGTCGTCGGATACCGCGCGCGGAGCTCCTGGGCGCGCGCCGCGACGAATTGCTGCTCGGCGCCATGCGGAAACCGCGTGACCGGCGCCGACGCGCCGAGTGCGAGCAGGACCATAACACCGAGAGCGTGCATGCGCGTTGCCTCTTGCGGCCCAGCCTCGGCTAGCCCTTGACGATCCGGCGCGGCCGTGCTAAAGTCCCCGAATCGTGACCAAGGTGTGGTTCTGTCTCATGCCGATTTGCATGTGCTGTCTCCCGTACGGAGATCGGCGAGCTTCGGCATGAGCTAGCGCGCACCGCGCACAGCCATCGTGCAAGAGCCCCCGCCGATCACCGGCGGGGGCTCTTTCGTTTCTCACGCTTTCCCCTCGCACCAGGAGGCGTTCCATGACCAATCTGACCCGCTCTCGATTCCTCATCGCCGCCGGCGCCGCGGGCCTCGCCGCCGCCGTCCCGCTGCGCGCGCGCGCCGCCGACCGCATCGGCGTCGACTACGCATATTACAACCCGCCCAGCCTCGTGCTCAAGGCGAAGGGCTGGCTCGACGAGGCCCTCGCCAAGCGCGGCACCGGCGTCGACTGGGTGCTCTCGCTGGGCTCGAACAAGGCGAACGGCTTTCTCGCCGCCGGCGCCGTGCAGTTCGGGTCGACGGCCGGCAGCGCCGCGCTGCTCGCCCGCGCGAACGGCTCACCCATCAAGACCGTCTTCCTCTACTCGCGCCCGGAGTGGACGGCGATCGTCGTCCCCAAGGACTCGCCGCTCAAGAGCGTCCGCGACCTCAAAGGAAAGAAAGTCGCCGCGACGCGCGGCACCGACCCGTGGTTCTTCCTGCTGCGCTCGCTGCAGAGCGCCGGGCTGCAGCCCGCCGACGTGCAGCTGGTCGACCTGCAGCATCCCGACGGCCGCACCGCGCTCGAGCGCGGCCAAGTCGACGCGTGGGCCGGACTCGATCCGCACATGGCCGCGTCGCAGCTCGACGCCGGGTCGCGCCTGCTCTACCGCAACGTCGCGTTCAACACGTGGGGCGCGCTCAACGCGCGCGAGGACTTCCTCGCGCAGCACGCCGACCTCGCCGCGATCGTGCTGCACCAGTACGAGCGCGCGCGCCAGTACGCGGCCGCGCACGTCGACGAGACCGCGGCGCTGCTTTCGGATGCGTCGCACGTCGAACGGCGCGTCGCCGATTTGCAGTTGCGCGAGCGCACGACGTACCCCGGCAACGGCACCCCGCACACCGACTATCACGACGCCGTCGCCGCGGTGGTCCCGCTGATCCGCACCGACAAGCTGGCGAAGCCCGACGCCGATCTCGACGGCGCGCTGGGCTCGCTCATCGACACGAAGCCGGCCATTGCGGCGCTCGCGCTTCGTGGCTAGAATTGCCGTCCCGTTCGCGCTGTTCGTCGCGTGGTGGGCGGCGACGGCGAGCGGGCGCATCAAGTCGTATCAGCTCGCGTCGCCGCGCGACGTCATGCGCGAGCTGGCCGACCTCGCGCAAAGCGGCCTCCTATGGCGCGATCTCGGCGCGAGCGTGGAGCGCGTCGCGCTCGGTTTCGGGATCGCGCTGCTGATCGCGCTCGTGCTGGGTTCGCTCGTCGGCGGATCGCGCGCGGCCGAACGCGCGCTCGACCCCACGCTGCAAGCGATTCGCGCCGTACCGTCGCTCGCGTGGGTGCCGCTCATCCTGCTGTGGCTGGGAATCGGCGAGACGGCGAAGATCACGCTGGTCGCGATCGGCGCGTTCTTCCCGATCTACGTGGCGCTGGTCAGCGGCATCCACGGCGTCGACCGCAAACTGGTCGAGGTCGGCACGATGTTCGGCCTGTCGCGGCTCGCGCTCATCACGCGGGTGCTCGTGCCCGCGACGCTGCCGCAGCTGCTCGTCGGCGCGCGCATCGGCCTCACGCAGGCGTGGCTGTTCCTCGTCGCCGCCGAATTGCTCGCCGCCACGAACGGACTGGGCTTTCTGCTCACCGACGGCCAGCAAACGTCGCGCACCGACGAGATCCTCGTCGCCATCCTGCTGTTCGCGGCATGCGGGAAGCTGTCGGAAAGCGCGATGCGCGCGCTGGAGAAACGGCTGGTCGGCTGGACCGACACGGTGCCGGTATGAACGCAGCGCGCATTCGGGGGCTGCGCAAAGCGTACGGCGCGCATCTGGTGTTCGACGGGCTCGACCTCGACGTCGCGCGCGGCGAGCGCGTCGCCGTGCTTGGCGCGAGCGGCTGCGGCAAGTCCACGCTGCTGCGGTGCATCGCCGGCTTGGAGCGCAGCGACGCCGGCACCGTCACGACCGCGGGCGAGATCGGCGTCGTGTTCCAAGAGCCGCGGCTGTTTCCGTGGCTCGACGTCGCGCGCAACGTCGCGTTCCCGGCCCGCACCGGCGATGAGCGCGCACGCGTTCCCAACGTGCTCGCGCTGGTCGGCCTCGCGCACGCCGCGCGCCGGTTGCCCAAGCAGCTCTCGGGCGGGATGGCGCAGCGCGCGGCGCTCGCGCGCGCCCTCGTGCGCGACCCGCACCTGCTGCTGCTCGACGAACCGTTCGCGGCGCTCGACGCGCTGCGGCGCATCGAGCTGCGCGCGGCGGTGCGGGAAATCCTCGAGTTCACCCGCGCGTCCGCGATCCTCGTGACGCACGACGTCGACGACGCGCTGGCGCTCGCGGACCGCGTGATCGTGCTCGCCGGTTCGCCGGCCGAGATCGCGTTCACCGGCAGCGTCGGGACCACCGCGACGCGAGCGGCAATCCTCGACGCGCTCGGCGTCCTGACGGGGGGCGGTCACCTCCGCGCGTCCAAGAAATCCTGATGGACGAACGGACCTTCGGCTTTCGCACGCGGGCGTTGCACGCCGGGACGCCGCCCGACGGGGAGACCGGGGCGCGCGCGCTGCCGCTCCACATGACATCGGCCTTCGTGTTCGACTCGGCGGAGCACGCCGTCGAGCTGTTCTCGCTGCGCACGTACGGCAACATCTACACGCGCATCAGCAACCCCACGGTGTCGGCGTTCGAGGAAAAGCTCGCCAGCTTGGAAGGCGGCCTAGGTGCCGTCGCCACCGCCAGCGGCCTTTCAGCGCAGCTCGTCGTGGTGCTGAGCCTCGCGCAGCAGGGCGATCACCTCGTCGCTTCCAGCAATGTGTACGGGGGCACCGTCACGCAGTTCTCCGTCACGCTCAAGCGCCTGGGCATCGAAACCACGTTCGTTCCGGGCGACGACCTCGACGGCTTCCGCGCGGCGATCAAGGACAACACGCGCGCGGTGTTCGTCGAGACGATCGGCAACCCCAACGGTAACGTCGCCGACCTCGCGGGCCTCGCCGAGATCGCGCACGCGGGCGGCGTGCCGCTGATCGTCGACAACACGTTCGCGACGCCGTACTTGTGCCGCCCGATCGAACACGGCGCCGACATCGTCGTGCACTCCGCGACGAAATTCTTGTGCGGCCACGGCACGCTCATCGCCGGCGCGATCGTCGAGTCGGGCAAGTTTCCGTGGAACGCCGGCAAGCACACGCTGCTCGACATGCCCAGCCCCGGCTACGACGGGCTGAACTTCTCGGAGACGTTCGGCGAGTACGCGTTCTTGCAGCGCGCGCGCGTCGAGGTGCTGCGCGACGTGGGCGCGTCGCTCTCGCCGATGAACGCGTGGCTGCTCGTGCAAGGCATCGAGACGCTGGCGCTGCGCATGACGCAGCACGTCGCCAACGCGCGCGCGATCGCGGCGTTCTTGCGCGAGCGCGAGGAAGTCGCGTGGGTGTCGTACGCCGATCTGCCCGACAGCCCGTACCGCGCGCTGGCGGCGCGCTATCTGCCGCTGGGCGCAGGTTCGGTGTTCACGTTCGGCCTGCGCGGCGGCCGCGAGGCGGGGCGCGCGTTCATCGAGGCGCTCGAGATTTGGAGCCACCTCGCCAATCTCGGCGACGCGAAGAGCCTGGTGATCCATCCCGCATCCACCACGCACCAGCAGCTCACCGACGAGCAGATGCTCGCCGCGGGCGTCGGCCCGGAGATGATTCGCCTCTCGGTCGGACTCGAAGACGTCGACGATTTGATCTGGGATCTGAAACACGGCCTCGCGGCCGCGGCCGCCGTCGCCGCGGTGCGCGCATGATCCTCGACACACCGACACAACGCCGCGCGCTGCTCGACCGCTCGCACACCGTCGCGATGGTGGGCGCGTCGGCGAACTCCACGCGCCCGAGCTATTTCGTCTTCTCCTACTTGCGCACGCGCGCGAAGCTGCAGGTCACGCCGATCAACCCCGGCATCTCGGAGATCGACGGCGTGCGCGCGTACCCGTCGCTCGCCGCATACGCCGCCGAGCGGGGCGCGCCCGACATCGTCGACGTGTTCCGCAAACCCGCCGACGCACCGCAAGTCGCACGCGACGCAATCGCCGCGGGCGCGAAGGCGATCTGGTTCCAGTACGGCGTGATCAACGACGAAGCGATCCGCCTCGCCGACGAAGCGGGCCTGGACGTGGTGGTCGACCGCTGCATCAAAGTGGAATCCGCACGCTTCGACGGCGGCCTCGCCATCGCAGGCATGAACACGGGCGTGCTCAGCGCACGCAGGCGAATCCGCTAATGGTCCACGTCCTCGCGATGATCACTGCGAAGCCCGGGCAGCGCGACGCCGTGCTCGAGATGTTTCGCGCCAACGTGCCGGCCGTGCTCGCCGAAGCGGGGTGCATCGAGTACGGCGCCGCGGTGGACACCGATGTGCTGGGACAGTTCCAGGCGCTACTGGGTGCCGACAGCTTCGTCGTGATCGAGAAGTGGGAAAGCCCGGACGCGCTCAAAGCGCACGGCGCGTCGCCGCACATGAAAGCCTACGCGGCGAACACGAAAGAGTTGGTCGTCAAGCCGCGCGATCCACGTGCTCGCGCCGGTTTAACCAGTCCTCAGCGGCTCGGCGCGGCGTGCTCGCGCGCCCAGTCGCGCCACGCCGCGGGTAATGCCTCGACGTGCACCAGCTCGCCGATGCGATGCCGTTCGAAGAAATAGATCTTCGCCATCTCCGCAAGCGTCATCGCATGCGGCGGACGGTGCACGATCTCGATCGCGTCGCCGGCCGCGACGCCGCCTTCTTGCACGATCGACAAGTACGCACCGGGCCGCAGCGCGCGGGCAAAATGCTTCACGAACGCCGGATCGCCCAGCTTCATCGCGAGCTTGTAGCAGGGCACGCGCGGGGACGTCACCTGCACGAGCGCCGAACCCATGCGCCAGCGCTCGCCGATGAGCGCGCCGCTGACGTCGATCCCGCGCGTGGTGAGGTTCTCGCCGAATAATCCCGGCGCACAGTCGCGGCGCAGCTCGGCGCTCCACCAGTCGTAATCTTCGGCCGCGTAGGCATACGCCGCGCGATCCGGGCCGCCGTGCACGCTGCGGTCCGCCTGATCGTCGCCGTCGAAGTTCACGCCGCGCAACCGCACGCGCCCGGCGACGGGCTCTTTGAAGATGCCCGTCGTGACGAGTTCGCCGCCGTGCTCCACGGTCCGCACCGCACCGGTGTTCACGGAGACGATCGAGCTGGGATACTGGGCGAAATCCGTCATGACCGGCCCGTCGATCGGTTTCAGGCGCGGTTCGGTTGCGCCGCGCCGCGGGGCGGACGTGCAAGGACGGTGCGCGAAGAGCCCGCGTCGTGAAAACACGAGGCGCGGTTCTGCACGCAATTCCCGCCGCGGCGCCGTACGCGCAGAGCGAGCCGCTCACGGTCGAAGAACTCGAGCTGCTGCCGCCGGAAAACGGCGAGGTGCTCGTACGCGTCACGACGGCGGGCCTGTGCCACTCCGATCTCTCGCACATCGACGGCACGTTGCGCAAGCCGGTACCGCTCGTACTCGGGCACGAAGCCGCGGGCGTCGTCGAAGCGGTCGGGCCCGGCGTCACGGAGTTGCGCGAAGGCGACCACGTCGTGTTCGCGTTCGTGCCGGCGTGCGGGCATTGCACGCCCTGCCTCACCGGCCATTCCGCGCGCTGCGCGAACGGCAACGCGGCCGGAATGAAAGGCGAGCTGCTCGGCGGCGGCACGCGCTTTCGCCTCGGCGGCGCGCCCGCCTACCATCATCTCGGCGTGAGCGCGTTCTGCGAGCGCGTCGTGTGCGCGCAGGAATCCGTCGTGCGCATTCCGCCCGACGCGCCGCTGGAGATCGCGTCGATCTTCGGCTGCGCTGCGCTGACCGGCCTCGGCGCAGTCTTCAACGCCGCGCGCGTCACGCCGGGCTCGAGCGTCGCCGTGTTCGGCGCGGGCGGCGTCGGCTTGATGGCGCTGCTCGGCGCGCTCGCGGCCGGTGCCACGCAAACGTTCGTCGTGGATCCGATCCCCGCGAAGCGGCAGCTGGCGGTCGAGCTCGGCGCGACGGCCGCATTCGATCCGGGCGCGGGCGACGTCGCCGCGCAGATCGCCGAGGCCGCCGGCGCACCCGGCGTGGAGTTCGCGATCGAAGCGGCGGGCAGCGCGCCCGCGTTCGAGGCCGCGATCGCGTCGACCGCACCGGGCGGCACCGCCGTCGCCGTGGGCCTCTCGCGCAAAGGTGCCAGCGTCGCGGTGCCCTACGGCGCGCTCGTCGTCGCCGAGAAGACGATACGCGGCAGCTTCATGGGCTCGTCGGTCGCGCGCCGCGACATCCCGCGCTACATCGAGCTGTGGCGCGCGGGCCGCCTCCCGGTGGAGCGCCTCGTCACGGGCTCCGTCGGGCTGGACGGACTCAACGCCGCGTTCGACCGCCTCGCGAACGGCGACGCGATCCGCACGCGGCTCACGTTCTGACCGTACCGGTTTGGGGGAAGGTGGAGGGTATGCCGCTCGACCTCGATTATCAGCGCGCCGCGGAAGCGGCCCTCGCCGCCGACAAGGCCGCCGCCGACGCGCACGCCGCCCTGTTCGACTTCGCGCGCCAGCTCGGGGACCTGAGCACGCAGGTGCAGGCGCGCTCCGCGCCGCTCCCGCTGCACGTCCGCTTCGTGCGGCGCCCGCCGCCCAACCTCGCCGCTCCGGCCGGCGTGCGCGTGGACGAAGCCTCGAAAGAGCACCCGGTCGGCTATGCTCGCGTCGTGATCGAGACGCGCGACCTCTTCTTCGCCGTCGAAAGCCTGCCGGGTATTGCCGTCACCGGCGAGACCAACGTCCCTGAGCTCGAGTCCTACGCCGCGTCGATCTGCGGCATCCGCGTCGCGACCGACAACGACCCCCACCTCTTGGTGCGCACGCTCGACGGCACCGTCGCCGTGCCGACCGTGCACAGCGCGGGCGGGCTGCTCGAAGCGTTCCTCGCCTTCGCGGCGGCGGTCTTCATCGAGCGCGCCGCGTTCAACCCGCTGCCCGCGACGGCGCCATTGTAGACCCACCATCCATACGCAAACCTTACCGCGGCCCGGTTTACCAGCCCCCAAATCTGAGGGATAGTCATAGGGCCCGGGTCGTATGGCCCAGGCGAGCTTGGTAACGGTGTCGGGCGGGACCCCGTGACTCGCAACCCACACGAGCGCCCGCGGCCGCTGAGATCGGCCGCGAAGAGGGTCTTCAGGGATGAAGCTTATGCCGCCCACGTCTACGGACGTCTCTCGCCCGCTGCCGCCGTTCGACCGGCCGCCGCAGCGGCCGCGAACGTCGCGTCACAAAGCGCTGTTCGCCGCGTTCACGCTGGTCCTGGCCGCGGGCTGCGCCGCCTCCGGCAGCGGCTCGTTCGCACCGCACGGCGGCGGCCGTACGGCGGGCAACATCGGCCGCGCACTGCCCGGGGTTTCCCCCACGCCCGCGCCCGCCGAGCTCGCGAGCTGTGAGGGCCACGGCAACAACGCGGCCTGCAACGTCCAGAAGAACGCGAGCGCCGGCGTTTCGAAGACGCCGACCAGCGGGCTCACCCCCGCTCAGCTTCGCAGCGCGTACGGTTTGACGCCGGCCTCCGGCGGGGCCACGCCGACGGGACCGCTCATCGCCATCGTCGATGCGTACGAGGACAAGACCGCCGAGTCCGACCTCGCGACGTACCGCGCGCAGTTCGGTTTGCCGGAGTGCACCACGAAGAACGGCTGTTTCACGAAGGTCATGCTGAGCGGTGCCAAAGTCCCGCCGGGCCAAGCCAAGAAGATGAACAACGGCGCCGGCCTCACCACGTGGTCGGACGAGATCGCGCTCGATCTGGCGATGGCATCTGCCGCGTGCCCGACCTGCCGCCTCATGCTCGTCGAAACCGGCGGTGAAGATCTCGACAGCCTCGCGGACGGCGTGAACACCGCCGCGTCGTACGGCCCCGCCGCCATCAGCAACAGCTGGGGCGTCCTCGAAGGCGGCGGCAACGCTGCGGGCATCGATCCCGGCGCGCAAGCAGCGTTCAACCATCCCGGTATCGCCATCACGGCGAGCGCCGGCGACATCGCGGGCCAAGTCCAGTTCCCCGCTTCATCGCCCTACGTCACCGCCGTCGGTGGGACGACGCTCACGCCGGACTCATCGCCGCGCGGTTGGTCCGAAAGCGCCTGGGCGCAGACCGGCTTCGGCTGCAGCATCATCTCCGCCGCGCCGGCCTGGCAGAGCGCGTCCGGCTGCGCCGCGATGCGGTCGGTCGCCGACGTGTCGATGATCGCCGACTACAACCCCGGCGTCGCCGTCTACAGCAGCGTCGAAGGCGGCTGGGTCGTGCTGGGCGGCACGAGCGTCGGCGCCCCGTTCGTCGCCGGGCTCTACGCAGCGGCCAACGACTACGGCGCCGCGACCACCGGCGCGCCGAAGCTCACGGCAAACGCGAGTGCGCTGAACCCGGTCACCGGACCGGCGGGCGCGACGCTCGGCAGCCCGAACGGCCTCGGGGCCTTCTGACCCGCAACGTGCTCCGACCGTCGAAGTCGGGTCCTCATCGCGACGGTGAGGGCCCGACGGACTCCAAGGCTCGCCCGATCTCGTCCGGCGCGCAAGCGCCGGCGTTTTCGCGCGAGCGGCTGTACGCACGGCTCGATGCGGCGCGCGAAGCGCCGGTCGCGCTCGTCGTCGCCGACGAAGGCCTCGGCAAGAGCACGCTGATCCACGATTACCTCGCGCTGCGCGAGGTGCCGTACCTGTACTTCGCGGCGACGCCGGATCACGCAGCGCCCAGCGAGCTGGTGCGCGGTTTGGCGGCGACGTTCGGCGCGGTGCGACCTGCGATGGCACGTTCCGCCGCCAACGCGGCGGCGCACTTCGACCGCGAAGACGGTGCGGCGACCGCGCTGAGCTGGGCGCGCGAGCATCTCGCGGGCATCAGCGCCACGATCGTCCTCGACGAGCTGCACCACGTCGCGCGCGAGCCGCGCTGCGCGTCGCTGCTGATCGCGCTGATCGAAGCGACGGTACCGCAGCTGCGCTGGATCGTCGCCGTCCGCGATGCGACGCCGTTTCCCGTGCCGCGCTGGCTGTCGTCGGGGATCGCCGACCTGCCGATCGAGTCGGCGGAACTGCGCGTGCGACCCGACGAACTTCGGCCGGCGTTCGCGCGCGCCGGACTTGCGCTCTCAGCGGGCGCCGCAGACGCGCTGTGCGAACGCACCGGCGGGTGGCCATTGGGCCTCAGCGTCGCGCTCGCGACCGGCCGGCTCGACGTTCCGGCCGCCCGCGAAGACGTGTACGACCAGCTGGTCGACGGCGCGCTGCGGCGGTTCTCCGGCGACGACCTCGACCGCGTGTGCGAGCTTGCAGCCGTCGCGCGTTTCGACGCAGATCTCGTCGCGACGCTGGAATGCGCGCCGGCGCTGACCGGCGTGCTGCGCGAAGCGCGGCTGACGTTTGCGGTGCAGGGCGGCGAAGCGTTCCACGAGCCGTGCCGCCTG
Source organism: Vulcanimicrobiota bacterium (assembly GCA_963792235.1). Classification (GTDB taxonomy): domain Bacteria; phylum Vulcanimicrobiota; class Vulcanimicrobiia; order Vulcanimicrobiales; family Vulcanimicrobiaceae; genus Vulcanimicrobium. The sequence continues at coordinate 53,276 of CAWBVR010000030.1, forward strand.
CGTATCGACGACCGCCTCGCGCGCTACGCGCCGCAACGGCGCGCGATGATCTTGGACCGCGCCGCCGCGGCGCTCGAGCGGGCCGCCCGGTGGCGCGAAGCGCTCGCGCTGCGCATGCGCGCCGGCGACGACGAGCGGCTCGCCGCCGCGGTGGACATCTGGGGCTTTCGCGCGCTCGATCACGGCGAAGCCGCCGCGCTCGCGAACGCGCTGGCCGCGCTCGCCGACACGCTGCTGGTGCGCTTTCCGCTCGCGCTCGCGCTCAAGGGCGCGCTGGCATCGCTGGACGAGAGCTTCGACGTGTCCGAAGCCTGGTTTCGCATGGCGATCGATCACGCGCGCGACGGTGTGCGGCGCGAGATCGTGATCCGGTACGGCACGGACCTCGTGCGCCGCGGCCGGCTGGATGTCATCGAGCTGCTCGAAGCCGAGGCGGCCCGCGGCGAGACGCGCGCGAACCCGGAGGCCGACGCGGCGCTGTGGGCGCTGCTGGGCACCGCCTACGTCGAGACGCACGACCTCGTTCGCGCGCGCGACGCGGCGCGCCGCGCGCTGGCGCGGCTGCCGGGCGTCGAGGACGACGGCCGGCGCGCCCGCGTGCTGCACCAGGCATCGTACGTCGCGCTCAACGACGGTGACCACGCCGCCGCGAAGACGCTCGCCGAGCGGGCGCTGGCGCGCGCCGACGAAGCGTTCCTGTACGACATCGCCGCGCGCGCGCTCAGCGTGCTGTTCAACCTTGCGATGCTGCACGACGACGACGTCCCGTCCGCGCGCCACGCGCTCGTGCGCCTTGAAGAAGCCGGCCGCAAAGCGGGCAGCGACAGCCTGCGGCTTTACGCGCTCTTGAACGCGTATGCAATCGAGGTCGACGCGGGCGACGTCGTCGCGCTCGCGCGCCTCGATGCGCAGCTCACCGAGTTGCACTTGCTGTTCAGCGCGACCGTCGGCGAGGCGCTCTTGCCCGCGCAGGCGCTGCGCGCCGCCTGGGAGGGGCGTTTCGAGCACGCGTGCGACATGCTCGCCAACGGCGTCGAGAAACTGTTCGACGACGATCGCATCGCGTATCGCTGGGCGGAGATCGCCGTGTACGCCGCAGCGGCCGGTAAGCGCGACGAAGCGCGCCGCGCGCTCGCCGCGTCGCGCACGAGCCTCGTCGCGCTCGACCGCGGCGAACCGCTCGCGGTGCGCGCCGCGGCGTATCTCGCGCTGGCGCACTCGCTGCTCGGTGAGAGCGACGCGGCGGTCGAAGCCGTCGCCGCGGCGCGCGCCGCCGCATGCCATGGAAGCAGCCGGTTCGCCGCGCTCGTCGAAGCAGTCGCCGCGTTCGACGCGTGCCGCTCGCACGAAGCGCCGGCATACCTCGCACTGGGCGACGCGCTCGACGAGCTCGACCGGCGCGAGCTGCGCGGCGTCGCGCGCTTCATCGGACGGCTGCCCATCCCGGAGCCGGCATTGACGGCGCCCGCGGCGGTGACGCCGTGAACTCCGCACGCGCCTGGACGATCGCCAACGCGGCGGTCGACCGCCTCGCCGCCCCGGATCGCAGCGTCGCCGCGAAGGTCGTCGCGGCGCGCTTCGTCGCGCGCTGCGCGGAAGCGGCGGCGGCCGGCGATTGGTCGGGGCTGGCGGAATGGGTCGACGCCGCATGCGACCGTTACGCGGGCATCATGCCGGCGTCGGACGTCATCGCGGCGGCGCTGGACGGCGTCGGGCGGGCGTTGGGCCGCGCCGACACCCGCACGGCTCGCGCGTTCGGCAGCGCGCGCACTGAGGTCGAATCGCTCCTCGCGCGTCCGCGCGCAACGGCGGGGCCGTCCGCGCACGAAGCGGTCGACGAAGTGGACGTGGTGCTCGACGGCCTGCTGACGCGCCTCGATCAAACCGACGTGCTGACCGCGGAGCACTCGCGCGCGGTCGCGTCGTGGTGCGCGCGCTTGGGCAAGCGCATGCAGGCGTCCAAGTCCGAGATCCTGCAGCTGACGCGCGCCGGGCTCGTGCACGACATCGGCAAGGTCACGACCCCGCTCGCCATCCTCAGCGCGCCGCGCGGGCTCGACGACGCGGAGATGACGATCATGCGCGATCACGCGCGCGCGGGCGCCGAGATCGTCGAGCGCGTTCCGCTGATCGCAAACTTGCTGCCGGCCGTGCGCAACCACCACGAGCGCTTCGACGGCGCCGGGTATCCCGATCGTTTGCGGCGGGATGACATCCCGCACATCGCGCGTATCGTCGCCGTCGCAGACGCGTTCAACGCGATGATCGGCCGCCGTCCCTACCGCCCGCCGCTCGCACCGTCGGACGCGCTGGAGCGGCTGGTGGCGGGACGTGGCGATCAGTTCGACCCGGACGTCGTCGACGCAATGGTCGACGTCATCACCAAACGCGCGATAGCCCTACGGCGAAGGCGTCAGCTTCTGCAAGAAGTCGCCCTTGCCGTCACGGTCGCCCCATACGGCGAACACCGCGTGCGTTTTGGCGTCGATCGCGGTGGTGTGCACGCCGGCGTCCACCGCCGTCTTGTCGAGCAGCTGCGGCGCGGCGTTGCGCTGCAAACGAAAGCGCGTTATGCCGCCATCGCCCGCGCACGCGAGCACGTGCTGCGTCGGGTCGAGGTCGCACTGGTCGAAACGCCCCACCGGCGCTTCGCCGATCTTCTTGCCGCTCGGTGAATAGGCGCTCATCACCCCGCCGCCCGCGATGACGATCTGATCGTACTCCGCGTCGTACTGCAGCGGGTGGTTGTGCTTGACCTCGGGCGTCGGAATCGTTCGGCTCACCGTCATCGTCTTCGGGTCGATCACCGCGATCTCGGATTCAGAATCGATGTTCTGGTACACTTCGTGCGTCTTGGGGTTGATCGCGAGGTACTCGGGCTTGTGGCCGGGGATCGCGATCGTCTTGACCACCTTGAACGTCTTCGCGTCGACCACCCACACGCGCGCGCCGTCGTCCTCGTCGGCGTAGATGCGGCCGTTGGACGGATCGTACGCGATCGCGTCGACGGAACCGCCCACGTCGACGTGGTTGACCACTTTCAACGCGACGGGGTCCACCTCGCTCACCACGTTGTCGCCGCCGCCGGTGAACACATGACCGTTCTCAGGATCGAACGCCACGCCGCGGATCGGTCCGACGCGCACCTGGCCGACGATCTTGCCGGAATCGGCGTCGACCACCAGCAGGCGGTTCGCCCCGCCGTGAGCGGCATACACGCGGCGGCGTTGCGCGTCGACGGTGACGTAGTCGAAGCCCGAGTAGACGGGGACGGGTTGCGGGGGAGCAGCAGGTGTCAGCACGCCCGGCGCGTTCGAACGCGGTGGTGTCCTTCCTGTCTGGGCGGCTCAGCTCTCCGGCACGTCGTGGAAGGTGCGCTTGGGCGCCGCCTCTTCGCGGTCGAGGTCGTCGAGGTAGTAATAGACGATCTTGCGGTCGTCGAAGCCGACCTTCGCCAGCTCGCGCCCGCCGATCTCGACCACCTCGTGGATGTGGCCGGTCTGCCCGGCGTAGCGATAGTTCACGTCGGTGTAGTCGGGATCGTCCGGCTTGGGGCGGGGGACGACCTTCGTTCCGCGTAGAGGGGTACGGTGACGGTGCTCGCTCAAATGGGTGCGCCTCCGGCGAACCCATCGCGTTCGGGCTGTATCCGGTCCGCCCTCGTCCTTCGTGAGGTCTCCTAGCAGATGATCATCGAGTACCGCGGCAAGCGCCCGAAGATCGCCGACTCCGCATTCATCGCCCCCACCGCGGTGCTGATCGGCGACGTCGAGGTGGGCGCGGAAGCGTCGATCTGGTTCGGCACGGTCATCCGCGGCGATAACGGACCGATCCGCATCGGCAACCGCGCGAACGTGCAGGACAACGCCGTCATCCACGTCAGCGAAGGGTCGGCCACGATCATCGAAGACGACGTCACCATCGGGCACTGCGCCGTGATGGAAGATTGCCGCATCGGGCGCGGCTCGCTGATCGGCTCGAACGCGGTGATCCTCAACGACGCCGTCATCGGCGAACAGACGCTCGTCGCGGCGGGCTCGGTCGTCGCCGCGAAGGCGCAGATTCCGCCGCGCGTCCTGGTCGCCGGAACCCCGGCCGTCGTCAAGAAGCAGCTCGAAGGCGCGGCAGTGCACTGGGTTGAGCACGGCAGCGGCGAATACGCGCAACTGTCGCGCTCGTATTTGCGCCACGGCATCGGCGAGCCCAGCGCGCACGAGGTCGTCGAGCCGATCGCCGCACCGTAGGTGCTGCTGCCGGGGATCCTGCTCGCGGCGGCCGTCGCCGCGGTCGCCGCGCTCTGCGCGCACGCCGTGCCGCTCGTCGGCGCGCCGGTATTCGCGATCGTGCTCGGCGTGCTGATCCGTGCTGCCGCGCCGCTTCCGGCGGCGTGCAAGCCGGGCCTTGCGTTCTCGGCGCGCACCGTGCTGCAGACGGCGATCGTGGTGTCCGGCTTCGGACTGTCGATCGCCGTCGTGGCGCGCACGGGTCTGGGCACGCTGCCGGTTACGCTGGGCACGATCGCGATTGCGCTGATCCTCGCGCCGGTGCTGGGGCGCGCGCTGCGCATCGGCGGCGCGCTGCGCCTGCTCGTCGGCGTCGGCACCGCGATCTGCGGCGCGTCCGCGATCGCTGCGGTGTCGTCGGTGATCGAACCCGAAGAAGCCGAGATCGCGCTGGCGATCGCGACCGTCTTCTTCTACAACATCGTCGCCGTGCTGGTGTTCCCGCCGATCGGCCACGCGCTGGCGCTCTCGCAAGACGCGTTCGGCCTTTGGGCGGGCACGGCGATCAACGACACGTCGTCCGTCGTCGCGGCGGGCTACGCGTACGGCCGCGAAGCGGGTGACCACGCGACCATCGTGAAGCTCACGCGCGCGACCCTCATCCTGCCGATCGTCGCCGCAATCGCGCTCTTTCGCGCGCGCGAAGAACGCGGCGAAGGCAAGCACGTCCCGTGGCGCCGCATCATCCCGTGGTTCATCCTGTGGTTCATCGCCGCGGCGCTGCTCAACAGCACCGGCATCATCCCAGCCGCCTGGCACCCCGGGATCGGCACGGCTGCGATCTTCTTGATCAGCGTCGCGCTCGCGGCGATCGGTCTGCAAACAGAGCTCACGCGCCTCCTCCGCGCGGGCGCCCGCCCGCTGGCACTAGGCTTCTTGCTGTGGATCGCGGTCGCACTGTCGTCGCTGGCAATCCAACGCACAACGGGATTATAGCGGACCGTTCTCAGCGCGTAGCGCCGACGAATGCCGAAAAGATCGCGCGGCTGGCTTCGTCGGTTGCGTACGTCGATTCCGGGTGCCATTGAACGGCTAGCCAGAACGGTGCAGCAAAGCGGGCTTCGAGCGCTTCGACGATTCCATCCGCCGTGCGTCCGACGATGCGCAGGTCTTCGGAACAGCGGTCGACGGCTTGGTGATGGGCGCCGTTCGTCGCGAGCTGTGCCGTGCGCGCGATGCGCGCCAGCGCGCTGTCCGGTTCCATGTGGACGACGTGCTCCGGGACGATCGGCCAGTCTCCGTGCTGATCCGGCCGCGACGTGTCGTGCGCGATCGTCGCGCGGATTCCGAGCTGCTGCGGAACGTCGGCGATCAAAGTACCGCCGAACGCGACGTTGGCGATCTGCAGCCCGCGGCAGATGCACAGCACCGGGAGCCCGCGCTCGCGCGCCGCACGGAGGACGTCGATCTCGAAGACGTCGCGCTCCGGCTCCGTCCCGGTCACCAGCGCCGATGCGGGCGCGCGGTATGCCGCGGGATCGACGTCCACCCCGCCGGTCACCACCACCCCGGCGGCGGCGTCCAGCTCCGCGCGCGCCGCGTCGCCGGCCACGATCCGCCGCGGTGCGCCGCCCGCCTCGCGCAGCGCCGCGAGATACTCCGGCACCGCGTCGTCGCGCGACGCCGTTACCAGAATACGCGGGAGTTTCACGGGACCGTGCTTCAGCGCCGGCATCTGCGCACCCCCACTCCAGGCCGCTCAACCGAGAGGCATCGCGTCAACACGTCAACGCGCCGTCAACAACGCCCCCCGCTTACAAAGCGCTGACCCACACTTTACCGTGTCCTGTCTCACAGCCCGTTAGGATGTGCTTTCATCGGGAAACCCGCTAAGGCCGGATGATGTCCGCCGGCACGTGTCGTTGTCAGGGCATCGCGCAAGGTACGTTCGCTCGGATTTCTTCCGAGCGGCGGGCTCGTGGTACGAGCTCTCGGCGGTCGCAAGACTGCCGCCGTTTCCGAAAGGTTCGTTCACGGATGAAATCGGTTCTCGCATCGCTCGCGGTCGTGCTTTCACTGACCGCCTGCAACGTCTCGGGCCCCTCATCGAGCCTCGTCCCCGGTGCGGCCGCCGGGACGCGCGACACGCAAGACTTCCTCGGCGGCGCCCCTGCCGCGAGGATCAATATCGCGCTGTTCGATGCTCCGCTCCATAATCTGCCGGGCGTGAAGGTGAACATCGCCCTCGCCGGCGTGCAATTGCTGACCAACAGCGGGACGGTCCCCTTCGTGACGTACGGCCAGCCGCAGCTGATCAACCTCATCGACCTGCAGAAGAACGCACTCACGTTCAGCGCAAACGCGCCGAGCGGCCAGTACACGGGCGTGCGCATGCTGATCGAAAGCGCGCACTCGAACGTGACGATCGGCAACATGACGATCCCCATCGTTTGGGGCACGCCGGGGCATCCGACGACCTCGCCGGTGATCGCCGTCGACTTCAACGTCGCGTTCGGCGCCGGCAAGCTCGTCAACGGCAACAACAGACCCACGACGATCACGCTGGACTTCAACGTGATGCAGTCCGTGAAATTCGCGAACGGCACGATCTACGTGCAGCCGTCCGTCACCGCTGCGAACGCCGCGGCCGAAGTCGACGGGACGATCAGGAACCGGGCCGGCAAGCCCGTCACCAACGCATCGGTACTCGCCATGGATCTGACCGGTCACCTCATCAACGTGACCGCCACCGGCTCCGACGGAACGTTCGCGCTGCACGCGCTACCGCCCGGCGCCTACACCATCGTGGTAAAAAACTCATACGTGACCGCTTCGGGTGAGACGAACACCGCGTCGGGCAACGATGCGGGCGCCGCCCCGTCGCAGTTGGTCGTACTCTCTCCCGAGGACAAGCTCCAGCTCAATTCGCTCGTCGACTGAACCAGGTCTTCCGATGAGACAACGTTTGGACGCGCGGGTACTCGAAGACTCGCTGCGCGACGCCCGCGTCGCGCAGCGGGCGGCTCACTACGGCGCCGCGCTCGAGCTCCTCGAGGGTTGCGAGGACTGGCCCGACGACTGCGTCGAGCAGGCGGTGCTGATCAAGGCCGGCACGATGGGCCGCCTCGATCCGAGCGAGGCGCTCGCGTATCTCGCGGGCGTCGACGATCTGTTCACGTCGCCCGAAGGACGCTTCGGACGGGACGTCGAGACCGGCAAGCTCTATGCGGCCGTGCGCGACTTCGCGTCGGCCGAGTCGCGCTATGCCGACGCGCGGCTGCTGCAACACGCGGTGCCCGACGGCGTCTACACCATGGCGTACCACGACCTGCGGATGCGCTGGCTGCGGCGCGAGTGCGACCCGTCGGCGCCTGAAGCCGCGCTCGCCATCGCGCATCCCGACCCGAGCATCGCCTCGGCGGCGTACGCCTACCGCTCGTGGCTGCACGCCGGTAACCAGGACTACGACGCGCACGTCGCCGACCTCATCGAGGCCGTGCGCTATGCGACGCTCCCGACCGCGGAGCCGGTCGACGTTGGGACGCTCGCCACATCGATCCATGCGCTGGCGCAGGTGGCATTCGAAACGGCCAACGCGCACGCCATGGAGGCGGCGCGTGTGGCCAGCGACGCGATCGCGTGGACGCCGGACGTGCGCGTCCCGCACTTCCAGACGTCGCGCGCCTTCGGGTGGAACGCGTTCATGCGCGGCAACCTGGCGCAGGCGCAGTGGGCCTTCAAGGAAGCGCGCACGCTCGCGCCGAGCGCGACGTTCCGCATCATGGGACACCTCGATCGCGCGTACGTCGCGCGCATCGCGCACAACGAGTTCTGGGCGCTCGAAGAGCTCGCGCAAGCCGATGCGCTCGCGTTCGACGTGCCGTGGGAAGCGAGCTATGGCGAGGAGCGCCAAGTACTCGTGACGCTCGCGGTGCTCCATGCACGCACCGACGCAGGACGCGCGCAGCGCTACGCGACGATGTACTCGCGCATGGGCACCGAAAACGTGAACCCGGCGCTCGCGGTGCACGGCGACGCGCGCGCCCTCGCGCACGCGAAGTACGCGCAAGGCCGCATCGACCAGACGCTGGGCCGCCGCGCTGCCGCCATCGCCTCGCTCGAAGAAGCATACGCGATCTTCAACGATGCGTCGTTCCACTATCGCGCCACGCTGGCGGCGTGCGCGCTGGCGGAGCTGACGTCCGAGGAACGCTGGTGCCTGGCCGCGGTGGCGCACGCGGCGCGATATCCCGATTGCCCGCTGACGGCGCTGGCAGGTCAGAGCATCATGCGCGAGCAGGCAATGCCCGAGCAGCTGTCGCCCCTGCAGCGGCAGATCGCGCGCGCGCTGTGGTGCGGCGCGGACCTCAGCGAGCTGTCGCGGCGCTTCAGCCGGAGCATCTACCGGATCGAACGACAGATCGAGACGGTGTACGCGGCCTTTGGGGTCGGCTCGCGCAACGCGCTCCTGGACGCGGCTCGCCGGCGCGGTCTCGCATGATTCTCCCGGCGGACATCGCGCCTGCGCTCGCGGGCCTCGGGCTCGCGGCGGCCGGCGCGACGTCGTGGCTGCGGAGCCGGGGCGTGGTGCGGCGCGCGCGGACCGTCGTGGACGACGCCGTCGAGCGCCACTACAACGTGCTCGAAGCGGTGCGCGAAGGCATGTACATCGTCGACAACAGCCTGCGCGTCACGCACATCAACGAGGAGGCCGAACGGCTGCTGGACCGCACCGCGGACGCCGTGATCGGGCTCCCGCTGCAGAATACCGTTGACCCGCTCGCGTCGGAGCTCGTGCCCGATATTCGCGCCGCGCGCCGCAGCGGCATCGCCATCGAACGCATCCACGCGTTCCCCGCGCTGCACCGCTGGATCGAAGTCCGCATCCTGCCGGCCGCCGAGGAGACGCTGGTGTCGCTGCAAGACGTCAGCGCGCAAACGCTCGCCGAGTCGCAGCTGCATGAGAACGCGCACAGCTTGCAGCTGGTCGAAAACAACGTGGACGCCGTCCTGTGGACCGTCGGCCGCGACGGCCGCTTCTCCGCGGTTTCGGGCGGTGCGCTAGGCGAGCTCGGCCTGGAGAGCACCGCACTCATCGGGCAGCCGTGCGCGGCGCTGATCGCCGAGGACGTGGTGCGCGAAGTGTTCACCGGGCACCACGTGCGCGTCGAGTCGGTGCACGGCGCGCACTGGCTGCGGCATCACGTGGAGCCGCTGGCCGATCGCGACGGCAAGATCATCGGCGCGGTGGGCGTCTCGATCGACATCACCGAGCTCAAGCGCACGCAGCGCCAGCTCTTCGATGCCGCGCACAGCGACCGTCTGACCGCACTCCCCAACCGGTTCTCGCTGGAGCAGCGCCTCCAGGAAGCCGTCGTGACGGCGCGCGAAGACGGCAGCCGCTTCGCGCTGCTCTTCCTCGACCTGGATCGCTTCAAGGCGATCAACGACGCGCTGGGTCATGGCGCGGGCGACGAAGTCCTGCGCGAGGTCGCGCTGCGGCTGCAGAAGTGCATGCGCGGCGCCGACTTCATCGCCCGCCCCGGTGGCGACGAGTTCGTCATCCTGCTTTCCGGCATCACGGGCGTGGCCGACATCGAGTTCTTGTCGCAGCGCGTGATCGAAAAGCTGTCGGCGCCGATCCGCTTGCCGCAGCGCACGGTGTACGTCGGCGTCAGCGTCGGCGCGGCGGTGTTCCCCGATCACGGCGACGACGCCGAAGCGCTCACCGCGCACGCCGACGCCGCGATGTACCGCGCGAAGGCCGCCGGCGGCAGCAGCCTGGCGATTTACGAAAGTTCGCTGCAGGCGATCGACGCCGAGCGGTTCGCGCTGGAGGCGGACCTGCGCGAGGCGCTCGCGCGCGGCGAGATGGAGCTGGAGTACCAGCCGCTGGTCGACCTTGCGCGCGACGAGATCGTGGGCTGCGAAGCGCTGCTGCGCTGGCACCACCCGACGCGCGGCACGATCTCGCCGGAAGTGTTCGTCCCGATCGCCGAGGCCTCGTCGTCGATCGTCGAGATCGACCGCTGGGTCCTGCGCGAGGCGTGCGCCGCCGCCGCGACGTTCCGCGCGATCGCGCCGAACCTGTCGATGTCGGTGAACCTGTCGGCGCGCGATCTGCGCGAGGACGACCTCAGTGGCCACGTCGCCAGCGCGCTCGTGCAGCACGGAATCCCCGCGCACGCGCTCATCATGGAGGTGACGGAGACCGCCGCGCTCGACGACGCGGCGCTGCCCGCGCTAGAACGGTTGCGCGAGCTGGGCGTCCAGATCGCGATGGACGATTTCGGGATCGGCTACAGTTCGCTGGCGCACCTCAAGCGGCTTCCGATCACGATGCTCAAGATCGACCGCACGTTCATCCGCGACGTCTCCGAGGACGAGTCCGATCGCGCGATCGTCGTCTCCATCGTGAACATCGCCAAAGCGTTCGGCCTGCGCGTGGTTGCGGAAGGCATCGAGAACGTCGACCAGGCGACGTTCGTGCGCGACATCGGCTGCGACGACGGTCAGGGGTTCTGGCTGGGCCGGTCCCAGCCGCCGGTGGACTTCGCGAAGATGCTGCGCGCCGCGCAACGGCCGCGCCTGCGGTTGGTCGAGCTTACGGCGTAGCGCGCTACCGCGCGAAGAACTCGATCGTGTAGTGGTCGGGATCGGTCACGAAAAGCGCGCGGCCGCCACCGTCGCGGTCGTAAGTCTCGGCACCCACACGTTTCGCGATGACGTCGAGCGCGGCGCCGTCACGGACGCGCAGTCCGAGCTCGAACTTCGCGCGCGTCGTCGGCGGCGCGTGCTCGAACACGAGCGTGAACTCTCCGAACGTGATGCGCACCGCATCGCCGTGGCGCGCCAGCTCCACGCCGAGCACGTCGCGATAGAACCGCTCCGTGGCGTCGATGTCCGCCACGCCGAGCGTGAGCTCAGCGGGGACGATCCCGTACGTCGCATCCATCTACCGGCGGGCCTTACGGATTCGGATAGTGCGACTCATCGCCATACGGAACGAACAGCGTATGCTCGGGCTGGAACCGCAACTTGATCGTTCCAACCTTCCCATTGCGATGCTTGGCAATGATGAACTCGGTCACGCCAGGCTCGGCCGACGTCTCCTTGTTGTAATACTCATCGCGATACAAGAACGTCACGATATCCGCTTCTTGCTCGATCGCGCCGGAGTTATGCGTCACCACATCGTCGACACAGAAGTTGTGCAACTCGCCGACAGTGAGATCGTAGACCGCCTCGACTCCTTGCGGCTCGATCGAGACGATCGGGTCCCACAGAACGTCGGAAGATGCCAGCGCGTCGAGAAAATCGTCGTCAACCTGCTCGGCGATCTTGGCACACGTCGCACGCGACATCGCCTTACCTTGGTCGCGCCAACCGAGCGCCGCGTGCGAGAGACCGTAGGTCGCGCGCAGCTTGCGGACGCGGCTGTTCACCTCGAGCGGTATCCGATCGAACTGCGCAGCATCGTTCATCTTCACCGGCTCGACCTTGGTGAGCGCGAGCGCGTGCTTCTCACCTAGAAAGCCGATGCGCTCAATGAAATTCGCTACGGCATCACGCTGCATGATCGAGAGAGTCCAGATCGCCTTCGTCTGCGTGCGATAGCCTCCGATATTGCGGCGGTCGCATTTCAGAATCGCATTGATGCCGAAACGTAGCAGCAAGTGCAGCACGTCGCGAGCCAGTCCCTCGCTGATGGTCGCTAGCTTCACCGTAACGCGCGACGACGTTGCGCCTCGCGTTAAACAGCCGTCGGCATGGAATAGGCCGCGAAGGAATGCGGCCACGACGCCGTCCGACTCCGCGGCAATCTTCGCGGGTACGCGCTTGTCCGCGCCGGTCTTCTTCCATACGCCGAGGTCGCGCAGCCATCGCGTCATCGGGTTTTTGCCCGCTCCGCAAAGGACCCCGGTCGTCATGACGACTCGCAAAGCCGATGTATTCGCCCGCTCCGGCTTGATCGTCGGTAACAGACCGAACTCGAACGCTGCCAGGCGCTTCGCAAGCTCCGCTTCGGCCGCAGTTCCCACCGTGAGCGCCGCGCTGCCACCGAGATGGCCGTCGCCCAAGAGCCAGCCGAGAAGAACAGCCTGCCCTGGGGTCGTGTCTCGCGCGATCGACCCAGGCGAATCGTACCGGCGCGGTACCGCGACCGACCGGCCGAGCGTGAGATCGCGAAGCTCGGACCATCCGGAGACGGTCAAGAACCGATGACCGTTCGTGCAGCGGATTACGCGGCCGCTCTTGGTCGTTAGGCGGTAGACCGGTTTGTCGCCGGCTTTCCATGCGTCCACGATCGGGCGACGGACCAACCGCATGCGGTCGTCGACGGCCCAGACATCGAAACGAAGCCCGCGTTCGGCGACCTCGCGGATCGGGATACGTTCGCCGGTCTCGGCATTCGCGACGAGCGCGTCACCTGCCAGGCAGTCGCGCAAATCCGACAGCAGGGGCCGTTTGTCCGCGCGCGTTTCGACGGCGCGGTTCAGCTGCGCCAGAGCGATGATCGGGACTTCGAGGTCTTTGGCCGTTGCTTTGAGGACGCGGCAGATTTCCGAGAGCTCTTCGTTGCGGTTGACGTTTTGGCGCGTCATCGTCGACGGGCGGACGAGCTGCAGGTAGTCCACGATCACCGCGCTCAGGCCGTGTGCCGATTTCAGGCGGCGCAGGCGCGAGCGAATCTCCGTCACGGTTACCGCGCCCGCATCGTCGAGATAGATCGGCAGTTCGTGCAGCACGCCCATCGCGTGGCCGATCTTCTCCCAGTCGCGGTCCGCGATCGCGCCGCGGCGAAGCTTCGACGCGTCCAGCCGCGCTTCGGACGACAAGAAGCGCTCGACAAGCTCCTGTTTCGTCATTTCCAGCGAGAACAGCGCGATGGGCTTCTTCTCGTCTTTGGCGGCGGCGACGGCCATGTTCAGCGCGATCGACGTCTTGCCCATCGCCGGGCGGGCGGCGATGATCACCAAGTTGCCGGGTTGCCAACCCGCGGTGTAGTCGTCGATGTCGCGAAAGCCCGACGTGACGCCGGTGCGATCGCCCTTCATCTCGTGACGGCGTTCCAGCGACTGGAACACGCCTAGCAGCAGCGACGGCACGGTGGCGAACGCATTGTGCTCGCTGCGGTTGCCGACATCGTAGACCACCTGCTCGGCGCGGTCGATCGCCGCCGGGACGTCGTCTTCGGACTCGTAGCCGAGCTGCGTGACCTGCGTGCCGGCGTGGATCAGCCCGCGCAGCGTCGACTTCTCGCGCACGATGCGCGCGTAGTACTCCGCCGACGCCGCGGTCGGCACCGTATCCATCAGCGAGTTGAGGTACGCGAGGCCCCCGATCTTGTCGAGCATGCCGCGGTTGCGCAGTTCTTCGGCCAGCGCCACTTTGTCGAGCGGCTCACCGCGCTCGTACAGCGCGAACAGCGCGAGGTAGATCGTCTCGTGCAGCGATGCGTAGAAGTCGGACGGCTGCACGATCTCGGCGACCGTCGACATCATCTCTTTGTCGACCAGGATCGAGCCGAGCAGCGCCATCTCCGCTTCGAGATTGCTCGGCGGGATGCGGTCGATCGTCGAGACGAACGTAGTCAAGCTCAGCGGGACACTTTCCTGGTCGTTCGGCGTGCGCGAAGCACCGGCAGCGCGGGGACGCGCACGCCGAGTGCCGCGAGCGCTTCCGCGACTGTTCCGACGGAGGTCACTTCGATTCCCTCGGGCGTTGCGTCAATCTCGCGTAGGTTTTCGCGGGGGACGACGATGGCCCGCATCCCGGCCTGGCGTGCCGCGTACAGCTTCTCCACAATTCCACCGACACCGCGAACGTTTCCCGCGAGCGACACCTCGCCCGTCACCGCGACGTCCTGCGGCAGCGGCTCCCGCGCGAGCGCGCTGTAGAGCGCCAGGAAAAACGCCAGCCCCGCCGACGGCCCGTCGATGTTGCCGCCGCCGACCACGTTGACGTGCAGGTCGTGGTCGGCCGGGTCGATGCCCGCGACCGCACGGATCACCGACGCCGCGTTGAACACCGCGTCGCGCGCCATCGAGCCGGCGGTGTCGTTGAAGCGCACGGCGCCCTTATGCGGCTCGCGCGCGGCGAACGCCGCCGCCTCGATCTCCACGATCGAGCCGACGTACGCGATCACGCCGAGCCCGTGCGCCTTGCCGATCTCGCGCGCCCGGCGCGCGCGGGTGGGCGTGTGCTGCACGATGCGCCCCGCCTGCACTACCTCGAGCACGTCGTCGTCGCGAACCGTCGCGCCGCGCGCGCTGCCGGCGCGCTCGAGCGCATGGCCGTACGCGTCGGCCAGGATCTGCACGGCCTTGCGGCCCTCGATGGTGTACGACGCGATGAGGTCGGCGACGCGGCGCGCGATCTTCGCGCCCAGCCGCTGCGCCGCTTCGGTCACGATGCGTGCGACCTGCGCCTGGGTGAGCGGCTCGAAATACACCGCCGCGCAGCGCGAGCGAATCGCCGCGTCGATCGCGTCGGGATCGCGCGTCGTCGCGCCGATCAGCACGAAATCGGCCGGCGCCCCGTCGCGGAACAGCTTCTTCACGTAGGCGGGGACGGCGGGATCGTGCTCGTCGTAGTACGACGACTCGAACGTGACGCGCTTGTCTTCGAGCACCTTGAGCAGGCGCGTCTGCATCGCCGGGATCCATCTCGCCGATCTCGTCGATGAACAGCACGCCGCCGTGCGCGCGCGTCACCAGGCCCAGCTTGGGCTCGGGGACCGCGCTGTCGGCGAAGTCGCGCCGCGCGCCCTGGTAGATCGGGTCGTGCACGCTGCCCAGCAGCGGGTTCGTCGTCTCGCGGTGATCCCAGCGCAGCGTCGTCCCGGCCGCTTCCACGAACGGCGCGTCGGCCGCGAACGGCGCGTGCGCGCGCGCTTTCGCCAGCTCGAGCGCGAGCCGCGCCACCGTCGTCTTGCCGACGCCGGGCGGGCCGTACAGGATCACGTGCTGCGGATAGGGCGACGCGAGCTTCGCGATGAGCGCCTTGATCGCGGCCTCCTGGCCGACGACCTGGTCGAGCGATTTGGGTCGCAGCACGTCGAGCGCGGCCCGCGCGAGCCCGCGCGCGTCGAGCGCTTCGAGCTCCGCGAGGCGCTTCTGCGTCGCCGGCGTCTCGGGGCCGGCTTCGTCGCGCAGCGCTTCCAAGCGCAACTCGCGCAAATACTCGTTGTGACGCTGCACCATCTTCGCGTTGATCTTCGCTTCGATCTGATCGCCGACGGTGCGCTGCGCGAGCAGGTCGGCGAGCCGGTCCTCGACCTCCGCGACGATCTTCTTGTACTGCGCTTTCGCCGGGCGCGTCTCGAGGCTGGGGTCCTCGAACACGATGCGCTGGAGCGCCAGCAGGCGATCGGGGATCGCCTGCGAGCGCATCTCTTTGAGCGTGCCGAGCTTGCTGGCGCGCATGACGACCTTCTCGGACCCCAGCGCGTCGGCGAGGACGTCGTAGAGCGCCGCGACCTCGCGGCGGATCTTCTCGTCGGCGCTCTGTCGCACTATTTCAGCGCGACGACTTGCACCGCGGACTTGGCGATGATGTTGTTGCCCAAACGGATCTCGACGGGGTACGTCCCCAGCGCCTTGATGCCGTCTTTCATCTCGATCTTGTGGCGATCGATCGTGAGGCCGAGCTGCTCGTGCACCGCGTCCGCGACCTGCGAGTTGGTGACCGTGCCGAACAGACGGCCGTTGCCGCCGGCCTTGGCCGACACTTTGATCACGCTCTGCTCGAGTTGCGTCGCGACGTCCTGAGCGTTCGCGACCTCTTCCGCCTGTTTGCGCTTTTTGGCGTGCTGCTGCTGCTCGAGCTGCTTCATCGCGCCCGGGCTCGCCACGACCGCGAGCTTCTGCGGGAACAGATAGTTGTTGGCGTAGCCGTCCTTGACGTCCACGACGGTGCCGCGCGAACCGATCGGCTTGACATCGCCGGTGAGAATGACCTTCACTGCAACGCCTCCTACTGGACCACGAACGGCAGCAGGGCGATGACGCGCGCGCGCTTCACGGCGGTCGTCAGCGCGCGCTGGTGCGACGCGCAGTTGCCCGAGATGCGGCGCGGCAGGATCTTGCCCCGCTCGCTGATGTACTTGCGCAGGCGCGTCGTGTCTTTGTAGTCGAGCTCGCCGGAGCGTTCCGCGCAGAAATTGCAGACCTTGCGCTTTGGCCGGCGATCTTTTTTCGCCGACGCGCGCTTGCCTTTGGGAGGCGGCATCAGAGGGTGACCTTTCGGTGATGTAGGTGGTGATTGGCCAGTCGAAACTGGCCCTACACACGTGACGCCCGAAGGCGCCACGACCCCGGCCCGTCCGGTAGGACGGCGGGCACTGCGAAACCCGTTCCGGGCAGGCAGCAACGGCGATCATACCACGGCCGGTGCCCCGATACCACCCCCGCCAGAGGTCGCCGCCGGCAACCCCGCCCGGGCAAGCGTCTGGAGGCGAAGCGCCGCAGCTACCGAAGCCGGATTCGCTCGCTTGCACCAAGAGGGTGGTCATGCAACAACTCACCGGTCGCGTGCTCGATCCGTCCAGCCCCGGCTGGGATGCGGCACGGCACAACTTTCGCCTGTCGGTCGACTACACCAAGCTGGTCCCGAAGAACCTCGTGTTCTGCCAGCACGTGTCCGACGTGCAGAACGCGGTGCGCTTCGCGCGCGCGAACGGCTTGCCGATCCGCGCGCGCTCCGGCCGCCACAGCTACGAGGCATACTCGCTCGTCGGCGGCGGCGTCATCGCCGACGTCAGCGAAATGGACGAGATCAGCGTTGATGCGCAAGCGGGCACCGCCCGCGTGGGCGCCGGCGTGTTCTGCCTCGACCTGCACGAAAATCTGTACGACGTGGGGCTGACGATCCCGGCGGCAAGCGGCGGCAGCGTGGGCATCGCGGGCCTTGCGCTGGGCGGCGGCTTCGGTGTCACGTCGCGCAAGTACGGTATGACCTGCGACAACATCGTCGGCGTGCACATGGTGAACGCCAACGGCGAGCACGTGCACGCGAACGCGCAGGAGAACCCCGACTTGTTCTGGGCCTGCCGCGGCGGCGGCGGCGGCAACTTCGGGATCGTGACGTCGTTCGATTTCAAGGTCAACCCGATCGGGCTCGTTGCGATGTGCAAGATCGAGTGGCGGTGGGACGATTTCATCGCCGTCGTCGACGCGTGGCAGCACTGGGCCCCGAACGCGCCCGACAATCTCTCGACGTTCCTGCGCCTCGCGGTGGACGGCGTGATCACGCTGTACGGCGTGCTCACGCCCGACGCACCGGCGGAGCTCGCCGGCTTCAGTACGCTGCTCGCGCCGATGCTCGCGGCCGCGCCGCCCACAAGCGTGGAGGTGCACATGATGCCGTATTCCGCGACCGCGGCGGTCTTCGCCGGCGCGGACCCGACGAAGCCGGAGTGGATGCTGCACCCGCACAACGACCGCCAGCAGTTCAAGAGCACGTCGGCGGTCGCGTTCGAAACGTTTCCGCCCGAAGCGCTCGCGCTGCTGAAAGCGCAGATCGACGCGGCGCCGCCGCAAACCGACTGGGACACCAACGAGCCCAGCATGATCCAGATGCTCGCGGGCGGCGGCGCACCGGGCCGCGTGCCCATCGACGCGACGGCGGTGCCGCATCGCAAAGGCAAATTCATCATGCAGTACGACACGTACTGGACCGACCCGTCCGACCAGCAGAAGTCGGAGACGTGGATCGAGGGCGTGCGCACGGCGATGCTGCCGTACGCGCATGGCGCATACGTCAACTACGTCGACCACAACATCGCCGACTACCTGGACGCGTACTACGGCCCCAACCTGCAGCGCCTCGTCCAAGTGAAGGCCGCCGTCGATCCGGACAACGTCTTCAACTTCCCGCAGAGCATCCCGACGAAGCTGCCCTGACCGGCGGCAGACCCGCTTCCACCATCGCCCCGGTGTTCATCATGACGATGCGGGCGAGCCGCAGATCGCGCGCGCGAACAGGCGCTCGAGGTCTTCTCGGGTGCGCTCGCGGCCGGTCGTCAAGACCAGCATCTCGAGGTCGAGCAGCTTGCCGAGACTCGGGGCGTTGCCCGACTCGATGACGTCATCGAACACCAACAGGCGCCCGTGCGGCGGCAGCGCCGCGCGGCAGTTCTTGAGGATTCGCACGGCGTCGGCATCGCTCCAATCGTGCAGCACGCGTGACAGAATGAGCACGTCGGCCGTCGGGACGCTTTCGAAGAAGTCGCCGGCCACGAAGTCGCAACGCTCGCGCAGAACGCCCGTCGTGTCCCGGCGAACGTGGTCGATCGCGGTAGGCCGGTCGTACACGATCCCGCGCAGCCGCGGATGCCGCTCGAGCAGCGCGGCGACCAAGATGCCGGCCGAGCCGCCGATGTCCGCGACGCTCTCCACGCCGTCTAGGTCGAGATGCGCCGCGATCTCACCACGGAATGCCGACATCAACGACGTCATCGCGCCGTCGAAGACGGCGCTGACTCGTCATTCTCGTCGAGATACGACCACAGTGAACGTCCGTGAACGTGGTCGAACGCCGGCTCCCCGCTCGCTACCGTGTATGCGAGCGCGTTCCACGCGGCGCCGTGCTCTTCGGTGCCGACGAAACGCGCCATCCCGTACATCGAGCCCGGCACGTCGCTACGAAGCTGCGCGCCGAGCGGCGTGAGGGCGAAGCGGCCATCGGCGTGCTCTTCGAGGAGCCCGAGGCTCGCGAGCGCACGCAGCAAGCGGTATAGCGACGGCGCGTGCGCGCCGACCTGCGGCGCCAATTCCCGCGCGGTGCGCGGCTGCGCCGCAAGTAGTCGGCCAGCCGGAAGCGTGCGGCGGTAGTCACCGCACCCGTCACCCATCGACCCGTCAGCATCTGAAGCACCGCAAGGTCCCGCGGCGGCGGTGCTGCCGGCTGCGTCCGGCCGGGTCGCCGGCGGCGATCATTTCTTCGCGAGCGACGCCATCGCTTCGGCGTACCGGCGCGAGTCGCTATACTCCCGAAACTCGGCGATCTGCCCGTTGCGAAGCAGGAATACCATCGCGAAGACGTCTTGAATGCGCACGTCTGTGCGGCGGACTGTCGCGTCCCACGTACCGAGCGCAACGACCACTTCGCCCCGCGCGATGAACTCGCTGGGGTTGAAATCATGGAATTCCAGCGTCGCGCCGATGCCTCGAAGAATTGCGCAACCTGCGCCTGCCTCGTAGCCGGCCGGCGTTCGGAATCGCCGTGCCTTCGCCGGGCGTCGTCCACATGACGTCTTGGGTCAAGCGGTTCAACAGCGAGGGGATATTGCCGCTCTGAAAGTCCGCGTATGCCGCTTGGACCTGGGCGACGGCTTCGTCATCGCGTACCATGGATAAGACCCTCCGTCTCGTCGTAGCGCACGCTGTATGGGCGCCGAGGCGAAAGGTACCGCATGTGCGGCTCCGGCGACAGAGTCGCGTTACTCAGCGCTGCGAGCTGTTATTACTCAGCCGCGGAGGAGGCGACGTACGCTGCGAGCTCGCGCCGCGAGCTGATGCCGAGCCGGTTGAACGCCGACTGCAGATGGTTCCGATGGTTCGCTCGGAGAGGCCGAGCATTGCTGCTGCTTCGCGATTCGAACGGCCCGCGAGCCCAAGTGCGGCGATCTCGCGTTCGCGCGGCGTGAGCGGCGCGAGCGGATCGGCCGACCGCGCCGACGCCACCATGCGCGCGACATCGCGAGCGTACCCGCAGCGCGGTAGATGCGCAGGGCGTGATTATCGCGTCCCGCGAGCTCGAGCGCGCGCGCCTGCTGCAGCAACCAGCCCAGGCCGCCGAAGGCGTCAGCAGCTTCGGTCGCACGCTGTGCGGCCTCGCCGCGCCGTCGGCGGCGCACGGCGGCGTAGCCGTCGAACAGGGCGCGCTCCGCGGCACGCGAGCGATCGCGAGGCGGAGCATCGAGCAGCCGGCGCGCTCGCGGCAAATCCTCATCGCGCCCGTATTGTGCGATCGCGCGCACAGGAACAACGGCCGTGCGTCGTCGCTGATAGCCGCCAGCGCGCGCGCAAGCACCTGCGCCGCTCCCGGCGCATCGCCGCGGGCGAGTGCCAGCTCGGCGTACGCGCATCCCACGTGTGCGATCTCCGAGACGTCACCCGCATCGAGCGTCGCATCCACGTCCGCGGTTGTGCAAAGCGCGACCAGTGCGTCGTCGCCCGCGGCAAGCCCGATCGGGACCCCGTAGCCGGTCGTCCAGACGTCGAGCCGCCGCGCCTCATACGAGGACGTGAGCGCGTCCTGCAGCGCCTGCCGCGCCCCGGGCACATCGCCGAAGACATACCGCACGCGAGCGAGCGAGAGCAGCGCGTTTGGCACGTGCCAGCGCAGCCCGAACTCGTACGACGTCGCGATCGAGGACTCAAGCGCCGGTATGGCAACGTCGGCCCGACCCGTCATGAACGCGTGCAACGCGCGATTGTTCTGCGTGCTCACCAGGAGCTCGACGTGCCCGATGCGCTCCGCGAGCGCGACCGCTTCCTCGTAATCGGCGAGGAAACCAGGGATATCCCATTCGTCTGCGCGCACGATCGCTCGCGCGCTGTGAAAGCGAATCATCGCGTCGGGCGTGCCGCTCGCGCGCATCGAGTCGGCGGCATCGAGCGCGCGGTGTGCCTCAGCTCGGCGGCCGGCGAATCCGTGGATATGCGCCAGCCGGACGTGCACGTCGAACAGCTGCGCCGACGGGCCGAACGCATCCGCCTGCGCGAGCGCGCGCTGCGCGGCCGCAAGCGATCCAGCGGGATCGCCCTCGAACTATGCGCGCCGCGACCGGTGCATCTCCATCCGCGCGATCCCGAGCGCGTCGCCGAGCGACTCATACGCGCGCAGCGCCGCATCGATCGGCTCCGCAGCGCGCGCAGGCGCGGCGTCGAGCAGCGCGGTCGACGCGAGCTTTTCGTTCAGCCGCGCAATCGTGACGAACTCAGACCGCACCGGCCGTAGCGCCGCTTCGAAGAATCGCTGTGCCGAACCGTAGTCGTGGAGCGCAGCAGCGCGATCGCCCGCCGCCTCGTTGTAGCGCGCCGCACGCTCGGGGTCGCCCGAAACCGTCCAATGGAACGCGAGCCGCGCCGGCTCGACAAATGCCGCGCGCAGCCTCGAGAAGCTCGCCGATGCGCCGGTGGATGGCGGGCCGGCGGCGCGGCTCGATCTGCGCCTCGATCGCCGCGCGCGTGAGCGCGTGCTCGAAGCGCAACGGCCGAGCTGCGTTCGCACTCGACGAGGTGCTGCCGGCGCGCGCGCTCGAGCGCGTCTCGACGTCGTCTCGCTGCGTTCGACAAGCAGCGCCAACAGGGCGCGGTCGATCTCACCGGCGGCCGCGCGGTGGCGAGCACGTCGCGAGCGGCGCGATCGAGCGATTCCCAGGCGCACGATCGGGTACGCGATCGCGGGGGCGACGTGTCGGGCGCGCCGCAGCGCATTGCGCAGCAGCTCGAGCGCGAAGAGCGGATTGCCGCGGCCAGCTGCCGATGCGGCGCAGCGGTCGGCCGCGAGACTGCGTGCCGCGCAGTGCTTCGCGCAATAGCGTTCCGACGTCGCGGTCGGCGAGCGGGCCAGGCGCACGTGTGCGCGCCGGTGCGCAGCCTGCCGCGACGCCGGGCGGCGCCTCCGCCGGCCGCTGTGTCGCGACCACGAACAAGGGCGTCGCGGCCAGCTCAACGGCGAAGAAATCGAGCAGCGCACCGATGCGCTGTCGGCCCAGTGGAGATCCTCGACGAATATCGCACCGGGTGCTCGCGCATGATGCGCGCAGCGCGTTGCGACCGTCGAAGCCGTTTCGCTCGCTGCTGCGGCACGTCGGGATCGAGCGATCCGGCGATCGCATGCAAGTCCTCCGCGACCGCGCGGGGCGTGTTCCAAGGCGCGCGCGATGGCGAATGCAAACGGCGCATACGGTTCGCGGACGTGCTCCAAGGCGTGCGCGTTGAGGTCGAGGGCATGAAGCTCGCGGGCGCGACGCGCAGCTCCGCGAGCAGGCGGGTCTTGCCCATGCCGGCGTCGCCTCGACGAGCGTAGCGACGCGGTGCCTGCTGCAACACCGTGTCGAATCGCCGCATGAGAAATGCGCACTCGTGATCGCGCCCACGAGTGCGGGCGAGAGCGGTGAGAGATATGGGGGTGTTGAGGGGAAGTCGGGAGAAGACGGGGATGAGCCTCGGTGAACTATCGCAAGAAGTTCCTCGTCGAGCCCGGCGCCAAGGTGCATCTCGCCGACTTCGATCCGGCGTACACCGGAAAGCACGCGAACGAGAACGACGCCAAAGCGGAGATCGCGAAGGACCTCGAACGGCTGCGCAAGCTCCAGTACCGGCTGTACGGCGAGCACGAGCGCTCGGTGCTGATCGTGCTGCAGGCGCTGGACGCGGGCGGCAAGGACGGCACGGTCCGCCACGTTTTCCGGCGCGTTCAACCCGCAAGGCACGACGGTGCACGCGTTCAAGGTGCCGACGGCCGAAGAAGCGGACCACGACTTCTTGTGGCGCGTGCACGCGGCAGCGCCGGCGCGCGGGCAGATCGCGGTCTTCAACCGCTCGCACTACGAGGACGTCCTCGTGGTGCGCGTCCATGACCTCGTGCCGAAGCACGTGTGGGAGCAGCGCTACGACCGCATCAACGAGTTCGAGAAGAACCTCCACCAAGCCGGGACGCACATCGTCAAGTTCTTCCTGCACATCAGCCCCGACGAACAGCTGCGCCGGTTCAAATCACGGCTCGACGATCCCGAAAAATGGTGGAAGCTGAACGAGTCCGACTACGCGGAGCGCAAGCTGTGGAACGACTACCAAAAAGCATACGAGGACGCGCTGGAACGCTGCAGCACCAAGCGCGCGCCATGGTACGTGATCCCGGCGAACCACAAGTGGTTCCGCAACCTGGCCGTCGCGCGCATCGTCGCGGACACGCTCGACGAGCTCGACCTGCAGCTCCCCAAGCCCGCCGCGGACATCGACGCGATCCGGCGCGAGTACGAGGCGGCCGCGGCCGGTCACGGTCAGCCGAAGTGAACAAGCGGTTTACGCGCGGGTAGAACGATGTCGTGCCCGAGAAGGCGATCCGCTCCGCCGCGGACTTCCTGCCCGAACGCCGCTCCCTCGCGAGCCTGCGGAACGCCGCGCAGCATTGCCGCGGCTGCGATCTCTACAAGGACGCGACGCAGACGGTTTTCGGTGAAGGCAAGAGCCGCGCCGCGGCGATGTTCGTCGGCGAGCAGCCCGGCGACCGCGAAGACCGCGAAGGTCATCCGTTCGTCGGCCCCGCCGGGCGTGTGTTTCACGACGCGATCGAGGCGGCCGGCATCCCCGTGGACGACGTGTACATCACCAACGCGGTGAAGCACTTCAAATACGTCGTGCGCGGTAAGCGCCGCATCCACGCCAAGCCCAAGGTCACCGAGATTCGAGCGTGCACGCCGTGGCTGACCAGCGAGATCGCGGTCGTGAAGCCGCGCCTGATCGTCGCGCTCGGCGCGACTGCCGCCGGTGCATTGCTCGGTCCGGCGTTTCGCGTGACGCAGCGCCGCGGCGAGATCGTCGAGCGAACGCCGGGACCGCCCGTCGTCGCCACGGTCCATCCGTCGTCGATCTTGCGCGCCGGCGGCGACGACGAACGGCGCATCGAGATGGCCGCCTT
Source organism: Vulcanimicrobiota bacterium (assembly GCA_963792235.1). Lineage (GTDB taxonomy): Bacteria > Vulcanimicrobiota > Vulcanimicrobiia > Vulcanimicrobiales > Vulcanimicrobiaceae > Vulcanimicrobium. Next base: position 77,155 of record CAWBVR010000030.1, read on the forward strand.
CATCGATGACCTCAAGGTCGTCGCGAAGCTGCTGCGCGCCTAGAACGTCGCCGGTGTGAACATCGATTCCACGTCGCGCTCGCCGCGGTGCTCGTACGAACCGTTGTGGTTCATCCAGTCGGGGCGCGGCGCGCCGAGCAAGAAGTGGTCGAAGAACTCGTCGAGGTGGACGGTCCAGTAGTCTTTGTTCGGCTGCTTCGCGAGGCCGTGGTTCTCGCCGATGAAGCTGAACATGTACGCCTCTTTGCCGGCGCGGCGCAGCGCGGTGAAGAACTCGACGCCCTGGCCGTACGGCACGAAGCCGTCCTCGTCGTCCTGGATGCGCAGGTACGGCGCGCGACACGCGATGGACGAAGAACAGCGGCGAGTTCTCGACGTATAGATCGGGTCGCGCCCACGGCGTCGCGCCGATGCGCCCTTGACCGCGCTCGTAGTACGACTGCTGCACGTCGCCCGACTCCCAGAACCCGCCGTACAGGCTGGGCAGATCGGAGTCCGACGCGCCCGACTCGACCGCGCGGAAGATGTTGGTGTGCGTGACGAGCGCGTTGACCTCGTAGCCGCCGTAGCTGTGCCCGGCCATGCCGATGCGCTTGGGATCGACGAAGCCCATCGCGACGACGTGCTTCACCGCGGAACCGACGCAGTCGATCGCGCTAGCCGTCGTGTGGCCGATGCGATAGCGAATGTCCGGCTGCAGCACGACGTAGCCGTGGTTCGCGTAGCGCGCCAGGTTCACCACGGTCCCCGACGCCGGCATGACGTAGGCGTGCAGCCCGTTGGTCATCTTCTCGTACACGTACACCAGCATCGGATAACGCTTGCGCGCGTCGAAGCCCTCGGGCACGGTGAGGATCGCGCGCAGCTTCTCGCCGCGCGCGCTGGTGTAATCGATCAGCCGCGAGCGGCCCCACGCGTACTGCGCCGCTTGCGGATTGGCGTCGCTCACCCGCGCCGCCGTCACCGGCAGCGGCGCGCTCGCCCACAGGTCGGGAAACTCGTCGAACCGCTGCTCGCTGAACACCAGCCCGCCGCCATCGCGCCCCCGCCACGGCACGCCGACCGACTTGTCCAGCAACATCGTCACCCGCGGCGCCTGCGGCGCAAGCGACGTCAGCACCGCGAAGCCGCTCGCCTTCGTGCGGTCGTCCACGACCGACAGCAAGAACGGCGCGCGGTCGAAGACCGGCCGCTCAGGGACGAGCACGCCGGCGGGGGCGTCGGTGCGCGCGTGCACGACGCGGTAGATGCGCTGCGCCGCGCGGCCCGCGCCGTGCGTCAGCGCCACCGCCGGGCCGCCGTCGGGCGATGCGAGCCACACGTCGTAACGGTCGTAGATTAGCACGCCGCGGTCGCCCGGCGTCCAGCCGCCGAAGCCGTACGGCGGCGGCGGCGCGGGATGGTCGTCGTCTTCGGTCGCCGCGCGCACGGTGCGCGGATCGGTGATCCACGCCTTGCGCCCGTCGGCGAGCCGCAGCGTGTACCACGCGCGCCGCAGCGGGTCGTAGCCCAACGCATAGCGCCCCGTGGGCGAGAGCTCGGGCGCGCCACCCTTTGCCTTGCGCTCGAGCAGCCTGCGCGCGCCGGTCGCCACGTCGATGCGGTACACGTCGTAATACGAGTCGTCGTACGTCGCGAGCTTCACGTAGGGCACGTCGCTCGCGCCGAGCGCGTAGCGCGCGTCGCCCGCCAGCGACACCTGCGGAACGTCGGGCGATCCGAGTTGTGTCAGCCGCTTCGCCGTCAGATCGTACAGCGCGAGATACGTCCCGTGCTGCGGGTTCTTCCCCGCGCGGCGTTGCTGCGTGGGCAGCTCGCCGTTGCGCCAGTACCAGAAGTCCAAGTCGACGCGCGCGGGCGCCGACGACGGCCGCGGTGACGGGACGTTCGCCGTCGCCAGCGCGACCCGGTTCCCGTCGGCTGAGAACTCCAGCGGCGTCGCGTCGCTGGCGAACGTGTGCGCGGCAACGCCGGGCGTTGCGGCACCGAGCGCTTCCACCGGCGCGCCGTCGTGCGTATCGGCGACCATCAGCCGAAACGGCGAACGCGCGCCCGGCTCCTTCTTCACCGACTCGTCGTACGCGTCGGGATCGCTCAAATACGCGACCGACGCGCCGTCGGGCGAGAGCGCAGGCGACACGAGGTGCGCGACGCCGTGCGCGACGAGCTCGTCTCTGCCGCTCGCCATGTCGCGCACGTGGATGCTCTCGTCCGTTTTCGTCTGCACGACGTACGCCACGTGCGAACCGTCCGCGCTCACCGCATACGACGAGACGTTGGCGATGCGCGCAGCGTCCGCGTCGCCGAGCCGGCGGATACCCAGCGAGGTTGGCGCATCCTTCCCGGGCGCCTTGGGCGAGTTCGACGCTGCGGCGGCCGGCGCGGCGGACGCAGCAGGCGCGGCGGCAGCGCTCGCCGCGGGATGCGGCGACGGCGACGGCGGCATCGAGACCGCAGGCGCGGGCGATCCCGACGGCTGCGGCGACGCAGCGGGCGCGCCGGAAGCCGCCGGCGACGCGGAGGGTGCCGGCGACGGCGACGGTTCGAGCAGATACGCGAGCGTGGTGCCGTCGCGCGCGAGCGCAAACGAGCGCACGCGGTCGACGCCGATCGTGCGTGGGTTCGCAACGTCGGCGAGATCGGCGATGCCGAGACCCTCCTTCGGGCGCTGATCCGGCGGCTTCGCCGCCTTCTCGGCGGCCTTCACGTCGGCGACGGGCGCGCTGATGCGATACACGACGAAGCGCCCGTCGCGCGAGAACTGGGGCACGTGACCGCGCGGCGCGCGGAACACCGCCGTGCCGCCGAGCTCGCGCACGATTAGCTCGCCGTCGGCTTCCGCGGGGAGCTGCGCGAACGCGACCCGGTGCCCGTCGCGCGAAAGCCGCACGTCGCGAATCTGCCGCCACGCGGAGTACGCGTGGTAGTCGAGCAGCTTCTTCGGCGCGGCGCTCGCCGTCGCGAGCGACGCGACGTTGCCGCACGCGAACGCGATCGCCGTCACGAGCGCGGCCTGCGCGCGCACGCGCATCTAGGGTAGTTTCATCGACGCGCGGATGACCCGGTCGCGCAACGCGGTCGGCAGCAGCGCGACGATGCTCCCCGCGCGGGCGCCGGTGCCCAGCAGATAGCGGGCGCGCGGCTTGGGGGCGGTGACCGCATGCAAGATCGCGCGCGCGACCGTCTCGACCGGCATGGCAATGCTTTCCTCGCGCTCTACTTGGGCGAACATGGCCTCCATCTGCGCGCCGTAACGCTGCATCGCCTGCGGCGGCAGCAGCGCAAGCAAATCGGCGCGCGACTCGCGGCCTTTGCTCCAGATCGGCGTCTTCACGGCGCTGGGCTCGATGAGCGACACGCCGATCCCCGCGGGCGCGAGCTCCACCCGCAGCGCATCCGCGAGCGCGCGCAGCGCGAACTTCGACATGCTGTACGGCGCGACGAACGGCACCGCGAGCCGGCCCGAGATCGACCCCACGAACACCAGCCGCCCGCGCGACATGCGGAGCTGCGGCAGAAACGCTTGCGCGAGCTCGGCCGCGCCGAACACGTTGATCTCGAAGATGCGCCGCAGTTGATCGACCGGCAGAAATTCCAGCGGCCCGCCCACCGCGATCCCGGCGTTGCTGACCACGCCGCGCAGCGGGTGCCCGCTCGCGGCGACGGTGGCGGCGGCCGCATGGATCGCGTCCCGGTCCGTGACGTCGAGGCGCAGCGGGCGCACGTGCTCGTGCAGCGCCGCGACGCGCGCCGCGTCCGCGTCGGTGCGCACGCCTGCGTATGCGACGAAACCTTCCCGCGCCAACAGCACCGCCGTCGCCTCACCGATCCCGGTCGACGCGCCGGTGACGACGACCGCTTCGCGCCGGTCGCTCACGGCCGCACCGCTTCGCGCGCCGCGCGCTCGGCGCGCGCGTCGCGGTTCAGGCGCCGCTGGATGCGCGCGTCGCCGAACACGAGGTCCGCGAACGCCGGAAACGCCTTCATCAAGAAGACCGGCACGCGATAGCTTGCCGGCACGATGCGCACGCGGCGCGGATGCGAGGCTGCGGCGACGATGGCGTCGGCCACGATCTCCGGGCCCGGCAAATCGCGCATCGACGGGTTCATCGCCGTGCGCACGAAGCCCGGCTCGACCAGCGTGACGCCGACGTTGAAGCTGCGCACCTCGCGCCGTACCGAGTCGCTCAAACCGCGCAGCCCGAACTTGGACGCCGAATAGATTCCCATCACCCCTGCCTCTCCGGCCACCGAGCCGACGTTGACGATCGCACCGCGCCGCTGCGCCTTCATCACGGGCAGCACCGCGTGCATCAGCCGCGCTGCGCCCAGCAAGTTCACCGCGAGCACACGTTCGAGCTCCACGTCGGTGCAGTCCGACAAGGACGGGCTCGCGCCGATCCCGGCGACGTTGGCGAGCACGTCGATGCGCCCGAACGCCGTCAGCACCCGCGCGACGAGCACGTCGACGTCGCCGCGCACCGTGATGTCCGTGGGTACGACGAGCGCGCGCGGGCCCGACTGCTGCAGCTCGCGCGCAAGCGCATCCAGCAGCGCGTCCGGCAGCGCCGCCGCAACGACCGTAAAACGGGCCGCCAGAAAAGCGCGCACGGTGGCCGTCCCGATCCCGCCGGACGCTCCCGCAACGACGGCGACGCGTAGCGACGCCGGTCGGATCGTACCAGTCATCTCAGAACGCGACATCCCGGCTCGAGCCCTCCGCCGTCGCGTGGCGGGTCCCGCCGGCCAGGACCGCCCGCGCGTGGCTGCCGCCCCCGCGCCGGCGCTCGACCGACAACTCCTCGGCGAAGGCGGTGACCAGGAACAACCCTCGCCCTCGTTCGGAGAGGAGATCGACCGGCAGCCGTGGCCGAAACTCGAAGCCGCGGCCGTCGTCGAGCACGTGCAGGACCGCCGCCGAGCACGATACGTCGAGGATCGCCGTGATCGAGCCGGGCGCATAGCGCACCACGTTGCCGAGCAGCTCGCCGAACACGAGCTCCGCGGCAGACGTGTCGTCCGCGCCGAGACCGACCGCGTGCAGCCGCTCGACGAACTCGCGGCGCGTGCGCCCCGCTTGGTGCGCATCGGCCGAGTCGAAATGCCACACCGACGCGCGGCGCGGATCGTCGAGCGCGACCAGCGGCTGATGAAACGCCACGGCGAGCATCGCCACGTCGTCCTGCGCGGGACGTTCCTGCGCGATGCGCGCGTAGACGTCGTGCGCGACGTCGCCGGACGCGTTTGCGAACGCCTCGCGCACGCGCCGCTCGCCCTCGACCGGGTCGCGGTCGAACTCCGTGAGGCCGTCGGTATAGCACAGCAGCACCGAGCCCGGCGCGATCTCGATCGTGCGGGCGCCGTCGTCGCTGCGCCCGCGCAGCCCGAGTGGTAAATCGCCCTGATCGAGCACGGTGACCGTCCCGTCCGCATCGCGCAGCAGCGCCGGCGGATGTCCCGCGGACGCGAACGTGAACTCGAACGACACCGGATCGAGCACGCCGACGAACGCGGTGACGAACTGCGCCTGGCCGATCGCGCGCACGATGCGGTCGACGGCGTTGAGCACCGCGACGGGATCGGGGTTGATCAGCGCCGCGGTGCGGATGCTCTGGCGCACGCTCGCCATCGCGACCGCCGCCTGCAGCCCTTTGCCGGCGACGTCGCCGATCGAGAACACGACGCGCCCGTCGGGCAAGCGGAATGCGTCGTACCAGTCGCCACCCACCGTCGCTTCGAGCATTGCAGCTTGATACAGCGCCTCGAACGTGAGCCCGGGGATCTCCGGCAACGACGGCACGAGCGCCGCTTCTTGGAACGTCGATGCGACCCGCCGCTCGCGCTCGTACGCCGTCGCGTTGCCGATCGCTGGCGCGATCCGCCGCCCGAGCTCTTCGAAAAACGGCACATCCGCGGCGGTGTACGCGCGCCCGCTGCCGCGCATCACCGCGTTGAGCGTGCCGACGACCTTGCCGCCGGAGAACAATGGCACGATGAGCGCCGAGTCGATGCCGATGCGTTCGAGCCTCGTCAAGTACTGCGTGTCCACCGCTTCACGCATCACCGCGTCGGTATACGCTTCGTACACGGCGGGCTTTCCGGTGCGAACGACCTGCGCGACGCCGGTGCGCGCCGACGGGTTTGCGTACGACTCGCCACGGACCGCCTCGAGCATCTCGCGCTTATCGGGGTCACCGTGATATGCCGCCGCGAGCCGGATGTCGTTGCGCTCGTCGATCAGGTTCACGAGCGCCCAGTCCGCGAACTCGGGGACGATGCTGCGCGTGACGACGCGCAGGGTCTGCTCGAGCGAAAGCGCGCCGGACAACTCCGCGCCGAGTCGCGAGAAGGAGCGTTCGCGCACACGCGCGCCGTGCTCGGCGTCGATGTCGGTGTTCGAGCCGTACCACCGCACGATCGCGCCGTCCGCATCGCGCATCGGGATCGCGCGCGTGAGGAACCAGCGAAACGCGCCATCCGCACCGCGCAGGCGGAACTCCATCTCGAACGGCTGCCCGCTCGCGATCGAGCCGGGCCACTGCTCCATGACGCCGGGCAGATCGTCGGGATGGTGGACCGCCTGCCAGCCCCAGCCCGCGGCGTCCTCGCGCGTCTGCCCGGTGTAGTCGTACCAGCGCGCGTTGTACCAATCGATCCAGCCGTCCGGCAGTGCGGACCACATCATCTGTGGCACGGCGTCGGCGATCACGCGAAACGACGCAGTGTCCTTGGCGGCCAGCAGCTTGGAGTCGTGGATGTCGACCCCGGTCCCAACCCAGCTCACGATGGCGCCCGATTGGTCGAAGCGCGGGATCGAGCGCGCGAGGAACCAGCGGTAGGTCGAGTCGTCGCCGTCCGCCGGCTTGACCCGGTGCTCGATCTCGTACGTCGACCGAGTCGCGGCGGCGCGCTCGAACGCCGCGACGACCGCGTCGATGTCGTCCGGGTGGACGACCCGCGCCCAGCCTTCAGGCGTCGTCGCCACCTCGCGCGGCAGCCGGACGTAGTCGTACCAGGTCCGGTTGGCCCACTCGATCGTACCGTCGGGTGCCTGCGTCCAGACAAAAACGGGCACGTCGTCCGCGAGGTGGCGAAAGTTTTCGGGGCTCTCGAAGGTCATGCGCTAGCTGTGGTTACCCGGTGCGGCAAGCTAACCCAATTCAGGCATGCGGCGCCATCTCACCGTAGTGTTCGCGCAGCGTTCGTTTCGAGACCTTGCCCGTCGCCGTGTGCGGGAGCTCGGCGACCACGGTCACGTCGTCCGGCAGCCACCACTTCGCCACCTTGCCGTCGAGGAACGCCAGGACGCTCTGCGCGTCCAGATCGTGGCCCTGCTTGGGCACGACGAAAAGCACCGGCCGTTCGGACCACGTCGCATGCGGCACGCCGATCGCGGCCGCTTCGGCGACGTCGGGGTGCGCCACCGCGATGTTCTCCAAATCGATCGAGCTGATCCACTCACCGCCTGACTTGATCACGTCCTTGGCGCGGTCGCGGATCGTCACGTAGCCGTCGGCGTCGATCGTCGCGATGTCGCCGGTCCGCAGCCAGCCGTCGGGCGTGATGCCGAGCGCGGTCGCACCGTCGTCCTCGAAGTAGCCTGATGCGATCCACGGCCCGCGCACGTGAATCTCGCCCTGCGCGACGCCGTCGAACGGCAGCGTTGCACCATCGTCAGCGACGATGCGAATGTCGACGCCGAACAGCACGCGGCCCGCGCGCGTCTTGTAGTCGATGCGCTGCGGCATCACATCGTGCTGAGGTTTCGGCTGACCGAACGTGCAGGCGGGGCTCGTCTCGGTCATCCCCCACGCGTTCATCACGCATACGCCGTACTTGAGCTCGAACGCTTCGATCATCGCGCGCGGCGGCGCGGAGCCACCGACACCCAGCAGCTTCAGACTCGAGAAGCGCAGATCGTTGCGCTCGAGATATTCCAGTAGCCGCAGCCAAATCGTCGGGACGCCGCACGTGAGCGTGATCTGCTCGCGCTCGAACGCATCGTAGAGCCCGGCCGGGTCGAGGTGCGGATCGGCGAACACGAGCTTCGAGCCGGCCATCGGCGCCATGTACGGCAGCCCCCACGCGTTGGCATGGAACAGCGGCACGACGGGCAGGATCGCGGCTTGCGAACCCGGGCCGGCTTGCCATGACGCTGCCTGCGCGAACGTGTGCAGCAGCGTCGAGCGGTGCGAGTACAGCACGCCTTTGGGGTTGCCCGTCGTGCCCGACGTGTAGCACAGCGACGACGCGGTGCGCTCGTCGAGCTCGGGCCATTCGATGTCCGCGGGCATCCCCGCGAGCAGCGACTCGTACGCGATCGCGTTCGGCAGGGACGTCGCCGGCATCTCCGCGTCGTCGCACAGCACCACGTAGCCTTCGACCGCGGGAAGCTGATCGGCCAGCGGTTCGAGCAGCGGCACGAGATCGGCGTCGACGAACACGAAGCGGTCGCGCGCGTGGTTCACGACGTAGACGAGCTGCGCCGCGAACAGTCGCGGGTTGACGGTGTGCAGCACCGCGCCGCTGCCCGACACGCCGTAGTACAGCTCCAGATGCTGCTGCGAGTTCCACGCGAACGTCGCGATGCGGTCGCCGGCCTCGACGTGCAGCCGCTGCGCCAGCGCGTGCGCAAGCTGCGCGCTGCGCGCGCGCACGTTCGCGATACGTTCCGCGCTTGTCCGGCAAGCCGGTGCGCAGCGTGACGATCTCGACGTCGCCGTGCCACTGCGCGGCATGATCGATCAGGCGCGAGATCTGCAAGGACCGGTCCATCATCAGCCCGGCGAGCGGCGGAGCGTGCATGCCCGCGTGAGCACGGGTCGTAGCGATCATCGGCGCTCCTCGCTGGCGACGGCTTCGTTCGATGGTAGCACACGTTCGACGCCCCAGCGCGCGAGCGTCGTCGCGGCCGCCTTCGCCGGGCGCGGGCGCAGGCCGTTGCACCGCGCCAGGGGTGCGCGAGAAGCGCGGCGCGGGCGCGGGCTGCACGATGCCGTCGAGCTCGCGGTACGTCTCTCGCGCGCGCATGTGCGGGTGCGCAGGCGCTTCGTCCAGCGCCAGCACGGGCGTGACGCACGCGTCGGTAGCCTGCGAGCAGCGCGGCCCATTCGTCGCGCGGCTTGCGCTTGAACACGTCCGCGAGCGCACGGGCCTGCGCATCCCAGCTCGCATCGGCCGGCGGCGCGATGCCGAGCCGTTCGTAGAGAACCGCGAAGAACTCCGGCTCGAGCGGCGCGACGGCGACGTAGCGGCCGTCGGCACATTCGTAGCAGCGATAGTTCGGCGCCGCGCCGCCCAGCAGGCTGCGCTCGCGGTCGAGCGTGAGGCGGCCCGTCGCCGTCATCCCGCTGAAGAGCGCCATCAGCGACGCGGTGCCGTCGACGATTGCGGCGTCGACCACCTGCCCGCGACCGGATCGTTCACGCTCGAACAGCGCCGCGACGATGCCGAATGCGAGATATAACGCGCCGCCGCCGAAATCGCCGACCAGGTTGAGCGGGGGCGGCGGCGGCGCACCCGGCGTCCCCAGCGCCGCGAGAGCGCCGGTGAGCGCGATGTAGGCGAGGTCGTGGCCCGCCGCGTGCGCGAGTGGCCCCGTTTGCCCCCAGCCCGTCATGCGGCCGTACACGAGCCGCGGGTTGCGCGCGAGCGCGACGTCGGGACCCAGACCGAGCCGCTCCATCACGCCGGGACGGAAGCCTTCGATCAGCACGTCGGCGCGGTCGAGCGCCGCGAGCGCGAGCGCGACGCCGTCGGGCGATTTCAAGTCGAGCACGAGCGACGTGCGACCGCGCGCGGTCACGGGATCGTTCGCGGGCTCGCCGGCGCGATCGACGCGCACCACGTCCGCGCCGAGATCGGCGAGCAGCATCGCGCAGAACGGCGCCGGCCCGATCCCCGCAAATTCTACGACGCGCACGCCGTCCAGCGGACCGCTCATCGCGCATGCTATCCTGGGGCGGACCAGTCGACCTGCCAGGAGGTTCGCCGCATGCATCGCCGTCTCGCCGCTTTCGCCGTCGTCGCCACGCTGATCGTTAGCGGTGCGCCCGTCGCAACGACGGCCGCACCGGCCGCCGGTCCGGCGGGCGCGGCGTTCTACTCACCGCCGTCGCCACTGCCCGCCGGACGCCACGGCGACCCGATCTGGGTGCGCCCGCTCACCACCGCGGCCGCGCTGCCGCACGCGGCGCAGAACATGCTCGTGCTCTACCACACCACCTCCGTGGGCGGCAAGGACGTCGCGGTATCGGGCACCGTCGCGATCCCGAGCGGCACGCCGCCGCGCCGCGGCTGGCCGGTGATCAGCTGGGCGCACGGAACCACCGGCGACGCGCCCGCGTGCACGCCGTCGCTGGACGACGCCAACGCGCCCGAGCACTGGTATCTCGGCCCGGTCAATGCTTTGCTCGACAGCTTCGTCGCGCGCGGCTACGCCGTCGTGCAGACGGACTACGAAGGGCAAGGCACGCCCGGCGTGCATCCGTATCTGGTCGGCGTCGCCGAAGGCCGCGACGTCGTCGACATGGTGCGCGCGGCGCGCGCGGTGAGCCCGCAGCTGAGCTCGCGCTTCGTCGTGATGGGCCACTCACAAGGCGGCCAGTCGGCGCTGTTCGCGGCGTCGCTCGCGCCCGCGTGGGCGCCGGAGCTTTCGCTGCTCGGCGGCGTCGCGCTGGCGCCCGCGTCGCATCTCGGGCCGTGGCTGCGTGGGCTCACGACGAACCAGCAGCCGTATCTCGGCTTCGGTTTCGCCGCGCTGCTGATCCGCGGCTATGCGTCGGTCGACCCGGCGATCCGTCCCGAGTTCATCCTTTCAGACGCGGCGGCGCCGTTGCAGCCGCAGCTGATGGAGCGCTGCGTGCTCGGTTTGATCAAGCCCGATTCGTGGGCGGGCCTGGCGCCCGCCAAGGCGTTTCGTGCCGACGCGGACGTCGCACCGTTGATTCGGCAAGCCGACGCGAACGAGCCGGGCGCGCTGGCGTTCGGCGTGCCGCTGCTGATGCTGCAAGGGACGGCGGACACCACGGTCTCGCCCGTCTCCACCGATCTCGTGCGCGGCGAGCTGTGCGCGAAGCAGGCGACGCTGACGTACCGCGCAATGCCGGGCGCGACGCACAACGGCATGCTGCCCGATTCGTTCGCGATCGCGCAGCCCTGGATCGACGCACGCTTCGCCGGCACGCCCGCGACGTCGAACTGCGCGGAGGCCGTGAGAGCCGGCGGGCTGACGACATCGTTCGCGCCTCCGCGCTGACGCACACGGCGAATCGTCCCGGTACGCGCCTAGATCTTGCGGAGCCCGAACCTTTGTGATACAAAGCTACAAATGCAGGAAGCTTTGTGGGGCAGAGTCTCGTGCTGAAGCACCTCGTCGGGGTGGCGCTCGTCCTGGGCGGCGCCACGGTCGCCTGGTTCATCCTCGGCTCGACCATCGCCGTACGTACCGCGGACTCCGACAGCGCGCAGCGCGACCAGCTCGCGGCAGCGTGGGGCTCTCAGCTCGTGCAAAATGCGCCGCAGTTCTTCGTCAACGAGGGCACGGCGACCGCGCCGGCCTCGTCGCACATCGACGTCGACCTCACGCTCGATCCGCGGCAGAAAGGGCTGCTCTGGTACAACACGTACGGCGTGCGCTTCGACGCGACGTACCGCGTGACGAATCTCACCAACGCACCAATGCACGTCGAGTTTGCGTTTCCGTCCGACAGCACGACGTACGACGACGTGACGCTCACCGTCGACGGCAAGCGCATCCCGGTGACGAGCATGACGGGCACGGTCGTTGCACCGCTCCCGGCGCGGCGTGGGCAGACCTCGACGGTGGCCATGCACTACAGCTCGCACGGCATCGGCACGTGGACGTACGGCTTCGGCAAAGGCGTCGTCGCGGTGCACGGCTTCACGCTTACGATGAACACGAACTTTCGCGCGATCGGGTTTCCGCCGCGGATGCTGGCGCCCACGCAGGAGCAGCAGACCGCGGCCGGCTGGCGGCTCACGTGGCGTTACCGCGACCTCCTCGGCGGCTTCGGCGTGGGCATGGCGTTTCCTCAGCGCATGCAGCCGGGGCCGCTCGCGCAGCGCATCACGATGTGGGCACCGCTGTCGCTGCTGTTCTACGTGTTCGTGATGCTGGTGATCACCACGCTGCGCCGCATCGACCTGCACCCGATCAACTACTTCTTCCTGGCGGCGGCGTTCTTCGCGTTCCACCTGCTGTTCGCGTACACCGTGGACCGCATCCCCGTGCTGTGGGCGTTTGTCATCTGCTCGGTGGTGTCGATGTTCCTGACGGTGTCGTACTTGCGGCTGGTTGCCGGCTTGCGGTTCGCCGCGGTCGAAGCCGCGCTCGCGCAGTTCTTCTACCTGATCCTGTTCTCGTACGCGCTGTTTGACGAAGGCTACAGCGGGCTGTCGATCACCATCGGCGCGATCGTCACGCTGTTCGTCACGATGCAGCTCACTGGGCGCATCGACTGGTCGGAGCGGTTCGCGAGCAAACGCGTCGCGCCGGCGGCTTACTCCTCGCCGTCGTAGTAGTCGGTGGTGGCGAGGCGAACGCCGCAGCCGCCCGGCCAGCCAGGGGACCGCCGTCCGCCCGGCGAGTAACTGCAAGTCTCATGCCGCCGTCCACCGCCATCGCGTTTTCGGGAGTCCAGAAGTGGTTCGGGACCAACCACGTGCTGGCGGACATCGATCTCGCGGTCGCCACGGGCGAGGTCGTGGTGGTGATCGGTCCGTCGGGCTCCGGGAAGAGCACGCTCATCCGCTGCATCAACGGCCTTGAGGCCGTGCAAGAAGGCACCGTCGAGGTCGGCGGCAAGCGCCTCACCGCGAAGGGCGGTGAACTCGCCGCGATCCGGCGCGAGGTCGGCATGGTGTTTCAGGCCTTCCATCTCTATCCGCACAAGACCGTGCTCGAGAACATCACCCTTGCACCGATGACGGTGAAGCGCGTCACGCGCGAACAGGCCGAGGCCGAAGCGCGCGCATTGCTCGAGCGCGTCGGCCTGCCGGAGAAAGCCGACGCATATCCCGCGCAGCTCTCCGGGGGCCAGCAGCAGCGCGTCGCCATCGCGCGCGCGCTGGCGATGCAGCCCAAGGTGCTGCTGTTCGACGAGCCCACCAGCGCGCTCGACCCCGAGATGATCAAGGAGGTGCTCGACGTCATGAAAGATCTCGCGCACACCGGCATCACCATGGTCGTCGTGACCCACGAGATGGGCTTCGCCCGCGAAGTCGGCGACCGCGTCGTCTTCATGGACGAAGGCCGGATCGTCGAGCAAGCCACGCCCGACCAGTTCTTCTCCGCGCCGAGCAACCCGCGCGCGCAGCTGTTTCTCTCGAAGATCCTCGCTCACTAGGAGATGCACCAATGACCATCGCCAGACGCGCGATCCTCACCGCGACGCTCGCCCTGACCACATCCCTCGTGCTGAGTTCGGCCGTGCCGACGCGGGCTGCCGACGACAACTCCGTCGACGCAATCAAGAAGCGCGGCACGATCAAGATCGGCGTGAAGTACGACGCGCCGCCGTTCGGCTCGCTGGACCCGAAGACGAACCAGGTGAGCGGCTTCGACGTCGACATCGCGCGCGCGATCGCCAAGCACATTCTCGGCTCGCCGGACAAGGTCGAGTTGCAGCAGGTGAAGTCGGACAACCGCATCCCGCTGGTGCAGAACGGCGACATCGACGCGTTCGTCGCGACCGCGACGATCACGCCCGCGCGCATGAAGACGATCGACTTCTCGAACGTGTACTACCGCGCCGGCCAGTCGCTGCTGGTGAAGAAAGGCTCGTCCGTCAAGAGCTACAGAGACCTCGACGGCAAGAGCGTGTGCTCGGTGCAAGGCTCGACGCCGGAACAGACGATTCGCCGGCTTGTCCCGAAAGCGAACGTCGTCACGTTCGAGACCTATCCGGAATGCCTCACCGGGCTGCGCGGCGGCCGCGTCGACGCGGTGACCACCGACAACGTGATCCTCGGCGGCTACGAAGCGCAGGACCCGAACAACCTGGATCTCGTGGGCGGCCTGTTCACGTTCGAGCCGTACGGCATCGGCATTCGCAAGGGCAATGCCTCGCTGACGAAGGCGATCAACGACACGCTGGCCGACCTCAAGAAGAGCGGCGAGTACGCGAAGATCCACGAGCGCTGGCTGAAGAAAAAAGTTCCCGGCGACTTTGACAAGTGGTACGACATGCCGGCCGCGACCGCGGCCGAGCAGTTCGACAAGCAGAAGCCCGGCTAAAGCCTACTCGTAGCGCAGCGCGACGACGGGGTCGACCCGCGTCGCGCGCAGCGCCGGTACGATCGCGGCGAGCGACGCGGAGACGACCACCAAGCCGATGACGAACCCGTACGTGAGCGGGTCGAGCGGCGACACGGTGATCTTCGACGCGATCGCCCGCGCGGTGAATGCGGCGACGATCGTACCGATGACGATGCCGATCGCCGTGACGGACAGCGCGCGCCGCAGCACGTCGCCCAGAATGTGGTACGACCGCGCGCCGAGCGCCGTGCGCACGCCGAACTCGCGCGAGCGCTGCGCGACCGAGAACGACACCACCCCGAAGATTCCGGACAAGGCCAGCAGCAGCGGAACGAGCCCGAGGCTCCCCAGCAGCGCGGCGGCGGAGCTTTCCGTGCTGGTTGCCTCCGCCACGCGGCTCGCGACGGTGTACACCTCCGGCGGGGTGCTTTCGGGAAAAGCGGAAACGAACGCGGACTGGATTTGCCTGCGCTCGGTCGCGAGGTCGGCATGCGGCGCGTGCACGACGACGGCGAACCCGATGTTCGGGCTCTGCGCGACCGGCTGGTACATGATGGGCGGCGGCGGCTTCTTCAACGACAGCCGTTCGTTCGCGACCACGCCGACGACGGTCGCCCAGCTGATGTCCTTGCCGAGTCCGAACGATTCGACGCGGCGCCCGACGCCGCCGATACCGTGAAAGACCTTGTTCACGAACGCCTGGTTCACGATCACGACCGGCGGCGCGCCAGTGGAGTCGGCGTTCGTGAACGCGCGGCCCTGCACGACCGGGATACCCAGCGCTCGAAAGTAGTCGGGGCTGATGGAGTTCAGCCCCGAATCCGGCGTACGGCTGGGCGGTTCCCCGAACACGTGCGGGGGGAAGACGATGTCGATGTCACCGAGCGGATAGGTCATCGTCGTCGCCGCGGCATCGACGCCCGGCAGGCTCTCGACGCGGGAAAGCAGCCGTTGATTTGCCGCCCGCATGCGTGCTTGGATGGCCGCGAACGGCTCGGAATTTGTGTGCACCTGCGCCGGCGATGCAAAGGCCGAGGTTCGTACCGGCGCTGCGAAGGCGCCGGTCTCGTAGACACCGTCCGGCCTGATGCCCAGCGGCGTGTGCGTGAGCGCGAGATAGCTGCGGACCACGAGTCCGGCGGAGACGACCAGCGCCAGCGCGAGCGCGACCTCCGCAACGACGAGCGCGGACCGCAAGCCGTTGCCGCGCGCGGAGTCGCCGCCGCGCCCGGCACTGTTGAGCACGACCTGCAATCCGCCGCGGCCGATGGATAGGATCGGCGCCAGGCCTGCGAGGACGGTGGTCACACACACGACGGCGACGGCGAAGAGCAGCGTGGTGCCGTCGATCGCGACGTCATGACCGCGGCGCGCAGCGGTGTCGAGCGCGCCGAGCGGGATGAATTTCAGGCCGGCGAACGCGAGCGCGACACCGGCGATCCCTCCGCACGCGGCCAGGATACCGGTTTCGATGAAGAGCTGTGCGGCGATGCGCGCGTTCGAAGCGCCGAGCGCGCGGCGAATCGCGACCTCACGCTCGCGCGCCGCCCAGCGCGTGGCGATCAAGTTCGCAACGTTCGCGCACGCGATCAGCAGAATGCCGAACACCGCGAAGAGGATCATCCAAAGGCTCGAGGCCACGGGCGGCACGAACACCTCGCTCAGGGACTGCGCCCAGAACACGACGTGCGCGTCGGCGTGCGGGTAGAGCGCCTGCAGCCGCGTTGAGACGACGCGCAGCTCGGCATTGAGCTGCGCGACGCTCGTGCCGGGCGCAAGCGCCGCGATGACGCCGGCCGAGCCGCCGGGGCTGCGAACGCTCGCAGCGGTGGCGTCCGGCACCGTTATGAAAAACTCGGGCTGCGATAGTTGCTTTTCCATCGGATGCGAGTTGGGCGTCTGCATGCCGGGCGGGGCCACGCCGATGACCTCGTACGAAACGCCCGCGGCGGCGGGCTGCATATCGATGTTCGCCGCGAGGTCGATCCGCTTGCCGATGATGGTCGGGTCGCCGTTGAAATTCGACCGCCACACGCGATCGGAGATGACAACCTCGTGCCGGCCCGGGAGCGCGTCGGCGGGCCGGAAGAATCGCCCGATCTCAGCACTGCCGCCGATCGTATCGAAGAACGAGGACGACACCACCGCGCCGTGCAGCTGCTTGTGGACGCTGTTGACGGTCAGCGTCGCCCGGCCGTACGCGATCGCGGAGATCGACGTCACGCCGTGGAGCCGCGCGCGCAGATCGCTCACGTCCGGCCGCGTGAGCGGACCCTCGTTGCCCATCGTCTCCGTTCGCTTGAACACCGCCACCAGCCGGTCGGGCTGGGCCAACGGCAACGGTTGCAGCACGACGGCGTTGAGCGCGGAGAACACCGCGACGTTTGCACCGATCCCGAGCGCGAACGTGAGGGTGACGATCGCGACGAAGAGCGGCGCGCGCCGCAAGCGCGCGAACGCGTAGGTGAAATCGCGGATGACGTCGTCGGCGCGCATGGCGAGACCATCTTTCAAGACGTTGAGGAAATGGCCGGTGAACCGCTCGGGTTCCGCATCGATGTCGCTGAGGATCTCGTCGCCGAACCGGTGGCGAAAATCGCCCGGCAGGCTGCGCAGCGCGCCGCGCGCGAGCGCCCGAAGCGTCTTCACAATCGCGATGCGCGGCTGAGGATCATTGGCGCGCTTCGACCAGCTCGATCGACTCGCGCAGCCGGCCGTCGAGCAGGCCGATCTTGCGCTGCGCGCAGTTCGCGAAGGCTCGGTCGTGCGTCACCATGACGATCGTCGCGCCGTCGGCGTGCAACTCGCGGAGCAGATCCATCACCGCCTGGCCGTTGGTGGTGTCGAGGTTGCCGGTGGGCTCGTCGGCGAGCAGCAGCGACGGGTTGCCGCCGAGTGCGCGCGCAACGGCGACGCGCTGCTGCTGCCCGCCCGAGAGCTGCGCCGGATAGTGGCGCGCCCGGTGCGTGATCGCGACGCGGTCGAGCACGTCGGCCACACGCCGTTGGCGCTCGCGCTTGGAGACCCCGCGGTACACGAGCGGCAGCTCGACGTTCTCCTGCACCGTCAGATCGCCGATGAGATTGAAGTTCTGAAAGATGAACCCGATCTCGTGATTGCGGATCGACGAGCGCTCGGAGGACGACAGCCGTTCGACGGCCTTGCCGTTGAGTTCGTACGTTCCGGCCGTCGGCGAATCGAGCAGGCCGACGATGGAGAGCAGCGTCGATTTCCCGCATCCGGACGGCCCTTCGACCGATACGTACTCGCCGCGTTCGATCGCGAACGTAATGCCTTGCAGGGCACGCGTCTCGACGTCGTCGGTGTAGTACGTCTTGCCGATGTTTTCCAGCTTGAGCAGCACGGTCGGACCCTTCCTCGAGATCAGCGGAGGCGCAGCACGGGCTGTCCGCCGTATGCGGACGTGTCGGAGACGATGACGGTGTCGCCGCGCGACAAACCAGACATCGCTTGAACGCGGTCCGTCGATCCGCGGCCGAGCCGCACGCGAACCGGCACGGCGCGCGAGCCGTCGCGCGAGACGCGGAACAGCGTGATCGTCGTGTTGTCCGCCGCGCCTGCGGGCCGCGAGATCGACAGGGCCTTGGGGATGCGTTCGAGCTCGATCGTCGCATCGACGTTGAGGTCGGGGCGCGCGCCCGGCGGCAGCTGCCGGTTGAACGCGACGTCGACCGCGACGCTGCCGTTCACGGCGGACGGGGCGATCTGCACGACGCGCCCGATCGCGGCGCCGTTGCCGGTATCGACACGGGCTCGCATGCCGCTGAACACGTCGTGGACTTGGCTCTCAGGCACCTGAAGCACCGCTTTGAGCGCGCGCTGATCGGCGACGCGCGCGACCTCGCTGCCGACGTCGACGTGAGCGCCGGGATCGACCTTCACCGATTGCACCACGCCCGGGCCGCCGGCGGCGACGACGAGTGCGGCCACCTGCGCCTCGTGATTGGCGACTTGCGCCGACGCTTGGTCGACCTGCGCCTGCGCTGCGGCGATCTTCGCCAGCTGGTCCGCCCGGTCGACATCGATCTGCGACCGTCCGATCTCGACCTGTTGCCGCGATTGCTCGGCCTTGATCTTCGCGATGCGGTACTGCACGTCGGGCACCAAGCCGTCGCGATGCAGCGACTCGATCGCTTGCGCGTTGGTCTCGTCTTCCCGCATCTGTGCTTGCGCGCCGGCAACGGTCGATTGCCGCACGAGCGCCGACGCGCGCGCCTGCTCGCGGGCGCTCGCCAACTGCGCCTGCGCGACGCGCACCGCCGATTTGGCCGTGACGACTTGCGCGTCGAGATCGGGATTGTCGAGCCGCACGATCGTGTCGCCCGCGCCGACCTCCGCGCCGGGCTTCACGAGCACCGCCGTGACGGCACCGGACTGGCTCGACGACACGACGCGCGCGGTTTGCGACGCCAGCACGCCGGCGGCGGTGATGGAACGCTCGATCGCACCGACGCGCACGGTGTCGGTGACGACGGTCGAACGATCGATCGCCATCGTCGTATCGCTACCGCGCACCAACGCCGGCCACGAAACCGCGAGCGCGGCGATCAGCGCGGCACCGGCCGCGCACGCGAGCCACAGACGCCACGGAGCGCCGCGGCGGCGCTGCACGTCCATCATCGACGACTCGCTCGGCAGCGGATGAAGACGCGCGGTCACGTCACGCGCGACCGGCCGCGGGGATCAGCCGCCGCGCGCGGGCGAGGCGGACGACATCGGCAAGACGCTCCGCTTCTGCCGCCGCGATGCGCCGGCCCCATTTCGTAAGACGGTAATAGCGGCGGCGCGGATCATCGAGATCCACGCGCTGCACGTCGTCGATCCATCCGTCGGCGGTCATCTGCTTGAGCACGCGGTACAGCGTGCCCGGTCCGAGCCGAATCGTGCCGTCCGTGATCGTTTCGACGCCCTTGGCGATGGCGTAGCCGTGGCATTCGCCTTCGGCCAGCGCGAGCAAGATGTAGAACGCGCTCGCGCCCAGCGGCAAGAACGCGCGCGGATCGTTGAGGTCCCTCGTCATCGTCTATCTCCACTGTCGATATATCAGTTATGGATAGAGACGTCAAGTCCATTGCACCCTGAGCCGGCCAAAGGGTGCGCGGCGATCTCGGCTAAGGGGCCTCCGATGGATTGGTCGGTTCTCGCCGCCAACAAGGCGCTGCTCGCGCAGGGTCTGCTCGTCACGCTCGAAGTATCGGCGCTTGCGCTCGTGCTCGCGCTCGCGCTGGGCGTGATCGTCGCAACGCTGCGGGTTTCGCCGGCAGCCGCGCTGCGCCGCACCGGCACGGCGTACGTCGAGTTTCTCCGCAACATCCCGTTGCTCGTGCAGCTGTTCTTTCTCTACCAGGCGCTGCCGAGCGCAGGCATCCGGCTCGACGCGTTCCTGTGCGGGGTGCTCGGGCTGGGCGTGTACACGTCGGCGTTCGTCGCGGAGGCGATCCGCAGCGGGATCGCCGCGGTCCCCAAGGGTCAACTCGAAGCGGGGCTGTCGAGCGGCATGCAATACACCGCCGCAATGCGCCTGATCGTGCTGCCGCAAGCGATCGCCAAGACGATCCCGCCGCTGGGGAACACGACGCTCAACCTCATCAAGAACTCGTCGCTGGTCAGCACGATCGCGGTGATGGACGTGCTGGGAACGGCGAAGCTCATCGGCGCCCGCTCGTTCGACTACGTGCCGATGCTCACGGGCGCGGCGATCTGCTACCTGATCCTCACCCTGCCGACCGCGTACGTGGTGAACGCGCTCGAGAAGCGCTACGCGCGATGACCGATCTCAGCTGGCTGTTCGATCCGCGCACGCTGTTGTTCTTGGCGGGCGGGCTGGGCATCACGCTGGCGCTCGCGGCGATCTCGATCACGGTCTCGTTCGTTGCGGGTGTGCTGCTGGCGCTCGCGCGCCTCTCCCGCTTCCGCGCGCTCAGCATCGTCGCAACGATCTATATCGAGGGCATGCGCGCGCTGCCGACGCTGCTGGTGATCTTCTTCGCGTTCTTCGCGCTGCCGCGCATCATCGGGTTCAAGCTTGCGCCGTTCACCGCCGGCGCCGTCGCGCTGTCGGCCTTCACCGCTGCGCTCGTCGCCGAGATCGTGCGCGCGGGAATCCTCGCGGTGCCCAAGGGCTTGACCGAGGCGGCGGAGTCGCAAGGGCTGTCCGGCGCGCAGGTCATGCGCATCATCACCTTGCCGATCGCCATTCGGCAGATGATGCCCGCGCTCGTGGCGCAGTTCGTGACGCTGCTCAAGGACACGTCGCTCACGGCGGTCATCAACGTGCTCGATCTCACCGCGCGCGGCCAGATCGTCTTCAGCCAGCCGCCGTATCAGCCCATCCCGGTATTCGCGCTGATCGCGCTGATCTATTTCACCGTGAACTACGGCTTGGGCCAAGTGGGCCGCCGCCTCGAAACGCGAACGGCATAGCTCGGCTCCCGCTTTTTAGGGCAGGTTGCCCGGCGGCTGATATTTCACGACGCGATCGCCGTCGAACGTAACGACCGACGAGAACGGGGCGGGCCTGTCGTACCGCCACTCCGCCATGCGCATGAGGTCCGCTTTCTTCGCGTAGACCGAGGGGAAGCCGTCGATCTGCGCGACTTGCTCGTGCGTGAGGCCGAGGCGGATGCTGTTCAGTCCCGGCGTCGGAGCGATCGTCGTAACGAGCCGCTCGAGCTGCCATGCGTCGGCTGCGAACACGTCGAGCGAACGGCAGCCCGTCGTCTTGATCTGGTCCATGATCGATCTCGCCATGTCATGGTTGTACGTGCGTAGGGGACTGGGTGTCATCGGTGCGGTGCGTTGCGGCCCCGGGACGACGGGAACGGCCACGGCCGGCGGAGACTGCGATGGGACGGGGTACGAGAACGACGCACCACCGATCGTCGGGCGCACCGCGGGATCGAACACGATCCGCAGCGGGTCGATCGCCTTGAACGCGAATGCCGCATCGGACGAGTCGTAGCCCGCGTGCAGCGGCACGCCGCCAACGATGCGTTCGATGCGCGCGATGCGCAACGCCGTGTGCGGCTGGGTGTTGAGCCCCGCGTACGGGATCGCGTCGACGCCGCAGCGCAGCGTGAGCGGTCCGTAACCGTACACCGTTTTGCCGGCGAACCGGCGGCGAAGCGCGTCGTCGCCGGACGGATCGGGGACGTCGACGTGGACGGACGACGTGACCGCATACGTCCCGAGCAGCACCGCGGCGCCGTTTCGTCGCGCGGCGCCGTCGTCGGTGCGCAGCACGACGTTCTGCATTCCGGGCTGCAAGGCCGAGCGCGGAACGTTGACGTGCACGCGAACGATCTGTGCCGGACCGGGCGGCCCGAGTTGTACGTCCGGCGCCGCCACGACCGTGCCCACGTCACGCGCGAGCAGCGTCCCGTCGAGTGCCGCCCGGTCGACGTGCAGCCTCGCCGGGTCGACGACAAAACCCGGAATCATGCTCGAGAAGGTAACGGTGTAGCCCTCGACCGTCGCATCAGGGCCGATCGATGCGCGGACTTCATCGCGCGGGGACGGCGTCGAAGGCACGAACCTGCCGGGCGCCGCGGAGCGTATCGGCATCGGCACGGCCGTGGGCGTCGCGATCGGAACGAGCATCAGCAGTGCGAGGAGCAGTGCGGTCATGGAACGTGAACGTCGAAACCGGGCCTGCCGTTCAAACCCCCGAACGCGCCGCACTGCCTCTTAGGATACTAGTTGACAAATCACCCTCGCCGGTGTACCGTCTCAACTACGATACTAGGAGGTTTGATGCCCCGTAAGAAGGCCCTCGTGCTCACCGATCACGAGCTACGATTGATGGATGTGCTTTGGACGAAGCGGCGGGCGACCGTCTCCGAGGTCACCGCCGCGCTGGGGCCGCCGGCGTTAGCGTACAATACCGTTCTTTCGACGCTGCGAACGCTCGAACAGAAAGGTTACGTCGCGCACCAGGAGGTCGGGCGCGCGTTTACCTACCGCCCGCTCGTCGAACGAGACGATGCGGCGAAATCTGCCGTCAACCACGTGCTCGCGCGCTTTTTCGAAAATTCGCCGAACGCGCTCGCGGTGACGCTGCTCGAGGACGTTCCGCTCCGCGCCGCGGATCGCGAACAGATACGCCAGCTTCTCGAGCGAAAGGCAAAGGGGCGCAAATGAGCTCAGACCTTGCACATGCGGCGCTCGCAATTTCCGCCGCCGTCTTCGACAGCCTTTGGGAGGGCGTGCTGATCGCGGGGGCCGTGTGGCTCGGCCTGCGCTGCCTGCCGCAACTGGGCGCCGCGACGCGCTATGCGATTTGGCTGTGCGCGCTATCGGCGCTCGTGTTGATCCCGGTGATCACGGTGAGCGCTCCGCCGCGTACGACCGCGCCCGCCGTCGTCGCCGTCACGCCGGCGGAGCAGAGCATCGTGAACGAAGCTCCGCTCGCACCTTCGCGGATCGGTCGAACGCCGCTCGCGGCTCAGCCACGCGACCTCACCGCTTCCGCGCCGGATGCACCGACTGCGCCTGCGCAGCCGCGGATCCCCGTGCCTCCCCCTCCATCCCGTATTACGATCTCACAGAGCCTTGCGGTCGCGGTAGCCTTCGTTTGGTTCTTCGTGACCTGCGCGCGCAGTGTGCTTCTCTTGCTCGACCTGCGCGCGCTCGCGGCCATGCGTCGCGATGCACGGCTGTGGTCGTCCGCGCACGAATATCCGGTCTATCTGTCGGATCGCGTGCGCGTCCCGATCGCGGCCGGATTCCGTCATCCCGCCATCATCTTGCCGGCCTCGCTCGTCGATGAGCTGGACCCTGACGCCATCGAGACGATCGTCGTGCACGAGGTCGCGCACTTGCGGCGATACGACGTGTGGACGAACGCGCTGGCGCGCGTCGCGGAAGCGTTCCTTGCCCTCAATCCGGCGGCGTGGTTCGTCATGCGCCGGCTTTCGACGGAACGCGAAGTCGCCTGCGACGACTGGGTCGTCGCGCGAACGGGCTCCGGCGACGCGTTCGCAAACATCTTGGCGAACCTCGCAGCCAGCGTGGGACGAAGCGCACCGCTCGGCGCGCCGAGCGCCTTGGGCTCGCGGCACTCGATCGTCGTACGCATCGAGCGGCTCCTCGACGCGCGTCCGCGACGGCTGCGACTGTCGGTGTCCGCCCTCACGGCGACGCTCGCGTCACTCGCCCTCATCGCGGTGCTCTTGCAGAGCGTCTCGCCGGTGCTTGCATACGACGTGCACCAACCCGCGGTCGGGCATGCCGCGGCGGTGCACGGACGTGGACCCTGCACCGTTCCCGATCGCGGCATCCAGATGGTCGCGGTGGGGCCTTGGAGCCGGTTCGCCGGTGCGCGCGGACATCAGGCCTCAGGGGATACGTTCGAGCTGCAGCCCGCCCCTGAGGGCACGTTCCGGCCGAACAGCCTGCGCGCCGCCACGGTAAACCTCACGGTGAACGCCGCCGGGCACGCCACGGAGGTGACGCTCGTGTCGCCGCCACGCACTCCGGGCGTCGCGAACGACGTCAAGATCGCGCTCATGAACGACCGCTATATCGCAGCGTCGCGTAACTGCCGGCCCATCGCGTCGACGGTCCGGACGGCCGTGTTCGCATGGCGTGCTGCCGGCGTCGGAGCTTCCGTCGTCGCACCGGTCTATCCTAAAGGCTGGAGCACGCGGTACCCCTCGGCGTGTAAAGTGCCGAGTCTGGTTCACGCCGGCGTTCCGGCGATTCCCGCATCGTTGCGCAAGCTCACGACGGAAGCAACGTTCACGTCAGCCGTACGCGTCGACATCGATGCGGCCGGTGCGGTCACGAAGGCAACGGTCGACGCGCCGAGCGGGCAACCAGCTTTCGATCAGTCGCTGCTGCTCGCGGCGCGGAGCCAGAAGTATCCGCTCACGGAGAGTTCGGGCTTCCGTGCGGTGCGCCCGGCGCATGCCACTCTCGCCTGGAATGCGGTACACGGATCCGACACGTACACGAGTTGCAAGCCGTTACCCACCGGCTACGTCTGGACAGGAACCTTCGTCGCGAGCCACACGGAACTGTTCTTCCCGGCCGGCGCGTTCGTCCATCGGCAGCCGGATCGCTAGAGGATCGTGCTACGGACATCACATGACGCGCGCGCAACGGCGCGGCGGGCGGCGGCGGCGGCCCTGATCGCCATCTCGCTGAGCCCGCTGTCGGGGCCGGCGCAAGAAACATCCGCACGATCCACCACCGTCGACCGCGTGGCGTCCTCATCGCGCTGGACGCGCAAGGAAAGATTACGGCCTTCGCATACGGCACAATCCGCTAGCCCATTCAGGCGGCAGAGGCACATGAATCACATCGTTCAACGTTCGCTCGCGCTTGCGGCCTTGTCCGCGGCCCTCGGCCTCACCCCTATCGCGAGCACACGCCCCGCGCTCACCGCGCAGCAGGTCGCATCGATCGATGCTTTCGTGACCGCAGAGATGCAGCGCGAGCACGTTCCCGGCATCGCCGTCGGAGTGTACAGCCGGGGCAAGGTGTTGCTTGCCAAAGGCTACGGTCTGGCTAACGTCGAGCTGTCTGTTCCCGTCAAGCCCGAGACGATCTTTCAATCAGGCTCCGTCGGCAAGCAGTTCCTGTCCGCGGCGATGATGATGCTCGTCGAAGACGGCAAGGTCTCGCTCGACGACAGCGTCACGAAATACTTTCCGGAAGCGCCCGCGAGCTGGAAGCCGATCCTGATCAAGAACTTGCTGTCGCACACGTCCGGGCTTGCAGAATACGAGACGCCCGAGCGCACGGGACCCGGCGGGCCGTTCAACATGCGCCTGGATTACACCGAGGCGGAGCTGGCGAAGAACATCGCCGCGCTGCCGATCGAAAACCCGCCCGGCGACAAGTGGAACTACCGCAATACGAATTATGCTCTGCTGGGCATCCTCGTCCACCGCGTCACCGGAACGCCGTACGCGGACGTTCTCGCGCAGCGTATCTTCAAGCCGCTCGGGATGACGTCCACCCGCCTCATCAGCGAAGCCGACATCATCCCCAACCGTGCCGCCGGCTACGAGCTTCACGGCACCGAGCTGAAAAATCAGGAGTGGGTGTCGCCGACGTTCAACTCCACGGGCGACGGCACGCTCTATTTCAACGTGCTCGACCTCGCGAAGTGGGACGAGGCGCTCTACACAACACGCCTGCTCAAGCAATCCAGCCTCGATCGCATGTGGACCGTTTTTCCACTGAACGACGGCAAGCCGAATCCGGCGGGCTACGGTTTCGCTTGGTCCATGGGCGAGCAGAACAGCCACAAGCTCATCGAGCACAGCGGAGGGTGGCAAGGATTCACGTGCCACATCGCGCGGTATCCCGACGATGCGCTCACCGTCGTGGTGCTCACCAATCTCGACTCCGCGCGCCCGACGATGATCGCCCACGTCGTTGCCGGCCTTGCCGACGCGCCGCTCCTTCCGCCGAAACTTAGCGCCATCGACGATACGCAGCCCGACATTGCCGCGTCGCTGCGACCACTGCTCGACCGCCTCGCGGCCGGCCAGGATATCACCGACAGGGTCACGCCGGAATTCGCGAAGATCATCACGCCCGCCGCGACGAAGTCCGTGCAGCAACGCGTGTCGCGGCTGTGGCCTGGCGGGACGCTCACCCTGGTAAGGCGCGTGCCGGCACCGCGCGATCCGGCGCATGCCGTGCTTTCGACGTTCCGTCTCGCCAAAGGCGATCAGTCGGCGCTGATCATCTACAGCCTTACACCCGAGGGCAAGGTCGCGGCGTTCGGCGTGCAACCCGACCGTGAATACCAGTAGTAGCCCCCGGTATCCAAAATCGTCGGTCGACCTGGAATCGTCGCCCGACATCCAGTCGGGTTCATCAGTACCACCCGTCGGCAAGGCGCGTGAGGTGGTCCACCGCCTTGTCGAACGCAGTCGCCGGCGCGGCGAGACTCGGCTCGACCGGTGCGGTCAGCGTTTGCGCCAGCGCACGTTCGAACGCAGCGCGGCGTTGCTGCTTCGCGGCGACCAGCGCTTCGAGCTGATCGCGCTCGAGCCGTTTGACCACCGCGTCGTTGACGCGCCTACGCAGCGTGTCCACCTCGGAGCGCGCGGTGTCGGATATCGTCGCGACACGTGTGCCGTCGGCGTGCGACAAGCCGGTCGTTGGCGGCAGATAGACGTCGAGCGGATCGAACCAGCCATATTCGCGGCCGTACTTACGATAAAGCTCACCGATGTCGCGCCGTGCATTCTCGCGCACCTCGTGTGCGCGGGCGCGAAACGACGCCATCGCCGACAGGACCGCCGCGCTGGCCTCGCGCGCCAGCGTCGTCTCGATTGTGGCGCGGTACGCGCGGTCTGCTTCGTCCATCGCAGCGACGGCGGGGACGAAGCCGCGCGCGAGATCGAGTTCGCGGTCTTCCAGTCCGAGTCGCGACGCCGCGACGGCCGCGAGCGTGAGCGCCAGCGGCGGCGTTCGCTGCGCCCGTGTCACGGTCTGCGGCGGATCAGGTCCTGGAGGTCTTCGTCCATCTGGCTGCGCGTCACGACGTGCAGCTTGCTCTTCTGCGGCCTGGGCGGGCGCGCGCGGCGAACGCGGGGCGCGCGGCCGCGAAGGTAGGTCGCGAGCGGCAAGCCGATGATCGCGCCGAGGAGCAGAAACGGGATCGCGATCGCAACGTCGTGCATGGCGGGCTGCCGAGAATTCGCGGCTGGGTTCAGTTCGCCTGGGCTGTCGGCTGCGGCACCGCGCGTCGCCCGCCGGCGAGCGACCCCGACGTCACCGAAACCGTGACCAGCACGCCGTAAAGCAGCATCCCGAAGCCAAGCGCGACGAACAGCCATTGCAGCGAACCGGTCGCGCGAAGCGCAAGCCAGCCGCCGCCCAGCGCGACGAGCATGCGCAGGAAGCCCGCGAACAGCGGCCAGCGCAGCCGGCCGGCGCCCTGCGATGCGAAATACAGCGCGAGCCCCAGCCCGAAGAAACCGTAGAACGGTCCGGCGGCGCGCAGATACGCCGAGCCCGTCGCTAGCATGACCGGGTCGTGTCCGAAGAGCCCCAGCCACGCGCGGGGCCACACGGCGGCCGCGACGCCGATCGATTCGGTCATCGCGAACGCGAGCCCGCCGCCCATGAGCGCGATGCGCAGCGCGCGCTCGCCCTGTCCCGCGCCGATGTTCGTGCCGACGAGCGCGACCAGCGGCGCGCCCAGCCCGAACACGAGCGGGATCAGCAGATACTCCAGCCGTGCGCCGGTTCCGTACCCTGCCACGCCCGCCGGTCCGGCGGCCGTTGCGACCAGCGCGGTCGCGACGCCGATCGTGACGTTGGTCTGCAACGTCGACACGGTGGCGACCGCGCCGACGCTCAGGATCGCGTTGAAGAAACGCGCTTGCAGGCGCGCGAGCCGGAGGCGCACGACGCTGTGCCCTGCGAGCACGTACCATGCGAGCGCGACCGCGCCGATGGCGAACGAGAACACCATCGCGACGCCGCCGCCCGCGATGCCCAGCGCGGGAAACGGGCCGATGCCGAAGATGAGCAGCGGCGAGAGCGGCACGAGGATCACCGTGCAGCCGCAGATGACGAGCGCGGGCACGAGCATGTTGCCGGTGCCGCGCACGGCGCTGGCAAGCGCGTTCATGACCCACAGCAACACGTTCCCGGCGAACACGATGTTCGAGTAGCGCAGCGCGGCGTCGAGCGAGGCGCCGCGGCCGCCGAGCACGCGGTAGAGTTCGGGGCCAAACGCGAGCACGAGCACCGACGCGAGGATGCCGAGCGCGGCGTTGATGACCAGCGCGTGCAGCACGAGCGCATCGGCGTCGGCGGCGCGCCGCGAGCCGAGCGCGCGCGCGATCGCCGACGAGATCCCGCCGCCCAGCGAGCCGCCCGAGATCATCTGCATCAGCATCACGCCCGGAAACACGAGCGCCATGCCGGCCAGCGCGTCGGTGCCCAGCCGCGACACCCAGAAGGTCTCGATCAGCCCGGTGCTGGCCTGCGCGAGCATGACCACGACGTTGGGCCACGCCATGCGCAGCAGCAGCGGCACGATCGGGGCGTGCAGCAGCGCGCTCGTACGCGGGTCGAGCTGCGGGACGGTCGGGGAAGTCGCCTCGGGTGCCACGGCGATCGCGCGAGCCACGTCCGGACCAAGATACCCTAGCGACTTGCTTTATGCAAGTCACAATCCTCAGCGCGCGAGCCCTCATGTCACCCTGACGTGCTGTCAGCTGCGGCTGAGCTTGTCGAAGGGTGCGCCACGATGGTCCCGCAAGTCCATTCGGTGTGCGCGAAAGGACGGCCATGCCAGAACACCGACGGCTGCTCGCCGGAATCATCGCGTGTGCCATGGCGGCGGCGATGCTGGCAGCGCCGCGCGGCACGCTCGCGAAGGACGACGACGCGCGCACCATCGCGCGCGACGGCTACATCTACGGCTATCCGCTGGTGCTGATGGGCGTGACGAAGCAGATCGCGACGGCAGCATCGAGCACGGGGCAGTTCGTGCACATGCTGTCCGGCCCCACGCCGGTATTCCGCATCGTCGTCGCACCCAACGGCGACACGCGCTACTCCTCGGCGTGGGTCGACCTTTCGACCGAACCGCAGATCCTGCACGTGCCCGACGCGGGCGGCCGCTACTTCGTCGCGCAGGTGATGGACGCGTGGACCGACGTCATCGCCGATCCCACGCCGCGCATCGCCGACTCGTCGCCCGGCAACTACGTGCTCGTCGGTCCGAGCTGGAAGGGCAGTGCCGCGCCCGGCCAACGTCTCGTGCGCTCGTCCACCAACGACGTGTGGATTTTGGCACGCACGCGCGCGCGGCCCGACGATCCGCCCGACGCGATCACCGCGATCCAGCAGCTGTACACCGTCACGCCGCTCAGCCGCTTCGGCGACGCGTCGTACGAGCCGGCGCGCGGGCTCATGCGCGAGCCGAACGTGCCGACCGGGCCAACCCCGCCCTCGGTCGTTGCCGCGATGACGCCCGAGATGTTCTTTGCGCGCCTCGCCGCGGCGCTCGCCAAGAACCCGCCGCGCGCGGTCGACGCGCCGATCGTCGAACGCCTCGCGCGGATCGGGGTCGTCGCGGGCACGCCGTTCGCGATCACCCCGCCCGAAGCGGCCCACCGCGCACCGTTCGACGACGGTCTGCGCGACGCGCGCGCCCTGCTCGACCACTATGACGCGCCCGCGGTACCGCATGTCAACGGCTGGCGCTGGACGGCCAACACCGGGCGCTTCGGCACCGACTACCTCTACCGCGCGTTCATCGCGCAAACGCTGCTCGCGGCGAACCTGCCCGAAGACGCGGTGTACCCCGAGACGAGCGTCGACGCCAACGGGGCGCCGCTGTCCGGTGACCGCCGGTACGCGCTGCATTTTGACGGCGCGCAGCTTCCGCCGGCAAAAGCATTCTGGTCGCTCACGCTGTACTCGCCCGATCATTATCTGACGCCGAACGCCATCGACCGCTACACGCTGCGCGACACGAACGTCAAGCGCAACGCCAACGGTTCGGTCGACGTGGCGATCCAGCATGACGCGCCGCCCGGCGACCAGACGAACTGGCTGCCGGCGCCGGCGGGCCCGTTCATCGTCACGCTGCGCATGTACTGGCCCCTCGCCGCGGGTCTCGACGGCACGTACCGCGTCCCGGCGATCCAACCGCGATGACGACGATCACCGAGCACGACGTGCGCACCGAGCGGCACACCACCCATTATCTCGAAGCGGGGCCGCCCGGCGGGCCGCTGCTGATCTTCGTACACGGCTGGCCCGCGCTGTCGATCATGTGGCGCGGTCAGCTCGAGCATTTCGCCGGGCTCGGGTACCGGTGCGTTGCGCCGGACATGCGCGGGTACGGTCGCTCGAGCGCGCCGCACGAACGCGACGCGTACGCGCTCGAACAGATCGTGCAGGACATGGTGGAGCTGCTGCACGCGCTCGGCGCGAAATCCGCGATCTGGATCGGGCACGATTGGGGCAGCGCCGTGGTGTGGGCGCTGGCGGAACATCATCCCGAATCGTGCCGCGCCGTGGTCAGCCTGTGCGTGCCGTACTTTGCGAACGGCTTCGCGCCCGCGACGGTTATCCCGCTCGTCGACCGCACCGTGTACCCGGAAGCGAAATACCCGGCGGGCCAATGGGATTACCAGCTGTTCTACGAGCAAGATTTCGAAGGTGCGCGCGCTGCGTTCGAAGCGGACTTGCGCGCAACGTTCAAGGCCTTGTACCGCAGCGGGAGCGTGAAGGATAAGGGCAAGCCTTCGCCCACGGCGCGCATCACGCGCGACGGCGGCTGGTTCGGCGGCACGGGCCGCGCGCCCGACGTCCCGCGCGATACGGCCGTGATGTCGGAGGACGAGCTCGACGAGTACGCCGCGGCATTCGAACGAACCGGGTTCTTCGGCGCGGACGCCTGGTACGCGAACAACGCGAGCAATCTCGCATACGCTGCGCGCGCGAGCGACGGCGGCGTGCTCCGGTTGCCCGTGCTCTTCGTGCATGCCAGGTACGACGCCGTCTGCGAAACGGTCGACGCACGGCTTGCGGAACCGATGCGCCGCGACTGCACCGACCTCACCGAACGCGTCGTGGACGCGGGTCACTGGCTCCCGCGCGAACGCGCCGCCGAAACCAACGCGGCGATCGAAGCGTGGTTGACCGCTCGGGGGCTCGCCGGCGCTTAGCGGTCAGACCTTGTTGATCGTGCCGCGGCAGTTCGGCGCGCCGCAGAAGCAGCGCTTGCGGTCGGAGTGCAGCGACGACACGTAGTCCACCGTGATCTCTTCGCCCGGCCGAATGTCGCGCTGCGCGAGCACGAGCAGGCGCGTGCCGAACGTTTGCATGAACGCATTGGGGCGGCACGAGTGGTTGATGTAGTGCGTGCCGTTGCCGCCGGCGGAGCCGTCGATGCTCCAGCGCGTGTCGAGCCCGCTGATGCGCAGGACGCGCCGGTGACCGCGCCGCTCGCCCTCCGCGTTGGTGATCTTCTCGCCCGTGTACTCGGCGATCTTCCGGCGGCGCGCGAAGCGTTTCGTGGCAAAACATCCTTTGCCGTGGATCGCAGACTTCGCGATCGCCAACCCCGGTGCGAGCTTCGATCTCATCCCGCGGCTGCGACCGGACGGCGATCGCCGCCGAGGAAGCGCGCGAGGTACGGTGCGGTGCGGCTCGCTTTCGTCGCCGCGACGTCCGCCGGCGTGCCGGCCGCTACCACCCGGCCGCCCTCGTCGCCGGCATCGGGCCCGATGTCCATCACCCAGTCGCTGCCCGCGACGACACGCATGTCGTGCTCCACCACGATGACGGTGTTCCCCGCCTCGACCAGCCCGTCGAGCTGCACCATCAGCTTCTCCACGTCGGCGGGATGCAGCCCCGTCGTCGGCTCGTCGAGCACGTAGAGCGTGTCGCCGCGCTGCACGCGCTGCAGTTCGGTCGCCAGCTTGATGCGCTGCGCCTCGCCGCCGGACAGCTCCGTCGCCGGCTGACCCAGCCGCAGATAGCCCAGCCCCACTTCACGCAGCACCTTGAGCGCACGGCACACGTGCACCTCGTCGGAGAAGAATTCCCACGCGGCGTCGACCGTGAGCGCGAGCACGTCGGCGATCGTCTTGCCGCGATACGTGATCTTGAGCGTTTCGGCGTTGTAACGCGAACCGTGGCAGGTGGGACACGGCGCGTACACGCTGGGCAGAAACAGGAGCTCGACCATCACGAAGCCTTCGCCCTCGCATGTCGCGCATCGTCCCTTTGCGACGTTGAACGAGAAGCGGCCGGCATCGTAGCGCTTCGCGCGCGCGGCTTTGGTACCGGCGAACAATTTCCGCACGGAGTCGAACAGCCCGGTGTACGTGGCGAGGTTGGAGCGCGGCGTGCGCCCGATCGGCTTCTGGTCGACGCGCACCAGGCGCTTCACGCGCTCCATGCCGCTCGCGATGCGCCCGCCGCTGGCGATTACCGGTTCGCGCTCGAGCGCTTCGCCTTCTTCTTCAACCGTGGCGACGTTTTCACCGAGGTGCGCTGCGACGAGTTCGACCAGCGCCTGGCTCACCAGGCTCGACTTGCCCGAGCCCGACACGCCGGACACGGTCGTGAACACACCCAGCGGAAATGCGACGTCGAGGTTCTGCACGTTGTTCCGCGTGACGCCCGCGAGGTGCAGCCAGCCGCGCGGCGGCCGCGGCGCGCGCGACCGGAACGCATCGCCGCCGAAGAGATGGCGCCGGGTTTGCGACGCCTCGACGCGCCGCAAACCGTCGGGCGGCCCGCTGTAGAGAATCTCGCCACCGTGTTGTCCCGCGGCCGGGCCGACGTCCACGATCCAGTCCGCGTGCCGAATCACGTCGAGCTCGTGCTCGACGACGAACAGCGAGTTGCCCGCCGCCTTCAGCTGGTCGAGCGCGGCCAAGAGGGCCTCCGTGTCGACGGGGTGCAAGCCGGCAGACGGCTCGTCGAGCACGTACACGACGCCGAACAGATTCGAGCGCACTTGCGTGGCAAGCCGCAAGCGCTGCAATTCACCGGGCGAGAGCGTCGGCGTGCTGCGCTCGATCGTGAGATAGCCCAAGCCGAGATCGAGCAGCACCGCGAGCCGCGCGACGAGATCCTCGGCGATGCGCTGCACGACGACCGCCTTCTCGGGATGTTCCACCGCGAGCTTCGCGATGCCGCGATCGGCGGACGTTGCGTACGGCTGCATGAGCGCGCGCAGCCGCTTGAGCGGCACGCGCGCGATCTCAGCGAAGTCCATGCCGGCGAACGTCACCGACAGGGACTCCCGCCGCAGCCGCTTGCCATGGCAGAGCGGGCACTCGCCGCTCTCCATGTACCGCGCGGCGCGCTTCTTCATCAGCGGGCTCGTGGTGGTGGCAAACGTCTGCAGCACGTGCTTGCGCGCGCTGGTGAACGTGCCTTGATAGCTCGGTTCTTCCTTGCGCTTGAGCGCGCGGCGCGTCTGCGCGGGCGTGTAGCCCGCGTATACCGGCACCGTGGGCTGCTCGTCGGTGAACAGCAGCCAGTCACGGTCTTTCTTGGGCAGCTCGCGCCAGGGGCGGTCGACGTCGTAGCCCAGCGTCACCGCGATGTCGCGCAGGTTCTGCCCGTGCCACGCGGTCGGCCACGCGGCGATCGCACGCTCGCGGATCGTGAGCGACGGGTCGGGCACCATCGAGTGCTCCGTCACGTCGTAAATGCGCCCGAGGCCGTGACACCGCGGACACGCGCCCGCCGGCGTGTTCGGCGAGAACGCTTCGGCGTCGAGGTGCGGTTGCTTCGGCGGATACACGCCCGCGCGCGAGTACAGCATGCGCAGCAGGTTGGACAGCGTCGTCACGCTGCCGACAGACGAGCGCGTGGTGGGCGAGCCGCGCTGCTGCTGCAGCGCGACGGCGGGCGGGAGGCCGTCGATCTCGTCCACTTCGGGCACGGACATCTGGTTGAAGAGCCGCCGCGCGTAGGGTGAGACGGATTCGAGGTAGCGCCGCTGCGCCTCGGCGTAGAGCGTGCTGAACGCAAGCGACGACTTGCCCGAACCGGACACGCCCGTGAACACGACCAGCGCCTCGCGCGGAATCTCGAGGTCGACGTTCTTGAGGTTGTGCTCGCGCGCCCCACGCACGCGAACGAACCCCGCATCCGGTGACTTCATCCCCAGCTCTTTCCCGGCGGAGAGCGTTCCCAAAGGCTTTAGTGGGGCATCTCTTCGTCTTCGAGGCCGAAGTAGTGGCCTAGCTCGTGGATCACCGTTTCGCGCACTTCGTGGACCGCTTCTTGGCGCGTTCGCGCGACGCGGTTGATCGGGCCGCGGAACACCGCGATCTCATCGGGCAGCAGCGGCTCGTCGTGCGTGCGCTCGGTCAGCGGCACGCCGCGGTAGATGCCGAGCAGCTCGTGGTCGTCGTCGTCGTCGAAGCTCTCGAGGTCCTCGTCGTTGGGCTCTTCCTCGACCGCGATCACGACGTTCTTCACCATCTCGGCGAATCGCTTGGGCAGCGAGTCGAGCGCTTCGCGCACCACGTGCTCGAACTCGGTGCGCGTCATGTAACCGTGCCCATCGGGTTCGCCTTCTGCCCGGCTCGCGACGATCCATCCGCACGCCCAGCCGAAAGGTTCGGCCGAACGGCGGGTGGGCGAGCGGCGCCGGACATGCTATTTTATCGGCTTGACCGCCCGCTCGAAGACGCCCCTCACCCTGGTCATCGCCGCGATGGGCGTCGTTTTCGGGGACATCGGCACCAGCCCGCTGTACACGCTGAAGGTCTGTTTCGGGCTCGCGCACGCGCAACCGGACCAGGGCGCGGTGCTGGGCATCTGCTCGCTGCTGGTTTGGGCGCTCGCGATCGTGGTGTGCTTCAAATACATCGCGTTCATCTTGCGCGTCGACCACGAGGGCGAGGGCGGTATCCTCGCGCTGCTCGCGCTCGCGTCGCCGCCGCCGCGGTTCGGCACGATGATCCGCTCCGCCGGCATGACGATCGTCGTGGTCATCGGCGCGTCGATGCTGCTGGGCGACGGTATCATCACGCCCGCCATCTCGGTGATCTCGGCGGTCGAAGGCATCTCGGTGGCATCGCCGGCGGCGCAGCCGTACGTCGTGCCGATCTCGCTGGCGGTGATCGTTGCGCTGTTCACGCTGCAGCGCGGCGGCACCGAACGGGTCGGCCGCCTGTTCGGGCCCGTCATGCTAGTATGGTTCGTCGTGATCGGCACGCTGGGCGCTTTGGCGATCGCGCAGCGGCCGGAGGTGCTGTACGCGCTCGATCCGCGGCACGCGATCGCGTTCGCGACGTCGCACGGTATCGTCGGCTTCACGATTTTGGGCGGCGTCATCCTCGCCGTCACCGGCGTCGAGGCGCTCTACGCCGACCTCTCGCACTTCGGGCGCGGCCCGATCGTGACGGGCTGGTTCGCGCTGGTGTTCCCGGCGCTCATCCTGAACTATTTCGGCCAAGGAGCCAAGCTGCTCGCGAACCCGCACGCGCTCGACAACCCGTTCTACGCGCTCGCGCCGGGCTGGATGCTGATCCCGATGGTGGTGCTCGCGACGGTCGCGACGGTGATTGCCTCGCAGGCTCTCATCTCCGGGACGTTCACGCTGGTCGAGCAGGCGATCGCGCTCAACCTCGCGCCGCGCGTGCTGGTTCGCCACACGTCGGACCGCTACAAAGGCCAAGTGTTCGTGCCGGCGGTGAACTGGGCGCTCGCCATCGGCTGCTCCGTGCTCGTGATCGGCTTTCGCTCCAGCGACCGGCTCGCGGCGGCCTACGGTCTCGCCGTCGCGTTCACGATGCTGTGCACGTCGCTGGCGTATTACGTGGTGGTCACCAAGGTCTTGAAGTGGAACGGCGTCGCGGCGACGGCGCTCGTGCTGTGCTTCGTGCTCATCGACGGCAGCTTCGTCGTCGCGTCGCTGCCGAAGTTTCTCGACGGCGGCTACATCCCGCTCGCGATCAGCGCGGTACTCGTGCTCTTGAGCCTGACCTGGCTCGAAGGCCGGCGCGGTCTGGCCAAGGCGCTCGCCGCGCAGCAGACGCCGCTCGAAGCCGTGCTCGAGAGACTCCCGGCGGGGGTGGGCGAGCACGGCACGATGGTGTTCCTGACGCCGGACCCGCGCGGCGTGCCGTTTCTCGCACGCCACCGCTGGATCCGTGACCGTGCGAACGACGAGCGCATCGTGGTGCTCAACATCGCGCGCGCCGGGACGCCGTTTCTCACGCACGAGCAGCGCGTCACGGTCGAGCGATTCTCGCTGCGGCTGATCCGCGTGATCGCGCGCTTCGGCTACATGGAAGCCCCGCGCATCGAACCGATCCTGCGCTCCTGCGACGCGTTCGGCCTGAACTTGGACCGCGACGACACGTCGTTCTTCTACGCCGACGCAAAGATCGAGGCACTGCCGAAAGGCGGGATGCCGGCGTGGCGCCGGCACCTCTTCGCCGCGCTGCTGCGCAACGCGCGCCCGCTCCCGGACGACCTCCGCATCGAGGCCGAGCGCCGCGTCGAGCTCGGCGTCACCGTGGCGATCTAACGAGCGGCGCGGCGGCGCGTCAGTAGCCTAGCCGCGCGGGCGTCGTGCGCTGCACCTTCACGCCGCAGCGCTCGATCAGCCACTCGAGCCCGCGCCAGAAACCGACGCGGTCGAGAACCGGGTTCAGGAAGTTCGTCGTCGTGCAGTAGCGGCTCGCGTACGGGCGCTTGTGGTGCTCGGCGTGGTGCGCCGTCGACTGCAGGATGCCGCAGCGCTGCAGCTGCCGGATCGCGAACGGCGGGTTCGCGCAGTGCGCCCATTTGTGCACCTGGTTCGACTGCGACGCGAGCACGACGATCAGGTACGCCTGCCACACGTGGACGCCGCACAGCGCGAGGACGCCGCCCACGACGAGCGCGAGCGCCATGCACACACGGTTGGTCTCCCAGTACGTGCCTGCGCGGATGCCACCCGGTTTGCGGTGGTGCTCGATGTTGTCGCGCACGACGTAGGTGTCGAGCAGCTTCGAGCGGCCCAGCGCGGTCCAGGTGTCCTCCGCCCAATGGATGACGCCGGTGATGAAGTCGACCGCGAACAGGCACGCGGCGCTCGAAGCGACGTTGACGAAGAGCGGGCTGGCGGAAACGTGAACCATTGGATTGCGACCTCACGGCGGGAGCGATGGCCCCACTGTAGGGCGCGGCGGTCGCCGCCAGCGTCCGTAGAACTACGGATCGGCGGGCGAAGGGCGCTGCCACCCGAGCGCAGGCGGCGTCGGCGAGACGCCAAACAGGACCGCGTGAGCACGCCGCCGGCACGGCACACGCACGCCGTGGCCGTGATGCAGCCGTACTTCTATCCCTATGCGGGCTACTTCCGGCTGCTCGCCGCGGCGGACACGTTCGTGGTGTACGACGACGTCCAGTTCCCGCGCCGCGGGCGCGTGCACCGCTGCGAGGTCCCTGGGCCGAGCGGCGCGCCGCAGTGGCTCACGCTACCGCTCGCGCGTGCGCCGCGCGACGCGACGATCGCGGAGCTGGCGTTCGCGGCCGCCGCGCGCACCGCGCTCGACGGGCGCTTGGCGCGCTTGCCGTGGCTGGCGCGCGCGAACGGTCCGCTGGCGGAGCGGGTGCGCACGCACCTCTACGGTCCTCTCGGCACGCCGTGCGCGTTCGTGGAAGCGGGATTGCGGCTCGTCGCCGAAGCGCTCGCGCTTCGCGCGCGTATCGTGCGGAGCTCCGAGCTGCACGTCGACCCGGCGCTGCGCGGGCAAGCGCGCATCATCGCGCTCGTCGAAGCGGCCGGCGGCCGCGCATACGTCAACGCTCCGGGCGGGCGAACGCTCTATGACCCCGGCGCGTTCGCGTCACGGGACATCGCGTTGCAGTTCCTCGCGCCGTACGACGGGCGCTATCCGTATTTGCTGCCCGCACTCGTCACCCAAGAGCCCGCATCGCTGCGCGAGGACGTGCTCGCGACGACGCACCTCAGTCGCTAAGGCGTCGCGGCGTTCCAATGCCTCCCAGGCGACGAGCGGCAGCCGCGCGAAAATCGTTGACGGTGGCGCTCCTCGTTCGGTCCCGAGCCTGGTGGTTCAACAAGGTCCCGCTCTCGGTCACGTTGGTGCTGTTGCTGCTCGACGGCCGGCTGTTTTCGCCGGCCGCATTGGCGGTACTCGTGGGGGTCGTCCTGACGGTCTGCGCCGTGGGCAACTACGGCTATGCGCTCAACGATCTTTTCGACGTCGAGGAAGACGCGCGGTTGGGCCGCAGCAACCTCGCCGCAGCGCTCGGCTCGCGCCGCACGTGGGCGATCGTCGCCGTGTCCGCCGTGTGCGCCGAAGCGTTCGCCACGGTGGCCGCAGGCTCGCGCGGGGCGGTCCTGACGCTGCTCGTGCTGTGCTTGCCGCTTGCGTACTCGGTGCCGCCGGCGCGCGTCAAAGAGCGCACGTGGCTCGGCGTGTGCGCCGACGCGCTCGCCGCGCACGTCTACCCGGCGCTGCTCGCGCTGCTCGCGGTCACGCACTGGACGCTGCGCCCGATGACCACCTTGCTCGTGGTGTGCGTCGCGGTGTGGTCGGTCGCGGCGGGTCTGCGCGGCATCCTGTCGCACCAACTGTACACCGCGGAGCAGGACAGCAGCGCGGGTCTGCGGACCGTCGTTCACGACCTCGGCCGTGCGCGTGCCGAGACGTTCGTGGTCGCGGCGCTGCTGCCGCTCGAAGTGGGCGCGTTCGGCGGTGCGCTCGTCGCGTGCAACGGCGGCGTGATCCTGTGGCTGTTCGTCGCAGTCTACGCGATGTACGAGCTCTTCAAAACGGTCAGCAGCCGTTTCCGGGTGACCGCCTTTCGCGCAGAAGGTCAGCGCTATCTTCCGTTCGTCGAGGAAAGCTTGTACAAAGCGTGGGGACCGCTCGCGCTCGCGCTCGACGCCGCGCGAGCGGATCTTCGCTATCTCGTGGTGATCCCGGCGTACGTGTTCCTGTTCCGGCCGCACCTGCAAGCGGAACTGCACCGCGTTCGCCTGGCGATCGCCGCGCTGCGCATCACGCCGCCCACGGAACCTTCCGCCCGTTCCAATGGAGAATCTTGACCTCCGGCAGCGCAGCGCGCAGCCGCTCGACCAAACCGTCGTTCCATGCGAGCGTCTCCGCCGAAGCCGCAGCGTGATCCACGCAGAGATTCCACATCGGCGTCGATAGCACGCGGTCTTCGAGCCCGAGGGACTGGATCGCCCAGATCAGCGCGCCTTGATCGTGCCACGCGATGGCCTCTCGCACCAACCGGACGCGCGCCGCAGCGGCGACGGCGAAAATATACGCTTCCAGCGCTGCATCGTCACGGCCGCGCCGCCACCCGGACACACCGCCGTTGACGACCGGCAGCTGCGGATCGAAATCCCGCTGAATCGGCAAGTGCTCGTACAGCGCGGGCCGGTTCGGCGTCAGCTGCGGCGCTTTGTTCTCCGGCGTGAACACGGGGCCGTCGTCGAGCATCGCGAACAGCTCGCCGAGGCCGCGCAACACG
Source organism: Vulcanimicrobiota bacterium (assembly GCA_963792235.1). Taxonomy (GTDB): domain Bacteria; phylum Vulcanimicrobiota; class Vulcanimicrobiia; order Vulcanimicrobiales; family Vulcanimicrobiaceae; genus Vulcanimicrobium. The sequence continues at coordinate 116,417 of CAWBVR010000030.1, forward strand.
ATCAGGTCGCAGTCCAGCCAGAACACGTTCTTCAGCGGCGCTGCGCGAATCAGCAGCGGGCAGATCCACAGCGGCCAGATGCGCTTGCCGGGCTTCGCCAACGGCGTGGCGTCGCTGGTCGCGGCGATCAGCTCGCCGATCAGCGGGTCGTCGGGGAGATCGAGGACCTGCAAGTTCGCCCGCCGGGCCGCGTCGTCGCGCTGCGCCGCGCTCAGGCCGATGTCGTACGCGATCACGCAGCACGGATCGCTGCTCTGGATCGAGGCGTGCAATTGCAGTAGACCGGGATAGTAGTTGCTGTCGCAAAGCGTCACGACGCCGCGATCGAGAGCGGCGCTCATCGTGCGGGCTCGGCGGACGTCGCCAGAACCGCTGTCACGCCGGCGAGAATGTACGAGCACCAAGCGCGTCGCTCAAGCGATCATCTCGCACGAGGGTACCTGCGGCGAGGCCGCGCGCGATCTGCTCGTCTGTCAACGCTTCTCGTTCGAATGCCTCGTCGAGCTTGCCGTCGATATACAAGGCATAAAGATACCGCCAAGTCTCGCCGACGGTGTCGCTGAGCTCGCGGTTGCGCTGATAAGCCGCTCCCCCCTTGGCGATCTTGTTGAAGAACTGCGCGCGAGACCGAACGGGAAAATGCAGGATGGTCATCGGGGCCGGTGCGCAAAGCGCCGCCGCACCGCCCGTGAACACGGCGTGGTTCCCTTGTTGAACGACGACGTCGCTGAGCGCGCGGTGCGCAACCTTGCCGGGCAATGATTCTCCGAGCGCGTTGAGCGACACGGCGCGCCGAACGTTCATGGTCCGCCAGAACGGCCCTTTGCTTTCGGCGCGCGCGACGAAGTTCGTGCGCTCGGCCGACGCCGCAACGGCGTCCGCCGGAACCGATGCCAGCGCATCTTTGATCGAACCCGCGTGCGGCCACCAAAACTCATCGGCGTCGCTGTTGATCACCCAATCGGCGTGCAGCTCGTGGATGGCGCGACGGGCCATTTGCGTGACCCACCGGCCTTGCGAATAATCGTCCTGCGGCTGAAGCATATAGTGGAGGTAACCGGCGCGCTCGAACTCACGCGCGATGTCCGCGGTGCCATCGGCCGAGAGATTGTCCATCAGAACGATCTCATCGACGCCGCGGGCGAGATGGAACGCCAGATTTTCCCGCAGGATATCTTCTTCATCTCTTACGAGAAGAGTCATTACCAGCTTCATTGCGTCTGCGGATGCGCTTCGCTGACGGTGCCCGTCCCTCTTGCCGTGGCTCGTGTTTCGCACGTCACAGCAGCCGAGCGGACTCGCCGCGCTGCGCGTAGTAAGCTCGCCGAGGACACACTGGTGGCCACTGAGGTGGAGGGCAGATGAGCACGGTTCGAGTTCTCGTCGGCACGCGCAAGGGCGCGTTCGTGCTGACCGCGGACGGCAAGCGAGACAAGTGGGACGTGAGCGGCCCGCATTTCCCGGGCTGGGAGATATACCACGTGAAAGGATCGCCCGCTGATCCGAACCGGCTATACGCCTCGCAGACTAGCGGGTGGTTCGGCCAGCAGATTCAGCGATCCGACGACGGCGGCAAGACCTGGGAGCCTGTCGGCCACGAGTTCACGTACGACGGCGTGCCCGGCACGCACCAGTGGTACGACGGCACGCCGCACCCGTGGGAGTTCGCACGCGTGTGGCATCTGGAACCCTCGCTCACCGATCCCGACACGGTGTACGCCGGCGTCGAAGATGCCGCGCTTTTCCGCAGCACCGACGGCGCCAAGAGCTGGCACGAGCTTTCCGGACTGCGCGAGCACGGCTCGGGATCGTCGTGGCAGCCCGGCGCCGGCGGCATGTGCTTGCACACGATCTTGCTCGACCCGAGCAATCCGCAGCGCATCTTCACCGCGATTTCGGCGGCCGGCGCGTTCCGCAGCGACGACGCCGGCACCACGTGGCTACCGATCAACAAGGGTCTGCGCTCACCGCAGCTCCCGGACGAAGACGCCGAGGTGGGCCACTGCGTGCACCGCATCGCGATGCACCCCTCGCGGCCCAACGTGCTGTTCATGCAGAAGCACTGGGACGTGATGCGCAGCGACGACGCGGGCGATTCGTGGCGCGAGGTCAGCGGCGATTTGCCCAGCGACTTCGGGTTCCCCATCGACGTGCACGCGCACGAGCCGGAGACGATCTACGTCGTCCCGATCGAAAGCGATTCGGTGCACGTGCCGCCCGAGGGCAAGCTGCGCGTGTACCGTAGCCGCAGCGGCGGCAACGAGTGGGAAGCGCTCACCAACGGCTTGCCGCAGCAGAACTGCTACGTCAACGTGCTGCGCGACGCGATGGCCGTCGACCAGCTGGATTCGTGCGGCATCTACTTCGGCACGACCGGCGGGCAGGTGTACGCATCGGCGGACGCAGGCGACAGCTGGGCCCCCATCGTGCGCGATCTCCCCGCCGTGCTGTCGGTCGAGGTGCAGACGCTTCCATGACGGCGTCGCGACGCTCGTGATCCGGGTCGTGCTCCCCGCGCACCTGCGCACGCTGTCGCGCGAAAGCGGCGAAGTGCACGTCGACGTGGACGGGCACGCCAGCGTCGCGTCGGTGCTCGACGCGCTGGAAGCGCGTTACCCGGTGCTGCGCGGCGCGATCCGCGACCACGTCACGCACAAGCGCCGCCCGTTCGTGCGCTTCTTCGCGTGCGAGCGCGACCTCTCGCACGACGCGCCGGACGCGCCGCTGCCCGACGCGGTGGCATCGGGCGCCGAACCGCTGCTGGTCGTCGGCGCGATGGCGGGCGGTTAGGCCGCCTCTTACGCGGCCGCCGCCAATGCGATGGTAAACGGGCCCCAGCGCGCGCGTGGTTCGGCGCGGCGCGCTGGGGCTTGCTACGGGCGGTTCAGCTGACGTCGATGCTGACCGTCCAGTAGTCCTGGAGCGTCAAGCCCGCGGAGCTGTTCGTCCCGTCGGTGACACGCTTGCCCGCCTTCAATCGGAAGTCGTAACAGCAGCTCATGCGCGGCGTGATCGTGATCGTGTCGCCGCCGCCGACGAACGAGACGCTGGTCGCGGTGCCCGAACCGCCGGGGTTCGGCTGTCCGTAGCCGCCGTCGACGCCCAGGAACGGCGCGCCGCCGGAGTTGTAACCACGATGCGCGGGATCGATGACAGGCGCAGTCCCCAAGCCGCTGTGCCCGAACTCGGCCTGAATCTCGTACGCGGACAGGTGCCCGTGCGGATCGTTCACGTTGACGTGCGCGACCAAGAACCCGTTCGGCCCGATGTGGTACGACGGGCACTCGGTGGTGCCCGTGCTGAGCTGCACTTCGTGGCCCGGGCTTTCGTACGCGCGCAGCCAATCGATGTGGCCGTAGATCCCCGTCGTGTCGATCATCAGCGTCAGCGTCTCGCTCGTCGTGAGATGGACCGGCGATCCGTCGCTGGCCAAAGCGGTGAGCGAGAGATCGACGCCGCCGGCCGGCGCGCCGCCGATCAGCGCGCCTGCCGCTGCGCTCACGAGCCGCCCGGCGAAGGCGTACCCGAGCACGACGTCGCCGGCGATCCCCGGGAACGGGGCCAGACCGGTCACGCCGGCCGGCGGAGGCTGCCGGAACTGCGTGGTGACGTAGAGGTTGGTGTGCGTGCCGAAGCTGCACGGGCCGAGATCCCACCACCACGGCCAGCACTCCCACCAGATCGGCCAGCACGGCCAGCAGCACAGGCACTCGCACCAGTTGAACGTCGCGGTGAACGTGCCGTCCGCGGCGGTGCCGACCGTGGCGCGCGGCGTTTTCACCAGGCCGGCGGTCCCGTGCGTGACGTTGTACACCGTGACGGACGCGCCCGGGACGGGACATCCGTCGGGCGACCGCAGCGTACCGCTCACGGTGTACTCGTCACACCACGTCCACAGCTCGACGAACTCGTCGGTGATCTGGGCATGGCTGAAATCGAGCGGCAGATGACCGGCCTTCGCGTCGATTCCCGCGCGGGCGAGCGCAACGCGCGGCAGATCGGCGCGCTCGAGGAGCACGTGGTGATCGATGCCCTTGGGCCCGAGCACGGCCGCGACGCCGTGGTCGCGCGCGAGCGACTCACCGACGTTGAATTTGAACGAACCGTCTTGCGCGACCGGCGTTTCGGCGAGCACAGTCGAACCGCGCACTAAGTACACGGCAAGACGTTTGATGTTGTCGGCACGCAGCGGCGGGATTCTGCCGGCTGCGGCGATCGTAGTCTGCGACATGGAGAAACATCCTTTTGACAACGTTGAACCCGGCACGCATGCTGCGGCTGGAACTACGCGGCTCGCACCGCGATCGAGTCCGGGCCGATGACGGCCTCCGGGACACGAGCCTATCGCGAACGCCTTACTCGCGGATTACCGTATCCGCGCGGTAAGTGCGCACGGCGGGCAAGGGAACTGCAAACTATTTTCATAGTTTAGAAACCCGGCGAAGCTCGTCCTTGTAGCTAGGAACATGTGGTTGACGCGCTTTGCCGTCCGGCAGCCTACGATCGTCACGCTCTTCTTCTTTGCCGTGGCGCTTTTCGGGACGATCGGCTACCTGTCGATGGGCAAGAACATCATCCCGAACATCGCCATTCCAGTGGTGACGGTGTCGGCGAGCTATCCCGGCGCGAGCCCGGCCGAGATCGAGCGGCTCGTGATCCGGCCGATCGAAGATCAGGTCCAGTCGGTCCGCCACCTCGACAAGGTCAATGCCACCGCGGTCGACGGGTCCGCCACGATCGTCGCGCAGTTCAAGCTCGGCACCGACATCAGCGCGGCCGCGAACGACGTCACGCAGGCGGTCAACGCCGCGCGCTCGACGCTGCCCTCCGACCTCGATCCGCCCGTGATCGGCAAGGTCGACGTCAGCGCGCAGCCCATCCTGATCGAAGCAATCACCGCGCGCAGCCTCAAGCCCACCGAGTTGTCGAACATCGCCGTCAACGAGATCGAGCCGGCGCTCAAAGGCGTCAAGGGCGTCGGCAACGTGCAAGTCGCCGGCGACTACCCGCGCCAGTTCTACGTCGAGCCCGACCCCGGCAAGCTCTTCAACCTGCACGCGACGATCCTCGACGTGAACAATGCGGTGGCGCAGGGCAACGTCAGCCTGCCGGGCGGGCGCCTCGACCAGCCAACGCGTGAGTCGACCATCGGCGTGCGCGCCGACATCACGAGCGCAACGCAAATCGCCGACCTTCCGCTGACGATCCCGCCACTGACGATGGCCGAGGGCCACGTCGGCGACGTCGCGCAGGTCATCGACGGCTACGTCGACCACCGGCTGATCTCGACGCTGGCCAACCGCGACTCGGTACTGGTTTACGTCGCGCGCGACTCCGACAGCGACACGGTCGGTACCACCAAGGCCATCCGCGCGGCGTTCAAAGACCTCGCGGTCAAGTATCCCGCGCTGAACTTCCAAGAAGTCGGTGCGGACAACGAGTTCACGATGCAGTCAATCAACGGCGTGCTGCAAAACCTCGGCGAGGGCATCGTGCTCACCGCGATCGTGCTGCTGCTGTTCTTGCACGTGTGGCGCAGCGCGCTCGTCGTCCTGATCGCGATCCCGTCGTCGCTGTTGGCGACGTTCTTCGTCGTGTGGATGCTCGGGTTCACGATCGACGTGCTGTCGCTCATGGGCCTCTCGCTCACGATCGGCATCCTGGTCGACGACTCGATCGTCGTCATCGAGAACATCACGCGGCACCGCGAGCTGGGCAAACCGCCCGAGGACGCGGCGATCGCCGGGCGCGCGGAGATCGGCGGCGCCGCCGTCGCGATCACGCTGGTCGACGTCGTCGTGTTTGCGCCGATCGCGTTCATGTCGGGCATCATCGGGCAATACATGCGCGAGTTCGGCCTCGTCATCGTGTGTGCGACGTTGTTCTCGCTGCTCGTCTCCTTCACGCTCACGCCGCTGCTCGCCGCGAAATGGGCGCTGGTGCGCCGGCCGCGCAACGTGTCGACCAAGCCGCTGTACGGGCGCGCGCTCAATGCGTTCCTGCGCTGGTTCGACTGGATCAAGGTCAGCTACCACGACAACTTCCTGCCGCGCGCGATGCGGCGCCCGTACCTCGTGTTCTTCGGCTCGGGCGCGCTCGTGCTGCTGTCGATCGGCTTGCTGTTCGTGCCGATGTTCGGCGGCCCCACGGTCATCCCGGGCGAGTTTCAGCCGTACACGGAGTGGGGTGAGGCCGTCGTCACCGTGCAGTACCCGGCCGGCACGCCGATCGGCGTGACCTCAGCGACCGTGGAGCGCATGACGAAGGTATTCGAGAAGATGCCGGGCGTGCGCGCCGTGTCGGCGACGGTGGGGCGCGGCAGCAACGGCTTCAGCGACATCATCGGCGGCCAAATGGCCGAGATTCGCGTGCACTTGTACGACAACCAACGGCACGAGGAGCACAACATCGTCGCCGCGGCCGAGAAGCTCGGCTCCATGGCGCCGGGCGCGCACATCAGCGCCGTCGGCGCGCAGAGCGCCGGCGCGCCGCCGATCACGTACGTCGTCAACGGCCCGGCCGCCGAGCGCGACACCTTCGCGGCGAAGCTCGCAGCGTTCATCGCGAAGAATCCGGCGGCACAGGACGTGCAGACGAGCAACAGCGTGGCGGGACCGCGGCTCGAGATTCAGATCGACCGCGGCAAGGCGGCGCAGCTCGGCGTGTCGCCGCAGGACGCGGCGATGACGGGGCGAGCCGCTGTCGGCGGCATCATCGCGACGAAAGTCCGCATGCCCGAAGGTCTCGTCTACACCATCGTGCGGCTGCCGCAGCCGTTCCGCGGCAGCGTAGCCGCGCTGCAAGACTTGCAGGTGCGCAACGCTGCCGGCGGCCTCGTGCCGCTGTCGAGCGTGGCGTCGTTCACCTGGACCGAAGAGCCGCCGCTCATCGAGCGCCAAGACCGCCACCGCATCGTGCGCGTGTACGCCAACCAGGCCGATGGCGCGCCGATTGGCCTCGTCACGCAAAAGGTCAGCGACCAGCTCGCGCAGCCGGGCTTCGTGCCGACGGGCGTGACGGTGTCGACGTCGAGCGACAGCGACGCAGGCCTTTTCGGCGACGCCGTGACGAAGCTCGGGCTCGCGCTGCTGACGTCGTTCCTGCTGATCTACATGCTGCTGGTCGTGCTGTACCGCACGTATCTCGCCCCGCTCGTGATCATGTTCAGCGTCCCGGTCGCGATCGTCGGCGCGCTAGGCATCCTCGCGGTGTGCAACGCGCTGCACGCGGTGTTCCCAGGCGTGCGCTTCTTCCAAGGCCAGTCGCTGAACCTGTTCTCGATGCTCGGGCTGGTGATGCTCGTGGGACTCGTCGCGAAGAACGGCATCCTGCTCGTCGACTACGCCAACACGCTGCGCGGCCGCGGCATGCCGCTCGCCGACGCGATCCGCGAGTCGGCCACGATCCGCTTCCGGCCAATCGTCATGACGACCGTCGCGATGATCGCGGGCATGATGCCGCTCGCGCTGGGCATCACCGAAGGCGCGGAGTTTCGCAAGTCGATGGGCACGGTCATCATCGGCGGCCTCACGAGCTCGCTGTTCCTGACCCTGTTCCTCGTGCCGGTGGTCTACGTGTGGATCATGTCCCGCGTCGACCGCGCCGCAGCACGCCGCCTGAAGCGCAAGCTCGGGCGCGATCTCGATGACGAACGAGAACGCGCCGGCGAATCCCCCGCCCCGCACGAGGAACCGCAACCGGCACTCCGGTAGTCTTGCGCCGGGAGGCCCGCGTGATCCACCGCCGACAAGCGGCCATGTCGTTCATCTTCGTCACCGTGATGCTCGACATGCTCGCGCTGGGGATCATCATCCCGGTCTGGCCGACGCTCGTGAAGCATTTCACGGGCTTGAACGACTCGTCCGCGTCGCTCGCGATCGGCGTGATGTCCGTGCTCTTCGCCGCCACGCAGTTCTTTGCGGCGCCGGTCCTCGGCGTGCTCTCCGACCGCTTCGGCCGGCGGCCCGTCATCCTGTTCTCGAACGCGGGCACGGCGCTCGATTACATCATCATGGCGCTCGCGCCGGCGCTCGCGTGGCTGTATATCGGACGCGCGCTTTCGGGCGTCATGTCCGCGAGCATCCCGACGGCGAGCGCCTACGTCGCCGACGTGACGCCGCCGGAGAAGCGCGCCGGTGCGTTCGGCCTCATCAGCGCCGCGTTCGGCCTAGGCTTCGTCGTCGGGCCCGCGCTGGGCGGCTGGCTGGGCGGCTTCGATCCGCGGCTGCCGTTCTGGGTCGCGGCCGCCTTGGGTGCGGCGAATTTTCTGTACGGTCTCGTCGTGCTGCCCGAATCGTTGCCGCCGGAGAAACGGCGCGCGCGATTCGAGTGGCAGCGCGCGAACCCGCTGGGCTCGCTGCGGCTGCTGCGCTCGCACCGCGAGCTGTTCGGCATCGCGACGGTCACGTTCATCGGCTACATCGCGCACGAGGTCTACCCGACGGTCTACGTGCTCTACGGCCAGCACCGGTACGGCTGGACGACGGCGACGCTCGGCATCGGGCTCGCGATCGTCGGCATCTCGTCCGTCGTGGTCAACGTCGTTCTGTCGCAACGCACCGTCGCCGCGTTCGGCGCGCGCAACGCGCTGGTCGGGGGCCTGTTCTTCGGCGGCGTGGGGTTCTGGCTGTTCGGCTCGCCGAGCACCGTGCTGTTCTGGATCGGCATCCCGATCAACGCGCTGTGGGGCGTCGCGGGCGCGGCGGAGCAGGTGTTCATGACCTCGCGCGTGCAGCCCGACGAGCAGGGCGAGCTGCAGGGCGCGCTCGGCGCGATGCGCAGCGTCGCGATGATCGGCGCGCCGATGGTGTTCGCGGGCATCTTCGCCTACTTCGTGCGTGGCGGCCCCGGCAACATCGAACTTCCCGCAGCGCCGTGGTATCTCGCCGCCCTGCTGGTATTCGCGTCGATCCCGGTCGCGTGGGTGGTCACGTCGCGCGCGAACGCCGTGCCCGAACCCGCGCCGGCCGCATAACGCCGGGAGCACGAAACGGCCCCGAGCATCTGCTCGAGGCCGCCGTCCGCGGTAGTGCGTTCGCGTACCCCTACCTACAGGGCGCGACGGCGATTGTTTCGGCGGCGCGTCAGGCGGTGACGAGTTCGCCGCCGGGCCGCACGGCGAGATCGCCGTTCATCGTGCCGTCACGGATCATCAAGCCGCCTTCGATCACCGCGTCGCCGTTCACGTCGCCGGCCACGTAGGCCACGCCGCCGGCGCGCACGATGATGCCGCCGTTGAGATCGCCGATGATCTGCAGCTGCGCCCCTTGCTCGACGACGACGTCGCCCGAAACGCCGCCGTTGATCTGCGCCACGGCGCGCGCGCGCACCGCGATATCGCCCGACACCTCGCCGTCGACGCGCAGGGTCGAGCCGGCTTGGACGTTGAGGTCGCCGCAAACGTCCCCCGCGACGTGAGCCGCCGCAGCGCACGCCGCCGACACGCTGCCCGGACCGGCCAATCCCGCCCGGCGCAGATACTGCTCGAAAAACTCATCGGCCGATGCCATGCGGAACGCTCCTGTTCGCGAGGTGACGGCGCATGTACGGTCGACACGCTGCGGTGTTTCAGTCTCACCGCCTCGTCACGGGGCCGAGGCTCCGGCGCTAGCCGGGGCTATGCCGCTCGAGAAACAGCGTCGGGCGTTCGTGGAAGACGGTGCGCTGGAAAACGCTGTAGCCGGATTTTTCCGCGACGCGGATCGACGCGACGTTGTCCACGTCGATCAAGCACACCGTTCGCGGCGATGCGAACTGCGTGTCACCCCACGCCACGGCTGCGCGCACAGCTTCGGTGGCGTAGCCGCGGCCGTGAAACTCCGTGGCGAGCGTCCAGCCCAGCTCCGGCACGTCGCGCATCGACAGTGCGATGTCGCGGCGGAAGTTCGCGAACCCCAGCTCACCCGCGAAACGGCCGGTGGCCTTGTCCTCGATCGCCCAGTAGCCGAACCCCACGAGCGCCCAAAGGCCGGCGTAGTTCAGCATCCGCGACCACGTCTGCTGCTCGGTCGACGGCTTGCCGCCGATGAAGCGCGTAACGCCCGGATCCGACCACATCGCGAACGACTGCTCGAAATCGTCGAGCCGGTGCGCGCGCAGCCGAAGGCGAGCCGTTTGTACGGTCGGGATATCGGACATCGAGTAGCGGGCCTCCGGTTACGTGCGGCACGCGCTCGCGACGTCGCCTGGGCCCCACGGATTCGTCATCCTGCGGGCTTTTCGCCGCCGTTTGGGCAGGCCTTTCGAACGTTGGCGCGCTGATGACGCCGCATGATGCGCCGGATCGGCCGCGTGACCATCGACGAGCGCCCCGACGAGATGATCGTAACGGCACCCTTCTTGGCTCCGAAGTGGGCCGTCGTTTACGGGCTCATCATGATCGTCTTCTTCGCCTTTCTCTTCCGCTTCTCGCTCGGCGGTACGGGACGAGGGCCGGATCTGATCGGTTCGATCGTGCTGTTTTGCATCTGCGGCTACCTTACGCTCATCTTCACGCTCGACCGAAGCATCGCGACCATCCGGCCCGACCGTATCGTGCTCCGGCGCGGCCCCGTTCCGTTGTGGCCCGCAACGACGGTCCGCGCGGTGCTGGTGGAAGACGTTCGCGCTGTTGTGTACACCGGCATCACCAAGTACGGCGGACGCGCCGAGTACGATACGGTGCGCGCGTCGCTCGTGGGTGGCCGCTCCATCACGCTCGTCGACCAGACGGGGGATGCCGGAGATGCCGAGCAGGTCGCGGCGGTCATCATGGAATGGCTGTGGTCGCATCGCTGACGGCGCGTTCGTCTCTGCCGATCTGCGGCTGGTACCCCGCGCGCAGCACGTCGAGCGACGCGGGCGGCGTCAGCGATCGCGCATCGCCGCGCACCGGACGCGGCCGCTCCGCGCCGTAGCCCGACACCGCGTTCCAGCTCCGCAATCGATCCGCGAGCACGAGGTGCGGCGTTCCGCCGACCTCGGCGAACGCGCCGGCGGGGACGTCGCGCCACGCGAGCACGTGCACTCGCTTGCGGCGGCCGTCGAGCCGCTCGCCGTGCAGCCGCGCGTCGATCGCGTCGGCACCGGGCGCGCCGAGGGCGTGGCGGTAGCGCAGGTAGTCCGCGCGCCGGCACAGCGCGCACGGCCGGTGTCCCGCCGCGAGCGCGACGGCCTCGTCGTAAAAGAACAGCGCCGTCCACCGGCCGGGGGCCCACTTCGGTGCGACCCAGCCCTTGAATTCAAGCGCGCAGATGATCCAGCGCTTCCCGTTCCACGGGCGAACGATGTCGTGCCCGCGATGCAGGCAGCCGCGGTTGCCCATCCAGCGTCCGCGCAATGCCGACGCGACGATCTCGCCGTGGGGCGTCACGCGATTGCGCTCGGACATCGTGCTCAGTGTACCACGGCCTGCCGGAGATGCGCGCGCGCACTCAGAACGAGCGCTGCAGTGACCATCGAGGAACGCATTCGCGCGTCGATGCCCCCGGGCGTGGTCTTTCGCGGCGGAGAGATCGCCGCTGCACAATCGCCGCTGTTTCCCGACGAGGAACCCGCGGTGCGCAACGCCGTGCCCAAACGCCGCGCCGAGTTTCAGGCGGGCCGTACCTATGCGCGGGCGGCGCTGGCCGAGCTGGGCATCCCGGCCGCGCCGATCATCGCCGGCCCGGATCGCGCGCCCGTGTGGCCCTCGACGATCGCCGCGAGCATCACGCACGACGACACGTTCTGCGGCGTGATGGCCGCGAAGACGTCCGACTTCGCAGCGGTCGGCATCGACATCGAGTCGGCCGCGCCGCTCGGCGACGATCTGACGGGGTACGTGTGCTCCGAAACCGAGCGCGAGCACCGGGCTCACCTCGGCGATGCGCTCGCGGCCGATTTTCCAAAGCTGGTCTTCTGCGCGAAGGAGAGTGCGTACAAAGCGTACTTCACGCTGACGCGCGTCGTTCTCGACTTCGCCGACGTCGAGATCCGCATCTCGCCGCACGACGGTGCGTTCACGGCGACCATCCGCACGAGCGCGCCGCCGATGCCCGCCTACGGGCGCGCGATCGCCGGACGCTTCCTCGCGGCCGGCGACCACCTCATCGCCTGGGCGACCATCCCTTGACCGACGTCACGCGCCTGGAAGCCGAGCTGTTTTCTCCACCGGGCGGATTCGGCTGACGGTGCGGTTCTGCGCCCAGTGCGCGTTGTGCTTGCCGAAGTGCGCGGGGCGGCTGCGCAGCGAGCGCGTTGCAAGCCACAGGCGCTTGAGGTGGCGCTTGTGCCCTGCGGCGGCGTCGTCGGCGTACGCGGTGCGCCCATGCAGCACGTGATAGTTGTTGATGAACTGCATCTCGCCCGGGCGCAGGTCCATGTAGACGTTGAACTGCGGGTCGTTGGCCATCGAGCTGACCGTGTCGAGCGCCTCGCGCGCTAGGGCCGGGATGCGCGGCGCCTCGGGGTGCTTCTGCGACGCGTAGATGTACTTTGGGATGAAGCGCACGAAGATGCGCCCGTCGTGCTCGCTGAACACGGGAAACGTGTAGTACGGCAGGCCGCCCGGCGGCTGTTCGCCGCGGTAGTCGTACGGCAACGGCTCGTAGAGCGCGGCGACGAGGTCGGGCCGCGTGCGCACGAGCTCGTTGTAGATCGCGACAACGTTCGCCACGCAGGACAGCCCGCCGCTCTGGGCCGCGCGCAGGCACATCAGCCCGACGAGATCGGAGCCGTCGGTGTGGTAGTCCAGCGCGACGAGGCCGATCTCGTTGCCGCGCACGTCCGGGTCGCCGTAGCCTTTGCCTTGATCCGTGACGTCGCCCATCACGTGGCCGTGCTTGTTCTGCGCCCACGGTTCGCCCAGGTGCATGCCGATGCCCCAGTAGAGCATCGTCAGATCGTCGTCGCTGTAGCGTTCGAACGGCAGCGCGCGCAGCCGCACGAAACCACGCCCGTCGATCAGCTCGCGCTCGGCGCCTGCGAGTTTTGCAGCGAGCGCGTCGAGCGGGAACTGCTCGCGGCCGATGTCGCGCAGGTCTTCCGAAACGGCTTTCGCGCTCGCCAATGCGGCGTCGAGCTCGCGCAGATCGCGCGCGTCGAGTTCCACCGTCCACGTCGCCGGATCCGCGACATCGGCCGCGCGCCAGTCGACGTGCGTCTCCAGCTGCTTCGGCTCGAACGCGATCATGCCGGCACCAGCCCCTGCGGGCCGCGCACGAGGTTCCCCGGCAGCGCGCCGGTCGGCTCGCCGTCGCGGTACACGATGGTGCCCGACACGATCGTCGCGTCGTACCCGCGCGCGCGTTGCAGCAGCCGCTTCGCGCCCGACGGCAGATCGAACGCCATCACGGGGCGCTCGACGCGCAAGCGGTCGAGGTCGATCACGTTGAGATCCGCCTTCAGCCCCGGCGCGATCGCGCCGCGGTCGTGCAGGCCCACGGCGCGCGCGGTGTCCGCGGTCTGCCGTTTCACCAGCCAGCCGACATCGAAGCGCCCGCGGCTGCGGTCGCGGCCCCAGTGCGACAGCAGGTACGTCGGAAAGCTCGCGTCCGAGATGCTGCCGACGTGCGCGCCGCCGTCGCCCAAGCCGGGCAACGTGTTCGGGTGCGCGAGCATTTCGCGGCACACGTCGAGGTCGAACGCTGCGTAGTTCGCAAACGGCGCGTACAAAAATCCGCGCCCGTCGTCCGCGAGCAGCATGTCGTACGCGACCTCTTCGACGGGACGGCCTTCGCGCTGCGCGATGCTCCCCAGTGAACGCTCGCGGGGCGGCTCGTAGTCGGGCACGTCGCCCAGCGGAAACAGCGTATCCATGCGCAGCAGGCGCTTGCGCAGCCCGGCCTGCGCGGGATCCGGCTCCTCCGCGAGCACGCGCGCGCGAAATGCCGGATCGCGCATCGTCGCCACCCTCACCGCATGCGGCTCCGAGGCGAGCGCGCGCACCGACGGGTGCGTGGAGAACGGGTTCAAGCTCGCCTGCAACCCGAGCAGCACGCCCAGCGGGCGCGGCGCGACTTGCGCACCGATCGGCAATCCGGCCTCGGCGGCGGCTTCGACCATGTCGAGCAGCGTGCGCCACATCTGCGGCGCGCCGTGGCGCTGCGCGAGCGAGATCGTGAGCGGGCGCCCCGACGCGGCGACGATGCGGCGGATCATCGCAAACTCGCTGACGGGATCCGGCGTGTCGAAGTCGGAGATCAGCTCGATGACGCCGTGGCCGGCGTCGCGCAGCCCCAGCGCGATATGCGTGAGCTCGTCTTCCGCAGCGCGCAGCGACGGCGTCGGGTCGCCGCTCTTCGTGCGATGGTTGAGTGTGCGCGACGTCGAGAAGCCGATCGCTCCGGCGCGCATCGCTTCCTCGGCAAGCGCGCGCATCTGCGCGACGTCCGCCGCGTTCGCGGGCTCCAGCCGCGCAGCGCGATCGCCCATCACGTAGAAACGCAGCGCGCCGTGCGGGAGCTGCGCGCAGAAATCGATGTCGTGCGGTCTCCGCGCGAGCGCGTCGAGATAGTCGGCGAACGACTCCCACTGCCAGTCGATCCCGGCGTGCAGCGCGGTGCCGGGGATGTCTTCGACACCTTCCATCAGCTCCACGAGCCGGTCGCGATCGCCGGCGCGCACCGGCGCGAAGCCGACGCCGCAGTTGCCCATGACGACGGTCGTCACGCCGTGCCAGCTCGAGGGCGCGAGGCGCTCGTCCCACATGGCTTGCCCGTCGTAGTGCGTGTGGATGTCGACGAAACCCGGCGTCACCAGCCGCCCGCGGGCGTCGATCTCGTCGCGCCCCTTGCCTGCGACCGTACCGACCGTTGCGACGCGACCGCCCGCGACCGCCACGTCCGCCTCGAACACAGCGCCCCCGGTGCCGTCCGCGACCGTTCCGCCGCGGATCACCAGATCGAACCTCGCATCCATGAGCCCCGGTTCGTCGGCCGGGCCTCCGGTTCATCGGGTCGTCGACACGAGGAGCAACCTGTCGCTCGAACTTCCGCTAGCCCATTGCACCGCGCGCGCCGAACCCGGCAGCGATGAAGCGCTCAGATGCGCTCGCCGCAATCGCGGTGGCGCCGCTCGCCGCGTTGCCGGCGTGCGGTCGCGGTATCAACGGCATCGTCGAGACCAAAGGGGTGGCCACCAGTCCGACGGCGTTCGGCAGCCAGCTCTATCCTTCCGACGACCTCGCGCAGACCATCCCGCTGCTCGCGGCGTGTGGCGGCAAGCTGCTTCGCGTCACCGCGAACGACGCGAGCTTTTCGTACTTCGACGCGCTGTTCGCCGCGGCGACCGCGCACGGCATGCGCGTGATCCTCATCTCGCAATACGCACCGCAACCCGTCGACCCAGCCGCCTATGCGGCGGACGCGGCGGCGTTTCATCGCCGGTACGCGGCGCACGACCCGATCTGGGAGATTTGGAACGAGCCCAACCTCGCCGCGTACTGGGGCGCACCGCCCGACCGCTACGCCTACGCGAAGCTGGCGATCGCGACCGCGACCGCGCTGCGGACCGCGGGCGCGCGCGACATCCTGTCGGGCGGCACGAGCGGCGTGGACGTGAGCTGGGTGTACGACCTGCGCAAGAGCGGCGTCTTCGACGTCGTCACGGGCTGCGCGGTGCACAGCTACAAAAAGGCGGCGAAGGCGCTGAACGACTACATCCAAGCGATTAGCCTAATGCCACCGGGCATCTCGATCTACACCACGGAGGCGTGCGTCGTCACGTCCAGCGACCAGCCCACGTTTTTTCGCGAGATGTGGGACCTCCATCGGTACTTGGGTTTGCCTGCGATGGTGTGGTGCGAGTTTCGCGACGGAACCGCCGGGCCGAATCCGCCATACACGGACCCGATGGGCATCGTCACGCCGGACTATCTCCCCAAACCCGTTTACTACACGGCGCAATCGCTGGTCGGAGCTGCAACGGTCTCATGAGAATTGCGGCGCTGGTCACGCGAGTTCGAAAGCCGTCCAGACGCGCCGCCGTCAGCGCGCTAGGCGCGCATCCACGGCGGCCGAGATCGCGCCGCACGCGAACACGATTGCGGCGAATAGCGGCACCGCCGGCAATCCGACGCGGTCCGCTACGACGCCCGCCGCGAGCGGCCCGACGAGTTGCCCGACGCCCAGGACGGCCGTCACCGCGGTGAACGCGACCGCGGCTGTCGCGGCATCGCTGCGCATGCGCGCGAACGCGCTGGCGACGGCGGGTGTCGCCGAAAGCCCGATGCCGACGCAAATCGCGCCGGCCACCGGCGGCGCCGCACCGGGCCAGCTCGAAATCCAGCACCCGAGCGCGCCCGCCGCGAGCGGCAGCACGAAGCTGTACTTCACCGCGCTTCCGGCGAGCACGGGTACGACGGCGAGCGCGCCCACGACGGACGCAAGGCCCAACGCCGCCCACACTGCGGTGACGACCACGGGCGCGACGCCGCGCGCGGCGAACGTCGCGATCGCGAACGTCGCATAGGAGATGTAGCCGATCCCGAACGCGGCATAGCCCGCGACGAAGAACGCGTTGCGCGCGCGCAGCAGATCGCGCCAGCGGAACGGCGTGTCGCCCGCGGCGCGCGCGCCCGTCACGGCTGCAGGCGGCGGGAGCCGCAGCGCAAGCGCGGCGACGGCGAAGGCCGGTAGCGCGCACAGCAGCGTCGCGATCACGCCAGCGCGACGGATCGGTCAGCGCCCACGCGCCCGCCGGCGCCGACACGATGAGCCCGAGCCCCGCGCCGCCCCAGGCGATCCCGCTCGCCAGCCCGCGCCGCGCGGGCGGGACGCGTTCGAGCGTCTCGGTGATGACGGCGACGACGCCGACGCCGCTGGCGAAGCCGATCGCGAAGCGCGCGACGAGCAGCCACAACGCGCCCGACCGCCGCCGCCGACGCAGCAACCGACAGCGCGACGGCGACGTGCGCGACCGCGATCGCGCGCGCGATTGCGCGACCGGTCGCGCAGCAGCGGCGGCGCCGCGAGCGTACCGCCGAGATAGCCGGCGAGGTGAAGCGCGCCGACGAGACCGTACACGCCGTACGAACCGCCCAAGTCGGCGCGGATCGCGGGCAGCAGCAGCCCGTAGCCGAGCCGCGCCAAACCGATGTCCGCCCCGATCGCGAGCAGCGCGACGACGATCGGCAACGACACCGCGGAGACCGGGGATGCGCGCACCCGCATTGTGTCCACGGCGTACAAGCGCATTCCTGGGCGGCGAGGCGGAATGTCCTGCCGCCGCGGCGGATCATGAGCGGCTACGTCGCGGGCGTCACCGCGAACGTCCGCGCATCGACCGCGTACTTCTTTGCCGCAGGCGGGCCCGACATCGGGATTTTCCAGACCCAATACGTGCCGGCACTGGGCTGGTTGAAAAGCACCTCGCACCCGCAATTGCCGCCGGTGGATCGCAACACCGCGTCGATAGCGCGCACGCCGTTCGCCGGGACGGCGACGACCTGCGATGCCTCGCCCTCCACCTTGCGGTACTCCATCGCGCCGTTCGCGTAGGGGACTTTCGTGGCGTGGAACGTCCGCCCGTCGCGAATCGGCGTGCCGCGCGCGGCGACGCCCGCGATCGCGCGCACCTGCTGCTGGTCGAGAAGCACGCTGCGCCCGGTGCGCGGATGCTCCGCTCCGCGAGCTCGAGGCGGTTGGGACCGCCGAGCACCGCGACTTTCGCGAGCATCGTGTCGACGACGGCCATGCTCGCGCGGGGGGACGACTCCGCCATCGCGGCCTTGATCCGGTCGACGTCACCGGCCGCAGTACCGCGCCGCGAGGCCAGCACGATCTCGCCGCCGGTTCGCCAATTGGAAACCGTGCCGAAGCGCGCGGACGTCTTTTCCACGCCGCCGCCGTCCGCGTCGACGACCTTCGGATCGATCAGCACGAACGTGGATCCGTCGCGGCCCGCGTGATCGTGATAGCTCACGACGATCGCGCTCGGGTGCCCGGGCGGGCTCGCTGCGAGCAAGTACACACGGCTGCCCGCGGGGATGCCGACGGGGAAGATTACCGGGAACGTCGCGCCCGCGATCGCGCCGCGCAGATCCGCTGCCGTGGGCTGGCGCACCATCACGAACGACGTCATCGTCATGGCGACCTTGTCGCCGGACAGCCACACCCGCACGCCGTCGTAGAGTTTCTCGCCCAGCCCCGTGCCCGCGCCGATCGCGCCGAGCGAGATCGCCGCGCACGCAATGACCGCCTGCATGCGGCCGCGCGCTCGCGCGGCGCGCGAGCGGCTGCGGATCGCGTCCAGCGGCAATTCGGGCACAGGGATCAGCTCGCGCGCCGAACGGCCCTTGGCGGAAAAATCAGAGGACATGGTGCTTCATCTCCAGGTGCGCCGGCAATGGTTCATCGCGATAGTCGCCGAGGATGCCGCGCAAACGCTCGCGCGCTCGTGCAAGGCGCGTGCGAACCGTCGCATGCGGGATGCCAAGGATTGCGGCGATCTGCTCGCTCTTGAGATCGTCGAAGTAGAACAGCACGGTAACGTCGCGCAGCTCGGGCGAGAGCATTCGCAACGCGCGCCACACGTCGAGCGCCATCGTATCGTCGCCTGCAACGCACCGTTCCAGCAGCTCGTCGGCGGGTATCGGCTGCTTGCGCCGAACGCGCGACGCTTCGCGCATGACCACGCGGTACAGCCACGCATCGAACGCATCCGCATGGCGCAGGCTGCGCACCTTGCGATGCACGATCACACACGCTTCTTGGGCCGCGTCCTGCGCGAGGCTCCGGTCGCCGATGACCGTCGCAGCGAGCCGAAAGCAGCCCGGCCAGACGGCCGAGACGAGCTGCTCTATGGCCGCAATGTCGCCCGTCAGCGCGGCGGATATCAATTCCGGCGGTGCCCAGCGTGGCATCGGCCTCCTCTTCAAACTCGGACTACCTATTCCTAAAGAGGGCCTGACCAGGTGAAATGTTCGCGGAACATCCGTCCGCACGGACCCTCTCTGTTAGAGATAGCGGTGCGGCTACGCAAACGATGGAGATGATGATGCCGGTGATGACGAGACGGTAGCCGGCTTCGTCACCAACCGGCTGCCGGAAAAGTGAGGCGACCAGCCGCCCGCACGCAAATGACGACGGGCCGTTAGCAATCGAGCATTTCGGGTAAACTGAAGGCATCATGAAAAAGACGCTGACCGCGGCGGCCCTCGCCGCAACGATGACTTTCGGGGCGATCGCGCCGGCGCTCGCGGATGGCGCAGCGAGCACGCGCAACATCATCGTCGGCGGCGCGGCCGCAGCCGTTCTGATCACGAACTACAACCACAAGGTGCGCCAGAAGCGCGAAGAGCAGCGCGCGGCGGCACGCCGCCAGGCGTATTACCGCCGGCATCACCGCTAGAGCGCAACAACGGTCGTCACAGCACGAGACGCTCCGCGAGGAGCGTCTCGTTTCGTTTCCTGCGACCGCGCCGCCGCTCCGCGAGAGGCGCCGGGCCGCCGTACCGCGGAGAAAGGCCCCATGACCGTACCACTTCTTTCGCGGCGCTCGTTCGTCGCATCGGCCAGCGCGCTGCTCGCCCTCACGGCCCTGCCGCGCTCCGGCGAGGCCGCAACCGCAATCCGGGTGGGCATGATCCCGGATGCGGGTGCCACGCAGGTGTCGATCGAGCAGAAGAAACCGCTGCGCGACTACCTCGCCGCCAAGCTGGGCCGTGACGTGGAACTCGTCATCCCGACCAACTACAACGCGACGGTGGAAGCGCTGGGCAACGGCTCGCTCGACTTCGCGTATCTCGGCGGGCTGACATACGTCAAAGCGCACGCGCTCTACGGCGTCGTGCCGCTGGTGCAGAGGACCACCGACCGGCAGTTCCACTCACTGTTCATCACGCAGACGGCCAGCCCGATCAAATCGCTGAACGACCTGCGCGGCAAGAAGTTCGTGTTCGGCGACATCAACTCGACCAGCGGCCACCTCATGCCGTTCTACGCAATGACGCAGGCGGGACTCGACCCCGACAAGGACCTGAGCTTCCGCTACTCGGGCAACCACCCCGCGACGGCCAAGGCGATCGAATCGGGCGCCGGTGACGCGGGCGCGATGGACGAGAGCGTGTATCACGCAATGATCGACGGCGGCCAGCTCGACAAGAGCAAGGTGCGCGTGTTCTTCACCACGCCGCCGTTCCTGGACTACGTGTGGGTGTCGCGCAAGGACGCGACGGCTACCGACCGCAGCGCCTTCTCCGACGCGTTCTTGTCGCTGCGCGCGCCGGCGCAGGCACCGATCCTCGAGATCTTGCGCGGCGCGTCATTCGTCCGCGCGAACGACGCGGAGTACGACCTGCTGCGCGCCGTGGCGGCCAAGCTCAAGCTGCTCTGACCGATGCTCGAGCTCGACGGTGTGCGCGTCGTCTACGCGCCGGGCGCGCCGCCCGCGCTAGGCGATGTGACGCTCACCGTCGCGGCCGGCGAGTGCGTGGCGCTCGTCGGCCCAAGCGGCAGTGGCAAAACCACGCTGCTGCGCTCGCTCAACGGCACCGTGCCGGTCTCGGCGGGGCGCATCGCCATCGAAGGCGCCGACCTTGCGGGCGCGCACGGCAAGGAGCTGCGGCGCCTGCGCGCGCGCTTGGCGGTGATCGCGCAGCAGCACGACCTGGTCGATCGCCTGACCGTGATGCAGAACGTGATGGCGGGCGCGCTGGGGCGCTGGAGCACGCTCCACGCGCTGCGCTTTCTCGTCGCGCCGGCGCCCGCGGAAGTCGCCGAGGCGCGCGAGGCACTGACGCGCGTTGGAATCGCCGGCAAGCTGCGCAGCCCCACGAGCGAGCTCTCCGGGGGTGAGCAGCAACGCGTCGCAATCGCGCGCGCACTCGTGCAGCGGCCCGCCGCAATCCTCGCCGACGAGCCGATCGCGTCGCTCGATCCCGAGCTCGGCGACCAAATCGTGCGGCTGCTGTGCGATCTCGCGCGCGAGCGCGGCCTCGCGCTGCTGTGCTCGCTTCATCAAGTCGAGCTCGCGCAGCGCTACTTCGACCGCGTCGTCGAGCTGAGCGGCGGCCGCATCCGCGCGGACCGGCGCACCGGGCGCGCGGAACTCGTCGCGCGCGAGCGCGCCGGATGACAGGCCCGCTCGCGAACCTGTTGCAGACGATCGGCTCGTTCTTCCCGCCCGATCTCTCGCCCGCGTACCTGCACGCGCTGCTGGTGCCGGTCGCGCAGACGATCGGCATGGCTGCGGCCGGGATGCTGATCGCATTTGCGCTGGGCGTACCGCTCGCGGTCGCCATCGCCACGCGCGCGCCGGGCCACCGCTTCATCGTCGGCGCGCTCTCGTCGCTGCGCGCGATCCCCGACCTCACGCTGGCAATTCTCGCGGTCGTGCTGTTCGGGCTGGGGCCCGCCGCAGGCATCGTTGCGCTGGCGCTGTTCTACACCGCAATGATCGGGCGTGTCTACGGCGACCTGTTCCTGTCCGCCGACGCCGCGCCGCTCGAAGCGTTGCGCGCGACCGGCGCGTCGCGCGTTGCGATCGCGACGTTCGGGTTCATCCCCCTCACGCTGTCCGACCTGCTCACGTTCGGCACGTACGCGTTCGAGTGCGCAATGCGCGCCTCGATCATCGTCGGCGCGGTGGGCGGCGGCGGGATCGGCACGGAGCTGGTCGGCGCGCTGTCCACGCTCGATTACCATCGCACGCTGACGCTCGTGCTCGTGCTCGTGCTGCTCGTAGCGGGCGTCGACAGCTTCGGCATGCTCGCGCGGCGCGCGCCGCGGCTCACGCTCTTGCTGATCCCGCTTGGCCTGATCTCGCTGTGGCTCAATCGCCCGCAGCTGTTCGCGTTCGGCCATGCGCTGCACACGTTCGCCGGAATGTTTCCGCCGCAGCTGCGCGCCGGGCACGTCGCGTCGCTCCCGCTGCTGATCGCGCAGACGCTGGCAATCGCCGTCGGCGGCACGCTGATCGGCGCGCTGCTCGCGTTCCCGGTCGCGCTCGTGGCCGCGCGGCGCATCGTCCCGTTCGCCGTCGTCGCAGTGGTGCGCCGCGTACTCGACGTCGTGCGCGCGATCCCCGAGCTGGTGTTCGGTTTGATCCTGGTCGTGACGGTGGGTATCGGGCCGCTCGCGGGCGCGCTCGCGCTGGGCTTGCACTCCGCGGGCGTGCTGGGCAAACTGTACGCAGAAAGCTTCGAGAACGTGCCGGCTGCGCCGATCGCGTCGCTCGCGTCGACGGGCGCGCGCACGCTGCCCATCGTCGCGTTCGGCTTCGTGCCGCTCGCGCTTGGACCGATCGTGGTGCATACGCTCTTTCGCATGGAATGGAACGTGCGCGCCGCGACGGTCGTCGGCATGATCGGCGCCGGCGGCATCGGCCAGGCGCTGTACGATGCGCAGCAGCTCTTCTTCTACCGCGAGATGCTCGCATACGTGCTGGCGACATGGGCGCTCGTGGCCGTCTCCGACTGGCTCGGCGAGCGCCTGCGGCTGCGGCTCGGTTGGCGTTTCGTCGCGGCATAGCGTACCGTGACAGGTCTCAGCACCATCGTCCGCGTTAGAGCATGCGCCACGATCGTTGCCGGCGAAGGAAGGCGCATGGAACGGAAGAAGGCGTCCGATTTTCCGCAAGAGCTGCTCGATCTGTTTCACCTGTACGTTCACGGTGAGATCGACCGAAGCGCGTTTCTGCGGCGCGCGGGGAAGTTTGCCGTCGGCGGATTGACTGCCCCCGCGCTGCTGGCGATGCTCAAGCCGGACTATGCGTGGGCGCAGCAAGTGCCCAAAGACGACAAGCGCATTCGTACCGAATACGCACGGGTCGCGTCGCCCAACGGCAACGGCTCGATCAAAGGATATCTCGTGCGACCGGCTGCGAACGGGAAGTATCCCGCGGTTCTGGTCGTGCACGAGAACCGCGGTTTGAACCCGTACATCGAAGACGTCGCGCGCCGGCTCGGCACGGCGAACTTCATGGCGTTCGCACCCGACGGCTTGACGTCGGTGGGCGGCTACCCCGGCGACGACGAGAAGGGCGGCGAGCTGTTCGCCCAAGTCGACAAGAACAAGATGCTCGAGGACTTCGCTGCCGCAGCCGCGTGGCTGAAAGCGCGCCCGGACAGCACGGGCCGGCTGGGCGTCGTCGGGTTTTGCTATGGCGGCGGCGTCGCCAACTCGCTGGCGGTGCGCATGCCGGATCTGAGCGCCGCGGTGCCGTTCTACGGCGCGCCGCCGGCGCCGGCGGACGTGCCGAAGATCAAAGCAGCGGTGCTCGCGCACCACGGCGAGCTCGACACCCGGCTCGCCACGACGTGGCGCGCGTACGACGCGTATCTGACCGCGGCGAAGGTGCCGCACGCGGGCTACATCTATCCGAAAGCCAACCACGGTTTCCACAACGACACGACGCCGCGCTACGACGAAGCGGCGGCGAAGCTCGCGTGGCAGCGCACGCTGGACTGGTTCAACACCTACCTCCGCGGATAGCGGCGCAGCGGCGCGCTAGCGTGCCGCCGGCATCGGCTCGATGCGAAAGATTTCCGCAAAGCGCGTGAGCAGTTCGGCCTTGCCGGTCACGACCACGCTGCCGGTCGCGATCGCGTCCGCGGGGCTCAGCTCGCCCGCCATCAGCGCGCGGATCACCGGGCCCGCCTCGATCACGAGGTCGGCGCGGGGCAGCGGGCCTTCCGCGGCCTCGACGCGGCCGTCGTCGACGCGTGCGTGGAGCACGATCTCGCCAACGCGCAGCTCGTATCCGGCACGAAACCCGCGCGCAGCATCGGGGTGGAACGTCGTGCGCATCGCCGTGACGAGCGAATCGACGGTGATCGTCTCGTCCGGGCGCGGATCGCCCAAGGCCTTCGCGCCCCAGCGGCCGAGGCCGTCGACGACCGTCTCGAGCTCCTGGCCGTACGCGGTCAGCTCGTAGACGACGCCTTTCGCGGGGCGGGCCAGCGCCCGGCGGGCCACGACGCCCGCCGCCTCGAGCTCCGCGAGACGCGCGGTCAAGACGTTGCTGGGGATGCCGGGCAGCCCGCGGAGCAGATCGGTGAAGCGCTTCGGCCCAACCAGCAGGTCGCGCACGATGAGCAGAGCCCAGCGCTCGCCCACCACTTCGAGGGCGCGGGCAAAACCACAGTACTGCCCGTAGCTTCGCTTGCTCACGCTTGCATTGTAGCACGAACTTCTTTTCCTGAATACTGCTTGCTTTCTGCAATTACACTTGCTAGGATCGGAATACATCGGGCCGGGGGCTGCAACTTCTTGGCCCGCACGTCATCTCGGAGGACCACCATGGCGGCCAAACTCGTACCCTACATCTTCCTCTACGGGCGTTGCGAAGAAGCGCTCGAGTTCTACAAGAGCGTCTTCGGCGGAAGCTACGAGCTGATGCGCATGGGCGACGTCCCGCCCGATCCCGAGCATCCCGAACATCAGATGCCGCCCGAAGCGAAAAACCGCGTGATGCACGCGTCGTTCACGGCCGACTCGATCTCGTTCATGGCGTCCGACGGCCGCGACGTCAAGGCCGTCGACCCCGACGCGGGCAACATCTCGCTGGCGCTGACGTTCGAGGACGCGAGCCGCGGCGAAACGGTCTTCAACGGCCTCGCCGCAGGCGGCAAGGTCGCGATGCCGATCGACAAGGCATTCTGGGGCGGCCGGTTCGGAATGATCGTCGACAAGTTCGGCACCGAGTGGATGGTGTCGCTGCCGTGAGCAAAAAGATCACGCCGTTCCTGTGGTTCGACGGCAACGCCGAGGAGGCCGCGAACTTCTACGTGTCGGTGTTCGCGGACGCGAAGATCACCGACGTCAGCCGATACAGCGAGGACGCGCCGGGTGATCCCGGTACGGTGATGACGGTCTCGTTCGAACTCGCGGGTCAAGAGTTCACCGCACTCAACGGCGGCCCGGAATACACGTTCACGCCGGCCGTCTCGTTCTCGATCGATTGCGAGACGCAAGCAGAAGTCGACCACTTCTGGGACCGTCTGTCGTCCGAAGGTGGGGAGCCGCTGCAGTGCGGCTGGGTGCGAGACAAGTTCGGTCTCACGTGGCAAGTCGTGCCGTCCATCCTTCCGAAGCTGCTGGGCGACGACGACGACGACAAATCCGGCGCCGTCATGCAGGCGATGCTCAAGATGGTCAAGCTCGACATCAAGGAGCTCGAGGAAGCATATCAGCGAGCCTGAGCGGATCGGGTAGACTGCCCTCATGAGCGACAGTTTGCGCGATACCGTTGCGTTCGTTACCGGCGCCAGCTCCGGGATCGGGGAGGCGACCGCGATGGCGCTGGCAACCGATGGCGCGGCCGTGGCGGTGGTCGCGCGCCGGCGCGACCGCCTCGACGCGCTGGTGCAGCGCATCGGCGCCGCCGGCGGGCGCGCGCTTGCGATCGAAGCGGACGTCGCCGACGAGGCGCAAGCGCACGGCGCCGTCGCGAAGGCGGTCGAAGCGTTCGGCCGTCTCGACACGCTCGTCAACAACGCCGGTTTGATGCTGCTGGGCCCGATCGTCGGCGCCGACGCAGGCGAGTGGGACCGCATGCTCGCGGTCAACGTCCACGGCCTCATGTACTGCACGAACGCCGCGCTGCCGCACCTCTTGCGCGCCGCGGGCGAAGAGCCGCGGCGGGTGGCCGACATCGTCAACATCAGCTCCGTCGCCGGGCGCGTCGCGCGCACCGGCGCGGGCGCGTACAACGCCACGAAGTTCGCCGTCGGCGCGTTCAGCGAGTCGCTGCGCCAAGAGATCACGAAGCGCTACGTGCGCGTAACGCTCGTCGAGCCGGGCGCGGTCGCCACGGAGCTGCTCGAACATAACCGCCCGGAGATCCGCGAGGCGCTCCGCTCGGGTCTGAACGTCAGCGAGCGGCTGCAGTCCGAAGACATCGCCGACGCGATCCGCTACGTCGTCACGCGCGCGCGGCACGTCTCGATCAACGAGGTGCTCATCCGCCCGACGGAGCAGGATCGCTAAACACGTCGAGCACGCCGTGGTAGCGCGCGATCACGATTCCCGCGTTGCGGCAGCGAGCGCGAGCGCCGCGCACGCGATCTCAACAGCGACGAGTTTCGCGTAGTACGCGATGGCGTGTTCCCCCGGCGCGCGCGCCAAGGCGATGAAGGCCACGACGAGCAGCGTCTCGCCGATCAGAAAGGCCGCGAAGCGCAGTCCGTCGCCTGCTCTCGCCGTTTTAGCGCGCTCCAGCAGCATAGCTTTCCTCCACGATGGATGCGACGATTCCGCGGGCCGCGAGCTCGCGCGCGACCGCGTGCGCCAGGGTCGCGTCGGCACCGTCGAGCCACAGCAGCTGGCCGCGATTTCCGGTTGGTGTGCTTTCGGCGACCGCGTCACCGACGGTGAAGCCGATCGCGACGACGCCGTTTTCGCACAGCAGCACGGTGCGCGCGCCGACCGCGTCGTCGTCGCGCCGGTCGAACACCACCGGCTGGCCGGCGCGCAGCCGCAATCCGACGATGTTGTGCTGCATCCCGGCGCCCGCCGCCGTGTGTCCGGCCTCGATATCGAAGACGCCGGTAACGGCAGTCACCACGGCGCGGACGTCTTGCGTGCCGCGTTTCAACCGCACGTTCTCGCCAGGATACGGCGGTTCTGCCGCGAGCCAAAACACCTCGAGGCCTAGCTCGCGCGCGACCATGGGCGGCGCAGCGAGGCCCACGAGCGTATCGCCGCGTCCCACGAAACGGTCGCCGGTGAGAACGATCCCGACGCTTTCGCCGGCGGCGGCAGTCGCAAGCGATCCTTCCGGCCAGCGCACCAGGCGCTGCGCGACGACGCGTTCGCCGCCGGGAAGCGCGAGCAGCTCGCTTCCCGCGCGCAACTCGCCGCCCGCGAGCGTGCCGACCACGATCCGCTCGCCGTCGCGCCGGTAGACGTCCTGAACCGGGATGCGCAGCGCGCGGACGGCCGTCGCCGCCGCCGGAATCGCCGCGAGGGCCTCCAGCACCGTCGGACCGCCGTACCACGGCGTCGAATCGCTGCGCTTCGCAACGTTCGTGCCGTGGCTCGCGCTGATCGGCACGACGGCGAACGGCGGCGTGCGATGGAGCACGCCGCTCAGCTCGTGCGTCAGTTCGGCAACGCGCTGCGCCGGATCTGCGAGCAGGTCGATCTTGTTCAGCATGACCGCGACGTGACGGATCCCGAGAAAGGCCAGCAGGTAGGCGTGCCGCAACGTCTGATCGCCGACGCCCGCCGCTGCGTCGACGACGAGCAGCGCGCCGTCGGCCTCGGACGCGCCGCTGAGCATGTTCGCCAGGAACTGCCGGTGGCCGGGCGCGTCGATGAGCGTGTAGTGCCGCCCGGCGTGTGAGAACCATAGCCGCGTCGTGTCGATCGTGATCGCCTGGTCGCGCTCTTCTTGCAGCGAGTCGAGGACGTACGACCATTCGGGCGTCGTGCCGCGCCGCGCGCTGCCGGCCACGACGTCGGCGACTTTCGATTCGTGCAGCAGCCCGAGATCGTAGACGAGCCTGCCGATGAGCGTCGATTTGCCGTGATCGACGTGCCCGACGACGACGATGCGCGTGGCGCTCATGTCACATGTACCCCGCCGTTCGCAAGCGTTCGAAGGAGTCTTCGCTTTCGCGGTCCATCACGCGGCCGCCGCGTTCCGGTTCGCGCGTCGCGGCGAGCTCCGCGATGATCGCGTCGATCGAGCTCGCTTCGCTTGCGACCGGCACGGTGATGTTCTTCTCGCCGAGCGAACGATAACGCATGCCGTCGCGCGCCAGGTAGAGGTCGACGTACGGGATGTTCTCGCGCTTGGTGTAACGCCAGATGTCGAGCTCGGTCCAGTGCAGCAGCGGGTGGACGCGCAGGTGCGCGCCGTGCGGCACGTCCGACGCGTAATAACCCCACAGCTCGGGCGGCTGCGTGCGGACGTTCCACGTGCCGCCGATCGCGCGCGGGCTGAAGATCCGCTCCTTCGCGCGCGTCGCCTGCTCGTCTCTGCGGATCCCGACGATGACGCCCTGCGGCTGCTCGCGCTGGAGGTACGCGCGCAGCCCTTCGGTCTTGCGGGCCGCGGCCCGCGTCGCCGGCGGAAGCGTCGAGTTGACGTCCTCCGGCGGGCACGCCTCGACGCGCAGGTCGAGTTTCCACGCACGTGCGATGTCATCGCGAAACGCATACACTTCGTCGAGCTCGAGGCCGGTGTCGAGCTGCACCAGCGGGAACGGTACGTCGCCGAAAAAGGCTTTCCGCACGAGCCACAGCAGCGCGGTGCTGTCCTTTCCCATCGACCACAGCATCGCCAGCGGCCTCAGCGTCGCGTACGCTTCGCGCAGGATCGTGACGGCTTGGTGCTCGAGCGCATCGAGATCGCGCGTGTCGGTCATAGCAGTTTGAACCCCGCAAAGGCGAGCACGCCGAGGACGGCCGGCCGCAGCGAGTTCTCGCCGAGCCGTGCGCACAGCCGCGCGCCGAGGTACGCACCCGGCAGCGCTCCCAGGACGAGGCTGAACGCCATCGACCAGTCGACGTTGGCGAATGCGACGTGTCCCGCTGCGGCGACCGGGATCATCAGCGCCGCGAACACGATCTCCGAGCCGATCAGGGAACGAATCGAGCTCGCCGGCAGGGCGAGCAACAGCAAAGGCAGCGTGATGGAACCCGAACCGATCGACGTGAGCGCGACGAGAAAGCCGACCGCACCTCCGATCGCGACGAGCGCGGAGGGCCGGTCCACGGCGACGGGCCGCCGGCGCCGCAATGCGGCCGCGACGGTGAGCACGAGCGTCGAGCCTGCGGCGCACAAAATCACGATGCCGATGGCATGGCGCAGCGTATGTTCGAGATGCACTTCAGCGATCGTGGAACGGGCCAGCGCGAAGGCCGCCAAGCCGAGCAATGCGCCGGGGATGCCCCCGATGGTGAGCAGCTTCGCGACGCGCCAATCGACCGTGCCTTGACGAACGTGCGTATACGCCGCGAGCGCTTTCATCGGCACGCTGTACAGCAGGTCGGTGCCGATCGCGATCGACGCGCGCACGCCGAAGAACAAGATCAAGATCGGTGCGAGCAGCGAACCGCCGCCGATCCCCGACATCCCGGCGATGGTTCCGACCAGCAGCCCCGCACCCGTCAACCGCAGGTCCATGTCAGCCTCGTGCGGCCGGAGCGCTCAGGTGTAAACCGCACTCCGTCTTGGCGAATCCGCTCCAGCGCCCGGCGCGCGGATCTTCGCCGGGCGCGACGGCCCGCGTGCACGGAACGCAGCCCAGGCTCGGATAGCCTTCGACATGCAATGGGTTCAGCGGGACGTCGTGCGCGGCGGCGTACCGCTCGACGTCGTCGTCGCTCCAGTCGAAGAGCGGGTTCGCCTTCGTGCGCCCGTCGGCGTCGCGCTCGAACGGCTCGGCGGCGGCACGAGCCGCCGAATCGGCGCGTCGAATCCCGCTGAACCACGCGACGTACTCGCGCAGGAACAGACGCATCGGCTCGACCTTGCGCAGCGAGCAGCACCGGTCTGGATCGCGCGCCCACAGCGACTCGCCGTGCGCGTCCGCTTGCGCGGCGAGCGACAGCTCCGGATGCACCGCGATCGGCTCGATCGCGTAGCGTCGCGCCGTGCGCGCGATGAGCGCGTACGTTTCGTCGAACAGCAAACCGGTGTCGAGATAGTACACCGGCACGTCGCGGTCGAGGCGAACGACCAGGTCGAGCAGCACCATCGCCGACGGGGCGCCGAACGAGCACGCCAGCGCCGTGCGCTGTGGAAATCGCTGCAGCGTTTCGCCCACGATCGCGGCGGCGCTCTCCGCCGGTGTCACGCGGGCACCGCCTCGAGGACGTTGCGGCTGCACCAGTCGCCGAAACCTTCGCCGTCGCGCCGGCTCGCCGCGAACGCCGCGAAAAGCGGCGCGAGCTGCGGTGCGATCTCCGCCAGATGCAGCTTCTCGCGCCACGGCGCGGCAAGCCGCACGCCGGCGCGGTGGCCGCCGAGATACACCTGATAACGGTCGGCGCTCTGACCAACGATGCCGATCTCGGCCATGTACGGTCGCGCGCAACCGTTCGGGCAGCCGGTCATGCGCAGCGAGATCGGCTCGTCGTCGAGACCGACGCGTTCGAGCTCTGCTTCGATGTCGTCGAGCAAGGTCGGGATCGCGCGCTCCGCCTCGGCGAGCGAGAGCCCGCACGTCGGCAGCGCCGGGCACGCCAGCGCAATACGCCGGAACGGCGCAATCGCGTCGGCGGGCGCGACGCCGTGGTCGCGCAACACAGCGTCGATCAACGAGCGGTCGTCGGGCGGCACGTCGACGATCAGCACTTGCTGGCCTAGCGTGGCGTTGAAGTCGAAACCGCGGTCGGCCACCGCGCGAAGCGCGGATTTCAGCCGCACGACGCCGTCGTCGCGCACGCGCCCGTTCGCGACGTGGATGCCGAAGAACCAGCGCCCGTCGCCTTGCGCGTGCCAGCCGAAGCGCGCAACGTCGTCCCACTCGGGCAGCTCGCGCCACGGCGCGAACGCGAACCCCGCGACGCGTTCGACCTCGGCGCGGAACCACGCCAAGCCGCGGTCGTCGATCAGATATTTCAGGCGCGCGTGCCGGCGGTCGGTGCGGTCGCCGTAGTCGCGCTGCACCAGCACGATCGCGCGCACGACGTCCACGGCGCGGTCGGCACGCACGAAGCCCAGCGCGCTGGCCAAGCGCGGGTACGTCGTCGTCTTCCCGTGCGTGCGGCCCATGCCGCCGCCGGCGAGCACGTCGTAGCCGAGCACGTTGCCGGCGCCGTCGTCGACGGCGACGAGCCCGACGTCGTTGGTGTAGATGTCGACGCTATTGTCGCCGGCGGTCGTCACCGCGATCTTGAACTTGCGCGGCAGGTACGTCGCGCCGTAGATCGGTTCGTCGGCAGGCTCCGCAGCGTGGACTTCCTCGCCGTCCTGCCACACCTCGAAGTACCCGCCGCTGCGCCATGCGAACTCCGCCGCGAGCCGGCGGCACAGCGCGCGCACGGCTTCGTACCGCGGATCCGCGAGCGGCCAGGGCGGCGCGACGACGTTGCGAACCACGTCGCCGCACGTCCCCTGCGTGGAACCAAGATGCGCGATCACGTCCGCGATGGTCGCGCGCAGATCGGCCTTGCGCACGCCGTGGAGCTGCAGCGCCTGGCGCGTGGTGATGCGGATGGTTCGGTTGCCGTGGCGGTCGGCGAGATCGTCCGCCGCGCGCCAGAGCACCGCCGGGATCCGTCCCGCCGTCGCTTTGATGCGAATCATGAACGCGTAGGATTTCTCGGCGCCGGCCTGCTCGCGCGCGGCTTTGCGCGCATCGCGGTCCTCTTGCTGGTACGTGCCGTGGAACTTGAGCAGCAGCGCCGCTTCCTCGCTGAATCGCGGCGTCGGTTCGGCCAGCTCCGAGGCAATGCTACCGCGCAGACCACGGCTCTCGGCCTTGGTCGTCTCGGCGTCCGTCTTACTCATCGAAATCCTACAAACAAAAGAGCCCCCGCCGTCGGCGGAGGCTCACATGGGAAGCGACATCGTGTCGCGTCTCAAGACGTGAACGTCAACCGCCGGCCTTTCGTCCGGTGGAACACAGCGTCGGGAGACAGCAACAGACTGAGCTCTGCATCGTCACCGAACCATAGCATCGCTCGCCGGAGCCGTCAAG
This sequence comes from Vulcanimicrobiota bacterium, assembly GCA_963792235.1. GTDB lineage: Bacteria > Vulcanimicrobiota > Vulcanimicrobiia > Vulcanimicrobiales > Vulcanimicrobiaceae > Vulcanimicrobium. Next base: position 147,969 of record CAWBVR010000030.1, read on the forward strand.
TGCCGCTCGGAAACGGCCGGCGTTTGCAGCACGGTCGCCGCGATGACCACCGCGACGGTAAGGCACGCTGCGCCGATCCCGAACGCGAGATGGTAGCCGCCCGCGAGCGCGGCCTCGTTGCGCGCGCCGGCGGCGAGGAGGTCATGCGTGCGCGCGGCGGCGAGCGTCGCCAAGATGGCGAGGCCGAACGCGCCGCCGACCTGCGCGGTCGTGTTGATCAGGCCGGACGTCAGCCCCGAATCGCTGGCCGTCGCACTCGACATCGCGAACATCATCAGCGACGGGAACGTGACGCCCATCCCGACGCCGAGCAGCAGCATCGCCGGAAGGATCGTCGTGGCGTATGCGCCGTCGAGCGGTGCGACGGTGAAGATCGCAAGACCGATGGCCGCGAGCGCCATCCCCGCGACGACGACATTGCGCGCCCCGAACCGCGCCGGAAGCGCCGACGCCCAGCCGAGCGAGAGCGCGCCGATCGAGAGCGTGATTGGAAGAAACGCGAAGCCGGTGTGGACCGCGTCGAACCCGCGCACGCGCCGCAGATACAGCGAGTCCATGAAGAAGAATCCGAACAGCCCCGCGACGACGAGTACCTGCAGCACGTTCGTGCCTGAGACGTTGCGCGAGCGGAACAGCCGCAGTGGGAGCAGCGGCTTCGCCGCGGTCGCCTGGCGCGCGATGAACGCCGCGAACAGCAGCGCCGCGACGGCGCCGAAGAGCAGCGTGTGCGCCGAAGTCGCGCCGTTCACCGGGATCTCGACGACGGTGTAGACCGCGATCATGAGCGATGCGGTGACGAGCAGCGCGCCCAGCGCGTCGGCCCCTGCGCGCAACCCGATCCCCGGCGTGGCCTCGAGCAGGCGCAAGGCCAGGATCACGGCCGCTATCCCGATCGGCACGTTGATCAGGAAGATCCAGTGCCAGTTCAGCGCCTGCGTGAGCGCGCCGCCGATCAGCAGCCCGATCGAACCGCCGGCCGCGGCGGTGAAGCTGAACACGCCCATCGCTTTCGCGCGCTCGGCCGGCTCCTGGAACATCGTGACGATCATCGCAAGGATGACCGACGATGCCATCGCGCCGCCGATCCCTTGCAGAAAGCGCGCGGCGACGAGCAGCTCGCGGCTCCACGCGAGCCCGCACAGCAGCGATGCAGCGGTGAACGCGATGAGCCCCGCGACGAAGACGCGCTTGCTCCCGATCAAGTCACCGAGGCGCCCGGCGAGCAGCAACAGCCCGCCGAACGCGATCATGTAGGCGTTGACCACCCACGCGAGGCTGGATTGCGAAAACGCGAGATCGCTCTGGATCGACGGCAGCGCAACGTTCACGACCGTGCCGTCGAGCACGATCATCAACATCCCCGTGCAGAGCAGCACGAGCGAGATCCAGCGGGTGTCGCGCGTTGTCGAAATGGTCATCCCGGAATCGGGACCGCTCTCAGGCCTTGGCGGTTTCGCGTTTAGGTCAGCTTCGTGCAGGCGCCCCTGCCGCTCCCTTGTCAAGGCAGCGCGCTACGCGATGAGCTGGCTGATCGAGAACGTTGCGCCTTCGCGGTCGGCGAGGACGGCTTGTCGGAAGAGCGGCGTGTCGTATGCCGGCACGACGACGCGCCCGCCGAGCCGCCCCGCGCGCGCAGCGGCGGCATCGGCGTCGTCCACCCAGAAGTCGACACCCCATGACGCCGGCGACGCGTCGCCGGACGGGATCATGCACGCGACGACGTCGCGCGGCACCGGCTGCTGTTCCGTGCCGCCGACCCAGCCCGGTAAGCGGCACACGGTAACCTGCGCGCCGCCGGCGTCGAACGTTTGCGGCTGCCAGCCGAACAGCGTGCCGTAGAACGCGGTCGCGGCGTCGAGGTCGTTCGTACGCAGCGCGCTCATCGCCCACGCGCTGGACGCATTGACGAGCTGCGCGCCTTCGCGCGCGCGCGGCTCCCACACGCCGAAGACAGCACCGCCCGGACACGCCAGCACCGCCGCGCGTCCGGCGGGAAGCGCATCGAACGGTGCGGCAACGATCGTTCCGCCGGCGCGACGCGCGCGCTCCGCCGCAGCATCGGCGTCGTCCACGCGAACGTATGTCGTCCACGCCGGCGGAGCATCGGAGTTGCGCGGCCGCGTTGCGATGCCGGCGACGTCGTGCCCGTCGACGCGCGCGACGAAGTAGCTTCCGCCGTCGGGCATCGGTCCCGGGCCCGCGAAGTCCCAGCCGAAGAGCTCGGCGTAGAAGTCGATGGCGGCCTGCGGATCGGCTTGCAGCGTGTCGATCCAGCACGGGACGCCCGGAAGATAGCTGATGCTGGTCGACATGCTCACTCCTTCTTACGATCAGGGATGTGTTGGGGGATTTGCGTCTCCACGTAGCGCCGTAAGTGCGTGAGGCACTCGGCGCCGACGACGGGATCGTCGTGCGCTTTCGCGAGGATGAACGCGCCTTGAATGACGGCTTGCATGAAGAGGGCGAGGCTTTCGGCGCTCCACGGCGCGTCCGGTGCGTGCGCGGCTTTTGCTTCGGCGATGTCGTTTGCGAGTCCCGACGCGTGATGGCGAATGTGCTCGTCGCATGCCTCACGGATTGCGGGGTGCGTCGCGTACGTCTCTTGCACCATCGTGCCGAGCAGGCACGTGAAATCCGGCAAAGCGCCTTTCAGCAACGCCGACCGCAGATCGATATACGCGAGCAGTCGTTCGCGCGCGTCGCCGGCGTCGCGATAGGGCGCCGCGTCGAAGAGCGCGTCGGCTCGCTCGGAAAAGTGCGCGGCGGCTTCGAGCGCGAGTTCTTCTTTGGTCGTGAAGTGGTGAAAGAAGCTGCCTTTGCTCACCCCGGCTGCTTGGCAGATGTCATCGACCGTGGACGCGCCGTAACCCCTGGTGCGGATGACCTGGAGGGCGGCGTCGAGCAGCTTCGTTTTCGCGCTCGGTCGGGCTGAGGGAGTCTTGTCCGGCGTTGCCATACCAACTGGTCGGTATGGTACCAAGCTGACGGAGCTCCGTCAAGCCTCCGCTACGGACGGTGTCCGCGGGCGCACCGACGGCTCCGCCTGATGCGCCGGGACACGCGAAACGTCGAGCAACCCGCGCGCGCCCGGCGGGTTATCAGCGGCATGGAATCACTCGATCTCACCACAAGCCGTCCGCGAAAGGCGCGCGACGAAGTCGACGGTATCGTGTTCTTGCCGCGCTCGATCGACAAAGCGCGCGCGCTGCTTCCGGGCGGTGCGATCGGGGACTACACGATCCCGGGCTTCACCGCGACGATGCTCGAGCGATTCGGCATCTCGACGGACGACTTCATCGCGGCCGTTCGCGATGCGGCGACCGATGGCGACGTCGCCGCCTGGGTGAGATCGCATGCGGTGCCCGGCGGCGTTCAAGCCTGGGTCGACTTTGCCACGAAACGCGAAATCTACAACGGCGACCGCGCGGAAGCGATCGCGGACTATCCGTGGCTCGCCGATCATCCCGAGCTCGTGTACTCGCTGGACTTCCTGGACTACCAAGAACAACACGGTATCGACTGAGCTCGCCCCGCGGGCGTGCCGCGTAGCGCAGCGCGCGAATTATCGGTCCGGTTTCGCGCCTAGGACGTCCCACAGTGCGCCGATGTCCTGGGCGCCGAGCCCGCGCAGCGCCACTTCGGACGGATCGAACACGAGCACGTCCCACGCCGGATCGTCCGCAATGCGCCGTGCGATCGCGCCGCCCATGCGGCCGGCACCGATGAACCCGATCGTGCGCGTCGTGCGCGTCGTGCGCGTCATGCGCGTCCCTACGCCGCGTAGCCGGGAGAAACCCCGGCTACGGAAGAAATCGACGTTGTTGGACGGTGGCGAAATTCACGATCCGCCTTCAGGCGTCGCGCCGGCGGGATTCACCGTGAGGCGGAACGTCGCATGAGGATCGGCATCGCAAACGACGCACGGCCACAGGTCACCACGTTATTGCTGGCGGCCGCTGTTTCGATCGCACTTTGGTTCGTGCCGTTTGGCGAGTTTCTCAATTACCCGTTCCGACTTTTTGTGACGTTCGTCCACGAAGGCGGCCACGCCGTGGCCGCGCTGGTAACCGGAAACTCCGTGCAGAGCTTGAGCGTTGCCATGAACGGCAGCGGCGAGACATACACGACGCAAGGCGGGTTGTTTTCGCAAATGCTGATCGCCAGCGCCGGTTACCTCGGCTCGATGACCTTCGGCGCGTTGTTACTGGTTTTGATTCGTGAGGCCATTGCCGCGCGAGTCGTGTTGGCAGGCTCAGCCATGTTCGTGCTTGCTCTGACGATTGTCTTCGGTCTGATCAAGCCGATCGTTGCAGGGGGTGCGCTTTCGGGGATTCCCTTTACCGTGGTCGCGGGGGTCGTACTGTCCGTCGGCCTGGTGGCACTGGCGAGACTCGCCAGCCCGCGAGTCGCGGCGTTTTTCGTAAGCGCGCTCGCGGTGCAATGCGTCTTGAATGCTTTGCTGGATCTGAAGACGGTTTTCTTTCTTTCATCGCCATTTTCCGCGGGCGCGCAAACCGACGCGCAGAATATGGCCAACGCCACCCACGTACCGGCAATCTTCTGGACGGTGCTTTGGATCGCTATCGCATTCGGAATTCTTTTATTCGCAATGCGGCTTTACGTCGTGCGTAAGCGGCCCGGTTGACAAGCCCCGATATTTTGTCTATTATGTAGATAATGTCGAAAGGGCAATACCTGGGCGAGTTCGAGCACATCGTCCTGCTGGCGCTGCTGCGGCTTGGCGACGGCGCGTACGGCGCGTCGATTCGCATGGAGATCGAATCCGTCACGGGACGATCGCCCGCGATCGGCGCCGTTCACGCCACGCTCGAGCGCATGGAGCGCAAGCGATTCGTCTCGTCATGGGTCGGCGAGCCCACCGCCGAACGTGGCGGCAAGGCGAAGCGGCACTTCAAGCTCGAAGCGGCGGGGACCAAGGCGCTCAAAGATGCGCATTTGACGCTCGAACGGCTCCACGCCGGACTCTCGTTTCGCGAGCGATTCGCATGACGTCGCCGCTCGTCGCGCGCGTGCTGCTCGCCGCCGCAACGCCTTCGGCCGACTACGACAGCATCACCGGCGATCTGCAGGAAGAGTACGAACTGCGCCGCGCCCGGGACGGGCGCCCGCGTGCCGACCGGTGGTACTGGTCGCAAGCGCTGCGTTCGCTTCCCGCGTTGTTGTCGTACTCGCGAACGAATTCGTCGCTGGGACGACGAGTGTCGACCGGGGCGATCGTGGTCGGCGTGCTGCTCGCGATGCTGATCGGAAAAGACGTGCTCGACCGGTTCATCGACGCAATTCGGCCCGGCGGCGTCCTTCCGGCCTGGCTGTACTTTCTGCTCGACTGGGGGATCGCGGCCACCTGCGGCGCGGTCTTGGCGCAACTCGTTCGCCACCATCCCGTTCGTCTGGCGCTGCTCGCCTCGGGCGGCCTCGTCATCGCGTTCGCGACGCCGGTCGCGCTCGCACTCTCTCCGCAAATCTCGTCGGCGGCGTGGCTCCTGCTGCTGGGCGCGGTCCCGGCAATGAGCGCCGGCGCCGCGACGATGCACGCACTGCACCAACGCCGGTAAAGGAACTCCGCCATGCTCTCACGTTCGCTCGCGCTCGGCGCGCTGAGCCTATTCGCCGCGCTCGTCAGCGTCCGCGCCGATGCCGCACCGGCGCTCGACCCGAGTCCATATCTGCATCCGCAGCGGCTCATCGACGTGGGCGGACGCCGCATGAACCTCTATTGCACGGGACACGGCTCGCCGACTGTCGTGCTCGGCCCGGACGGCGACGACGGTACGCCGGCGTGGCGATTCGTGCAGCCGCAACTCGCGAAGCGCACACGCGTATGCTCGTACGACAGCGCGGGGATCGGTTTCAGCGATCCTGTGACGACGACGCTCGACGCGAGCTCGGCAGTGACCGACTTGCACCGCCTGCTCGCGCGCGGCGGCATCGCTCCGCCGTACGTCATCGTCGGCTACTCGCTCTCCGGATTGTACGCGCGCCTCTACGCCGACCGGTATCCGCACGACGTCGTCGGGATGGTGCTCGTCGCGCCGAACGTCCCCGATCAGCGCAAACGCCTCTCCGCGATCTCGCCCGCGCTCGCGCGCGCCCTCGCTCAGGCGGTTCCGTTCGACCGGCAATGCACGGCAGCGGCGGAGCGCGGCCAAATGCATCCGGGCACGCCGGCATATGCGGCATGCATGTACACGCCGCCGGACCCAACGCTGCCCAAAGCACTGAAAGATCTCATCCACCGGCAATGGTCGCGGCCGAGCACGTGGCGCAACTACAGCTCGGCTGACCGCGAAACGGCGAGCGCTGCGCAAATCATCGGCGAGCAGCAAGACTACGGCGACATGCCGCTCATCGTCCTGACGACGACGAAAGACATCGCGTCGCTCCCGATCCCCGGCGCTCAGCGAGAAGCGCTCGCGCGCGCGTGGGTGTCGTGGCACCAGGCCATCGCGAAGCTGTCGCGGCGCGGCGCCGACTTCATCGTGGACGGCTCGACGCAATCGGTTCCCATCGATCGCCCCGCAGCGGTCGTCTCCGCGATCGGGGAGGTCGTCGACCAGGCGCGCTACCGGTAGCCGCCGGCTGCGGCGCCGACATCACGCAGCGGCAGGGTACGCTCGTCAACTAGCATTGCCAAATAAACCAAGCTTGCGATGGTTCAAATCTCGATCCGCCGCAATTCTGCGGGGATTTTAGCTTCGAATCGCCGCGTTTCTGCGGAGATTGTCGTACGTCATCCCCTCAGTTTGGTACAGCGAGCGGAGCGCGCTGTGATCCTTTTCGCCATCGCCGCGTGCGATGAGTTCGTCGAAGCGCTCGCGCACGAGCTTCGCGGCGCCCAGGTCGAGGCCGCACTCGTCGCCGGCGCTCGCCGCGATGTTCATGTCCTTGCGGTGCAGCTTCGCTTTGAAGCCCGGCATGAAATTGCGGTCGATCATGCGCTGGCCGTGGACTTCGAGGATCTTGCTCTGCGCGAAGCCACCGAGCAGCGCGGCGCGCACCTTCACCGGATCGACGCCCGACGCTTCAGCCAGCGCGAGCGCTTCAGCGACCGCTTCGATCGTCACGCCGACGACGATCTGGTTGCACGCCTTCGTCACCTGGCCGGCGCCGAGGTCGCCGACGTGCACGATGTTTTTTCCGAGCGTTTCGAAGATCGGCTTCGCGCGCTCGAACGCTTCGTCGCTACCACCCACCATGATGGATAGGGCCGCGTCGATCGCACCTTTCTCGCCGCCACTGACCGGTGCGTCGAGCGACGTTACGCCCTTCGCGGCGAGCGCTTCCGCGACGCGCTTCGTCGTCGCCGGCGCGATCGTGCTCATGTCGATCCACAGCGCGCCGTCGCGGATGCCGTGCGCGACGCCGAGGTCGCCGAGCACGACCAATTCGACGTCGGGCGAGTCGGGCAGCATCGTGATGACGACGTCGCTCTGCGCGGCGACGTCGCGCGGCGATGCCGCGGTGCTCGCTCCCAGCGCGATCAGCTCGTCCACCGGTCCGCGCGAGCGGTTCAGCGCGATGACGCGATAACCCGCACGGACGAGGTTGCTTGCCATCGGCTTGCCCATGATGCCCAGGCCGATGAAGCCGATTGCCGGTTTGCCGTTGGTATTCGTCGTGGTCACTTTGCCGTTACCTCGATTTTGCGGAACGCGTCCATCCAGGCGAACGTGTCCGGAACGGGGAACGACGGCCGGTATTCCAAACCGATCCAGCCGTCGTACCCGATCTCCTCGAACACGGGGAGGATGCGTTCGTACGCGAGCTCGCCGGTTCCCGGTTCGTTGCGGCCGGGGCTATCGGCGAGCTGCACGTGCCCGAACTGCGCGGCGTGCGCGCGAATGGTCGCGACCACGTTGCCTTCAGCGCGCTGCGCGTGGTAGACGTCATACTGCAGCCTGAAGTTGCGCGCGCCGACCTCCGCGATGAGCGCCAATCCCTCGGCCGTCGTGCCGATGAGAAAGCCCGGCGTCTCGATGCGGTTGAGCGGCTCGACGACGAGCGTCACCCCGATCGCGTCGAGCGCGCTCGCGGCGTAGCGCAGGTTTTGGACGAGCGTCGCGCGCGCGACCGCCGGATCGAGGCCGGGGATCGCGATGCCGGCCAGGCAGTTCACGCGCTTGCAGCCGAGCCGCTGCGCGATCGCGACCGCGGAGGCAACGCCGGCGCGGAACTCCTCCACCCGCGCGGGATCGGACGCAAAGCCGCGCTCGCCTTTCGCGAAGTCTCCCACCGGCAAGTTGAACAGCACTTGCGTCAGCCCGCCCGCTTGCAGCCGGCGCTCGATCTCCGCGATGTCGTAGTCGTACGGCGACATATACTCCACGCCGTGGAACCCGTTCGCCGCCGCGGCGTCGATGCGTTCGTAGAACGGAAGGTCTTGGAACAAGAACGAGAGGTTGGCGGAGAAGCGGAGCATCAGTAGACCTCGTTGATCGCTGCGATCGACGTTCCCATCGCGGCGTTCTCTTTCATCTCGGTGAGGATCTCGACGAGCACCGGCACGCTTCGCTCGTTCGACGTCTGCTTCGCCCAATCGAGCGCACCGGCGATGTCTTCGGGCCGTTCGACGCGCATGCCAGCGGCGCCCATCGCTTCCATCGCCTTGACGTGGTTCATGCCGTAGCCATCCTCGCCGTACGAGATCGATACTTCATAGTCGGCGTCGAACTTGAAGCCGCCGCGCTCCGCCTGGCGGATCAGACCCAAGTGCGCGTTGTTGAGCATCACGATCACGAACGGGATGCGGTACTGCACGGCCACCGCGATCTCTTCCATCAAGAACTCGAACGAGTAGTCACCCACCACCGCGACGACTTCGCGCTCCGGCTGAGCGAGCTTGATCCCGGTGCACGCGCTGATCTCCCAGCCCAGCGGTCCCGCTTGCCCGCACACGAAGTAGCGCAACGGCTTGTGCGTGGTCTGGAACTGCCCCGACCAAATCTGGTACAGGCCGATCGCGGTGACGAACGTCGTGTCGGGCCCGTAGTAGGTGTTGAGCTCGCCGAACACGCGCGGGCCTTTGACCGGCACGTCGTCGAAATCCGTGCGGCGCACGAGCGTGCGGCGCGCTTCGGCGATGCGACCGGTCCACGACGTGCGCTGCACGCCGTTCGGGTAGAGACTGCGCGCTTCGGTGAGCATCGCTTCGAGCGTGAGCTTCGCGTCGGCGACGATGCCGAGGTCGGGCTCGAAGATACGGCCGATCTGTGTCGCTTCGACATCGACATGGATGAAGCGGCGCGTGCCGCGGTAGGTCGGCAGATCGCCGGTGTGCCGCGTCGCGAAGCGCGCACCGACCGCGCACACCACGTCGCTCTCGAGGAACAGCGCGTTCGCGAACGGCTGGCTCGTCTGAATGCCGACGATCCCGCTGTAGAGCGCATGGTCCTCGTCGATCGCGCCTTTGCCCATGAGCGTCGGCGACACCGCGCACTGCAGGTGCTCGGCGAGCGCGACCAGCGGTTCCCACGCTTCGGCGAGCATCACGCCGCCGCCGGGCATCAGCACCGGACGCTCCGCGTTCGCGAGCCATTCGACCGCGCGGCGAACTTTGGCCGGCGCGGGCGGCGTTTTGAACAGCGGCAGCGGCTCGTCGATGGTAGGATCGTACGAGATCATCTGCTGCTGCACGTCTTGCGGCAGGTCGATGTGCACGGGACCGGGGCGGCCGTCGCGCGCGATGCGGAACGCCTCGCGGAACACCCACGGAATTTGCGCCGCCTCTTTGCAGAGGAACGATTTCTTCACCACCGGCTTGACGATCTCGCAGATGTCGACGGCCTGGAAGCCTTCGCGGTGGAGTTGGCTGACCGGCACTTGGCCCGTGATCGTGATGATCGGGATCGAGTCGGCCAGCGCAGTGTAGAGGCCGGTGACGAAGTTCGTGCCGCCCGGCCCCGACGTGGCGATGGCGACGCCCACCTTGCCGGTCGCGCGGGCGTAGCCGTCGGCAGCGTGCGTGGCGCCCTCTTCGTGGCGGGCGACGATGTGCCGGATGCTCGAGTGCCGCAGCGCGTCGTAGAGCGGGAGAATCGAGGCGCCGGGGATGCCGAAGGCGAGGTCGACGCCCTCGCTCTCCATCACGCGGACGGCCGCTTCGGCGGCGGTGATCGTACGGGGCGGGGCGATCGGAGCAGCGAGCGTGGCCATGGGGTCCTCCAGCGGGGCGGACTATTTTGGGATGCCGTATCCCGAAGTCGGATCACCATAGCGCGCGAGCCGGGCATTGTCAATGGATACGGTATCCCAAAAGTTGACGGCCGCCCGACCTTCCGGTAGGGTGGTGGTATGCACGCCAAGACGCTGCACCCGCTCCGCCGCGGCTTGCCGCTCCGGGACCGCATCCACGACCGGCTGCGGGCCGCCATCATCTCGGGCGAGCTCTCGCCCGGCACCCCGGTGATCGAAGCGGAGCTCGCGGCGAAGCTCGGCGCAAGCCGGACGCCCGTGCGCGAGGCGCTGCGCCGGCTGGAGGCCGCGGGGCTACTCGAGCCGCGCGGCTTGCGCGGCAGCGTCGTGCGCGAGCTCAAGAGCGACGAGGTGCAGTGCGTGTTCGAAATTCGCGAGGCGCTCGAATCGCTCGCCGCGCGCCGTGCCGCGCGCACGATCCGCGAAGCCGACCTGCGTAAGCTCGAACAACTCGTCGAGGGCATGCGCGCGGGCGTCGACGACGCCGCGGAGATCGGGCGCTGCGACACGGCGTTCCACGACACGATCCTCGCCGTCGCAAACGGCGACCGCCTCAAGCGCATGCTGACCGACCTGCGCGAGGAGCTGATCGCGTACCGCTTCCTCGCACTGTCCGATGCGGACCGCCGCCGCGCGACCATCAGCGAGCACGACGCGATCGTCGCCGCGCTGCGCGCGCACGACGAAGAAGCCGCCGCGGCGCAGACCGCGACGCACATTGCCAATGCGCGCGCCGCGGTGCTGCGCCTTGCAGCTACTTCACCGCCGCTGCCCGCGACGAGCTGACGAACGGCTACTCGATCGTCTGCTTCGCGCTTTGGCGGACGATCCGCTCGAAGATGGCCCTGAGCTGGTCGCGATTCTTGGGCGTGTCGCTGCCGGCGAGGCGACTGAGCTCGTCCGCGTGCTCCATCGCAATTTGCTCGAAGCGCTGCGGGTCGAAGCCGGGGTATGGCGGTATCGGGTGAGGCTGGAAGTTGCCACGCAACAGGTCGCTGAACCGCCACAGCAAACCGCCCGCGTCGCCTCCTCCGAATAGCACCACGACGCTCGGATCTATCGCTACGGTACCCGTCGAGAGATCCAGTTTCACAGGCTCGTACATCGCGAACACCGTCGCGAAGATATCGCGCGGGACGGTGATCACGTTGTCGGCGACGACGAAGTCCGTGAACTGGCTGAGATCGAGGGGCGAATCGTCCAAGGCGGCTTCAGCAATCGCAGACTGCTCGGTGATGTTCAACGGTATCCAGCCTGTGAACCGCCACTGACGGCCGTCGATCGTCACGAACTCGTGCGCCGTGATCGTCGGCGACAGATTGATGTTGCTCACGGCATAAAATGGCGTGTCGGGTGCGTAGTAGGGCTCCGTCGCGTTCCACGCGGACGGCGGGTCGCAGGCTGCGATCGGGTCGACGTCGAGGTGTGCGGTGATGTCGAATCCTTTGCATGCGGCGACCAGAACGACCCCGAGGCCCTCGCCATCCGATTCCATGTACCAGGCCGTGACCGTGGATTCGGGCGAGAGCGACGCGACCGGCGTCGGCGGTGCCGGCATGTCGAGCGGAAAGGACGGCTGAAGCTGGGCGAGTTCGTACATCGGGTGGCCGCCGAGGGAGTGCAACAGATGTCCGCGGTTCGTGGACACGCTGATGAGCGGGTCGCTGCACGACCAACCGATGTACAACCACTCATGGGGGTGATGAACGCCGCGCGGCGGATGCTCGAGGTCGTACCTGCGCGGCCATGTCGCATCGATGTGGATCGCGTTCGACTCGCCGCAATCGTATGGTTCCAAACCATCCCATGGCAAGGCGTAGCCCGGAAGCACTTGTTCGGTGTCCGACGATCTGCTCAATCCGGGCGGTACGTGGTCAGGGCGCTGCCACTGCCGGTAGCGTAGTTTAATGTTCACGGTGTCAACCTCCGGCCGCACCGTACCATGACGTGCCTTACGGGCTGCTTACGCTGTGAACTTTCACCATTCTTACGCTGCGCGTTTTCAAAGCGGACTTGCCGTTACTGCCGGACGGCTTGAATCCCGTCCTTCGCGAGGTCGGCCTGAATGCTGTCGGGGCCGATGAGGTGCCCCGCTCCGACGGCCACGAACGCGACGCCGTCGCCCTTCAGCAGCTGCTCGATCTTTGCAGCGATCGCGCGGTTCCGCTGCACCAACAGGACCTGGTACAACTCCGGATAGCGGTCGAACAGTTTATCGGTCTGAAACAGCATTGTCAGTTTGGTCATATCGCCTGCCGCCCACGCATCGACCGCCTGATCGAGCTGCGCCGAAAGCGCATCGGCGCTGTCGAGCGTGAACAACAAGTTCTCGATCTGCAGCTTCTGCGGTAAGTCGGCGAAGAAGTGAACTTGCTGTTCGATCGTCTCGAACCCGTTCACCGGCTTGCCCTTCGCGACCGCCTCGTTCTTCAGCACCAGATCGACGCCGCTCTTGGGGTCGTATCCGGCTTTGACGAGCGGCAGAACGGAAATCGTGATCGCCGCCAGCCACGGGCGAAACCGTTCCATCGGCGCGGCCGGTAGCGCGTACGCCGTCTCGAACGCCGACAGCTTCGCTTTGCCCGCGTCGTCCAACAAGCCCGACAGCGGATGCTCGAGATCCAGACCATATTGCACGATCAGCGGCTGCACGGCGGCGCTGTCGTCGGCATTGGCGACCTCTTCCCACAGCGCGCCCGCCGCCGCGAACGCGGCCTCGAACTTCGGCGACCGCCACACGGTGGTTTTCTTCAGCACGTGAACGGTACCGAACAGATAGACCGCGGCGTGCGGTCCCTGCACTTTCCAGAGCGCCGGCTCCGCGGCGGCGGGCAACGCCAACGCCAGGGTGAGCGCGCCCGCGACGGACGCGGCGCAGATGCGGGCCCATGTTCTGCAAACGATCATGCGAATTGGACTCACGGCACGATCCTTCCGACGGCGGTGCCACGCGTGTACCACAGTGCGCTATCGGGTCCGCTGACCATGCGGTCGACGACCGGGAAGCCCGTTTGCGCGGCGTTGCCGATCAGCGGGACCTGGCTGGTTCCCGCCGATCGCACGAACATCTGGAAACCGGTCTGCGACGTGCTCGGTAAACCGTACGTGGCGATCCACAGTGTTGCGTCGGCCGCAAAGTTCATCCCCTGCCCACCGGCGCCGTTCGTTTGCAGATACACCGGCGTGACCGTACCCGCCGTGTCCTGGGCGTAGACGGAGTACGACGTCGAGAACGACGCTTCAAAGTAGAAGCGTTTGTCGGGCCCGAGCACGACGTTGCCCGGAATCTGATACGCCCCGGCCGGCGAGATTTGATGGATCGTCACCGTATGCGTCGTGAAATCGTAGCGGTCGATCGTACCGTATCCGGTGTCGACGAACCACAGCGCGCCGTCCGGCGACCCGGCGACCGGCGAACCAGCGTGGATCTTGTTCCCTTGCCCGTCCTTGAGGACCAGCGTCGTGACCGTTCCGCCCGGCGTGACTTGCACGATATCGAAGCCGAAGTTCGCGTACACGTTACCATCCGCTCCCGGCGCGCAATCGCCGACGGAAAACGGCGTACCGACGTTGTTGACGGCGAACGTGCCGTCGGCATTGCGCCGGATGATTGCGCCGTAGGCAAACTGCGTCCCCTGCGCGGTAAACCAGATCGCGCCGTCCGGTCCTGCGCATACCGCGTGCGGATTCCAGGTCGGCGGAGGCGCGACTTCCGTGAGCGCGCCGGCGGTCGTTATGCGCCCGAGCATGAGCGGTGAGTCGACGAACCACAGCGCGTTGTCGGGCCCCACAATGATCCCGTGCGGCGTACGACCGCCAGGGACCGTCGTCTCGGTCGTGGTGATCTGCGGGAAAAACGCCAGCGGCACCGGCGAGGTTGCGCCGGAGGCGCTCGCCGTGATCGTTCCGGCGCCGTAGCCGCCGTCATATTGCAGCGCGGTCGTATCGCCCGGGCTGTTGAGCGTCGTCTTCGTGAGCGAGCTGTGGCCGGACGTGTCGGTGTCGGCGAGCGTAATCGGATTCATGTAACCGCCCGGACCGACGATCGTCGCCCCGGCCGCATCCTTCGCGATCACGGTCAAGGCGTCGGTGGTCGCCTGATGCAGCGGCGGGTACGGGGCCGCCAGCGCGAGCGTCATCGAGTCGACGACGCCGTTCAGAACCACCGCTACGACGGTATTGGCGTTCGGTGCGATCGTCGCTTGCACGGTTGCGCGTGAAAGCAACGCTCCCTGGCCGCTGAGCGCCGAATACGCCGACACGATGAACGTATCGTTGCCGGGCGGTGCCGCCACCCCGACGTGGCACTTGCCGGCCGCGTCACACAGCCCGGGATCCCCGATGTTCAAGGTGTTGGAGGTGCCGACGCCGCTGAGGACGACCGAGATCGAAGCCGTTTTCGGGGAGACATAGCGAGCGCGCCGGATATGGCCGGTGATCGACGACGTCGCATCGGGCGTCAGCGTGAACACGGCAAAGCCCACCACGGGCTGTGGCGTTGGCGTTGGCGTCGACGGCCCGATCGGAACCGAGCTACCCCCACCGCCGCCTCCGCCGCATCCAGCCGCCAACGACAAGAGCGCGATCGTCAAAACGCGTAAATCGAGCAAACGCAAATTCAGAACCCCGGAAAGCGGCTGGTAACGGCTTTACCAGCCGATGCACGCCGCTCCCCCCGAGGCAGGCGCCGAATGTCCAGACTGGTTCACTTGCTCGTAGCCCAGCTCGGCGCCGCATTCGCGACTTCCTCGATGCGCGGTACGCGCTGGAAAGAGCGGCGATCGTGCGCGCTTAGCGAGGGGAGCATCCGAGGCCGGTGAGAACACACAGCGGCGTGAGCACCGGAGCGAGCACCGATCAAGTCGCGTACTGGAACGATGAAGCCGGTCCGCGCTGGGTGCGCCTGCACGAACGTCTCGACCGCGCCTTTGCGCCGTTGACCGCGATGCTGCTGCAACGCGCGGCTCCCCAGCCCGGCGAGGCCGTGCTGGACATTGGCTGCGGCTGCGGTTCGACGGTACTCCACGTCGCGCGCCGCGTCGGGCCGGCGGGCCGCGTCGTCGGCGCCGACGTGTCGAAACCCATGCTCGCGGTTGCGGAGCAACGAGCCGCGGCGCAGGGGACGAACAACGAGCGATTCGTGCTCGCCGATGCCGCGAGTTACGACTTCGAAGCCGGTGCGTTCGACCTCGCCGTCTCGCAGTTCGGCGTCATGTTCTTCGATGATCCCACGACGGCGTTCGCCAACATTCGGCGGTCGCTTCGGGCCGGCGCGCGGTTGCACTTCGCCTGCTGGCGCAGTTTGGACGAGAGCGACTTCTTCTGCGTCCCGCTCGCCGCGGCGAAACCGCATCTCCCGCCGCAGCCGAAGCCCGATCCGCTGGCGCCCGGACCACTTGCGTTCGCGGACGCGGACCGTGTGCGGCGCATTCTCACTGCGGCGGGATTTGCCGACGTGACGATCGATGCGTTCGACGCCCCGCTACCGCTGGGCGCACACGCCGAGGCGCTCGACATGTTGATGCAAGTCGGTCCGTTGACACGCCTGTTGGCGGGTGTCGACGTGGCAATGCGGGATGCCGTTGCAGCGGCGCTGGACGCAACTCTTCGCGGGCATGAAGCGTCAGGCGCCGTCACGCTCGGCGCAGGCATCTGGCTCGTCGGCGCACGAGTCCCGGGTTAGCTCAGCTACCGCTGGGGCCGGCGATGGAACGGACTTCGGGCCAGCGGTTCCGAACGCGCTCGCGATGCGACGACCACCAGGCTCGAATTGGGGCGACTACGGCGCAGACGACCGCCATGGGCGGCTCAACGAGCTCACGCCCGAGCGCGTGATTCGCGCCGCCGCCGAGATTCGCACCGGGCGCCGCTTTTGTTTGAGCCTGCCGCTCGATTACCCGGGCGGAAACGTGGTTCTGGCGCACCGCTTTCCGCCGCAGCGCAATGTCGTCGACCGCGGCGGGACGCCGGCTGCGGATCTTCCGTTCAGCAGTATCCGTCCCGGATCGACCGGCGTCGTCAACGACGATTACGTGACGCTGTACACGCAGTACTCCACGCAATGGGATGCGTTCGCGCACGTCGGCTCGCATTTCGACGCCGACGGCGACGGCGAAGCGGAAGTGGTGTACTACAACGGGCGGTATCCCGGGCCGGATGTCGACGACATGGCGCAGGCGTGCATTCAGGGACGCGGAGTCATGGTCGATCTGCACCGCCGTTACGGAAACGCGAAGACGGACGTCGACTACGCGATGTTGCGCGAGGTGATGAGCGAGCAAGGCGTGATGGTCGAACCGGGCGACATCCTTGCGCTGCACACGGGGTTCGGGCAGCTCTTGCTCGACATGAACCGGCATCCCGAGCCGAACGTGGTCCACGGCTCGTGCGCGGCGCTCGACGCATCCGACCCATCGCTCCAACGCTGGGTCACCGAGAGCGGTTTGGCGGCGATCGTGTCGGACAACGTCGCGGTGGAAGTATTTCCCCCGAAGCAAGGCGCGCCGAACACGCCGTTCTTGCCGCTGCACGAGCTGTGTCTGTTCAAGCTCGGAATCCATCTTGGCGAGATGTGGTACTTGACCGAGCTCGCGGCATGGCTGCGCGAAAACGAGCGATCGCGATTCTTCTTGACGGCGCCGCCACTACGCTTGCCGGGCCACGTGGGATCGCCGGCAAACCCGATCGCCACCGTGTAACAGGGGTCGCGACTCAGCGAACCGATACCGCCGGTTCGGCGAGATGCAGCACGGCAGCCGTGTCGGTGCGCACTTGGCGGCACAGCTCCGCGTCGTCCGCGATCGAGCGCCCGTACGACGGAATCATCTGCGTGAGGCGCGGAAGCCAACCCGGTAGCTCGTTCGCGAAACAGCGCTCGAGGATGTCGAGCATGATTGCAACCGCCGTCGACGCGCCCGGCGACGCGCCGAGAATCGCCGCGAGCGAACCGTCGCCGCTCGCCACCACCTCGGTGCCGAACTGCAGCACGCCGCCCTTCTTCTTGTCGGGCATGATTACCTGAACGCGCTGTCCGGCAACCGCGAGGCTCCACTGGCCTTCCTGGGCGTTCGGGAAATACTCCTTGAGCGATTCGAGGCGCGCGCCCGGCGAAAGCATCACCTGCCGAATGAGGTACTTCGTCAAGTCCATGTTGTCTCGGCCGACCGCGAGCAGCGGCCAGATGTTGCTCGGCTTGATCGCGAGGAACAGATCGGCGAGCGAGCCGTGCTTGAGGAACTTGGTCGAAAAGCCGGCGTACGGACCGAACAGCAGCGCACGGCTGCCGTCGATCACGCGCGCGTCGAGATGCGGAACCGACATCGGCGGCGTCCCGACCGACGCCTTGCCGTAGACTTTCGCATTGTGCCGGTTTGCGAGCGCGGGCACGTCGCAGCGCAGCCACAGACCGCTGACCGGGAACCCGCCGAACCCGCGCCCTTCAGGGATGCCGGACTTCTGCAACAGCGGCAGTGCACCGCCACCCGCGCCGAGGAAGACGAATTTCGTGTTCAGACGCTGCTTGCGGCCGTTCGCAAGGTGTTTCACGTCGACCGTCCACCGGCCGGCGGTGCGCTTCAGGCCGGTGACTTTCTGACCGTAGCCCACGGTGAAGCCGGGTTTGGTCGAGAGATCGGCGATCAAGAGCCGGGTGAGCGCACCGAAGTCGATGTCGGTGCCGGAGACCATGCGGGTTGCGGCAACGGTCTCGTTCGGATCGCGTCCTTCCACGACGAGCGGCATCCAGTCCGCCATCTCGCTGCGGTTCTCCGAGTACTCCATGCCGGCGAAGCAATGGTGCGCGCTCATCGCTTCCCAGCGCTTGCGCAGGAACGACACGTCGCTCGCACCGCGCACGAAGCTGATGTGCGGCACGGAGTGGATGAACGCGTCCGGATCGGGGATCGCGCCGCTGCGCACCAAGTACGCCCAGAGCTGGCGCGACAGATCGAACTGCGTGTTGACCTTGAGCGCGCGCGAGATGTCGACCGTGCCGTCCGGGCGCTGCGGCGTATAGTTGAGCTCGCACAGGGCGGCATGGCCCGTCCCCGCGTTGTTCCACGCGTTCGAGCTCTCTTGCGCCGCGCCGTCGCGCTCCTCGAGCACGACGATGCGCAGATCCGGCTGGAGCTCCTTGAGCAGGACGGCGAGCGTCGCGCTCATGACGCCGGCCCCGACGAGGACGACGTCGGGCTGGGGGTCGAGTGAAGGTACCGCGGTCACAACGTGGCTGTCTTTTCCCCGTCGTCCGCAGACGCTCCCTCGGTTGCGAGAATTGTCGCAGCCCGCGCGGGATCGGGCGCGGCGCCGGTGCGGTCGTTGTCGTGCCGGTTCCGAGGTGTACGGCTCGGTCTGGGGCGCATGGTGGTGCTCATTTTTTTCGCAGGCCCAACAGCGTGCGCACCACCGCGGCGATGGCGGCGACGAGCGCGATCCACACGGCGACGGCGATCCATTGCCGCCATTCTTGCGGGTGGTAGATTTGCAGGACGATCGCGAGCCCCACGATGCACGCCGCCGCGAGCATCGTCACGTTCGCGCGCTCGACCATGTGCTCCAGACGGTTCACCAGCGCGTCCACGTCCTCGACGCGCGTCCACACGCGCAGGTTTCCGCGCTCCACCTCGCCGAGCACGCGATCGATCCGCCGTGGCAGATCGATGGACAGCTGCGCGGCGTCGAGCGCGGAATCGCGAAGGCGGTCGGCGGCATGGTCGCCGCCGGCGATCCCGTGGTAGAACAGCTTCCCGGCCATCGGCTGCAAGTAGTCCGACAGGCTCGCCTGCGGATCGAGCGCCTGAAGGATGCCCTCGCACATGATGAGCGCCTTGATGAATGCGGCGAGGTTGGACGGCAGCCGCAGCCGGTATTGGCGAAGCACCTGCAGCAGTTCGCCCATCGCGTTTCCCAGCGGCACATCGTCGAACGACGTGTTGACGTAGCGCTCCAGCAATCGCTCGATGTCGCTCATGAGCTGCGGACGGTCGAGCGGCGCACGCGGCGCCGTGACCTCGATGATACGATCGGTCAGCCGTTCCGCATCGCGCCGGCTGATCGCGAGGAAAATCCCCGCGACGCGACGCCGTGCGTCCGGCGTGAGGCGCCCCACCGTGCCGAAGTCGACGACGGCGAGCGCGCCGTCGTTCTGCACGAACAGATTCCCGGCGTGCGGATCGGCATAGAACATGCCGTGCTCGAACGCGGGCTCGAGGATGAACCGCGCGATGCGCTGCGAGACGGCGGCGCGCCGCCGGTTCGAAAGGTCCGAAGCGTCGGTGACCTTCCGCCCGTAGACGCGGACGTGCGTGAGCACGCGCTCCGTACAATACTTGTCGACGACGGCCGGGATCGCATACCCGGGATCGTCGGCGAACGCCGTCCCGAAGAACCGTTCGTTCGCGGCCTCGCGGCGGTAGTCGAGCTCGGCGAGCAGCGAGTCGCTGAACTCGCGTAGGGCGCCGCGGGCATCGTATTCGTTGAGGCCCGGAAGGCGCGGCGCCCACGTGTCGATGAGCTCGGCGGCAATCTCCAGGTCGAGCGGGATGAGCGTTTCGACGCCCGGTTTGCGCACCTTGACGACGACATCGCTGCCATCGGCAAGGCGCGCAGCATGCACCTGACCGATCGATGCACTCGCGAGCGGCTCGGCGTCGAACGATGCAAAGATCGCTTCCGGCGCGGCGCCGAGTTCCTCGCGAATGACCTGCGTAACGACCGCGGTGGGCAACGGCGGAACGGCGTCCACGAGCTTGGCGAACTCGACGCGGTACGCTTCGGGGAGCAGATCGCCGCGCGTCGAGAGCATTTGCCCGAGCTTGATGAACGTCGGCCCGAGCTCTTCGCACGCCTGCCGCAAGCGATCCGCGCGCGAGCGCTCGCGTTCGGCATCGTCCGCGACGAAGTGGTCTTCGAGGATGCCGAAGCCATGCCGCGCGAGCGTCGCGACGATCTCGCGATAGCGTTCGTCCTTCGAGCGCGGCGGCTCGGGAACGGTGGCCTCGGGCGGCTGCATGGTCGCTTTCCTACCCGCCAAGCCGGTTTCTTACGACTGGCGCCGCAGCCGGCGGCGCGGGACGTGACGCACCGTTCGTGGCCGGTGTGGCGCACACGGATTTCGGCGACGATCGGAGAACACCGGCCCATGCTCGAAACACCCGCACGCGTCTCGATCTATCAGCCCGAACAGCCCGGACGGATATTCCCGGAGGTCCCGGCGTTCTCGAGCTTCGCCGAGGAGCGCGATTACCGCAAGAAGCATCTCGTCGCCGCCGTACGCGCGTTCGCGCAACACGGCTTCGACTTCGGATTCGCCGGGCATCTCACCGTGCGCGACCCCGAGCACACCGATCTCTACTGGACCAACCCGATGTGCGTGCACTTCTCGCAGGTCACGCTCTCAAATCTTGTGCTCGCGGATCACCAAGGCAACGTGGTCGAAGGCGCGTACGCCATCAACCGCGCCGGCTTCGTGCTGCACTCGGCAGTCCATGAGGCGCACCCCGACATCATCGCGATGTGCCACGCCCACACGATCTACGGCACGGCGTGGTGCGCGACGGGACGTCCGCTAGACATGATCAGCCAGGATGCGGCGTGCTTCTACGAGGATCACGTCGTCATCGGCGCGTCGGCCGGTGCCGTTGCGGTTGAGAAGAAGTCCGGAACCTCCGTCGCCGACGCGTTCGGGAAACACCGTGCCGCGCTCCACCAAAACCACGGCCTGCTCACGGCGAGCCGTCACAGCATCGATGATGCCGCGTGGTGGTTCATCGCGCTCGAGCGATGCTGCCGGCAGCAGCTGTTGATCGAAGCGTCCGGCGTCAAGCCCCAAATCGTTCCCGAGAAGAGCGCGCGCTACAGCCGCGAGCACGTCGGCAACGAATTCATCGGGTGGCTGCACTTCCAAACGATCTACAATCAGCTGGTCGCAACGCAACCCGACATGTTCGACTAGCAACACGCACGCCGGGTTACCCGCGCGTTTGGTTCACCAGCGAACATCATCACCGGCTTCGCGCTTCGAAATCGCCGAGCTTCACGCCGTCGAGCCAAAAACTACCGCGGAACGAGCGGCCGTCGCTCGAATAGGAGCTTACGCGGACCTCCCCAGCTGATGAAGTGCCCTGGCAATTCACCTCTTGGTACGGAACCGTCTGCGCAGACACGCCCACGGAAAATGCGGCGTGCAGCTCGGTCTCGCGCTCGCATCGCGAAGCGGACCGGCCACCGACGCTCACTTTGTGCACGTCGAGCGCGATCGTATTCGCACGCGAGAGCACAGCACTTCCCGACCACACGATCGTACCGACTTGAACGTTCGCCTCGTCGATCTGCCACGCGCCTTGCACCGCGAGCTCCCGAGTAACCGCAGGCGCCGATGCGACGGTCGGCGGGACCGTCGGGACGATCGTGGGGGCGGCCGTCGGCACGATCGTGGGGGCGGCCGTCCTCGGCGCGCCTGTCGGAGCCACCGTGGGCGCGACCGTTGCCGCCGTCGTCGGCGCGACGGTGGGCGTCGCCACCGCACGCGGCCTCGTGCGCGCGGCGACGGTCCGCAACGGGGGGGCCGGAGCGGTGTCGGTGCGCGCGACCGTACGCGCCTGCTGAACCTGGTTCCGGGAGACCACAGCGAGCCAGCCTCCGATTGCAAGACCCACGATGACGACAAGAGCCGCTGCTGCGATCCCGGGCGGACGGTTGAACAGATTCATGACCTTGGGTTCATACCCCGCAGGCCGGCACGCTGGGTACAGGAGAGCATGGCGACGCTCATCCCCGGTGGCGCAGCACAGCGGTCACTTGCAGTTCTGCGCGAGATTTTCGGCGATCGGCTCGGGCGCGACATCGGCGTTCGCCTCTGGGACGGGACCGGCGTCGCGGCAGACGGGGCCGGAGCGTTCACACTGGAGGTCAATACGCCGTTCGCGCTGCGCGCCGCGCTGACGCCGCCACTCGACCGCAATCCGGGTCGCGCGTTCGCGGAAGGCTGGCTCAGCGTGAACGGCAGCCTCGAGATGGCGCTCGACGCACTCGACCGTTCGGTAGGATCGTTCAAGGCGCTCACGATCGCGAAGCTCGTCGCGCACATTGCTCGGCTGCCGGCACCGCCGCGGGCCGACACTGCACCGCGCGCACGCTTGCGAGGCCGCCGCCACTCGCGCGAACGCGATGCCGCCGCGGTTGCTTTTCACTACAATCAGTCGCTGGCGTTCTACAAGACGTTCCTCGGTAGCGAGCTCGTGTACTCGTGCGCGTACTGGGACCGCGCCGCGTCGCTCGACGAAGCGCAGCGCGCGAAGCTCGACTACGTTCTCGACAAGGTTCGCTTGCGCCCCGGATCGACGTTTCTCGACATTGGCTGCGGCTGGGGCGGGCTCGTGATTCGCGCCGCGCAGCGCGGCGCGCACGCCTACGGCATCACGCTCTCGCAAATGCAGCACGAGGAAGCCGTGCGCCGCATCGCCGAGCTCGGTCTGGGCGACCGCGCACGCGTCGACCTGCGCGATTACCGCGAGCTCGGCGACCAGCGCTTCGACGCGATCGCATCGGTGGGCATGGTCGAGCACGTCGGCATCGCGCGGCTCGACGAGTACTTCGCGTGCGCGTACCGCGCACTACGCGACGGCGGGTTGTTTCTCAATCACGGCATCACGAACCAGGGCCCCGAAAATAAGACGTGGCAAGCGGGCGGGGACTTCATCGGCCGGTACGTCTTCCCCGACGGTGAGCTCGAGCCGATCTGGGAAGTGATCAAGTCCGCCGAGACGGCGGGGTTCGAGGTGCGCGACGTGGAGAATCTTCGCGAGCACTATGCGACGACGCTGCGCGCCTGGGCCGCGAACCTCACCACACATCGCGCTGCGGCCGTCGCCGCGAGCGACGAGCGCACGGAACGCATCTGGCGGATCTACATGACGGGGAGCGCGCGCTCGTTCGCGTTGGGCCGCATGGGACTGTTGCAGACGCTGCTGGGCAAACGGAACGCAGCCGGCGTCATCGACGTGCCGCCGACGCGCCGCGACCTCTACGCGAACGACGGTGCGCGTTGATGAGCCTGGCCTCGCAAACCGCCCATCTCGTCGATGCGCAGCTAGCCGCAGCCGAACTTTATGCGCCGGTAGTCAGCACCATGCGGAAGCGGGCCTCATTGCGCATCATCTTGTCGTAGGCATCGGCCGCACGTTCGAGCGGCACCGTCTCGATCGTCGGACGAACGCCGCTGAGCGCACTGAATGCCAGCGTGTCCTGCGAATCCATCGATGTGCCTGAAGCGTGGCCCACGACCGTACGGCCGCCCCCGATCAGATCAGACGCGGACACTTCGATTGGGTCCCTGCCGACGCCGACAACGATCAATCTGCCTTGCACCGCAAGGCCCGGAATGACCGCGCTCATGGCTTTCGCGTTGGTGACCGTCGCCAAGATCGCTTTTGCGCCGCCGAGCTTGGTGAGTTCCGCCGCCACGTTTTGCGTCTCGCTGTTCAGATAGATGTGGGCACCGAGTTGCTTCGCGAGCGTCTCCTTTTCGGTGCCGCGAGCGATGGCGACGGTGTGAAAGCCCATCTTCGCAGCGAACTGCACGCCGAGATGACCGAGCCCGCCGATGCCCAGAATCGCCACGAGATCGCCCGGGCGTGCCCCGCTCTCGCGCAACGCGTTATACGTGGTGACGCCGGCACAGAGCAGCGGCGCCGCTTCGACCGCCGACAATTCGTCGGGAATGAGCGCCAGCGCGTCGGCCGGCGCCACCATGGCGTCGGCATAACCGCCATCATAATTGATTCCCGGAATCCGCAGTTTGCGGCAATAGACCTGCTCGCCGCGGCGGCAGGGCTCGCAGCGGCCGCAGGCACCGCCAAACCAGCCGACGCCAACGCGCGTGCCGGCGGTCCACCCGATTACACCGTTACCGATAGCATCGATGACGCCGGCGACTTCATGGCCGGGCACGATCGGATAGCGTATCCCCGGAAGGAGCCTTTCCTTTGCGATCGAGTCGCTGTGACAAACACCGCAGGCTTGCACCTTCACTCGCACTTCGCCCGGACCGGGTTGAGGCAGCTCTCGCTCGACAAGCTCGAACGGGGCGCCCTTATTCGGAACCTGCATCGCACGCATGGTAGAAATGGTCGAACTCCTTTGACGCAAGAAACGACCAGGACGCATCGAGTACGATCCCTGGCCGCGCTGGATCAGCCTGGACGGTCGCGTGCCTCAGGGTCCGCATAAAACTGCGCGATCGACTCGGTCTCGACCGTCACGCCGGTGCTATCAGAGACGAGCGCCGCGATGTCGCCGTCGCTCTTGCCCGCGGCGCGCAGCTGCTCGATCTCGTCCGAGATCATCCCGACGAACTGCTCCGCGCTGAACCGCTGCGGCGGCAGACCGAGCGCGGCTCGGAGCGCCGTATTGGCTTTCGCGGCCTGTTCGGCCGTAAAGTTCGCATCGTCCGAGATCACCCTGGTTTGGACGACACCCTTGGACCTGGCGTTCCGCGAAGGAGCTTACCTCGCCGAAAAGTACGCCTTCGAGATTTCGTACCACAACGGCGCCTCTGGTTCATCGCTGATTTGCGCGGTACAACGAAGGCATGACGATCACGATCCCGCGCCGCAGCTTGGGCGAGCTCGAAACTTCCACGCTCGGTCTCGGCTGTATGGGCATTTCTTTCGCCTACGGACCGCCGGCCGAGGAATCGGGCACCGAAGCGATCCGCCGGGCGCTCGACCTTGGCATCACCATGATCGACACCGCCGAGATCTACGGACCATTCCGCAACGAGGAGGTCGTCGGTGCGGCGATCGCCGGACGCCGCGAGCAGGTGCAGCTCGCGACGAAGTTCGGCTTTCGGATCGACAGCGCGAATCGGATCGACGGAGTGGACGGTTCACCCGCCAACGCCAAACGTGCTTTGGAAGGCTCGCTCAAGCGCCTGGGCGTCGATCACGTCGACCTCTGGTATCAGCATCGCGTGGACCCGAAGGTGCCGATCGAAGAGACGGTCGGCGCGATGGCCGAGGCAGTCGCCGCCGGAAAGGTCCGCTACATCGGACTCTCCGAAGCGTCGGCCGCGACGATTCGCCGCGCGCACGCGACGCACCCGATCGCGGCCGTCCAAAGCGAGTACTCGCTGTGGTCGCGCGACGTGGAAGACAGCGTGCTTCCCACGCTCCGCGAGCTGGGCATCGGATTCGTGCCGTACAGCCCGCTCGGCCGCGGCTTCCTCACCGGAACCGTGAGTCCCGATGCGCTCAGCCAGAACGACTTCCGCCGCTCGAATCCGCGCTTCACGGGTGAGAACGTCGCGCGCAACGCCGAGCTCGTTGAGATCGTGCGCAGCGTCGCGACGAAACACGGTGCCACGCCGGCGCAAATTGCGCTCGCCTGGGTGCTGAGCCGCGGCGAGACTTTCGTCCCGATTCCCGGGACGACGAAAGCAGCGCGCGTCGATGAGAACGCCGGCGCGCTCGCGGTGCATCTCGACGAAGACGATCTGCGCCGGCTCGACACGCTCGCCGCACGCGTGTCCGGCGAGCGGTACAACGCGGCTGGAGCAGGAATGATCGAACGCTAAAGTCGGGCTCGACTCGGCTGAGCGCCTTTGCGACCAACGCCCTTGAAAAAGGCGTAGCAAAAGACGCCGTCCGGTTCCGTGGTGCGGTAAAGATCACGAACGCCTGCATCGAAACGATCCGATGCGATGAGCCCGGCATCGAGCGCGGGTTGCCGTATTCCTTCGATCATGGCGACGAACGTACGCCGAGTGAATCCGTCGACCAGCTGCGGGCGGCTCGCATCGACGTATACCGTGCGCGGAGAGACGCGGACGTCCTCGACGCATGCAGCCGTCATGATCGGATAGAGCTGTCGGCCGATGAGCGCGTTTCCGCCGACGGCGCGCTGCAATTGGACTTGGCAATCGATCGCCGCATGAGCGGCTTCGCTCTCCGGGTAAAAATACGTGGACCCGTGATCGCCCTCGATCACGGTCACGGTTCCTCCCGGCTTGAGTACCGCCTGAAGAGCTCGTAGCGCCTCGACCGGGCGGGACAAATGCTCGAGTACGAAACATACAAAGACGTGGTCGAAGGACTCGGGCGCGAACGGTAATGCGAAGATGTCTGCCTGCTGAAATTGCACATTGGTAATTCCCGCCGCACTGGTTCGCCGAGCGGCTTCCGCAACGGAGTCCGATGAGATGTCGACGGACGTAAAAAGCGCATTTGGACTCGCCTGCGCGAGCGCCAGCGTTTGCGCACCGACACCGCATCCTGCTTCAAGCACTTCGCTCCCAGCCGGGTACGCGGTATCGGCGTGGAGCAACTCGACGAGCGTACCCGCCTGGTCCAAGAGACGTTCGTTCTCACGCGGGTGGTACCCGTGGACGTAGCTTTGTGCGCGCATCGTAGCGACCACCATTTTCCTGGACTCGACGCTACGTCCTTCGGAGCGCGGCGCGAAACACGAAGATTCAGTGCGGTAGCCTCACTGTGATCATCAAGGTCGCGGTCTTTGTCATTCCACTGGGATTCGATACGCTCGCCGTTGCCATCGCGCTCGGCCTACGCGGTCAGAATCCGTTACGGCCGGCTCTCGCGTTCGCATTCTTCGAGGCCGTGATGCCGCTGATCGGCCTCATTCTCGGGCATTTCATCGGGGCGCGATTCGAGACACCCGCGACCGTTGCCGGTGGCATCGTGTTGCTGGCCGTCGCGGCTTATATTCTCAAGGAAGCGCTCGAGAGCGAAGATGACACGGCGAACTTGTCGTTCTCGTCGCTCCGCAACGCAATGCTCGCCGGGCTCGGCATCTCCATGGACGAGCTGGCCATCGGCTTCCCCATGGGCACCAGCGGTCTACCCATCGCGACCACGATCACCAGCATCGCGCTGCAGGCTTTCGTCGTCACGTACCTTGGCATCGTCGTCGGGCATCGAATCGGGGCCGCGTTCGGCCGTCGTGCGGCTCGTGCGGCCGGTTTCGTCGCCGCAGGAGCATTCGCTCTGCTTGCTATCTATCTCATCGTGCAGGCGCTTCGTACCGGGATTGCCTGAGATATGCCCCTCGGTGCGTAATCGCGCCGAGCGAGCCTGTCACATTTGCCTCAGTGGGCCGTCTATGGTGCGGAGGTTGAACACATGACCAAGACGCTAACTATAGCTCGACGGCACCCGAAGCGCTCAAACCGCTCTTCGACGGAGGCAAGGCGGTCGAAAAATCCACGCTGGAGAAAAGTCTTTGCACGCTGATCCAACTGCGCGCCTCGCAGATCAACGCCTGCGGCGTGTGCCTGGCATTTGCACGTGCGTGAAGCCCAGGGCGCACGGCGAATCGACGGATCGAATCGTCGGACTGAGCGCCTGGCGCGACACGGGTTGGTACAGGGGGACCCCTAAAGCCGCGTCGTTCCGGCCTTTTCAACGCGAGTCATCAACCTGCAGGGAGCTGACGAATCCCGTTCGCTGTACGCTGGCCTCATCAAATCGCCGGCCGTTTTGCAACGGTCATCAGGAGTTTCGAACATGACAGCCCTTGCCGTTACGGTTACCCTCGTCGCGCTGCACCTGCTGCGACCGATTCTGGTCTAGGTCTAAAATCCGAACCCGGCCTAGGTCGAACGGCGGTAAGCCCAATCGAGGTCGCCGCCGCACGGGACATTGGGCCTATGACCGGCTCGGCCAAACCCATGATGCAGTGCAAGCCTTCGGCAGGATCACGGGAACGGGGAGAGTTGGCCGGCGGCTCGCCGCAGCGCCGTAACACAACGAGCCGAAACAAACGCACCGTGGAGATCGTACGCGCGCCACACGTCGCGCTCAGCGGCGTGAAACTCCCAGACGCACGCCTGCGACGTCCAGGACCCGTCCGCAGTCATCGAGGAGAGCAGGTGCTCGACGCCGCGTTGCGTGGCCGTCGCATACGCCGGATGCGACGCCGTCGCGGCGACCGCAAGTGCTGTCTCATACGCGTCACCGTCGGCTCCCCACGAGCCGTCAGCGTTCTGTGAGTTCGCGATGAACGACAGCGCGCGCGCAACCGCCGACGTGAACCGCGGGTCGTCGCGGAGCACGTCGAGCGCAAGCAGCGTTCCGTAGAGCGAGCTTGGGTAGAAGTACGACGGCCAAGAGCCGCGCTCGTCCTGCGTCCGCAGCAGCAGATCGTCGTCGATGAGTCGATCGAGGTGCGTGCCTCGCAGCGCGAGGTAAACGTTCGCGTTCACTTCGGGATGCGCCAGGAGATTGTTGCGCGGCGAGGCGTCCGTCACCAACGATGCCGGACCTGGCGCGTCGAACGTGACGAACAGCCGCTCGCGTTCGCGGTAGAACCGGAGGAGGCACTCCGGCGGACGGTTCACGCCGAGCCGTCGCAGCGTGCGGATCACGTATGCCGTGTCGTCGGAGTCGACGTGAAACACGCGGAACTCGTCGCGGTGATACGCTCCCGGCGGCGAGAAACCCCATGTTCCCCCGTTCTCCTCCGACAGGATTCGGACCAGGATGATCGTTCGGTCGATCTCGTCCAGCAGCCCGCTCATCGCCTCGGCAAGGAACGATGCGACAAAGACGTGTCCTTTGTTGTCGGAGAAGCGCGGCGTCCCGTCGCTTCCGACGCACGCAAGACCGTACGCGCCGGACCGCAGCCGTTGGCGCAAAAACGTTGCTGCCTTCGCGATCGCGCTCTGCACTCGATTCTCCATCGTCGCCTCGTTTCACGCACTGCGGCGGGCTCTCCCGGCGCGTAGGCTTTCGAGCGCTGCTTTGAGTCGTTCGTCGCGAACGTAGCGCCCGTCGTGCAATCCGGCCTGCACCTCGCCCGGGCCAGGCGCCTGCGCGTCGAAATACGCGCGCAGCGCGCCCTCTTGCCAGAGCCGATACAGCTCCTGCCATCGCTTGACGGGTTGATCGGGATTGCGCTCGCTGGCCCTTCCCCCGTTGACGACAACGCCTTCGAATTTTGCGTAGGACCGCATCGGGAAATGCAAGATCTCGATGGCGGCTTCGACCGCGCGCAGCTGGTGGCCGGCGACGCTCGCGGTGTGATTTCCGTACCCGACTTCGATGTCCGGACGAGCGCGATGGCACACTTTCCCCGGCCACGGCTCTCCGCTCGGGCTCAGCAGAAACGCATATCGAACGGTCATCTCATCGGCGAACAATGTCCCGGCCGCCACGTCACGCGGAACAAAGTGCTTTCTGTCAGCGGCAACGGCGTGATGCTCCGGAGACACCCCGGACAATGCTTGCTTCAAATCGAGGCCCTCGGCATACCAGAATTCGTCGGCGTCGTTGTTGATGACCCAGTCGGCGCCCATGTCGTACGCGGAACGTGCCATCTGCGTCACCCACCGATCCTGCGAGAACGTGTCCTCCGGCTGGTACAGGTACGTGACAAGTCCGCGGCTGCGGTAGGGTTCGAGCAACGCTTCCGTCCGGTCCGTCGAGAGATTGTTCATGACGATGAAATGATCGACGCCCGAGCGCACATGAAAATCGAGATTGGACGATATGAGGTCGTCCGCGTCTCGCACGAGCAAGGTCATCACGAGCTTCATATGTCAGTCCTCCCGAGATCGAAAACGCCGCGAGCTGCTGCGGCATGTTCCCGCACTGCTTTCTGCGAGCACGAGCAGCGTCCGACCTTTAGAACGACGACACCCGGTCATCGATCGCGCTTTCCTATCGAACCAACCAAAGACAAAGGTCGCTGTGCCGACGCCCGTCCGCGCAAGAATGACGTCGAAGGTGTCTATGCCTCAGGTTTCACCTGCGGAGATTTCCGTGCTGCCGTTGCGGGCGAACGCGCTCCTCGCGGACGTTCCTCTGCACGATGTAATGGGCGGTGGACTTGCCGGGACTTCGCGAGGGCGTCACACACCGCCGCTGTTCTTCGGACGCGTGACCTGATAGTCGTAGTTGAAGGCGCTACCGGACGACGACGCCCACGGCAGCTCCAGGCCATTCGCCGCTTGTACGCTTGCAGCTTCGCGAGCGGTACGCGCGAGGCGGCGTAGAACGAACAGCGCGGGCAAAAGCGCAACCCCCCAGTTGCAGATTATTCGGTTCCGTCAACCCCGCACGCATGAAACCCACGCGGAGACGCACGCGAGTTTCTGCTCTTTGCGCCAGGGCCTGCCCGCGGTCGCACCCAGAGCCTTGAGGCGTGCGTCGATCTCTGCCGACGAGAGGCCGAGCGCATCCTTCGCGAGATCGGGAAGAGTCTTCTCGTCGAGCTCGACGACTTCGAAGCGGCACTCTTTGCACGCAAACCGGAGCGCGTCGCGCACGCCGAGTCCCTCGGCGACCGGCACATGCTCGGGCCAGGCGAGACTGTACTCCAGCACGTCGGCGACCCAGCCGGCGCGATTGACGAGCAGTGCCGCGACGACTGGCGCTTCGTCCAACTGACGCACGAGACGCTGCAAGCCCTTCGCCGCAAGTCGATCTTGGCGTCGCCGCCCTTCCGCCGCGGCGGCCGCCGCTTCGGCCGAAGCTCCGCCTTGCGGGCCTCGTGCCAACTCGTGCGCGACCCGATAGGGCTCCAGGGAAAGGCGGTCGCCCTCGGCACCGGTTGCAAGGAACGTAGAGAGCAGGACGCGAGGTTCGTCATCCTCGACGGCGACGGCGACGACAACGGCGCCTCCTTTGAGCGCGCGTAATCCGAGGCCGACTCGGCGCCGCAGCTGCCGGCTCACTCGGTACCGGCGAGCTCGATCCATGTCGGTGCATGATCGCTCGTCTTCTCTTGTGCGCGTACCTCACGATCCACGCCCGCGGCAACGAGGCGCGCCGCGACAGCGGGGCTCAGCATCAGATGGTCGATCCGCAGGCCCGCATCGCGGCCGAACGCGTTACGAAAGTAATCCCAAAACGTATAGATGCGTTCACCTGGGTGAAGCGTCCGCAGCGCATCGGTCCACCCCTGCGCGGCAAGCCGCGCAAACGCGGCTCGGACCTCGGGACGAAAGAGCGCATCGTCAACCCAGCGCTCGGGCTTGTACACGTCGAGCTCCGTCGGCATGACGTTGTAATCGCCCGCCAGGACGACGGGAACGTCACGCGCCATCAGACTTTCCGCATAGCCGAGGAACGCATCGAACCACGCGAGTTTGTAGTCGAACTTCGGGCCAGGCGCCGGGTTCCCGTTGGGAAGGTAGAGGCATCCAATCAACACGCCGTTCACCAGCGCCTCGATGTAGCGCGAGTGCGAGGCGTCCGGCTCACCCGGCAATCCGGCGCGGGTCTGAACCGGCGGCTCGCCACGGGTCAAGATCGCGACGCCGTTCCAGCTCTTCTGTCCCAGCCAGATGGCGCCGTATCCGGCCTCGCGGATTGCGCCGGCAGGGAACTTTTCTTGCGGCGCCTTGAGCTCTTGAAGGCAGACGACATCGGGCTGCGTTTTGGCGAGCCAATCGAGCAGAACGGGAAGCCGGCCATTGACGCCGTTGACGTTATACGTTGCAATCTTCATCGAATCGCAGTCTAGCGCAATCGCAGCATTATGGCGATGACCTGTAGAGCTGACGCCCGCCTGGACGACTTTCCCACCATAACCAACATGATACGAGCCCAAACCGCGAACCGCGTGGGCCCGAGCCAAAGACGGAAACCGGACGGCGCCGCTGAATCCGTGCGCGCATGAAGGCACTTTGGCTCGTGCGACACGGTGGCCCACATGCATTCGAGATTCGGGAGAGCGCAGATCCCGAACCCGGTGCCGGTCAGGTGCGCGTTCGCGTGAAGGCGGCAGGGCTGAATTTTTCCGATCTGCTCGCGAGTCAGGGCCTGTATCCGGATGCGCCGCGGACCCCGGCCGTTCTCGGATACGAAGCCTCGGGGATCGTCGACGCGGTGGGCGATGGTGTCGATTCGCGCCTCGTCGGTCGCCGCGTTATGGCGGTGTCGAAGTTTGGCGCGCATACGGACACGCTGTGCGTCATGGCGCCGCAAGTTTTTTCGATGCCGGCTTCCATGACGTTCGAAGAGGCCGCTGCGATCCCGGTCGTCTACGTCACCGCGTATCACATGCTCCACCGGATTGCATGCATCAAACCGGGGGAATCCATCCTCGTTCATCAAGCGGCCGGCGGCGTCGGAATCGCTGTGCTGCAGCTCTGTCGAGATTTGGTCGACATTACGACGTTCGGCACCGCATCACGCGGGAAGCATGACGTCTTGCGACAGCTCGGCTGCACGCACCCGATCGACTATCGTTCGGCCGACTACGCGAAGGAGATTCGACGGTTGAGCGGAGGCGCAGGGGTCGACGTCGTGCTCGACGCCCTCGGCGGTGCTGACTGGCGCAAAGGGTATGACTTGCTCAACCCGTGTGGCCGGCTCATTTGCTTTGGCTTTGCAAACCTGGCCGCGGGCAAGAGACGCAATCTGCTGCACGTCATCCGGCAGCTGATGCGTGTTCCCAAGTTCAGCCCCATGCGGCTCCTCTCCGACAACCGCAGCGTCGCGGGGGTCAACATGGGACACTTCGGCTTCGACGCCACGATGTTCGGCGACGACTTGCGAGCCGTGATCGAGCTCTATGACAAGGGCATCGTCAAGCCGGTGATCGACGCCGTCGTACCCTTTTCCGAAATGGCAACCGCGTTGGGGCGCCTACGAGACGGCAAGAACGTCGGCAAGGTCGTGCTGGTACCGTAAGGATTCGGCGAAACCGCCACGGGTCAGAGCAGCGAGAGTTCCTTCGCCTTGAGGACGGCGGCGGTTCTGGAGTGCACGTCGAGGGCGTCGTACACGTGCTGGACGTGGCTGCGGATCGTCGCAACGCTGCGCCGTTCGGGATCCTGCCGCGCGATCTCGGGGATGCTGGCGTCGCTCGCGAGCGCCTTGAGCAGCGCGCTCTGCGCCGGCGTCAGCACGACGGCCGGATCTGCGGCCTTGCGCGACGCGCGCATCGCCGCGACGAGTCGCTGAAAACCGGCGTAGGTGGGCTCGGGGTCACCGCTGTACACGGCGAGCTGACGGCTCCCGCGCAACGGGATCGCCGCGCGATCGGCGCGCGCGGCCTCGCCGATCGTCGTGCCCGCCGTGCACGCGAGTGCCCGCGCCAAACGCCGAATGCGCGTGTCCGACAGGTTCCACGTCGGACCGTGTGCGAGCCGGTGCACCGCCCGCCTCCAGCGCGCGCGCGCTTCGCCGTCGTCGTTGGTCGCCGTTGAACCGACCGCGATCAGCGCGTCCTTGAGTGCCTGTTGTGCGCTGGTGACCGGATCCGCGCTGCCGACCTGCGCGAGAAAATCGTGCCAGCGCCGGTGCCAACCCAACTGCATTGCAAAGTATATCGTCGTGAGGAACGAGTCATACGCATTGTGGGCGAACGGCGTCGGCTTATGCGCGCTCATCCCGGCATCGTCGCCGGTCATGACGGCGAACGCGAGGCTCATGTTCGCGACCGTCCGTTTGACGGTCGGGGCACCGCCGAGCTCGGCCAGCCGCGCGGCGCGCGCGAGAATGCCGCGGACCGCCTCGATGTCGCCGAGCTCGATATTCGGCAAGCACTGAAACGTCAGGGTGTTCGCGGCCAGCGTATACGCGTGCGCGCGCTCGAGCCGGCTCGCCGAGCGCGCCGCGAGCTCGTTCACGCTCGCGAGGTCGCCGCGCCACTGCGCCGCCTGCGTCAACCGCATCTCGACCAATCCGATGAAGGCGTCGTCGTCGACATCTTCCAGCGCTGCGAGCGCCTCGGCCGCATGCCGCTCCGATAGCGCGCGCTCCTGGCGCCAGGCCCAAGCGAAGGCCAGAAGCGCCGCGGCGTAGGCGCGCCGCTCGGGGTTCTCCTGAATCCCGCAGCGCAAGATCAGCTCTTCGGCTTCCTCGACACCGCTGGGCGCGTTCAAAAGCCGCGCGGCGAGAAACATCGCCGGGATGAACGAGTCCGGCGAACCGCGCATCGCGTGCCGGCACAACCGGTCGACTTCAGCCGCTTGATCGGCGTGCAGCGCGCGCGCGATCCCGGCGAGCAGGGCGGTCATCGCGTCCGCGGGCCGGCCGGGCTCCAAAAGCGGCGGCTCGTTCCAGATCATCACCCGCTTCGCGAGCTGCCAATGCTCGGACATTGCCCGCAGTCCTTCGGCGCGCCGGGTTCGGCACCCCTAAAACCGCGTCGTTCCGCCGTTTGCAACGCGCGTCATCAACCTACAGGGCGCTCATGAGGAGCGTTCCGTGTACGCTCGTCTCACCAAATCGCCGGCCGTTTATGCAACGGCCATCAGGAGTTCGGACATGACAGCCTTCGCAGTTACGCTCACCATCGTCGCGCTGCACCTGCTTCGCCCGATTCTCGTCTAGGCCTAAATAACCAATACCGACTGGGGCCGAACGGCCCGCAAGCACAACCGTCCGCGCCGCTTGACCACCGCCTCACGAACGTCCCGTGAAGCGGTAGGCCGACGGATGGTTACCGTCCAGGGACGTCTCACAAACGTCGGATGAATGACCGGGTCAGCGAAACGACCACGCCGCTGCGCACGAGCTCGGCGATGTTCCGCGTGCTATCGGGATCTTCCGCGAGCGTGCGGCGGTATTGCTCGTAGCTCGCGAGGCTTTCGAAGTCGATGAGGCCCAGCGCTTCATTCGTCGGGCCCGCGAAGTCGGTCGGAAGGAAATACTGCGCGGAATTGCCGCCGCTGCGGCGGATCGGCTCCTGTTCGGCTTCGGCATAAGCACGAAAGTGCGGGAGCTTGTTCGGGTCGAGGATGTATCGAAGGCACAGCGTGAGCATCGTTGCTTTCTCTGCGGTGAGGGGCACGCTTTGAGTGTACTCGGTCGTTCGTTCACCTGCCGATGAACTATGGATCGCCGCCTACCGGTATCTCACGCTTCACGTTGCGATGAACTGTTTTTCGTATATACTCGAGCGCACATGCCGAGGCCACGAGCCGTTCGATACTCGCCCGATCCCGACATCACGGACGTCGCGGCCCTGATCGGAGAGGGCACCCGTGCCGCGATGCTGCTCTCGCTGCTCGACGGCCGCCGGCTTCCGGCGAGCGACCTCGCGCATCGAGCGGGGACGTCTCCCACCGCCGCAAGCGCGCACCTCGCAAAGCTCGTTGCCGGAGGATTGCTGCGCGTCGAACGCGCCGGACGGCAGCGCCTGTACCAGGTTGCGAACGCGGACGTCGCGCACGCGATCGAAGCGCTCGCCGTGATCGCGAAGCCGACGCGCATCGTTGCGCTCAGCCAAAATATCGTCGCCTCGAACCTGCATACTGCCCGCTCCTGTTACGATCATCTCGCCGGGCGGCTCGGCGTCGCGCTCACCGAAGCGCTCATCACGCGCCGCGCGATCGTGCTGGACGGACCGTGGGACTATCGCGTGACCCGCTCCGGCGCAGCGTTCTTTGCCGCGTTCGGCGTCGACGTCGCGCAAGCGCGAGCGACAAAACGGCATTTCGCTCGCCAATGCCTCGATTGGACCGAACATCGTGCGCATCTCGCCGGTGCGCTCGGTGCGGCCTTAGGGACGTGTCTCTTCGACCGCGATTGGATTCGCCGGACTCCGACGAGTCGCGCACTTCGAATCACCGACGCTGGTCGCAACGCCCTCAAAGAAGAGTTTGCGATCGACCTCTAGGGTGTCTTGTGACTCGTTCGATCAACACTGATCCGAATCCGAATATCGCGGCGCGCGGAGCTAGCGGCTTCTTCCAAAGCATCCAGCCGTCGCAGATACCCCAACCCTCGGCAACACCGACAATATCGAACGCCTTCTATGAGAGTGCGACGATAGGGGCCTCACTGCCGCACGGCACCTATTACGTCTTTCTCAACGACACGCTCGGCGGCTGCACGCCGACGTCGGCAGGTTCGTTCACGACTCAGTAGCCGCCGGGATCGTCGTCGCCGTCGTCGCGCTCTCCGACTGGCTCGGGGAACGCCTGCGCATACGCCTAGGCTGGGCTCTTATCGCCGAAGGGTAAGCCGTCGAGAAGCGCGCGCGCCATCACCGTGCAGCGCCTTGCAGCATCGCAACGATGCGCTGCGGTTCCATCATCCCGCTGATCGCGTGCGATCCGGCCCATCCGAACGCCGGCACACCGGTTACGCCCGCGGCGCTCGCAGCGCGCATCGAGGTGTCGATCGCACCGGCATAGGCGTGCGACGTCCACGCCGCGCGGACATCGTCTTCGCTGATGCCGAACGGCGCGGCGTGGTCCGCGACGACGCGGAGATCGGCGATGTCGGCGCCGTCGACGAAGAACGCGCGGGACACGGCGTGATGAAATGCCGCGGAGGACGCGTCGCCGGCGCGCGCGCGCACGAGTTCACCGGCCTCGAGCGCGAGACGAGAATTGACGTTGCGGCGCGGCGGCTTGATCGGAATCCCGACCTGCGCTGCGAGCATGCGCAGCCGACGCTCGACCGCGGGCCATTGCTCGTCGCTAAAGGGCTTCGGCGCGCCCTCCAACGGCGTATCCGGGTGCAGCTCGAATGGAAGCCAACGCGTCGGCACGCCGAGTTGCTGTGCTGCTTGTTCGACCCAGACCGAGCCGAGATAGCAGAACGGTCAAATGACGTCGGACCAGACGAGAAGGGGCCGCGGCTCGCTCATGACGATGTCTTTCTACGGCTGCGACGCGTTCCTGCCGAGCGGGTGGCGACCGAAACCTTCGGGATCGAAGCAGCCCTTGCGACCAGTATGCCGATTGAACCGAATGCCTATCGACGTGAGTGGGCGTCCTGGTTGCCCGAAGCCTTGCCGCTGCTCGAGCGTGAGGAATACACCGGGTAGGTCGGCGGTTGGGGTTGACGCTCCGCTGTTACTTCGGCGCTTGAAGAAGGCCGATCATGGAGCCGTCGGCGTCCTTTGCGATCGCGATGATTTTTCCGTAGCCGATGTCGGTGGCGTCTTGCACTTTCTCGGCGCCGGCATCGATGAGCGCCCGGAGACTCGCGGCCGCGTCGTCGACCGACCAGTATGCGAGCGCGCCGGTGGATCCGCGCTGGTGGCCCTGCGGGTCCAGACCGACTTCGAGCTCGCCCAGCCTGAAGCCGACGTAGTAGTCTTGTTCGACGTAGGGATCGGTTCCAAGCAGGGTGCGATAGAGCTTCGTCGCGTTCTTCAGATTGCTGACGGGAAACACGATGAGAGAACAACCGGTCACGGTGAAAGACTCCTCGAGATGAGCTGCGTCGATGCCGCGGCGTCACATCGGAAGCCGCCGGCTCGACATATCCATGACGGACGCCGCGGGAACGATGTGACCGCGCGCCGACATGGGAGAGTCTGATGGACGGTGGCCGAGGCTGGCTGGCGGAGCGGTTCGAGGGCGAACGCGCGCGCTTGTCGGGAGTCGCGTATCGCATGCTCGGATCGCGGAGCGACGCGGAAGATGCGCTTCAGGAATCGTGGGTGCGCATCAGTCGTGCCGATGCCGCTGAGATAGCGAACCTCGGCGGCTGGCTGACGACCGTCGTCGCCCGCGTCTGCCTCGACATGCTGCGTTCGCGCAAGAGCCGCCGCGAGGAGCTGGTCGCCGACGACCCGCGCACGCGTGAACCCTCGACCGAACAGGGACCCGAGCATGAAGCGGTGTTGGCGGACTCGATCGGCCTCGCGCTGCTGGTCGTCCTCGAAACGCTCAGCCCGGCGGAACGCGTCGCGTTCGTGCTGCACGACATGTTCGACGTCCCGTTCGAGGAGATCGCACCGATCGTCGGGCGCTCTTCCGCCGCGGCGCGCCAGCTCGCGAGTCGCGCGCGCCGGCGCGTGCAGGGTGCAAAGCCCGACGGTGGCGCTGACGCACGCAGACGAAGCGAGATCGTGCGCGCATTCCTCGCGGCGTCGCGATCGGGCGACCTCGAAGGCCTGATCAGCCTCCTCGATCCGAGCGTCGTCCTGCGAGCCGATGCCGCGGCAGTCGCAACGGGCGCGACGGCGGAGGTGCGCGGCGCTGCAGCCGTTGCCGAAACGTTCTCCGGACGCGCACGAGCCGCGCGGCCGGCGCTCGTCGACGATGCGCCCGCGCTGGTGTGGGCGCAGCGCGGAACGCCGCGCGTGGTGTTCGCATTCACGTTCGGCGACGGAGTCATCGTCGGGATCGACCTCATCGCCAATCCGGATCGCCTTGCACGCTTCTCGATCGAGTTCGTCACGACGGAAGCGGACGAGCAATGAAATTCGATCGCACGCGCTTGCTCGCCGTATTTGCGGATGCTATAATGTAGCTACGCGCACACGCGCACACAATATAGCGACTCGGCCGGTGCAGCAACACCGACCGAGTCCGTCACCCGATGGAGTGCACCACCGAATGACAAACGCTCGATTCGACGCGCTCGCGTCGAAAACCCGGTCACGCCGTGGCGGACGCTTTCGCCACACCGAACGCGGCACGATCGGCTTCTGCCTCGTCCGCGTCATCTGGCTCACCGCGATCTTCGCCCGCCGCGAATCGGTGACGATCGCGGAATACCGGCGCCGATTCGGCGTCTCGCTGCGCTCGTTCCGCCGCGACCTCGCGTTGGTCCGCCAAGCCGGCTTCTACCTCGAAACGGCAGCGCCGGGCGATTACCGCATGGTCTGCTTCGCACGCGACATCGATGGCGTGTAGCGTGCAACGACGACTGCGCTTCCAATGGATCCTGCGCCGACAACGACCCGATTGATCCCGACATCGCAACGTGGCGGAAGTCGTCGCGCACCGCTTCGTGCCCCGCTGGTGGCTCAGCGTGCTCATGGTGCTCGACCCACCCGCCGCTCTATCGAGACTATCGCAGGCGGTTCGGGGTCTCGATGGACACCTTCCGCCGCGCAAAGGGATACCCTCACGCGTTGGTACATAGACACGGCGCCGCACGGAAAGCGCCGACGTGCTTGTACATCGAGAGCATATTCCACGAGTAGGGCCGAACGTCGTCCCGTTTAGGCCACCCGATTTCTGCACATCAGGACGGACAAGGCCTTGAACGCGCAACAGGCTCTTTGTGGACGAGCAAATACCGGAACAGTCGCCGCTTGACGGCCCATATCGACCGATGATAGTCGATCCAGACGAAACGCTCGATGATCCGTCTCTTCTGCTTAACTGGGCATCAGATGACGAGCCATCGTACCGTTACGGCTTCTGGAGTTGACCCGATTCCGTGGAGGAATGCGAATTGGACATCAGGCGGCTTGACTCATCCGCCGCTCGTAGTTGTTGGGTGAAAGGTAGCCGAGTGCTGAGTGCCGGCGATGCGGATTGTACCAACCTTCGATGAAGTCGAACACCGCGAGTGATGCATCGCGCGGATTCTTGAACCGATGCTGCGCCAGCAGCTCGCATTCCAGCGTTGCGTTGAAGCTTTCGCACATGGCGTTGTCATAGCAGTCGCCGACCGATCCCATTGACGGACGAATGCCGGCCTCGCGGCAGCGCGACCCGAAAGCGATCGACATGTACTGTGTACCTTGGTCTGAGTGATGAATCACGCCGCCGGGCTTTCGACGAAAGATCGCCATGTTGAGTGCGTCAAGGACGAGCTCTGTTCGCAAATGAGTCGCCATCGACCAACCGACCACGCGACGGCTGTACACGTCGAGCACGACGGCGACGTAGAGAAACCCAGCCCACGTCGGAACGTAGGTAATATCGGCGACCCAAAGCTGATCCGGAGCATCTGCGTGGAACTTGCGGTCAACGAGATCCGGCGCCGGTCGTGCATCCGCGATTGCGGATGGTGGTCACCGTAAATTTGCGGCGCGAAGCCCCGTGGATTCGCCGTTCCCGCATCAATCGCGCTACGCGCTTGCCGGAAATTGCGATGCCCTCTTCTCGAAGGTCCTGGTGAATGCGCGGACGGCCGTACGTCGATCGCGATTGGCGATAAAACGCTTCGCTGCGATCCCCAGCAGAATATCGTTTTGCCGACGTTGCGACAGAGGCCGATTGCGCCACACATAGTAGCCGCTTGCGGAGATTTCCAGAGCGCGGCACAACACAGCGATGGGATAGTCGGCCTGATACGCTTTCACTAGTCTGAAGACTTGTTCGGAAGTGCGTGTCGACTCCCGAGCAAACCAGTCCGTGGCTTCTTTTAAGATGTCGCGTTCCATCTGAAGCTCGCGCACTCTGCGGCGCAAGCTTGCTCACCTCAGCGATTTCCGCTGTCGTCAGGCCATCACTGCGCCGACCGCTATCGAGGTCATCTTGCTTGAGCCAGTTCGCGACCGATCTGCCGCGCGACTTCGAACTCGCGAGCGACTGCGTTGACGCTGCGCCCTGACCGGACCAAGTCGATGATCTCCCGCCGGAATTCGGGGGGGGGTAGGTGGGCCGTTTTCCCATGGTGGCTGCTTTCTCCGTAAGAAGGAAAGATTCACGGGATCGGGTCAACTCCACTTCTATCAAGCTGCTTTATACCATCGCCGTCGGCATGGTCAACGGAACTGGACCGAGAAGCGAAACGCTCGCCTATCCGATGTTATGGTGCTTCAGACAATTCGTTTGAACTGAGCTGCAAGCGAATTATACGAATAAGTCTCGAACTCGACATGGTCGACGACACTTTGCGCGCTGCCTCAGCATTCAACCGCCACGGACCTTCA
Source organism: Vulcanimicrobiota bacterium (assembly GCA_963792235.1). Lineage (GTDB taxonomy): Bacteria > Vulcanimicrobiota > Vulcanimicrobiia > Vulcanimicrobiales > Vulcanimicrobiaceae > Vulcanimicrobium. The sequence goes on from CAWBVR010000030.1 coordinate 188,724, forward strand.
CAACCTCTGGGATATGGCAAAGCCGGTACTGGAGAGTGTGAGCTTGGGCGATATCGAAAGCGGCTTCCTTCGGCGTGTCAATGGTATCGTCGCCGAATTGCAGCAGATTGATCCGCTATCGACAGCTTTTCGATACGCCAATACGCTAGGTGGCGCACCGTCTCTTGGGGGCCAAAGATGCTAGTTCTGCGCGTAAATCGCCTTGTCGAAAACCTGGATGTCGCGATGAACTGGCTTAGCGAGATATTACGGATGCTCCATCGACGAACACGCTGGCTGCGTGAATTCAATCGATAGTACATCTGCGCAGCCTTCTCTCGATATAGAGAAACATTTTTGGGTTTTTGCCACCAGCTCCGCCACGACTTGCCGCTGCTCAAAGGCTAAGATTCGGATGGTCATCGGGCCCCTTTTCACTTGCGAGCATTCACAACGGCAAGAGTTTGCCCGATGACCCCATCCATCCTATATGACATGCGATCGCCGATATTACACACGATTCCGGGTGTTGCCCTATTGGCGCCCGTCCTCTTTGGCCGGCTCCTAAGTTACGCGGCGCAGTCCCCTTGGCTCTTTACGATCGGCCTCACCTGCAAGACATGAAAAAGCCCCGCCGCGCAGGTCCACTCAATGTCAACGCCGGAGCCGAATCGTCGCTCAAGTTCTTGGCACGTTCGCAGTAAGACAGGAAAAATCTCCGTCACCAAAGGCTGCAACTCGGGTGGTAGCGATGACTCGACGATGTCGCCCGTTTCTTTCTGGAAGCGAAGTCGTCCAGGGTAGTTCGTCCCGCCGTGACCTCGTCAGCGCCTCTTGCGCTGATCTCACAAACCGCAATATCCGTCCGCGAGCCATCAGCAGTTAGGCAAACACCGCCGACGTCGCCGCGAGCCATCACCTGCACGATAACTCCGCCGCGGTAAACAGGTCCCGTCTTTCCCGCGGCATTCCGCTGACAGAACTCCTCAAGCCCTTGCCATAGATCGCCGATCGACACGTCGAAGACGGACTCAAACTCGCCAGCCAAGGATTGGTCCTCTAAGTCTTCCGCAGTGGCACTGCTCGAATTGCTAGAGTGCTCCGATCATTGACCTCTAGCGCCTGCTGCACGGTTCTAGTAAAGTCCGCCCGCTGCGAAGCGTCCGCAACGTTAACGTAGTGTTCTACAAGTTCAAACCGTAGTGTAACAAACGGAGGTACGTTGAACCCATAGCTCGCAAGCGCCCCAGGTTTACGGCTTTCGATCCTACGACTGCGGCGTCGGCCGCGTCCCCTCCGGCGACCAGCAAGCCCGGAGCGACCACCGCCTCATCGCTCAGAAGCGTCACCGTTCCGTTAAACGCGTCAACTTGTACTACGTCGCCATATTTAAGGTATCGGGTGAACCCTCGATACCAATGATTCGCGGGGATGCCGATTTCTCGGCAAATGATCGCCGCATGTGCCGTTACCCCGCCTACTGCGTCAGTACCCCACCGGCAATCTGCAGAAACTTCAATAAGTCAGGTTCGGTCGCTTCGCTTACGAGAATAGCCCCCTTCTGAAACTGCTTTGCGGAAGCGTCAGTCCTAATTACGATCTTACATGTCCCTTCGGACTCGACCCTGCGATGCTATTACTCCCTTTAGATCTCGATCCCTGTGCGGAGCCGCTTCGCGATCAAGCATATCGCGGATCCTACGGCAGTCGTCGCCGGTAACGAATCTCTCCCATCCCTCTTGAAACACAATCATACCGCCGCTTCTTCGGAGACGCGCTTCTTCAACGACGTGCCGGTCTCCATTCAATGCTCGCCGTATTTCCTCCGGAAGCATGGAACGCACCGTCCACTCATCAATTCGAAGCCTCCTAGCAATATCAGCAATTAGAATGTCCAAAAAATAGAAGTTCTTAATTTGTGCGTATCGCCGCGTCAGCTTCACTGACCCGATCCTCGGGTAACGTCAAAGAGTTTGCGATGGGTTCGGTCAATCCGCAGCCGCCGATATTCAGCCTCCTTTTCACGCTCATTTTTATAAAGATGCTGCAGAACACCGCGCCCGGTCCGTCCGCGCTTTTCCTCGCGAAGGGCGACGACTAGCTTCTCAAGTGTTGCACCTTCATCGGGTATGACGCGAGATCCGTAACCATGGTACTCCAGGTACTTCCACTTGGACGTGAATTCGCACATGTCCATAAGGTGATGTGAACCATTATCCGAGCTTTTTGAGGGAACGCGGCCATTAACTCGCGTGTGTGTCGGTCGCGACGTACAGCGAGAAGGAGCTGGTTGAAGTCGATGATGTACTGGGCCGATACCCTAGCGGATACGGGTTGGGTGAATCGGTTAAAAGTGTCATCAAGCTGCTCCGCGTGAACACCCAGCGTTTCCAGATAGCTCCGAAGATGGTCAGTAAAATAGTTGACGCCGCGGTCAAGAGCCTCGGGAACGCGAGCAACGCCGTATAAACTTGAGTGCTGCCGGTGGTGTTTGTTGTAAATCCCGATGATTTCGGCGATATCTAACCTCGAAAGAGACATCGGCGTAAGCCCAGATGGAAAGACCGTATCGAGTTCGTTGCACTCTTCGACAATCGTGTCAAGGATGTCGCCAGCCAATCGGGGTCCGCAACGCTTCCTTTACTAGCGTCTCCGCGCTCTCGACGCACTCCGCGCGCCGAAGGTAATAGCGTCTGTAAATCGTCGTAGAAGGCAAGAATACAGCGATACCCCGGATAGTGCGGATAGTCTGCTGCGGGTCGAGGCGCGCAGATAATATGATGAAAAGTGGAAATTTAGTCATAGTTGATTGCGCCCACGAGCCTTCGCCGGCATTGACTATTTCTGCTAGATCGATCATGTCAGTCATTCGCGTCCTCAAATCGACCGAGCAGCCCATTGAAGTGCGTCGGAGGGCCATCTCTCCCATCGTTTGGCGCTGGTGAGGATAGTTATAGTAGGTGCCTTTCATTTGCTCAATCGCGTCATCGAAGTAGAGCTCCATTACGCCACTGTGTGGCTGTAGCGGCGGTTGCTTTTTAGTGATCGGTTGATTGTAGTAGACGCGAATGCGAACAACGGAGTCACCAAATTCGAAGTTTGAGAAGCCCGCAAGGCGGCTGTGAGTGATGGCGTTCTTGTCGAAGTAATCGCCGCTAACTCGGTGTAGCGTCTGCTTGAACTCAATGACAATCGAATACGTCTTTTTATACGCGGTATGGGATGATCTCAATGTGCCGACCCAGCGACCGTGCAAGACTGGCGTCCGAATCGACGCAGCCAGCCGAAACCATCTCCACTTCCAGCAAAATCGATCGATCAGAGCAGACGCCAAAGGAGGAACCGACTGAGATAACACTGCGCGAGCTAGTTTGCTTCGTTCTGAGCCTCCCATGAGGGTGGTAGAGCGCGAAATAGAGGCCTCCGGCTATCGCCACATAGACTCCAATGTAAATGAGATACAGTCGTCGCTGGTCGGAGAATTGCACGTCAAACGGAGGCGTTCAGGAGCATCTCAATTGTCGGCGCAGCCGCGGCGTCCGTGATGTCGGCAGGCCGCAATGAAAACATGCTTGCCATAATCTGCTTCTCGAACTTTAAGGGCGCACTCAATGAGCATCTTCGTTCGCGGATTGTTCATGCTCGATCCAGGGCGGTCACGATACCGTGCCTCTGCTTCGGAAAGCCTACCTTCTAACGAATCGATGCCGGTTGGACTCACGCGCTGATCTGAGTATGCTGCAACCTTGAGATTGTAGTCGCCACTGGCGAGTGTCTCGTCAATTTCGGATAAAGATTTCAGATTTCCAGAAAGTCCACCGCAGCGTCGGTACTCCGAGTTCCACAGCGATGGCTGCTGAAATTCTGTGATCATCGTCGCCGTAGGCAGGCTTTCTAGCGAGCTCTCGTTGCACTGAAGCATGGAACGAGGTTGTGTTTGGGAAGTCGCCCGGTGAACAGCAATAGGGTTCTAGCCTGATAATGTTTCCTCGGTCGATCAATCAATAGGACTCGAGTTAAAGGTCACGATTTAACGGCTATCCGCGCCAATGGTCGGCGATAAGACCGCGACGATGTAACACGCAACATATGCATTCGCAATCGTTGGGAATACCGTAAGTGTCGTACACGATCGCGATGGGTGTCGGCATCATCGTCTCCCGCTTGGATTTAAGAGTGTTGCGGATTACAGGCGCTAGGTAGGGTACCGAGATGGCCACTGACAGTCCAAGCCGATGTTGTCGCACCCAATGTTCGGCCAACCTGGCCTGAAACCGCCATCGTTCTTGAGTTCCAGGTAGGTGCCAGTCGACCTGCTCAGCATAGCTAGAGGGTCCCGTTCCGGAGTCGCTCATCGACCGCCGCACCCGTCCTGCAGCGATTTCTCGACGTCGTCCCAGCCCGGCAGCAGATCTTGTGCGCAGCCTCCACAGTGGCGGTGCTATAGCCTGCCACTTGTCGAGCGTAAGTTGAGGCGTTTGTCATGCCGCCCTCGGCGAGCGCATCCCACGCAGGGACGCAGCGTCCTGCGGCCATCACAGCTGCGGGGCGAAGAAGCCGTGGGCATGGCAGGAGCGACGGGTAGCCCGGAGTTAGGCAGACCTCGCTGACTTCATGTTGTCGATCACGCTGCAAAGCACCGGGATGATGCGTGGGGCTGTTCACGAATATCTCACGCAAGGCGGAACGATAATAGACGTAACGCGATGGTGATCTGACCCCGCCGATTCCGGTCAGGTTATGCGGTTAATCGTGCCTGACGTGAGCCTAGCCCGTTCGAGATCGACCGGGACCAGACGTTGGAAAATCGGCTTGGTGATTGATTCGCGTTGCAGCGGCAAACTCGTTCGGCGTGAGATTGTGGCTAGCATTGAGTGCGGTGAACTCATTTACCGTGCCTGACTGGCGCTGATCGGTCGGCTGGTCAAGGGGTTCGAAGTACACGGATTCAGAAGCTCGCGCCGTACCCCGCCATTGAACGATTCGATGAATGCATTGTCGGTCGGCTTTCCGGGCGTGAGAAGTCAAGGCCGACCTTATTCCAGAACGCCCATTGATAGAGCGGCTTGGCGACGAATTCAGTACCGTTGTCGTACCGCAAGATCTCGGGCGTTCCGCGCTCTCGGCATGCGCGCCGAAGCGCTGCAACGACGTCGTCCGAGCAGAACCGCGGCGCGACCTCGAGAGCGACGCATCCCGCAAATAGACGTCCACGATCGTCAGCAACCGGTACGGCCGGTTATCGGCTAGCCGGTCATGCATGAAGTCCATGCTCCATATTTCGTTCACCGCCTTGGTCACGAAGCGCTGAGCGCGGGGGGCCGCGCGCGCCGGCGGTGCGGCAGTTTGGCGCGAGGCTCAAGCCTTCGGCCGCGTAGAGCCGGTAAAAGCGCTTGTCGTTGGTCTTGAAGCCCTCGCGCCGCAATAGAACGCTGATGCGCCGGTACCCGTATCGGACGCGAGCAACGGCGATCGCCTTGATCCGCTCGCGCAACAAGCCGTTGAGCGGCCGGCCTTAGACTTGTAGTAGTACGTCGCGCGATTGAGTTTGATCAGATCGCACGCACGGCGGATTCCTACGCCGAAGGTGCGCGTGAGCCGACACGGTCGCGCTGCTGCGCCGGCTTCACAGTTTTTTTGGAAATGATCTCCTGGAGCATCTTGCGGTCGAGGCTCAGGTCCGCCACGATCGACTTGAGCTTGGCGTTCTCTTCGCGTAGCTGGCGCAGCTGGCGGATCTCCGGCGTGCCCAGGCCGCCGAACCGGCGTTTCCACACAGAATGTGTCTTCGTGGATGCCCAGCTTGCGGACGATTTCGGCGACTGGCGTGCCGGCCTCAGCTTGCCGTAAGGCGGCCGCGATCTGCTCGGGGGAGTGGCTTTTCGCAGGAGGCAAAGCCTCCTGATATCGGGTCGGAGTTTTGCCGATTTTTCGCGAGTCCCGCTGGTCCAGAATCCGGGGTCGAGGGTCACAGCCGCGCGACATGGGCACGCGTACTCACACGATCGTTCGGTTCGCGCCTCTCCGATATATCGGTGTATCACCCGACGTGCACCGTTCGATTCACCTCTGAATCGGCCGATCGAGCCCAATCAGTTTCTTTGGCCAACGAGAATTCGAATGCGATCAACGCGCGACCTCACTAGAAGTAGCTCAAGGGCTTCCAACTCCTGCCGTAGTTCGTTGCGGTGCTCATCGGAGGTTGCTGGATTCCGCATGGCTTGCTCCAGAGTGTTCCTCGCTTCGTGCACAAGCTTTTCTAGTTCGCGTTTGCTAACATATTGATCTATCGCGGCGCGGACGAATCCATATGCAATACTGGCGCCTAGCGACAATGACGGAGCCATTAGCTCTAACCAAGGCTTCCACGAACTCGTCGGCGGAAGATTGTTTGCAATTAATACGAGAAGCGTTCCGGAACCTGCTCCCGTACCTATTGCACCTGCTTCGGGATGCCTTTTGCTGAAGGTCTCCGCCGCGTCTGGTGACGGAACGAGTCCTGCTATTCTTCATGGACGGCCTCAGCGTCGGCTGTCTTCAAAGCGTCTAAGAACGCGCGAACGCTCATCTCGTCTTGACTGTCAAAATCGACGTCGATCTCGGACCGATCTCCGTATCTGATCGTCACTGTAATCTTCCGAGGCTGCCGAGACCACGATCTCGTTATTAGCGGCGCGAACGCCTTTGCGAAGAGCGGAAGTAGAGACGCGACCATAAGCGCGATCGTGCCCGGAAACAACGAGTTCGTTCACCCAGCTCTGCATGACGTATCCTCTGTCGCGGCATCCATTAATGGAACTTCGAGAGCGCCGAGATGATGCCCTGGAGCAAGCTTACGCAAGTCTAACAAATAGCGGCATGGCCCTGGGCATTGGCCTATTCCCATCGTCGGCGCCCAGCACAATTTTCATTTCAACGCGGCAGAAATTCAAACTCTTTGATGTGACCCCGAGGGGGTCGCATCACTTCTCACGTTACAAAATTAAGACGGTGATACCGTTTCTTCGAAACGCTTGGGCTCGACGCCCTCAGAGTTGAACTCAACATGTAGTTCGGCATGCCTCTCCGCGCTTTTACGAAGCACGCTTTACACGTTCGGCGCAGGTCACAAGGGATATCACCATTCAGTGAATGTCTATGACACGACGTGGGCGCAAGTCCGAACTCATCTATGGTAGGGTTGACGAGGTTTGCCGGCCGTCACTCACGAGCTCCTTAAGGTTCCCAAAGAGCGTTTCCCGCGCGAGCGGAAAAGGGACTGACCAAAGCTCTGCCAAGACTGCCACCGCGCGTCCGACATCCCAGGGAAATATTGTCCGCTGCTCGACCTGCGCAAAGGGTCCATCAGATTCTGTTAACACCCTCTCACGTGGCATCCGTAGCGCCAGTGCACGACCTTTTTGCCCGTTTAACATTGATGGCCCGACACTGAACCAACAGCCGAGATCGACCGCGCGTGCTAGCTCCAGTTGTGTGCCCGAGAACCAGTGGAGAATTGGTGTCCCGACGTCGGGATTCGCCTCAAGAACATCGAGGACTGCGGTCGCGGCGCGGCGACTGTGAATAGACAGAATTCGCCCTCCTGCCTGGCTGCATGCGCCGACGATGTGGTTGAACACGGCCATTTGGTCATGCCAGTGGGACATAAACTCGGGCGCGGCATCCAAGCCGACCTCTCCGACATACCGCGTCATGGGAAGGAGTTGATCGAATAAAAGGGAGCTCTGACCTGCGCTCATGAGCTAGCTGAGGATGAAGACCGAGTCCAGTACGTATTCGGGTTGCGCCGGAGGCAAGCGCCGACGTTCCATTCCAAGCTGATGGCGTTGTTGTCACGGACAGAAGGTACACGCCGCGAGCAATGCAGTTCCGCGCAGTCTTACGCGGATCCGCATAGAGGTCGAGGTGGCAGTGGAAGTCGATCACTTCACACGATAGTAGTCGTGCAGCGCTTTGAGCTCGGCGAGACCTCGGTTCACCATCGACCTTAATGCCGGGGGGTCCGCAATCATCGGAGAGCTGAAAGCGCCTGCGGCCCAGGTATCGAAACCGCCCTCCGCGACCTGCGCAATAGCCATCGCAACGGAGCGGACGTCATCAAATTTCGCGTGGTCACCGTCGTCCTGACCAAGCGGTTCGTACACGTAGGGCGTCGCGTCTTGCGTACCCCATGCCTTGAACGCCGCGCGACGAACCTGGCACGGCACGCAGCGACCGCACTGTTTATAGTTGAACCGCTGAAAACGACCGCAGCTCGTCGATTTTGCTGCCTCACCCGAAAGCAGTGTTTGGTCAGAGCAGCTTAGGAGCATTTCACCCTTGGTTTTATTCTGATACGGATTAACAATTCGTACCCGTAAGCCGGCAGCATTCAGAATTGTCTGAAGGCGCCCTAAATACTCTGGATGCGCGGTACGCGTGCTTAGGCTACCCAGCCTCGCACCGGTAAGCGGCGGATTAATTGCGATAAAGCCATTCTACAGACATACAGGGGCACGACCTCACCCTCGTGATAACGTCGCACTGTAGTCGCTGCGAGCACTCCAAACGTGATGAAAATTAGCGAGCGCGCCCGTTGCGACGCTCTGGGACGCCCGGGACCCTGGCGTTGTGATTTAGTTGTATGTGCCTTAGTCCACCGCCAATTTTGGCCGCGAATGCCGCCTGTTTGTTGGCATCGCCGCGCACCGTTTGGCTGATGGCGAGCGGCTTCTTTCCAGCATTGGCGAGATCAATCGCGCCTATCAGGCTGTCTAAGCCGCCGGACAAGAGAACGACGCAATCTTGCTCAGGGAGAATCGGCTGCGCTGGTGCCGCGGGGAGCAGCCCTCCGCCGTGAAAGGTCAGCGTCCAACGATCGGTCGTGAGAAACTGCAGCGCGTCAGCGATAGCACAGGCTTGCCCGTTCCAGAAGACCGGGTCGGCGACGGCGACCTCTAGCTCAAACTGCCGTGTCCATCCGTCGGAGCTTGTGCCACGCAGCCGTGCGAAATCCGCCGTAATTACGGACAATGCAATGGAGAGGAATCCCAAGCCCGGGGCGCCGCTGAATATTTTCGGCGAAGAATCTCCCACTTTGCCGCAGCGCAGGCGCTGGCTTGGCGGCTGGAACCAGGCTGCCCGTACAACACAACACGCAATGCGTCGCTCTCGGCAGATGGGCTACTGGTTTTCGGGCCGCAGGTTAACCTCATTCAGCATACCCCTCGAATACTTGAAAAGTCGCGCGTAACGCATCGCGGACTATGCCGCTCACACGGCCTGACGTTAAGGCGCGGCCCGCGTCACGAAGTTTACGAAAGGACGCAGCCACGGTTTCCTTGACGTAGTCTTTGACGTCTTTAAGACGTGACAGGGCAGTCACCGCGCTGGGCGCTCTCTCTACGATCGTCTTGCCAATATCGAGTTCGAAGCGTCGAAAGACGTCAATGGCGGTGTACGTCTCGATTGCGAAGCTACGTTGCTGCGGTTCGAGATTTAGAAGGTCCGCTTCCGGGAACCGCGTCAACAAGTCAGACAAGGCATCCCTGATCCCTGCGCGAGCTGCCTCAGCGTCCTGCGTGCCATCGACAGGCCGCACGGCATCGACGACAGCGTCCATCACGTCCTGAGCCGACCGCCCCGCGAGCAACGTTGGGTCAATCCGACTCCCTGTGAGCGCAGGTTGCCGAGACGCCATGTTTGCCAGCGCGGCTCCGAGATCACGTGCAGTGGCGGCTGTTCCACCAAACCTTCGTGTTGCGGTTTCCGCTCCGCCGTAGCCCGTGCGAATATATCGCCCGAGGCTGCGGCGCATCGCTCCACGATCACCGGTGCTCGCGAATTCCCCGAGGCGTCCGCGCGTGGCCGCAAATCGAGCGGCTGGCGCGAGCGGAACGGCAATCCGTACAAGCGTGGGATGGTCTGGCACAGCGTCGGGTTCGCTTTCGTCCGGCGGGTCCACACCAGCATCATCGTCAGGTTCAACTGGCGTATCATCATTCAGAACCGGCACCCACGATGGCACCATGGGAACCCCGGGGCCCGGGCCTCCGCTAGACTGCGACGTTCCCATTTTGTCTCTGCCTGTCAATTGCAGCTCTTACCGGTTTCGGGAGCTGTCCGCGAGTCCACTCATCAAATACGCCGCTAGACCATGGTTGGTCGCTGATCTTCGGGACGATGTTCGGCCGGATTTGCACCGTCGGCCGGTCACGAAGAAACGCCGCTAGGCGCGCGCCTTGCGGTGGATCAGCGTGCGATAGCACAAGACAGGCTTCCAAGATTGGCGGCACTCCCCATTCCTGCTCCTGTCGAGCCCGGTCCAACAGGCGGTCCATCATCACGGTCGTCTCAGCGCGCGGCACGCGAACCAAGCGATCCTTTAGATGCTGCGCCATTTCGGGATGCTCAAGCAAGGCAGTCAACAACTCAGCCGATTCCGATGAAAGTCGGTCTTCCGGAGTAATTAGGGGCGCGTGTTCCCGACTCACGTAAAGCGCGCCGCGGAGGTCCGTATCGGCCAGCGCAGGCGGGAGCGTCAACCATTCTTTTACGAAAGGGTCGTCCCAGGGTGGTTCAAGAGCCAGGTCGTTTCCCGCGCTGGCCTTCTCCTCCCACTCCTCAAGAAATGCAGGTTTACCGGAAGAACCGTCTAACTCACCGCGCCAATTAGTTCGGCGTAGGACGTCCGACTGCCGAGACGCTCAAACAATAGCAGCTTTGCGAGTACAGCTTCATCGACGCCCACGCCCTGCGCATTTGAAATGGCCATCCGGATCGCTAATGCATTTAGGAAGCGCTTAATCAAGCGCGGATTACCTGCGATGCCGGACGCGGTCGTCATCAATGGCGCGAGGCGATCGGCAGTATCAAACTTGCCAATGAGTTCATCTGGTATGGCGTCGTGTAGCGACTGGACAAAGGCACGATCAACGCGTTTTCCTTGCCAAGTCTGGCGAAGTTGGGCGCATATTCCCACACGAACCTTTTCTTTGACTTCATCCGCAAGATCGCTATTCTCGACAAATAATAGCATCATGTAGGCGCGCACTTCTTGCGTACCAAGCGGTGGTACTCTGATCGGAACCTGAATCAACTTGTCGAAGTAATTAGTGACAAGCGTATCGTCTTCTACGCCTTCAAAATGCTTCCGCACGGCATGCTTAATCATGTCGTTATCCGCGGCTATTACAAAAGCTGTGCTCTTCAGGAACAGGAACAGACGAATGGCCTCAAGTGTGGAGATCGTCGTTTCGGGCAAACACCGATCGAGGTCGTCGATCAAGACGACCAGGGTGACACCGAGCTCGTCCAACGTTTGTTCAAACGTGTCACGGAGGGCTTGGATCTCTTTAGGCGGCGACGTCTCGGCCTTCGGGTTTAAAAGGCCGCTGAGAGCATCGGCGACCGCACCACCCTTGGCCGTCACGTCGTTCATCAGTTTCTGATCCAGTCCGCCGGCGAAAGCCCTCGTTCCAAGCGCCCAAATCTCTCCGATCAAGCCGGATGGTGGCAAGCCCATGACCATCGACATCGCTGAGCTCGTAGCCAGCTTCGCAGCGCGTAACCAATTCACGCGCTTGACGAGTTCCTTAGCTTTCTCGAAGCCCTTCTTTTCGTTCCGTCGCCTCCGCTTCGAGCTTCGTGGCGATAACATCCATCAGCGCCGCACGAGCGTCATCGTAACCTTGATAGAGCCAGGCATTGAACTCGACGAAGACAAATTCTCCGTCACCCGTTTTTGGCAAACGCGCAGATAGCGACGCTTGCGTGAGTTTGATCATCGATGACTTGCCGATGCCCCATGCGCCAGAAACGCCGATCGATATGGGGCGACCATGAGCCTGCACGATAATCTCGGCGATCGTATCGGCTACACCGGAGAAGTTTAAGAAGTCGCGGTCGGTCTCGTTGTCGGGCCACATATTGCGTCGAACCTCATGGTTCAGAAAAAGGCCCCGTAATCACAGAGCCTTTCGTCGTCGCTCCATTCGTGAACGGGACGAGCATAATGTAGTTAATGAACCGTCCTTGCGGTCAGCGTATTACAAGCGGCAAGCGGCGAATACGTCAGAACGGAATCTCTTCCTCGTCCAGACTCTCATCATAGCTGCCACCAGCACCACCGCCGCCGCCAGCCGGCGCAGCAGCACGCGGCGCGCGCTCGTACGAGCCGCCGTCATCGCCGCCGCCGCCGCGGTTCGCGCGGTCCAGCATCTGCATCGTGTTCACCACGACCTCGGTGGCCTTGCGCTTCTCGCCCTCTTTGGTCTCGTACGACCGAATCGACAGCCGGCCGTCGACCAGGCACGACATCCCCTTTTTGAGGTACGTGTTGCAGGTCTCCGCGAGCTTGTCCCACGCGACGCAGTCGATGTAGTCCGTTTCCTCTTGCTGTTTCGAACGCCGGTTCACCGCCAGCGTGAACTTCGTCACCGCGGCGCCTGAGCCGACGTACCGGATCTCCGGGTCGCGCGTCAGGTTGCCCACGAGCGTTATGCGATTGAAAGAACCCGCCATCTCATCTTCCTTCTGCTAGTGTTGCGCTTTTTATGCCGCCAGCATGGGCGGCGTGCGTGCCAGCACCCTGGCACTGGTGCGGGGGTCAGTCGCCTTTGCGGATCACCAGCGCGCGCAGCACCGACTCGTTGAGCCGGAGCAGGCGCTCGAGTTCTTTCTGCTCTTCGGGGCCGCTGCGAATGTTCATCACGACGTAATAGCCCTCGCGGACGTCGTCGATCTCGTACGCCAGGCGGCGCTTGCCCATCTTCTCGAGCTCGCCCACGACCTCGCCGCCGCGGGTCTTGACCCCCTCGGCGATCGCGTTGGCGCGCTCGTCCACCTCGGTCTCTTCGAGGTTCGGGCGCAGAATGTAGGTGACTTCGTAGTCGGTGATCGTGGTGGCCATGATGCCCTCTCTGGACGCCGGCGGGGCCGGCGGCCCGGCGCAAGCGGCCGGGCAGCGGGAAGTCTCTCGGGTGCTCGGAGGCACCAGGAGAACCCCCGGATGGTATCACGCGCCGATGACGGGCGGCAAGGCCGGGTACGTCGCTGTCGGGACTCGATAGAGATGGCCCGATTCGAACTCAATAGAGGTGTCACCCCAAGGTAAGCGAGCGAGGACCTCCCATGGAGGCCTCCGTCGTGTCCCTCACCTCAGCCGAACTGCGGCGCCTGGCGGTCGTCGAGCGGGTCGTCGCCGGCGACCTCACCCAAGTCTCCGCCGCCCCGCTCCTGCGGCTCTCGTTGCGCCAGTTCAAGCGCCTCGTCGCGGGGCTTCGCCGAGATGGCCCTTCGGCGCTGAGCTCCAAGCGCCGCGGGCGCCCGAGCAATCGGCGCGTCGATCCCGCGCTGATCGAACGGGCGCGATCGCTCTATCGAGAACACTACGCCGACTTCGGGCCGACCTTCGCCGCCGAAAAGCTCGCCCAGCGCCACGATGTGCGCATCGATCATGAGACGCTGCGACGCGCGCTTATCGCAAGCGGCGATCATCAGCCCCGACGACGCAAAGAACGCAAACCGCATCTGCCTCGCGAACGTCGCGCGGCACGTGGCGAACTCGTCCAACTCGACGGTTCCCACCATGCGTGGCTTGAGCAACGGGCGCCCAAGTGCACGCTGCTCGTCGCGATCGACGACGCGACCAGCGAGCTACTAGCGCTACGTTTGGAACCCACCGAGACGACCTCTGGGTACTTCGCACTCTTGCGCACGTATTTCCAGCACACCGGGCGGCCATTGAGCTTCTACACCGATAAAGCCGGGATCTTCATGAAAACCGTCGAGTCGGCGACGGAGGAGAAAACCCAGTTCGGCCGCGCTTTGGATGAGCTCGACATCGAACTAATCTGTGCGAACTCACCCCAAGCCAAAGGACGTGTCGAACGCGTAAACGCGACCCTGCAGGATCGGCTCGTCAAAGAACTGCGATTGCGCAACATCATATCTCTCGACGTCGCCAATCTCTATCTGACCGAGTATATCGCCGAGCACAACCGCAATTTCGCACGCACACCGCGAACGACGTTTGACGCGCATCGGACGCTCGGCGCCGAACACGACCTGGCTCATATCCTCACCGTGCGACATCGCCGCACCATCGGCGCCAACGGCATCATCAGCTATCACGGCCGCCTGTTCGCCATCAATCACGACCAAGCTCGATCGCTCAGCTCGCGAACCGTCGAACTCCGCGTCGACGGCGAGCACATCGTCATCGCTCAAGGCCAACGGATGCTGCGATTCAGCGAACTACCTGCTCCCCAAAAGCCGGCCCGGCCCACCGTCGTGGAGCGAGCCGACCTCCGTGTCCCCAACCCCAAGAAGGCACACACGCCCGCCGCGAATCACCCCTGGAGATTGCCCTCACCCGTCCTCGCTCTACGCCGGAAGGGGACATCTATAACGAGTTCCTCAGGGACATGACCACGGAGTCCTAACAGGCCGGGTACGTCCCCCGAGGGCCATCCCAGCCAAATCCGCGAGACTGTTCCGAAGCCCTGCCCGCCGGAGAACCACGTGTCGATCGCCGATTTTGCCGTAACCCGCCGCGTCACCGTCGCGATGATGGCCACCGCCATCGTCGTGCTCGGTCTCTTCGCCATCCCGCGGCTGCCGATCGCCCTGCTGCCGAGCTTCCAGCCGCCCGTCGTCTCGGTCACGGTGAACTACGGCAACGTCTCCCCGGAGACCATGGAGTCCACGGTCACCCGGCCGCTCGAGAACGCGGTCAGCCGCGTCTCCGGCATCGACTACCTCCAATCGAACTCCGTCACCGGCCAGTCGTCCATCCGCGCCACGTTCAAGTTCGGCACCAACATCAACGTCGCCGCGACCGACATCCAGCAGCAAGTCGCGCGCGCCGCCACGCAGCTCCCCAACGACCCGAACCTCAGCCAGCCGGTCATCCAGAAAGCCGACCCCAACTCGATCCCGGTCGTGCGCCTGTCCGTCACCGATCCGAGCCGGCCGCTGCGCGACCTGTTCGACATCTTCAACAACCAGCTCGCCGACGAGTTCGCCGGCGTCGGCGGGCGTCGGCTCGGTCAGCGTGTTCGGCGGCGCGCAGCGCGCGATCATGGTCGAGCCCGACACCAACGTGCTCGCCGGCTACGGCCTCGACACCAACGCGGTCGTCAGCAAGATCAAGGCCGAGAACGTCGACGCGCCCGCCGGGCTGCTCGCGATCGGGCCCAAAGAGTTCGTCATCCGCGCGAACGCGCTCTACAAGAACGCCGACCAGATCGCGAACACGGTCGTCACCGTCAAGAACGGCGCGCCGGTCTACATCCGCGACGTCGCCAAGGTCTCCGACAGCATCACCGAGGTCCGCACGTTCTCGCGCCTGGACGGCGTGCCGTCGATCGCGCATGGCCATCACCGCGCAGCCCGACGCCAACGTGCTCGCCGTCTCGCAAGGCGTGTACACGAAGATCGCCGACTTCCAGAAGCGCTATCCCACGATGCACTTCGGCGTCGTGTTCGACCAGCAGGGCTTCATCAGCGCCGCGGTCGTCGCGCTCGAGCACACCGCCATCTACGGCGCGATCCTCGCCGTGCTCATCATCCTGCTGTTCCTGCACTCGCTGCGCTCCACGCTCATCGTCGCCGTGTCGCTGCCCGATCTCCGTGATGGGCACGTTCTTCGCGGCGTACATGCTGGGCCAGTCGCTCAACATCATGACGCTGGGCGGGCTCGCGCTCGCGGTCGGCCTCATCGTCGACGACGCGGTCGTCGTCATCGAGAACATCTACCGCCATCTCGCGATGGGCGAACCGCCGCGCGAAGCGGCGCGCAACGCGACCGCGCAGATCTTCACCGCGGTGCTCGCGTCGACGATCACCGTCATCACCGTGTTCGTGCCGCTGCTGCTGATCCCGGGCCTGCAAGGGCTGATCTTCGGGCCGTTCGCGCTCGTCATCATCGTCGGCGTCGGCATCTCGCTGCTCGTCGCCACCACCACCGTGCCGATGCTGTCGAGCTTCATGCTCGACGAGCGCACCGTGCACGCCGCCGAAGCGCAGCGACGGCCACAAGCTCGGGCCGTACCAGCGCTTCAGCGCGGGCTTCGACCGCCTCTACGGCCGCTTCGAAGGCGGCGTACCGGCGGCTGCTGGGCGCCGCGATCGACCGGCCCGCGATCGTGCTCACCACCGGCGTCGTGCTGCTCGCGCTCGCGATCGTCGCGGTCAAGCTCGGCGTCGTGAAGACCGAGACGTTCCCCGCGTCGTCGTCGCGCTTCGTGCAGGTCAACGTGCGCACGCCCAACGGCACGTCGGTCGCGGTCACCAACGGCGTCGTCGCAAAAGGTCGAAGACGCGCTGCATGCGCGATCCGCGCGTCGACCGACGTGTCCGCGTCGGTCGGCTCCGCGTTCGGCGGCGGCGGCAGCCGCGTCGTCACCAATCAAGCGTCGCTGGCCGTCGCGCTCAAACCCGGCGATCGCCGGCTCGGCCGCGGACGATTTCGTCACGGAGTGGAGCCGCCGGCTCGGCGGCACCTCGCGCGGCCGGCCGGGCGGCGCCGCCGCGGCTAACCCGAACGCGCCGCAGCTCACGCCCGAGCAGCGCGCGCGGTTCCGCGCGCTGCGCAAGGCGCTGATCGGCACCACCGCGTTCGTGAGCGGCATCGACATCGTGCAGCGCGTCGTCAGCCAAGGCTCCGACGCCGTCGAGATCCAGCTCTACGGCCCCGACATCACGCAGACTGTACACGATCGCGCAGCGCGATCTCATCCCGCAAATCAAAGAGATCCCGGGCATCGGTCGGCCCGACACCAACATCACGCCGTCGCAGCCCGAAGTCGACATCAACGTCGACCGCCGCGTCGCGGCGCAGCTCGGGCCTGACGACGACCGACGTCACGAACATCATCTCCACCGCGACGAGCGGCACGATCGCGTCGTACTGGCAGACCAACGGCACGCAGTACCCGATCATGGTGCAGCTCCCGCCCGACGCAGCGCCGCTCGCTCGACGCGCTCAACTCGCTGCAGATCATCCCGAACGCCGGGCTCACGGATCGGCGACGCCGGCGGCGTCGCGAACGCCGGCGGCACGGCGAATGCCGGCGGCACGTCGCCGGCGAATCAGCCGTCGTCGCAGTCGCTCAACGCCGTGCCGCTCGTCGGGCGTCGCCTCGGTCACGCTAGGCCAGGGCCCGTCGCAAATCCCGCGCCAGAACAAAGCGCGCCGCGTCGACATCGACGCGCCGCTCGCCGGCGGCGCCGTGCTCGGCGACGTGCTCGGCGAAGTCACCAACGTGATGAACAACTACACGTTCCCGCAAGGCTATCGCTGGCAATACGGCCCCGCGGTCACGCAGAACAACGACACGTTCGGCGCGCTCACGCTCGTCGTCATCCTCGCGATCGCGCTGATCTACATGCTGCTGGCCTCGCAGTTCGAGTCGTTCCTCGACCCGCTCGTCATCATGATGGCGGTGCCGTTCGCGCTGATCGGCATCATCGCGTCGCTGTGGATCACGCACCGCGCGTTCGGGCTCACGGCGTTCATCGGCTCGCTGATGCTCGTCGGCATCGCGGTGAAGAACGCGATCCTCGTGGTGGAGTTCACCAAGCAATTGCGCCGCGACGAAGGCATGGATCCGCGCGAAGCGCTCATGCACGCCGGCCCGATGCGCTTGCGCCCGATCCTCATGACCACGCTCGCGACATTGGGCGGCATGCTCCCGATCGCGATCGGCATCGAGCAAGGCTCGCAGACGCAGGCGCCGCTGGGCACCGTCGTCATCGGCGGCCTGATCACGTCGACGATGCTGTCGCTGATCGTCGTGCCGACGATCTACCTGCTGGTCGCACGGCACGTCGAGCCGCGCTTCGCACCCAAGCCGCCGTCGTTCCGCCGCCCGCGCGGACCCGTCACCGGCGAGGAACGCGCACCCGCACCGGCGACCGCCTAGCCCCGTTACAGCTGGTACTCGCGGTTTGGCTGGATTTGAAATCCGCCGGCCAAACCCTCGGATGTGCGTGTGTAGACGATCAAGACCGCCTGACCGCCCTTGCTGAGGCGGAACGTCGACAGCGTGCGCGCCGGGTCGCCCGGATGCGGCGTGCGCCGCACCAGGGTGAGGGTACCGCCCGGCCAGAGCGGCGAGAGCTGCTGCCGCACGGACCGCACGCCCGCCGGTGTGGCGAGCGCCGACAATTCCGGCCCAACTCGACCGCGGATGTCCCGTCCCGCGGCGATGCGGTCGAGCAGCGCGCGCAGCGATGCGGCGATCGCAGGCTGGGTGTCGCGGATCGCGGCGATCTTGGGCGGAAGCAGCGGCCCGTCGGCGAGGCCGGCGATGACCTCGGCGAACACGTCGGGACGCGCGTCGCCCAGGTTGGTGAGCACGACGACGGTAAGCGCGTCGTCCGGATAGCGCGCGATATGGCACGTAAAGCCTTGCGACGTGCCGCCGTGCTCGATCCGCTTGTGGCCGTTCTGGTTGCCGATCACCCAGCCGAAGCCGTAGCCGTGCGCGTTGGGCTTGCCGTCGCTGAGCGGGAACACGGTCCACACGCGGTCGAGGCTGGACTGGCGGAGCAGCCTCGTCGTGTACAGCGCCGCGTCCCACTTCGCAAGGTCGAGCACGTTGAAATACAACGAGCCGTCCGCGGTGGAGTTGAACGTCGGCGACTGCCACTCCTGATTTTTCAGTCCCGTCCCGTCGAGCTCGTAGCCGGCGGCGCGATTGAGGATGATGTCGGCTTCGCTGATCGAGCGCGTGGACGACATCCCCAGCGGTTTGAAAATTCGTTTGTCGAGGTAGTTCGCCCACGTCATCCCCGTGACGCGATGGATGAGGATGCCCAGCAGCACGTAGTTGGTGTTGCTGTATTCCCACGTCCCGCCGGGCGGATTTTCGAGGGGCAGCGCTTCGATTTTCTTGACCAAGTCGTCTTCGGTATAGTCCAAGCGCGAATCGAAAGGCGCGCCCGGCGCGACGAGTTTCGGCGTGAGGTACTCGGCGAGCCCGGACGTGTGGGAAAGCAAGTTCTTGATCCGGATCGGTTTCCACGCGGCGGGGGCGTCGGCGAAATATTTGGTGACGCTATCGTCGAGCGACGCCTTGCCGTCCTCGACCAGCATCATGATGGCGGCGGACACGAACTGTTTGCCGACGGAGCCGGATTCAAAGATGGTCTGCGGTTTGACCGGAACGGACAGCTCGACGTTGGCCAAGCCGTAGCCTTTGGCGAGCAAGATTTTGCCGCGGCTATAGACGCCGACCGAAAGACCCGGGATGTGCTCGCGCCGCATCTCGGCTTTGACGAAGGCGTCGATGGACGCCATTTGCGGCGCGGTGAGCGCAGCGCGCGATTCGGCGGCGAACGCGGCGGCCGGGGCGACGAGCGCAGCCATCCACACCGCGACGAAAAAACGGCGAGCCATCATCTGCTTCGTGTACGCGCGCCGGCCTGAGTTGCCTGCGACCGCCTAGCGACCAGAATCGTCGCGGTGAGGCAGAGGTAGCCCAGCGCGACGCCGGCGACGACGTCGCTGGGCCAGTGCACTCCGAGGTACAAGCGGCTGAACGCGATGGCGGCGACGACGAACGCCGCGATCGCGCCGATCAGCGTCGCGCGGCCTCGCCGGCGGCGGGCGAGCGTGTACGCGACGAGCCCGTACACGACCGTGGACAGCAGCGAATGCCCGCTGGGAAAGCTTTCGCCCGACACAGCCGTGCGCAGCCACAGATCGGGCCGCACGCGGTCGAACGCTTCTTTGAGCACGAGATCGAGCACTTCGGCAACGACGATGCCGATCGCGAAGACCACCGCCTCGCGGCGCGCAACCCGGAAGAACACGTATGCGAGCAGTGCGAGCGCGACGACGACGACGCCGGGACCGCCCATGAACGTCGCGGCCGAGAACACGTGGTCCAGCAGCGGCGACGCATGTCGGTGAATCGCTTCGAGGATCGCGGCGTCCCGGCGGCGCGTTTCGCCTTCGGCCACCGCGTGCGCGGTGAGCACCGCGACCGCCGCGCATGCCGCCGCCGAAGCGGCGACGGCGGACGCGCGCGAAAGCCGAAAGGTCAGCATCATCTCACGGTAGCGTGCCGCGATGACTCGCCGATGAAACCTACACCGGCACCGCGATGCCGACGCCTTCGACCGCGGACACCACCGAGATCGCGGGCGTGATCGCGCCGTCGCCGCAGAGCAGCGCGGAACCGAACAGCACGAGCACCACCACCCACGTCAAGCGCGGCGGAATGCCGGTGCGGTCCGATGGGCGCAGCAGCGCGAGGAGCGCGAGCGTGCCGCCTTGGCCCTGGTGGTCGGCGCGCAGCACGAAGCCGACGTACTTCACGCACACCACGCCGACGAGCGCCCACACGATGAGCGAGCAGATGCCCGTGACGTGCGCCGCGTCGGGCGGTGCCGCGTGCGCGACGTGCAAGCACTGCCGAAACGCATAGAGCGGGCTGGTCCCGATGTCACCGAACACCACGCCCAGCGCGCCCACGGCGAGCGCAGGCAGCCGCCGTCCTGCCGGCCCGGGCTTCTCGGCCGACGACGCGAGGGTTCGGTCTTCATCCGTTCGCGGGGGCGGCGTTCGCCGTGCGCTTCACGGCGCGCATTGTACCCTTCGGGGTTGACACGTAGGCGTATGATTCTTACGGACATCCTCGTTCAGTGAGGCGTCCGTACGACAACAGGCTGCTGCCCGGAAAGGTCGAGAGACCCCAATGGGTGACCAGGCCCCGCCGAATCAAGGCGGGATCTAATGCAGCTGAGCAGAGAGTTCGCTCTCGGCTCTACGGCGTACGGTGCCAAAGCGTCGACGTAGAGGAAACCCCCTCGGCCATGCGGCTGCGAGGGTGATTCCGGACCGTCGTGCGAGGTGCACCGGCGGTCTTTTTATTTCAACTCGATCTTCGGCCAGACGGCCACCCGAAAGGGGGTGATGGATCCGCGATGGACGGCAGTAGTTCGCCACAACCTCCGCCCGTAACCGGGCGCATACGCACACGCGCCGCACATCGTCGGCGCATCTCAGGAGTTTTTCCGATGAAGGCACTGGTCTTGTATTTCCGCGCGCGCTGGAGCGCCGCGCGCATCCGTGACGTCTATCGCATCGCGAGCCCCTCGTTCTGGATCCTGCACGCGCGATGAGCGCGCGTCGGGTTTCGCGAAGGATGGACGGTCCATGAACCTACGCTCGCGAACGCTGGCATTCTGCGCGATCCTCGCGCTCGCGCCGTGCACGGCCGACGCGCAGCAGTGGCACGCTGAGGACGTCGTCGCGTACGAAGTTCCGCAGGCGGTCGTCACGTTCGCGCGACATCTCTCGCCCAGCATGGTCGGCGCAGTCGGGCTCGGGCGGTACGGCATGAAGGGCGCGTTCGCGGAGCCGATCGACTACGCGGAGCGGCTTTTCTTCGCGGGCGTGCAAGTGCGCCAGTCGGCGAAGGCGTCGCTGCTCGCAACGTTCCGCCGGACGGCGTTCTCGGGCATCACCACGTTCCCGGCCTCGCCGCGCGCGCCCACCTTCACCGGCTCGGCGCTCATCGTCGAGCAGCGGTACGCGTTCTGACATGGCCGCCGCGCCCGAGGTTCTGCTGGTCGCGGCCGTCGGCGCGGTCGGCGTGCTGCACACGATGGTGCCGGATCATTGGGTGCCGATCACGCTGATCGCGCGCCAGCGAGGGTGGTCGCGGCGGGAGACCGCGCGCGCCGCACTGCAGGCGGGGACGGGCCACGTGGTGTCCACGCTGCTCATCGCGCTCGCCGTGTGGATCGCGGGCGTCGCGTTCGCGACGAGGTTCGGCCAAGCGGTGTCGACGCTGTCGAGCCTCGCGCTCATCGCGTTCGGTGGTTGGATCGCGATCTCGTCGTGGCGCGAGCTACGCGCCGAAGGCGGGCACGATCATCATCACGACGGCGATGACGCTGCGCGCGTCGCGCCGGGGAAGAGCTCGCAGCGCACCGCGCTGTTACTGATCCTGGGCTCGTCGCCGATGATCGAAGGTATTCCGGCGTTCTTCGCGGCGGTGAAGTACGGTGCAGCGCTGCTCGCGGTGATGGCCGTCGTGTTCGCCGCCAGCACGATCGCGACGTACGTCGTGCTCACGGTTTCGTCGACCGCCGGCCTGCAGCGGCTTCGCTTTGGCAAGTTCGAGGAGTACGGCGAAGTCCTGAGCGGCGCGTTCATCGCCGTCGTCGGAATCGTCTTCCTCGCGTTCCCGATCGTTTAACACTTCCGTTTTCGGAGCTCGGGCGAAGCCCGAGCGAGGGGTTCGGTCCGAAGCTTGTCGGAGGACCGAACCCTTAGCCGACGGTCGTGATCGGTTCCAGCAGCTTGAGGTGCAGGATCGTGCCGCGCTTGACCTTGATGTCGCTCTTGAGCGTGGTCGCGATGACGAACCCCGCGCCCGCGCCGGCGAGCCCGCCGTGCTTCACGCCGTGGCTCTTGCCGATCGAGTGTCCGGCGACGGCCGCGCCGATCACGAGCGCCGTGTCGCGCAGGTAATGCTTGCGCGGCTCGAGCTCTTTGAGCGAGGTGATCTGCGCGTCGATCGGCGCCGTCGTTCCGTCGGCCATCACGACGTCGTCGAGGATCAGATTCAGCGTCGCGGCGTGGTCGGGGCGCGCGGCCGACACGTGCTCCACGTGGCCTTCGATCTTCGCGCCTTTCAGGGCCGGGGGCGCTTTGTGAAAGAACCCGTCGTGCTCCGTGAGCGTGAACGTGTCGCCGTCGTGGAGGTGCTTCGTATCGAGCTCACGGTCGAGCCGCGCCTCGAACTGCGCCCCCTTCGGGGCGAACGCGGACTGGGCGAGGGCGGGGCCGGCCAGCGCAATGAGCGCCGCGACCATGGCGATGACGAATCGACGCATGGCCCGAAGATACCGGACCGGCCCCCCAACGTCCTCGCGGCGAGCTAGTCGGGCTTTTCTGTGTCGCCGTCCTTCTTCTGGGTCGCGGCCTTCTCGGCGATGTTTTCGAGGACGGCGCCGGTCTTCGCGTCCACGCCCACTTCACGGATGCCGGACGCCGTCTTGATATCGAACGTGTAGCGCAGTCCGCTCCCGCCTTTTTCACGTTCGAGCTCCTGCGAGACGATCGTCCCGCTCACGGTGCGCAGCGCGGTTGCGCGCGCCTGCGCGGGCGATACCTTCGCTTGGGGCACGAGCTGCTGACCGAGCAGCTGCGTCGAAGGCGCAGCGAAGGCCGCGGCTGCGCTTGCTGCGACCGCAGTGCCGAGCGCGAGGGCAATGACGTTGAATGAACGCATGATCTCTCCGGGGCTTGGGTGACGTGGATTCAGCATAACGCGCGCGGCTGAAAGCGACATGAACGAACTCGCCGCTCGCGAATGCTGCTTGCGTGAAGATCTTGGTCGTTGAGGACGATGCCCGCCTGGCTGAGGTGATTCGCCGCGGCCTCACCGAGAGCGGGCACGTGGTCGACGTGGAGCACGACGGCGCGGGCGGTGAGGCAACCGCGCTCGGGGGCGACTACGATGCGCTGATCCTCGACGTGATGCTGCCGCGCAAGGACGGCTTTTCGCTCGCGCGCGCGCTGCGCGCGCGTGACGTGCAGACGCCGATCCTCATGCTCACCTCGCGCGACACCGTCGACGACACCATCCGCGGACTCGACGCCGGTGCGGACGACTACCTCCGCAAGCCGTTCGTGTTCGGCGAGCTCGACGCGCGGCTGCGCTCGATCACGCGCCGTTCGGCGCTGCCGGTGCACGACGAGCTGCGAGCGGATGACCTCGTGATGGACCTCGCGACGCGCCGGGTGCGCCGCGGCGACACCGAGATCGCCTTGACCGCGCGCGAAACGGCATTTCTCGAATACTTGCTGCGCAACGCCGGGCTGCTGCTCACGCGGCCGATGATCGAAGCCGCGCTGTGGGAGCGCGATCGCGACACCGCGTCGAACCTGATCGAAGTGTACGTGCGCCGTCTGCGCGCGAAGCTTTCGCCAAACGGCGAGCCGCCGCTCATCCACACCGTGCGCGGGGCGGGCTACCGCTTTGGGCCCGATGCTCAGCCCTAGCACGCTGCGCGGGCGCCTGACGCTCGCGTACGCGTCCGCGCTGGTCGTGGCGCTCGTCGCGTTCGCCGCGCTCGCGCTGGCCGTGCTCGACGGTGCGCAGCGCCGCGCGGCGGACGCGCAGCTCGCCACGACGGCGCGCGCCGTGCTCGCGCTCATCGATCCCGGCGGCGCGAGGATCGCGCTGGAGCCGAGCGATCGTGCGTCGTTCAGCACGCTCGTCGGGGCGAAGGCGAACAGCGCGATCTTCCGCTCCGACGGCACCGCCGCGATGAGTTCGACGTACTCCGTACCCGCGCCGATCACCCAGCGCGCGCTCGCCTCGCGCGCACCGGCATACGGCAACGTCGAGAGCGGCGGCGAGGTGCTCCGGCTGTTCACCACGCCGGTCGAACGGCACGGCGAACGCATCGGCACGATCGCCGTGTGGCGCGACGCGGACTCCATCGTCGCGCTCGACCGCAGCGTCGCGCTCGCGTTCGCCTTCGCGATCCCGCTGCTCGCCGCGCTGGCCGTTTTCGCGGGCACCGCCATCGCACGCCGCGGCCTGGTGCCGCTGGACCGCATCGCGAACCTCGCCTCCGAGATCGAAGCGCACGACTTGTCCGAGCGCCTCGACCTCCCGCCGCGCGCCGACGAGCTCGGCCGGCTGGCGGCGACGTTCGACCGCATGCTGGACCGCTTGCAGCGCGCGTTCGACCGCGAGCGCCGCTTCACGGGCGATGCGTCGCACGAGCTGCGCGCACCGCTGTCCGTGATTCGGGCCGAAGCCGACCTCGCGCTGCGCAAAGAACGCACGCCCGACGAGTACCGCCGCGCGCTTTCGACCATCGCCGCGGAGGCCGACGCGCTGGAAGCGCTCACGCGCGATTTGCTCAACGTCGCGCGCGCCGACGCAAACGGGGGCATGCCGGCACCGCACACGCCGATCGACCTCGGCGCCGTTGCGGGCGACGCGGTGCAGCGGCTCGCGGTGCTCGCGGCGCAGCGCGGCGTGCGCGTGGACGTCGCGGCCTCACCCGGCGCGATCGTGCTTGCGGAGCGCGAAGGCCTCGAGCGCGCGGTGATCACGGTGCTGCACAACGCAATCAAGTACGCCGCCGGCAACGGCACGGTCGACGTGCACGTGACGCGCGCCGGCGACATCGTTGAGCTGTGCGTCAGCGACGACGGTCGCGGGTTTTCGATGGAAGGCTTGCAGCGCGCGTTCGACCGCTTCTGGCGCGACGACGACGCGCGCGCGCTGCCCGGCAGCGGCCTCGGCCTGGCCATCGCGAAGACGACGGTGGAACGCTTCGGCGGCACCATCGCGATCGCGAACGGCGCCGGCGGCGGCGCCGTGGTGCGCTTGCGGTTCCCCGCTCAGCCGCCGTTGGGCGCGAGCAGCTGATACGAGCCCTGCGTCGCGACGCGCTCGCCGGCGCGCACGCCCGATGCGATGAGCGCGGTCTTGTCGTCGCTGCCGCCCACCGTGACCGTGCGCGACGTGAAGCTGCCGTCGGGCTTCTGCACGAACACGACGGTCTGCCCGCTCTGCGGGTCCTGCACGATCGCGCTGCTCGGCACGAGCGGGCCGGTGCGGTGATCCACGACGATCGTCGCGGTGATCGCATCGCCCGGCACGGAGTCGAGCACCGCGCCGCTCACGGTGACGGTAGCGGACTGCGTCGTGGGATCGATCGCAGGCACGACCGCGCTCACGCGACCGCGCGCACCATGGCGCCGCCCACTGTCCACCGACACGGGGTCGCCCACGCGGATGAGGTGCGCGGTGTCGGCCGGCACGCTGAGCGTGATCGCGTCGGCGGAGCCCGGGCCGATCTCGAGCACGGGCGCGGTCGGATCGACCGCTTCACCGGGGTGCTTGAGGACCGCGAGCACCACGCCGCCCGCAGGCGCGCGCAGGATGCCGTTGTCGAACGCGATGCGCGCGGCGTCGAGGCGCGCTCGCGCGGAGCCGCTCTGCGCGCCGAGCACCGTGCCCTGCGCCTGCGCGGTCTTGAGATCGTTCTGCGCGGACACGTAGTCGGCGGTGGCCTGGCGCAGCGATCCCGCGAAGGTCAAACCGGCGGCGCCGACCTTCGCTTCGTTCGCGCGCAGGTCGGCTTGATCGACCGCGAGCTGGTTTTGCGCTGCTTGCAGGTCTTTTGCGGCAACGACGCCGCCCGCGAGCAGCGTGCGCTGCCGCGCAACCGTCGCCTCATCCGCCTGCACTTTGAGCTGCACCTGGCGCAGCGTCTGTTGCGCGGTGATCTGATCGCTCTGCGCAGCGGGACCGCCCGCCTGCAGCGTGCGTAACCGCGCCGCCGCGAGCGCGAGCTTCGCCTGCGCGTTGCGCACCGCGGCGGCGGGCACGCTGCCGCCGCCGTAGGAGCCCGCCGCCGCTGCCGCGTCGTTGCTCGCTTGATCGACCGCCGCGCCCAGCGTGCTGCGGTCGAGCTCGGCGAGCGTTGTCGCCGGCGCTGACGCGCTGCCCGACGCGCACGTCGACAGCCTGCAAGATGCCGGGCTGCGCAAACGCGACCTTCGCGCTGCTGCCCGCCGGCGGCCCGATGCGCCCTTGCGCGACGACGCGGTGCGCGAACTCGCCCTCGCGCACGGTCGCGACGCCGACGCTCGGTGCGGGCGCCGCTTGCGCGTTGGTCGGCCCGGTGCGATGCGTCAGCATCCAGCCGAGCCCGGCCAACACCAGCACGACGGTGACGATCGCGGCGACGATGTTGCGGCGGTTCACCGGCGAACGTGCGGCATCACGTACGGCTTCACTCACGGTCCGACTCCCAGCTCCAGTGTCGCGCGCGCCTTGAGCTCGTCGTACACCGACGACAGCTCGTCGACGAGCGCTTGCGTGTACGTGTCGCGCGCGGTCGAGAGCTCGAGGCTCGACGACGCGCCGTTGCGGTAGCCCAGATCGGTCGCCTGCAGCTCGTTGAACGCTTCCTGGCGCGCCTGCGTGGATGCGGCGGTCGCACGCTGCGCCGCGGCGAGGTTGCGCGCGGCCGACGCGATGTCGAGCGAGATCTGGCGTTCTTGCGCCTGCATCCTGGCGACGTTTTGCGCCAGGATCGCCGTCTTCTGCGCGACCTGCGAGCGCGCGGTGCCGTTGAGCGGGATGCCCAGCGACACGTTGAGCGTGGGGCCGTGGATGCGAACGCCCGCGTCGACGCCCTGCTCGTAACCGGCACCCACCGTGATCGCCGGGAACGTCGCGCGGCGCGCGGCAGCTGTCGCAGCCTGCGCCGCGGCCGTCGTCTCGCGCGCCGCGCGCACGTCCGCACGGTTCGCGAGCGCGCGCGCGACGGCGTCGGCGGGCGCGATCTCGGTCGAACTCGGTAGCGGCTGGTCGACCGTGCGATCGAGCGGCGACGTCGAGCCGGATTCGACGGCGAGCGCTTCGGTGGCGTTCTGGTCGGCGGCGCGCGCGATCTCGGCCGTCGCCGTGGCGCGCGCAACCGCGACGTTCGCGCGCGTGAGGTCCAACCGCGGCGCGTCGCCCGCCCGCACGCGGATCGCCGCGGCGTCGCGCTGCTGCTGCGCGGTGCGCAGCGCGTTGTCGCGCGCCTGCGCGATCGCGCGCGCTTTCAGCGCATCGTAGTACAGGCCGATGACCCTCACTCGCTCCGTGCGCTGCGCGGCCACGAGCGACGCTTGCGCGCTGCGCAGCGTCGCGGCCGCAGCCGCGACGAGCGGCGAGTACGCAAGAACGTCGCCGACCGTCGTCTGCAAGCCGACGGTCGTGAGCCGCTGGCTGATGATATCGTTGTTCGAACCGCCTTGGGGCGCCTCGACGTAGCTGCCCGTGATGGTCGGTCCCAGCGCACCGCGCGCACCGGCCAGCGCGGCGGCGTTCTCGCGCACGACGGCCTCTGCGAGCTTGACGTCGGGCGACGTCGCGAGCGCCGCGGACTGCGCTCGATCGAGCGCGAGGTCGGCGAAGGCGATCGGCCGCGGCGCGTTCGCGACGGCGGGCAGCGGTGTCGCCTTCGCGGGGACCGGGTTCTGTGCCGACGCGATCGCAGGCACCACGCCCACGGCGAAGGCGAGCGCTGCTGCGGCGGTTCTCATGCTTCTCAAGCGCCTCATGCGGCCGCCACGCGCTGGGCGGCGATCGACGCGGGCGGTTTCTCGCCCAAGAACGCGGCGTACAGCGCCGGGATCACCAGCAGCGTGAACACCGTGGCGGTGGACAAGCCGCCGATGACGGCGATCGCGAGCGGGCGCTCCATCTCGGAACCTTGCCCGATGCCGAGCGCGAGCGGAATCAGGCCGCCGATCGCGGCGAGCGTGGTCATGACGATCGGGCGCAGGCGCGTCTTGCCGGCAGCGACGAGCGCGTCTTCGATACTGTCGCCCGCGCGCACGCGCTTGTTCGCGACGTCGATCAGCAGGATACCGTTCTTCACGACGACGCCGACGAGCAGCAGCAGTCCCATGAACGAGGACACGTTGAACGGCGTGCCCGTGACGAAGAGCGCGACCGCGACGCCGATGAGCGCGAGCGGGATCGCGGTGAGGATCACCAGCGGCAGGCGGTAGGACCGAAACGTTGCGAGCATCACCGCGAACACGAGCGCGACCGCGATCGCGATGACGGTGAGAAACTCCGTGAACGACTGCTTCTGCGTCGCGGCCTGACCGCCGATCTCGGCGCTGGAACCCGGCGGGAACGCGGTCGATGTGAGGACGTCCCCGATGCCGGTCGTCACCGCGGAGAGGTTCGCGCCGGAGATGTTCGCCGTCACGCGCATCACCGACTGGCCGTTGATCGCGTTGATGTCGTTCTGCAGCCGCACCGTCTTGATGCCCGCCACGTCGCCGAGCGAGGTGGTTGCGCCCTTCGCGAACAGCGGCGTCGAGCCGAAGTTCTCGTTGGACGTGGTGTTCCCGGGCGTGGCGAGCCGCACGCGCACGGGGATCAAGCTTTGCGCTCCGGCGACGTTGGTGGCGACGGTGCCTTGCGTGAGCGCCGACACCGCGTCGCCGACGTCGGTGGTCGTGATGCCGAGCGCGGCGATCCGGCTGCCGCGCGGCGAGATGCGCAGCGACGGGCTGTCGTACACCACGCCGCTGTTCGCGTCGACGATGCCGGGGATCTTCGCGAGCTTGTTCTTCACCCCGTTGGCGAGCGTGATGAGCTGCTGCTGGTCGGTGCCGTGGACGATCACCTCGATCGGCGTCGGCGTCCCGGTCAAGCCGTTGATGAGGTCTTCGAGGATCTGGTGGAAGTCGTACAGCGACGCGGGGATCGCTGCCGTGAGCGCATCGCGCAGCCGGTTGCTCACATCGTCCCAATTCGCACGCTGTCCGGGCGGCTTGAGCCGCACGCGGAGCAGACCCTGGTTCGTCTGCGTGGGCGTGAAGCCGTTCGAATCGACGGCGGTCAGCCGCCCCACCGCCGCGACCGCCGGATCGGCCAGGATGATCTTCTCCATCGCCGTGGCAGCCGCGTCACTCGCGGGCAAGCTCGTGCCGACCGGCATCGTGTACGCGATCTCGAACTGGCCTTCGTCCATCTTCGGCAGAAAATCGCTGGGCAGCCGCGAGAGCAGCAGCACCGTGACGACCAGGACGCCGGCGGCGCTCGCGTACACGACGCGGCGGTGCTCGAGCGTCCAGCGCAGCACGGGCTCGTAACGGTCGAGCACCGTCGCGATGAGATCGCGCTTGTGCGGCGCGGCGTCGTGCTGTTCGTCGCGCAGCAGCCAGCGCGCGATGATCGGCGCGAGCAGCAGCGCGAGGCCGAGCGACACGATCAGCGACGCGGCGAGCGTAAACGCCAGCGCCCGGAAGAAGAATCCCGTCACGCCGCTCAGGAGCGCGAGCGGCACGAAGACCACCACGGTGGTCGCGGTCGAGGCCGTCATCGCCGCGCCGAGCTGCGACATCGCGCGCGTGATCGTGTCGTTCATCGGCGCGCCGGGCGACTCGCGCCGGTTGCGCTCGATGTTCTCGATCACGACGATCGCATCGTCGATGATCAGCCCGACGGCGACGGCCAGCCCGCCGACGCTCATGAGGTTGAGCGTCAAGCCCGCTTGCTGCAGCGCGAAGAGGGCGATCGCCATCGCGAGCGGGATCACCGCGGCGGCGACGAGCGTGAGCCGCAGGCTGCGCAGGAAGCCGTAGATCACGAGGATCGCCAGCAGCGCGCCGATCAGGATCGCGTCGCGCAGCGACTTCTGCGACTCGACGATCAGCGTCGTCTGGTCCCAGAACAGGTTCACGTGCACGTCGGCGGGGAGCTTGCGCGCCGCGACGTCCAGCTTCGCCTTGAGATCGTTCGCCATGCGCACCGTATCGGCGCCGGGCAGCCCGTAGGCGTTGACGATCACCGCGTGCTGCGCGTCGTACGACGTCTGCGCGGTGATGGGCGACACGCCCAGGCGCACCGTGCCGATGCTGGAGAGCGGCACCGCACCGTTGTTCTTGGTCGGCACGGTGACGCGCGCGAGCGATGCGACGTCGTGCAGCGACGCGTCGACGATCACGGCGTACGTCTGGTAGTTGCGCTGCGCGACGCCCACCGCTTGCACGTTGTTCGCGTCGGCGAGCGCTTTGGTGACGTCGGCGGCGCCGATCCCCTGCGCGGCGAGCGCCGTGGGATCGAGGTCGACGTGGAACTCGGTCGCGGGGCCGCCGGTGACGGCGAGCCGCCCCATCCCTTGCACGCCGTACAGCTGCGGCACCAAGCTCGTCAGCGCGAGATCGCGCACGACCGCCTGTGAGAGCGTCGGCGACGTCAGCGCGTACGACACGACCGGCTCGCTGTTCGGGTTCACGATGACCGCGACGACGTTCTTCGCGGCCGGGATCGCCGCGCGCACCTCGCTGACCGCCTGGTTGACGTACTGCAGGTCGACGCGCGGGTCGGTCTTGGAGTCGAACGCGACGACGAGTTCAGCGGAGCCTTGACTGGAGTTCGAGTTCACCGACGTGACCGACGGCAGGGACTGCAGCGCACGCTCCAGCGGCTGCGTGACCGCGATGCGCACTTGATCGGGCGGCAGGTCGCCCGCTTCCGCGACCACGTCGATGCGCGAGAACGACATCGTCGGAAAGATGCTCTGCGGAGTCGTGAGGTACGCCCGGACGCCCAACAGCGCGAGGACCGCGACTGCGAACACGATGACCTTATCGTTGCGCAGCGCGAAGCGAGCGAGGGACAGCGGACGATCTCCTGTGGAAAAAGCGGGTGGAACGATCATGCTAACGGCCCCAGCTTAACGCTCGCTGAACGCGCACGCCGCCGTATACCGTACCCGCGCATTCTCATCCGCCGCTAACGAGCACCCGCTCGCCCGACAAAAGTCGCGCCCAACGTCATGCTGAGCCAATGTCATGCTGAGTTTGTCGAAGCATGCGCCACGATCCGGGGCGCAGGAGTTATCCGCTAACTCTCGCTTCGCGCTTCGTGACGCGCCAGACGTTTCGGACGTCTTTGATCGATTGCAGCTTGCGCAGCAGGGTGTGGAGGTGCTCGATGTTGCTGATCTGCACCGTGAGGGAGATCAGCGCCATGTCGCGCTTCGTGCCGGCCTTCACCGAGCTGATCGCCGTCTTGAGGCCCGCCGCCACGCCGAGCACGTCTTGCAGCAAACCGCTGCGGTCCGTCGCTTCGATCTCGATGTCGACGGCGTGCGTGAGCGACGACTGGTCGAGCCATTCCGCTTCGAGGATGCGCTCGGGCGCCGCGTTCATGTACGCGGTGTTCGGGCAGTCGGCGCGGTGCACCGATACGCCGCGCCCGATCGTCACGAAGCCCATGATGGGATCGCCGGGGACCGGGCTGCAGCACTTCGAGAGGCGCACCAGCACGTCGTCGACGCCGGCGATGCGGATGCCGCTGGCGTTGCGCGCGACGCGGCGCGCCGCCGCCGGGCGCGGCAATGGAATCGCGACGACGTTGTCGGCCTTGGACTCCTCGCGCAGCCGCTGCGCGACGTTGCCGGCCGTCACGTCGCCGAACCCGACCGCCGCGAAGAGATCCGTCGCGTTGAGGTAGTTGAGCTTTTGGGCGACCTTCTCGATTCCGTCGCCGCGCGCGACGTCGAGCCGCAAGCCCGCGCGCGCGAGCTCGGCCTCGACGGCCTCCTGGCCGCGCAGCGTGTTCTCTTCCTTCTTCTCCTTGCGGAACCACTGCTTGATCTTGTGCTTGGCGCCGCTGGTCTTGACGATGGTGAGCCAGTCCAGCGACGGGCGCGACGACTTGTTCGTCAGCACCTCGACGATGTCGCCGTTTTTGATGTGCGAGTCCAGGGGGACGATCTTGCCGTTGACCTTCGCCCCGACGCAGTGGTGGCCCACGTCGGTGTGCACCTGGTACGCGAAGTCCAGCGGCGTCGCCGTGGCGGGCAGCGAGAACACATCGCCTTTGGGCGAGAAGATGAACACCTGCGAGTCGAACAGGTCGACCTTCAGGCTTTCCATGAACGTGCGCGAGTCGCGCATGTCGTTCTGCCACTCCAGCAGCGAGCGCAGCCAGGTGAGCTTCTCGTCTTTTTTGGAGCCTTCTTTGTAGCGCCAGTGCGCCGCGATGCCGTACTCCGACGTGCGGTGCATCTCCCAGGTGCGAATTTGCACCTCGAGCGGATCGCCGCCCGGGCCGACGACCGTGGTGTGCAGCGACTGGTACATGTTGGGCTTGGGCATCGCGATGTAGTCTTTGAACCGCCCCGGCAGCGGCTTCCACATCGCGTGCACCACGCCCAGCGCGCCGTAGCAGTCTTTGACGGAATCGACGATGACGCGCATCGCCGTCAGATCGTAAATGGTCGAGAAGTCGCGCCCCTTGAGCATTTTCTTGTGGATCGAGTAGAAGTGCTTGGGGCGGCCGGTGGTGTCGGCTTTCACGCCGACTTTCTCGAACTCGGCTTTGAGGTCGGTGATGACGCGCGCGACGGCTTCCTCGCGCTCGACGCGCTTCTTCGCGACGCGCTCGGCGATGTCGCGGTACGCGTCGGGCTCGAGATAGCGCAGCGCGAGGTCCTCGAGATCCCACTTGACGCGCCAGATGCCCAGCCGGTGCGCGATCGGCGCGTAGATCTCGATCGTCTCGCGCGCGATCGACTGCTGCTTGGGCGCGGGCAGGCTCGAGAGCGTGCGCATGTTGTGCAGGCGGTCGGCCAGCTTGATGATGATGACGCGGATGTCCTTGGCCATCGCCAGGAACATCTTGCGCAGGTTCTCCACCTGCGCGTCCTCTTTCGATTGGTAGGGGATGCGCGTGAGCTTGGTGACGCCATCGACGAGCGCGGCGATCTCGTGGCCGAACTCGGCCGCCACCTGCTCGTTGGAGATCGCGGTGTCTTCCACCACGTCGTGCAGCAGCGCCGCAGCGATCGTCTCGCGGTCCATCTCGAGGTCGGCCAGGACGTCGGCCACGGCCAAGGGGTGGGCGATGTATGACTCGCCCGAGGCCCGGTGCTGCCCATCATGCGCCCGGTCCGCGACCTCGTAGACGCGTTCCAGCCAGCCCTCATCGAGCGAGGGATCGTATTGGCGGACCTTACCAACGAGATCAGCGATAGTCATCGGGTGTGAAGCCTTATCCTACACAGGACCCACACCGAATTGCAAAGGCTGCGGTCGCTAGCCTCAGTACTTGATGAAGCTCGTCAGCTCGACGTCCTCGAGTGCCGCCCGCCCGTTGAGCGCTTCGAGCTCGATCAGCACCGCCGTGCCGATCACGTTGGCGCCCAGTTTTTTCAGCAGGCGCAAGGTTGCGGCGATCGTGCCCCCGGTCGCCAGCAGGTCGTCGACAACGAGCACGCGGTGGCCGTGGCCCACGGCGTCGGCGTGGATCTCGAGGGTGTTGGTGCCGTACTCCAGCGCGTACTCTTCGCTGAACTTTTCGCCCGGCAGCTTGCCGGGCTTGCGGACGGGCACGAAGCCGGCGCCCAGCGCGTACGCGACCGGCGCGCCGAGCATGTAACCGCGCGCTTCGATGCCGACGACCGCCTCGACGCGCGCGTCGCGGAAGCGGTCGACGAACAGGTCGATCGTCGCCTTGAACCCCTTGGGGTCGGCGAGCAGCGGCGTGATGTCGCGGAAGAGGATACCCGGGATCGGAAAATCGGGGATGGCCCGGATCAGCGATTCGATCGGCTCGGTCACGGCTCGCCCGCTTCGCGCTCGCCAACCTGAGGCCTGCGACGGCGGTCACACCTCCGCGGAACCGCGCGACCGTCACATCTCGTTGTCCTTGAGTAATCATTCCTCGCCTGGGGGAAACCTGGAGACGCTATGAAATCGAAACTCTTCACGGCCGGCGCGCTCGCCGCAACGATGACCTTCGGGGCGGTTGCACCGGCTCTCGCCGACGGTGCGGCGAGCACGCGCAACATCCTCATCGGCGGCGCCGCGGCGGCGGTGCTCATCACGAACTACAACCACAAAGTGCGACAGAAACGCGAAGAGCAGCGCGAACAGTCACGTGCGCAGTCGTCGTACCGCGCATACTTCTATCACCGTTACGGCTACTATCCGACCGAGGCGCAATACCGCAACTGGTACTACCGCACCTACGGCCGGTATCCGTCGTAGGCGCGAGGGCGATCGGGAAGAACGACGAGCGAGCCACCCCGCCCGGGGTGGCTTTTTTCTTCGGACGAAGATTGTAGCCAGTGATCGACTTCCAGCGGCATCGCGATCGCATGATCGTCGCGATCGCGCTCGCCATCGCCCTGCACGAGATCTTTCTGGGTCTCGTGCACAGCTCCAGGCCCGCGGACGACACCGAGCGTGACGCGGTGGCGACGCGCATCGTGTTCGAGAAACCGAGCCCCACGCCGCGCCCGCGCCCCACGCCCAAGCCCACCCCCACGCCGCGGCCCACGGAGCAGCCCACGCCGCCGCCGCGCGTCACGCCGCCGCCGCGCAGCACGCCCGCGCCGGTGCAGCAGGTCGCGGGCCGCGCGAAGGGCCACCCCGCGCGCCGCCACGGCGGCGGCGCGCACAAGGCGATCGCGAAAGCGACGAGCGGGACCTACGCGAGCCCGCACGCCGCGGGCGCGGGCACCGGCACGTCGACGGGCCAGGGCAGCGGCACCGCGCCCGGCGTGGGCGGCGGGCTCGGCGGCACCGGGACGGGCACCAGCGGCAACGGCAACGGTGCCGTCAACGCGAACACGCCGTGCGGCTACGTGTCGTTCATCCCGCACGGGCCGCCGCGCTACAACAGCGGCACCGCGACGGAGACGATCCGCGCCACCGTGAGCTTCCCGGATGGGCACAGCGAGACGGCGGAGTTCCCGTACAAGTGGGTGTATCCCAACGGCGAGCAGACCGACCCCTGGTCGGACACCAACCTCAGACGAGACCCCAACGGCGCGACCGTCATGCAGCAGCCGCCGCCGGGATCGGACATTTCGAGCTATCCGCCGTTGATCAAGTACATCATCAGCCACACGGGTCCGAACGGGTATACCGAGCTGACCCCATGCCCCGGTAGCCGCGGCTGAACGCGGTCCACGTTGCGGTCGACGCGCACAACCTCACGCGCGACGACCGCGGGATCGGGCGCTACGCGCGCGCGGTGCTGTCGCGCGCCATCCTCGACGAGCGATTTCGCTGGACGTTCGTCGTGCGCGATTTTTTCCCGAAGCGCGCGGCCATGGCGGCGGCGCTGCAGGCGGAAGCCGTCGAGGTTTCGCGGCACATCCCGCGCGATGCGGACGTGGCGTGGTTTCCGTGGAACGGCACGTTCCTGCGCACCGACGTGCCGTCCGTGGCGACCGTGCACGATGCAGCGCCGTTCGCGTTTCCGTCCGCCGACCCGCGCAAGCGCGCCGTCGAGCAGAACCCGTTTCTGGCGACCGCGCACGGCGCGCGCCGCATCCTGGTGCAGTCGCGCTTCACCGCGGACGAGGTGGAGCGCCGGCTGGGCGTCGCGGCGGAGCGCATCGTCGTCACGCCGCTCGCGGTGGACGACGTCTTCTCTCCCGGCGCGCCCGGCGCGCTGCCGGCCGAACTGCGCGGGCGGCGCTACGTGCTGCACGTCGGCGCGCACGACGAGCGCAAGAACACCACCACGCTGATCGCCGCGTTCGCGCGCGCGTTTCCCGCCGGCGACGTCGCGCTCGCGTTCACGCGAAAACCGCCGTCGCTTCCTGCCGGCGGCGTCGTGATCGACGCCCCGGACGATGTGACGCTCGCGGCGCTGTACCGCGGCGCGGCGCTCGTCGCGCTGCCGTCGACGTACGAGGGGTTCGGCTTCCCGCTGCTCGAGGCGATGGCGTGCGGCGCGCCGGTGGTCGCCGCGCGCGCGGGCTCGCTGCCGGAGGTCGGCGGCGATGCCGCGGCGTGGGTCGATGAGGCGCACGATATCGATGCGTGGGCGAACGCGCTGCGGGCGCTGCTCGCCGACGAAGGCGCGCGCGCCACGCTCGCGGCGCATGGCCCCGCGCGGGCGGCGACGTTCTCGTGGGAGCGTTGCACCGCGCAGACGCTGGCGGTGCTCGGCGAGGTCGCAGCGCTCGCGTGAGATGCCTGCTCGTGGTGCGGCCCGACGCGGCCACCAAGCCGGGCGGCGATCTCATCCACGCCGAACGCACGGCGACGAGCCTGCGCGCGCTCGGCGCCGACGCCGACGTCGTCGCGACGCTCGCGCCGGATCCGCGCGGCTACGACGTCGCCCACGTGTTCGGCGTGTTCGAGCCTGCGACGGCGCGCGCCCAGATCGACGCGCTCAACGCGCACGGCACGCCGCTCGCGCTCTCGCCGATCTGGCTGGACCTGCGCGCATTCTTCGCGACGGCGCCGCACGTCGAGCGGGCGCTCGCGGCGCGCACCGCCGCCGAGGTCGACCGCCGGCTGGCGAAGCTCCACCACGTCGAGCCGCACTTGCCGTGGCGCGGCAGCGTCGCGCGCAACGCGGACCGCCGGCTCGCGGCACAGCGCGCGCTCGTGCTCGACGCGGACGTGCTGCTGCCCGCCAGCGAGGTCGAAGCGTACCTGTACGGCGAGCGGCTGCGCGTCGCGAGCGTGCCGTTCGTCGTCGCGCCGCTAGGCGTGGACGACGACGCGTTCGCGATCGAACGGGCGCCTGCGCGCGCCGGCGTGCTGTGCGCGGGGCGCATCGAGCCGAAAAAGAACCAAGCGGCGCTGTTGTACGCGCTGCGCGACGTCGACGTCGACGTGACGCTCGTCGGCCACGCGCACGATCCGGGGTATCTCGCGCTGTGCCGGCGTTGGGCGACCGCGCGCACGCGCTTCGTCGAGCACGCGCCGCACGACGAGATCGTGCGCATGATGGCGGCCGCAGCGGTGCACGCGCACCCGTCGTGGCTCGAAAGCCCCGGTCTTTCATCGCTCGAAGCGGCGGCGACCGGCGCGCGCATCGTCACCGGCGACCGCGGCTGCGAGCGCGAGTACTTCGGTCCCGACGTGGAGTACGCCGATCCCGCCGATCCCGCGACGATTCGCGTGGCCGTGCTGCGCGCGCTGGAACGCGGCCCGCGCGACCGCGGCGACGCGCTCGAGCGCCGGCTCGGCGCGCGCACCTGGCGGCGCACGGGCGAGGCGACGCTCGAGGCGTACGCGCGCGCGATCGCCGCGCGCCGCTGATGCGCATCCTCGTCGCGGCGGAGCGCATCGGCCACGCGGGCGGGATGGAGCGCTACCTCGACGTGGTGCTGCCCGCGCTCGTTGCGCGCGGCGCGACCGTGCACGTCCTCGCGCGCGAAGCCGGCGCCGCGCCCGGCGGCG
Organism: Vulcanimicrobiota bacterium; assembly: GCA_963792235.1. Classification (GTDB taxonomy): domain Bacteria; phylum Vulcanimicrobiota; class Vulcanimicrobiia; order Vulcanimicrobiales; family Vulcanimicrobiaceae; genus Vulcanimicrobium. Next base: position 226,411 of record CAWBVR010000030.1, read on the forward strand.
CGACCGTGCAGCGCGTGGCGTGGGCGGACGAGCACGACGAGCCCGACGGCGCCGCGCGTGAGGAGACCGTGCGCGCGATCGCCGCGTTCGCACCGGACGTCGCCGTCGCGCACAACGTGATGGACGCCGGGATCGTCGGCGCGCTGCGCGCCGTGCCGCGGCTCGCGTACCACGTGCACGACCACCGCCCGTTCTGCCCCGAAGGCGATCGCGTGTTCCCGCGCAGCGGGCGCATCTGCACGCAGCCGATCGGGCCGGCGTGCATGGTGCACGCGCTGCTCGACGGCTGTGCGTACGGCCCGCGCCCGCGCACGCTGGCGCTGATAAGGCGGCGCGAGCGCTTGCGCGACACCGTTGCGGCGAGCGATGCCGTGATCGTCGCGTCGCCGTACGTCGCCGAGCGCGCCGCGCGCAGCGGCGTGCCGCGCGAGCGCATCGTCACGATCCCGTTGCCGCTGCCGGACGACGCGTACGCCGCCGAAGACGCGTTCGCGCGCGCCGCTTCGCCGGTCGCGCGCACGATCGCGTTCGCGGGGCGCATCGTGCCGCAGAAAGGGCTCGACTCGCTGGTGCGCGCGGTCGCGCGCATCGTGCCCGAACGCCGGCCCGCGGTGCGCGCGTTCGGCGCCGGACCGGCGCTGCCCGACGCCCACCGGCTTGCGAGCGAGTTGGGCGTGGCGCTCGACGCGCCGGGCGCCGTCGCGCCGGAAACCGTGCGCGCGGGTTTCGACGCCGCCGCGCTCGTCGCGCTACCGTCGCGCTGGGCGGAACCGTTCGGCTACGCGGGCATCGAAGCGTTCGCGCGCGGACGAGCGGTGGTGGCGTACGACGTGGGCGGCGTGCGCGCGTGGCTCGACGACGGCGTCAACGGCATCGCCGTCGCGGCCGGCGACGAGCGCGCGCTGGGCGACGCCATCGCGGCGCTGCTCGGCGACGACGCGCGCCGCACCGCGCTCGCGCGGCGTGCGCGCATGGACGCGGAGCGTTTCCGCGCGACGCCGATCGTCGACGCGCTGCTCAGCGCGTATGCGCGGAGCTGACGTCGCCGCGCGCGATGCGGTCGATCTTCCAGTCCTCGCCGTCCCACGTCAGGGTCGTCTTTTCCTCGAAGCGGCGCGCCCGTGCGGGCGTGCCGCGCTCCTTCGCACCGAGCGCCGCGACGACGACGCGGTCGCCGGACTGGCGGATCGACACGTCGAGGTCGGCGAAGCCGGCGTAGCGCGCGACGAACGCATCCTGGCTGATGCTCGCACGATAACGCGGCGACAGCATCGCGTACGCGAACGGCCAGTGCGCGCCTTCGATCTGCTGGTAGAACCGCTCCATCACCGACGCGAGGTCCGGGTTGGCGGGCGGACCAGCGCGGTGCGGTGCGACCGTCCCGACGTGCCCGTGCGAAACCGTCACGGTGGGCTTCGGCGGTGCACAACCGGCCGCGGCGAGGACGAACGCCAGCGCCGCAACCACAACGGCCCGATCGGTGCGCATGCCGTCTAGTTTGCTCCGCGCGCCGCGCGGGCCCTGGGCGCGCGGTGCCGAAAGCGGGCGCATGCGTTCGACCCTCCTCAGCGCGGTAGCGGTCGCCGCGCTCGTCACGGCCGGTGCCTGCGCGCACGCCGCCAACGTCGCTGCCCCCAGCAGCTGCACGCCGGCGACGAACGCCCGGCTCGCGCAGCTCATCGCCGAGCAGCACGCGAGCCCCGTCGACAACGTGATGGTGTGCGGCACGACGATCGGGCCGTCGCGCCCGCAGCGGGCCGGCCGCCACGGCGGTCACCAGCTGCTCCCGCTGCGCGTCCCGATCGGTCCCGGCAGCCGCTTCGCGCTCGTGGAGGTCGTCACCAACGACGATCTGGACGGGCGCGTCACGGCGCCGCGCGGCGCGCACGTCGTCGCGTACGGCCAGTACTTTCACACCAGCGACCGCCAGCGCCCGTTCGTCGCCGGCGTGCACGAGGTGCACTGCGCGACGCATCGCGGTGCCGACAACGGCTTCGTGGTCGTCAACGAAACGCGGTATCCGGATAATCGCTGCGGGTGAGTCCGGGGCGATTGCGTACGGGCCGCGCAATACGGCGCGGCCGCCGGACGGAGTTCGCGGGTCGCGTCCAGAAGGCTACGCTCGCCATCGCGTCTTCGGGGGTACGCGGCGCGACGCCAGCGATCTCACCGCAAAGGACATAGATGACGATGACGACACTGCTCGAGCCCCCGACCATCTTCGCCGCCGGCAAGCCGCCGTTTCACAACGAGGGCGCGGACGCGCCTGCGCCGGCGCGGCCGACCGAGTCCGGTGAGGTCGGCGGCAACGACGACGTCGAGACCGAGAACGAAAGCGAGAGCGAAGGCGGCGACGCCTAGACGGTAGACGCTGCGCGAGCGGCCAGCTCGCGCAGCGTCTCGTTCTCCCGCCGAGTCTCTTCGAGCTCCCGCTGCAGCTGGGCCGCGAGCTCGTGCTGCTCGATCGCCTCGAGGTGATCGTAGGTCGCCGCGGCCGACTCAACGAGCGTTTGCAACGCGGCGCGCTCGAGCGCATCGAGACGCTCGCCGTCGCGCTTGGCGCCCAGCAGCAGCAGCCCGACGGGCTGTTGGCGCACGAGCAGCGGATAGGCCGTGCACAGCGCGCATGGCGTCGACCGATGCGCCTGGGTCCCAGGCGATCTTCTCGGTCTCAACCGGTTCGCGGGTGGTGACGAGCTCCAGCGCGAGATCGTCGTTCGCGTCGATGACAGGCAGCGCGTCGCCGGACCAGCCGCGCTGCGCTACGCGCGCGTACGTTCCGTCGACCAGCCGGAAGAGCGCGGCCGACGCGAGGCCGAGCGACTCGAACGGCTCGCGCACGAGCGTCTCGTCGAGCGGCGCGCGCTCCGTGATGTGCGCGATGCGCCGCGCGACGCCGCGCAAACGCTCCTCCGCGACGCGCCGCGCGTGGAAGAACAGCGTCTCGATCAAGTTGTCGATTTTGCGCTGCGAAGAGTTCACCCAGAACCCGAACGCGATCGACACGCAGATCTCGATGAACACCGCGAAGCGCGTCTGCTGCAGCTGGTTGCTGAGCGCCCAGTCGATGAGGCTGAACACGGCTACCGGGATCGCCGACAGCGCGGCGTACGCGATCGCGCGTCCGCCGGCGAGCCGCACGTCGATCACACGATGCCGCACCACCGCGTACGCCACCGCCAGCGGCAGCACGTTGACGAACTGCGCCCACACCCCCAGCTCGTTGGGTGCCGCCGGTACGTTCTGCGCGATCCAGAACAGCGCATAGCTCACCAGGAAGCTGACGAGGCCGATCGCGACCCACCGCAGCCGGTCGCGGTCCTCGCCCGACGCGTCGCGATACCGCGCCAGGAACGACGTCGTCGCGACGACGTAGCTCACCCACGACGCGAGGGTGAACGCGAGATAGAGCGCGTTGCCCAGCGGCGTGTACGTCCCGCCCACGACCAGCGCGAAGAAGTAGTCGCACACCGTGAAGATGGCGACCGCGATCATCACCTTCTCGGCCGGGCGCCAGGCGGGGAGCGGCGCGCCCGTCGGGAAGCGCATGCAGAAGATCGCGGCGACCGCCGGTCCGGCGCCCGTGACGACGCACGTCAGCAAAAGGAACAGCGGCTTCCAGAAGAACGGCACCGCGGCGACGAGCTCCAGGTTGGCGACAGGGTGCGCGAGCTCGCCGAACTGCAGGCACAGCACGAAGAACGCCGCCGTCATGATGCTCGGGCCGCAGCAGCACCAGCAGCGCGCCCATCAGCACGATGACGAAGCCGCGCACGAGCTGCGCGATGATGAGCGCGCTCTCGCGCGGCGAGCTGCGCGACGCGTTTGCCGCGATCGACACGACGCGCCGGTGACCGTCGTGCACGATCGCGTACGACTCGGGGCTACCGGCCGCGGGGCGGTCGAACACCTGTTGCACGGCGAGCGCGTGCTCGGCCTCCACCGGCACGACGATATCGCCCGGCACGATCCCCGCCTTCGCGGCCGGCGATCCGGGCACGACGGCGCCGACGGTGTTGACGTCGGGCGCCATGATCCCCATCCGCCCGGCTTTGATGGCGCCGATCGAACCGTAGTGCCCCTGGAGCGCGAGCACGGTCGGCACGCCGTACGCGAGGGCGTACAGGACGCTCAGAACGACCGCGAAGACTCGCATTGGCTCCTCCGTCGCCGGCCCCGGCCCGGTGTTACCGCGAGTCTATGCTCGCAACGCAGCGCCGCTCCTGCGCGACGCGACGCCGTTTAGCGCAGCAGCGGCACGCCGCTGGGATAGATCGGCCGGTCGATCAGCGCTTCGAGCACCTCCGGCCGCGCGCTCAGCACCACGTCGCAAAAGCGCGCGAACGCGTCGCGCTCCGCCTCGCCTTCGCCGAATCGCTCCGACGCCGTGAGATCGACCTTCGCGCTCACCGGCAAGAAGCGCACGAAGCGCCCGTCGTCGTCTTCGCCCAATTCCACGAGCCCCGCGTCGGCGAAGATGCGCATCGCGACGGCGACGGTCGTCCCGTCGACGCGGTCGAAGTCGAGCGCCGACGCGACGTCCGCGTACGTCACGTGCAGCGTGTTGTCCGACGCCATGCGCTTCGTCGCAGCGTAGAGCCGGCGCAGCGTTTCGAGCGTCGGCGCAGCGCGTTCGAGGATGAAGTCGTTGATGCGCCGGTCCAGCTCGCCGAACAGCAAGTGGATCGACGCGTCCGCGCCGTCGCGGCCCGCCCGCCCGGCCTGTTGGTTGAACTCGGTGAAGTCGAAGTTGAGATGGTACAGGAAGATGTGGCGCAGGTCGGGCAGGTCGATGCCCTCGCCGAACGCCGACGTCGCCACGACGACGCGGATCGAACCTTCGCGGAAATACTCCTCGACGCGCGCGCGCTCGCCCGCGCCGACGCCCGCGTGGTAGAACGCGATCCCTTCGCCTACGCGCCCGCGCAGCTTCTCCGCGACGCGCGTCGCCTCGGTGCGCGAGTTGCAGTACACGATCGCCTTCTCGCCGTCGCGCACGAAACGCTCGATGTACGCGAGCTTGTTGGTGGTGCCGCGCGCGTCGACCACGTGCAAGTTGTCGCGCACGGTCGGGTCGATCACCCAGGCGTCGATGCGCAGCGCCGCGCGAATCTTCGCGAACGCTTCGTCGCCGGCCGTGGCCGTGAGCGCGAGGACTTGCGGGCCACCCAGCGCCGCGATCGATTCGCCGATGCGCTGGTACGCGGGCCGGTGCGTCGACTCCGACAGGTGGTGCGCCTCGTCGACGACGATCAGCGCCGGGTGCGAGACCGCGCTGCGAAAGCGGTCCAGGTGAAACTGCACGAACTCCGGCGTCGCGCAGATCACGTCCCACTCGCCGGTGTCGAGCGCATCGTTGAGCGCCGCGCGCTCGCCCGCGTCGATCGCGCCGTTCGCGCGGTGGATGCGGATGCCCAGCGGCGCCAGGCGCCGCATCAGCGCCTCGTACTGGTCGTTCGCCAGCGCGCGCAGCGGGTACAGCACGACGGTTTTCTGGCCGCGCTCCAGCGCGCGCGTCGCGGCGGGATACTGGAAGCACAGTGACTTGCCGCGCCCCGTGCCGAGCACCGCGAGCGTGTTGCGCCCAGCGTCGACGCGTTCGAGCACGTCGCGCTGCGCGCCGCGCAGCGGCTGGTCGCCGATCAGCGCGCGCAGCACGTCCGCGTTCGACACCGCCGTGCGCCGGCCGCCGGCGCGCGCGGGCGCCGCGCGCTCGCGCGTGACGTACACGTTGATCCCCCACGAGCGCGCCCCGCCGCCGGTGATCGCCGTGACGCGTGCGCTGTAGTGCTCGCCGGCGTCGACGTTAGGCGCGATGCGCGCCGCGATCGGGCGCTTGAGAAAGCCGAGCTGCAGCGCGCCGTACCACACCGCGATCGCGTTCGGATCGTGCGGGTTGTCGGGCTGGCGGCGCAGCTCGAGCACCGCGCCGGGCGCGACGCCGGCAACGACATCCTGGCGGCCCTCGAAGCTTACGCCGACGACCTTCGTGTTGAAGCCGGACGCGTCGCCGATGGTCGCGTACGGATCGCGCTCGAGATACTCGCGCGCGTGCGCGTAGAGCTCGTCGAGAAAAACGTTTGCGTCCGATGGCACGATCGTGGCGCACCCTTCGACAGGCTCAGGGTGACATTGGGCCTTTGTTCCGCTGACGTCACCGTGACCGCCAGCGTCACCCGGGGCTTGTCGAAGGGCCGTCGTGGCCGACGGGAAGTCCGCCAGGAGCCGCTCGAAGGCGGCTTCCGACGGGGTGGGCGGCGGAAGTTTCTTCTCCCGCGCCATGATCCGTTAGGGGATCGTCTTGTGTTCGGGTTCGGGCGCGGGCACGGCCGGTTTGTCGAGGTCGAGGTGAATCTCGCCGCGGCGCGCGGGGTTCGTCGTCGCCGAGGTTCAGCTTGATCTCCTCGTGGCCGAGGTCCGCCGCCTCGTCGTGCAGGCCCAAGGCTTGCGCGTCGAGCGGGTCGATCTGCTCGAGGTGGTCCATCGGATCCGCCTCGGCGTCCTCGGGCAGCACCGGCTTCTGCGGTAATTGCGCGCCGAAGTTGCGGTTCTCGAGCTTCTCGAAGTCGATTTGCTCCTGGCGCGTGCGCTTGTAGCGCGGCGGCGCCGCGGTGCGGCGCGACGCGCCTTGGCGCTCGAGCTCGCGGCGGGCGCGGCGCGCGGCGGCGACCGCCTCGCGGTCGCGCTGCACCGAGGCCGCGCTCGCGCCGCCGCGGGCGGCCGCGACCGTGCGCGGCTGGTTCGACAGCGTCGAGCGGCGGAAGATGCTGCTGCGCCCCGTGCGCTGTGAAGCGCGCTTCTGCAGCACGGCGACGAGCGGCGCCGAGAAGAAGATCGAGTGGTAGCCGCCCGAGCAGATGCCGACGAGCAGCGCGAACGCGAAGTTCTGCAGCGAGGCACCGCCGAACGCGAGCAGCGCGACGAGCGTGATGACGACGGTGGCGAGCGTGTTCACCGAGCGCGTCATCGTCTGCAGGATCGACGTGTTGACGATCTCGTCGAACGGCTTGCCGTCCATCAGCTTGACGTTCTCGCGGATACGGTCGAGGATGACGATCGTATCCATGATGGAGTAGCCGATAACGGTCAACACGGCGGCCAGAAAGGCGTCGTCCACCCGTCTTCCCGCGATCGCGTAGATGCCGATCATCATCAGCGAGTCGCGCACGAGCGCGACGACGCAGACCCAGCCGAAGATCAGGTTCCAGCCGAAGCGGAACGCGACGTACAAGAACTGGATCGAGATCGCGATGATCAGCGCCTTGATGGCATTGAACAAATACTCGCGCGAGAGCGACGGTCCGACGGTCGAGATCGACGACGCGGCGCGGTCCACCGGCGCGACCCCGCCCAGCGCTTTCCAGAACGGGATCGAGTTGTTGCCGAAGTCGTGCTGCGTCTGGATCACCCAGCGCTCGTCGGGCGGCTCGCCGGGCTTGGAGAGCGTGTTGATGCGCGCGTCGGTGACGCCCACCGACGCGAGGGCCGTGCCGAGCGCGTCCTTGGTGACCGGCTTGGCAAACTTCACCGTGACGTCGGTACCGCCGGTGAACGACAGCCCGAGCGTGAGCGGCGAACCGTCCTTGACCCAGTGGTAGCCCATGAACAGCACGCCGGCGAGGATGACGGCATACGAGATCGCCGAGACGGTGCGGAACCACCCGACGACGTTCCAGTTGAGGCGACGGAAGAACATCTAGCTGCGAGCCTCCGCCGGAGCGACCGGGCCAGGCGGCAAAACGGTGCCGCCGGCACCGTACGCGGCCTTCGAGGTCACGATGTTGTTCTCCACGACGATGTCCATGAAGAAGCGGGTGATGACGACGGCAGTGAGCAGCGAGAACGCGGTTCCCCAGAACAGCGTGTACGCGAAGCCCTTCACCGTACCGGTACCGAGCATGTACAGTACGCCGGCGCCGACGATGGTGGTGAAGTGCGAGTCGAACACCGAGCTGAACGCTCTCTGGAAGCCGATGCGCACCGCGGCGCGCAGCGTCTTACCCGCCCACAGCTCTTCTTTGATGCGCTCGAAGATCAGGACGTTCGCGTCGACCGCCATACCGATCGAGAGCACGAAGCCCGCGATGCCGGGGAGCGTGAGAACCGCGTGCGCGACCGACAGCAGCGCGAGCAGCATGAGGACGTAGACGAACAGCGCGACGTCGGCAAGCGCACCCGGCAGGCGGTACATCACGACCATGAAGATCAGCACGAGCCCCAAGCCGACGATCGAGGCGACGAGCGACTTCTGCAAGTCTTCCTTGCCGAGGATCGGGCCGACGTCGTCCTTGGAGATGATCGACAGCGGCACGGGCAGCGCGCCGGCGTTGAGCTCGTTGGCGAGCAGCGCGACTTGGTCTTCCGTGAACGAACCGTGGATCATACCGTCCGTGGAGATGATGCCTTCGATCGACGCGGCGCTGATGTACTTCCTGTCGAGGAAGATCGTGAGCAACCGGCCCAGGTTGTCGCGCGTGAGCTGCGCGAACTTCGTGGAGTTCTTGGTCTTGAAGTCGACCTCGGGCTGGCCGCCGGGGCCGAAGCCCGGCGCCGCGCTCTTGAGCTCCGCGCCCGTGTACACGATGTTCCCGCAGTCCTTGTACGCCCCGTTCGGATCGTTCGCGTACTTCTTGTCGACCTCGGCCCGGTCGCGAACTTTCGGCGGGCAAATCTTGAAGTCGAGGACCGCCGCCTCTTTGAGCAGCCGCTCCAGCTCGTCGGCGTTCTTGATCGCCGGCACCTCGACGAGCAGCCGGTTGGTGCCGACCTTCGAGATCACCGGCTCGGACACGCCGAGGCCGTTGACGCGGTTCTGGATCACCAGCTCGACCTGGTTCTGGACCGCGGGCGTGATCTGCGGCACGTCTTTGGTCGTCGCCGAGTTCGAGCAGGACGCGCGCGCCGCCCTGAAGGTCGAGACCGAGGTGGATCTTCTTCTGGATCGGGACGATGGCCCAGATACAGAGGCCGACCAAGGTCAACAGCAAGACCGCCTGAAGCGGTCTCTTGAGCTTATTCCACATACCGGATTCCGGGGAAGGGGAGAACCCCCGGATCGTAGCATGGGGGCCGGACAGCGTCAAACGGCGTTGCGAGCGTCCGGGCGGGACGGGGCGTGATCGGACGCGTGGAGGGCGGTTCGTGACCGACGGCAAGGGGGTCGACGCAGGGCTCCTGCAGACGCGCTATCGTCTGACCAAGCAGCGCGCCGCCATCTTGCGCGCGCTCGAGGACGGCGCCCACCTGACCGCCGAGGCCATCCACGAACGGGTCCGCGCGGAGCTCCCCGCCGTCAGCCTGGGCACGATCTACCGCACGCTGGACATCCTGCGCGCGATCGGCCTCGTGCAAACCTTTGCCCACGGCGGCGCCGCCCGCTACGAAGCCGCGCTCGACAAGCACCACCATCTCGTGTGCAGCGCCTGCGGCGAGATCGTGAACGTCCCCGCGCCCCAAGTCGCCGCCGTCGCGATGGCGATCGCGCAGGACAACCGCTACAGCGGGATCGATGCGACCCTCGTCATCATCGGGCGCTGCGCGCGGTGCGCGGGCCTGGCGCGCAACGGCCTCGGCCTGAGCTGAGCGCGGGCGAGCGATCCGGCGCGCGCTGCGTGCTGTCCGATCCCGAAGAAGCTCATCGCGCGTTCATACTGGCGGGCTCCTATCGGGTTCCACGGCCCCACCCGGCGGCTTGGGGGGATTTTCTCATCAAATTCTAAGGTACGCTCCCGGCCCGCGTCCCTCGGGTGAGCGGCGGGCCCCGCCCCGACCAAGCCAGGAAGCTCGATGACGGCTGTATCCGGCGTCCGCCCCACGTCTCCCAAGCGGACGGCTCTCGACGACCCGCACGTCGACGCCATTCGGGGTCTCGCTTCGTACGAAGAGGCGTTCGCCGGTGCGCCGCTCATCTCGGTATGCATCGCCACGTATCAGCGCGCGCGGATCCTGTGCGAGCGGACGCTGCCGACGGTGTTGCGCCAAACCTACCAGAACTGGGAAGCCGTGATCATCGGCGACGGGTGCGAGGACGACACCGCCGAGCGCATCGCGGCGTTCGGTGACGCGCGGCTGAAGTTTTACAACCGGCCGGCGAACGGGCCGTATCCGGCCGAGCCGCGCAGCCGCTGGCTCGTCGCGGGGACGTATGCGTCCAACGCCGCGATCGCGCGCGCGCAAGGGCAATGGATCGCGCCGCTCGACGACGACGATGAGTGGTCGGAAGACCACCTCGCCACGCTGCTCGCCGAAGCGCAGCGCACCGCCGCCGAGCTCGTCTACGGCCGGATGCGCGTGCTGATCCACGGCACCGGCGAGGAGACGTGGTTCGGGACGTGGCCACCGCGATTCGGCGACTTCGGCTTCCAAGCCGCGATCTACCACGGCGGCTTGCGCGGCTTCCGCTACGACATCGACGCGTGCGATGACGACGAGCCGGGCGATTGGAACTTGGCGCGGCGCATGCTCGAGGCGGGCGTGCGTTTTGCGTTCACGCCGCGCGAGGTCGGAACGTACCACGTCGCCTGGAACCATTTCACGCAGAACGCGTGGAGCGAGCGGGCCGGCGAGCGCGGACGCGGTGAGCGAATCCTCCATCCCGCCGTATGAGCGCTAGCGAACGCGCCTTCGAGCGCGATTCGGCCGCCGGCCGCGAGCAACGGCCCGAGGACGTGCTCGTCGATCGCTGCGAGCACGCGTTCCAGCTGTTCGGTGACACGGCGCGCGGGGCGCTGTGGCCGAGCGACGCCGACCGGCAGACGCGCTTCGACGTCATGCTCGACGTCATCGAACGTGACGCATCCGAGCCCGTGACGCTGTGCGATCTCGGCTGCGGGAGCGGCGAGCTGCTGGCGCACATCCGCCGCCGCGGGCTGCGCAACGTCACGTACGTCGGCGCGGACCGTTCGGCGACGCTCATCGCGCACGCGCGGGCGAAATTTCCGGACGCGACGTTTCTCGAGATCGACGTCACCGCACCCGACGCGGACCTGCGCGCGCTGGAGTGCGACTACCTCGTCGCCAACGGGCTCTTCACGGCGAAGTGGGAGATGACGCATGCGGACATGTGGTCGTTCTTCGAGACGACGGTGCGGCGCGTGTGGCCGTACGTGCGCCGCGCCTTCGCGTTCAACGTCATGTCGAAGATCGTCGACTGGGAGCGCGAGGACCTGTTCCACGTCGCGATGGATGACACAGCGCGGCTGCTGCACGAGATCGCGGGCCGCAACGTGTCGCTGAGAGCGGATTACGGGCTCTACGAGTACACGGCGTACGCGCGCCGCGAACGGGCGGAGCGCGCGGCGCAGCGCGAGCCGGAGATCGTTCCGGTGATGCGGCCGCGGCTCCCGGCGACGGCGGCGCTGTCGCGCTACCTGCACCGCATCGACGCGGCGCGGGTGTACACCAATCACGGCCCGCTGCTGTACGAGTTCGGAGAACGCCTGTGCGACATGCTGCGGCTACCCGCGCGCGCGTGCGTCACCGCTGCGAGCGGCAGTGCGGCGCTCGTCGGCGCGATCTTGGGGACAGCGGGCCGCGCGACGGCCGAGCGGCCCGTGGCGATTCTGCCGGCGTTCACGTTCGTCGCCACGGCGATCGCCGCCGAGCTGTGCGGCTATCGCCCGTACTTGGCCGACGTCGATCCGGCGACGTGGATGCTCGATCCGGACGCGCTGCGCGACCATCCGGTGCTCGGCGAAGCGGGCGTGGTGATCCCGGTCGCACCGTTCGGCCGGGCGGTTCCGCTGGAGCGCTGGCGCGCGTTCCGCGCAGCGACCGGCGTGGCCGTGGTCGTCGACGGCGCCGCGAGCTTGGACCGGATCGTGCCCTCGCCGCGCTCGCACACTGGTGAGATCCCGGTGGCGCTGAGCTTTCACGCGACCAAGAGCTTCGCCACCGGCGAAGGCGGTGCGGTCGTGACCACCGACGTGGACGTCGCACGGCGCGTGACGCGAGCGCTCAACTTTGGTTTTCTCGACGGGCGCGACAGCTGGGGACCGAGCCTCAACGGAAAGATGAGCGAGTATCACGCGGCGGTCGGCCTCGCGGAGCTGGACGGCTGGCCCGAGAAGCGCGCCGCGCTCGAGCGCGTCGTGCAGACGTACACGTCGGCCGCGCAGGGGACGGCGGTGCTGGAGCGGTTGGTCGTCGCGCCGCGCGCCGGGTTGACGTACGTGCTGTTCCATGCTGCGAGCGCGCAGGAGGCGGCAGCGGCGCAGGCTGCACTGCGCGCCGGCGGGATCGACTTCCGGCGCTGGTACGGTGGGGGCGTCCTGGGCCACTCGCATTTCCGCGACGTCGGCCACGATGCGCTGCCGGTGACGGAGCATCTCGCGGGCTGCCTGATCGGCCTGCCGATCGCGCCCGACCTGCCCGAGGAAACCATCGCACGCGTTACCGGCGCGCTGGACCTCGCGCTGCGCTGAGCGCGATGGCGCGCGAGGCGGAGCGAAGCTGGTGGTGCTGCTCAGCGCAGGCTGAGCGGCGCTTCCGCCACCACGCCGGCCGGTTCGAGCGCGAGCTCGGACGGCAGCTCGGCGAACGCGTAGACGGCGACGCCCGGTGCGGTCCGTTCGAGGAAATCCGCGAGCAGCGGCCGCAGCGGCGCGGTAACGACGACGGCGTGCGGCGCGTGCGCGTCGTCGGCGGCATAGTGCACGACGGTCTCGCGCACGCGGATCGCGGTGGCCGGGTCCGGCGCGAGGCCGCCGTCCGGCGACCACATGCGCGCGAGCTCCGCCTCGAATGCAGGATCGAAGATCAGCGGGCGCAGCCGCACGACGCCGTCGCGGCGGAGCTGCTGCGGCACGATCGCGCGGCGCACCGCTTCGGCGAGCTCGCGCGGATCGCGCGTCGTCGCGGCAGCGTCGACGAGCGCTTCGAACACGGCGACCGGATCGCGCGGCCACGCGCGCTCGCGCAGCAGATGGACGAACGCGCGGTGCGCGACCGCGAGCGGCAGCACGTCGCCGCCGACGTCTTTCACCACCGAGGGTACGAGCCCGCGCAGGTGCTCGACCAGCGTCTGGAACTCTTGGCGGCCGAACAGCTCCGCGGCGTGCGCGCGCGCGATCTCGGCGAGGTGCGAACCGACGATCGAGATCGCGTCGAACGTGAGCGCGCCGGCGTGCTGCGCGCGCTCGCGCTCGCCGTCCGAGATCCAGCGCGCGGCGAGACCGTAGACCGGCTCCGTCGTCGGCTCGCCGCCGATGTGCGCGAGCACGTCCGGGGCGGCCACGGCGATCAGCCGGTCGAGGCGCACGACGCCCTCAGCGACGACGCGGTCGCGCACGCGGAGCGCGTACGTGCGCGGATCGCGCAGCGGGTCGTCGCGCAGGCGCACGCCGGGGATGACGATCCCGGTCTCCGCGGCGAGCGCGCGCCGCACGTCGGCGACGCGGTCGAGCAGCGTCTCGCAGTTCGGCGGCGCGAGCAGCGCGTAGAGGTCGGCGCCGACGTCGATCGCGAGCGCGTCCACGCCCACCAGCCCGAATGCCGACTCGGGCCGGCGCACCGCTTCGCGGCGGCGCTGCTCGTGCGCGGCGCGCGCGTTCGCGTCGAGCCCGCGCTTCTGCCGCTCGGCGAGCAGCGCGCCGCCGAACGCGACGATGCCGAGCGACGCGAACAGCGGCCCCGGGAACGCCGGCACGAACGCGAGCGCGAACACGAGCAACGCCGCGACGCGCAGCACGTCGGGCCGCGCGAGCAGCTGCGCGGCCAGGTCGACGCCCAGCGCGCCGTCGCCGGCGACGCGCGTGACCATGAGGCCCATCGCGGTCGAGATCAGAAATGCCGGCAGCGTGGTGAGCAGCGCGTTGCCGATCGACAAGATCGCGAACGTCTCGACCGCTTCGAGCGGTGCCAGACCGTGGTACAGCGTGCCGACGACCACGCCCCCGAGCAGGTTCAGCGCGACGATGACGAGCGCCGCGATCGCGTCGCCCTTGACGAACTTGCCTGCACCGTCCATCGCCGCGTAAAAGTCGGCCTCGCGCTGCACGCGCGCGCGCTTGCGGCGCGCCACGTCGGCGTCGAGCAGGCCGGCGTGCAGGTCGGCGTCGATCGCCATCTGCTTGCCGGGCATCGCGTCGAGCGTGAAGCGCGCGCACACTTCGGCGACGCGCTGCGCGCCGCTCGCGATGACGACGAACTGGATGGTGATCAGGATCGCGAACACGATCAGGCCGACGACGATGTTGCCGCGCACGACGAACTGTCCGAACGCGGGGATCAGCGCGCCGACGCCGCCGGGATCGTGCCCTTCGGTGAGGATCAGCCGCGTCGCACTCACGTCGAGCGCGAGCCGGAACAGCGTCGCGAGCAGCAGTGACGGGGCGAACGCCGAGAACTCCAGCGGCTCCTCGACGCGCAGGCTGATGAGCAGCACGAGCGCCGAGCCGAAGACGTTGAGCGCGAGCAGCGCGTCGAGCAGCGGCGGCGGCAGCGGCACGATGAGAATCGCGACGACGCCGAGCACCGCCACGGCGAACGCGCTGGTGAGCCGGTCCCTCACGCCAGCACGCCCTCGCGCGCGAGCGCCGCGATGATCTGCGCGACGGCGACGTACGCCTCGGGCGGGATGGCACGGCCGCTCTCGCCGTGTGCGAACAGCAACCGCGCGAGCGCCACGTCCTCGACCACCGGGATGCCGTGCTCGCGTGCGAGCGCCTTCACGCGCAACGCGGCCTCGTCGAGTGCGCGCACGAGGATCTCCGGAACGGCCACCGCCGGGGGCGCATAGCGAATCGCCACCGCGACGTGCGCCGGGTTGACGACCACGAACGATGCGTCGCGCGTGCGCCCGATCGCGCCGCGCACGACCGCGCGGTACGCGCTCTTGCGTCGCCCGCGCACCTGCGGGTCGCCGTCGTTCTCCTTCGCGTCGCGCTTGAGTTCGTCGAACGACATCTTCAAACTCCGCAGCCACCGCCGCCGCGCGAGCGCGTAGTCGGCAACCGCGAACACCAAGCCGACAGCGAGCGCGGCGCAGCACGCGCGCAGCGCCGCCGACCCGACGAGCGCCGCCGCCCCGGCGGGCGCGCGCACGGCCGTGCCCGCGCCGACGACGTCCGCTCCGAGCGGAAGCATCGCGAGCAGCGCGGTCGCGAACGCAAGCGCCGCGCGGACGATGCCGACCATGGCCTCGCCGCCGAGCATCCGCTTCAGCCCGGCAACGGGGTTGACGCGCTTGAGGTCCGCGTGCACGCCGGTGACGTGCAGCCCGCCGCCCTGCGCCAGCGCAACGCCGGTCGCCGCGCACGCGGCGGCAACGGCCGGCACGAGCGCCGCCAGACCGACGGTTGCAGACGCCGGCAGATATGCCGGGAGCGAGCGGATGTGCCGCCGTATCGCGCAGCGCTGCGAGCGCGGCGCCCGCAGCCACGGGTAGCGCAGCGGCTGCAGCGAGCGTGGCAGCGCCGAACGCAGCGAGGCTGGTCAGCTCGCCGGATCGCGCGACGTTGCCCTCGCGAACCGCGCGCTGGCGACGGCTTGGCGTGGCGTCGTAGCGTTTGTCGGCGGAGCCGGTCACGGCAGTCTCTTCATCGAAACGGTGCTCACCACGGCAGCACGATCCACGGCTGCGCACCGAGCGGCGCGACAAGCCGCAGCGTCGCGAGCGTGACGAGCACGGCTGCGGCGAACGTGGCGGGGAACGCGAGCGTGAAGCTCGAGAACCGCGGTACGACGCGCGCGACGGCGGCGAGCACGAGCTGCAGCGACGCCGCAACGGCGACCGCGGGGGCGGCGACGACGCACGCCGCGCGCACGATCGTCGCGGGCAGCGCGAGCGCGAAGCGCGTCCACGCAGCGTCCCCGGCGAACGCGCCGGCCGCGACGTGGTCGAACGAGCCCGCGAACGCGCGCACGACGGGGACCCAGCCGTCGAGCAGGACGAACGCGGCGAGAAACGCCGCCGACCACAGCCGCCCGAACGCCTGCGCGCTCGTGACGTTCGCGCCCGGCACGGAGCCGCGCACGCCCAGGTAATCGTCGATCGTACGGCCGGCGTAGTACGCGCCGTCGTACAGCAGCGACGCGCCGAACCCGATCGCCGCGCCAAGCGCGAAGTCGCCCGCCAGCGCAACGGTGAACGTGGCGAGGTCCATTGCGCGCGCCGAAGCGACGTGCGGCGCGACGGCAAACGCGAGCGCGAGCGCGAATCCGGCGCGCACCATCGGGGGAACCGACGGGTGCGAGAACGCCGGCGCGCGCGACACGAGCCCTGCCGCGCGAGCGAACGCGAGCAGCATCGTCTGCGTCATCCGCGCACGAGCAGCGGGATGCGCGCCACGACGTCCGCGAACAGCTGCGCGCACAGCGCCAGCCCAAACCGCCCGCCCAGCGCGAGCACGGCGCCGACGGCGAGCAGTTTCGGCAGCATCGTCAACGTCTGTTCCTGCACCTGCGTCGCAGCCTGCACGATCGCAACCGTCGCCCCGACGAGCGTCGCGACGAACAGCACCGGCAGCGTCAGCAGCGCGGTGACGAGCAGTGCATCCCGCAAGAGTCCGTCGAATCCGTCCACGCCCTCATGATGGCGGGACGCATGTTTCCGCTAGGTTACCGGCGTGTCAGCGTTTGTCGTCGGCGGTTTCGGCGGCGCGCCGGCTCGACATGTCGATCGGCTTGAGCCCACGGCGAACTCATGAATATCCGCGGGGCCGGCGCTCCCCGGGCTTAAGCGGCATGGTGCCGTCCTGCCTCGGCAATCCGCTTGCCGAGCTCTCTCGAGTTCATCGGAAAACCCGCCGCCGTGAGCGGCCCGCATGAAAGTGCGGCGAAACGGTCCGCATGATGGCATCAGTTATACCACATATCCGTTCGAGCCGCGCGAACATAACCGACGACGGCGCTGGCCAGGACAAAATGATTGCGGCGACGACCAAAGCGCGTTTCCAGGCACGCACGGTCACGATTTCATGCCGGATTGTCAGTCCGTCTCGACCGCGCTCGAGACCGCCGCATTTTTCGAATCCGTGAAGTCGAGGACGAAACGGCTCGGTATCACGCCGTCGCGGTCACTCGTGCCGAGGGGGAAGCCGATGCCATATACGCAACGACGCAAAGCGAGCAACGAGCGTGCAAGCAGCACAATGGCCCAGCACGATTCCGTGCGATGCAGCTCGCGGATCTTGTCGATCGTGAAGACGGCATCGCGACGTTCCCGGCAAGCATGGCCATCAGTGCCGTGTCGATCGCATCGATGTTAGCGACAAGCTCTCGTTGAACCTGCGTCACAACATCGTACACGAATGCGTCATCGAGCCGGGCAGGCGGCCGTAGTCGATCGTCGGATGCGATGGGCCGTACGCACCCGGCAGCTTGCACAGGGCGAAAATTGGCCGAAAGGAACGCCAGCGTCACAAGACCGACGAAGATCACGATCGCGAGATTCGCACGCAACGATGTCTCGCAACCTCGCGTTGCCGAGGCATTACCGCAACATGGTCACCATGCGCGGCGGGCGGCCATGAGCGCCGAGACCACGGCGCGCGTTGCCGGCGACCGGTTCAGCGTATAGAAATGCACGCCCGGGGCGCCGCGCGCGAGCAGGTCGGCGACTTGCAGCGTCATGTAGGCAACGCCGAGATCCACGATCGCGTTCGGGTCGTCGCGGCGCAGCTCGAGCTCCGTGCGCAGGCTCGGCGGGATGGTTGCGCCGCACATGCGCGTAAAGCGGTCGATCTGCTCGTAGTTCGTGATCGGCATGATCCCCGGCAGGATGGGGACGCTAATCCCCCAGCGGCGCGCGCGGTCGACGAACTCGAAGTACCGTGCGTTGTCAAAGAACAGCTGCGACACCAGGAACTCCGCGCCGGCCCGCACCTTCGTGGACAGCGCGGCGAGGTCGGCGTCGAGGCTCGGCGCTTCGGGGTGTTTCTCCGGATAACACGCCGCGCCCACGCAGAACGGAAACTCCGCCTTGAGCAGCGTGATGAGATCGCTTGCGTGCTGCAAGCCGCCGTCCGCCGCAACGAACGCTTGCGTTCCGCGCGGCGGGTCGCCGCGCAGCGCCATGATGTTCTCGATGTCGCAGCGGCGCAGGTCGTTCAGCAGCGTGCGCAGTTCGTCGACGGTCGCGCCGCCGCACGTGACGTGCGCCATGACGTCGAAGCCGTCGTCGGCGCGCAGCCGTTTCGCGACTTCGACCGTCCGCGTGCGCGTCGACCCGCCGGCGCCGTAGGTGATCGAGACGAACCCGGGATCGAGCGGCTTGAGCGCGCGGATCGTGTCGAGCAGGTTCTGCTCGGCGGCGTCGTCACGCGGCGGGAAGAACTCGAACGAATAGAAGGGCCGCCGGGTCCCGATTTTCTCCGCGATGCGCACGGGGGCTAGATTCCCCGCAGGCGCGCTCAACACCATCTTTCCGCTGTCCAGGGTGGGTCTCATCGAAAGCTTTGGACAACGCCCGTGCAGACCAGCGCCCAGCCGTCGACCATCACGAAGAGCAGCAGCTTGCACGGCAGCGAGATCACCGGCGGCGAGAGCATGACCATGCCGAGGCCCATCAGGATCGCCGCGACGGCAAGGTCGATGGCGACGAACGGCAGATAGAGCGCGACGCCGATCGCGAATGCCGAGCGCAGCTCGCCGACGACGAACGCTGGGATGAGCACGGTGAGCGGCACGGCCTGCGCGGACTCGCGTTCAGGGCGGTGCGCGACGCGCGCGAACACGGCGATGTCACGCGCCTTGGTCTGGCGCAGCATGAACGCGCGCAGCGGCGCGCTGGCGCGCTCGAGGAATGCCGACTGCCCGAGCTGCCCCGCGGCATATGGCCGGATCGCGTCGTGCTGCAGCGCCGCGAAGGTCGGCGTCATGACGACGAAGGTGAGGACGAGCGCAAGCCCGGTGATCACCGTGTTCGGCGGGAGCGTCGCCGCGCCGATCGCCGAGCGCACCAGCGACAGCACGACCACGATGCGCACGAACGACGTCGAGAGCACCAGCACGAACGGCGCGAGCGAGAGCAGGGTGAGCGCCGCGAGCACGTCGAGCGGCAGCGAGGCGTGGCCGTGGTTGGCGATGCGCAGGAGATCGTCCATGCGCTCATCCTGCGCGCGCCGCGCGACCGCAGCGTGGCCGCGGTGTTACGGTTTCTCGATGAGCTCCGTGATGCGGACGCCGAAGTTCTCGTCGATCGCGACGACCTCGCCGCGCGCGACGAGCCGGTCGTTGACGAGCAGGTCCACGGGGCCGCCTGCCAGGCGGTCGAGTTCGACCACCGAGCCCGTGCCGAGCTTGAGGATGTCGCGGACCAGCATCTTGCACGTGCCGAGCTCTGCCGTCACCTTGAGCGGCACGTTCATCAAGAGGTCGAGATTCTTACCTTGCTCGCTCATCACCGAGAATGGGCTCCCATCGCGACGTCGTGGACGAGGAAAGCCGTGCGCGAAGCCACGACGCCTGGGACGCCCGTAGCGAGGCGCCTGCCCCCGAGATTCAAGGATGCCGGAGCGCCGACCTTGGTGCTCAGCGGGACGACGTCGCCGGGCCGCAGCCGCACGAACGCCGCAGCGCCGATCGTACCTTCGGCGAAGACCGCGCGCGCCTCGACGGTGATCGCATCGAGCGCGTGCGCGGGCAGGGCGCCCGACGGGCCGGGATCGGGCAAGTCCCGCACGATCCCGATGCCCACAGTCAGCATGACCGGCGCGTGGACGCGCAGGTCGAAGTAGGCCGCACACGCCGGGACGTCGTGCACCGCGACCGCCCGCGAGCCCGCGCGCCGTTCCGCGCACAGCGGGTCGAACGCCATCGCGCAGCGCGCCGCGATGCGTTCGAGCGCGTGCAGCTCCAGCGCCGAGCACGCGCCGGCGGGCAGCGGCGGCGCGTGCTCGGCATCGGCCTCGCCGAACGCGCGCAGCACGAGCCGCCGCGCGTCGGGTTGCGGCAGGACCAGCACGATGTCGGTCTGCCGGCCGCGGGTGAGGAACAGCAGCGCATCGCGCGCAAGCGACGACCACGCGTTCGCATCGAGCGCCGCGGGCTCGCCGATCACCAGCTCGCACGTCTCGCCAAACAGCTCACGCAGCGTCTCGCGAATGCCGTTGGCGACGACGCACGCCGCCTCGACCGGGATCGACGCACGCGGGACGAAGCGCAGGCGCCGCACGCGATCGCATGGCGGGCCGAACGTCGCGTCGGCGATCGCCCGGCAGCGTGACTCCGGCGTCATTTTACGAGGTCCACGGTGGTCTTCTGCACGCTGGCGCGCGACTTCACCACCGCGCCCATCGCTTCGAATGCGCGGTACGCTTCGTCGAGCCGCGCCACGCCGGCCGCCACGTCGATCGTGCCCGCGTCGCGGCTGAACGTCGCGAGCGCCGGGAACGTGCCGTCGGCCGGCGCGCCGAGGTGCGCGACGACGCCGGGCGGCGCGGCGGCGCGCGCACCGTCGAGCCGCGCGGGCTGCGTGCCGGCCGGGAAACGCGCGAGCGCGATCCGGCCGAGCACCACGCGCTCCACGCCGCGTGCGCCGGTGCGCGGATCGATCGCGGCGCGCGTGTACGCGACGATGCCGTCGCGCTCGACGCGCGCGTCCGCGCCGCGCCCCAGCGCGCGGTCGACGTCGGCGACGCGCAGCGGCGTGGGCAGCGTGCCGCGGGCGTCGCCGCCGCGGATAGCCCAGCACCTCACTGCCGGCCGCCGTGCGCAGCACGCCGCTCTCGAGCGACAGCGCGCCGTCGCGCTCGTACGCGCGCGCACCGTCGGCGCCGCGCGTGACGAACCAGGCGCCGGGCGGCGGCACGACGCTGAGCGGATCGCTCGAGGCCGTGACGTGCGGCGCGGTACGGACGTCGTCGTTGAGCGGGACCGAGCCCGCGCGAAACGCGTCGCGCAGATCTTGCGCGCGCGAGAGGACGCGCTCGTACGCGTCAAGCGGCGATGCGCCCAGCATCATGCCACCTCCGCGCGCAGGCCGCGGCCGGCGAGCGCGAAGCGGGCGTGCGCGAGCGCGCGCTCGACCCGCTCGCGCAGCGGCGGCGCGCACACGGCGACGACGCGCGTGCGCGCCCCGTCGCTGCGGACGATCAGCGCGACGCGCCCTCCGGCGCCGCGCACCGCGAACGACGTCGGAGCGCGCAGCGGCCGGCGCGTCAAACCGCGCTCGATCCGCCGGGCAAGCTCCGTCTTCGGTATGCGGCGGTCGGCATCGCCGCCGGCAAAGCGCGCGGTCGTCGTGCGCGCGGCAGCCCGCGGCTCGCGCGCGACGTCGTCCGCGCTACGGCGCGCCGCGTCAGCCGGGCCAGCCGATCCGTGCGGCGCCGCGGGCGGCGCCGCACGCGCGAGCAGCGCGGGCGTTGCGGTCGCCGGACGTTCGGCGAGGTGAAGCGCGCTGTACCAAGCTTGCGAGAGCGCGCGGCGATCGGTTTGGGCGAGATGCGTCGCGACGACCG
This sequence comes from Vulcanimicrobiota bacterium, assembly GCA_963792235.1. Taxonomy (GTDB): domain Bacteria; phylum Vulcanimicrobiota; class Vulcanimicrobiia; order Vulcanimicrobiales; family Vulcanimicrobiaceae; genus Vulcanimicrobium. The sequence continues at coordinate 247,809 of CAWBVR010000030.1, forward strand.
CGACGCCGGTGGTGTGTTGCATGTTCGGTCGATCCCTCCGCCCCGACCGTAACGCCGCGGGGCGACCCGCGCATGGCGAAGTTGTTGCCCCGATATGCGAAGATGGACGGACGATGAAAACGGACGGTGCCGGCTGGCGGCGGCGCGAACACTCGACGCCAATGCTGTTGGTGTCGCTGTGCAACGTCGGCGCGGAGACGCCGTCGTCGCTGCTCGTGATCGACCCGCGTACGTGGGATATAACGCCGCTGGCGGGAGCGTCGGGCGTCGGCGCCACGGGTCTGTGCCGAATCGGCGACGAGATCCTCGTGGCGTGGCAAACCGCCGAGGCCTCCGTCGCCGTGCTCGACGCGCGTACGCTACAAGCTCGCGGCGAAGCGCCGTTGCCGGGTGCGCGCGACGTGCACTCGCTCGTGGCTTGGGAAGACGGCGTCGCCGTCGCGTCGAGCGGTACGGACGAGGTCCTGTGGTACCGGTACGACGGGGACCGCTTCGTCGATCGCACGGTGCTGTGGGCGGCCGGTGCGGCGCGCAAGGACACCGTGCACGTCAACGGCCTCACCGCTCGCGGCGGCGCACTCGTCTGTTGCGGGTTCGGACCGCGACGTTCGGACGACGATCTCTGGTCCGAGTCACAGGGCGGCTTCGTGTACGATGTCGTGAACAGGCGTTTTCTGCTCGACGGACTCGGCCATCCGCACAGCGTCGCGTTCTTCGGCGACGAGCTCTTTCTGTGCGAATCATCCCGCCGGCGCTTCCGGGCGATCGACCGACCGGTCGTAGACCTCGACGGCTACACGCGCGGTGTCGCATCGCTCGGTCGCGGGCTTGCCGTCGTCGGCACGAGCCGCGGGCGCGCGCGCTCGCGTAGCAGCGACCGGCTCCTCAACCCTGGGGACGACGGCGTCGCCGTCGGGGACTGCGCGCTTCAGGTGGTGGGCCTGGACGGGACCGTCCACCACGTGGTGCCGCTCGCGGACTACGGCCGGGAGATCTACGACGTCCTTCGCTTGAACTGACCCGCCGCTCAGCTCGCCTCGAAATATCGCTCGACGAAGAGCCGGACTACACGCTCGGCAACCCACGGCTGCACGTGACGCGCGTCGTCTTGGAACACGTTTTCCGCGCCGAAGTTCAGCGCGACCATGTCATACGACGCGAAGTAGTCGACGTTGCGGTGACGGCGCGCCGCCTCCTCGCCCACCACCTTCAGCACCGACTTGCTGTACAGCGACGCGCGCGCCACGTGAGTCGGCTCCATGGTCAGCGCGATTCGCACCGGAGATACCGTCAGCACGACGCGAGCACCGGGATTGACCTCGCGGAGACGAGCGAGAAAGGCGTCGAGCTCCGCCGCGTTGGCGTGAACGTCCAAATTTCTGAAGACATGCCGCTGCGCGTCGAAGATGCCGCGGCCGCGGCCCGGCGGGATCGGAAACGCGGCACCGTCGCGAGCGTCGGACCACACCTCGGTGAGCCCCATCGTGAACACGAACACGTCGGTTCGTTCGAACATCCGCCGCACGGCGGCGAGATGTTCGTCCCTGGCGCGCTCGAGCGCCGGAACGGTGCTGAAGCCGTCGGGGTCGACCAGCGGCCGAAACGGATCGAGCCAGCGGCCGCGCGGCGTCGTCCAGGCACGCTCCGCGGGCGCGAAGAGGCCGAGTGCCCGGTCGAGCAACTGGCGCAGTTGCAGCGTCGTATAAATGTTGCCGTGCCGCGCCGCCAACGGCTCGGCGCCCGGTTCGTAGGCCGGATACCGCAAGCCGGACTCCGCAAACCGTGCCGACAAGTGACTCGCAAAACAACTGCCGGCCGACGCCAACGACGCCGTGCGCGGAAACCGAAACTTCACCGGCCCCTGCAGATCGATCGCGGCCCGCTCGGCGACGTCGTTGATAGCAAGGTTCCAGTTCTGGCGCGACGGCACGCCGTCGTACGGAGAGAGCGAGTCGAGGATCACTCGACCACGCCTTCCACGACCGCCACGACGGCACGCACGACCTCTTGCGCGCCGAGATTATTGTAGTGCACGTCGTCGAACGTGAATTGCCGCGCGATCTCGCCGTCGGCGTCGGCCGGCCCGGAGACGTACCGCGCGGACGTGCGCGCAGCGATCGATCGGGCTACCTCGTCGAGCAGCATGTGTATCTTGAAGAGAACGTTGGGATGATAGTCACGAAGCCATTCGACGACGTCGCCGTAGCGGCTGGAGAATCGTTCCCCTCGCTGCGTACGGGGGCAGCCGTGGATGAAGATGCGCCCGAAACCCATCGCTCGCAGGGCTTCGATGCCGAGTGCGAAGGGTTCCATGAGCTCGAGCAGACGCGCGCGCACGTCGTCGGCGCTCATCAGCCGGAGTGCCGGCTTGGTGCTCACGTCGTAGCGGGACGACACCTCGTTCCAAGCGGGTATGTCGGCGTCCGGGCCGAGTTCCTCCAATGCCAGCCGCGCATCGTAGGGACCGCAGAACAACACGAGCTTTGCCGCATCGGACTCCATGACGAACTCCGAGAGATTGACGATCCACCGCACGCCCTCGTCGTGCGAGATGACCGTCTGATCCGTCGCCAGCGTGGTGAGCAGGGAAGCGTTGATCCCATGCTCGCGCGAGTAGAAATCGGCCGCTCGAAGCCCGCGCAAGTGCACGGAACGCAGTTGATATGCTCGCGACGTGAACTCCGACACGTAGACGGCGTTGCGGAACGGGATCGTGCGGCTATCGCCGATGAAATAGATCGGCGGCAGCCGCTGGAACGAGCCCGCGGCGAACGAAGGCGCCGTGGACGACGGCGGCTCCTGCGCAACTGCCGCGAGGATCTCGTCCTCGTCGCAGAGTGGTTCCGGCGCGGTGTTCGGGCGGTTCACAGCCGCGCGGTGCGGCGGCGGCCGTCGTCGAAGGCGCTGCCCGGCGTTACGTACATCGCGGAGTTACCCAGGTCGAACGTGGTGACGAAGTTGCGCAACACACCCAAGCCCACGTTGCCGGCGTCGACGCGGTCGGCGAACGCGCCGTTGGTCGCGAGCACGACGTCGACGGTACGGTGGTAGAGGTCGTAGCCGCCCAGCCGGATGCCGTCCAGCACGGTGCGGTACGTCGCGTTGGCGCCGCCGATCCCATAGTTCAGGGACGTCGTCGCCGTGAACGGCACGAGCCCCGGATGCGCGTCGAGGAACGGGCGGTACAGCAGCATCTCGCCGCTGTTGCCCGTATCGACGATGAACTGCGCATCGAGCCGGCTGTTCATGCGCAGCGTCGTCTCGGCCAGCTCGCGGTCGACGTCGAGCTCGACCTTCGCGCCGTGCGGCACGAACGACCCCGGCGGGCCGAAGCGCAGCGTGTGGTTGCCGAAGTCCATCTCCACCACCGCCGACGCGAAGAACGGGTAGCCGAGGATCCCGTCGATGCGCAAGCCGCCGCCGAGGTTGCGCGCGATGTCGAGCGACGACACGACGACGTCGTCCATGTTCGCGCCGTCGAGGTCGAGCCGCGGCAGCGTCGCGACGGTGAGGCCGCCGCTGCGCGACGCGCCGCGCACTTCGAGCGCGCCGCGCCCGGTGACTCCGGCCTCTTTGAGGACGGCGCTGTCGACGAGGATCGACTGCGCGCCGGTGTCGAGGATGAAGAACCAGTCCTTGTTCGCGATCCGCACGGTGACGCCGACGTGCCCGCCGCGCTCGACGAGCGGGACGGTATGCACGCGATCCGTCGCGAGCAGCCGCGGCACGAGCGGCGCGAACGTGGCGGGATCGACGGGCTCGTCGAGCTTCACCGACGTGGTGAGCTGCACCGTGTCGAAGCGGTGGTCGCCGTCGGTGAGCGTGTTGCGAAACGCGATCTTGCGGCCTTTGACGTCGCGCCAATCGGCGTAATCGACGTACGACGGGCCGTCGCCGTCCAGAAATTCGAGCCGCAGCGGCAGCCCGCTCGCCGGATCGATCCACAGCGTCTCCGGCTCGCCGCCCGCCGCGTTCACTTCCAAGCGCCAGGCCTTGATGCCGTTGACGTCGCCCCAGCCCGCGAAGCGCGCCAGCTCCGGATGCTTCACGAAGTCGCCCGAATCGAGCAAGTCTTCCGTTAGCGCGCGCCGGCGCAGGTAGCCGCGCAGCTCGCGCACGTTGCCGTTCGCGTTGCGCACGTAGACGCGGTCGCCCAGCCGCAGCGTCGTCTCGTGGCGCGGTCCCAGCTCGTCGTCCTCGCGCTGGTTGACGCCGTCGCGCACGATGCGATACGTCCCCGTCAGCCCTTCGCCGCTCAGCGTCCCTTCGGACACGAACGTCTTCACGTCGTCGGCGTGCGTCGCTTTGTCATACGCGGCGAGGATCGTCACGACGGGCACGCCACCGCCGTCCGCGCGTTTTGCCAGCGCAGGCGAGACGAGCAGTGCGACCGCCGCGCTAACGGCTGTTAGTGCTGTACTTGTCGAACGAAGCCAAGACGTTCTGCACGTAGCTTTGCGTCTCAGCGTAGGGCGGGACGTCACGGTATCTCTCCACCGCGCCGGGTCCCGCGTTGTACGCGGCGATCGCGAGGCGCTTGTCGCCGCCGAACCGGTCGAGCAGGCCGCGCAAGTAACGCGCGCCCCCCGCCACGTTCTGCGCGGGATCGTACGCGTCGCGGACGCCGAGTGAGGCCGCGGTCTCGGGCATGAGCTGCATGAGCCCCTGAGCGCCGACCTTCGAGGTGGCGTTCGCATTGAAACCCGACTCGTTCGCGATGACCGCCTTGATGAGCGCGGGATCGATCTGCCACGTCGAGGCGTTCTGCGCGACGAGGGCATCGATCTCCGCCGGTGCTACGGGCGCCGGAGCGCCGCGTCCCGGTGCGTCCGCGCCCCCGGCCTGCAGGCCGAGCGCGGGATTGGCGGGCTTGAGCGCATTGGCCAGCGCGCTGCTGAACCGCGGTGCACCCACGGACGCCGAAACGGCGACCGGTGCGGGCAGCGTGCTTCCGGATGCCGGAGCACCCGTGATCTCGGCGATCCGGTTCTGGACCGCGGAGATGTCGGCAAAGACGTCCATCATTGGAGGATATCGGCGAGTCGGAGGAGCTCCGTGAGCGTCTGGTGCGGTGGCGACGGCGCGGGCCCCTGGGAGAGAAAGCGCTCCACCGCGCTTTCGTGGGCGACGCAGCGCGCCAGGAACGGGTGCGCCGCCTCCACGCCCAGGGAGCGCGCGTCGCGCGAGTCGTCGAGCGCCGCGACCGCGGCGCGCACGACGGCCGCCGCCGCCCGGTGCGCCGGCGACGCGACCTCCGCTAGGGTGCGGCTGGCGCTGCGGGCCACGTCGATGGCGGGGAACTGCCCGGCCCGGGCCATGCGCGCGCTCAGGACCAGGTGGCCGTCCAACGTGGCCCGGGCCGCTTCGGACACCGGGTCGTGTTCGTCGGGGCCGTCCGACAGGACGGTGGCGACCAGCGTGACGCTGCCCGCGCCCGTGGCGCCGGCGCGTTCGAGGAGCCGCGCGAGGAGGGAAAAGACGCCGGGCGGGTAGCCGCCGCGGCCGGCCGGCTCACCCAGGCCGAGCATCATCTCGCGCGCGGCGGCGCAGACGCGGGCCAGCGAGTCCACGACGAGCAGCACGTCGAGCCCGCGTTCGCGCAGCGCGCCGGCCTGCGCGAAGGCGACCTCCGCAGCGCGCACGCGCTCCGCGGGCGCACGATCGCTCGTCGCGCACACGATCGTCGTGCGCGCGTCCAGCGCGGCGAGCCGGCGTTCGGCCTCGCGGCCGCGCTCGCCGACCAGCGCGAGGACGACCGCGTCCGCATCGGTCCCGCGCACGATGGCATCGAGCAGCGTCGACTTGCCGGCGCCCGGCGCGCCGAACACGCCGATGCGCGCCCCGCGCGCCAGCGCCAGCGGCCCGTCGATCGCGCGGACGCCCGTCCAGCAGATTCCGCTGCACGGCCGCCGGTCGCGGACCGCGTGCGGCCCGGCGTCCACCGCGACGGCCCGCCCGCGCGGTGCCGGGCGCCCGTCGAGCGGCGCGGCGCCCGCGTCGACGGCCCGGCCCAGGAGCGGCGTGCCCAGCGGCAACCGCAGCACGGCCGGATCGCGCTCGACGCGGTCGCCCACGGCGATCCCGTCGACGGCGCCGAGCGGCGCGAGCAGCGCGCGGGTGCCGCGCAGCCCGGCGACGCGCGCGTGCACGGCCGCATCGCGAGCGCACACGCGAACGCCGTCGCCGGCGCGCGCGAACGGCAGCTCCGCCTCGACGAGGTGACCGTGCGTCGCCACGACCGCGCCAACGGGCTGCCCGATCACGAAAAAACCTCCAGCACCGTTGCGAGCCGCACGCCCAAGCGCGCATCGAGCGCGCCGCCCACGAGTTCGACGATCGCGTCGCCGCCCGCGAGCGTCGTATCCGCGACGATCGCAACGTCGCGTGCGAACGCCGCACGGCGCGCCAAATCGCACGGCGCGACGCGCACGCGCACGACCGGCGCGCGCTGGGCAACCCGCTGCACGATCGCCGCGAGATCGCACGGCTCGAGGCGCAGCTCGCGCGCGAGGACGTCGCTCGCGAGTTCGCGCAGCAGCCGGGCCGCCGCGTCGTCGAACGCATCGGCGAGCCGTGCCCGAAAGAGCCGTGCCTCGCGCACGGCGTTGCGCACGTCGCCTGCGACGAGATCGTCGTCGACATCATGCGGTGAAGCGTCGGACGCCGCGAGCGGCGGCGCAGCTTGTTCTTCCGCCGCGCGAACGTGCACGGCGCTCGCGGCCGGCGCGCGCAGCAGGTCGGCGAGCGCGACGAACTCACCGGGCACGGATCAGTTCCTCCGGCGGCGGCACGAGCGACGCGTTGTCGCGTGCGAGCCGGCGCACGATCGCGCCGCGCTCTTCGGGCGGATACAATTCGAGCACGGCGGCGGCGGTCGCGGTCGGCAACGCGGAGATGATCGCTGCAGCGACGTGCGGCGGCTCGCCGTCGAGCGCGCCGCGCACGCGCGCGGGCGGAATCCCGGCGACGTCGCGCGCCGCGCGCCGCGCCGACGAAGTCTCCAGCATGCGCACCGCGGCCGACGCGAGCGGCCGCGCGCCGAGCGCGACGGCGAGCACCACGGCGAGCGCGGTCACAACCTGCGGCACGGCGCTCGCGAACGCGAGCAGCCAGCCCGGCGCGCGCGCGGCACGCACGGCCTTCGGCACGCCGTCGCGGAACGCGACTGCTTCGACGCTCACGGCATCGCCACGATCGGCGCGCGCGCCGGCGGTCGCCGCAGCGAGCGCGCGGATTTTCCCGAGATCGAGACGGCGCGCGGCATCGACGAACACGGCGACCGTCAGGCGCGCGGTGGCGTCGGGCGCGACGACGCGGTGTTCCTCGCGTGTCGTGCTGCCGCGATCTTCGGTCGCGCTCGTCTTCGCGTACTTCTTCGCCTTCGAGCTGTAGCGCTCGTCCGTGGTCGTGCGGGCGATGCTGCCATCGACCGCCGCGCGGCGCACGTCGCGCACGTCGCGCCGCTCGCCGACGCGCTCGCGGTGGACGCGCACGATTGTGGCGCCCGTGCCGAACGCACCGTCGAGCGCGCTCTGCAGCGCGGTCTGCACGTCCGCGGCGTCGTCGCCGCCGTCCGCGTCGAGCGCGAGTCCGCGGTCGTCGAGCACCGTCACGCGCTCCGCGTCGAGGGCGGGGACACCGCCCGCTACGAACGCTTTGATCCCGGCGACGGTGCGCGCCGGAAGCCGTGCGCCGGGCGCCAGCGTGACGCGCACGCTCGCGCTCGCGTCGCGCCGCGGCTCGTCGGCGTACACGCCACCGCTCGACGGCGCGATCACTACGCGCGCGTCGGCGATGCCGTCGAGCCCGCGCAAGCCCAGCGCGAGGTCCGCGGCGAGCGCATCGCGCGTCTGCGCTTCCAGCACCGTCTGCGGCGTCAGCGCGCCGAGGTGCGCGAGCGCCTCGTCGCTCCCCGCGAGGTGCGCGTGCGGGACGCCGGCGAGCGAAAGCCGCAGCAGCAGCTCGCCGCGCCGCGCGTGGTCGACGCGCACGTTGTCGCTCGCCGTCGCGTGCGGAACGTTCCACGTGGCGAGCCGCTGCTCGACCTCCGCGAGCTGATCGCCGCGCAGCGGCGTCGCGAACAGCGCGACGCGCGTATCGCGCGAAGCGACGAACCCCAGCGCACCGGCAGCCGCGAGCGCGACGAAGGCGCACGCCACGAGCAGCCGCGCGCGCGGCGAGAGCGCGCCCACGCGCGCAAGCGCCGACTTCGCGTCCACTACACCTGCATCCCGAGCAGCGCCGAAAGCGACTGCGCCGCGCGCTGCGCCGCGGTCGCGGCGACCTGCAGCGCGATATCGGCCCGCGCGCGCTCGACGACCATCTCTTGCAGCCCGCCGCGATGCGCCGCGAACGCAGCCTCGGCGCGATCCGCACCGGCAAGGATCGAACCCGCGGCGTCGACCAGCCGCGCGAACGCATCGCCGTCCGCCGACGACGGGCGCGGCCCGCCGGGCGCAGTCGGCCCGTCGGGGATGAGCACGTCGACGCGCATCACGGCCGCCCGACGTCGAGCGTTCGCTCGGCGAGCTTCTTGCCGACGTCGAACACGCTCGCGTTCGCTTCGTACGCGCGCTGCGCGTCGAGCACCGCGATCATCTCGGTCAGTGAGTCCGCGGTATCGCCGCCGCGCGCCGTGCCGGTGAACTTCGTCCAGGCCATGTCGTCGGCCGGGTCCGCGTCCCCGTCGCCGAGCACCGCATCGACCCCATCGTCCGGCTCCGCCGCCGCAAAGCGCGCGACGAGGCGCGGGTACGGATGCTGCGGCGTGGCCGCCTGAGCGGCCGCGACGTTGCGCGCGGCCACGTCGAGCAGCGTGCGCTGCACGCTCATCCCGTCGGCCGCGACGGAGAGCACGTCGAACTCGCTCATCGCGCCACGGTGCGCAGCTCGGCGAGCCGCGCCTTGAGCGCGCCGAGCAACGCCTCTTCGAACAGTGCGGATTTCGCGACCCGGGCCGCGCTGCGCTCGTCGCGCGCGGGCGCCTTCGCAAGGAGGTCGAGCCGGTCGCGCGCGGCCAGCGCGGCGGCTTCGGTGGGTGCGGTGAAATCGATCGCCATGCCGGGGATCATGACGGATCGATGTGACCCTGACGTTGCCGCGGTATGTGCGGCCGGAGACGCCGCGCACGCGGTTGCTTGCATCGCGGCGCGTGGGCGCGAGCGGAACGCCGCCGCGCCGCGCGGAACCACGCGAGGTGCCGTACCGTCGAAGCATAGGAAGGCAGCGGAACCCCTCCACCACCGCTGTCTTCACCCTGTGTCCGACGCGCTGAACGCCGCGCAGCCCGGCGCCGATCCGCTCGCCGTGCTGCGTGCGCGCGCGAACGCGACCGGCGACGCCGCGCTCATCGCGGCGGTCGCCGCCGCGGAGCGCGCGCACGAGAAGCTCGCGCTGGAGCGCGCGGCGCTGCAAAGCCGCCTCGCCGCCTCGGCGACCAACGCCGAGCGCGAGCTGAGCAAGCTCCGCACGCTCGGACGGGTCGCGGAGACGGTCAACTCTTCGCTCGAGCACGGCGTCGTGCTGCGCCGCGTGCTCGACACGGCGGTCGAGGTGATGAAAGCCGAGCGCGGCTTCCTGATGATCGCAAACGCCGAGGGCAAGCTGGAGCTCACGACGACGTACGGAATCGACCGCGCAACGATCGAGGGCGACGACATGCGCCCCTCGCAGACGACCGTTCGCCGCGTCTTCGAAACGGGCGAGCCCATCGTCACCACCGACGCGCAGCAAGATCCGCGCTTCAACATCAATTTGTCCGTGCGCGCGCTGCGCCTGCGCTCGATCATCTGCGTGCCGCTGGCGATCAAAGCGCGCACGATCGGCGTCGTCTATCTCGACTCGCGCTTGCAGCCCGGCCTGTTCTCCCCGCACGACCCCGACCTGCTCACCGCGTTCGCCAACCAAGCCGCACTCGCCATCGAGAACGCGCGCCTCTTCGACGCGCTGCGCGTGCAAGTGGTCGAGATCAGCCGCCTGGAGCAACTCCAAGCGCGCGTCCTCGCCTCGATCACCAACGGCGTCATCACCGTCGACGGCCGCGGCACGATCGCAACCTTCAACGACGCGGCGGCGCAAACGTTCGGCGTCGAAGGGCCGGCGATGATCGGCAAACCGGCGCGCACGCTCGATGCGCTGATCCCCGGCATCATGACGCTGCTCGCGGACAAAGTCTTGGTGTCCGAACCCGCGGAGGTGGAAGCAAACCATCCGACGCGCGGCACGCTCGCGCTGGAGGTGCGCGTCGCACCCGTCGACCTTCCCGACAACACGGAGAAGCAAGGCTGGGCGATCGCCGTCACCGACCTCACCGAACGCCGCAAGCTCGAACGCCTGCACGCCGCCGACGTCGAGCAACGCCGCGCGATCCGTGACGCGTTCGCCCGCTACCTCGCCCCGCACGTCGTCGAACAGCTCATGCGCGCTCCCGGCGGCGTCGCACTGGGCGGCGAGCGCGCGACGGCCACGATCCTGTTCGCGGACATCGTCGGCTTCACGGAGCTCGCCGACCGCCTCGACGCCGAACGCGTCGTCGAGATCTTGAACAATTTCTTCAGCGCCGCAGTGCAAATCGTCTTCGAACACGACGGCCTCCTCGACAAGTTCTACGGCGACGGCCTCATGGTCGTCTTCGGTCCCCCACGCGTACGCGACGACGACGCAAAGCGCGCACTCGCCGTTGCCGAAGCGCTGCACAAAGCCGCCGCAACGATCCAAGCCGACGGCAAACAACTGCAACTCTCGATCGGCCTGGCCACGGGCGAAGTCGTCGCAGGCCACATCGGCAGCCCCAAACGCATGGACTACACCGTCATCGGCGACGCCGCCAACCTCGCAAGCCGCCTACAAGGCGCCGCCCCGCCGGGCCGAACGTACGTGGACGACCGCACCTACGAACGCGTCCGCGAGGCCCCACCAGCCGAAAAACTGATCGCCAAAATCCGCGGCAAAGCCGACCCCGTAACAATCTTCGCGATCGCGTAACCCGCCGAACGGCGCACGCAAGGTCCGTAGTACTACGGACGTCCCGTCACGCAGCCCCGGGCTATTCTTGCGCCATGATGACGCACGCAAACGCCGCCACCACGGACCCGGTCGCCGCCGCGCTGGCGATCGCGGAAAATGCCCGCCGAAAAGCAAACCGCAGAGACGACGCCGGCGGCCTGGCCGCCGTCGTCGCGCTGGCCGCCGGCGTGATCCTAAGCCTCGCCACCATCGCCTTCATGGCAACAAGCCCGGCAACGATCCCCGCTTGGTGCGCAACGCACGGCTGCCCAACCCTCCCGACGTTCCCGCACCTGACGTAGCGCAGCGCACGATCGTGGCGCACCCTTCGACAAGCTCAGGGTGACATACGCGAACATCGGAGCGCACGGAAAGTCCCCGTACGCGGTGCAACCGCGCCGGCAACTCCACGATCCCGCAAACCCCACCCCCGGAAGCCCCCCACCGCGCCGTCGCGGCGACGCGACGTCGTCGTGGCGGACGCTCTGAACGAGCGAAGCCCCGGAGGGGCGAGAGCGACGTGAAGACGCAGCGAGCCCCGGACAGGATGTCCGGGGCTCGCGTGTCCGCCACGACGACGTCGCGTCGCCGCGACACCGCCAGAAGTCTACCGCTTCGAGAACTGGAACCGCTTCCGAGCCTTCTTACGCCCGTACTTCTTCGACTCTTTCTCCCGCGGATCACGCGTCAAAAGCCCATTCCGCCGCAGAGGCTCCCGCAAAGACTCATCCATCTCGAGCAACGCCCGAGCAATCCCATGCCGAACCGCACCAGCCTGCCCGGAAACCCCGCCGCCTTCGCATTTCACATCGACGTTGAACCGCGAGAGCGACTGCGTGACCTCGAGCGGCTGCCGCACGATCATCTGCAGCGTCGGCCGCGGAAAATACTCATCGACAGGCCGCTTGTTGACGGTAATGACACCCTGGCCGAGCGAGAGCCGAACGCGAGCGATGCCGCGCTTCCGGCGCCCGGTACCCTGAAAGTTTTCCTGAGGCTGCATTTAGACGAGAGGCTCCGGCTTCTGGGCGGCGTGCGGATGATCCGGACCGGCGTAGACGTTGAGCCGGCCGAGCTGGACGTCGCGCATGCGATTCGTCGCCAGCATCCCCCGGACGGCCCGCTCGATGAGGCGCTCGGGGTACTTGTCGCGCACCTGGGCGGCGGTCTCGGTCCGCAGACCACCCGGGTAGCCGGAGTGGCGATGGTAGACTTTTTGGGTCCACTTGCGGGGCGCGAGTTCGACTTTGTCCGCGTTGATCACGACGACATGGTCGCCGTCGTCGATATGCGGGGTCCACGTCGGCTTGGTGCGGCCGGACAGGGCGCGCGCGATCTTCACCGCGAGCGTGCCGAGCCGGTGCCCGGTCGCGTCGACGATGTACCAGTCGTGCTGGGTCTCGGCCGTCTTCTGCTGATATGTGCGCATGGGGTCCGTCGGGGAAAGCAAGAAACGCCGTGGCGCTCGCCGCGGCAACCTACGCAGTATACGTTGGCGCGGTGACCGCCGTCAACCGCGGATCACGCCTCCCGGAGGCCTGCGGCGGCCAAAGCGGCCAAGCCGGCCGGGTCCGTCAGCACGAGGCCCCGCAGGCGGCTGCCGCGCACGAGCCCTCGCCGCGCGAAGGCAGCGACCGTCGCCGAGCACGACTCCCGGGTCGTGCCGGCCAGCGCGGCGAGGTCCTCCTGCGACAGCGGCAGGGAGAGACGGATGCCGTCGGCCACGGCGGCGCCGGCGAGCTCGGCCAGCTCGACGAGCGCCCCGGCAACACGCGCCTCGACCGTCCCCCGGCTGAAGGCCTCCAGCTTGCGCTGCACCGCCAGCGCCCGCCGCGCCAGGCTGCGGGCGAGGTCGACGTAGAGCCCCGGCACGGCGGCCGCATGGCGCGCCAGCGTCTCGGCGGCGACCACCACGACGGTACCCGCGGTGATCGCCTCGGCGCCGCTCTCGCCGGACCGGTCGCCGAAGAGGCTCCCCGGCGCGAGGATCTCACCAGGCCCCGCCAGCACCAGCGTCACGTCGCGGACGAACGCGGCGTTGCGGAACACCCGGAACCAGCCCTCGGCGACGACGGTCACCGTGGGCGCATCGAGCGGGACCACGGTCCGGCGCGCGACGCGCTCGACGCGGCCGGCGTCGGCGAGGCGCGCGATGTCGTCGGGGCTGAGGGCCGGCACGGGAACCAAGTGCGCCGCCGGGGCGTCGCGGCCTTGTCGCGAAGGGGACCGCCATGGATGTGCCGGGCGCACAGGAGATCGCCGATCTGCCCGAAGGCGAGATCGACGCGTTGCCCTTCGGGTTGATCTCCGTCGACGCGGACGGCACGATCGAGCAGTACAACGCGTACGAGTCCAAGCTCTCGCGGCTGTCCAAGGACCGCGTCATCGGGCGCAACTTCTTCCACGACGTCGCGCCGTGCACCGCGGTCAAGGAGTTCCAGGGCCGCTTCGAGCGTTTCGCGGCACAGACCGGCGCGGGCGCGGAGTCGTTCGATTTCGTGTTTCCGTTCCCGTTCGGGCGGCAGTTCGTCAACGTCACGTTCTTGCGCGGCGCGAAGAACGGTCAGATCAAGATCCTCGTCAACCGCTACGACGAGCAGTGACTTCGCCGCGACGCGTCTACGGCGCGACTTCGGCGGCGCGGTACGAGTCGAAGCCGTCGTAGCGCACGCCCGCGAGGTAGAGCCCGTGTGCGGGCGCCGTGGGGCCGGCCGCAGTCCGGTCGTGCGCTTCCAGCGCGCGCGCCGCGAACGCCACGTCGCGGTCGCCGGTCCCACACGCGACGAGCGTGCCGACCACGACGCGCACCATGCGGTGGAGGAATGCGTTGCCGCGCACGGTCACGCGCACGAGATCGTCGCGCCGCGTCAGCTCGATCGTGCGCAGCTCGCGCACGGTGCCGCCGCGGGTGGGGCGCTCGCCGCAGAACGTCGCGAAGTCGTGCTCGCCCAAGAGCGGCTGCGCCGCGGCGCGCAAGCGCACGTCGTCGATCGGGCGCGGCACGTGCCACGCGCGCGCGCGCCACACCGCCGACGGGAAGCCGCGGTTGAGGATGAGATAGTCGTACACGCGCTCGCGCGCGTCGAACCGCGCAGAGAAACCGTCGTGGACGACGGCGGCGTCGCGCACGACGAGGTCGGGAGGCGTGTTCGCGTTGAGCGCGAGCGCGAGGCGTTCGATCGGAAAGCCGCGTGCTGCCGAAAACGAGACGACTTGGCCCGTCGCGTGCACGCCGGCGTCGGTGCGGCCCGCGGCGGTGATCTTCGCAGGCTCGTGAAACAACCGCGCGAGCGCGGCTTCGAGCGTGCCGGCGACGGTGCGCAGGACCGGTTGAAACTGCAGTCCGTGGAACGCGCTGCCGTCGTATTCGACGACGAGCCGGTATGTCGGCACGCGCACGGGTTCACGAAATCGGCGCGACCGCCTTTAGGCGCGGCCGCCGGTCGGAGCCCAGCGTCGCGAGCAGCACCTCGACCGCGTCGCGGTCGAACAGCGTGCGCGCGGCGAACAGCCGGTCCAGCGCCTCGTCGTGCGAGATCGCGACGGCGTAGGGGCGCCCCGAGCGCATCGCGTCGTACGCGTCGACGACGGCGAGCAGCCGCGTCTCCCACGGGATCGACAAGCCGCGCAGGCCGTCGGGGTAGCCGGAACCGTCGATGCGCTCGTGATGACCACGCACGACCTCGGCAACGTGATGCGCGTCTTGGGCGCGCAGCATCTGCTCGCCGCGCGCCGCGTGTGCGCGCAGGATGCGCCACTCCGCTTCGCTGAGCGCATGGCGCGCGTTGAGCAGCGTCGGGCGGATGTGCAGCTTGCCGATGTCGTGGAAGAGTCCCGCTTGGCCGAGCACGATCGCTTCCTCGCGCGAAAGTCCTGCGGTGATACCGACGCGCGCGGACAGCGCCCCGACATTGATCATGTGGCGGTGCGTCTCGTAATCGTGCTCCAGCACGGCGCCGAGGAACGCGGAGGTAAAGGGCTGTGCAAACAGACGGCTCAGCACGGCCCCGTGGTCTTCGAGCATGCGATGCTCCGGTGCAGGTTGATCGACGGCGGTTCCGTGCCCACACGGTTTATTCGTCGCGATGTTGACAACGCGGGCGTCCGGGGATGCGTCTCGTTCCATCCGCTCGCTCGTTCTCAGCCTGGCCCAAGAAACGAAGGAAGCCGCCCAGTGGGCGGCCTCCGCTGCGATGTTTCGCAGATTTTCGCGTCGTTATGTGCGTGGGATCACGCAAGGACGCGGTGCGGGACGTCCCGCTTCTCGTCGAGGTCCAGCAGGTCCGGCCACGTGGTGACGTCCGTGCGATCGGGTGCCACGTCGCCGCGCAGGCCGAGGAAGTATTTCTCGGCGTCGCTACCCGGCGCGGGGCCGTGCGACAAGAACTCTGCGTTGAACCCGTCGATCTCTTGCGGCGACTTCTTGCCGGCGTACGGCTTCAGGTACGCTTCGATCTCCGACTCGGTCTGGGCGCGCTTGATGACGTCCATCAGCGCGTTCCCGTCGACGCCGAAGAAATCGAACACGCCCTTGTCCATCGGACAGTCGAAGTTGTACTCGCCGTTGAGCCCGTTCGCGGTGGCGATGCCCTTGTCGATCGCGCGCGCGAGTTGGACGACGCCGAGCACCCCTTTGTCGCGCACCGAGCGCGGATAGCCTGTGGTCAAATCGCGTTTCAGCATGATGAACGGTTGGACTACGTCACGGTTGATCAGGTTGCGCCGCCGGATTGCGCACGACGTAGCGAGTCACCGAGCGGTCACGGTAGACCGCCGCACCTGCAGGGAGGCCGCCGATCCGCCGCGCGACGGCGACCGAGCGCGCGTTCTCGGCCCACAGCACGATGCTCAGGTGGTCCAGCCGAAGCTCGCTGAAGGCGTAGTCGCGCAAAGCGCACGCCGCCTCGGTCGCGTAGCCGTAGCCCCAGGCGAACGGGGCGAGCCACCAGCCGATCTCGATCTCGGGCGCACCGTCGATGGCGCAGCGCAGCATCCCGGCTTGGCCCACCGCGACGCCGTCCGCTTTGCGCACGACGACCTTGAACGCGTCCCAGCGCTCGTGCCGCGGTTCGTTCTCGATCGCCAAGACGCGCGCGAAGCGCGCCTCGACCTCATCGCGCTGCAGCGTGGTGCCGTCGCCGATCCAGCGCATGACGTTCTCGTCCGCATACAGCGACGCGACGAAGTCCAAATCGTCCGCGCGCTTGTCGCGCAGCACGAGCCGGGGCGTCTCGAGAAAGACGTCGTCAGCCACCGGCGCGCGCTGCCTCGGAGACCGGCACGATCACCGCGTCGACGTACGAAGCCGGGACGAAACCGAGCCGGCGGTACCGCGCGATCGGATGGCCGTCGGGATCCGCTGCGATGACGACGCGGCGCGGCGCGTCCGCGTTCGCCCACGCGATCAGCGTGCGCGCGCACGCACCGAACAATCCGCGCCCGCGCTCGCCCGGGCGCGTCACGGGCGTCATGAAGCGTGCGATCCCGCCGCCGCGAAAGAGACCCACGGTGTTGAGCAACTGCCCGTGCTCGCGAATGCCGACGACGCGCGCGCGACCGCGCGCGACGGCGTCGCGCGCGCAATCGAAACGCCACGCGGTGAAGCTGCCCTGCTCCGGATACTCCTCGGCCGCGAGCGCGGCCGCTTCACGCCAGCGCCCGTCGTCGTGATCCGCGACGCGCGGGTCCGCAGCGGGCACCGGGCCGTCGTACGCCATCATCACGGTGCGCTCGAACAGCGTCCCCGCGAGCGCATCGCGCACCGGGCCGGCGGCGCTCAGGGCACGTTCCCACTGCACCGCGAAGCGCGTTGCGCCGAGCGCGCCGAAACGTGCGCGCCCTTCGTGGATCAGCGCGGCGAGCTGCGCCGCGTCCGGCGGCGCGTCGAGCACGAAGCCGTGCCCAAACCAAAAGTCGCGCCGCGACGGCGTGTCGAGCACGACGCGCTCGCCCTCGCGCGTGCGGCGCACGATGCCGTCGTTCACCAGCGCGTCGGTCGCGATGCCCAGGCCCGTCACGCCGTCGGAACCGGCTCCTCGTCGTCGTCCTCGCGCTCGTCGGCCGGCAGCGGCCGCTGCAGCGGAAAGAGCAGGACGTCGCGGATGGACGCGTTGTTCGTCAGCATCATCACGAGCCGGTCGACGCCGATCCCGATCCCCGCCGTCGGCGGCATGCCGTACTCGAGCGCCGTGACGAAGTCCCAGTCGGGCGGCGGGATCTCGTCGTCGCCCGCGGCGCGCTCGAGCATCTGCAGCTCGAACCGCCGGCGCTGGTCGTCCGGGTCGTTGAGTTCGGTGAACGCGTTGGACAGCTCCATGTGCCCGGCGAACAGCTCGTAGCGCTGGGTGAGCTCCGGATCGTCCTTCATCCGCTTGGCGAGCGGCGAGAGCACGACGGGATAGCCGTACACGAACGTCGGCTGCAGCAGATGCGGCTCGACGATGCGCTCGAACAGCTTGTCGAGCGCGTGCGCGTGCGTCGGGGACTCGGGGATGCCGTACTCGCGCAGCAGCGCCGCGGCCGCAACGGGATCGAGCAGCTGCTCGCGCACGATGCCGCCGTACTCCTCGAACGCCTCGAGGTAGCCGATCCGCCGGAACGGCGTGGCGAACGAGATGGCGTCCTCGCCGCGCACCAGCGTCTCGCTGCCGTGGACAGTGCGGGCGAGGTGGTTCAGCAGCTCCTCGTTGAAGCGCATCATGTCTTCGACGTCCCAATATGCCGCGTACAGCTCGAGCATGGTGAACTCGGGGTTGTGCGTGGCGTCGATGCCTTCGTTGCGGAACGTGCGCCCGATCTCGTACACGCGCTCCATCCCGCCGACGATCAACCGCTTGAGATAGAGCTCTGTCGCGATCCGCAGCTTAAGCGGGATGTCGAGCGCGTTGGAGTGCGTGAGGAACGGCCGCGCCGACGCGCCCCCCGCGATCGCGAGCAGCACCGGCGTCTCGACTTCGTGGAAACCGCGCGCGTCGATGAAGCGACGCATCTCGGCGACGATGCGCGAGCGCGCGATCATCACGTCGCGAACGTGCGGGTTGACGATGAGGTCGACGTAGCGGCGGCGGTAGCGTTTCTCGGGATCCTGCAGCCCGTGCCATTTGTCGGGAAACGGCTGCAGCGCTTTGCCGATCACCTCGAGCGAGCGGACGTGGAGCGCCAGGTCGCCCATCTTGGTGCGGAACACGTAGCCGCTTGCGCCCACGATGTCGCCGCGCTCCACCTCTTTGGCGACCGCCAACGCTTCATCACCGACGTCGTCCTTGCGCACGAAGAGCTGGAAGCGCCCCGTGCGGTCGTGCACGTCGAAGAAGATCACCTTGCCCTGGCCGCGCACCGCCATGATGCGGCCCGCGATCTGCCAAGCCTCGCCCTCGGCGCGGCCCTGCGCGCCGAGCTCCGCATACTTCGTCGCGAGCTCCGCGGCGTGCGCGGTGACGTCGTACCGGGTCGCGGTGAACGGGTCGACGCCGAGCTCGCGCAGCGCGGCCAGCCTAGCGCGGCGCGCTGCAACGAGATCGCTCATGGCGCGCGCCTAGGAGGCCTTTTTCGTTTTCTTCGGGTCCTTGTTGATCGACTCGATCTTGTACTTCATCGGACCGCGCGGCGTGGTGACGTCGACCGTCTCGCCTTTCTTGCGGCCCATCAGCGCGCGGCCGACCGGCGACTCGTTGGAGAGGCGCGCGTTCTTCGGATCGGCTTCAGCGGACCCGACGATGGTGAACTCGTGCGACGTGCCCGACGCGGTCTCTTTGACCTTGATCGTCGCGCCGAGATGCACTTCGTCGGCGACGTAGTCGGACGCGTCGATGACGCGCGCGTTGCGGATCATCGCCTCGAGCTTGAGCACGCGGCCCTCGACGAACGCTTGCTCTTGCTTGGCGTCCTCGTACTCGGCGTTTTCGGAGATGTCGCCGAACTCTTTGGCCTGACGGATGCGTTCGTTGACCTCGCGGCGGTGAACGCTCTTGAGCTCGTCGAGCTCGTCCTCGAGCTTCTTGAGCCCATCGCGGGTCAAAACGATTTCTTTGTCGTTCAAAAGCGACTCCCGGTACGTGGTCCTGCCCCTGCTACGAACGCCCGGCCGACCGCGCGGCCGCGCCAGAGCGCCAGGGGAAGCCCGATGATTGCAGAGGCGGCGATGAAACCCCTGGTAGCAGGATCGTCGCGAATGAGCGCCAGCAAGAGAACCACGCCCAAGGCCGCGCCTGCCACGCCGGGCAGCACGACACCCGACCAGCGGGCGGTTCGCTCCGGCGCAAACACGCGCACCGCCGCTGCGGCGGTCAGAACGAACAGAAGGCCGATGAACCACGACGTCCCTTTCAGGACGAACTGGAACGCGATGTTCGCGGTCGGCGACACCCCGGCGGCCAGCGTGAAGCCCACCGACAGGACCGTGATCAGCGCAATCGAGGCGGCAGGCTCGGCGCGGTGGTCCAGCTCGCCCAAGGCGCGGGGGACCAGCCCGTCGCGGCCCATCGCGTAGACGCTGCGCGAGAGGTAGACGAGCGTCGTTTGCAGCGACGCCGCCAGCGATACCAGCACCGTCACGCTCAGCAGCTTCGTCCAGCCGCCGCCTAGCAGCCCGCCGACGTACGCCAGCGCGTCGCCCTCGTGCGCCGCGAACCCGTCGCCGCTGCCGACGCGCGTGAACGCCCACGTCGCCCCCAGCAGCAGCGCGGTCGTCAGGCCGAGCGCAAGGAGCGCGCCCGGCCCCGGGCGCCGAGGGTTCCCCACGCGCCTCCTCGGCGGTCGACGCGCTGGACTCCCAACCGTCGATCAGCCAGATGCCCAGCACGATCGACGATACGATCCCGCCCCACGCGAGCGGCGCGTTCGTGAACGCCACCGCGTCGGGCCGCGCGTGGCCCGCGGACGCCACCGCCGCCGCCGCGAGTACGACGACCTCGGCGATCAGCAGGACCAGCGCCAGCATCGCGGTCGGCCGCAGCCCGTACCACAGCAGCAGCGCCGAGCCCACGATCCAGCCGCACGCCACGAGCGCGACGGCGAGGGCGTTCGTCGCGAGCCCCGGCCGCAGCAGGTCCAGTGTGTACGTCCCCGCCGGCAGCGCGGTTGCGAGGATGGCGAACACGTTCGCGACCAGCAGGATCCACGCGCCGTACGCGCCCCCGGCCGGCCCGAACGCCGCGCGGATCCAGGCGTACGACGAGCCCGCGTCGCGCATGCGCTCGCCCAGGCGTTTGTAGCCTGCCGCGATCATCGCCATCAGCACCGCGACGATGACGAGCGCGAGCCAGGTCCAGCGCCCGGCGGCCGCGATCATCGCGGCCAGCGTCGTCGCGAGCGAGAACGCCGGGCCCATCGACGCCGCGGCGATGACGACGAGATCGCGCAGCCGCAGCACGCGCCGCAAGTGCGGCACCGCGCCTGACGGGCTTGCGGCGAGCGTGTCGCCCGTCAACGCGGCGTGCGCAGCAGCGAGTTGCGGTAGCCGTACAGCGCGTACACGATGAGACCGACCGCGAACCAGATGACGAACCGCAGCCAGGTAAGCGCGTCGAGCCCTTCGAGCGTGAGCCACGCGCACAGCGCGATGCCGATGGCGGGGACGACGACCGGCCCGAACGGCACGCGGAACGGGCGCGCGGCGTCGCGGGTGCGTGAAGCGCAGCACCATCACGCCGGCGCAAACGATGACGAACGCGGAGAACGTGCCGATGTTCACGAGCTTGAGCAGTTGCGTCAGCGGCACGAGCGCGGCGACGACCGCGACGATGACGCCGGTGATCATCGTCGTGACGACCGGCGTCTGCGTGCGCGCGTTCACCGACCCGAACGCGCGCGGCAGCAGCCGGTCGCGCGACATCACGTAGAAGATGCGGATCTGCCCGAGCAGCGACGTGAGCATCGACGCGAACGTCCCCGTCACGGTGCCCGCGAGCACCAGCGCGAACAGCACCGGGTTCGACCCCGCGTGCTTCACCGCGTCGAGCATGCCGGCGTCGGGATCGATCTTGTCCCAGGCGACGACGCCGACCGCAACCGCCGTGACCGCGGTGAACAGCACGGCTCCGACGACGAGCGAGCCGATGATCGCGCGCGGCACGTCGCGCACGGGGTTTTTCGCTTCCTCGCTCGCGACGGTGACCGTGTCGAACCCGATGTACGCGAAGAACACGAGCGCGGCGCTGGTGACGATCCCGCCGAGGCCCAGCGGCGCGAACGGATGGTACGCACCGGGCCGGATCGCGCCGGCGAGCCCGAGCACGAACGCGACGAGCGCGACGAGCTGGATGACGACGAGCGCGCTATTGGTGCCGGCGGACTCGCGGATCCCGATCGCGAGCAGGACCGCAAGCAGCACGATCGCGACCGCGGCGATCACGTCGACCTGCGTGTGCGCGAAGTCGATACCGCGATGGGCGAACGCGACGTGCGCCGTCTGCGCCCAGAACGGCAGCGGCAGCCCCAGCTTCGCGAGCAGCTGCTGCAGCGAAGCGGACAGCGTCGCCGCGAGCGGCGCCACGGAGAACCCGTACTCGAGGATGAGGTCCCAGCCGATCACCCACGCTACGAACTCGCCGAGCGCCGCGTACGCGTACGTGTACGCGCTGCCCGCGACCGGCACCATCGACGCAAGCTCCGCGTAGCACAGCGCGACGAACACGCACGTGACACCGGACAGCCCGAACGCGGCGATCACCGCCGGTCCGGCCGCGTTCGCGCCGGAACCGACGGTCGAGAAGATACCGCCGAGCATCGTGCCGAGCCCCACCGCGATGAGCGCGCGCACGCCGAGCACGCGGCGCAGCGGGACGCCGTCCGAGGGCAGGCGCTCGCGGTCGTGCGCCTGGCGCGCGAAGAGGTTGCGCAGCAGCGACAAGGCGGTTTATGCGGCCTGGAACTCGATCACGCGCGGCTTGAGGTCGAGCTCGCGCAGCAGACGCGCGTAGTCGTCGTCCGTGACGTCGGCCCACTTCTTGCCGAGCAGCGCGATCATCGCGGCTTCGACGACGTTGGTGCCGAACGACCGGCCGCCGAAATCCGGCGTCGTGGTGACGAGCCGCGCGATGCCGCGCGCGCGCAGAAAGTCGACGTCGTTCGCGGTGACGGTGTTGGTGAGGATCGTCTTGCCGTCGAGCCGGTCGGGCATGAACTGGCGCATGAAGTGGTAGTCGCCCGCGACGATCTCCGCGTCGTCGTAATATTCGGGATACTTCGGCTGCGGCGCGCGGTCTTGTTTTTTTCCGGTGGGGTAGAAGAACTGGAACGGCAACTTGCACGCGTCGGGCAGATACTTTCTCGCCATCTCCTCGAACTCGTCGAGCCCGCGCACCGGCCGGTCGAGATCGAGCGCGAAGATGAAGTCGCCGAACACGACGTCGGCGCCCGCCTGCACGAGCGCCTGCGCCATGCCGAACCGGTCGAGCGCGCTGACCATCAGCACGCGCTTCCCGCGCAGCTCGATCCCGAGCTGCGTCTGGATGAAATCGATCGCGTTGCGCTCCAGCGTGTTCTTCAGCCCGCTGCCGTCGACCACGGGCGTGATCTTCACCGCGTCGAGCAGCCGCAGCCCGTCGCGCAGCGCGTAGCGGTCCTTGCCGGCGTACAAGTACACGTCGATCCCGCCGAGCCCGATCGCGTCCACGGTCCCGTCGAGCTCCTTGAGCTTCGCGATGGCCTTGTCGATGGAACCGTCCGTCCCGACGCGCGAGATATCGAACGCGCTCGCCGAGCAATTCGACGTCGGCACGATGATCGCGCGACGACGACCCAAGCGACACGGAGACGACTTTCTTCACGACAGGGCCTTTCTGTTTGCCGATAGCGCGTGATCGATCAGCGCTGGGGCGATTCGGCGGGCCGTTGGAGGACCTTGACACTCCTTCCATGCGGGTTCGACTCCCGCTCGCTCCAGCGCGGCGTTGCGACGCCGGCCGCGGTATGATAGGATAATCGCGTCAAGGTCTTCCTTCACACCGCTAAGGGCACCACGTTCTCCGAACGCGGTGCCCGTCGCTTTTTCGCAGCTCACGCCCGCTGGGCGCCCGTTACCACGGGTTCGTGGCGGACCGGGAAGTTCACGCTGTTCGCGATGAAGCACTCCGCGTGCGCGCGCTCGTGCAGCGCGATCGCTTCGTCGATGCGTGCGGGGTCCGCGATCGCCACGTGCGGGCGCAGCATCACTTCGCGGAAGCGAATCTTGCCGTCGATCAGCGTCATCTCGCCACGCGCGTCGTCCTCGTACGCGACGACCGCGATGCCGCGCCGCGTGCACTCGGCGAGGTACGACAACAGATGGCACGCCGAAAGCGCCGCCAGCAGCAGGTCTTCGGGGTTGTGCATCGTGCGGTCGCCGCGAAAATGCGCATCCGCGGAACCGCGCAAATCCGGTTTGCCGTCCACCTCGACGACGTATTCTCGCGAGTACGTCCGGTAGTCGGCGGCCGGGCCTGACGCGGCGCCGGTCCAGCGCACGCGCGCCGCGTAGCGGTGCGGGCGGACGTTCATGCGGACGCCGCGCGGCGCTCGTCCGCCGCAGCCCGGATGCGCGCGATCTGCTCGCGCGAGATCGGCAGGTCGAACGCGCGCATGTCGGCGAGCTGGAAGCCGTCGCGCGCCGCGAGCTCGTCGATCTCGCGCACGCGCGCGACGTCGATCCCGCGACCCAGCGTGTAGGGCTCGCAGCGGTTCTCCAGCGCAAGCACCATCGTCTCGGACATGCACGCGAGCGCGGTACCCTGCGGCAGGCCCATGTCGAAGGGCTCGCCGGGCTCGCGCATGCGCCACCAGCGCATGTCGCCGGGCACGCGCATGTTGCCGCCTTCCACCACCAGCACGTCGGGGCGCTCCACCGCGACGCGCCGGCTGACGTCGTGCGGCAGCGACAGCTCGCACACGACCGCACCCGTGCGCAGGTCTTCGGGCTCGATGACGTCCTGCGTGGACGACGTCGCGGTGAGGACCAGGTCGGCGCGCTGAACCGCAGACGCGATGTCGGTGCCGTACGACGAGGTGCAGGGCAGCTTTTCGCGGATGCCCTCGTGGAACTTTCGCAAGCGAGTCTCGTTGCGCGCGACGAGGATCACGTGCGCGACGTGCGGCGCGATCAGCTCCACACACGCGCCGCCGATCGAGCCCGTCGCGCCGACGACGACCGCCGTCGCTTGCGACGCGTCGATCCCCATCTCGTCCGCGCCGCGAAACAGACTGCGCACGCCGGCGGCGATCGTCAGCGAGTTGCCCGTCGTGACCGGGATCGGCGAGCGATCGTTGATCGTCACGCCGCCGTCGCCGACGACGCCGGTGAACGCGCCGAGCCCCGCGACTTCGGCGCCGAGATCGACGCCGAGTTGGATCGCTTTGAGGATTCGCTCGTACACCTGCTCGCGCGGCAGTTCGAGCATCTGCTGCGGCAGCAGCCCCGCGGCGACGAACCAGCCCTCGGTCTCGCGCCCGTCGGGCGTGCGGACGCCCGTCACGTGCGCGGCGTTCCAAGCCGGCATCCACTCGAGGATCTTGGCGATGATCGGCTTGCCCTTGCCCTTGGCGCCGGGCTCGTAGCGCACGACGTCCTCGAACGAGAGCGGGTGGATCACGAAGCAGAACTTAGCCATCCCGGCAGCCCGTTTCGCCCCTCCGCCGCCGGGAGCCCGCGGGCCGTTGGGGGAAGGGGAGCGGCACATGAATCAGACGCTCTCGGCCATCGATGAGCTCCTCCGGATCCCCGCCCCCTGCCCCGCACCCATGGGGCTCGCGTGTGACGGGCCGGATCTGTGGATCGGCTCCTACGAAACCTGTCGTATCTACGGCCTTGTCGCAATGCAAGGCCGCGTTTTTGAAGAGGCGATCGCGCCCGGCAGGCCATTCGGGCTCACCGTCACGGGCGACGCGCTGCGGGTTGTCGTCGGGGACCGCGAGGACGGCGGATCCGACGACCGTTTCATACGCCGCTACATCATGGGCAAGGATTTCAAATCCGACGCGATCCGCTGCCCGGGCGGGACCGGCTCGTTCCTGGCCTACGACGGCGACCGGCTCTATCTCAGCCAGCGCGACGCGCAGGTCATCCTCGAGCTGGACGAGACGGGCACGGTGTTGCGCACCATCGCCGTGCCGCGCCAGATCACGGGGATGGTCGTCGTCGCCGGGCGCTTCTATCTCGTCACCACGGAGAGCCGCGAGAGCGACGACTACCGGCTGCTCTGCCTGGACGCGCGCAAGGAACAGCCCGAGTTCCACGAGCTCGCCTCGATCCCGTTCGCGGCGCGCAGCTTAGGGTTCGACGGCACGAAGTTCTGGACGAACTGCCGCGGCGAGAACACGATCGTAGCGTTCGCGAAACCCGACTAGAGCCGCAGCGCAGGTGAACGGGGAGCACCTGCGTCCGGCGCGAACCAAGCGAGCGTGACGGCGAAGCGGTATCGCCGCTCCAGCGTCCGAGCGGTCCTCGAGTCGATGACGCGCGACCACGCGGCCGCCGCGGAGGCGCACGACGCGCTGTGGGCCGTGCTCTGGAGCCGCCGCTACGACGACGTCGACGAGCCCGTGTGGGGCGAAGCGACCTACGGCGGGATCCTCGCGTTCGCGCGTGTGTTCGACGAACACACCGCGCTGCTGGGGATCGACGTGTCCGACGCCATCGTGGTGTTTCGCGGCGCGGGCGTGCCGCCGCCGATCGGCTGCCGGCTGCGCGCGCTGCCCGGGGCGGAGCCGGGCCAGTGGCGCTTCGCGGAGATCGAACCGCTCGGGCTGGGGATCGCCGTGCGGTTCGACGACCCGGGCGCGCCGGCCGACCGCGCCTGGATCGCGACGCTGCGCGGCGGCGTGCAGCGCCTGCGCGCGCTGCTCGACGCACGGCGCGATCAGCTCGCTGCACGCCGCAGCCGGCTCGGTGCGCTCAACCAGCCGCCGTCCGTGGAAGACGTCTGGCGCGAAGAGCTTGCCGCAATCAGCGACCGCGTCGCGGTGGAGACGGATTACACCGCACAAGAGCACACTGAACTGCTGCGCGCCAAAGCGAAGGGGGCGCGCTTTGCCGACGAAGCCGAGCACCGCCTGGTCGTCGCGCGCAAACGGCGGTTCACCGAGCGCGGTAACGCCGAGGTCGCGCGCTTTCGCGAAGAAGAGTGGCCGGCGATCCGCGACCGCGCCGCGGCCGAATTCGACAAGTATTCAGCCTACCGCAGCGAGGTGGTGAAGCTCGAGGACGCGTTGACGCGCATCCGCGGGCTCACCGAACGCGCGGTGCGCGCGCCCGCGCTGCTCGACGCGCTCGAACGCGCGGCGTTCCCCGTGCGCGGGCTGTCGTTCGAGCCGGCGCGCCTCGAAGAGGCCGCCTACGCCGAAGAGCTGCTGCACACGATCGAACTGCTGCACGCAGCGATCCCGCCGCGCGCGGCGTCGACTGCGACGCGCTTCAGCGCGTACCGTGCGCCGACTGCGGGACCGGCCGTGACTCCGCCTCAGCTTTGAGTGCGGCGAGCATCATGTCGGAGTTCTCGCGCACTTTCTTCTCGAGCGTGGGGCCGATCAGCTCGGCCAGCGTCGGCACGCCGAAGTCGTACTCCACGCTGAGCACCACGCGCGTGACGTCGCCGTGCTGCTCGAACGTCCACGCGCCCTCGAACGTGTCGAGGTCGCCCTCGATCAGCGCGTAGTCGATCCGCAGGTTCGCGTCGTCGAAGCGGTCGTTCTCGGTCCACTCGATCGGCGCGTCCTCGACCAGCGTCTTCCAGCGCGTCACGACGTGATCGGGATGGCGCTCCAGCACGACGACGGTCTCGACGTCGGGCATGAAGTCGGGAAAGCGCTCCTGCTCCTTTGCAAGCTCGTACACCGTCGCGGCAGGCGCGGCGACGTCGATCGTGCACTCGACGTACGGCATTTACGCGAGCGTACCCAGCTTTTCGAACGCGACCGCGACCGCCGCGTCGAACGCCCCCAGCGCGGCATCGATTTCCGCGGCCGTGACGATCAGCGGCGGCTCCAGGCGGATGACCCGCTGCTGGTTGAGCGTCCACGCCGCGGTGACACCGCGCTTGAGCAGCTCCGGGATGATCGTGCCGCCGTAACCTTCGCTGCGCAGCTCGACGCCCACCAGGAGCCCCGCGCCGCGCACGTCCGCGATCACCTCCGGGCGGCGCGCCATCGTGGCGCGCGCGCCGGCCAGCAGTTGTGCGCCGCGCGCGCGCGCGTTCGCGACGAGGTCCTCGTCGCGCAGCACGTCGAGCGCCGCGAGCGCGGCCGCGCACGCCAGCTCGTTACCGCCGAACGTCGACGTGTGCAGCAGCGGCTGCTTTGCATACGCGGCGTTCCACACCGGCGGTCGCGCGACGTACGCGCCGATCGGGACCACGCCGCCCGACAGACCTTTCGCAAGCGTCATGACATCGGGCACGACCTGCTCGAGATCGCACGCAAAGAGCGCGCCGCAGCGCCCGAGGCCCGTCTGCACTTCATCCGCGATCATCACCGCGCCGTGCTCGTCGCAGATCGCGCGCACGTCACGCAGGTAGCCGTTGGGCGGGACGTTCACGCCGCCTTCGCCCTGGATCGGCTCCACGATCACCGCGGCAACCGTCTCGTCGACTGCGGTGCGCAGCGCGTTTGCGTCGCCGAAGGGGACGCGCCGCACGTCGGCGAGCAGCGGCACGAACGGATCGCGAAACGCGTCGCGCCCGCTCGCCGACAGCGCACCCAGCGTCTTGCCGTGAAACGCCGCGTCGGTCGCGACGATCGCCGGCCGCTTCGTCGCGGCGCGCGCGAGCTTGAGCGCACCTTCGACCGCTTCGGTGCCGCTGTTGGCGAAGAACGCGATGGACAGATCGCCCGGCGCGATGTCCGCGAGCCGCTTCGCGAGCCGGCCCATGAGCGGGTTGAACATCGTGCGCCCCGACAGCGCCATCCGGTCGAGCTGCTCTTTCACCGCCGCGACGACGCGCGGATGGCGGTGGCCCAGCGTGAACACGCCGTAGCCGCCCGCAAAATCCAAATACGTCTTGCCCGTGTGGTCGGTGATGGTGCAGCCGTGCGCGTGCACCTCAACCGGCGAGCCCGACAATTTCATCACCCGCGCGAGCGGCGGGTTCACGTGCGCGCGGTAGTTCTCGTAGACCTCGTCATACAGCGCTGCGGGCGATGCGGCGCCGTACAGGTCGTCCGCTGCGCGCTCCGTTGCGGGGATCACGCGACGGCGAGCTCGCGCGACTCGAGCTGCGCGATCGTTTCGTGCAGCACCGCCAGCGTTTCGGCAGCGGTCTCCGTGCGCATCAGGCGCTCGCGCAGCGCGCTCGCGCCCGGGAAGCCTTTGAGATAGTAGCCGAGATGCTTGCGCATCTGCGGCACCGCGCGGGGCTCGCCCCACTCCTCGACCATCGTCTGGTAGTGGTGCACGGCGAAGCGAAGGCGATCGGGCGCATCGGGCGCCGCCTGCGGCTCGCGGCCTTCCATGAGCGCACGCAGCCGCGACACGAGCCACGGGTTGCCCAGCGTCGCGCGACCGAGCATCACCGCGTCGACGCCGCTCTCGCGCATGCGCCGCAGCGCGTCGTACGGATCCGCCAGATCGCCGTTGCCGATGACGGGGATGTCCACCGCGCGCTTGAGCTCCGCGATCTTCGACCAGTCGGCGCTGCCCTTGTAGAACTGTTTCGCGGTGCGCGCGTGCAGCGTCAGCGCTTGCACGCCGGCGGCTTGCGCGCGCTTGGCGACCTCGACGAACACGAGCTCGTTCTCGGTCCAGCCCAGCCGCATCTTCATCGTCACCGGGCAGTCGACGGCGGCGACCACGGCGCGCATGATCGCTTCGCAGCGGTCGACGTCGCGCAGGCACGCGCTGCCGCCCTCCGTCTTGGTCACCTTGGGCGCGGGGCAGCCGAAGTTGATGTCCACGATGTCGGCGCCGCACTCGCGCACCACCTTGGCGGCCAGCGCCATCAGCGCGGGGTCGTTGCCCCACAGCTGCGTCGAGACGGGCTTCTCCACGCCGTGCTGGTCGATCATCTCCATCGTGCGCTTGTTGCCGTACTGCAGCGCGTTGGACGACACGAACTCCGTCACGGTCAGCCCGAACCCGAACGGCTTGTAGAGCGCCCGCAGGGTACGGTTCGTCACCCCCGACATCGGCGCGAGCACGATGGGGGGCCAAACCTCGATGGGGCCGATCCGAAGCGGGGTCACGACCACCCAGTGTACCACGCCGGGCCCGCCCGGACCCGGCGCGTTCGGTCGCTTAGCCCCTTACCAGATCCGGCAGACGGCCCCGACCGGCTTGACCATCTTGTCGCCGGCCGTGCAGTGGAACGCCTTGGCGAACTCCGGCATGTTGACGAGCGTGCCGACCACGCGGTTGCGCGCGATGGGGTGCTCGTTGCTCTGGCCCATGAAGCGCGCGAACTCCGGCGTCTGGTTTTCCGCCCACACCGTCGCGAACGCCAGGAAGAAGCGCTGCTCGGGCGTGTAGCCGTTGATGACCGTCCGCGGCTTGCCGATCAACGACTGCTCGTACGCGTTGTAGGCGATGCGCAGGCCGCCGAGATCGGCGATCGACTCGCCCGTGACGAGCGGGCCGTTCTGCTTCACGCCCGGTGCCGCTTCCATGTTGCCGTACTGCTTGGTGACGCACGCCGCGCGCGTGGTGAACTGCTTCGCGTCGGCGGGCGTCCACCACTCGCGCAGGTTGCCGACCTGGTCGTACAGGCGGCCTTGGTCGTCGAAGCCGTGCGTCATCTCGTGGCCGATCACCGCGCCGATCGCACCGTAGTTGAGCGCGTCGTCGTTGGTCGCAGCGAAGAACGGCGGCAGCAGGATCGCGGCCGGGAACGTGATGTCGTTGTT
Organism: Vulcanimicrobiota bacterium; assembly: GCA_963792235.1. Classification (GTDB taxonomy): domain Bacteria; phylum Vulcanimicrobiota; class Vulcanimicrobiia; order Vulcanimicrobiales; family Vulcanimicrobiaceae; genus Vulcanimicrobium. The sequence goes on from CAWBVR010000030.1 coordinate 277,617, forward strand.
GGTGGGGTTGTACTGCGCGTTGATCAGCTGCGGCGGCATGCCCCACTCCGTGCGGACCGTCGGCTTGCCGATCTTCGCGATGTCACGCGCGACCGCGAACGCGCTCGCCCGCTGCAGGTCGCCGAAGTAGTCGTCGCGCGCGATCGTCAGCTTGGCGTAGTTGCGCCACGTGTCGGGATAGCCGATCTTTTGCACGATCGCGGTCAGCTTCGCTTCCGCGCGCGCCTTCGTGGCGGGCGTCATCCAGTCGAGGCCGGCGATGTCGGTGCGGTACGCCGAGCGCAGGTTGAGCACCATGGACTCCGCGTGCGCCTTGGACGATGCGGGGAAGCGCATCGCGACGAACATCTGGCCCAGCAGCTCGTCCATGTTGTTGTCGACGGTGCGGATGCAGCGCTTCCAGCGCGGCTCCAGCGTCTTGAGGCCGAACAGCTTCTTGCGCCAAGCGAAGTTCTCGTCGACGAACGGCTTCGACAGCGCGCCCGCGTTCGAAGCGACGTACTGCCACTTCACGTACGTCTTCAGGTCCGGAAGCGGCGTCGAGGTGAGGATGCCGTCGAGCTTGCGGAAGAACGCCGGCTCGTCGACGTTGAGCGTGGCCTGCGACGACCCCACCGCGGTGAGGTATGCCGGCCACGAGATCGCCGAGCCGAGCGTCGCGAGCTTCGCGATCGTGTAGGGGTTGGTCGTGATCTTCGGATCGCGCAGTTGCGCCTTGGGCAGCGATGCGTTGGCGAGCGCGGTTTCGATGCGCATCACGGTCGCCGCATCGGCGGTCGCCGTCGTGGCGTCCTCGCCGATGAGCTGCAGCTCGCGGGCGGCGTGCGCGCTGAAGTCGTCGCGAAGCTGCTTGGATTTTGCGTCGCTGCGCGTGTAGTAGTCACGCTCGGGGAGCGACAGGCCGCCCTGGCCAAGCTCACCGATCGTGCGCGCGGACGTTCTCGGATCCGGCTCCGAGCCGTAGCCGAAGAACGGCCCGGCCGCGCCGGTGCGGTGCTGCCGCGCCACGACGGCCAGCAGCCCCGGCAGGTCTTGCGCTGCGTCGACCGCCGCGAGCTCGGGCTGCAGCGGGGCAGCGCCCTTCGCCTCGATGGCGGCTTCGTCGGTGCATGCTGCGTAGAGGTCGCCCAGCTTTTGGTCGCGCGAGCCGGCGGCTGCGTGCGAAGCAGCCGCCGTCTCGAGGCCGCGGCGCAGCGCCTGCAGGTTGTCCTCGTCGAGCTGGTCCCAGTGGCTCCACGTCACGTGGTCGCCGGGGATCGGGTTCTTCTTGAGCCAGCCGCCGTTGGCAAACTGGTAGAAGTCGCGGCACGCCGGGCAGGTCGCGTCGCGGTTGGCGGGGTCGATCGCCGCCGCAACGGGTCCTTGCGCCGCCGACAGCGGCAGGTGGCCGCCGGCGACGAGGGCGACGGCCGCCACGAGCGCACAGACGCGAACGAACCAACGAGCAAAGGGCATGAAAAACCGCCTCTCGACGATGAGCTGTGGCGAAGCTTCGGAGGGCGTCAGGACCGCTCCTCCTATTTCCTACGTAGATAATCTGCGCGCAGCCCGTGCAGCACGAGGTGCGGCTCGACGCGCTCGATTACCGTGGTCTCCGCGGCGACGACGGGCGCGAGGCCGCCCGCCGCGACCACGCGCGCCTGCGCGCCCAGCACGGCGCGGATGCGGCGCACCAGCTCTTCGGTCTGCCCGACCGCGCCGTACACGATGCCGGCTTGGATCGCGCTGACGGTGTCGCGGCCGACCGGCGTCCCCGGCGCGACGAGCGCGACCTGCGGCAGCTTGGCGGTACGTCCGACCAGCGCGTCGAGCCCGACCTGCAAGCCCGGCGCGATCGCGACGCCGATATAGGCGCCGTCCGCGTCCACCGCGCCGAACGTCGTCGCCGTGCCGAAGTTGATCACGATCGCCGGCGCGCCCATGAACTCCACTGCCCCGATCGCGCCGGCGACGAGATCGCTGCCGACCTCGGTCGGCCGGTCGGTGCGCACCGCGATCGAGCGCTGGTTCGCCGCGGTGAAGAACGCCGGCCGCACGCCGAAATATTTCTCGCAGCCTTCGCCCAGCGGCCGGTCGACGACCGGCACGACCGACGAGACGACGATCGCTTCGACGTCGTCGAGCGCGAACTTCGCCGCGGTGAAGAACGCCGCGAACAGCACGCCGTACTCGTCGGCGGTACGCCGACGCGCGGTCGTGACGCGCCACGTGCCCACGATCGCACCGCCCGCGTCGAACGCGCCGAGCTTGGTCTCGGTGTTGCCGACGTCGATGCACAGCAGCATGGGTTAGCGCGCGCTCTTCAGTTCGACGATTGCGTCCAACAGGCGCGCCGCGAGCTCGCGCTTCGAGCCGCTCCCGAGATCGTTGCGGCCGTCGGTGCCCCACAGGAGCACGAGCGCGTTCTCGACGGGGCCGAAGCCGCGCTCGCCGCGGACGTCGTTCACCGCGATCGCGTCGAGGTGCTTGCGCACGAGCTTCTCGCGCGCGTTGGCTTCGAACGCCTGCGTCTCGGCGGCGAAGCCGACCAGGAAGAGCCCGGCCTTGCGCGCGCCCATGCCGGCGAGCACGTCGGGCGTGCGCTCGAGTTCCAGCGGGTGCGGCGCGTCCGTCTTCTTCACCTTGTGCTCGTGCGCCGTCACCGGGCGCCAGTCGGCGACCGCGGCGGTCGCGATGGCGATGGTCGCATCGCGCTCGTGCTCGCGCACCGCGGCGTCCATCTCGCTCGCCGTCGTGACGCGCGTCGTGCGCGCGCCCGCGGGCGCGGCGAGCGGCGTCGGACCGAGCACGAGGTCGACGTGCGCGCCGCGCGCGAGCGCTTCGCGCGCGAGCTCGATGCCCTGCGTGCCGCTCGCCGCGTTGGAGATGAAGCGCACGGGATCGATCGCCTCGCGCGTCGGCCCCGCGGTGATCAGCAGGCGTTCGCCGGCGAGCTCGTTCGTGCGGCGCAGCACGCCTTCGATCGCCGCGACGAGCGCGTCCTCGCCGGCGAGCCGGCCCGCGCCGTGCTCGCGCTCGGCGAGGAAGCCGACCTCCGGCTCGACGATCGTCGCGCCGCGCGCGCGCAGCGTCGCGATGTGCGCGCGCGTCGCCTCGTGCTCGAGCATCGCCGTGTTCATCGCGGGAGCGATCACCAGCGGCGCGCGTGTCGCGAGCGCGACGTTGGTGAGCAAGTCGTCCGCGATGCCGAGCGCAAGCTTCGCGATCGTGTTCGCCGTCGCCGGTACGATCGCGACGACGTCGTTGTCGCGCGCGAGCGCGATGTGCGGGATCTCGTGCGCGCGCTCCCACAGCGACGTGTGCACCGGCCGTCGCGCGAGCGCCGCGAACGTGGCCGCGCCGACGAAATGCTGCGCGTCCGCGGTCATCACCACGTCGAGCACCGCGCCCGCCTGGACGAGCCGGCTCGCCAGCGACGCGGCCTTGTAGGCCGCGATCCCGCCCGTCACGCCCAGCAGCACGCGCCGCCCGTTCAAAGACTCCGTCATCCGGCGCTCGCAGCGTCGATCGGCTCGTTGTCGATCAGCCGGGTCGTGCCGAGCCATGCGCTCGCGATCGCCAGCGCCGGCGACCGGATCTCGCCGCTCGCGTCGAACGTCAAGGGATCGACGACGTCGAGGTATGCCTCGCGCAGCGGGGCGGACAACTCCGCGCGGCCGCGCGCGACGGCGCGCTCGCGATCGGTCTCGCCCGCGCGCACCGCGCGCACGACCGCGTCGAGCGCGCGATAGATCGAAGGCGCCGCCGCGCGCTGCTCGGCGTCCAGGTATACGTTGCGGCTCGAGAGCGCCAGGCCGTCCGGCTCGCGCACCGTCGGGATGACGACGAGCTCGAGCGGCAGGTTCAGATCGGCAACGACGCGCCGCAGCACCGCCACTTGCTGCGCGTCCTTGGCGCCGAAGTAGGCGCGGTCGGGGCAGATCGTCGCGAACAGCTTGACGCAGACCGTCGCCACGCCGCGGAAGTGCCCCGGCCGCAGCGCGCCCTCGTAGCGCTCCCCCAGCGGACCTGGATCGACGCTGGTAGCGAATCCCGGCGGGTACATCGTCGCGACGCCGGGGGCGTACACCACGTCGGCGCCGGCCGCGCGCAGCGCCGCCACGTCGCCGTCGAAAGCGCGCGGGTAGCGCTCGAAGTCTTCGTTCGGCCCGAATTGCAGCGGGTTCACGAAGATCGACACCGCAACCGTGCGGCACGCGGCGCGCGCGCGGGCCACGAGCTCGAGGTGGCCGGCGTGCAGGGCACCCATGGTCGGAACCAGGCCGAGCGGGCGTCCGGCGCTCCGGACCACGGTACGAACCTCCGCCGGGTCGCGTGTGACCTGCATGCTATTCGCGCACGACGCGAAGGGTGGTGCGGCCGATGACGAAGGGCTCTCCTAGGTCGATCGGCTCCGGTTCGCCAAGAGCCCGACCTCCGACCCGGGTGCCGTTGCGGCTCGCCAGGTCGGCCAACCGCAACTGGCCGTCCACTTCTTCGAAGAGTCGTGCGTGTTTTCGAGAAATATACCGGTCTATCGTGATGCAAGCGGTCGCAACCGCATCGTCACGGCCGATGGTGATCTCCCGCTCGAAGTTCCACGTCTTGCCGTCGAGCGGACCGCTCATCACCTCGAGGACGTACATTGCCGGACCGCCTTCGCGCGGCCCGGACGGCCGGTCCTCTCCCAAGGAAGCGCGCACTGGTGAATCGAGACGACCCGAGCCTCCTAGAGATCGAACCCGAGGCGCTCCGCGCGGCCGAGTTCATGCAGGCGCAGGAGCTCCTGGGCGGCATGGTCGGGCGGCGCATCGTCTCCGCGCAGCTCGAAGAGACCCGCATCGCGATCGAGACCGACGACGGCGCGATCTACTACTTCTATGGTTTCATGGGCGAGGACTCGCCCGAGGAATCAACCGCCTAGACCGTTCTTTTTCTTTCGGATCACACTTCGGCCGCGCGGCGCGACGCGGTAGGGAAGCGGCCCGCCGACCCGAAGCGATTTCCTCTCACGGCGGTCTCGCCGCGATCCTGCGGGGGTGTACGGATCTCAATGCCGATCGATCACCGTTTCGATGAACCCGGCCGCCGCGCAGCGGCGCCTGCTCGCTGTAATCGCACGCTGATCGTGTAACGGGACGGGCTCAATCGCGCACGCGCGGCAGAGCCCGTAGTCTTTCGCTGCATGATCGCGCCCGAGAAGCACCGCGCGCGTTCCGGCGCGCCGCCCGAGAGCATCCCGCTCGCCGTCGTCGACGACCTGACGCTGGCGCGCGTCACGGCGTGGCCGGCGCGGCGCGCGCACGACCTGCTCGCGGCGCCGGACTGGCGCGAGCGAATCGCCGCGATGCTGCGCGAGGACGACGTCTTTCGCACCGCCGTGCTCATCGCGAGCGCCGGCCTGCGCCCCGTCGTCGAGCGCACGATGCGCGGTGCGCCGCTCGACGAGCGCGCCGCGGCGAAGCTGCTCGCGTACGCGGTGCGCATGGCGACGCGCACGACGCCGTTCGGGATTTTTGCGTCGGTCGGCGCGGTCGCGTTCGGCAAACGCGAGGCTTGCATCGACGCCGTGCACGCGCGCGTGGCCCGCGCGAACGTGGACCACGAATGGCTCGTCGGGGCGGTCGACACGCTCGCGGAACGCGCGCTCGGCGACGGCGAGGATCTCGTCGTGACGACCGCGACCGCACTGCGGCGCGAAGGCCCGCGCTTCGCGCTGCTCGACGAGCGCAAAGTCTTCGTGTCCGGCGAGGGGACGCAATACCGCAGCGTGACGATCGCCGCGACGCCACCCGTGTCGCAGGCGCTGGATCTCGCGCGCGGCGGATGCTCGGCCGTCGCGCTCGCGCGCGCGCTCGCGGAGACGTTCGCGGTCGACGCCGAGCGCGCGCGCGGGCTGGTGCGCAAGCTCGTCGACGCACGCTTTTTGATTCCCGCAATACGCCCCGCGCCGCTCGACGACGCGGGCGACCGGCTTGCATCGTTCGCGCGCGCGCAGCCGTCGCTGGGGCCGCTCTCCGAAGCGCTGCGCGCCGCGACCGGCCCCATGCCGGGGATCCCGGCGCTCGACGCACTCGATGCGACGGTGGAAGGGCTCAAGCCGCTAGGGCCCGCCGACGTGGTGCAGCCCGTGTTCTTCGATTTCACGCATGCGCCGCTCGCGCTCCCGGAGAACGTGCGCGCGGACGTCGTGCGGCTCGCCGACGTGCTGGTGCGCTGCGGCACGCGCGAGCACCTCGACGCGTTCCGCAAACGGTTCTACGAGCGCTACGAGTCGGGCGAACGGCTCGTGCCGATGCTGGAGCTGGTCGGGCCGCACGGCATCGGCATCCCGCTGAAAACGGAGTTCGACCGCGCGGCGCCGGTTGACGGGCCTGCCCAGGCGCGCGCGTTCCGGCTCGCCGCGCTCGTCGGTAGCGCGCTCGCAGGCGGCGCGCGCGAGATCACGCTCTCCGATGCGGACTGGGCCGCGATCCGTCCCGATCGGCCCGAGGTGCTGCCGCCGTCGCTCGAGGTCGGGTTCTGCGTGCTCGCGCCGTCGTTCGATGCGGTCGCTGCGGGCGAGTACCGCATCGTGTCGTCGCCGATGACCGCGTCGTACGGCGCGGGCAAGACCACGGGGCGCTTCGCGAAGTACCAGCCGGACGCATTCGTGCAGAAGCTGCGCGACGTCGTCGCCGCCGAAGCGCCGCCCGGCGCGCTCACGGCGGAGCCGGTGTTCGTGCCCGAGCGCGCGCGCAGCGGCAACGTCATCGCGCACCCGGTCGTCGCCGAGGCGGTGATCCCGATCAACACGCACGGCGGCGAAGCGGATGCGCTCGCGCTGGACGATCTGCTTGTCGGCATCTCCGACGACCGCGTGATGCTGTGGTCGCGCTCGCGCGGCCGCCGCGTCCACGTGGTCTGGCCGCACGCGTTCAACGCGCTGCTGGCGCCGCCGCTCGCGCGCTTCTTCGCCTTTGTCGCGCGCGACGGCGGGCGCGTGCCCGTGCCGTTCGACGTCGGCGCGCTCGCCGTGCTGCCGTTCGTGCCGCGCATCCGGCTCGGCCGCATCGTGCTGCGCCGCGCGGCGTGGACGTTCTCCGTCGCGGAGCTGCGCGAGCGCGGCTTGGCGCCGCTCGCGCTGGAACGCGGCATCCCGCGTCAAGCGCTGTTCGGCGACGGCGACAACGTGATCGCGATCGACACGTACGGCGACGCCGGCGCCGCGCTGGTGCGCGATCAGACGCGCACGCGCAAACCGGAGGATGTCGTGACTCTGACCGAGGCGTTCGTCGATGACGACGACCTGTGGCTACGCGACGCGCACGGCGCCCGCTACGCCGCCGAGTTCATCGCGTCGCTGCGCAGCACCGCGCAGACGAACGCGACTGCGCGCGAGCCCGTCTTCGTCGACGAAGGCGCTCGCACGCGCACGCCGGGCTCCGAGTGGTGCTACCTGACGCTCTATGCGAACGACCGCGAATTCCGCTCCGAGATCGCGCCGAAGCTGCTGCAGTTCGGCGAGCAGGCGACGTGCGAGGGGATCGCGACATGCTGGTTCTACGTGCTGTACGCCGACCCGGATCAGCACGTGCGCTTCCGGTTGCGCTCCGGCGGCGACGACGCCGCGCTGCGCGAGCGCGCGATCGCGTTCGCGGAAGATCTCGTGCGCGCCGGCGTCGTCGCGCGCTACGGTCTAGACACGTACGAACGCGAGCTGGAACGCTACGGCGGCGCGGAGGGGATCGCGCTGTGCGAGCAGCTGTTCCACCGCGACAGCGCCGACGCGCTGCGGGCTCCCGCGGTGGACGTGCTCGCGGGACGCGAACGGCTCGAGGCGCTCGCGCTTCCATTGGTGCGTGCGTTCGACACGCTCACGACGCCGGCCGAGCGCGAGCGCTGGATCGACACGCGCCGGCCCGACGCGCATGCGGCGTCGCAGGACGAGTCCGTCGTGCTGCGGCTGCTCGCGACCGCGGCAGCGGGCGATCCCGGCGATGACGATCGCGTCGCGCTGGCTCGCGCGCTTGCCGCGTGCTGCGGCGACGACGCGCGGTACCTCGACGTGATCGACAGCATCCTGCACATGCACCTCAACCGCCGTGGCGTCCCGCGCGACGAAGAGCTCGCCCTCCGGAGGCTCCTATGGAAAGCGCTGTTCGCGCGCCGCAGCCGGCGCGCGCGGTAGGCGTGGCCGGCGCGCGGCGCCCGCTGCTCAACGACGCCGCCGCGGCGCACGCGCTCGACGTCGCGCAGCGCATCCTCACCGCGAGCCTGCCGGTGCTGGCGGCGGACCGCTCCGCGCCGGAGTCGATCGGCCGCTACGGCGGCGCGGCGCTCGTCGCCGAGTCGCTGGCGCGCGCCGGGCGCGGCGACGACGCAGTGGTGCGCGCGCTGCTGCGCGACGCGCTCGTGTTCGCGCCGGACCGGCTCGGCCTCTACGACGGCGCCGCCGGGCTGCTGGTGGTGCTCGACGCGCTCGATCCGCAGCGCGCGTCGCTGGCCGGTGTGCGCGCCCGGTTGCGCGCGGCGATCGACGCGTCGGTGATCGGCGCGCCGCCCGGCGATCCCGGCGACATGCTGTCGTTCGACCTCGTCAGCGGCGTCGCGGGCCGCGCCGCCGCGCTCGCCGGAGACGCATCGCCGCACGCGCGCGCGGCGCTCGGCGCGTTCGCAGACGCGTTCGCGGACGTCGTCGAGTCGCGCCTCGCGTCGGACAACGAGAACGTCGCGGCCGTGAACCTCGGCCTCGCGCACGGCGTTCCGGGCATCCTCGCCGCGCTCAACTTCGCGCTGCCGGACGACGATGCACGCGCACGGCGTTACGTCGACCTGCTGCTGGCGCGCTCGCACGTCGTGGACGGCGCGCACCGCTGGGGCGCGGTTTGGCGCGCGGCGGAACGTCCGTCCGCGCGGCGCGCGTGGTGCTATCAGACCGTCGGCGTGGCGGCGGTGCTCGACGACCGCGCGCGGCTCGACGGCGATGTCGCGCTGCGCGCGGTCGCAGCGAGCGCGCTCGCCGGCGTGCTCGACGATTCCGAACCGGAGCTTGGCCGCTGGGACGACGCGCTGTGCCACGGGCGCGCGGGCGTCGCGTCGATCGCGTGGCGCTTCGCGGCCGCGGACGATCGGTTCGCGCGACACGCGGAGCAGCTCGCGCGCACCGTGCTGGACGACTTCGACGAGCGCGCGCCGCTGGGCTATCGCAGCTACAACCTGCCGGCGGGGCGCGAGGAAGATCGGCAAAGCTTCCTCGACGCCGCGCTCGGCATCGCGCAGTTTCTCATCGACGCCGCGACCGCGCAAGAGCGGCGCTGGCTGCCACTGTTCGGGCTCTTGCCCGACTGAATTCCGTCGCTCGTGAAAGGAGCATCCATGCCATCAGAATCCCGTTTCGACGATCTCGACCTGCGCGAGGAACCCGCCCGCGATGCGGGCCGCACGCCGCTGTTCGGCAGCAGCGGCTACACCGAGACGTGCACCGCGACCGCGCGCTGCACGAAGATCTGTTGCACCTGCAACCCTGGACTGGAGTAGACACCGATGCCCACCGAATCCCGATTCGACGACCTCGACCTGCGCGAAGAACCCGCTCGCGATTCCGACCGCACACCGCAGTTCGGCAGCAGCGGCTTCACCGACCTCTGCACCGGCACGGTGCGTTGCTCGCGGCCGTGCTGTACGTGTCCACCGCCGTTCGCATAGAACGCCACGCTTCATGAAAAGAAAATGATGCCGACCGAATTTCGCTTCGACGAGCTCGACCTGCGCGAGGAACCCGCCCGCGCCGGGATGAGCACGCACGCCGCGATGTACCCGACGACGTACACGTGGGAGTGTACGACGAGTAAGCAGTGCACGCACCTGTGCTGCACGCCGCCGCAAGGACCCACCACCACCGCTTAGGGGAACTCAAACGCCTAGCCGTTCGCGGCTAGGCGCTGCAGGACGGCGTTCGCCGCCAGCATAGCGCCCAGCGCGGCGTGCTCGGCGACGACGCCGCCCTGCAAATACACCTCGTACGGTTCGCGCAGCGGCGCGTCGCACGACAGCTCGATGGTCGCGCCGCTCACGAAGGAGCCGCTCGACATGATCACCGGATCGACGTAGCCCGGGACAGGCCCCGGCTCGGGCGCGAAACGCGCGTTGACCGGCAGCGCGCGCTGCAGCCCGCGCGCGAACGCGATCAAACCCTCGCGCGAGCCCAGCCGGATAGCCTGCACGATGTCGGTGCGCACGTCGCCCGGCGCGGGGTCGACGGCGAAGCCGAGTTCCGCGAACAGTGCGGCCGCAAAGTCGAGCCCGCGCAGCGTCTCCGCGACGACCAGCGGCGCGTAGAACAGGCCCTGCACCAGCGTGCGCCCGAAGCCCAGCGTCGGCCCCAGCCCGGCACCGATCCCGGGTGCGAACACGCGCGCCGCGATCCGCTCGATCAGCTCCGCGCGGCCCGCGACGTAGCCGCCCGCCGGCGCGAGCCCGCCGCCGACGTTCTTGATCAGCGAGCCCGCGATGACGTCGGCGCCCACCTCGAGCGGTTCGCGCTCCTCGACGAGCTCGCCGTAGCAGTTGTCGACGAACACGACCGCGTCCGACCCCGCGCCGCGCACCGTCGCAACGATCGCAGCGATGGCGTCGATGGATGCGGAGCGCCGCACGGCGTAGCCGCGCGAGCGCTGCACGAAGACCACCGCCGGGCGCTCCTCGCGCACGGCGGCGCGCAGCGCGTCCAGATCCGTATCGCCGACCGCCGTGCGCGGCACCTCGGCGTAATTCACGCCGCGCGAGGTGAGCGAGTACGGCGCGGTCGTGATCGCGTGGCGGAGCGTGTCGTAGGGCGCGCCGTTGGCGGCGAGCAGCGTCGCGCCGGGTGCGAGCAGCGCGTCCAAGCCGGCGACGATCGCGTGCGTCCCGCTGACGATCGACAGGCGCGCGAGCACGCGCTCCGCGCGAAAGACGCGCGCAAGCAGCGACTCGTAGCGCCCGCGCGCGGGATCGTCGTAGCCGTAGCCCGTCGTCCCCGCCAGGTCGCTCTCGGCGACGCCTTCGGCCAGGAACGCGTGCAGCACGCGCGCTCGCACGGCGACGGCGCGCGGATCGCGCCGTTCGAGCCACGGCGCGGCACGCTCGGCCGCGGCGCGCACGCGCGCGCCGACGTCGAGGCCGCCCAGCAGCGCCGCGATCATGCCGGCCGCGCGGCGCGCGCGATCCGCGCGAGCTCCGCGCGCTCGTAGACGCGCAGGAACGGCAGCCAGATCGCGCCCGCCACGACGAGGTTCACCGCCACGAGCACGCACGCGCGCCAATCGAGCGTCGTCAGAAACGCGTTCATGAACGCGGGCAGCGTGGCGGGCACGAAGAACGCGGGCCGCCCGACGAGGCCGAGCGCCATCGCGGCGTACGTCGTGCACGCGAGCGCGACGGGTGCGGCGACGAACGGCACGGCCAGCACGGGGTTGTACGCGATCGGCAGCCCGAAGATCACCGGCTCGTTGATGCTGAAGATCGCCGGGACGATGGATGCGTACGCGAGCTTGCGCAGCCGCGACAGCGGGCTGCGCAGCATCAGCACCACCAGCGGCAGCGTCGCACCGGAGCCGCCCGGAAACACGAACATGAACGTCGATACGACGACGATGTGCGGAATCGGCGCATGGTGCAGGTGCGCGTCGGTATTCTGAAACTGGAGCTGGTAGTAGACCGGCAGCACGATGGCCGCCAGCAGCGCAGGGCCGTGGATGCCGACCACCCACAGCGCCGCTTCGATCGCCGTGATCAGCGCGAGCGCGACGAAGCTGTCGCCCAGCGTTCCCAGCGGCGCGAGCGCCGCCGAGAGCGCTCCCGCCAGCGAGAGCCCGAGCGAGAACAACCCGCCCGACACGAGCACCACCCCGAGCGCGCCGGCGGCGGTACCCGTCGCCGCGCCGTAGTTCCGCCGCCCCAGCGCGATGGCGCCTGCCGTCGCGAGGCACACGACGATGGCGGTGAACAGGCCGCTGGCGCCGAGCGTCACGGCGAACGCACCGAGCCCGCTCGCGCCGCGCGTCTGCGCGAACGCGTCGAAGGCTTGCACCGCAGCCTGCGGCAGCGCCAGCACGAATGCCACCAACGCCGTTGCCATCAGCACCGCGGCCGGATACCGCAAGCGTTTCGCGAGGGTGTACGAGAGCGCGATCACCATGACGACGGACGCCCACGCGAACGCGTCCGGCATGAACTGCCGGATCAGTTCCGCGACGTGCGCCCACCCGCGAAACGGCTGGCGAACCAGCAGCGCGACGAGGTACACCACCACGACGCTGAAGGCGAGCGGCAGCGTGACCCGCAGCGCTTGCGTGGGGGGCGCCTCAGCGAACCGGTGCGCGTAGGGTGCGATCGCGCGCTCGAAGCGCGCGATCAACCCGTCGCCGGCCGGCGGCTCGATCCCGGAGCTAGAGCTTCCGGATAACCGCCTCGACTCGGCCGACGATCGTGACATCGTCGGCGTAAATTGGCGCCATGCTCGCGTTCTCCGGCTGGAGCCGCACGCGGCCGTGCTCGCGATAGAACCGTTTGACGGTCGCCTCTCCGTCGATCATCGCGACGACGATCTCACCGTTGTTCGCCGTGGGGCGCTGCTCCACGACGATCAGGTCGCCGTCGAGGATCGCCGCGTCGATCATCGAGTCGCCCTTGACGCGCAGCACGAAGCCGCCGCTCCGCGGCGCCCAGGACGCCGGCAGAACGAACTGGTCCTCCAGGTTCTCGCTCGCGGTGATCGGCACGCCCGCGGCCACGCGCCCGACGACCGGGAGCGTGATCGAGGGGATCGTCTGCGGCTCGTCGTCGCCGCGCGTGGCGACGAGCGCGCGGGGCTTCGTGGGATCGCGCTTGAGCAGCCCGCGCCGCTCGAGCGTCTTGAGGTGCGACTGCACCGTGGACGATGACGAGAGCCCGACGCGTTCGCCGATCTCCCGCACCGACGGCGGGAACCCGCGGTCGGACGTAAACTGGCGGATCACGTCGAGGATCCGCTGCTGCTTGTCGGTCGTGGCCCGCTCGGCCATCGAGACCCTCCTTGAGAATGCCACCCAGTAGGCATCGCGCCGTGAGACGCTCGCCGACGGCACCGCGTGGATGCCGCATTGATTGCGGCAATACTATCACAGATGCCTCACCAAGAGCAAACATACGTTCGAACCCATCTTGACTGGCACCGGCCAACCTTGGTATCATCTGGTGGACGAACAAGCGTTTGGCACAACATCTAGGGGAAAGAACACGAACATGCGCGTCACGCCGAAACGAAAACCAACCCTGATGCCGCTGGTCGCCCTAGGCGGCCTCTGCCTGGCCGTGACGCTCCCGGCACTCTCCAGCACGGTGCACGCCGCGCCCCCTGTAGGCTACCAAACCGTGACGGTACAACCGGGGCAGACGCTCTGGACCTTAGCGGAGCGCACGACGCCGGCAAACGGCGACGTCCAAGCGACGGTGGACCAGATCATCGGCGCGAACCGCCTGGCCTCGGCTAACCTCAGCGTAGGCCAGCGCCTCAAAGTGCCCCGCTAAGAAAATCGGGCGTGGCCAGCGCCACACAAAAAGAGACCACCGAAAGCGCCCGTCTCCCCCACAGGCGCTTTTCTTTATCCCGCAGCGGCGGGCCAAAGAAAGACGGCCCCCGCAAAGCGGAGGCCGTCTCGTGTTCAGCCGAAGCCGGGACTAGATTTTGATCCGTGCCTCGAAGTACATGCTGAACGGATACCCGGGGAACGTGGGGTCGTAGGGTGACCGGAGGAACGGCTGGATGACGTTCCCCGGATTGTACTGGTTACCGATCGGTTGCGGACCCGAGCCGGCACCATACGTCGCCGTATAGTTGCATGCGTGGTTCACACTGAAGGGTACTTTCGTTCCGCCCCAGCAGCGGTTGACGATGTTCGCGAAGTTCCCGACGAGCGTGATGCGTTTGTTCACGTCGTACGAGATCTGCGTGTGCAGCAACAGCTGGTTGGGTGATACGAACGCACCGACGTTGTCGAAGCGTCCCGTATACGGGTTCGGAATGGCGAAGCTGCTACCGCACGTGGTCTGATCGTACGGGGCGCCGCCCGGGGCACCGTACGGGTACCGCGGGTCGCCGGCCGGCGAACCGCCCAGACCGCCCGTGCACGCCGACGGGTCGATACCCGGCGTCGAGAGCGGCACGCCGTAGCGGTTACCGCCCGTGAATTGGAGCGCCGGCGTGACCGCGAGCGGACCGTGCTTGTACTGTGTGATCAGCGTCGCGACGTACGGCGCGCCGAACGAACTGTACCCGCCGGCTCCGACGCCGCCCGGGAACGTATCGTACGTCGCGTAGTTCGCGTTGATGTCCATCAACGGCTGGATCGGCGCGTTGTAGTACGGATTCGCGATCGAACCCGCCCCGCACGCATTATCGGGCGTTCCCGTCGTCGTGTAGCACGCCGCACCACCACCCGCATGCGTGAAAGCATTATAGGCGGTGATGTTGTTGTTGAATCCGTCGATGATCGAACTGCCGTTACCCAGCTTGGTGTAGTTGATGTAGCTGTTCGTGTACGTGAACGAGAAGCGCGCAGCGAGACCGTTGCGCGAGAAGTCGCCCTTGTCGACCTCGAGCTCGAAGCCTTGCGACGTCTGCTTGCCGACGTTCAGCCCCGAGACGAAGTTGGTCTTCTGGTCGAGGAAGAACTGTTGGATCTGGTCCTGCGTCTTGCGCAGGAACGGCGTGAACTTGATCGAGGTATCGCCCTTGAACTGGTGCTCATACGAGAAGTCGTAGTTGTTCGAGACTTCCGGTCGCACGTGGTGGCCGGGCGTCGTTTCCAGGCCGAATCCGCCGAACCGCGCCAAGTTTGCGGTGTCGTTGGATTGGAGGAAGTTGTACTGCTCGAACGCGCTGTTGGGCGCCTGCGCGTACCGGCCGTAGCTGGCGCGCAGCACCGTGGTCGGGTTCACTGTGTAGGTGAAGCCGATGCGCGGCTGGGTCTCGCTATATGACAACACCTGGCCGGCGCCCGGGTTGAAGAGCGGCGCGGACGCATGCGTCGCGTTGTAGGCGTTGTAATACAGCGTGCGAGCGTTGGAGTCGAACGTGTTCGACCCGTCGAATTCGAACTTGTCGTAGCGCAAGCCGAGGTTGATGTTCAACCGGTCGGTCGGCTTCCACTGATCGGTGATCGAGAACGACGAGAACTTCGGCGCAACTTGGTTGTACGTCGCGCGGAAGCCATTATTGACGAGGACGTACTGACATGGACCCGCTCCGCACGTCCCGAAGCTCGCGGCCGGCGTGACCGTGCCGTTATAGGCCTGCCGCAGCGTGAACGTCTTGGGCGCTCCACTAAGGCAGTTCGTGGCTACCGCGGCTGCGGTGTAGCACGTCCCGTTGAACGGATTGGTGGAATCGACCAGGAGTCCGGCGGCGCCGGTCTGGCCGACGCCCGCATTGTTCATGCGAAGGACGGAGGACGTGGTGTACGACCCCTGCAGCGACAGCAGGTGCTGCGAGTTGAGCTGGTCGGAGAAGTTCACGCTGACGCCGCGCGTGTGCGCCGACAGCTCGTAATCCGACGGAACGTAGCCGAGATAGTTCTGCTGCGTGGACTGCGGGCCGGTCTGCAGCCAGTTGGAGTAGTACGTGTAACCGTACACGCGCAGGAAGGCGTTCGTTCCGAAGTTGTGCTGGTATTGCGCCTTGACGATCGACTGATTGTTGTTGAACGCATCGCGGCGGTCCGGCTCGATCAGCGATCCCGCCGAATTCGTGGCGCCCCCGAAGTTGGAAGGCCGCCCGTTCGGCGACTGCGGGAAGTAATACGGCTGCGCGCCGCCGCCGGTGTATCCGGGCGGGAGCAGCGTGCCCTTCGGCTGTCCGGTGAAGATGAACCCATCGACGTAGTTCGGGGTGATGCCGATCGCCTGCAGGAAGGCGAGACCACCCTGATCGTTGGTCGAGTTGTAACCCGGGTTGTCGATGAAGTTGTTGTCGAACAGCAGTTGGATGTCGTCCTTGTTGCCGTCCTTGCGCGGGAGACCGAAGTGGAAATTCGCGACGGTGTCCCGATCTTTGATTGCGGCGAGCGCATTCACTTGGTACGGACCGAGCACGTACGCCGGCGTGGTGCCGCCGTTCGTATAGTCCGCGCCGGCGCCGCTGTAGCACGAAGACGCGACGGCGCGCGGGATGGCCGTCGGATCGCACGCTGCGAGCGGGGCGCCCCAGTTCTGTTGCAGACTGGCGCCGTTGTATTGATCGTAGTAGCGATAACCCTGGTTGTACGCGCCCGCACCGAGGTAGTACGAGAACGTGCGCGACGGGTTCGCGCCGCCGGCTTCGAATGCGACCTTGTTGTAGAACACCGGTGTGCCTATCGCGAGGTCCAGATTGCGCGACGCAGGGGCCGTGCCGGTGCGGATGACCTGGTTGATATAGCCGGAGATGCCCTCGGCTTCAGAATTGGCCGGGGTCGCACCGGTGTAGACTTGGAGTTCCTGCTGGCCGAGCGACGACAGCGATCCTGACGGATAGTTGTCGAACGCGCGGTTGACGGGGACGCCGTCCAGCTCGTAACCGATCTGGTCGTAGTCACCCCCGCGGATGCTCAACGAAGCGCCCGCACCGATGTAACCGGCTTGGTTCGGGGCGATGAACACGCCCGGGACCGTCGCGATGGCGGACCAGGCGCTGTTGAGGTTACCGCCGCCGCCGACGCCGGACGCTTTGTCCTGCGTTACGGCGTTGATCGAGTAGACGTCGGCGGTGGTGCCGGGTTTGACCAGCGCGCCGGCGGCGCGCGAGGTGACCGAACCGATTTGTTTGAGCTTCGTCGGTTGGTTGAGGTTGACGCTGACCGTCTGGTCAGCCTGAACCGTGATACCGCTCTGCGACGAAGCGTCGCGCGACGACGTCTCGGCGACGGAGATCGTGTACGTGTCCGGGTTGAGCGAGATGAACGAGAACCGCCCACTCGCATCGGACGTCGTGGTGGCGGACTGCGACGCGCTGGTAGCGGTCACACGTGCGCCGGCGACGGGCTGGTTCGACTGCGGGTCGTTCACAGTACCGCTGATGACACCGGTCGTGCCTGCCAGAACGCTTGTCGTTCCCTGGAGCACGAACGCGATGAGCAACAGTACCGCGAGTACACCTCGTCTTACCTGATGAGGTATTGCCACGGGCACTCTTCCTTTCGAAGGGTGGTGGAGATGCCGCCCGGCCATCCGGCAGTGAACCGGCACAAACCGGGCAGACCTGTGACCCTTCTGAGAGCCCTCGCTGGCTTCCCCTTTTCTTGGGGGGGTGCCGCTATCCGGCGGCGCGCTCCACCACCACCACGCTATGTCCGTCGTGATGGTCCAGAAACGCCAGCCCCTCGTCCATCCAGCCATCGAGCCCCGCGCTGAGATGCCGTGCCACCTCGCGCACGATGTGGCGGCGGCTTCGCAGCCACTGAAGCTCCGCGCGCGTCGTCGCGAGCCAGACCGCCTCCTCGCACTCCTCGCACTGGTAGCCGAACCGCATCGCCGCGCGCGCCCGCGCCTAAGCGGGAACGGGCTTGAGGCGCTCGGCGAGCAGCTTCGGGATGTCGGAGGGCCGGTCTGCGACCGGCACGCCGGCCTCCCCGAACGCCTTGACCTTGGACTCGGGGGTGCCGGTGTTGCCCGAGATGATCGCGCCGGCGTGCCCCAGGCGCTTGCCCTTTGGCGCCGAGCGCCCGCCGATGAACGCCACCACGGGCTTGTCGGCGATGTGCTCCTTGATGAACGCCGCCGCGTCTTCTTCGTCCGAGCCGCCGATCTCGCCGGCCACGACGATGGCTTTCGTCTGGGGATCGCCCGCGAACGCCCGCAGGCAGTCCACGAACGTCGTGCCGATGATCGGGTCGCCCCCGATGCCCACGCAGGTCGACTGGCCGAAGCCTGCGCGCGTGAGGCCGTCGACGATCTCGTACGTCAGCGTCCCGGAGCGCGAGATCATCCCGACGTTGCCCTCTTTGAAGATGTGGCCGGGCATGATGCCCACCAGCGACTTGCCGGGCGAGATGAGCCCGGGGCAGTTGCCGCCGATGATGCGCATGCCGGACGTCGTGGCGACGACGCGCAGCATGTCGTGCGCCGGGATCCCTTCGGTGATGCAGACCGCCAGCGAGATGCCGGCGTCGTGCGCTTCCCACAGCGCGTCCGCGCCCGCGAACGGCGGCACGAAGATGATGCTGTGCGTCGCGCCGGTCGCCTCGACGGCGTCCTTGACGGTGTTGAACACGGGCTGGCCGCTCTCAATCGTCGTACCGCCCTTGCCGGGCGTGACGCCGCCGACGATCTGTGTCCCGTACGCGAGCATGCGCTGCGTGTGGAACGCGCCTTCGCGCCCGGTGATGCCCTGGACGATGACCTTGGAATTTTTGTCTAAGAAGATCGCCACGTTACTTGCTCCCGGCGGCCAGCGCTACGGCGCGCGCGGCGCCTTCGTCCATCGTCTCGACGGGTACGAACCCGGCCTCGTCCAAGATCTTGCGGCCTTCGTCCGCGTTCGTGCCGGTCAGCCGCACCACGAGCGGAACCTCGCGCACGTCGCCGCCCTTGAGCGCTTCGACGATACCCTTCGCGACTTGGTCGCCGCGCGTGATGCCGCCGAAGATGTTGATGAACATCGCTTTGACCTTGGGGTCGCTGGTGACGAGGTTGTAGCTCTTCTTCACCAAGTCGGCTTGCGCGCCGCCGCCGATGTCCAGGAAGTTCGCCGCTTCGCCACCCGCGTTGCGGATCGCGTCCATCGTCCCCATGCCCAAGCCCGCGCCGTTCGCGATGACGCCGATCGAGCCGTCCAGCTTGGCGTAGTTCGACATCCCCAGGCCGATCGCGACCGCGGCGGCCTGGTCTTCGTCGGCCGGCGACTCCGTGTTCCACTTCGCGACGTCGGGATGTTTATAGAGCCCGTTGTCGTCGAGATCGACCTTCGCGTCGCTGGCGATCACGCGGCCGTCTTTGGTGAGCACCAGCGGGTTGATCTCGACCAGGTTCGCGCCGTAGTCCATGAACAGCGTGTAGAGCGCACCGAGCACTGCGGGGAACGCTTTGCGAAAGCCCTCGGGCAACTGCGCTTCGAACGCGAGCCGGCGGCCGATGAACGGCGAATAGCCGCGCGCCGGATCGATCCAGTACTTCTTGATCGCGTCGGGATCGCGCTCGGCGACCTCTTCGACGTCCATGCCGCCCTGCGCCGTGACGAGCACGACGGGTTTCTTCGCCGTGCGGTCGATCGCGATCGAGACGTAGGCCTCGCTCGCGATGTCGACCTTCTCCTCGACCAGCAGCGACTTCACTTCTTCGCCGTCCGGGTTTTGGATCGACTTGAGCACTTTGCCGATCAGCTCGCGCGCGAGCGTCTCGCCCTGCTGCGCGTCGTCGGCGAATTTGATTCCGCCCGCCTTACCGCGGCCGCCCATCATCACTTGGCTCTTGAGCACCCACGAACCCGGATGTTCGGCGACGAACGTCTTCACGTCGCTCGGGGTCGTGGCGTAGACGCCGCTGGGCGTCGGGATGCCGACGCGCCGGAACAGGTCCTTGCCCTGGTACTCCATCAATTTCATGGCGCGCCGAACGTTCCGCGATCCGCAGGGGCGCCCCTGGACGACAATCGTCGCAGCGGCGCCAGGCGCGCGTGGGCGATCGCGGCGAAGAGTTCCTACGGAGGGATTGTCCTATGCGCAGCCTGCTTGCTTTCGCCGTTGCCGCCGCCGTCGCCGCGCCGCTTGCTGCGAACGCCGCCGACGCACCGGCGCCGACCCGTGTCCTGCGCCAGCTCGTGTACGACGTGTCGTACAGCGCCCACACCACGCAGCAGGTGAAGTCGTCCGGATTCAACGGCGGATACGGCGGCACCGCGCAGCCCGGCGAAGGTGCGACCGCATCGGGGACCGGCACGGCAAGCCAGTACATGAACGGCGACGATAGCGGTAAGCTCACGATCGAGGTCGTCGCGGCAACCCAAGATGGCGGGCTCGTGGTCGACGCCGCGTTTGCCGGGAAGGGAAACGTGCAGCCGAAGACGCGCGTCGCGGTCTTTGCGGACGGCCGGCTCTCCTACGATCCGGCCCACCCGCTTGCACCGGTGACGACGCGCATGCTGCCGCTGATCGCGCGCGGCTTCGTCGCCGAGCGCGACGTGTCGGCCGGCTCGTCCTGGAGCATCCCGGCGGCGGCTCCGGCAAAAGGCTCGACGACGTACAAGGTGCAGAGCAGCGACGGCCACCTCGCGCGCATCGCCATCGAAGGCGTGTGGTCGGTGCCGGGTCCGACAGGATTCGACGAGTCCGATCAGGGCGTGACGACGTACGCGACCGACGTGGTGTCGCCGGTGTCGTACGACCTCACCGCGCGCATCCACCGCCAGCTGAGCATCGACACGTCGATGACGACGAGCGCGCACCTGACCGCGACGCTGGTCAGCGACTCGATGGTGAAGAAGTAAGCTCGCCGGCTTCGAACGCCGGCGGCGGACCGGCGGCGGCGATCGTCCTCTTCGACGGCGTCTGCAACTTGTGCAACGGCGCCGTCCGCTTCATCGCGGCGAACGATCCGGAAGGACGCTTCGCGTTCCTGTCGCTGCAGTCGCCGCGCGCCGCCGCACTGCTAGGGGAGCGATTCGACGACGCACGCGAACCCGACAGCATCGTGCTGCTCGCGAACGGCCGCCGCTACGAGCGCAGCGACGCCGCGCTGCACATCGCGCTCGGACTGCGCGCGCCGTGGCCGCTGGCGTTCGCTGCGATCCTGATCCCGCGCGGCGCGCGCGACGCCGTGTACCGCTGGATCGCGCGCAACCGCTACCGCTGGTTCGGGCGGCGCGACACGTGCGCGCTGCCGACGCCGGGCCTGCGCGAACGGTTTCTGCCCGACGACTAGGACATCGAGCGCGACGCGCTAGTCGAGGCGCCCGAGCAGCCCGCGCGCGATGACGAGCTGCTGGATCTCCGACGTGCCTTCGTAAATCTCGGTGATCTTCGCGTCGCGGTAATACCGCTCGACCGGGAACTCCGTGGTGTATCCGTAGCCGCCGTGGATCTGCACGGCAGCGGACGCATGCTCGCGCGCCTTGGTCGACGCGAAGAGCTTCGCCTTGGACGCCTCCACGACGAACGGCAGCCCGGCGTCCGCGAACGCCGCCGCGCGGTAGACGAGCAGCCGCGCCGCATCGAGATCCGTCGCCATCTGCGCGAGCTTGAACGAGACGCCTTCGAACGCGCCGATGGGCTTGCCGAACGCGGTGCGGTCCTTCGCGAACGTGACCGACGCATCGAGGCACGCGGCCAGGATCCCGGTCGCCTGCGCGGCGATGCCGATGCGGCCGGACGTGAGCGTGGTGAGCGCCTGCGTCAACCCCGCGCCTTCGGCGCCCAGCATCGCATCGCGCGGGACTCGCACGTCGTCGAACGCGAGGTCGACGGTGTTCGAGGTGTGGATGCCGAGCTTCTCGGTCGTCTTCTCGACGACGATGCCGGGCGACGACGAATCGACCAAGAACGCCGTGATCCCTTTGGAGCCGGCGCCGCCGCTGCGGAACATCGCCATCACGACCCCGGAGTACCCGCCGTTGGTGCACCATTGCTTGCGCCCGTTGAGCACCCAGGCGTCGCCGTCGCGCCGCGCCGTCGCGCGGATCGCCGCCGCATCCGAGCCTGCATCGGGCTCGGTCAGCCCGAACCCCGCGATGACGTCGCCGGTCGCGAGCAGCTCGAGCCAGCGCTGCTTCTGCTCGTCGGAACCGAGCCTGGCGATCGCATTGCAGATCATCGAATGGACGGACACGGTGACGGCCGTGCCCGCATCGACCTTCGCGAGCTCCTCGATCGCCAGCGCATACGACACGTAATCCGCCGCGACGCCGCCGTACTGCTCGGGCACGAGCATCCCCATCAGCCCCGCTTCGGTGAGCTTGCCGTAGAGCGGGCGCGGAAACACGTGTCCTTTGTCCCACGCGCTAATGTGCGGCGCGATCTCGCGCTGCGCGACGTCGCGCGCCACCTCACCGATCGCGCGCTGTTCGTCGGTGAGGTCGAACGCCACCGGCCGCGCCGCGCCGATCACCCGGCCGCTGATGGCACGGCGGCCGGCGCGCCGTTGGCGGACGCCGCGTAATCGTAGAATCCGCGGCCGGACTTCTTGCCCAGCCACCCGGCGGCGACGTACTGCTTGAGCAGCGGGCACGCGCGGTACTTCGTGTCGCCGAACCCGTCGGAGAGCACGTTCATGATCGCCAGACACGTGTCGAGCCCGATGAAATCCGCGAGCGTCAGCGGCCCCATCGGATGGTTCATCCCGAGCTTCATCACGGTGTCGATCGCCTCGACCGACGCCACGCCCTCGTACAGCGCGTAGATCGCCTCGTTGATCATCGGCATCAAGATGCGGTTGGAGATGAACCCCGGAAAATCACGCACCTCGACGGGCGTCTTGTCGAGCCCGAGCGCGAGATCGCGCACGAACGCGAACGTCGCGTCGTCCGTCGCGATCCCGCGGATGATCTCGACGAGCTTCATGACCGGCACGGGATTCATGAAATGCATCCCGATCACGCGTTCGGCGCGCGACGTCACGGCGCCGAGCACGGTGATGGAGATCGACGACGTGTTCGACGCCAGCACGGCCTCGGGCGGCGTGTTCCGGTCGAGGAATCTGAACAGGTCGAGCTTCAGATCGATGCGCTCGGTCGCCGCCTCGATTGCCAGCTGCACGTCCACGTCGTGCATGTGCGGCCGCGCGTCGATGTGCGCGAGAATCTCGCCGCGCTGTTCGGACGACATGCGTCCCTTCTCGACGTCGCGGTCGAGCCGCTTCGCGATCCCGTCGATGCCTTTGCGAATTCGCGCCTCGTCGACGTCGTTGAGGAGCACCTCGTGCCCCTTCGCAGCGAGCACTTGCGCGATGCCGCCGCCCATCTGCCCGGCACCGACCACCAACACTCTCACGCCGGCGGACCTAGCCGACCTTCACGAGAACCGCGTCGCCCTGCCCGCCGCCGGAGCAGATGGCGGCGATCCCGAGCCCGCCGCCGCGCCGCCGCAGCTGCTGCACCACGGCGCCGACGATGCGCGCGCCGGACGCGCCGATCGGGTGCCCGAGCGCCACCGCACCGCCTTGCGCGTTGATCGCGGTGGGGTCGAGCTCCAGCCGTGCCGCAGTGGTGAGCGCGACCGCGGCAAAGGCCTCGTTGATCTCCCACACGTGGATGTCGGACGCCTTGAGCCCCTGTTGGTCGAGCAGCTTCTGCGCCGCCATCGCCGGCACGAGCGCGAGGTACGGCGGATCCCACGCCACGGCGGCGTGATCGACGAACTCCGCCAGGGGCTCCGCGCCCACCGAACGCGCGTACGCGGCGCTCGAAAGCACCAGCGCCGCAGCGCCGTCGTTGACGCCCGGCGCGTTACCCGCGGTGATCGTGCCGCCTTCGTCGAGCGCCTTGAGCTTCGCCATCGTGTCGAGCGACGCGTCGGCCCGCACGGGCTCGTCGCGGTCGACGCGCGCGAACGGCACGTTGCCGGTGACGTAGGGCGAGTACTGCGCGGGATCGGCCACCATGTTCTGCGGCGGGACGTGATCCCACACCGAGCCGTTCGCCCCCGCTGCGCCGGCCAACGCGGGGACGCGCGCGCGCGCCTGCTGCGGCAGCGCGTCGACGACGATCTTGCCCTTCAGCTTGGTGGCGACGTTGATCGGCGCGATCTCGGCGTCGAAATATCCGGCTTCGTGCGCTTCGTGCGCGCGCTTGTGGCTCTGGTACGCGAACTCGTCCTGCACCGCTCGCGTCACGCCGAGCTCCGCGGCCACGCGCGCGCCTTGCGCCGCCATCGCTTCGTCGAAATAATAATCCCACAGCCCGTCGTGGATCATCGCGTCGACCAGCACGCCGTGGCCGTACCGGTACCCGTTGCGCGCGCCCGGCAGCAGGTAGGGCGCGCTGGACATCGACTCCATCCCGCCGGCGACCACCACACGATGATCGCCGTCGCCGATGTACCGGGCGCCGTAGGCGACGGCGAGCATGCCCGATGCGCAGACCTTGTTGATCGTCTCGGCGGTCGTCGTCTTGGCAAGGCCGGCCTTGAACGCGGCCTGGCGTGCGGGCGCCTGACCGGCGCCGGCCTGGATGACCTGGCCCATGATGACGTGCTCGACGTCGGCCGGATCGATGCCCGCGCGGGCGATCGCGTTGCGGATCGCGTCGCCCCCCAGGGACGTGGCGGCGAGGGAGGCGAGCGCGCCGCCGAGGCGCCCGAACGGCGTGCGGGAGGTGGCGAGGATGACGGTTCCGGGCTTCATGGCCCTCACGACTTCGCGAACGCGGTGCCGGTTTCCCGAGGACTCTGCGTGCAGACGATCGTCGTATCGCTATCGCAGCTCTCGCATTCGAACTGCACGGTGACGTGCGCGATCGCGAAGTCGGCCCGCATCGCGGCATCGATCGAGCGCAAGATGGCGCTCGCCTCGCTCAGCTTGCGGTCGTCGAGCACCACGTGCGCCGAAAGGGCGTGGCTGCCCGAGCCGATGGTCCACACGTGCAGATCGTGCACCCCGACCACGCCCGTGACTCCCGCGATCCGGTCGCGGACCGCGGGGACCCCGGCGTGGCCGGGCGCGCTCTCGAGCAGCACGTCGGTCGCCTCGCGCACGATGCCGGCCACGCCGGCGACGATGATCGCGGCGACCAGCAACGAGAGCGCGGGGTCGAGCCAGGCGGCGCCGGTCAGCGCGATCAGCGCGCCGCCCACGATCACCGCACCCCCGCCGAGCGCGTCGCCCGCCACGTGCAGGATCGCCGCGCGCACGTTGAGATTCGCATGGTTGCCGCGCACCAGCATGAAGCCGATCGCGAGGTTCACCGCCAGGCCGATCCCCGCGACCGCCGCCATGAGCCCGCCCGCGGGGAGCTCCGGGTGCACGAGACGCTTGACGGCCTCGACGACGATGAGGACGGTAACCGCCGTGAGCAGCCCACCGTTGGCGAGCGCGGCGAGGATCTCGTAGCGCGCGAAGCCGTAGGTTTGGCGCTGCGTCGCCGGGCGCTTGGCCTGCACCGCGGCCGCGAGCGCGATCGCCAGCGCGACGACGTCCATCGTCACGTGCGCCGCATCCGACAGCAGCGCCAGGGAGCCGGAGCGCAGCCCGCCGGCGAGCTCCAGCGCGGCGACGCCGGCGGTCGCGACGAGCGCGATCTTGAGCCGGCCCGTCGAGCCAACGGCGTGCACCGGCGGGTGCGGGTCTCCGGCTTGCATGGTCAGCCTCGCAGCGCCTTAAGGGCGAGCACGCCGAGCATCGCGCCGAACGTCAGCCACGTGCGGGTCTCCGCTTTTGCGATCACGTCGGGATCGTATGACCCGCGCTGCGGCTCGCTGGGTTCCAGCGCGGGCACGATCCGCGGCACGCGTTCGCAATAGTCGTCGAAGTCGCGCCCGAACGTGGTGCGCAGGTAGCCCTCTTCGTGCGGCACGATCACCGCGTACACGCCGAGCATCGCCGCGAGCGAGCCGCCCACCAGCGCGAGCCGCACCGGCGCGCAGTTCTTGCCGGTGAACGCGACCGCGAAGCCCGCGGCCGTGATGAAGTTTCCGACGTAGAGCGGGTTGCGCACGTACGCGTACGGCCCCGCGGTGACGAGCGCGGGCGCGGTGACGGTGTTGCCGCGCGTCGTGACGCCGCTGTAGCCGACCGCCCACATCCGCACGACCTCGCCCGCGAATGCGAGCGGCAGCCCCGTCGCGATCGAGAACGCGCTGGGCTTGCCGAACGCCGCGAGCACCACCGCGGGGAGTGCGAGCAGCGCACCGCGCTTGCCGAACACGAACGCGCTGATATCTTGATTCACGAAATCACTCCGCTGTCTGAGCTGGTTTAAGGACGCGCGCTCGCGCGTCGTCGTAGACGGCGCGCAGCGCGGCCGCCAGGGGGATGTGGGGCGTCCAGCCCGTGGCCTCGCGGAGCTTCGACGCGTCGCCGACGCTTACCGGGACGTCGGCGGGGCGCAGCCGCGCGGGATCCTCGCGCACCTCGACGGGGACGCGCGCGATCTCGATGAGCCGGCGGAGGATCTCGCGCAGCGTCGTAGCGGTGCCGCCGGCGACGTTGTAGATTTCGCCCGCGGCGCCGCCGCCTTCGAGCAGCAGTGCGTACGCGTCGCACACGTCGCGCACGTCGAGAAAGTCGCGGCTCGCATCGAGGTTGCCGACGAGCACGGTGCGCGCTTGGCCCGCCGCGACGCGCGCGATCTGCAGCGCGAATGCGACGACGGCGAAGCGCTCGTCCTGGCCTGGGCCGATGTGGTTGAACGCGCGCGTCACGACGGCGTCGACGCCGTACGAGCGCGCGTACGCGAGCGTGACGGCCTCCGCCGCCACCTTGCTCGCGGCGTACGGGCTGCGCGGCAGCGGCGCGGTGGTCTCGCGCAGCGGGAACGCGCCGGGCGGTTGCGCGCCGTACACGTCGCCGCTGCTGACGACGAGCACGCGCGGCGGGCGGCCGCCCTGCTCGGCGAACGCGCGAACCGCATCGAGCAGGCGCAGCGTGCCGGCCGCGTTGACGTCGAACGTCCCGTCGGGATCGGCGAGCGACGCCGGCACGAACGACTGCGCGGCGAGGTGCGCGATCGCGTCCGGCTGCGCAAGCTCGACCGCGCCGCGCACGCCGAGCGCGTCGGTCACGTCGAGCGGCAGCGTGTCATCGTCGCCCGGCAGCGATGAGCGGTCGGCGGGCACGACGTCGTGGCCGCGCGACCGCAGCGCCGTGACGAGATGAGCGCCGACGAAACCGCCCGCGCCCGTGACGAGAACCCGCACGTCAGGTCGCGACGAACGTTCGCAGCCGTTCGATGTCGGCCCGGACCATCTGCTCGACGAGCTCTTCGAAGGACACCTCGGGCCGCCACCCCAGCTCGCGCAGCGCCTTGGACGGATCGCCGATCAGCAAGTCGACTTCCGCAGGGCGGTAGTAGCGCGGGTCGACGACGACGTACTTCTCCCAGTCGAGGTCGACGGTCGCGAACGCGAGCCGCACGAACTCGCGCACCGCGTGCGTGCGGCCCGTCGCGATCACGTAATCGTCCGCTTTGTCTTGCTGCAGCATGAGCCACATCGCGCGCACGTAGTCGCCGGCAAAACCCCAATCACGGCGCGCATCGAGGTTCCCGAGCCGCAGCTCGTGCGCCAATCCGAGCTTGACCCGCGCCACGCCGTCCGAGATCTTGCGGGTGACGAATTCTTTACCGCGGCGCTCGCTCTCGTGGTTGAACAGGATACCGCTGGCGGCGAACATGTCGTACGACTCGCGATAATTCACGGTGATCCAGTGGCCGTACACTTTCGCGACGCCGTACGGCGAGCGCGGGTAGAACGGCGTCGTCTCGTTTTGCGGTGAGGCGTGGACCTTGCCGAACATCTCCGAGCTCGACGCCTGGTAGAACCGGATCGAGCGGTCGACGGCGCGAATCGACTCGAGCACGCGCGTCACGCCAAGGGCGGTGAACTCGCCCGTGAGGACCGGCTGGTTCCACGAGGTGGGGACGAACGACTGCGCCGCGAGGTTGTAGATCTCGTCAGGGCGCACGGCGGCGACGATCGACGTGATCGAGCTCTGGTCGAGCAGGTCGCCCGACACGATCTCGATGCGGTCCACCAAGTGTTGGATGCGCTCGTGGACGTCGGTCGAGGTCCGGCGCGTCATCCCCACGACGCGGTAGCCTTGCTCGAGCAAGAACTCCGCGAGGAACGAGCCGTCTTGACCGGTGATGCCGGTGATCAGAGCGGTTTTCTGGGCCACGAGACGCCTTTCAGTTGAGGATTTGAACGTTCTTGCCGTTCTCGTCGAAGACGAACCGCGTCTCGAAGAGCTCGTCGCGTTCGCGCCCGACCACTTTGGACTGGATCACGATCCGGTGCACCAAGCGGTCGTCGTGGCGTACGATCCCCGAGTAGAAGTACTGGACGAGCGGCACGCGGTCGGTGAGCGGCGCCAGCCGGCGCCGTTCGACGAGCATCTGCAAGAGCCGCGTCTGCAGCTCGCGCGGGAGCAGGCGCGCCGTGTCGTCCGGCGTCATGCGCACGGCGCTGAGCTCTTCCTGCGCCTTGTTCGTCTCGGTGACCGCGCGGTCGGTGGTATAGCGCATGATCGCATCCCAGTCGTCCGCGGCGATCCCGACGAAGCGCATCCCGTAGCGCCAGACTTTCTTGCCCTGGTGCTGCACGTTGTCGTGCCACACGATCTTCGCGCGCATGCGCACGCTGTGCGCATCGAGCTCGACGCGCACGTCGAACTCGTCGCGCGGCACCGGCGCTTGGGTGAGGATGCAGAGCCCCCCGCCGCTGATGTCCAGCCCGATCGCGGTGCGCATGGTGATGCCGTCCAGCGTATAGCTTGCGCGATACGGCTTGCGCTTGCGCGGGAACTTTCGCCGGTTCTGTTCCTTCCCGGTGAACCACGCCAGGAGCTCGGGCAGCATAGATGAGCGCTCTGCTTTGGCGCGCGAGGCATGAACTCCCGTGGTCGCCCGTTTGCCGAGCCTACCAAGCCGCCTTTGCGATCGCGTCCCACTGGTCGGGACCGGTGCCGGTCCAGTCGTAGAACGTGACACCGATCGCGCCGGCGCGCCGGCTCGCGTCGATGGCGGCGGCCAGCTCGTCGCCGGGCGGCGCGCCGCGCTTGGACAGCACGCCCGTCTGCGCGCCGACGTCGATCGGCACGTCGCGCTCGGCGAGCCGGTGCACCAGCGCGACGGAAGACGCGATCGCCGTCTGCACTTTGGGGACCGAGTCCCACGGCCCCAGCATGCGCCAGTACGTCATCGGCTGCAGCACGTCGGCATCGCGTGCGACCTCGCGGTACGGAAACGTGCTCGCGTCGAGATGCTCGAGGTACGGGTCCTCGACCGTCGCGATCAGCAGCACGTGCGGGCCGACCGCGCGCCGCACCAGGCCGATCTCGTCGCGCAGCGCGGCGTAGCCGTTTGCACCGCTGCCCATGAACTCCTCGCCGCGCTCGACGTCGACCGCGAGGCCCGTGATGCCGTTGCCGGCCGGCGTGCGATACGCCGCCACCGCGGCGTTGCGCGCGAGATCGTCGAACGTCGTCGTGCGCGGCACCGTCCAGCCGATCACCGCGACGTGGTGCGCCGCGAGCCCGTCGATAAGCCGGTCGATCGTCGCCTTGGCCGGCGGCGAGACCTCGTCGAATGCGCCGTACGCGAGCCGCAGTTCGATCGACCGTAAGCCCGCGCGAACAGCGGTGTCGACGATGCCGTCGACGTCGAGCTTGGTGTACGCGCCGTCGTCGAGCGGGTCGGCGGAGAATGCGAGCCACGCGGACTTCCCGCGAATCGCGTCGATCGTGCTGTCGGGCAGCGGCGGCGGCACGTTTGCGTGCACGTTTGCGGGCGCACCGTGCGGGCGCACGACCGCGTAGCGCGCGACTCGGCCCGGCGTGACCGTATCGTCGTCCCATGACGACGACGGCGCGCGCAGCGTCGCCGCGAGCGATCGCCCTCCGTTCGCGCCGACGCGATACACGCGCACCGCGCCGTCGCGCACCTGCGGGAACCAGCCCACGCGCACGAGATGCGGTCCGACCGCCGCCGCCACCGTGCGCGGCACGCGCCAGGCGCGCGTGTCGAACGACGAGCGCTGCGTGCCAAGGTCGCTCGGGCGGTTGGCGACGACGCGCACCACCACCGGCCCGTCGTCGCGCACCGAGACGATCGCCGCCGGCCCGCCGTAGCGCAAGCGCGTCTGCCACTGCGCGCTGCCGGGCGTGCTGAAGTAGTCGAAGTCCGCGCCGCGCCGCAGCTTGACGACGTCGCCGTGCGCGTCTCGCAGGACGACGCGCACGAGCGCGCGCGCGTCGCCGTCCGGCGACACGCCGAGCGGCTGCACCTCGACCGCGAACGACGCCGCCGGCTGCGTTACCCACAGCACGGTCGGCTGCGGCGCGGGTGCGCTCGACGGCATCGGCGTAGGCCAGGCGAGGCGAGGGGCGCTCTGCGCGCTCAACGCGAGCAGAGCGATTGAAGCAAGCGCGGCGAACGTCGCGAGCCGGCGTTTCATGACGACGCATTCGGCATGCGCGGCGCACTCACCGCGCCGCGCATGCCGCCCCCGGTCAGAACTTGGTCGAGAGGTAGACCTGCACCTGACGCGCCTGCGCGTTGGGCGCGTAGTAGTACAGCGTGTTCGGCACGCTGGACGGGCCGTACGTCCTCAGGTCGGGGTTCTGACCGGCCGGATAGGCGGTGTTGACCGACGGGAACACGTCCGCGCTGGGCTGATCGAGCAGGTTGCGAACGTTCATGCCGAGCGTAACGGTGCGCGCGCCATGCTTGATCACGTCGTAGCCAACATCGAGCGCCACCCAGTAGTTCGCTTTCGCGAAATGAACCTGGCTGTCGTTGAGCGCGGCCGGGCACGCGTTGGTCGGGTTCCCGATCGGGCTCTTCGACTGATCCAAGCACGTGCTCCCGGTGACGTTGTACGGCGCGCCCGTTTGAAACAGTACGAACGGATCGGCGTGGAAGCGATCCTTGCGGAAGTCACCGGTCCACGAGACGCTCCACGGCGGCTGCGACGGGTTGCGGAACATCGCGCCGGTCGCGAGGAATTGGCGCAGCGCGACGTTCTGCGCGGTGAATGCATTTGAGGTGATGCCGCCGTACGGCGTTCCGCCCGCCAGCGCACCCGGCGTCACCGAGCCCCAGTAGTTGACGTACGTGCCGGAGAAATACGACGAGAGACCGTCGCCGCGCACGACGTGGTTCCAGCCGAACTCAACGCCGGTCGCCCGGTTCTGGATGCCGGTGCGGAAGAACGACGTGCCGGCCAGCGTCACGTTGCCGGTGCCCGATAGGGTGTAGAGCTTGGTGAGCTCCAGCTTGTCGACGGCATGGCGGTAGAACGGCGAGACTCGGAACGAGTCCACGCCGTTGCGCAGCGCGTGCGAGTACGACAGGTCGACGTTGAAGTTGCGCTGGTTCGTCACGTTCGTGTTCGGGAAGTACGGCGAGTTGGCGCGGGAGTCACCGGCCGTGATGCCGTTGGGCGAGTCGTTGAAGACGTATGCGGCCGGGACGAACGTCGTCGTCACGCCGTACGATCCGCGGATCGCGTCGTACGGGCTCGCGGCCCAGGTGAACGCGAAGCGCGGGCTCCACGCGTGCGTGCTGTACGGCCCGTACGCATAGCTCTTCGTCACCGCCCCCGTCACCGGGTCCGTGACGTCCGGACGGTTCGGGATGTGATACGTCTCTTCGTCGAAGCGGAGCGACGGCTCGAGCGTAAGCTTCCCGAACGTCTGCTTCGTGCCGAAATAAATGTCCGGCAGCGTCAGCGGGTAGTCGACGCGCAAGTACTCGTTGGGGAACGAGCCGTCGTTGTTGAACGCGCCGACCCCGCCGCTGGCCTGGTCGCAGCCGCAGTAGTCGAAATACCGCTGCGCGCTGTGGTCGCGCTCGTAGCCCAGCCCGAAATAATACGTCGAGCGCGCGTTCGGCGTGAACGTGAGGTCGAGGTTGCCGATGTACATGTGCGAGCGCCGGTCGGAGTACTCGTCCTGCCAGCCGAAACCGGGGCCAGCCGGCGTGCCGGCGGGCAAGTATCCGTTGACGACCGTCGGCTTCGTGCCGATCGGCGCACCGTATGCGAACGGTGCGCCCGCAGTCGTCACGCCGTTCTTCGTCGCCAGGCTGAACGGCTGGTAGAACACGTACTGGTTGAAGTTCTCGGCCAGCCGGAACTGCGCGAACAGCTTGTCGCTGATGACGTGGTTCCACTGCAGCTTGAGCAGGTTCGAGTAGTGGTACCAGACGTTCGAGTTGTCCGGCGCGAGCGGGAAGTACTGCAGCCCGGTGTTCGTGTAGCCGGTGACGAGCCCGGTCTTCGAGTCGACGGCCGGCATCTGACACGGCAGACCGCTAACGCTCGTGCCGGGGTTGGTGATCTTCCCGCCGGAGACGACGACGCCGTTGCACTGCTTGATGCCGAGGATCCCCGCGCCGACCAAACCTTTGTCCCAGGGGATCTTCTGGTTGCCGGTCTGCACGAGGAACTGGACGTCGTCGCGATCCGTCGGGCGGTAGTGGAAGTTGCCCACCGCGTCGCGCGAGTAGATCGTCGACGCCGTGGTGTTTCGCGCGGTCAGCGCTTGCGCATCGGCGTACGGCTGGTAGCCGTTGGCAAACACCGGATCGGAATTGCTCGCGTCGAGCGAGAAGTACCAGCTCAGCTTGTTGTTCGGGGTCGCGCCGCCGTATTCGGCCACGACGTCGTGCTCCGAGGCGGGGATCTGCGTCGTGTAGGTGACGCTGCCGAATGACGGGTACGTGCCGCGCTTGACCACCGAGTTGATGATGCCGGCGGCGGCGTTGCCGTACTGCGCGTTGTAACCGCCCGTGTACACTTCGAGGCTCTGCGTTCCGACGACCGACAGGTTCGTGGTGAACAGGCCGGTGAGCCGGTCGTTGATCGGGATGCCGTCATACTCCCACGCGACGTCGCCGACGTCGCTGCCGCGGATGCGCGGCCGGCCCGCAACGCCCGTCGACGTGACGCCCGCGGTCGTCTGGATGACGTCGTACAGCGTGCGATGGCCGCCGATGCCGGCGGCGGCGGTGAGCTGCTGGTTCGAGACGTTGTAGACGTCCGCCGTCTGCGTGGGTTGCACGAGGTTGCTCGCGCTGCGCGCGGACACGCGGCCGATCGTGGTGAGCGATCGCGCCAGCGCCTGATTGATCTGGACGTTCTGATCCTGCACCACCGTGACGCCGGAGACGACGAGACCCTGGTATCCCTTTGCGGCGAACGATACCGTGTACGTGTCCGGCGAGAGGTTGTTGATGACATAGAAACCGTTGGCGTCCGTGGTCGCGCTGCCGCGGCCGCTCGGCGCCGCCGCCGTTACGGTCGCACCGGCGACGGCCTTCTTGGCGGCGTCCGACAGCGTGCCGGAGATCGTCCCCGTGGTCCCCGCGATCGCCGGAAGGGCGAGGGTGAGTGCGACGAAGAGCACGGCGAGCGCCGCGCCGATGAACGCCGAAATCCACTTGCGCACGAGCTGGTGCATGAATCTCTCCCGAAAACAATAGCAAAGCGAACGACGTCATCTGACGCGCGTCCGCCGGCCGTTAAGATACGCTCAACCCGGACCCGGTCACCTGCGCTTTCCAAGACACTGAAATATATAGTTGTAAGTTCGCGGGCCGATCCGTTCAACCGACCCATTTGCGCAGGCCGCGCGGCGCGTCCGACTCGACGTAGTTCGCGCGCCCGATGCTCAGCGCAAGATACTGGCCCGCGGTCAGCCACGCCAGCGTGTTGAACGCCTCGCCCGTCGCGGGGCCCAGCACGGGCACGTCGCCGCTGTGCGCGCCGATCACGTAGCGCGCCGCCTCCGCCTCGACCGCTTCGGCGAGCGGGCGGTGCACGATGTCGCGCGAGGCCTCGTCGACGATTCCGATGATCGCCGTCGATGCGTCCAGGATCGCGGAACTGCCGTGGCGGAACTCGCCCGCCGAAAATCCCTCGGCGTGGACGTAGCTCGCCTCTTTGATCTTGAGCGCGAGCTCGTACGCCACCGGGACGCCGTAGCCCGCGGCGACGACCGCGACGCTGCGGCGGCGCGCGATGCGCCGCGCGGCGGCAACCACGTCACCGACGCCGTCGCCGTCGAGCCAGTCGCGCACGTCGTCCGCCGTGCGCTCGAGCGTCGCCGCGGTGCGGTTGCGCTTGCCGCCGGTGAGCGCGGCGGCCCACAACAGGATGGCGGCCATCGACGTGACGCTCTTGCTCGCGGGGACGGCGAGCTCGGGACCGGCGAGCGAGTCGATGACGACGTCCGCGCGCGCGGCCAGCGGCGACGCGACGTCGCTGGTGAGCGCGACGAGCCGCGACGGCGCGAGCAGATCGATCGCTTCGAGCAGATCGGTGGAGCGGCCGCTCTGCGACAGCGCGACGACGCACGCGTCGGTGTACGCGTTGCGGTCGAAGCGCGTCTCCGTCGCGGCGACCGCGTACGCGCGGATGCCGCGGCGGCGAAACGCCAGCGCGCCCAGCATGCCGACGAACAGCGAGCTGCCGCTGCCCACGAACAGCACGTCGCGGCCCGCGACGGACGCGGCGAAGCGCTGCGCGCCGTCGGACGCCGCGATGCGCCGCCACACGTCGGGCTGCTCGCGGATCTCCGCCTCGAAGTGCGCGCCGAGCACGTCAGTCCCCGACGAAGCGCGACAGCACGTGCCCGCGCAGGTCGCGCAGCGCCGCGCTCTTGCCGAGCCAGTCGTCGACCACGAACGCGAAGATGACCGCGCCGTGCTTCGGGTTGGCCGCGTACCCGGCCAGCGTGCTCACGTGCGACACCGAACCGGTCTTCGCGAAGATCTTCTTCTCCGCCGGCGTCCCGGCGTACGCGCTTTGCAGCGTCCCGCGCACGCCGGCGATCGGCAGGTCGTCGAGCACGAGGTCGCGATAGGGTCCGTCCCAGTCGTGCTTGAGGACGGTGACGAGCGCGCGCGGCGTGACGCGGTCGTACGCCGAGAGCCCGCTGCCGTCGTCGATCGAGAGGGCGTCGACGTCGATGCCGAGCGCCTTGAGCCAAGTCTTCTCGAACGCGATCCCGCCCAAGGACGATCCGGTGCGCGCCGGCGGCGTCGCTCCCAGCGCGCGCAGCAGCGTCTCGGCCAGCATGTTGTCGCTGGGTAGCCACAGGTCTGCGAGCAGGTCGGAGAGCGGCTCCGAGTCGTGCGACCACACGGTGCGGCGCGGCGCGGCGTCGTCGCTCTTGCGAAGCTCCACGATGAAGCCGCGCTGGCGCAGCGGAATCCCCGCGGCGAGAAGCGTGCGGCGGGCCGCCGCCGCCGCGAAGCGCGGCGGGTGCAGCGCCGCGAGCGAGAGGCGTTCCGGCTTTGCATCCGCGGCGATCGTCCCGGTGATGCGCACTTCCGGAATTGCACCGCTGGAGCGCTGCGCGTCGAGCGTCGAATCGGAGCCCGGCGCCGCGGTACGCGCGCTCGACGTGATGCAGAACGACATCTCGCGCACGACGCACGACCCGGTGTCCGGATACACGCGGCCCCACGGCTCGACCGCCGTCGTAACGGGATCGCCGCGCTTACGGCCCGGCGTCACCGTGACGGTGACTTGGTCGTCGGCGAAGCCGAGCGCGCTGATCGGCGCGGCGTAGTACCACGGAAAATCGTCCCACGACCAGCCGGGCAAGTACTGCGGCTCGTCGCCGAAATCGGGGACGACGTCCTGCTCGATCTCGCGGATCGATGCCACGCGCAGCGCCGCGGGTAGGCCGGCGAGATCGGCGTCGCTGAGCAGCACGTCGCCGCTGCCGCGCAGCGTGAGCCAGCCGCGCAGCACCCCGTCGACGACGGTATTCTCGATCGTCGCTTCGGTGCGAAAGCGAAACGCCGGTCCCAGCTTGTCCAGCGCCGCGCTGCCCACCAGCAATTTGAACGTCGACGCGGGCTGGAACGCATCGTCCTGGTTGCGCGCGTAGAGCACGCGGCCGTCGCGCGCGTCGATCGCGTAGAGGCCCACGTGCGCGCCGAGCAGCGCGCCGCTGCTCGCCAGCAGGCCGTCGACGTCCGCGGCGAGCGCGCCGATCTCGGCGTCCGTCCACGGCGTGCCGGTCGCGACGGGTCTCGGCACGGTGGCGCCGACGCTGCGGTCGACGGCGAGCGCCGGTGCGGCGCACGTGAGCAGGGCGCACACGGCAAGCAGCGCTGAAGCGCGCCTCACGCGGGCATGCGCTCCGCGAGCCGCCGGGCGATGAACGTCGCGACCTCGCTGGGCAGCGTGCCGCGCCCGAAGCCCGCGTCGTAGCCCAGCTCCGCGGCGAGCAGGTTGGTAACGCGCGGCCCGCCCGCGATCAGCACGACGCGGTCGCGCAGGTGCTCCGCTTCGAGCAGTTCGGCCAGCGCGGTGAAGTTCGCGACGTCGCTGCCCTTCTGCGTGACGACCTGCGAGGCGAGGATCGCGTCGATGGCGTGCTCTTGCGCGAAGCGCACGAGGTCGTCGACTGCGATCTGGCTGCCGAGGTTGAACACGTCGAAGCCGCGGTACCGCTCCAGGCCGTAATCTCCCTTGTAGCCTTTCATGTTGAGGATCGCGTCGATGCCGACGGTGTGCGCGTCGGTGCCGATGCACGCGCCCGCGACCTTGAGCTTGCGCCCCACGCGCTTGGCGATCAGTTCGTCGACCTGCTCCATCGACAGCGTGTCGCGCGCCGCTGACGGCGCGTGCACGTGCGACACGTCGATCGCAACCGGCGTGCGCGCGTAGACCACGAAGAACGAGAACCCCGCCGCGATCGCCCGGCCTTCGACCACCGCGACGTCGGTGAAGCCCATCTTGGCGACGAGCTGGCGCGCCGCTTCGTCGGCCGCCTCGCTCCAGACGACCGGCAGCGTGAACGACAGCTGCACCGCGCCGTCGTCGAGCGTGTCGCCGTACGGCTTGATCAGGCTCATACGCTCGCTCCGGACACGCCGTTTGCGGACGCCCCGCCTGCGGGCGGACCGAGCGCTTCGGCGAACGGGTTCCAGTACGCGGCGCCTTTGGTGAACACGCCGTCGTAACCGCGGCCGCCGTCGCGCGGCCGCTTCACGTCGGCGAACGTCCCGGCTTCGATCGCGGCCATCAAGCCGCGCGCGGCGACGCCGTCGAGCAGGCGAACTGCACCCGCCAGCACGTCGCGCGCGCGGCGCTCGATGATGCCGCCGGGCTTGATCTCCAGCTCGTCGCCCAGCGCGCGCGCGGTGCCCATCACGTAGCGCGCGTTCTCCAGCGCGAGCGCGCGGTCGCCCAGGAACGGCGTGTGGATCGCTTCAGTGAGCATCCCGCACAGGTGGATCGTCTGATGCGTCATCACCGACGTCAGGTTGAACATCGCGTCGATCAGGTGGCCCTTGAAGATGTCGCCCGTCATGTGCTTGGTGGGCGGCATGTACTTCAGCGGCGCGTGCGGGAAGAGCTGGCGCGCGAGCTGCGCCTGCGCCAGCTGGAACAGGAAGCCGTTGGGGAGGTCAGGATCGATCTCGAACGCGTCGCCCAAGCCGATCTGGCGATCCGGCAAGCCGGCGCGCCGCGCGAAGGCCTCGTTCACGAACTGCGACGCGAGCACCGCCGGCGCTTGCTCGACGGCGTCGGCGGTGGTGAGGTAGTTGTCCTCGCCCGTGTTGATGATGATGCCGCTGCGCGCATTGAGCTGGCGCGAGAAATGCTGGTCGACGAACGTGCGCTGCATGTTGATGTCGCGGAACAGGATACCGTACATCGAGTCGTTGAGCAGCATGTCGAGCCGCTCGAGCGCCGCCGTCGCCGCGATCTCCGGCATGCACAGCCCGCTCGCGTAGTTGGTGAGCATCACGTAACGGCCCAACCGCTCGGACGCCTCGTCGAGCGCCGCGCGCATGATGCGAAAGTTTTCCTGCGTGGCGTAGGTGCCGCCGTAGCCTTCGGTCGTCGCACCGTACGGCACGTAGTCGATCAGCGACTGTGCGGTCGAGCGGATCACCGCGACGATCTGCGCGCCGGCTTCGGCCGCCGCCACGGCGGCCGTGCGGTCCTCGTAGATGTTGCCGCTCGCGACGATCACGTACAGCAGCGGCGCCGGCGCCTGCGGCAGGCGCGCGAGGATCGCGTCGCGCGCGGCGCGGGCCGCGTCGAGCCGCGCGAGCCCTTCGTCGACGTACCGTCGCAGCGCGGCGCGGAGGGCCGTCTGCGGCGTCAAGGCGGGATCCGGGAGCGGCTCGCCGGCGACGACGGCCTGCGCGATCTGTTGCGGCGTGCGGCCGCTCTCGGCGACGGCGGCGCCGAGCACGCGGGCGACGCCGTCCTCGCGGTCCGGCAGCGCATCGACGACGCGGTTGGGCAGCGGCACGCCGTCGCCGTCGACGCCGTCGATCCCGCATAGCCGCGCGACCGCGCGCTCGACGCTGACGGTCGAATGGCGGGCGATGAAGTCTTCGACGGGGTCGACGATCGCGCCGGCCAGGCGGCGCGCCCGCGCGACCTCGTCCGAGTCGATGCGCAGTTCCATGGCCGACGCGTGGGTTTCCGGGCGGCGTCCCGCCATTCCGCCGCGGAATCGTTCGGCGCGTCCGTGGCACCCCACGAGGGCGCCGAACGAAGCATGGTGGCGCGCTCAGCGTGAACGAGAAAGGAGGCACCCTTGCGGATGCCTCCCCGTTGCTCGAACTGGAGTGCGAGCTTCTAGTAGAAGGTGAGCGCCGGGCCGTCCGGCACGCCGGGAACCGTGTTTCCGGCTTGGTGGTTGTCGCCCCACGATTGCACCTTGCCGACGCCGTCTGACAAAACGCCCGTGTTGTTGTACGTGATGACGTTCCGGCCGAGACGCACGGTCCCACCGGAGACCGCATGCGCGCCGACGTTGTTCTCCGTGATCGTAGAACTGCGCGCCGTAATGCTCGAGAACGCGCCGCCATCGGCGAGGAGTCCATCGCCGGCCTGGTTGTTCGCGATCGTGCTTTCGAACACTTGGATACCGACGTTCGTGTGCGCTTGGATGCCGCTACCAGACAACACGACCTGCGAGTTCGAGATTGTCGCCGCGGTCACGCCGCTCGACGATCCCACCGAGACGCCGGCGGTTCCGGCGTAGTTGATCTCCGTGTTCGCGATGATGAGCTTCGCCCCGCTGGGGGCGGTCATGACCACGCCGTACTGCGGGAAGTTCTCGATGACACAGTGCTCGATGCTCACTTGGCGGACCGCGTTGATGACGACGCCGCTGGTGCCGGGACTGATATAGTCCTTGACGCCAGTGAGGGTGAGGTTGCGCAGGATGATGTCATCGGTCGTGCCGGCGTTGACCTGGATCGCGGGCACGTTGCCCGCGGCGAGGATCGACGCCATGACGCCGCCGCCGCCGTCGATCGTGATCGAGTGGCCGATGTTGATGGTACCAAACCCGCCGGGATCGATCACGTCGATCTCGCCGCCGACCGCGGTGCGCGAGTACGCACCGGGGAACGTTTTGCAGGGCGCGGTCCGGCTGCACGGGTTCGCGTCGTCGCCCAAGCCCGACACCCACGTGCGCGTCGCCTGGGCTTGCGCCGCAGACGTCATCGCGCAAAAGAAAAGTCCCAACCCGAGGACCATAAAGAAGAGACGCTTCATTACTGATCTCCTTACCGGCCGTACGGTCGGCTACATGCTCTGAACCGCCCCCTCCATTGCGGTGGGAGCGTCGACTTCGTTCTACAGTCGGGTAGTTAGGCCGAGGAACGTACGCTTTCCCTGCTAACCGGCGCAGTTTTCTGACAAATTTTTTGGTTCGGAGGGGCTACCAAAACGAGGCTCCATTTTAGCAAGCGAGCGCTGCGCGGCGCGCGCTCGGCTCGGGCACCGGGCCTAGCCTCCGCGCAAGCTGCGCAGTGCCTCTCGGATCGGCCTGGTCATACGCCAGGACGCCGAGCGGAGCATGGCGCGCAACTGGCCCTGCGTCTCGGCGAGCTCCGCGCGGCAGCGCGCCAGCTCGGCGCGTAGGCCTTCGACGAGCGCACCGTCGGTAGCGCGGCTGGTCTCCGCGGCGCGCAGCGCGGCCTGGAGTTGCTCGGCGCGGCCCTCGAGCCGGCCGCAGGCGCGTTCCGCGGAGCTGGCGCGGTCGTCGGCCGCCGTTGCCCGCTGCTCGAGGCGCCTCGTCTCCTCGGTCGCGACCGCCGCGGCCGCCGCTTGCTGTTCCGCCGCCTGCGTCGCCGCGCGCAGCGTCTCGGCGGCCCCGGCGCGCTCGAGCTCGAGTTGCTCCACGAGCGCGGTGAGCCGCGCGATCTCGCGCTGCACCGCCTCCTCGGCCGCCCGCCGTTCGGGTTCCGCCACGGCCTGGTCCGCAACGGCTTCCCCATTGCGCTCCGCGGCGAGTGCGCGACCGCGTTCGCCGTTGCGCGCGACGTCGCCGTTGCGCGCTGCATCACCGGCGGCGAGCGGCAAAGGCCACACCTCGAGGAGATGTTGCGGTTCGCCGGCGGCCGGCTGCGGCTCGGCACCATCGTGCACGTCGTGCGTGGGCGCGAGCAGCGAGTCCGGGTGCATCATGTCGTGCAGCAGATCGTCGCGCGGATCGATGAACACGGACTCGAGCAGGTCGCCGTCGCCGTCGGGCGGCGTGCGAAAGCACAAGCCGATGAAATACGCCGGCGCCGGCAGCGCGGGCAAACCGCGTTCGTCGGGGCGCGTGGCCGGGCCGATGCAGCGTGCGTCCGTCGCGACGCCGCGCAGCGGGTGGATCGCCGACGCCGCGATGACGCGCTGCCCGTAGAGCCGGCAATGCGGAAACCAGTACTGCAGCAGGTCGCGAAACTCGTCGAAATACAGCTCGCGCGCGTGGAACGGGTTGTGGAAGTTCCCCTCGTCGGAGTACACGAGCTTGTTCGGCGACGAGATCATCAGCCGTCCGCCGGGGCGCAGCACGCGCACGACCTCGCGCATGAACTGCTCGTGCTCCTCGAGGTGCTCGAGCGTCTCGAACGATACGACGAGGTCGATGCTCGCGTCGGGGAGCGGGAGCGCGGTCGCCGACCCCGCGACGAAGCTGAGGTTCATCCCCGTATAGCGCGACGCGGCATGGCGGATGGACTCGGGATCGATGTCGACGCCGACGACGCTGCGCGCGGAGCCCGCCAGATACGCCGCGCCATAGCCTTCGCCCGACGCGATGTCGAGCACGTCGAGATCGCGCGCGAGGTCGAACGCGAGCGCGTAGCGGTGCACGTGCTCGTAGTAGATTTGGCCGCGAACTTCGGGGACGTACCGCTCCCCGGTGAACGGCATATGCATCAGAACCAGGTCCATTCCCCGGCCCGGCCGCCGTCCCCGCTCAGCCGCTAATAGATGGATGCGAAGTCACGCTGCGCCGCGTGCACTTCCTCCAGCACGCTCATCCAGGCGATGTTGTACCAGCGCGGGTTCGCAAGCCAGCCCACGTCGTCGAGCGGCAGCTTCTGGAGCATGCTGTCGATCGACTCGAGCACCGTGACGGCGGGCGTAAATCCCAGCCGCTGCGTCAGCTTGAGG
The DNA here is from genome assembly GCA_963792235.1 of Vulcanimicrobiota bacterium. Lineage (GTDB taxonomy): Bacteria > Vulcanimicrobiota > Vulcanimicrobiia > Vulcanimicrobiales > Vulcanimicrobiaceae > Vulcanimicrobium. Next base: position 318,650 of record CAWBVR010000030.1, read on the forward strand.
TTCGACATCCGGTAGTCCCGGACGAGCTTTGGGAGCGGGGCCTCTTCGAGCGTGACGTGGCGGCCGCGCAGCGAGAGCGAGCCCGCGACCAGCATCGCGAGCTGGCGGACCTGATAGTTCTCCTGCATGACGTTGAAGATCTCGCCGCCGACCGCGGCGGCCGGCGCGTCGAGCGACACGAGGTGGGCGCGCGCGACGTCGCTCACGTCGACGAGCGGCCGCCACTGCCAGCCGCCGCCGTGCAGGTAGAGCTTGCCCACCGTCGCCGCGTCCTTGAGGAACGTGTTGACGACGAGGTCGAAGCGCATGCGCGGCGACCACCCGTACACGGTGCCCTGCCGCAGGATGACGGGGGCGAAGCGCTCGCCGGCCAGCCGCAGCAGCGCGTCCTCGCCGTACTTCTTCGAGATCGAGTACGCGCCGCGCGGCTGCACCGCGGTCTGCTCGTCGAACATCCCGGTCCCGATCCCGTCGTAGAGCGACGCCGAGGAGCCGAACACGAAGCGCGCGATGCCGCGGCGCTTGCAAGCCTCCGCCAACCGCTCCGTCGCGACGGCGTTCATCTCCCAGTTCGCGGCGGGGTTGTACTCCGCGGTCGGATCGTTCGAGAGGCCGGCGAGATGCGACACCGCGTCGATCCCGTCGAGCCACGCGTCGTCGACGTCGCGCACGTCGCCGGTCAAATACGTCAGCCGCCCGCCGCTGCGCTCGGCGAGCGCGCGCAGGGGCGCCTCACCGAAGAAAAAACGCTCGAGCACGCGCACCGAATCGCCGCGCTCGAGCAGCCGGCGGCACAGTTCGAGCCCGATGTAGCCGCCGCCGCCCGTGACGAGGACGTGCACGTCAGGCCCGCGCCGCCGCGGTGCGCGCGCGCCGCGCCGCGAGAAATTCGTCCAGCGCGGCTTCCCACGGCGGCAGCGGCGCGATGCCGGCGCGCGCGAACGTCGTGTTTTCGAGCGGCGAGTGCATGGGCCGCCGCGTCGGATTGTTCAGCGAGCCGTACGCAATGGGCTCCAGCGGTGCATGCGACAAGCCCGCCTTTTCAAAGGCGGTGCGCACGAACTCGTACCAGCTGCACGCGCCGGCATTGACGACGTGGTGGGTGCCGAACGCGTCCGCGTCGATGAGGTCGCGCACGGCGCGCGCGACGTGCGGCGCGTACGACGGGGAAAACACCATGTCGGCGGTCATGCGCGTCGGCTCGCCGCGCTCCGCCTGGCGCAGCACCTTCTCGACGAGCGTGTAGCCTTTATTCGACGTGCCGGTGGTGCCGAACACGCCGCTCGTGCGGACGACGCAATGCCGGTCGCCGTGGCGGCGGGTGAGGAATTCGCCGGCGGCCTTGGACGCGCCGTAGGCGGTGCGCGGGCCGACCGCGTCGTCCTCGCGGTACGCGCGGCCCAGCGTCCCGTCGAACACGTAGTCGGTGCTGAACGTCACGAACGCGACGCCGCGCGCCGCGCACGCGCCCGCCGCGCCGTCGACCGCCAGCGCGTTGACCGCGAACGCGTTCTGCGGTTGGCGCTCGCAGACGTCGACATTGTGGAACGCGGAGCAGTTGATCAGCACGTCCGGTCGCGCGTCGTCGAGTAGCCGCGCCACGGCGCCCGCAGCTTCCAGCGGAACGTCCGCGTGCGACGGCGTCACCAGCTCGCGCCCGGCGAGCGCTTCGCGTAGCGCGGTCCCCAGCTGGCCGGACGCGCCGACGATCGCGATGCGGCGCGCGCTCACGCGGGCGCGAGCGCCTGTTTCATCCGCTCCTCGGCCACGAGCTGCGTCGCGCGGTAGAGCGATTCGAACTGCCCCGCGTCGGTCCACCAGCCGTCGAGCATGTCGTAGTAGCAGTCGCCGGCGGCGATGTACGCGTTGTTGACGTCCGTGATCTCCAGCTCGCCGCGCGCCGACGGCTTGAGGTCGCGCGCGAAATCGAACACGCGGTTGTCGTACATGTAGATGCCCGTCACCGCGTAGTTGCTCTTGGGCTGTTTCGGCTTCTCCTCGATGCCGATGATGCGGTCGCCGTCGAACTCGGGGACGCCGAACCGCTCCGGATCCTCCACGTCCTTGAGCAACAAGCGGCAGCCGGACGGCTGCGCCTCGAACCGGCGCACGAACGGCGCGATGCTCTTCTGAATGATGTTGTCGCCGAGGATCACGACGACCGAGTCGCCGCCCGCAAAGTGCTCGCAGAGCTTGAGCGCGTCCGCGATCCCGCCTTCGCCTTCCTGATAGGTGTAGGCAATGTGCGGCAGCCCGAATTCGCGCCCGTTGCCGAGCAGTTTCAAGAAGTCACCGGCGCTGTTGCCGCCGGTCACGATCATGATCTCGCTGATCCCCGCATCGCACAGCGTCTGCAGCGGATAGTAGATCATGGGCCGGTCGTAGATCGGCAAGAGGTGCTTGTTGGTGACCTTCGTCAGCGGCCGCAGCCGCGAGCCGAGCCCCCCGGCCAAAATGATGCCCTTCACGGTTTCAAGGCGCTCCGCTCTCGTGGGTGCGCAGCACCCCGGCGCGCAGCGCCGACGAGCTCCGCTCGTGGATTTCGACGAAGTCGGAATCCCCCGCCCCCCACGCCTATGGCGCGGGGCCCCCCGGTCCGACCTCGCATCGACAATTCGGGTTGGGGGCGATCACGCGGTGCTCGGTCCATCACCATCTTCTTGCTGCAGCCATGTTCATATCTTCTGCTTCGTCTATCTCTGCTTCGTCGCTAGCGGAGCGCGTACTGGCGGCGGTAGTACTCCCGGAAGTCGCCCGACTTGATCGGGCGCCACCAGTCGTCGCGGGACCGGTACCACGCGACCGTCTCCGCCAGGCCGTTCGCGAAGTCCACCGTGGGCGACCAGCCGAGCGCGCGGGCTTTGCTCGCGTCGAGGGCATAGCGGCGGTCGTGGCCCGGGCGGTCGGTCACATGGCGGACGCTCGCGTCCCAGTCGCGGCCGGTCAGCCGCAGCAACTCCTTGGTGATCTCGAGGTTCGTGCGGCTGTTTCCGCCGGCCAGGTTGTAAACCTCGCCGTCGGCCCCGTGCTCCAGGACGTGCGCGATGCCGCGGGCGTGGTCGTCGACGTACAGCCAGTCGCGCACCTGAAGACCGTCGCCGTACACCGGGACCTGCTCGCCCTCGAGCAGGTTGGTGATGAACAGCGGCATGAGCTTCTCGGGGTACTGGAACGGCCCGTAGGTGTTCGAGCCGCGCGTGATGAGCACGGGCGTCCCGAACGTGGTGTGGTACGCCAGCACCTGGAGGTCGCCGCCCGCCTTCGCCGCGGCGTAGGGGCTGCGCGGGCGGATGGGGTCGGACTCCGTCGACGCGCCCTGCTCGACGTCGCCGTAGACTTCGTCCGTGGACACCTGGAGGAAGCGCGCGATCCCGTGCCGCCGGACCGCCTCGAGCAGGACGTGCGTCCCCATCACGGCCGTGCGGATGAAGGCTTCGGGGTCGAGGATCGACCGGTCGACGTGCGTCTCGGCCGCGAAGTTGACGACCGCGTCGACCCCGTCGCCGACCGCCTCGTCGACGGCCGCGGCGTCGGCGATGTCGCCTTTGACGAAGCGGTAGCGCGGGTCGGCCGCGACCTCGGCGACGTTGGCCGGGTTGGCGGCGTAGGTCATGGCGTCGAGGACCGTCACGGCCACGTCGGGACGGTTGCGGAGCGCGAGACGGACGAACGACGAGCCGATGAACCCCAGACCGCCCGTGACGAGCCATCGCCGTGCTGACATGACGGCCCGCGGTGTTCGTGCGGGCCCAAAGAGTCTCCCGTCCGGCCGGAAACATTCGGCAACCCCGGCGGTACTGAGCCGGTAGGATGGCTGTGCAATCAGTCCCCGAAGTCACGGACGAGCGGCTCGTCCAAGCGGTCCTCGATGGGGACCGCGATGCGTTCGGCGATCTCGTCGACCGCTACAAGCGTGGGATCGCGTCGTTCATCGGCGCCTCGGTGCGCCAGTCCTCGGACGTGGCCGACCTGACGCAGGAGACCTTCCTGCGCGCGTATGCCCACCTCGGGACGTTCAACCCGGACCTGGGCCGCTTCTCGACCTGGCTCTACCACATCGCCCGCAACGTGGTGCGCACGTTCCTGGGCCGCTCGCTGCGGCGCCCCGCGATCGCGGAGCTGGGCGAGGAGCAGACGCTCGAGAACACGCTGCCCGACGTGTCCCGCGAGGGCGACCCCGCCGGCGGCGTGCTGCGCGCCGAGGCCGAAGCCGAGGTCCGCGCCGCGCTGGCCGAGCTCCCCGAGCGCACGCGCACGGTGCTCGCGCTGCGCTTTTACGACAACATGGATTACCAAACCATCGCTTCCACCATGGGCTTGTCGCTGGGCAACGTGAAGACGCTGATCCACCGCGGCAAGCTCGCACTTGCGCACAAGCTGCGCGAACGCGAAGCGGTGGCCGAGGGAAAATGCGCAACCCGGACGTTCCGGGTGGTGGGAGGTCTCGGTGAGCTGCAGCTCGTCTGAAGATCTTTTCGAGGCGTACCTCGACGGCACGCTGCTGCCCGCGCAGCGCGCGCGGCTGCTTTCGCATTTGTCCACCTGCGGCGCGTGCAAGGGCGTACTCGACGAGCTGCGTGTCGTCGACGCGCTGATCTCGTCGCCGCGCCACGTCGAGCTGCCCGCGAACTTCACGTTCGCCACGATGGCCGAGGTGCGGTCGCTGCCGCGCCCGCACGGTGCATCGGCAGCGCCGGTATACGCATATCTCGTGTCCTACCTCGTCGCGGCGTGGCTGCTGATCGGTGCCGGCTTCCTGTTCGCGTCGTCGGCGATGCGCGCGTTCGGCGAGACCGCGGTCGACGCGAGCGCGTCGCTCGTGCACGCGTTCGGCGTCATGAGCCATGCCGGCGCCCGCGTCGCCGCGGACTTCGGCGCGTTCGGGACGGTGGTCGGCACGGCGATCGTGCTCGATGTGGCGGTGGTGCTCGCGCTCGTCGTCGGCTTCGCCGTGGTGCGGCCGCGGTTGGCCGAGTATCTCCGCTCGTGAACGTTCGCCTCGTCGCGCTGCTCGCGGCGCTGTTCGCGCTGCTCGTCGCGATCGTACCCCAGCCCGCCGCCGCGCGCGGTAGCGACCGGGGCGAGTTCAAGGTCTCCGAGGACGTTTACGTCGCGCCGGACCAGGTGGTCGACGGCGACCTCGACGTGATCTTCGGCAACGCGGAAGTCGCCGGCATCGTCAAGGGCGACTGCAACACCGTCTTCGGCCGCTGTACCGTCACCGGCAACGGCGAAGTGCGCGGCAAGATCAACAGCTTCACCAACGACGGTGTGCGCACGTTCGTGCCGTGGGCCGTGGGCAAGGAGTATGGGATCAACGCGCTCGCCGAGCAGGATCACCGCCTGCTGGTGAAGCTGGCCGCAAGCGCCGTCGTGGTGCTGATGTTCTTGCTGTTCCCGCTGCGCATGCGCCTCGCGCTCGACCGCGTCGAGAAGCACCCCGCGCTTTCTGCGGCGACCGGCGCCATCGCGGTCATCGCCGTGGTCCCGATCGCGATCTTGCTGATCGTGAGCATCATCGGGATCCCGCTGATCGTGCTGGAGATCGCGGCGCTCTTCGTGGGCGTCTGGATCGGCACGGGCGCCGTCTCGCTGGTCGTGGGCCGGCGGCTGGCGGAGCTGGTCATGCCCGCCTCGACGCCGTCACCGCTGTTTGCGCTGATCCTCGGCCTGATCGTCGTGTCGTCCGCGGAGATCCTGCCGATCGTCGGCTGGGCAGTCACCGCGCTGGTATGGCTGGTCGGCCTCGGCTCGGCGATCCTGTCCTTCGTCCGCTCCATGCGGCTCGATGCCGCGGTGGCGCGCGCGCCGATCGGCGGCCCGCCCATGACGGGCCGGTACTGAGCCGGCCGCGGGGCAGCGGGCGGGCGGCGCAAGTTCGGGAAAGCTGAGCACCATGGACATCGTCATGCCGGCGCCGCGCCTCGCGCGCCGCGTCGTGCGGCTGCGGCCCTCGACGATCCGCGAGATGCTCAAGGTGACCCAAGACCCCGCCGTGATCTCGTTCGGGGGCGGGTTGCCTGCGGCCGAGCTGTTCCCGGTCGAAGACGTCTCGGCGGCGCAGGACCGCGTCATGAAGACGCGCGGTGCGGCCGCGCTGCAGTACTCGGTGACCGATGGGGTCGGCGAACTGCGCGCGTGGGTCGCTGCGCGGATGCGCGCGCGGCACGGCATCGAGGTCGGCCCCGACGACGTCGTCATCACCGGCGGCTCGCAGCAAGGCCTCGATTTGTTCGCGCGCGTTTTCCTCGACGCCGGCGACGTCGTGGCGCTGGAAAACCCGTCGTACCTCGGCGCGATCCAAGCGTTCGACGCGTACGAGCCGAGCTATCTGCCCGTCGCATCCGACGACGACGGGATCGTCCCGGCGGCGCTCGACGCGGCGCTGCGCGGCGCGGATCCGCTGCCGAAATTTCTCTACATCGTGCCGAACTACGAGAACCCCACCGGCCGAACGCTGGCCGCGGAGCGCCGGCCGCAAATCGCCGAGATCTGCGCGCGGTACGGCGTGCCGATCCTCGAAGACGATCCGTACGGCGAGCTGACGTTCGACGGCACCGCGGCGCCGCCGCTGCTGGTGCACGCGGCGCCCGGCGCGGTGACGCATCTCGGGACCGGCTCGAAGATCGTCGCGCCCGGTTTGCGCGTCGCGTGGATGGTGATCCCGGACCCGGTGGTGCGCGAGAAGGTCGTCACGGCAAAGCAAGGCGCGGACCTCTTCTCCAGCTCGTACGCGCAGTACGTGTTCCACGCGTACGTCGAGGACGACGCGCGGCTCGACGCGCACATCGCGCGCGTGCGCACCACGTATCGCGCGCGGCGCGACGCGATGATCGCCGCGCTGGAGCGCGAGATGCCGGCGCACGTGCGGTGGAATGTGCCCGACGGCGGGATGTTCTTGTGGGCGACCGTCGGCGAGGGCATCGATACCGAAGACGTCTTCCAGCACGCGGTCCGCGACGGCGTGGTGTTCGTGCCGGGCCGGCCGTTCTACCCCAACAAGGAGCGCGGCGACGGCATGCGGCTCAACTTTTCGGCGATGCCCGAGCCGCGCATCGCCGAAGGGATCGCGCGCTTGGCGCGCGCTGTGCGGCAAACCGGCGGCTGAACCGCGAAGAATCGAGCGCGGCTCGGGCGAACGTCCCGGACGCGAAGGCTTCACGCGCTGTGCGTGGGCCGCCATCCGAGAGAGGTACTGCGTGGGTCTGGTCGTGACCGGCATCTCCCAGAACGGCGACACTACGGCGCTCGAAGTGGCGCTCAAGGCGGCAGGCCTGCCGCTCGACCCGATTCAGCTCATCGGACCTGACGACTCGACGCAGGGCGCGGCGTCGTCGATGGGCCTCAGCAACCCGGGCTTGAACATCGGCGGGGGCCAAGGGACCGGCGTCCCGGGCGTGACGAGCGGTGTCCCGTCCGCGGGCGGCTACGGCACACGCTATTTCCGCAACGAGGGGCTCGCCGACCGGCTCGGAGATCTCGAGATACCCGACGACCAGGTCGACAACTACGTCGACGCGCTCGGCGCGGGGCGCAGCGTGATTGCATACTTCGCCAAGCCCGACACGCTCGCGCAGGTCGAGGCAATCTTCAAAGCGAGCGACCTGCTCAAGGTCAGGACGTTCTAGCGAACGCGTGAAGACCGTCATCCTCGCGGGCGGCCTCGGCACCCGAATCTCCGAGGAGACGGAGAACCGGCCCAAGCCGATGGTGGAAGTCGGCGGCAAGCCCATCCTGTGGCACCTGCTCAACATCTACTCGGCGGCGGGCTTCGACGAGTTCGTCATCGCGCTGGGCTACAAGCAAGAAGTCGTCAAGGAATACTTTCACGCGTTCTGGGCGCACAACAACGACCTCACGATCGATCTGTCGACGGGCGCAGTGGAGGTCGTGCGCGAGCGGCTCGCGGAGCGCTGGAAGTTGCACCTCATCGACACCGGGCTGAGCACGATGACGGGCGGCCGCATCAAGCGGCTGCGCGACGTGATCGGCAACGAGACGTTCATGTGCACGTACGGCGACGGGCTCGCATCCATCGACGTCGCGGACCTCGTCGCGTTCCACCGCAAACAAGGCCGGCTCGCGACGCTCACCGCGGTGCGACCGCCCGCGCGCTTCGGCTCGCTCGACATCGACGGCACGCGCGTGCGCACGTTCCAGGAGAAGCCGCAGGCCAGCGAAGGCTGGATCAACGGCGGCTTCTTCGTGTTCGAGCCGGAGTTGTTCGACCGCATCGGCGGCGACGAGACGCTGCTCGAGCACGAGCCGCTCGTCGGCTTGGCGCGCGACGGGCAGCTCTCATGCTACTTGCATGACGGGTTCTGGCAGCCGATGGACACGCTGCGCGACAAACGGCTGCTCGAGGAGCTGTGGGCCTCGGGTCAGGCGCCTTGGGCCGCCGGCACGCGAACGGGCCGCGGCGCGCGGCCGTAGCCGTACACCAGCGCGGTGACGACGAGCGCGACCCACGCCGCCGGCACGAGCACGGTTCCCACCGACATCCCCGTGTTCGGCATTCGAAAGGGCCAGGGCACGAGCGTCGCCGCCACCGCGACCGCCAGCGCGATCGCGAGTGCACGCGGCAGTTCGTCCTGCGGTGCGTCTTCGCTCGCGGCGCGCAGCAGCTCGGCGACGACGATGAACACGAAGCACAACGTGTAGCCGTACGACAGCGGCAGCGCGAACGTCAGCACCGACAGCGCGCACGCCAAGCGCACGACGAACGGTAGACTGCGCGCGTAGACGACGGCGGCCACCGCGGCGAGATACGCGTACCCGATCAGCGTCGGGTGCGCGAGGAGCCAGCCCATCGCGGGCGACGTCGTTACGCCGGACCACGCGGCGACGAGGTTCGCGAACATCCCGAGCAGCGAGTAGTTACTGATGATGAGCCGTTGCGGCGTCGGCGCCGAGAACGGCAGCAGCGCGGAGAGAAAGCCCTGCAGCGTCGCCGTGAGCCCGCCCGGATACAAATCGAACAGGACGAACGTCACGACCGCAGCAGCGCCGGCGGCGAGCGCGGCGTCGCGGAATCGGCGCGCCGCGAGCATCGGCATCACGAGCAGCACGGGATAGAGCTTCAACGCGGTCGCGACGGCCAGCGCGGTCGCTGCGCGGCGCCAGCGGCCCTCGCGCCACGCGACCGCGAAGAGGTAGAGCGGCAGCACGAGCAGTCCTTGCGCGTTGCCGCGGTCGAGCACCATCAGGAACGGAAACGTGAGAAACACCAGCAGGCACAGCGCGACGACGACGTGCGGGAGCGCGAAGCGACGCGCCGCCATGACGACCGGAATGGTCATGCTCGCCGCGTTGAGGGCGAGAAAGACGGCGAGCGCCACGGTGTACGGCAACAACGTGAGCAGCTTGAACAGGAGCATGAGGACCGGCGGATACGAGTTGCCGTGCGGCATCATCGGATAGTCGACCCAGGGGTTGGGGACGAGCGCCTGATGGAACGGGAGGATGAAATCCCCGAACGTGTGGGCGCCGAAGCGCCACGGGACGTCCGGGACGGGCGGCCGGTCGCCGCCGTGCCACGAGAAGAGCCACGGCGCGTCAGCGTCGCCGAAGTACATCACCCGCACCCACATGACGGTGAGCGCGATCACGAGCGAAACGGCCTGCGCGGTAACGATCCACGTAACGACCGCGCGCGCGCCGATGCGCGCAGGCGCCGAACCCCGGGCTGCTGCGGCGGTACTCGTGTTCCTCAGAGAGACTCCTCTAGCAAGCGAACACGGACCGGCGACCGCGTCGGGGCGATGCCTTGGCGACAGGATTTTCTCGCTCCTGCGACTCATCTTGGCAGGTCGTGACAACGCGTTGGAACGGTCGCCGGGCGCTGGTCACCGGCGCGACCGGGATCGTCGGCTCCTGGCTCTGCGAAACGCTCGTCGCGCGCGGCGCGTCCGTTGTCGCATTCGTCCTGGACGACGACCCGCAATCGCGTTTCTATAGCGCCGGGGTCGACCGCACGTGCAACGTCGTGCGCGGCAACCTCGCGAACATCACGGACTGCGCGCGCGCGATCAACACGCACGAGTGCGACACCGTGTTCCACCTGGGCGCGCAGACCATCGTCGGCACGGCGCTGCGCGATCCGCTCGAGTGCTTCGAATCCAACGTGCGCGGCACGTACAACCTGCTCGAGGCGGCGCGCCGGCTGCAGCCGCTGGTGACGGCGTTCGTCGTCGCGTCGAGCGACAAAGCCTACGGCGACTCACCGGTCCTGCCGTACACCGAGGACATGCCGCTGGCCGGCAAGCACCCGTACGACGTCTCCAAGAGCTGCACCGATTTGATCTCGGCGACGTACCACCACACGTACGGCCTGCCGGTGACGATCGCGCGTTGCGGCAACATCTACGGCGGCGGCGATTTGAACTGGAGCCGCATCGTGCCGGGCACGATCCGCAGCCTGCTGCGCGGCGAGCGCCCCGTGCTGCGCAGCGACGGCGGGCCGGTGCGCGACTACATCTACGTCAAGGACGTCGTCGATGCGTACATCGCGCTCGCCGAAGCGTCCGAGCGCGCCGACGTCGCCGGCGAGGCGTTCAACTTCAGCCCGCAGTCGCGCTGCACCGTGCGCGAGATCGTCGATGCGATCGGGCACGTGATGCAAGTCGACCCCGATCCCGTCGTGCTGAACACCGCGTCGATGGAGATCCGCGACCAGACGCTCGACGCGACCAAAGCACGCGCGCGGCTCGGCTGGAGCGCGGGCTGGGCGCTCGAGGACGGGCTGCGCGAGACGGTGGCGTGGTATCGCGAGCATCTCGCCACACCCGCCGGCGCGGCCGTCTGATGCTGCGCGAGAACGGTACGACCCCGCAAGCCGAGGCGCTGCGCGCCGAGATCCTCGAGAAGGTGCGCGCGTACTTTCGCGCGGCGTACGAGCCGCGCACGTTCGTGCCGGACGAAGACGTCGTGCCGGTAAGCGGGCGCGCGTTCGACGAGCGCGAGCTGGTGTCGCTGGTCGACAGCTCGCTAGATTTCTGGCTCACGACGGGTCGCTACGCGCTGCGCTTCGAGAACGAGTTCGCGCGCTGGTTCGGGATCCGCGAGTGCGTGCTGGTCAACTCCGGTTCGAGCGCGAACCTGTGCGCGTTCATGGCGCTGACGTCGCCCGAGCTGGGCGAGCGGCGCTTGCGCCCCGGCGACGAGGTGATCACGGCCGCCGCGGGCTTCCCCACTACCGTGAACCCGATCGTGCAAGCCGGCTGCGTGCCCGTGTTCGTCGACAGCGAGCTGCAGACGTACAACGCCGACCTCGCGCAATTCGAGCGCGCGCTCTCGCCCAAGACGCGCGCGGTGATCATCGCGCACACCCTAGGCAACCCGTACGATCCCGAAGCCGTGCGCGACTTCTGCCGCCGCCACGGCCTGTGGATGATCGAGGACACGTGCGACGCCGTCGGCGCGACGTGGAACGGACAGCAGGTCGGCACGTTCGGCGACCTCGCGACGGTCAGCTTCTATCCCGCGCACCATATGACGATGGGCGAGGGCGGCGCCGTCATGATGCGCTCCCCGAAGCTCCGCAAGATCGTCGAGTCGTTCCGCGACTGGGGCCGCGACTGCTGGTGCGCGCCGGGCAAGGACAACACGTGCGGCAAGCGCTTCGACTGGCAGCTCGGCGATCTGCCGCACGGCTACGACCACAAGTACACCTACAGCCACATCGGGTACAACCTCAAGCTCACGGACATGCAGGCCGCGGTCGGCGTCGCCCAGCTGGAAAAAGTGGACGCGTTCATCGCGGCGCGGCGGCACAACGCGGAGCGGCTGGCGCAGCGCCTCGCCGGCGTTTCATGGCTCGCGCTACCGGGCGAAGCGCCAGGCGGGTCGTCCTCGTGGTTCGGCTACCCGATCCGCGTGCTGCCGGGTGCCCCGATCGGTCGCAACGAGCTGGTGCAGCGGCTCACCGACCGCAAGATCGGGACGCGGCTCGTGTTCGCGGGCAATCTGGTGCGCCAGCCCGCGTACGCCGAGGTGGCGCATCGCGTCGTCGGCGATTTGAAGAACGCCGACATCATCATGAACGACGTGTTCTGGGTCGGCACGTTCCCGGGCTTGGGCGACGCGGAGATCGACTTCGTCGCGCGCGCGATCGTCGAAGCCGGCGAGCGCAGCGGCGTGCCCGCCTAAGTTTCGAGCGCTTCGGCCGCGGCCGGCACGGGCGCCGCGGCGCGGCGCGACGACACCACGACGGCCTCCGCCAGACAACAGACAAGCGCGGCGGTGTGGCCGATCAGCACGATGCGCACCACGGTCGCGAGATCGGGATGGACCAGCGCGATCGCCACGATTTCGGCGATCCCGATCGCCGCCACCGGGATCGCGAACGCGTGCCGGTCGATGCCGATGAGATACGTCGCCACGACGATGGCGCCGGCGATCGCGGACATCGCCAGCGCGTACGTTGCCATCAGCGGCACCGCGCCCAGAAACGTCGGGCCCGCGATCGCGAGCACGGACTGCGCGGGGAACAGCGCGATGACGCCGACGATCGCACCGCACGTGAGCAGCGTGAGCCCCAGCGACACGACGAGGTACCGCCGCGCGGAACGACCTGCGGCGGCTTCGGCCGCCGCGCGCGGCAGCAGGATCGTCGGCACGAACTGCACGATCATCACGATCGCGCGCCCCACCAGCGCGATCGCGGAGTTGTAGAGCCCGGCATCGCGCGCCGACAGGTAGTGGCGCACCAGGATGCCGTCGGCGAGCGTCATCGTGGTGAGCACGGCCATGGGCAGCGCCACGCCGACGACCAGGCGCCGCACGCTGCGCGCCGTTTGCCGCGGCCACACGACGGGCTCGCGCCCGCGGATCGTGAGCAGCGCGTTCACGGCCAGCGCGAGCCCGGTCGCGGCGAGGTAGCCCGCGAGCACGAAGCGCACGCCGCCCGCGCCGTGCGACCCGAACAGCAGCACCACGCCGGTCGCGAGCTTGCCGCCTGCGTCAACGAGGTTGGAGAACACGAACGCGCCGAACGCGCCGCCGCCCTGGAGCACCGCGCGCTGGGTGCCGAGCGGGAAGGTGGTGACCATCCCGGCCGCGGCGAGCGCGATGACGACGTGGTCGCCGGTGTGGAAGAACTGCGCGATCGCCGGGCCGCCGAGCACGACGCCGACCAGCGCAACGAACGCGACCGGCACGGCAAGCGCGGTGGTGACGATGCCCAGCCCGCGCAGCACGCTGCGCTCGCCGCGCGCGCACGCGTCGGACGCGATCTTCGCCACGACGGTCGCGAGCACGTGGCCGGGCAGCGACAAGATGAGGATCGCCGCCAGCAGCGACATGAACAGCCCGGCGGACTCGACGCCCAGCGCGCGTGCGATCGTCGCGTAGAAGACGTACGTCAGGAAATTCGCGCTGACGAGTCCGCCGAAGACGAGCGCGCCGCGCTTGAGAAAATCGCGCACGCCGGACGCGCGCGGCTCGTTCGACGCTGGCAAAGGTGAGGCCGGTGTTCGGCGCGCGCGCCGCGAAGTCATCGCGGGTGACGGACGCGCGCGATCTCGACGAAGTCCTCGACGCGGCCGGCGGCGATTTGCGCCGCTTCGCCAATGCGCGGCTGTACGTCACCGGCGGCACCGGCTTCGTCGGGCGCTGGCTGCTCGCGACGATCGCGCACGCGAACGAGCGGCTGGGCACCGGCATCCGGCTCGACGTGCTGACCCGCGACCCCGATGCGTTCCGGCGAACCGCGCCGCGGCTCGCGGCGAATCCGGCGTTTCGGCTGCTGCGCGGCGACGTGGCCGCGCCCGTTGCGGACGGCGCCTACGACGGCGTCGTGCACGCGGCAACGCCCGCGAGCGCGGCGTTGAACGAGGGGCAACCCGACACCATGCTCGCGATCATCGTCGACGGCGTGCGCGGCGTGCTGCGCGACGTCGTCGAGCGCAGCGGCGCGATCCCGGTGCTGTTCACCAGCTCGGGCGCGGTGTACGGCCGCCAGCCGCCCGAACTCGCCAACGTGCCGGAGACGTACGCCGGCGCGCCCGACCCGCTCGACCCGCGTTCGGCGTACCACGAAGGCAAGCGCGTCGCGGAGCTCGCGTTCGCCATCGCACAAGAGCGCGGCGCCGGACGCGTGCGCATCGCGCGCCTGTTCGCGTTCCTCGGCCCCGGTTTGCCGCTGGACGCGCACTTCGCCGCAGGCAACTTCGTGCGCGACGCGCTCGCGGGCGGGCCCGTGCGCGTCGGCGGCGACGGGACGCCGTACCGCTCGTACCTGTACCCGACCGACATGATCGCGTGGTGCTTGGCCGTGTTCGCGCGCGGTACCGACCGGCGCGCGTACAACGTCGGCAGCGACGAGGCGGTGTCGATCCGCGAGCTCGCGGCGCGCGTCGCGCGCGCGGCCGGTGACGGCGTGCGCGTGGAGATCGCATGCGCGCCCGCCGCGGGCGCGCATGCCGCGCGCTACGTCCCCGACACGTCGCGCATCGTCGCGGAATTGGGCGTGCGCCGCACCGTCGCGCTCGACGACGCGATCGCGCGCACGCTCGCCGCGCACCGCGCTCAGCGCGCGAAGACGTCCTCCGCCGCCACGTAGTCCGCGATCACCGCTTCGAGCGCGCCGTCGAGCGGCGTCGGGACGACGCGCACGTCGCCCAGCGCGTGCGGCAGGATCAGCGCGACGGTGCCCGCGGCGGCTTTTTTGTCGCGCTTCATCGCGCCGGCGATCGCCGCGGCGTCGTACGCCCGCGCCGGTTTGAACGCGAAGGCACGGGCGATGAACGCGTGCACGTCGTCGTACACCGCGCGCTCGAGCAGCCCGAGCCGCCATGCGGTGTAGTTTGCGACGTCGACGCCCCACGCGACGGCGAGCCCGTGCGGCACGGCGTTCTCGGTGACCGCTTCCAGCGCGTGGCCGAACGTGTGGCCGTAGTTGAGGATGCGGCGCAGGTCGCGCTCGTGCTCGTCGATCTCGATGATGCGGCGTTTGATCTCGAGGCTCGCGCGGATGTGCGCGCCCAGCGCCGGGCCGCCGAAACCATGTGCCGTCACGTCGTCGCGCAGCCGGGCGAATGCGGCGGCGGAGCCGATGATCGCGAGCTTGACGATCTCGCCGTAGCCCGAGCGCACGTCGTCGTGCGCGAGCGTGTCGACGAAACGCTCGCACACGAGCACGCGCTGCGGCGACTGGAACGTGCCGAGCTGGTTCTTGAACGCGCCCAGGTTGACCGCGCACTTCGCGCCGATGCAGCTGTCCGCCATGGCGAGCAGCGTCGTCGGTACGTAGACGTACGGGATGCCGCGGTACCACAGGTGCGCGCTCAGCGTCGCGACGTCTTGCACGATGCCGCCGCCGATCGCCACGACCGTCGTGCGCTTGTCGCCGCGCGCCGCCTGCAGCGCGAGCAGCGCGCGCTCGACGCCGTGCAGCGTCTTTTCGTGTTCCGTTGCCGGCATCACGTGGCGCGGAAAGGACGCGAGCGGCGCGAGCGCGTCCGCGTAGAGCGACGCGATGCGCTCGTCGGCGACGACGAACGCGTTGGGGATCGCGGCGGCCGCCGCCGCGAGCGAGGCGACGTCCGCGAACGGCTCCACGGTATAGTCGCCTTGCGACGACCGGATCTTGAGTGGTGCCTCGCGCGCGATCACTGGATCAAAAAGCCTCCGTCGATGGCGATGGTCTGGCCGGTGACGTAGGTGTTCGCCGTGCCGCCGAGCCAGGCCGCCAGGACGGCGATCTCGTCCGTCGACGCCAGCCGGCCCAGCGGGACCTGGGCGCACAGCGCCGCGATCTGCTCCGGCGTGTTGTTGCGGCGGGTGAGATCGGTGTCGACGAAGCCCGGTGCGATGGCATTTGCCAGCACGTTGCCCGCGCCGTACTCGATCGCGATGGTTTTGGTGAGCCCGATGAGCCCCGCTTTGGTGGCGGTGTAGGCGCCGCGCGCCGCGCGGCTCTTGATGCCGTACACCGACGCGACGTTCACGATACGGCCCCAGCGCCGCTCGGCCATCGGCCCCGCGAAGCGGCGCACCAGCGCCCACACCGACAGCAAGTTCGTCTGCAGCATGCGCCGCAAGTCGGCGTCCGCCAAGGTGTCGATCCGGCCGAGCACGTTCTCGCCCGCGTTGTTCACGAGCACGTCGATGTGGCCGAGGTCGTCACGCGCGCAGAACCGCTCCACCGCGGCGGCGTCGGATAAGTCGAGCTCGGCGCGCGCCGGCGCGACCACGCGCCAGCCGTCGTCCCGGTAGCGCGCCGCGATCGCAGCGCCGATGCCGCGCGCAGCCCCGGTGACCAGGACGCTACGAGCGGACACGGTCGAATGCGTCGCGCGCGCCGCCCGGCGTGGCGGCCAGGCCGAGCCCGGGCGCGTCGTCGAGGCCGTGCTCCGCCGACACGATGAACGACGGCCGGGCTCGCACCTCTTCGAAGATCATCCCGACGTACTCGCTGATGATCCCCAGGAACAAGAACAGCAGCCCGAACATCAGCAGCATGAGCGCGACGATCGTGCCGTAGCCCGCGAACGGGACGCCGTACAGCACCCAGTCGACCGCGAGCACGACGATCGCGATGAACGACAGCGCAGAGAGCGCGAGCCCGAACATCGGGATGAGCTTGAGCGGCGCGACGGAGCTCGCGATGATGCCGTTGAGCGCGAAGCGGACGTTGCGAAAGAACGCGTAGGTCGACTTGCCGCCGTGCCGCGGCGCGCGCATGTGCTCGACGCCGGTCGACTTGAAGCCGATCCAGCCCCACATCGTGCGCATCATGCGGTTGCGTTCCTGCATCCCGTTGAGCGCCTCGTACGCGCGGCGGTCGACGAGCCGGAAGTCGCTCACGTTGCGCGGCACGGGCCGGTCGTTGAGCTTGTTGATCAGCCAGTAGAACCCGGCCGTCGCGGTGCGCCGCACGGCACTTTCGTCGGAGCGCCGCGTGATGACGCCGTAGACGTTCTCGTAGCCCTCTTCCCAGCGCTCGATGAAGCGCGGGATCACCTCGGGCGGGTCTTGCAGGTCGGCGCACATGATCACTGCCGCGTCGCCTTTGGCGCGGCGCAAGCCCGCCGTCACCGCGCCTTCGGCGCCGAAGTTGCGCGAGAGCTGCAGCACCTTGAAGCGCGGGTCCCGCGCGCGGATCGCGAGCAGCTTCTCGTACGTGTCGTCGGCGGAGCCGTTCTCGACGATGATCGCCTCGAAGTCGTAGCGCGGCGCGAGCGCCGCGAACACGGCCTGCAGCCGCGCGGCCAGCTCGTTCACGCACTCCGATTCGTTGTACGCCGGGACGACGAGCGAGATGAGCCGCACGGTGTCAGCCGACCGGCTGTTTGAGCACGTTCCAGCGCTTTTCCAGCATCTCGATGCGCTTGTCGTCCTCGCTGTGGATCGAGCCGTAGTACGCGCGCTTGTTGATCAGCCACAACAGCTCGAAGTGCACCGCGTTGAGCAGCCCCTGCTCGATCGACGGCTCGTCGAGCGCCGACGCGGCGAACACCACCTTGCGCGTCTCGAAGCGCGTCAGGTGCGCCCCGCGGATACGGCGCAGCGCGGGGATCGCGTCGCGCGATACGCCGCCCCCGACGACGAGGTCGAGCCCGGCGGCGCCGCAGCGGCCGGCCACGTCGATCACGCGCTCGGTCACGTCGTCGTCGTTGATGCTGTCGCGGTCCTTGCCCAGCGACCCGACGAAATCCACTCGGCCGAACACGACGCCGTTGGTGCCCGGTTTGCGCGCCGCGAGCTCGACGATCGACGCGCGGTTGTCGAAGCCGGTGATCGTCTCCATGTTGAACAGGAAGTCGGTGTCCTGCGCCTCGTCGGCGCTATACACGGTCTGCTTGGCGGCGACGTACTTCGAGAGCGCGTACGCCGTCTCGACCATCGGCGCGACGATGTAGCGCACGCCGATCTGCTTGGCCTCGAGCAGGTCGCGCATCGCCTCGCAGCCGCCGATCTTCACGGTGAGCTGGAGCTGCGCGGCGTGCGCGATCTCCACCAGCCGCAGCAGCTCGTCGGTGCGCGTGCCTTCCGCCTCGAACTCCGCTTTGACGGAGACGTAGCCATAGTTGTCGACCCCACGTCGCAGGATCTCGACCATCTGGCGTTCGGTGGCGTTCATCGGTTCAGCAAACTTTCTTGAGACAGGTACGGCAGCACGCGGGCCGCGACGTCTTCCGGCAGATCGGGCGTCATGAGATGGAGCGGCGCGGACTCCATCGAGCCGGTCGCGGTGACGCGGCTGCTGATCTTCGGATAGTACGTCTGCTCGGGATCGACCGGCACGACGAACGCCGCCGGCCCCGGCGCGTCGAACAGCGATTGAAAACCGGGCGTCCCCAGCGCGTCCGCGCCCAGCGGCAGACAGGGGATACCGTACGCCGCGAACAGCATGTCCCAGCGCGGGAAACCCAGGCCCGAGCCGACGTCGCAGCCCACGTACTCGCCGCCGAAATAGTTGCGCTGCGTCATGCGAATCGACGCGTAACCCTCGTTGCTGACGATGAACATCTTGAGCCGCAGTGAGTTGACGGACACCGTCGCCAGCTCCTGGAGGTTTTGCGAGAACCCGCCGTCGCCCTCGAACAGCACGACGCGCCGGTCGGGCCGCGCAAACGCCGCGCCGATCGCGCCCGACAAACCGTAGCCCATCGCGGCGAGCGCTTTGTTCGTGATGATCGTCTGTCCCCAGCGCTGGTCGAACGCCTGCATCGCCGACGTGAAGGCGCCGCCGCTCGAGCACGGGATCACGACGTCGTCGGGCCGCATCAGCGCCGAGATCGCCTGGTTGAACGCGAACGGGTCGGCGTAGCGCGGATCGTGCTGGTTTTCCGGATCGGCGAGCGGCAGCGCCGCGCGCACCCCGTCGCAGAACGCGAGCCACTCGCCGTGGTCGCCGAGCTCTTCGGCCAGCAGCGCTTCGAGCATCGCGTCCGCGTCGCCCCGCACAGCCAACTCGACGTGCGGGTGGCCCTTGTTCAGCTCCGCTTCGTCCAGGTCGACGTGCACCACCGTAGCGAGCGGCGCGAACTCTTTGTAGTTGAAACCGGACTGCTGCAGGCCCAGGCGCGAGCCGAGCGCGACGAGCACGTCGGCTTGCTGCAGCAGCACGTTCGCCGAGCGCTGGCCCCACGTGTTGGGCGCGCCGGCGTAGTTGCCGTCGCGCGCGTCGACGCGGTCCAACCCGTTCCAGGTGGCCATCACCGCGACGCTCGCATGCGGCAACCGCGGCCGCACGCGCGCGGCGCCGGCGCGCGACACGCCGCCACCGATCAGCAGCACCGGGCGCTTCGCCTCGCGCACGAGCCGCGCGACTTCGGGCGCCGCGGCGCGCGACACGGCGGCGGCCGCCGCGAGCGCACCCGGGCCGGGCCGGTACGGCGCGCCGAGCGCGGCCGGATCGACCGGCGCGCCTTGCGCGTCGAGGCAGATCTCCAAAAACACGGGGCCCTTGCGGCCCGCGGTGCCGGCGGCAACGTGCGCCTCGATCTCCGCGCGCGGGACGGGCGTTTCGATGCGCACCGCGCGCACGCAGATCGGCCGCACGATCGCGACGCCGTCCACTTCCTGGATGCCGCGCTGGCGGATGCCGCCCGTCGCGAGGTCGGTCGACTTCACTTGCCCGCCGATGACCAGCAGCTCGCGGCTCTCCAGCCACGCGCCGGCGACGGCGGTGACGATGTTGGTGAGACCCGGCCCCGCGGTGACGAGCGCGAACGCCTTGCCCGGGCCGCCGGCCTCGTTGAAATACTCGGCGGCGATCCCGGCGGCGACCTCGTGCACGACGGGCACGCACGTCATGCGCACGCGCACCGCGTCGAGCAAGTGCATGATGTTGCCGCCGGCGACGAAAAAGCAGTGCGTGTAGCCGAGCTCGACCAGCCAATCGGCCAGCAGGTTACTGTATTTCGTCAACGTCTCGGGCACGGCCCGGCCGTTTCGCGAAGCCGCCGCGCCCCTCCCGTCCTGCCCCCGGCGCGCGAGCGCGCCTCAGCGCCCGGCGACCAGCGACGGGTAACCGAATGCGGCCCACGACGCGCTCCCGTTGCCCTGGGACGCGTCGGCGCCGAACGCGATCGTCACGGACCGCCCGGCGAAACGGCTGAGGTCGACCGTGTGCCGGTGCCAGTCGAGCGCCTCGCCGGGCAGCGGCAGCAATTCGTCGTAGACCTTGACGTCTTTGCCGCGGTCGTTCACGGTGACGAAGGCCCGCGTCGGCGTACCGACCGCGTACGGCCTGGCGGCGTAGAACGCCAAGGCCACGCCGCGCTCGATGCGCACCGGCGGGTAGCGGTAGCGGAACGTTGCGAGCACCGTGAGCGACGGGACGGGTCCCGCCGGCCCGGGCCAGCTCAGGACCAGCGCGCCGCGCCCGTTCGGCGTGGCGACCTGCGTCGCGTCGTTGATCGTGCCGCGGTCGTAGGCGGCCGTGAACGAGCGCACCGTCTTTGGGAACGGCACCACGGGCGGCCCGGGCCGAAGGGTGACGACGGGCAGGGGGGCGCCGCCGGCGACGCGCGTGAGCGGGCCGCTGACCGCCACCACGCCCGCGCCCTGCACGGACAGCACGTTGGTCGACGCGCTCACCGCAGCGGGCTCGTGCACGAACGTCACCGCCGGCCGGTCGATACCGTAGACCGTGAAGAAGTTGCCTTGCAAGAACACCCAGCCCGGAATCGTCTCGTCACCGTGGTCGGCGACGACGACCGGGTCGGTGGAGTCGCGCGCGATCGCGTCGCGCACGCCCGACGCGATGCCCATCGCGCGCATGAAGTAGAGGTTGTCGAGGAAGCCGCGGTACCACATCGCGCCCACCGCGCTGGCCGCGATGGCGAACAGCGCGGCGCCGACCGCGATGCGCCGGGGCTCGACCCGCGTCGCGACCAGCGCGACGCCGATCAGGAACACCGCGTCGGCGGCATACAGCCAGCGAAATTCCTGGCGGAACGTGACCGCGGTGGTCAGCAGCAGCGGCAGGAACAGCGCGAGCCCGACGGCGGTCGCGCGCACCGCATCGGTGCGCCGGCCCCGCACGGCGTCGTACGCGTACGCGCCGAAGAGCGCGAGGGCAGGTACGGCGACGAGGAAGCCGAGGAAATAGCCGAATGCGCCGGTGAGCGCCACGTCCTTGGTCGACAGATAGTCCGGGCCGACGTTGAAGCCCAGCACGTTCGCAAGCGCTGCGCCCAAGAAGCCGAGCACGAGCGGCACGTCGATCGCGCCGGGGCGCCCGCCCGCGCCGATGAGCACGTGCTGGCCGAAGACCAACGACTTCAGCACCACCTCGGCGACCAGCACGGCCGCCGCGCCGCCCGCGACGAAGATCAGCGTTCGCCGGTCGGCGCGCGCGCGCGGGTGCGCGAGCGCGCACGCCACGACGAACAAGCCCAGCACGATGTAGCGCTCGTCGGTGAACACCGCGAGCGCATACCAGAGCACCATTCGTTTCAGGCGCTCGTAGCGGTCGAGCGCGAACGCGTCCGCCGCGTCGCGCATCGCGAGCAGCATGAACAGCAGCGCGAGGCCTTCCATGAGGCCGTCGACCTGCAACACGTTGTAATATGCGAACCGCGAGATGAGAAAGCCCAGCGCGCACACGAGCGCCAGCGCCTCATTGTCGCGCGAGAGACGCAGCACGATGGCGGCGACGAGCAGTGCACACCCGATCTCGACGATGAGGTTGAGCGCCTCGTACGCACCGAAATGGCTGCCGAACAAGGGGACGATGAACGAGAACACGACGGCGAGGACCGGCCGGTAGCGGTCCTGCGTGGCCGACGTCAGCGCCTGCGGGATCGTGCTCGCGTACTGGCCGTGGCGCACCGCGTTGACGAGCACGATGTCGTCGCCGATGAGAATACCGTGCGGGATCGTCGCAAACCAGATCAGCGCGACGGCCACGATGAGCAGCGCGCCGGCGATCAGCCGCCGCGCGCGCGGTATCCCCGCGACCACTGCGGTCACCGCCGCCAGTCCACCCTTGGGCGCGTACGAGGCGCTCATGCGCGCCGCGCCGCGCGCGAGCGCAGATAGCAGAAGGCGCGCTCGTCGCCGGCCGCCGTGGCGGGATCCGACGCGGTCGTGTTGCCGACGGTCACCAGTTCGAGCACCTCCCACCCCGTGCGGTCCAGCAGCCGCCGCAAGCCGGCGACGGTGAACACCCAGTAATTCGTGGGATCGTCGTTCGCTTCGTGCGGATCGAGCAGGTACGCGACGGGTTCGGCCTCGATGTGCAGCCCGCCCGGCGTCGCGAACTTCGCCACCTTGGTCGACAGAAAGCACCGGTCGGCGCGCTGCGCGAGCGCTTCGAGCATGTAGAACGGGTTTTTGAGGTGATACAAGATGCCCAAGAAGATCGCGACGTCGTAGTGCTCGCGCGGCAGCGCGAACTGCGCGTCTAGGTCGACGTTGTGGATGCCGACCGCACTGCGCAGGTGCGCCTTGAGCTGCTCCGCCCCGCGCAAGCCGTTGAAGTTGGTCGGCGCGTAGTCGACGATGTCGACCTGGTTGCCGAGCGATTCGAAGAAGAACGCCGTGTCGCCGTCCGCGGCCCCGATGTCCGCGATCGTCAGGTTCCGGAAATCCTTGAACGCCGAGCGGTTGCCGCCGTTGAGCAGCCGGTCCAAATGGTAGAAGTTCACGAGGCTGTCGTAGGGATACCAGAACGCGTCGGGCTGCAGCGTGCGTTTGGCTTGCTGCAGCTTTTCGCGAAAGGCCATTGCGTCGCGCGTGATCTCGGTTACGTCGGAGTACATTTCGGTCACGATCCCTCTCCCGAGCGCGATGCTCCTCTACGACGCCCGCTTGGGCTTGCAGCGATGCGCGCGACCTGCGAGCGCACGTCGTCCGCGGCGTCGGGGCGGATGCTCAGCCCGTGCACGCCGGCGCGCTGCGCCGCTTCCATGTCGCTGGGCTGATCGCCGATAAAGTACGAGCGCGCCAGATCCAGCCCGAGGTCGGCGGCGGCCGCGGTCAACAGCCCCGGCGCCGGCTTGCGGCACGCGCAGCCGTCGCCGGGCGCATGCGGGCAGCAGTACCACGCGTCGAGCACCAGCCCGCGGCGCTCCGTCTCCGCGACGACGTGCGCCATGAGCGCGCGCAAATCGCCGGGCGCGAGCAAGCCGCGACCCACGCAGCTCTGGTTCGACGCGACGACCACCGCGAACTCGTCGCGGTCGATCTCGCGCAGCGCATCGACGGCGCCCTCGTTGATCGCGACGTCGCGCTCGGTCAGCGCGTAGCCGCCGCGGATCCAGCGGTTGATGACGCCGTCACGGTCCACGAAAACGGCGCGCGCCGGCAGCGCGCCGGCGCGTCTCCACGACAGCATCCCGCCCCCTACGCGCGCAGCAGCTCGGAGCCGCGCGCGGTGTGCCGTTTCGCGGCTTCCGCGATGATGCTCGCCAGCCGTTCTTTCGCGCGCTCCGGCAGCAGCGGCGCGAGCTTCGCCCGGCTCGCGCTCGACAGCCGTTCCCACTGCTCGGGGTCCGAGTACAGCCGCTTGATCGCGGCGGCGAACGCCGCGGCGTCGTCGGCGATGAGCGCATCGCGCCCGTCGATGAAATCGAAGCCTTCGGCGCCGACCGACGTCGTCACGACCGGCAAGCCGTACTCCAAGCTGTGCCCGATCTTGCCCTTGAGACCGGCGCCGAACCGCAGCGGCGCGACGAACACGCGCGCCGACTGGAAGTACGGCGCGACGTCGTGGATGAACCCGGTGACGTGCACGCGGCGGTCGTTCGCGAGGCTCCACACGCGGTGCGACGGGTTCGACCCGAGCAGCGTCACGGTGAGCGACGGGAACGCGTCCCACACCAACGGCATCACGTCGTTGACGAGCCACTCCGCGGCGTCGACGTTGGGCGTGTGGTTGTAGCCGCCGATGAAGATCAAGCCGTCGGTCTGCTCGAACGCGTGCGACCGCGGCCGCGGCGCGTGCACGGTGCCGCACACGCGAACGTTCGAGATGCCCTCGGCTTCGAGCGTCTGCTTCTCGGTGTCGGTGACGGCGACCGTCACGTCGACGCGGCGCGCGATCTCGAGCTCGAGTTCCTTGGTCTGCGCCTGCGTCCGGTGGTCGGCGTCGGTCGCGGCGGCGCCGCGCAGCTCAAGCTCGCGTGCCATGCGAACGTAATGCAAGTCGACGGTGTCGTACACGATGGGCAGGTCCGGCAGCCGGTCGAAATACGTGCGGTACTTGGAGAACGTGTCCGGCCGCGCGATCCACACCAAGTCGGCGAGCGCGAGCGCGTCGCGCAACCGCGTGTCGGCGGGCGGCCCGTTCTCGATGTGGTACAGCACCTCGACGCCGAGCTGCTGGAGATCGTTGGTGTACGGCTCCGACGCGTGATAGTTGTCCGGCATGAAGATCACGTGCATGCCGAGCTCGCGCAGCAGCTTGATGATGTGCACGCTGCGGTTCGAGCCCGCGTCGCGGTCGGGCTCGGGGACGTAGTTGTCGATCATCACGACGACGCGGTCGCCCTGCAGCCGGCGCGCCGCGCGCGCGCCGGACGCCGGGGCGTTGGGGAGATGCTGCGCGTCGAGCACGTCGGCCCACTTGCGCCGGAACTTCGGCAGGTTGAGCACTTGATGCCGCTTCACGCCCGTGCCCGTGTCGGTGCCACCGGTGCCGCCTTCGCGGTGCACGACGACGGCGCGCGGCTGGTACACCACGCGGAAGCCCGCGCGCCGCGCCGCGAAGCACAGGTCGGCGTCCTCGTAGTACGCGGGCGCGAAGCGCTCGTCGAAGCCGCCGAGCTGCTCGAAGACGGAACGCCGCACGAGCAGCGCGGCGCCCGAACAGTAGTCGACGTCGCGGACGTACTCGTACGCCGGATCGTCGGCGCGGCCGCCGCGCCCGTAGTTCCAGCCGGTCGCGTCGCGCCAGACCAATCCGCCGGCCTCTTGCAGGCTCCCATCGGGATAGACGAGCTTCGCCCCGACCACACCGGTGCGCGGGTCGGCTTCCGCAGTGCGCACGAGCTCTTCGAGCCAGCCGGGCCGCACCAGCGTGTCGTTGTTGAGGAACACGACGTAGTCCGCGGTCGACAGCAGCGCGGCGCGGTTGCACGTGCGCAGGAAACCGAGGTTCTCGCCGTTGCGCAGGAACGTGACGCCGGGGACCGCCGCCAGCTGGCGCGCGACGTCCTGGGTCGACGCGTCGTCCACGACGACGTACTCGACTTGCAGGTTCGCGGGCTGCGCGTCCGCGAGCGACCGCAAGCAGTCGAGCGTCATCACCGTGTCGTTGTAGACCGGGATGATCACCGTAACGCGCGGCCCCGTCGCCGCGCCGGCGGCGAACGTGAAGCCCGCGTTGGGCCGGCCGTCCTCGCCGGGCGCCTCGCCCGCGGGAAGCGCGATCTCACGGCGGATAACGGCGCCGGTCGGCGGGACCGTTGGGCGCCGGTCGAGCGCGCGTTCGAGCTCCATGGCGTAGCGCTGCCAGTCCGCCAGCGCGTACTCGCTGCCGTGCGGCGTGCCCGCCGGGCGCACGGTGCGCGGCGCGCCGCCCAAAAGGACGCGGGCGCGGCGAGCCAGGGCGGCAAAAATACGCTTTACGTCCGAACCGGCTGAGGGCACCCGTCAAGCTTCGACGCGCCGCCGCCGTGTTTACTGCCGCGCCGCCTAAGGCGCTCGTGCGCCATGTGCCGAAGACGCGCCCATGGCAAGCAACGGGCAAACGCCCGAAGAGCAGGCGCAGCCGAGCGGCAAACGCACCCCCCGCGTCAAGCAGTACGACACCTCAGGCTCACGGTCGATCGACGAGCTGGACCCCAACTCGAGCCATGCCAAGGCGTACGCGCTGATCCCGCCGGGCTCGCGCGTGCTCGACCTCGGCTGCGGCTCGGGTGAGCTCGCGTCGTACCTGGCCGCGCGCGGCGACCGCGTCTGGGGCGTCGACGTCAACCCGGCTGCGCTCGCGCTGGCGGCACCGTTTTGCGCCGCGACGCGCGTCGCCGACCTCGAGACGGCCGAGCTCGCGGACCTCTTCCCGGGGCAGCGTTTCGACGTCGTCGTGTTCGCCGACGTGCTCGAGCACGTGCGCGAGCCGTGGAGCCTGCTGCAGTCGGCACGCGGGGTGATCGAGACGGACGGCCACGTCGTCGCGTCGATCCCGAACTTCGCGCACGCCGCCGTCCGGCTCGCCGTCGTGAGCGGCGCGATGCCGTACCGCGGACTCGGGATCCTCGACGGGACGCACGTGCGCTTCTTCACCCTCAACGGCGTCATGTCGCTGTTCGAGGAGAGCGGCTTCCGGCTGCAGGCGATCGAGCGCACGACGCTGCCGTTCGACCAGCCGTCCGATCTGGTCCCCGACGTGCGCTTGCTGCGCGTGCCGCGCGAGATCGAGCGCCACGTCCGCGAAGACGCGGAGAACGAGACGCTGCAGTTCGTCGTGCGCGCCGTGATGCTGCCGGGCGCGTGGGACATGGGCGCGCTGCGCGACCGCCTGCACGACGTGGAGGCGCGCGGCGAAGAGCGCGCGATCGGCATGCGCAACTTCCAGCGTGAGGTCGCGGCCGCGCGCGCGCTGGCCGACGAGCGCGCCGCGCAGATCGCCGCGCTGGAGCATGACCGCGCGATGGCCTCCGAAAGCGTGCGCTCCGAGCTGCTGCCGATGATCGCCCAAGCGCGCGGCGACATGCTCGCCGCGATGGCCGAACGCGACGACGCGGTCGTCGCGCGCGCGAGCGAGGTGGCCGCGCGGCGCAGGGTCGACGCGGAGCTCGCCATGGCGCAGGCGGCGCTGCAGCAGGCGATCATCGAACGCGACGAAGCGCGTGCGCAGCAGGAGCGCCGCAACGCGGCGATGCGGCACGAGCTCGAAGGCGCGCGGCGCGAGCTCGCCGAGCTGGGCTTGGTGCGCGAACGGGCCCGCGCGCTTGCGGAGGAGCGCGCGCGGCTGGAGACGGTCGCCGCGGAAGCGGAACGGCGCGCGGCTGCGCTGCAGGAAGCCAACGAGCGCGCCTCCGAGCGCGAGGCGCACGCCGCCGCGACGCTCGCGTCCGCCGACGCGACGCGGGCCGCGCTGGAGAGCGCGCTGGCGCACGCCGAGCACGCGCTGCGGCGCGCGGCGGCGCAGCGCGACGAGCGCAACGCCGCCGCGCGCACGGCCGAAGCCGCGCTCGCGCGCTACGTGGCGGACGCGCGCGACACGGAGGACACGCTACGCGCGCGGCTGCAAAGCGCGCTCGACGAGCTGGAAACGTTGCGCGCGCGAGCGCGCCACGACGCGTTGCGCTGGATGCTCGGCAAACACGCGGAGGCGGGGACGCACGACGACGGGGCGCAGTTCTGGAGCGACGAGCTCGCCTACGCGACGACCTCGAACGAGAACCCGTCGAACACGACCGGCTCCGTGTCGTAGAGCGCGATCAGCTCCGCGCGGTGGAAGCCCGCGCTGAGCTCGCCGGCGCGCACCACGGCAGAGAAGCCGCTGGTGCGCAACCGCTCGCATTCCGTTTCCGCCGCGACGTCGTCGCGCTCGATCCCGCGCTGCACCGGCCCGTGCGCGACGCCGTCAACGACGAGCATCACGCGGTTGGGCAGCGCCCGCGCGACGGGATCGCCCGCCCAGCCCGTGACGACCGCGCGCTCGCCCGCCTGCAGGCGCAGCGGCGCGCGCTCTTCGACCACGATCGTGCCGCCGTCGAGCCGGCCGACCAGGTCGACGCGCCCGCGCAAACGATGCTCGCCCTCGAACACGCGCGGCCGCTCGGGCGGCGCAACCGTGACGCGAAGGTCGCCGCCGATCGCCGCGATGGTGTCGCCGGCGACCGCGCGCACGCGCAGCGTGTGCTCGCCCGCGCCGATCTCGCCGGCCGGAATGCGAACCTGAAAGCCGTACGCCGCGCCGGTGGCGCCGAACTCCGCGGCGACGTCCGGCCGCGGGTAGCCGCACATGCCGCGCACGACGCGCTGTTCGTCGATCTCCGCGTACGCCATGTGCGCGGGCACGCCGTCGCGCGACGCGGCCCAGCCGCGCACGACGACGACGCTGCCGGCGGGCACGACGACCGGCGCTTTGCCGTCGGCCGCGATCCCGGCTGCCTCGACGATGATACCGTCGACGTAGCCTGCGAGCAGGCCGGGGACGGCGCCCGCGGGCAGCTGGCGCAGCGGCGGGACGACGTCGAACGACACCGCCAGCGAGATGGGGACGCGCGTTCCGTCGGGCCGCTTTCCGTGCAGCGCGACGGCGTGCCGGCCCAGCGCGGCACCGCCCAGCGGCAGCTCGATGCAATAGCCCACCTGATCCGGCGATCCGTAGAGCGCGGCGACGTCAGGGCGCGCGACCGTGCACGCACCCGGCGCGCGCGCGCCGCCGATGTCGACTTCCACCTCCGCGAACGCCTGGGCGCCCGCATCGAGCGCCCAGCCCTTCACGGTGAGGCAGCCGTCGGCGGGCGCGACCGTGACGCGGCCGTGCTCGTCGTCGATCGTATCGACGACCCCGATTGCCGTGGGATTTGCCGCCGGGTTGGCCTGAGGCTCCGCCATCGGCCCTGCCGTTGGCCTTAGACGAGCACTTCGCCTTCGGGCACTTCGAGGATCGCGGTGTCGTCGACGTGCACGATGTCGTCCCAGCCGTAGCCCGTCTTGGTATACCATTCCGGCGTCGTGACCCAGTGGCGCTGGCCGTCGCGGATCAGGAACACCTTGCGGCCTTGATCGGTAGGCGACGTGCCGCGCACGACGATCTCGCCGCGCGGGTTGCGCTGGGCGACCGCGATGAGCTCCTCGCCGCGCGCAAAGCCGTTACCGGACGGGATGGTCGCGAGATATCGCTCGACGCCGATCGCCGACGGGCCGTCGAAGTGCACCGCGCCGTGATCGATCCACACCACGCGGTCGCACGTGTTGGCAATGTAGTGCATGTCGTGCGACACGAGCACGATCGTCGAGTGCGCGTCCCAAAATCGCTCCAAGCGCGCGGCGCACTTGCGCCGGAAGCGCTCGTCGCCGACGGAGAGCACTTCGTCGAGCAGCAGGATGTCGGGCCGAAACTGCGTCGCGATGGCGAAGCCCAGCCGTGCCGCCATGCCCGATGACAGCGTTTTCGTCGGCTCGTCCCGCACTTCGGCGAGTTCGGCGAACTCGAGGATTCCGTCGACGTTCGCCTTCACCACGGCTTCGTCGTGGCCGAGCAGCACGCCGTAGTACACGATGTTGTCGACCAGCGAGAGCTCGGGCTCGAAGCCGACGCCCAGCTCGATGAGCGGCGCGACGCTCCCCTTGACGCGCACCGTGCCGCGGGTGGGGATCAGCACGTGCGCGATCACCTTCATCAAGGTGGACTTCCCGCTGCCGTTGGGACCGATCAGCGCGACCTTCTCGCCGCGCTGAATGTGCACGGAGACGCCGTCGAGCACGGTGCGCTTGCGCCCGCGCCGCATCCGCCCGCGCAGCAGGTCGAAGAACGTGCGCTTGAGATCGTAGTGGAACTCTTCTTGGGTGCGGCGCTGCAGCGTGACGTCGCGCAGTTCGATCGCGGCCTCCACCGCTAAAGCAAGTCCATGAAGTCGCGGCGCTTCGCGCTGAAGAACCACGCGCCCAGCGCGAACCACACGATGCCGAACGCGAGCGCGACGACGATCGACCGGTAGTGGATCGGCCCCGTCATGATGGTGACCTCGCGCAGCGCCGTGACGCCTTGCCCGACGGGGTTGAGGTTGTACCACGGCCGGATTTGCGCCGGCACCACCGCGAGCGGGTAGAACAGCGGGCTCGTGAACCACAGGATGAAGCCGGCGATCTCCCACAGGTGCGGCAGGTCGCGGAAGAACACGAAGAGCGTCGAGAGCGCGAGCGACACGCCGGTGACCAGCAGCACGACCGACGCGAGCACCACGGGGACGAGCACCGCGCGCAGCGGATCGTGCGTGATGACCAGCGAGATCACGAAGACGATCGGGAACGACGTGACGCCCTGCTGGAAGACGTTCGACGCCACTGCCGCCAGCGGAAAGATCTCCGGCGGCAGCGCGATCTTGTTGAGCAGCGACCCGTTGGCGACGACGCTGGGCAGCGCTTCGCTCGTCGAGTTCATGAAGAACGTCACCACCACGAGCCCGACGAACGCGGAGAGGACGTACCGCAGGACGGAGCCGTCGTAGTACTTGCTGAACGCGGTTCCAAAGATCGCCGTGTAGACGGCCGTCATCAGCAGCGGGTTGGTGAACGACCAAAGGATCCCGAGCGCGGTTCCGCGGTAACGAACCTTGAGGGCGCGGAACGCTGAGATGCGAACGAGTTGGAGGCTGCGCCGGGGGCTGCCGGTCACGGTGGGATCGTAGAGTGCTGTAGCCATCGAGAGAGACGCCGCCACGGTGGGCGGCCAAGCTTTCCTAAGTAAGGCGCGGGCGGGGAACGGTCCTCCCCTTGCCGACGGAAGTCGCAACTCAGAGCCGCAGCGAGACGTCTTCCGCGTCGAGCGTGAGATGCGGGCTGTAGTGCGGATCGTTGCGGCTAGCGCACTGCCAGCGCTCCTGCATGATGCCCGCCTCGCGAGAATACCTCGCTTGCTTCTCGTCCGTGTCCTCGTAGCCGCGGCTGCGGGACTCGTGGTGCACGAGCACCACGTGCGGCAGGTAGACGTTGTACAAGCCGAGCGCCTGGAGCTTCAAGCAGAGGTCGACGTCGTTGAACGCGATCGCCAGCGTTTCGTCGAACCCTCCCACGCGCTCGAAGAGCTCGCGGCGCAGCATCAGGCACGCTCCGGTCAACGCGGAGTAGTTGTTGACCGTTCGCAGGATGTTGAAATAGCCGCCGGCATCGCCGCCGGCATACTTGTGCACGTGCCCGGCAACCCCGCCGATCCCGATGACGACACCGGCGTGCTGGACGGTGCCGTCCGGATAGAGCAGCTTCGGGCCGGCCGCACCGATGCTGGGCCGCTGCGCCTGCTCCACCAGGCCTTCGAGCCAGTCCGGCGTCACGACTTCGGTATCGTTGTTGAGGAACAGCAGGTACGTGCCGGCGGTGTTGCGCGCCGCGAAATTGTTGATCGCCGCGAAGTTGAACGGCGCGTCGTACCGCAACACGCGCACGCGCGGCTCGGCCGCGCACCAGCGCGCGAACGTCGCGAGCGAGCCGGCGTCGGTCGAGCCGTTGTCGACGAGAACGACTTCAAAATCCGGATACGACGGCCGCGCGAAGATCGAAGCCAGGCACCGTTCGACGTCGGCGCCGTGATCGCGCGTCGGGATGACGATGCTGATCTTCTCCGGGCGGCGCAGCGCATAGCGCACCACGTAGCTGCCGAGCTGCGGGAGCGGCTCGACGCGGCCCGGCTCGCCGCGCCGCGCGAGCGCCTCTTCGATCGCGAGCCGGCCCGCGACGTACGCGTAGCCTTTCGAACCCTCGGCACCCGCCGCCGAAGCGGCGTGGATGCGCCAGTGGTACAGCACGCGCGGGATGTGATGGATGCGGTCCGTTCGCTCGGTGACGCGCAGCACGAGATCGTAGTCCTGGCTGCCGGTGAACGCGGGGCGGAAACCACCGAGCTCGTCCACCAGCGCGCGCCGGAACACGGCGAGGTGGCCGGTGTACATGCGCGCCAGCAGCGAGTCCGGCGACCAGTCCGGTTTGAAATACGGCTCGCTGCGCTGATCGTCGTCGTCGATTTTGTCTTCGTCGCTGTAGATGAAGTCCGCGTCGGGATGCCGGTTGAGCGCGAGCGCCACGTGAAAGAGCGCGTCGCATGTGAGCAGATCGTCGGAATCCAGCAGCGCGACGAACTCGCCGGTCGCGAGCGCGAGGGCGCTGTTGCTGGCGGCGGCGATGCCGCCGTTGCGCTCGCGCAGGTCCGGTTTCACGCGCGGGTCGCGCGCCGCGTATTCCGCGATGATCGCGCGCACGTGCGGTAGCGTCGACGCGTCGTCCGCGACGCACAGCTCCCAGTGCGGATAGAGCTGCGCGAGCACGGAGTCCAGTGCGGCGCGCAGGTACCGTTCCGGCGTGTCGTAGACCGGTACGACGATGCTGATCACCGGGCGCCGCGGCAGCACGGCGATCGTCGCCTCGATGAGCTGCGCGTCGGCGGGCCGGATGTCGTTGCGGCTGATCCACCGGTCGAAGCCCGTGCCGCCCCCTGCCGCCGACTCGATGCGCTCCAGCACGATGTCGACCGGGGGCTGCACCCCGGTGCGATCGATGCCGGCGCGTGCCTTGAACGCGAACCACGCGTCGCGCAGCGCCCAGAACTTGCTGGACCGCATCGAGATCAGCTCGTCGCGCATCCGCGCGGCCGCCGTGCGCGTGCGTTCGGCGATGCGCACGACCGACTCGAGCCGCGCGGCCAGTTCGTCGCGCTCGGTCTGGAGCGCGAGCAGCTTGTCGCGCAAGCGCGCCTCGCGGTCGCCGGCGCCGGCGGGGGGCTCGGAGCTCACGCGCGGGTCAATGGGCTTGGAGGTGCGACGGCGCCGCGGCCAGATCGTGGTACGTCACGCAGCCCTCGGCGAAGTAATGGCACACGAGCGCCCGGCGCGACGGCCCGATGCGCGCGCGCGGCGCGCCGCCGTGGATGAGGTTGCCGTGCCACAGCAGCACGTCGCCCTTGCGCGGCGCGAACGTGCGCGGTTCGAAGCCGTGCTCGGCGACCAGATCGGCGATGCGCGGCTCGTAGCGCTGCACGTACGGCCCGTAGCCGTCGGTGCGAAACTCGTCGGGCGAGATCGCGACGTCCTCAGCGAACACGTACGGCAGGCGGTGCGAGCCCGGATAGTACACCAGCGGGCCGGACTCCGGCGTGATATCCTCGAACGCGAGCCAGGTTGCCGCGAGATACCCCAGCGGATACGTCGTCATGTGGATCGCATCCGAATGCGCGGGCTGCTCGCTGGCCTTGTGACCGATGATCGTTTGGAACGGCAGCGCGCGCGCGCCGAGCAACACGGAGACGAGCTCGACGACGCCGGGATCGTGCAGCAGCGCATCGATCTCGGGCACCGCGAAGTGTGCGTTGAGCGTGCGCCCGGGAAGCGGATCGGCGTCCGTGGGCTCGGCGTCGGGCGTGAGCCGGCGTTCGGCGAGCGCGCGCTCGTACGCGTCCCACGCCGCGTCGATACGGTCGTCGGCGACGAAGCGCGGGATCACGACGACGCCGTCGCGCACCCACGACCGGGCGAACGCCGCTTCGGCGGCCGTGAGTTCGCCGCGCGCGCGCTTGGTCTCGATCGCTTCGGCCGCATCCGGCCGGTCGAGCCACGGACGCGGCCCCGCGTCGGGGAACGAGCCCGCGCGAAACTGCGTCAAGCCACGCGCATCGAGCGGCCGGTCGGGCACGACGGGCTTGAAGCGCGACCGCGGTCGCAACGCATTGCCGAAGAGCCGCGTGACGATGGCGTTCATGGCGCGGGTGCCTTCGACTGCGGCGCGGACGACATCTCTTCGCGGCCCGCCGCGAGCGGCGTGGGTCGCCGGTAGTCGCCGCGCGACAGCCACTTCTCGATCAGCGCGTAGAGCACGATGAACACGTAGCGGCTGCCCATCTCCTTGATCTTGAACTTCGACACGCCGTGCTTGCGGTTGTACCAGTTGGTCGGCACCACGGTCCACGAGTACCCGCGCACGATGGCCTTGAGCGGCAGCTC
This sequence comes from Vulcanimicrobiota bacterium, assembly GCA_963792235.1. GTDB lineage: Bacteria > Vulcanimicrobiota > Vulcanimicrobiia > Vulcanimicrobiales > Vulcanimicrobiaceae > Vulcanimicrobium. Next base: position 352,210 of record CAWBVR010000030.1, read on the forward strand.
CACGGTGACGTTGAAATGCGGCGAGAGGATCGGGCGCAACCCGTCGATCACCTCGCGCCGGTAGCACTTGAACGCGTTGGTCACGTCGTTGTAGCGGATGCCGAACAGCAGCGCAACGGCGGCGTTCGCGACCCGGTTCAGCAGCAGCTTCGGCAGTGGGTACTCCACCACGGTGGCCGCGCGCATGAAGCGCGAGCCGAACGCGCAGTCGTAGCCGCGCTCGATCGCGCGCCAGTACGTCACGACGTCGCCCGGGTCGTCCGACGCGTCGGCCATCACGATGCACACGGCGTCGCCGCGGAACGCGTCGAGCCCGGTGCTGATCGCGTTGCCGAAGCCCTTCGTGCGCAGGTTCGGCACGCAGCGCACCACCGGGAACGCGCGCGCCGCGTCCGCCACTTCCGCTGCAGTCGCGTCCGCGGAGTGATCGTCCACTACCACGATCTCGTACGGGATCGCCTCGGCCGCGAGCCGCTGCGCGAGCGCCGTCACGGTGTCGCCGATCGAGCCTTCCTCGTTGTGCGCGGGGATGACGACCGAGAGCAGCACGCTATGCGGGCGCGCCCTGCGCGCGCGCCTCCGCGGCCCACCGCTCGGCGTTCTTCTCGAAGATTTCCGTGAGCAGCGCCGTCAAGTCGTAGCGCTGCTCCCACGCGGGATAGTGCGCCTTGAACTTGGCCATGTCGCTGATATACCAGATGTGGTCGCCGGCGCGGTTGGTCTCGGTGTAGGTCCAGTCGAGCTTGCGGCCCGCGATCGTCTCGCAGAGCGCGATCGCTTCGACCATCGAGCAGTTGGAGAAACGCGTCCCGCCCACGTTGTACACCTCGCCGCAGCGCGGCGCGCGGAACACGTGGTCGAACGCGTCGACCAGATCCGCGGCGTGGATGTTGTCGCGCACCTGTTTGCCCTTGTAGCCGAACACCGTATACGGCAGCCCCGTCGCGGTGCAGCGCATCAAGTACGCGAGGAAGCCGTGCAGCTTCGTGCCGGAATGGTTGGGTCCGGTGAGGCAGCCGCCGCGGACGACGGTGGTGGGCATCCCGAAGTACCGGCCGTACTCCTGAACCAGCACGTCGGCCGCGATCTTCGACGCGCCGAACAGCGAGTGCATCGACTGGTCGATGCGCATGTTCTCATCGATACCGTCCCAGGCCGGGTGCGCGGGCGAAAGCTCCCAGCGGGTCTCGAGCTCGAGCAGCGGCAGCTCGTTGGGCGCGTCGCCGTAGACTTTGTTGGTCGACGTGAAGATGAAGACGGCCGCGGGGCAGTGCTTGCGCACCGCTTCGAGCAGCACCAGCGTGCCGTTCGCGTTCACGGTGAAGTCGGTCTGCGGGTCGCTCGCCGCCCAGTCGTGCGACGGCTGCGCGGCGGCGTGAATCACGAGCGCGACCCGCTTGCCGTAGCGCGCGAACAACTCGGCCATCGCGGCCGCGTCGCGGATGTCCGCGACGACGTGGCGGTACTGGGATGGGAAGCGCGCTTCGAGCGCGCGGCGGTTCCAATCGGTCGACGCGTCGGGGCCGAAGAATTCGCGCCGGAAGTCGTTGTCGATTCCGACGATCTCGTGACCGCGTTCGGCGAAGTACGCGACGGCCTCCGAGCCGATGAGGCCGGCCGAACCCGTGACGACGACGACGGACATGCGTGCGTTCGAACTCCTTGCAGGCAGCTAGGACCAGAGCGGGGCGACGAGCCGTTCGTTCGCGCGAATCCAGGCGAAGATCGCGGCCAGCGTCTCGCGCGGCGACTTGACCGGGTGCCAGCCCGTGTCCGCGGTCACGCGCGCGTTGTCGGTGACGTAGATGCGGACGTCGGACGGACGGTTCTCCGCCACGCGCGCGATGTCCACTCGGTGGCCGGTGATCTCCTCGCACAGCGCCGTCGCCTCGAGCAAGGACAGGCTCGACGCCGGGCCGCCGCCCGCGTTGTACACGCGCGCCGGCAGCGTCGCGATCGCTTCGATCTGGTGCAGCACGAGGTCGCCCAGTTCGTCGACGGCGACGAAGTCGCGCACTTGCTTGCCGGTGCCGCCGTAGCCGACGTAGGACAGCGGCCGCTTGAAGTAATGGCGCCCCATCCACAGCGCGAAGACGCCTTGGTCGGCCTTGCCCATTTGCCACGGACCGGTGATCACGCCGCAGCGGTTCACCACGTAGCGCAGGCCGTACATGTCGGCGTACTCCGCGAGCAGCAGCTCGCACGCGAGCTTGGTGGCGCCGTAGAGCGAGCGCGCGCCGTCGAGCGGGAAGGCCTCGCCGACCCCCGCCGCGCTCACGCCGGGTAGCACCTGGCGCGCCGCGATCGCGAAGCGCGTCGCGGTCTCGTCGAATGCGATCGACTCCAGCGCGGCGACCGGATAGACGCGGCTGGTCGAGAGGAACACCACGTCCGCGCCGTGCCGCCGCGCGACTTCGAGCAGGTTGACCGTCCCGGTCAAGTTCGTGTCGATCACGGCGGCCGGCCCGCCCTCGTACGCGGCGAGCACCGCGGGCTCCGCCGAGCAGTCCACCAGCAGGTCGAACCGCAGCCCGGGGAACGCGAGGTCGTCGGGGCGGCGGATGTCGGCGTGCACGAACTCGACCCGGGCCGCGGCGAGCCGGGGGAGGTTCCATTCCGAGCCGCGCCGCTTGAGGCTGTCGGCGGCGACGATGCGCGCGTCCGGGTAGCGCTCGCGCAGGCGCAGCGCGAGGTTGGAGCCGACGAAACCGGCGCCGCCGGCGACCAGGATGGTGGAGGGCATCTTCCGCCTTCATAGTCCCTGGGGCGGAGGGCACCCTTCGAGCGGCACGAACGGCGGGGCGGTGACCCTGACCCGTCCGACGCGCTTCGCGGTGACCGCGTTCGGGCTGCTGCTTGCGGTCGGGTGGGGTCTGTCGCTGGCGCAGCCGCCGCTCCCCACGTCGCCGGGGCTCGACGAGTCCTGGCGCATCGGCCTCACCCTCGCGACCGAGCACGGCCTGCGCTTCGGCCGCGACCTCGTGTTCACGTTCGGCCCGCTCGGCTTCGCGCTCCAAGGCATCCCCGAGCCGGCGCTGGCGGGCGTCACGGCGCTGGTGACGGCGCTGCTCGCGACGGTGGCGGCCGGCGGCGTGTTCAGCGCCGTGGCCGGCCGCGGCCGGCTGCCCCTTAAGCTCGTGGCGGTCGCGGCGCTCGTGTTCGTGGCGACGAACGTGACGCTCGACTACGCCGCGCTCATCGGCGTGGTCGCGCTGCTCATGCGCGCCGGGCGGTACCCCAGGGCGGCGCCCGTCGTCGGGCTCGTGGTCGGCGCGGTCGGCCTGATCGGGTTGCTTTCGAAATATACGCTCGGGTTCGACGTGCTCGCGGCCGGGGCGGCGGTGTGGATGGTGCAGGGCGTGCGCCGACCGCGGCGCCGCCGGCGCGCCACGCTGCTCGCCGCCGCGCTGTGCGCCGTCGTCGTGGTGCTCGGGCTCGCGGTCGCGTTCGGGTTCTCCATCGATGCGCTGGGCGCGTACCTGCGCAGCGCCGCCTCGATCTCCAGCGGCTACTCAGCCGGGATGGCGCTGCGCGGGCCGCGGCTGCAGATCGCCGTCGCGCTCGTCGTCGCCGCCGCGATCGCCCTGCTCGCGGTGCTCGCGGTGCGCGAGCGCAAGCCCGCGCCCGCGCTGCTGGCGTGTGTGGTGCTGTTCCTCGCGTGGAAGCACGGCTTCGTGCGGCAGGACGGGCACATCGTGTATTACTTCGACATGGCCGCGGCGATCGCGCCGCTGCTCGCGCTCACCGTCCGCCGCAACGTGGCCGTCGCGTTCGGCGCGGCGGCGACCGCGCTCGCGGTCGGCGCGCTGCTGTGGACGCAGCACGTCGTGTACGGCTCGTACGGCGCGTTCTTCCACCCCGAGCGCATCGCGCGCGGCGCGGCGTTCGTGGTGCACCCGCGCGACGTCACCGCCGCGCTCGCGGCGCAGAGCGATGCGGCGCTCGCGCGCGACCGCCTCCCGCAAGCCGTTCGCGACCGCATCGGGACGGCAGCGTTCGACGTGCTGCCGTGGGAGGTCGGGATCGTGCGCGCGGACGGGCTGCGCTGGGCGCCGCTGCCCGTGTTCCAGGCGTACAGCGCGTACACGCCGCTGCTCGACCACATCAACCGCGACGCGCTCGTCGCGCACGGCGCGGACTACGCGCTGTATGACTACATCTCGATCGACCAGCGGTATCCGTTCGGCGACGCGCCCGCGACGACGGCGGAACTCTTGTGCCGCTACGCGGTCGCGGTGCCGCACGTCACGGTCGGGACCGACGAGTTCGGCGGCTACGTGCTGCTGCGCCGCAACGGCACCGCGCACTGTGACGCGGAGCCGGCCGGGCACGCGAACGCCGCACTGAACGTGCCGGTCGCCGTGCCGCGGGCCGGGACGCCGGATGCGTTCGTGGTCGCCTCGTTCGCGCTGCGCCCGACGTTCGTGACGGCGCTGCGCACCACGCTTTGGCGCGGCCCGGACGTCGCGATCTCGGTCCATTTCACCGACGGCAGCGAAGCGGGATACAAAGCGGTCGCGGCCACGCTGCCGGACGGCGTCGTCGTCTCGGCGTTCCCGCGCGACACCGCCGAAGCCGCGCGGCTCTTCGCGCGCCGGCCGGTCCGCGCGGTGCGCGACGTCACGGTGCATGCGGCGCCGGGCGCGTACGTGCTCGATGGCGTGACGTTCACGCGCGAGCGGCGGCGCTGACGTGCTCGCGCACGTCACCGGCGCGGCAGGCTTCGTCGGCTCGCACCTGTGCGATAGGCTGCTAGCCGACGGTTGGGACGTGGTGGGCGTCGACAACCTGGCGACCGGCGACGAGCGCAACCTGCGCGACGCGGCGCGCAGCGAACGGTTCCGTTTCGTGCGGGCCGACGTCGTGCAGCCGTGGGACGCGTGGACCTCGCAGCTCGACGAATCGCTGCGAACCCCGCGCCTCGTGCTGCACTTCGCCTCGCCGGCCAGCCCGGTGCACTACGAACGCCTCGCGCTCGAGACGCTGGCGGTCAACGCCGCCGGCACGATGCACGCCGTCGCGGCCGCGCACGCCGCCGGCGCGACGCTGCTGTACGCGTCCACGAGCGAGAGCTACGGTGACCCGCTCGAGCACCCGCAGCGCGAGTCGTACTGGGGCAACGTGAACCCGGTCGGGATGCGCGCGTGCTACGACGAGGCGAAGCGCTACGGCGAGGCCTACGTCACCACCGCCGTGCGCAAGCTCGGGCTCGACGGCCGCATCGCGCGCATCTTCAACACGTACGGCCCGCGCATGCAGCCCGGCGACGGCCGCGTGATCCCCAGTTTTTGCATGTCGGCGCTGCGCGGCGAGCCGCTGACCGTGTTCGGCGACGGGAGCCAGACGCGCAGCTTCTGCTACGTCGACGACCTCGTCGACGGCATCGTGCGCTACGCGACACGCGCGGCGCTGGGCGGGCGCGTGGTCAACCTCGGCAATCCGGCCGAGTACACGATCCGCGAGCTCGCCGAGGTGACCGCGCGCCTTGCCGGGGTGGAGCTGCGCGTCGTCGCGCAGCCGCTGCCGCCGGACGATCCCACGCGGCGCAAGCCCGACATCACGCTCGCGCGCGAGTTCTTGGAATGGGAGCCGCGCACCGCGCTCGAAACGGGCTTGCGCCGGACGCTGGACTACTTCGGCGCGTTGCCGACGCCGACGTAGCGCAGCCCCGCCGCGCGCACCTTGGCGGGGTCGAAGATGTTGCGCCCGTCGACGAGCAGCGTACCGCGCATCACGGCGGCGCAGCGCGCGAAATCCAGCGTGCGAAATTCGTTCCACTCCGTTGCGAGCACCACGGCGTCGGCGCCCGCGACCGCATCTTCCATCGTGTCGAGGTACGTGATGCCGTCGTCGCCCAGCTCGCGGCGCGCGACCGCGTTCGCGATCGGGTCGTGCGCGCGGACCAGCGCGCCGCGCTCGCGCAACCGGCGGATGATCGCCAGCGCCGGTGCGTCGCGAACGTCGTCGGTGTTCGGCTTGAACGCGAGCCCCAGGACCGCGACCGTCATCCCGTGCGTGCCGCCGAGCTCGCGTTCCAGCTTGTCCACCGTGCGCTCCAATTGCCGGTCGTTCACCAGTTCTACCGCGCGGAGCAGCGGCGCGTCGTAGCTGCGCGCGGCGGCGAGCTGCTCGAGCGCGCGCACGTCCTTGGGGAAGCACGACCCGCCGTAGCCGATGCCGGGGCTCAGGAACGCGGTGCCGATGCGCTGGTCGTAGCCCATACCGCGGCGCACGTCGCGCACGTCGACGCCGATCAGCTCGCAGATGTTCGCGATCTCGTTGATGAACGAGATCTTGGTCGCGAGGAAGGCGTTGGCGGCGTACTTGATCATCTCCGCCGTGCGCACGTCGGTCACGACGATGGGCGCCTCGAGCGGCGCATAGAGGTCGCGCAGCACGCGCTCCGCCTCGCGGTCGCCGGTGCCGATGACGATGCGGTCGGGCGCCAGGAAGTCGGCGACGGCTGATCCTTCGCGCAGGAACTCCGGGTTACTCACGACGCTCACCGCATGGTCCGCCGCGGCGTGGCGGCGGATGAGCGACGAGACGAGCTCGCCGGTCTCGACGGGAACCGTCGATTTCGACACGACGATCTTGGGGCCGTTGAGCGCCGCACCGATCGCGCGGGCAACCGATTCCACACTGCGCAGGTCGGCGTGACCGTCCGCACGCATCGGCGTGCCGACCGCGATGAACACGATCTCGCTCGCCTGCACCGCCTCGCTCACGGCGGTGGTAAAGCGCAATCGGCGCGCCTGTACGTTGCGCGCGATCATCTCGCCCAGCGACGGCTCGTAGAACGGCACCTCGCCGTCCCCCAGCAGTGCGATCTTGGCCGCGTCGTCGTCGACGCAGACGACCGTGTTGCCCAGCTCCGCGAAGCACGTCCCCGTAACGAGCCCGACATAGCCCGAACCGATGATCGCGATGCGTTTCATACGCTTGCGAGCTCCGCCTCGGCGATGACGGTTTCGGCGAGGGGGGACGGACGGCTCGCGCCGCCCAGCGACACGGCGGCCGCGAGCAGCGCGAGCGTGTGGCCGATCGCGATCGTCTGCAGCAGATCGGCCGCCGAACGGTGCCGCAGCACGATGCTCGCGATCTCGCCCGCCGCCACGAGCACGAGCGGCACGACGAAGCCGAGCCGGCCGCGCGCGATGTTGTAGGTGACGAGAATGTTCGCCAGTGCCAGCACCCCCGTTGCGTACACGTACGGCACCATGAACGGCGCCGCACCGCGAAAGCCGGGCGCGGTGAGCGTGACGATCACCGGCTCCGCGAACTTCGCGAAGAACGCGACCGACGCGACGACGATGAGCAGCGCGATGCCGACCGCTTGCAGCAGCAGCCAGCGCGTGCGCTCGCGGCGGGCCGCGCGCAGCGCGGCCTGCGGCAGCAGCACCGTCGGCACGAACATGATGACGGCGTACACGCCGCGGCCGCCCAGCGACGCCGCGCCGTAGAGCCCCGCGGTGTTCGCACCGAGATACCGTTTCGCAAGGACGCCGTCGTAGAGCAGCAGCAAATTGATGCAGAACACGGCGAGCCCCACCCAGGCCGACGTGCGCGCTGCCGCGCGCAGCGAGAACGGGACCGGCGCGCGGCGGCGGTGCGGGACGGCCGCAAGAAACGTGTACACGGCGGCGACGGCGTAGCCGATCGCCATCCCCGCGACCGCGCCGCGGACGCCCGCGACCAGCCCGAGCACGGGCGCGAACAGCGCCTTGCCCCCGGCCTCCGCGATCGTGGACAGCACGAACGGCACGAACCGCGACGTGCCCTGCAGGACGCCTCGCAGGAACGCGATCGCAACGTTGCCGCACAGCGCGCACCCGGCGAACGTGACGAGCAGCGGGTCGGCGACGTGCAGAAACGCCGCCAGCGGCACCGACCCCGCGATCAGCACCAGGCCCGCCAGCGCGGAGACCGCGATGGTCGCCCGGTCGACGGCGTGCACGAGGCCCGCGAGCCGGTCGGGATCGAGCACCAAGTCGCTCGCGAGCTTCGCGACGACCATCTGCGCGACGATCGCCGGCGCCCCGAGGATCAGCACGATCGCCGCCAGCGCGGAGAACGTCCCGTACGCGGCGACGCCGACGGCGCGGCTGACCAGCGCGAAGAACAGGTAGGCGAGCACGTTCGCCGTCATGAGCCCGACGAACGTGATGCCGGCGTGCGCGGCGACACGCGCGTTGCCGGTCGCAGACGCGGGTTGGGTCACAGGCGCAACTCGAAGTCTTCGGCGTCCACCGTGAGGTTGGGATTGTAGTACGGATCGCGCGCGGCCCAGGCCGGCCAGCGCCTCCGGATCGTCCCGACCTCTTCGATCGCGCGCGCAACCTTCGCCGGCGTGTCGTCGCCGCCGCGGCTCTTGGACTCGAAGTGGAAGAGCTTCGCGCGCGGCACGAACACGTTGCGATAGCCGGCGCGGCGCAGCTTCAGGCAGAGGTCGACGTCGTTGTACGAGACCGCGAGCGTCTCGTCGAGCCCGCCCACCTCGTCGTACTTGCGCTTGGCGATCATCAAACACGCGCCGGTCACGGCAAGGTAGTTCGTGTCGAGCTGCAGCGCGCCGTGATACCCGCGCTCGCGGGCCGGCATGAAGCGGTGCGCGTGCCCCGCGAGGCCCAGGATGCCGAGCACGACGCCGGCGTGCTGCACGGTACCGTCCGGGTACACCAGCAGCGCGCCGACCGCGCCGACCGACGGCCGGCGCGCTTGGCCGAGCATCGCCTCGATCCAGTCCGGTGCGATCACTTCGGTGTCGTTGTTGAGCAGCAGCAGGTAGTCCGCGCCGGTCGCGCGCGCAGCCTCGTTGTTGAGGCGCGAGTAGTTGAACGGCGCGGGATCGCGCAGCACGCGGAAGCGCTCGGGCTCGCGGCGTTCCCACTCCGCCAGCAGCGCGAGCGTGTCGGCGTCGCGGCTGCCGTTATCGACGACGAGCACCTCGAACTCCGAATACGCGGTCCGCTCGAACACCGACGCGATGCACGGGCGCAGCAGGTCGGCGCGATCGCGGGTCGGTACGATGATGCACACGCGCTCGCCGCCGGGGACCGCGAAGCGGACGTCGACGCTGCCTCCGTCGACACGCACGGCCGCCGCCTCCCCGCGGCGGCGCAATGCGACCTCGACGGCGAGCGCGTGGTCGGCGGGCGCCACCGTGTTGCGCACGTCGCGGTGGCAGAGGACCTGCGCGACGTGCACGACGCGCTCGCTGAGCTCGGTGACGCGCAGCAGCGCTTCGTACCAGCGCGCGCTCTCGAACACGTCGCGCACGCCGCCGGCGCGCTCGAGCAGCTCGCGCCGGATCACGACCGTGCGCCCCACGTAGTCGCGCGTGAGCAGCGTCTCGGGCGACCAGTCGGGCTTGAACCACGGCTCGAACGGCACGCCGCGCTCGTCGATGCGGTCTTCGTCGGAGTACACGACGTCGGGCTCGTCCTGCAGCGCCAGCGCGAGCTCGAACAGCGCGTGCGGCTCCAAGCGGTCCGCGGGGTCGAGCGGGCCGACCACGTCGGCGTCGCCGAACCGGTCGCCGCCCGGCCCGACCACGTGCACGCGCGGATCGGCCACGGCGAGCGCGCGCAGCTCGGCGTGGCGCGGCTCGTCGAGCGCATCGACCAGCACGCGCGCGGTCCAGTTCTCATAGACTTGCGCGCGCAGCGAGCGCAGCGTCGCCAGCACGCCGTCGCTCCCGCGGCCGCGCGCGTCGACGACGATGCCGAACGCGACGAGCTTGGGCAGGAAGCGGATCATCGCGCGCATCCGCTCGACGTCCTCGTCGCGCACGCGGTGGTGCTCGCGGAACAACTGGTACGGATCGCCCAGCGCGGCGAGCTCGACCGCGCGCGCGTCGCCTTCGGCGACTTGCACCGGATCCTCGTCGGGGCCGATCCCGAAGCGGCGCCGGGTGGAGAACCACGTATCGCGCAGGCGCCAGAACCGGCTGACGCGCATCGCCTCGATGGTGCGGCGCTGCCGCTGCACCAGCGGGTAGAGGTACGCGACGTGCGCGAGCAGCGCGTCGCGCGAACGGCCGTCGTCGAGCGCGCCCAAGCCGTCGATCGCCTCCGACGTGCGCGCCGCGACGGTGCGCCAGCCACCGCGCGTATCGACGTACGCGGCGCCCGCGCGCGCCATCGCGCGCAGCGCCTCTTCGCCCGGCAGCGCGCTCAGCACGCTCGACCAGCCGTCGGCGGGCACGACGATGCCGCCGCCCGTCTCACGCACGAGCGCTGCCGCGCCGGGTGCGTTCGCGCCGGCGATCACGGGCCGGCCGTACGCCCACGCTTCGGCGACCTCGGGCACGAACGCGAGGCCGGCGCCGCTCACCACGACGGCGCGCGCGAAGGCGAAGAACGCGGCCCGGTCGGCCTCGGCAACGCCAGACAGCGCGACGACTTCCAGCTCGTCCGAACGCATGCGCGACGCGGCCGAGATGTCGTCGCCCGCGACGAGCACGTACGGGCGGCCGCGCGTCACGCGGTTCACGCGGTCGCGGTGCAGATCGGCCGCCGGCACGACGTCGACGCCAAGGCCGATGACGCGCGTACGCGCCCGCGACGCGGGCCCGTAGAGCTCGCCCACGAGCGCGGCTTCGGCTTCGGTCGTGCACAAGATCATGCGCGCGCGCGACACCGCGGCCGCGACTGCGGGCAGGCGCGCCGCGGGCTCGTCGTCAAGCAGCGGCACGAGCACGACGCGCTCCGCGACGTCGGTCAGCGCGTGCACCGTCGTCGGCACCGTGAGGTCGACGAACAAGAACGCGTCGTAGCGATCGGCCGACGCGCGCACGTGCGCGAGCAGCTCCGGGCTGCGCAACCGCTCGTCGAGCAGCGCTTGCGCGCGTTCCTCCACCGCGGCGCCGCGGTGGCGCACGGCGAGCAGCGCGTCCTCGTACGCGACGCGGTCCGGCGCGTCGACGCGGAAGCGGTGCACCGGGAACGGTTCGGTGTGATCGGTGCCGGACACGAAGAAGTTCGCGTCGGGCGCCTCGGGCGTCGTCGTGGTCGTGATCACCTCGATCGCGACGCCTTCGAGCGCGAGGTGCGTCGCGAAGGCGAACGCGAACCGCTCCTTGCGCCCGCGCAGGTCGCGGCCGAAGAACGGCGCGACGATCGCGACGCGCTGGCGCCCGGGTTTCTTCACGCCACGGCCGCCGCGGCGCGGCGGCGCTCGAACAAGCGGCGCGCGGCGATCTCCGCGACGGCGACGCCGACGACCAGCCAGTACGCCGTCGCGACCTTCGGGAAAAAGAACAGGTCGTCGAACGTCTGGTGCGCGGCAAGCGCAACCGTGGCGCCCAGCGCGCCGACGACCAGCGGGCGGCGCACCGCGGACCGCCCCAGCGTGACGATGGTCGCCGCGAACATCGCCAGCGTCGCGAGCAAACCGACGATCCCCGTCTCGGCCAGGCTCTGCAGATAGATGCTGTTCGCGTGCGTGCGCACGTTCTTCAAACCGACTTGCGGCAGGTCGAGCTCGTAGTTCCCCGCGCCGACGCCGACCAGGGGCGACGTGCGCCACAGATCGATCGCCGCCCGGTAGAGCTGCGAGCGGTTGGCGAGATGGTCCGCCGACTGGGTGGCCTGATCCAGTGAGAAGTAGCCTGCGGGGACGCCGGCACGCAGGGCGAGCGCGACGCCGGCGACGACGACCAGCGCGAAGGCGCCCGCGAAGCGCCACGCCGTGCCGCCGAGCGGGCGCAGCACCAGCAGCACGACGATCACACCCAGCGCAACGCCGATGATCCCCGAGCGCGAGATGGTGAGCACGTCGGTGATCCCGGCCAGCGCGACCACGAGCATCAGCGTGCGGTCGCGGTGCACGAGCGCGCGCGCGACGAGCACCGGCAGCGCGATGTCGAGATAACCCGCCAGCTGATTGGGGCCTTCGAGCGCGCCCGCGATGCGCGGGAACGACGTGCCGTGCACCAGGATGCCGCTATGCGCGCCGACGACGTACTCGGCCAACGCCGACAGGCACACGATCGTAACGGCGATCTGCAGCATCCGCCAGAACGGGCGGTCGTCGGGATCGGTCGCGAACGCCGCGACCGCGCCCAGGAACAGCAGCAGGTACTCGCCGTCCTTGAACGCTTCGCGCACGACGGGCCCGAGATGCTGCGCGTGCGCCGCGCTCAGCGCGATCGCGAGGAGCGTCACGGCGAACGCGGCGAGCATCGCGCGCACCGGCAGCGTGCGGAACGCCGCGAGATCGGGCCGCGAGGACGCGAGCGCGAGCAGCATCCCGACCAGCCCCGCTTTCAGCGTGGTGATCGTCGTCGGGCCGACGTAGCGCGCGAGGTCGAACGGCGCGAGCACCAACAGCGCCGCGACGCCCAGCGCGGGGCGCCGGCGGGTGAGCAGCGCGACGGCGACGGCGCAAGCCACGTAGACGAGCGCGCTGAGCAGATCGACCGGCACGTGCGTCTCGTGACGCAGCGTGACGGTCCACGGGTGAAAGGTCACTCCGGGACGGACTGCGTCATGCCGGGCGTGACTCCGTCAGGCGCACCTGACTCTGTCATGGGAGCGGGACGAGATCGCGCGGCCGGCGGCGCAGCAGCAGATCGATCGCGAGGTGCAGCTCTTCGGAGTCCACCAGCCGCGCGAGCGCGAGGAACACGAACGCGCCGAACAGCAGGTGCTCGCCGAGGTTCGAGATGCGCGCCAGCGCGGTGGGCGACGGCGGCGTGCGGGTGACCTGGACCGCAGCGAGCGCGAACGCCATCACCGCGGAGCACGCGCCGACCTTCAGCAGCGAGACGAACACGGTTTTCAGCTGGAAACCGCCGAGAGCGCGCGACACGACGACCACGAACGCGATCGTCTGCAGCGTCTGCGACACCGCGTTGGCGAGCAGCAGGCCGCGCGCGCCGAGCGGCCCCTTCCACACGAGCGAGAGAATCACGTTGAGCACCACCGTCGCCACCGAGATCGCGATCGCGATGCGCACCGCACCGCACGCGTACAGGCAGCGCGTCAGCACGACGTTCGCGGCGAGCGCGACCAAGCCGACGGCGGCGTACGGCAGCAATTGCGCGCACAGGAGGGTCGCGTCGCCGGTGAACGCGCCGCGCTCAAAGAGCGTCTGCACGATGGGGCCGGCGAGCATGCACAGTCCCCACGCCGACGGCAGCGTCAGAAAGATCACCATCTGCAAACCGGTCGCGACGCTGCGGCGCATGGCAGCGCGGTTCTTGTGAGCGAACTGGCTCGCGAACAGCGGGAAGATCACCGTCGCGATCGCGGTCACGAAGAGTTGTTGCGGGAAGCCGACGATCTTGACCGCGTAGTTCATGCCTGCGATGGTCCCTTCGCCCATCCCCGACGCGAAGAAGCGGTCGAAGAACAGCGCGATCTGCCCCGCCGCGGAGCCGATCGCGATCGGGCCCAGCACGTGCATGAGCTTCACGAGCCCCGGATGGCGCAGGTCGAGCGCGAAGCGGAAGCGGCGCAGCGAGAAGAACGCCGGCAAGAGCGCCAGCAGCGAGACGAACGCGCCCGCCAGCGCGCCGAAGACCAACGCGTACGCGCCGTAATGCGGCTGCGCAAACCACACCAGCACGATGATGCACAGGTTCGCGACGAAGCCTTGCAGCGCGGCGGCGCCGAAGCGGTGGTAGGCGTTGAGCAGCGAGCCGATCACGCCGGCCAAGCTCGTGGCGACGATGGTCGGCATCAGCCAGCGCGTCATGGCGACCGCGGTGTGCACGTGCGCCGCGGTGTCGCGGTCGGGCGGCGGGACGTAGATGTGCGGCAGGTACCACGGCGCGAGCCACGCGCCCAGCGCAGCGCTCACGCCGAGCACGCCGACGAGCACGACGATCACGGTCGACGCGAGGTTCCAGGCCTCGTTCTCGCGCTCGGTGTTCACGTAATCGGTGAACAGCGGCACCAGCGCGGTGACCAGCGCGCCGTTGAACACGCCGAAGAGGATCACGGGGACGACCGAGGCGGCGAGGAACGCGTCGAGCTCCCACGACGTGCCGTAGAACTTCGCGTAGACGACTTCGCGCACGAAGCCGAGGACCGTGGACGCGAGCGTCGCGGCCATCACCAAGATCGTTGACCGCGCGAGCCGCCGAGGGGTCCGGCCCTCCGCGACGACGCTCAGCCGGCGGTTAATGCGCCCCGACTCCTCGCAGCACGGCCGGGATCGTCTTGCCGACGATCGCGAGGTCGTACCACGGCGACCACGCATCGATGTACTCGTTGTCGAGCGCCATCCACTCTTCGAACGAGAGGTGCGAGCGGCCGGAGATCTGCCACAGGCACGTCACACCCGGCTTGACGACCAGCCGCCGCAGCGCGTAGCCGTCGTAGTGTGCGACCTCGTCGGGCAGCGGCGGGCGCGGGCCGACGATCGCCATGTCGCCGGCCAAAACGTTGAGGAAGTTGGGCAACTCGTCGATCGACGTGCGGCGCAGGAACGCGCCCAGCCCGTGCAGCCGCGGGTCGTCGCGCATCTTGAACACCGGCCCGTCAGCCTCGTTGAAGCGGCGCAGCTCGGGCAGCATCGCGTGCGCGTCGCGCACCATCGTGCGCAGCTTGAACATGCGGAAGGTGCGGCCGCCCAAGCCGACCCGCTCGTGGCGGTAGAACGGGCTACCGCCGCTGACGAGGACGATCCCGAGCATGGCCGCGAGCACCACCGGCGCGGTGGCGATGAGCAGCGACAGCGAGAGTGCGACGTCGATCGCGCGCTTGGCGGGGGCGTACCAGCCAGGCCGGGCGGGTGCTTCGGGGAACGGGATCCCCGCGCGCGGGCCTCCGCGACCGGCCCGGTGCAGCTCCGCGACGCTCATCGGGTGCCGTTCCCCAAGATCGCCTCGATGCGCTCGCCGACGTAGCCCAGCCCGTCGACGACCCCGAGGTTGCGGCCGGCGGCGCCCGGCCGGAACTCGAGGTACGGCACGAACTCGCGGGTGTGGTCGGTGCCGGGCTGCGTGGGATCGCAGCCGTGGTCAGCGGTGAAGATCAGCGCATCGCCCGGCCGGATGCGCGCGAGGAGCTCCGGCAAACGGGCGTCCAGGCGCGCGAGCGCATCACCGTAGCCGCGAACGTCGCGGCGGTGTCCGTACTTGGTATCGAAGTCGTTCAAGTTGACGAACACCAAACCATGATCGGTGGAATCGGCGAGCTCGAGCGCACGGTCGACCGCCTCGCCGTTGTCGGCGACGCGAACCGATGACGCGATCCCGTGACCGCTGTAGATATCACAAATCTTCCCGACAGCGTGCACGGGTACACCCGCCTGCTCCAACCGGTCGAGCACGGTGGGCGGCGGCGGGATCGCATAGTCTCTACGGTTAGGTGTTCGAGTGTAGTTCCCCGGCGACCCCGTGAACGGCCGCGCGATCACCCGGTTCACTTCATGCGGCGGGACGAGCATCGCGCGCGCTTTCTCGCACCAGTCGTACAGCGTCGCCAGCGGCACGGTCTCTTCGTGGCATGCGACCTGGAACACGGAGTCGGCTGACGTGTAGAGGATCGGCCGGCCGGTGCGCTGGTGCTCCTCGCCGAGCTCGGCGATGATCTCGGTGCCTGACGCGGTGCGGTTCGCGAGCGGCGCCTTGCCGGTGATCGCGGTGAATCGCTCGACGACGTCGGGGGGGAAGCCGTCCGGATAGGTCGGGAACGGGACTTCCGTGATCACCCCGACCATCTCCCAATGGCCGGTGATGGTGTCTTTGCCCTTGCTGCGCTCGCGTAGGCGCGCCACGGCGGCGGCCGGCGCGGCATCAGCGGAGACGCCCCGCACGCCGGTGATATGGCCGAGCCCCAGCCGCTCAAAATTGGGCAAGCGGAGGCCGCCTAGCCGTTCAGCGACGTTTCCTACGGTGTTCGCGTTCAAAGCGTCGTGGTACGCGACTGCATCCGGAAGGGCACCGACGCCGGCGGAGTCCATGACGAAGGAGAGAATGCGCGGCATGCCGTTCGGCGCCGTTCCCTTCGGCGCAGGACCGCGCCTCCCGTGGCGCGGAACGCGTGAACCCCTACATGCGTCTTCCGGTTCTTCTCGCGCTGGCTTCGGCGCTTTTCGCGAGCGCGAGCGCGCTCGCCGCAGCCGCCCCGCCGACCAGCCTCGACGTGACCGCGAAGAGCGTCGACTTCTTCTCCAACCGGTTCATCGTCACGGCGGACGGTAACGTCCGCGTCCGGCTCTCCGACGGGACGGTCGTGTCCGGCCAGACGTTCACGATGGATCTCAAGCTCAACCGGTACCTGGTCGCGGGGGACGTCCACCTCGACGGACCGACCGTGCACGCCGCGGGCGCCGCGTTCGCGGGCTATCCCGATCTCGACCGGTCGTACTTCCTCCCCGCGGCGGGCGTTCCGGAGCGCTGGACGTACTACGGGCTCGACTGGGCGAACGCCCACGTCGGCCGCGAGCAGCCGGGCGACGCGTTCTTTTTTCCCGACCTCACCAGCGAACGGCCGTACATCTACGCGACCGGTGCGCGCATCACGCCGAGGACGAACGTGCTGTTTACGACGCCGCGCGTGTTCACCGCCGGCGTGTACCTGCCGCTGCCGCGCTATGTCGTGACGTTCTCGGCGAACTCGCACTTCTACGAAAACGGGTTCCAAGGTGCGCGCGCGGACGTCGCGCTGCCGTTCAACGGCTCCGCGCACAGCCTCACCGCGCTGCACGCGCGCAACGACGCATTCAACGGCACGTACCTCGCGCTGGACCAGCACTTCGTGTGGGACCGCGACTGGATCGTCGCGTCCATCGACCCGCTCACGCAGGAGCAGCGGCAGTACAATTTGATCGCGTTCAAGTCGTTCTCGCCGAAGCTCCAGGGCCGGCTGTTCGCGCAGGAGTCCGCGGCGCAGCACCTGATCATCAACCGGCCCGACGACGCCGCGGCGTACACCGAGATACTCGCTCTCCGCGGGCCTGCCGCACTCGGGGCTAACGTATTCGCAGAGCAATTACTACCAGCATATCCTGGGCTATCCGCATCATCCCAACGACACGGTGCTCGCGTCCGACTACGACCCGCGCTGGCGCGAGCACCCCACGAACGCCGAGCTGACGTGGACCGGCATCCCGCGCCAGGTGACCAAATACGGCCCGCTCTCCTTCCGCTTGCGGAGCGGCTTTGGGTTCTCGCACGACGCCTACGGGTACGGCGGCTATCCCAACGAGCAACCCGGACCGAAATCGCTGTACTACCATTACGTCGGCGGGGTGGTCTCGACGAGCGCGATCAAGCTGCGCAATGGGCTGTCGCTGAGCGCGCAGTACGACAAGCAGCGAATCTGGTACTCGCTGCCGCACCACGTCGACGTCGGCGACGGCCGCATGTCGATTTCGCGCGAGTTCCCGCGCCAGCACGTGTCGTCGTACATCGCGTATCAGGTGAAGACCACCGGCGATTACTGGGGCGACCAGCAGCTCGCAGCGTACCCGCCGTCGTCCGACGTCGTCGTGTCGCCCTTTGGCGTCTACTCCGGCCAGTCGGCGTTCCGCGGTTTCGCGACGCAGCGTTCGCTCACGACGTCGGTCGTCTACGCGCCGACGCCGTACTTCGTGCTCAACGTCTCCGCCGGGCGCTTTTACGACTATCCGGCGCCGATCGCCGGCATTTACGGCCAACCGCCCGTGCAGCTGGGTCTCGACCTGCGCGTGCGCATCTCGCGCCAAGTGCTCCTCGACGTGACGCGCGGGTACTATTTCAATTTCGCGAACGAACGCTGGACGCCGACCTACGGGATTCAATTCTTGCCGTGACGATACGCCGTATATTCGTCCTCTTCGCTACCTTCGTCATGCTCGCGCTCGCGCTGCCGTCGTTCGCGCAGGGCGACCTCGTGAAGTTGACCGGCCAGCTCCTCGACGTGCGCAACGGCTACATCTACTTCACGACCGGTGACGCGTTCAAGGCGGCCGATGCGATGCGCATCGCCGATTTCGACACGGGCAAGCCCACCACGCTGCAGCCGCGTGCGAAGCTGTACGCCCGCGCCGTCCTCGACCCGGCGACGAAACAGGTCGTCGAGCTCGACCTCACCACACGCCGCCTGCCCAACGACGCGCAATACGCGCAGGTCGTGCAGACGTTCTCGCAGACGAAACCCGCGACGGAGAAAGCGCCCGAGATCGTCGGCAAGCGCATCACGGGCCGGCAGGTCGCGGTCAGCTTCACGGTCACCGTACCGCCCACGACGCCGCTCAACGCGGAAATTTACCTGAGCACGGACGCAGGCGGCTGGAACCCGCGCGAGATCAAGCTCGACCGCATCGACGGTCAGCGGTATCGGGCAGTTCGCCAGTACGCTTCGGGCACGCAGTTCGCCGTGCGCGTCACGCGCGGTTCGTGGAACTCCGTCAGCCGCGACCAATACGGGCTCGAGTCCAAGCCGCAACAGTTCTCGGTGCCCGAGGTCGATGCCAAAGGATTCGACATCATTGTCTATAGCTGGTCGGACGACCGTGGCAGCGCGCCCGCGCAAGGCGCGCCGGGCGCGATCCCGACGCCGTTCAACCCCAACCCCTTCCCGCCGGGCGGACTCTACCCCCCGTCGAAGGCGACGCCGCCCGGCGGCTTCCCGACGCCTCGGCCGCCGGCGCAGCCGAACCGGCCGCCGCGCTGACGATGCGCCGCGCCGCCGCCGTGCTCGTCGCCGCATGCGCCGTCGCCGTAGCGTGTGCGGCGAGCACGCGCGCGGCGAGCGCGCGCGCGGCAGCGACGCTCGACGGCGCGATCGTGTTCTTCAGCGACACGCTGGCGCTGCTCGCGCGCGACGGCGCATCGCTTGCGCTCGCCGACGGCACACGCGCGCGCGGTGACGCGGCGTACGTCGACCTCAAGACGAATCGCGTCGTGCTCGCCGGGCACGCGCGGCTCGTGCGCGGCACCGCGAGCGTCGCCGCGGACGCGATCGCGCTGGATCTCGAAAGCGACCGCGTCGACCTGCTGGATGCAACGGCGGGCGTATCGCGCACCACGCGCGCGCTCGGCCCCGGGGCGGCGGCGGAGTTCGACGCGGGTCGCTTCGCATTCCCCGACGTGGACGATCGCAACGCGTTCATCAAGTCCAAGCACGCGACGATCACCTCGCGCGCCCACGTGCGCTTCACGCCGGCCTCCTTCCCCACGTCGGTCGGCGGCGTACCGGTGCCGTCGTACCTGTACACGTACGCGACCGGGGCCGGGTTCGCCGCGAGTAGCCTCGCGGGCGCGACGTTCGACCAGCCGTACGGGTTGTTCGGCTCGCCCACGTCGTTGACCGCGCTGCACGCGCGCTGGGACGACGGCCCGGGCGCGGCGCTGGGGCTGCAGCAGCAGATCGTGTCCGGCGACGACGCATACGTCAGCGCGTCGATCGACGCGCCGTTCCGCGGCTACTCGGTGCGCAGCCTCACCGCGTACAAGCGGCTGGGCACGCGCTACACCGCGAGCGCCGACGCGAGCGCGACGATCTACGGCGCCGTCGAGCACGCCGGCCTCACCGCCGCGTTCGGCGCGGCGGGCGGTGCGCTCGACTACCGCCGCTTCTCGACGGGATTCTCCTCGTTCGATGCGGCACTGCGCACGCCGGACCGGCCGCTGTTCGGCGGCGCGACCTGGCGCTTGAAAGGAACCGCCGGCTTCGACGCGTTCCGCGGCGGGCTGCTCAACCAACTGCCGGACGCGCACCGCTACGCGACCGTGTGGCGCCACGGCCTCGACCTGCAAGTTGCCAGCCCGCTCATCCGCGCGCCGCTGCGCACCACGCTTTCGGCCACGTTCGGCGCGGGGCGCACGTGGTATGCATTCCCGCACCACTACGACACGTTCGCCGCGAACGCGTCGGCGTCGCGCCCGCTCGTGCGCAACGTGATCGTGTTCGCGGGCTACCAAGGCCTGTGGACCAACGACGTGTTCCCCAACGCGCAAGCGGTCTTCTATCCCGCGCCGCTCACGCCGGTACTCACGCCCGACGGGACGCCGTACTACGGCTACGCGGCGTTCACCGGCGCGCGCACGTTTCGCAGTCAAAGCGGTGCACTGCAGTTCACGCCGCGGCGCGACGGCACGACGTCGTTCCGGCTCGGCGTGACGCACACCGCGGACTTCCCCCAGTTCAACGGCTACGGGCGGCCGCAGTGGGAGGCGCGCGGCGACGTGCGTTTCCGGCCGTTTCCCAACGTCGGCATCGACGTGGGGCGCGCGTACGACTTCGCGTGGGGCGGCACGCGCTGGCAGCCGCGCTGGAGCTTCGCGATCACGCCGTGACGCACGCGCTCGTCGTTGCAGCCGCCGCCGCGGCGCTCTTCCGCATCGTGCCGCTCGCGTGCGACGGCGACCGGCTCGTCGTCGCCGGCGCGGGCGTGCTGCGGCTCGCGGACGGCGCGTCGTGTGCTGCGATCGTCCCCGGCCGCGCCACGGCGATCGCGCTGGACGCGGACAACCGCGCGACGCCGCAGAAGCTCACGGCCGAGGCACTACCCGCCGCAAAGATCCCCCGCGTCGCATACGTGCTCGCGCCTGCGGTCGCCAGTGACGCGGACGAAACGCAGTTCGTCACGTCCACGATCGACGTGACGGTACCGTCCCGCACGCCGCCGGGCGACGACATCTACATCAGCACCGAGCGCAGCGGCTGGTCGCCCAGCGAAGTGCGCATGGATCGCGTCGACGCGCGGCACTTCCGGCTCGTGCTGCGCGTGCACCGCGGCACACGGCTCGCGTTCCGCGTCACGCGCGGCTCCTTCGGCACCATCGAGCGCAACGCGGCGCGCGCGCTGCCGCCCGCGCACGTCGCCGCAGGCGAACCGGACGCGCACGTGAGCGTCGTCGTGGCCGCCTGGGGCGACATCGATTAGCGACCCGTCCGCAGCGGCGCACGATGAGTGCGGCGTTCCGGCTGCGCGACCACGCGACGCTCAACGCGCTGTGGGTCGGGGTTCATTTTCAAGACACCGCGCTGGTCGCGATCGTGGTGCCCGCGATCGTGCTGCGGCTTGCGCCGCGCGATCACACCACCGTGCTCGCGGTGCTCGCGACGTTCGTCGGCGTGGCGGTCGCCGTAGTGCCGCCTGTCGCCGGCTGGCTGTCGGACCGCGCGCGGCGGCGCGGCGGCGACCGGCGGCGCGAGACCGCGTTCTGGATCGCCGTCGACGTCGTCGCGATCGCGGCGATGGCGTTCGCCGCGACGGTGGGCGCGCTCGGCGCGGCGCTCGTCGCGGCGACGGTCGCCATCACCGCGGCGCAGACCATCTACCAAGCGCTGCTGCCCGACGTCGTTCCGCGCGCAGCGTGGGGCACGTCGGCGGGGGCGCGCGGCGCGCTGACGCTGGTGGGCACGGTGCTCGGGCTACTGGCCGCGGCGCTGCTGCCGCCGCAGCGCGCGCTGCTCGCGATGGCCGGCGTGATGATCGTGTCCGCGTTGACCCTCGCCGCGATCCCGCGGCCGCGCGCAAGCGCACCGGCGCCGCACGCGACGGTGCGCGACCGCCACGATCTCGGCGTGACGCTGATCGCGCGCGCGTGGATCGTCATGGGCATGACGCTGCTCAACACCTACGTGCTGTACTTCTTCAGCGACGTGCTCCACGTGGGCGACGCGTCGCTGAAAACGGGCTTGGTCGCGGGCTCCGCGCTCGTCGGCGCGATCGTGTCCAGCGTGCTCGCGGGACGCTTGTCCGATCGTATCGACCGCAAGCTCGTCGTCGCGCTCTCCGGCGTGCCGATGACGCTCGCTGCGCTGGGCTTCGCGCTCGTGCCCGATCCGCGCCTCATCTTCGTCTACGCGGGCTTGTTCGGGCTGGGCTTCGGCGGCGTGTTCGCGGTCGGCTGGGCGCTCGCGCTCGACACGATCCCGGAGCTGGGCGACGTCGCGCGCGACCTCGGCGTGTGGGGCACGTTGTCGAGCTTGCCGTCGATCGCCGCGCCCGGCATCGGCGGCTGGATCATCGCGCACGGCGCGACCCCAGCTGGCGGCTACCGCTGGCTGTTCGCGAGCGCGGGCGTGTGCTTCGCGATTGGTTCGCTCGTCGTGCTGCGCGTCGGGCACAAACCGCTCGCGTCGACCTGGTCGACGCTGCTCGTCGCGCTGACCTGCGCGTTGCGGCTGCCCTTGATCACCATGAGGATTCGGGTGCGCCAATTCGGGCGGCTGCCGCGGCGGCGCGGGCCCACGCTGCTCATCGCCAACCACCAGCACGAGGACGAGTCCGAGATCGTCGTCGAGCGCACGTTCGTGCAAGGCCCGTGGCGGCCCGCGTTCACCGCGTCGTCGCGCCGCATCTACGAGCCCGGGTTCTTCGCGTTGCGGATGCCGTGGCTCGCGCCGCTGATGCGCGGTGTGAACGCCGGGCCGCTCTTCATGGCGCTTGGGATGCTGCCGCTCGAGAACGAGCTCGCGGTGCGCCCGCTGCGCAGCCTCGCGTACGCGATCCACGCGGCGCACGGCGATCTTCCGCTCGACCTCGTCTTTCGTGCCGAAGCGTATGCGGCAATCGCGCCCGGCGCGGGCTCCCTCGCGGAGCTGCTGGCGCCCGCGCTGTTCGCGGCGGGCGAGCGGCGCGTAAAGCTGGCGCACGTCCGCGAGCCGTACCGCGCGGAACTGCTGGCCGCGACGCGCGCAGGCATCGAGGAAGACATCGCGCGCATCACCGGCGTGGTGCGGCGCGGCGCGACGTTCTTCGTGACCCCCGAAGGGTTCTACAGCACCGACGGCCGCATGCGGCCGCTCAAGGGGATCGTCGACCACATCGCGCCGCTGGCGCGCGTCTGGTTCGCGGCGATCGCGTTCGACCCGTTCCGCGGGCGGCGGCTGTCGCTGCTGTACCGCGTCCTAGAGCCGGCCGATCCGCGCGACTTGGCGACCTCGCTGGCGGCCGCGCGGCCGGTGACGACCAGCGCGCTGCTCGCGCAGTGGTTGCTCGCCGTCGGCCTGCCGTTCGCCGACGACGAAGCGCGCGCCGGCGTGGTGCGGTTGCGCAACGCGCTGCCGCCGGGCGCGTTCGTCGACCCCGAGTTGGTGCGCGAAGCGCCGGCGTGCGTGGACGAGGCGCTCGCTCGCATGACGCAACGCGGCGTGCTCGTCGCGGACGGCGGCCGCCGCCGCCTGGGCGAGCGCCGCACCGACGCGCGCTTCGCGGGGGTCGCCGACATCGTCGCCTACCAGGCGACGTTCCTGGGCGAGACGGTCGCCGCGTTGCGGCGCTTGGCTGCGCTGCGGCGCCTTGCCGGAAGCTCGGCCCCGGGACTTCGCGTGGAGCCGTCGTAAGAATCATGAACGTGCCGACCGCTGCAAGCGTCGTCCGCGGGCAGCGGCCCGGAGCGGGCGATTGAGGTTAGACCAATTCCCGTCCGCGCTCGCCACGGCGCCGGACGAACCGTCGGTCGTCGCGATCGTCATTCCCACGTACAAGGCGCGCGCGACCATCGAGCGCGTCGTGCAGCGGGCGCTCGCCGTCGCCGACATCGTCGTCGTCGTCGACGACGCGGACCCCGACCGCAGCGCGGACCTCGTGCGCGGAACCGATCCGCGCGTCTACGTCGTCAGCCACGAGATCAACCGCGGCGTCGGCGGCGCGACCAAGACCGGGATGCGCGAAGCGATCGCGCTCGGCGCGCGCTACATCGTGAAGATCGACTCCGACGACCAGATGGACACGTCGTACGTGCCGTTCATGATCGAGACGCTGGAGCGCTACCCCGAGGTCGACCTCGTCAAGGGCAACCGCTTCGCCGATCCAGCGACGCTGCGCCGCATGCCGTTCTTGCGGCTGATCGGCAATGCCAGCGCGACGCTGCTGGTGAAGTTCAGCAGCGGCTACTGGTCGATCGTGGACCCGACGAACGGCTTCCTCGCGACGCGGCGTGAGGTGATCCTCAACACCGACCTCGACGCGCTCGCCGACCGCTATTTCTTCGAAACGGATCTGCTGTGCGACTTCGGGTTGCGCCGCCGCGTCGTGGCCGAAGTGGAGATGCCGGCGATCTACAGCGACGAACCGCCGGGTCCGTGGGGGCTGCGCACGCTGCTGCCGTTTCCGGTCAAGCTGACGCAGCGGTTCTTCCGGCGGCTGCTGCTCAACTACCTGATCGTCGAGATCAACGTCGGCTCGCTGTGCGGGCTGATCGGGTTCCCGCTGCTCGCGTTCGCGGTGTTGTTCGGCTGGCACGAGTGGAGCGGCTCGCTCGCGGAGCAAACGTCGCGACCGAGCGGCACGATCGTGCTCGCACTGATCCTGTTCATGATCGGCTTCCAGCTCTCGCTGCAAGCGCTGTTGTACGACGTGCAGTTCTCGACGCCGACGGTGAAACTGCGGCGCGAGCGCGCGGACCGCGTGCCCGACCGCGCGCGTCTGCGGCGGTGAGCGCGGCCGCCGACGTCCTGTTCGTCTTCGCGCACCAGGACGACGAGGTCGGCGCGCTGAGCCGCATCGCGTTCGAGGGGCGCCGCGGCGAGCGCGTGTGGTGCGCGTACCTCACCGACGGCGGCAAGCACGCCCGGCCCGCCGTGCGCGACGCGGAGTCGTTGCGCGTGCTCGCGCGCATCGGCGTCGGCGCCGAACGCGTCGGCTTCTTGCGCGACGCGGCCGGCCGCATCGCCGACGGGACGCTGGTGACGTCGCTTGAACGCTCGCGCGCGATGCTGCTCGACTGGCTGCGCGCGCACGGCGTCGCGCCGGCGCGCATGATCACGCTCGACTGGGAAGGCGGCCACCACGACCACGACGCCGCGCACCTGGTGACGCTCTCCGCTGCGAAGGCGCTGGGCGTCGACGACGTGTTCGTGTTCCCGTTCTACAACGCGTGGCGGCGGCGGCGCGGCTGGGTGCGCGTGTGCTCGTTCGTGCCGGGCGTCGCGCCCGAGGTGCGGCGGCGGCTGTCACTGCGCGAGTGCTGGCGCGCGGCGTGGACGATCGCCGCCTACCGCTCGCAGCGCCGCACGTGGTTCGGCCTCGGTCCAGGCTTCGTCGTGAAAACGATCGTGCGCCGCCAGGAACGGCTGCGCCGCGCGGATCCGCAGCGCGTGCTGAGCCGCCCGCACGCCGGCGCGCTGCTCTACGAGAACGTGTACGGCGTGCGCAGCGAGGACGTGCTGCGCGCCTCGGCGCCCGTCCGCGCGGACGTGTCCGCGAACCCTCGCCCCGAGAGCTCGGACCAGGGCGCCTAGCGCACGACGATCGGGATCGTGCGCGACGTCTCGACGCCGTCGACGCTGCGCGCGATGATCTGCAAGGTGTAGCCGTGGCGCAGCCACGGCGGCAGCCACCACGGCACGGTGTACGTCAGCGAGAACTTGCCCGGGCCGTCTTCGTGCAGCGCGACCTCGCGGTAGTCGACGCGCGCCTCGACGTAGTGCACGTTCTCCGACGTCAGCACGTCGCCGCGGACCGGCCGCCCCGGCTTGATCTGCGTGGTCGAGATGGTGAACGACTTGATCGCCGGGTAGCCATGCGGCGGCGGCGTCGGGCCGACGTGCGCGTACGCGCCGGGTTCGGGCGCTTGACCCAGGGCGAGGAGCAAGGCGAAGAGCTGCGCGTGCATGAGCGTGAATTGTACCCCGAACGCGCGGAACGCGCCCCGACGTTCCGCGACGCGGGCCGATCCGGCGAGCGCCGAGAACATCCGAGCGTGCCGTCTCTTCCGCACGAGGTCGCCGTCCGCCGCGGCGCCGACGCGACGCTCAGCATCGTGGTGCCCCTCTTCAACGAGGCTGACAACGTCGCCGAGCTGCTCCGCCGCATCCGCCACGTGCTGGCCGGCCTGACCGTCGCGCCTGCGGCCTACGAGCTCATCCTCGTCGACGACGGCAGCCGCGACGCCACGCTCGACACGCTGCTGGCCGCGGCGCACGCCGATCCGCACCTGCGGGTGATCTCGCTGTCGCGCAACTTCGGCCACCAGATCGCCGCGACGGCCGGGCTCGACGCGGCGCGCGGCGACGCCGTCGTGCTGATGGATGGCGACCTGCAAGACCCGCCCGAGCTCATCGACGCGTTCCTGGCGAAATTTCGGGAAGGTTACGACGTCGTGTTCGCGACGCGCCGCCGCCGCGCGGGCGAGAGCCGCTTCAAAGTCTTCACCGCCGCGCTGTTCTACCGCATCATCCGGCGGCTGACGAACGTGGCGATCCCGGTCGACACGGGTGACTTTCGCTTGATGAGCCGGCGCGTCGTCAGCGCGCTGCGCGGCTCGCGCGAGCGCCACCGCTTCATCCGCGGGCTGGTGTCGTGGGTGGGCTACAAGCAGACCGGGATCGAGTACGACCGCGCCGAGCGCTACTCGGGCGAATCGAAGTACCCGGTGTCGAAGATGCTCAAGTTCGCCATCGACGGCATCACCGCGTTCAGCGAGATCCCGCTGCGGCTTGCGACGTGGTTCGGCTTCTTCGTCAGCATCGTCGGGTTTCTCGTCGCGTTATACGAAGTCGCGCTGCACTTCTTCACCGGCTACAACTTGCCGGGCTACACGTCGACGATCTTCGCGATCCTGTTCTTGGGCGGCGTGCAGCTGATCACGATCGGCATCCTGGGCGAGTACGTCGGCCGCGTGTACGACGAGATCAAAGGCCGGCCGCTCTACCTCGTCGCGGAGAACGTCGGCAGCGGGCTCGACGTGGCGCCCGACTCGCTGCCGAGCACGGTACCCGTCACGAGATAGGTGCGCACGTAGTCGGCGACCGCGTCTTCTAACGACCTCAGCGGCTGCATCCAGCCCGCCGCGCGCAAACGGTCGATCGTGGCGACCGTGCGGTACTGGTACTTGCCGCGCAGCACGCCGGGCATCTCGACGTACGCGATCTTCGCCGGTAGCCCGAGCGCGGCGAACACCGCATGCGCGAGATCGTTCCACGTGCGCTCGACGCCGGAGCCGACGTTGAAGATGCCGCCGGCGCTGCGCGTGCGCGCGAGGAACGCCGTGATCGCGGCCGCGTCCTTGACGTAGAGGAAGTCGCGCGTCTGCTCGCCGTCGGCGATCCCCGGCCGATAGCTCTTGAACAGCTCGATCGTGCCGCGGTCGCGGATCTGCTCGTACGCTTTGGCGACGACGCTGCGCATCTCGCCCTTGTGGTCTTCGTTGGGGCCGTACACATTGAAGTACTTCACCGCGACGGCGCGCTCGAGCAAACCCTCGCGGCGCAGCCACAGGTCGAACAAATGCTTGGAGTACCCGTACATGTTGAGCGGGCGCAGCGCGTGCGGGTCGAGGTCCTCGCGCATGTCGCTCTCGCGCGCGCCGTACGTGGCGGCCGACGACGCGTAGACGAAGCGCGCGCCGCGGGCGAACGCCCAGCGCGCGATCTCTTGCGAGCGCCGCACGTTGTTTGCGATCAAGTACGACGCGTCGCGCTCGGTGGTCGACGAGCACGCGCCGAGATGGAACACGGTCGCGACATCGCCGAACGCGTCGGGCTGCGCGGCGATACGGGCGAAGAACTCCTCGGCGTCCAGGTAGTCGGCGAACCGCAGCGGTACCAGATGCCGCCACTTCTCGCTGGTCCCGAGCCGGTCGACGACGATGACGTCGTCGAGATTCTCGAGGTTCAGATGCCGGACGAGCGCGCTGCCGATCAGCCCCGCGGCTCCCGTTACGACGACTCGTCCAGCCGTGCGCCCGTTCACCGCTGCTGTGCTCGCTCCATCACCATCATTCCTTAGTTCCCCAACGCGGCGAGGTCCGCTTCCCTCACCACCGTCTCCACGAGCAAGCGCGGCGGCGGGGCGCAGCTGCCCAGCGTGAACGCCGCCGCGACGCGCTGCGGATCGGCCGACGGGCCGGCGCACTCGGCCAGCACGTCGCCGGCGCGGACCGGCGTGCCGACCCGTGCCACGATGCGGATCCCGGCGAAGGGCCCGTCGGCGAGCGTGAGCTCGCGCGCCAGCTCGCCGATGGCCGCCGCGTCGATCCGGGTGACGACACCGTGGTCCACCGCGGTCGCGCTCGCCCGGTGGGGATGCGCCGCGATGCCCTCGACCGCCGCGCGGCTGCCGCCCTGCGCCTCGACGAGCTGCACGAAACGCTCGTACGCCGCGCCGGACTGCAGCGCGTCGAGCGCATTCGGCGCGATCGCTTCTTCGGCGACGCCGCCGACGCGCAGCAGCTCGTGCACCACCGCGAAGACGCCTTCGGACAGGCGCGGGTCGCGGTCGTCGCCGCGCAGGAAGTCGCGCGCCTCGACCGCTTCGATCCCGCTGCCGACGGCCGCGCCCAGCGGCTCTTCCATGTCGCTCACCAGCGCGCTCGCGCGCTTGCCGAACGACGCCGCGAGCCGCACCAGCGTGCGCGCGAGCCCGGTCGCGTCCGCGACGGTTTTCATGAACGCGCCGCTGCCCGCCTTGACGTCGAAGACGATCGCGTCCGCGCCGCCGGCGATCTTCTTCGACACGATCGACGCCGCGATCAGCCCCACCGACGGGACGGTGCCGGTGCGGTCGCGCAGCGCGTAGAGCTTTGCGTCGGCGGGGACCAGGCGGGCGGACTGCGCCGCGATCGCGCACCCGATCGCGTTCACCTGCGCGACGAACTCGGCCGGGGAGAGGTCGGTGCGAACGCCGGGTATCGCCTCGAGCTTGTCCAGCGTGCCGCCGGTGTGGCCGAGCGCGCGGCCCGACAGCTTCGCGACCGGCACGCCGCATGAGGCCACGAGCGGCACTGCGATCAGCGATACGGTGTCGCCCACCCCTCCCGAGGAGTGCTTGTCAACGACGGTGCGACCGCCACCGTACGAAAGCACGTCGCCCGAACGCACCATCGCCCGCGTCAGCGCGACGATCTCGGCGTCCACCATCCCGCGGATCGCGCATGCCATCGCGAGCGCGGCCACGGGCGCGTCGTCGATCGACCCGTCGACGTAGCCGCCGACGATACGCTCCCATATGTCGTCGTCGAGCGCCGCGCCGTCACGCTTCGAAGCCAACGCCCGTCTGAGCCAGCCGTCGTCAGTTTGAATGGCGCTACGCCCCCGGCTCCGCGCCCCCCACGCTCCGCGTGGGGCCCCCGGTCCGACGTCGCAACGACAATCCGGGCAGGGCATGATGCTGCTGCGCTCGGTCCATCGTCATCACTACGGATTCGCGCGGGGGCGTCGCGAAGCCCTGGGCGTGCCCGCTCGCTTCGGCGTGTCGCTCCGTCTCGCCATCGCGGCGCTCGCGCTCGCATGCGCGCTCGCGGTGCCCTTGCGCTTGTCGGCGGACGTCTGGGCGTACGCCGCCTACGGCGCGCTGCTCGGCGACGGCGTGAATCCGTGGTCGCACGCCTATCGCGCGGACGACGTCGCCCCGCTTGAGGACCCACTGGTCGATACGGCGCTGCGCGCGTGGGGCGGTTCGCTTCCGCGCGATGTGTACGGCCCGCTGTTCACCGGCGCGTGCGCCGTGGTGGTGGAGGCGACACGGACGTTGGGGCCGGAGGGCACCGTCTTCGCGCTGCGCGTGCTCGCCGCCGTCGGGCTCCTGGCGTGCATCGCGGTCGCGGGCCGCACCAGGCCTCGGGTCGCGGCGCTGCTGGCGTACCATCCTGTCGTGATCTGGAGCGCCGCCGAAGGGCACAACGACGTTTTCTGGCTCGCGCTCGTGCTCGCTGCGGACAGGGCCGCCGGCGTGCGGACGCGCCTCGGCACGCTCGTCGCGGCGGTCGCCGTGAAGGCGGTCGCGATCGTGCCGGTGGTCGCCGCGCTGGTACGGCTGCCCCCGCGCCGGCGTCCGGTCGCAGCCGTCGCGGTCGTCGGCGCGCTGGCGCTGGCGTACGCGCCGCTGATCTGGTCGGTGGTCGCGCACGGGCTCGATCGCGGCACCGGGCCGCCGCGGGTGTCGCTGCTCCACGGGGCGCTGTTGGCGACGTGGTCGCATTCCGCCGTGCCATTCGTCGTCGCCGCGGTGCTCTGCGGACTAGCCGCCGTAGCCGTCGTCCGGGCGCTGCGCAACGGCGACCTGCTCGCCGGCGCGACGTTTGCAGGCTGGCTCGCGTTGCCGGCGCCCGAGCCGTGGTACGCGATCTGGCTGTTGCCGGTCGTCGCGCTCGCCGGGCGGACGCCCGCGTCGGGGGCCTTGCTGGCCGCGTCGTTCACGGGCCTTGCGGGGTACGTTCAGGACGCCGTCCCCGGAACCGCGCTCGCGCGACCGGCGTTGCTCGGAGGCACGATGCTCGCCCTGTACGCCATCCCACTGGTGGTCGCGCTCTTCCAGGCCGCACCCCAGCCGCAGCCCAACGCGCCGCCACCGGCGCCACCACCGGCGCTCACCCCGGCGCCGGCCCCGACCGCGACGACGACGCCTGCCCCGCCGGCGCCGACCCTCACCCCGGCGCCGACCCCGACGCCGCCCGCGACGCCAAACCCGTTCCAGTACGTCGTTCCCATCCCACTGCCGGCGCCGAACGTCGCGCCGCGCATCACGGAGATCGCGGCGAACGACCGCATCCTGCACAAGGGCGGGCTGCTGCTCGTGCGCATCACGACCAGCCAGGACGTCACGCGGGTGATCGCGCGGACGTGGAATCACGAGATCGGCATCCCCCAAATCTCGCCCGGGGTGTTCTCCGGCCAGGAGACGTTGCCGAGCAACATCCCCTTTTTCATGCTCAACCGGACGTACCAGATCGAGATCGTCGCCACCACGGCGGACGGTCGCAGCGCGAGCTACACGGTCCCCGTCCGCTTAGAGCGCTAACCGCGGCGCGGTAGCCCGGAAAGCAGAAAACCCCGCGCAGTCGATCAGCGCGGGGCTTCGGTCATCGAGCCTGAGCCTGAGACGGCCACGTGAGCCGCTCGGGCGCTAGCTGACGACTTTGACTTCAATCTTGCGGGGCTGCGCCTTGGGGTGCAAGTGCAGGCCCAGCGTGAGCAGGCCGTGCTCGACCTTCGCGTCGATCGCGTCGGCGTTCACTTCTTCGGGGAGCAGGATCGAACGCTGAAACGAGCGCCGCTCCGTCTTGCCGGTCACCGTGAGGACGCGGTCCTCGACGGTCACGTCGATCTGGTCGGGCTTGTAGCCTGGGACCGGGAGCTCGACGGTCCAGCCGTCGTCGGTCTTCTGCACGTCGCCCGTGTCGTTGTACGGTTGCGCGCTTCCGAGGAACGCCCGCACCGGGTCGAACCCAAAGAGATCGCTCACGAGCCCACGCCCCTGCCCGTTCGGGCGCACCAACAGATCTGCCATGTTCTCCTGAAAGCCTCCGAATGGTCACTGGCCGCCCTGGTCGTGTTCGCGGCGGCCAAGAACTTTGACACATCGATTTTATCGGGCGCTTAGCACTCTTGTCAATACACTGCCAACGCCGCTGATTGACATGATCCCACGATAAAGAACGGTGGGCTCGGTCTTGCCGTCCGTCGCTCCACCCATGCGGGCTCGCGACACGTCGTGCGCCGGTGGCGCGCCTGCGGCGGGCATGCTATCATCGGCGGTCTGTGGCCGCCCTCGCCCCCAGCCTCGTCCGCGCGCTTCCCGCCTCATCACGGCCTCTGGCCGAACTGATCGAGCGCCTTCGCACGCCCCTGGCTGCGGACAGGGGGTTCACGTTCGCGCTGCACGAGACGACCGGCTCGGCGCGGCCGTATCTGCTCGCAGCGCTGCACGACGTGCTCGGCGGCCAGATTTTCGTCGTCGTGCCGACCAGCGACGTCGCGGAGCGCACGTTCACCGATCTGACGTACTACCTGGGCGAGCGCGCGGCGAAGTCGGTCGCGCTGCTGCGCCCGCGCGACGAGACACTGGGTGCGCTCGAGTCGCCCTCGGAGCGCAGCGCGCGCATGACGCTGCTCGCCGATCTGTGCGCGCGCAAGCCGCAGGTGATCGTCGCGCCGGTCGCCGCCCTGCGCCAGTACGTCATCCCGCGCCGCGTGTTCGAGGGCGCGTCGTTCACGCTGCGCACGAACGCGAGCGCGAATTGGGATGCGACGCTCGAACGGCTGTACCGGCTGGGGTACGCGCGCGTCGACGTCGTCAGCGCGGCGGGCGAATACGCCGTGCGCGGCGGCATCCTCGACGTGTGGCCCGCAACCGTCGACGCACCGGTGCGAGTCGAGTTCTTCGGCGACGACGTGGAGTCGATCCGCGCCTTCGACCTCCAGTCGCAGCGCTCGACCGAACCGCTCGACGCGGTGACCGTTACGCCGTGGCTGGAGATCGTGCGCGACGAGGCGCTGCGTGAGAACGTGCTCGCGCGCGCGACCGGCGAGGCCAACGTGGTGTCCGCGCTGCGCGCGTACCTCGCCGGCGGCGCCGACGTGCCCGAGCCTTGGCTGGGCCTGGCGTACGACGAGCCGGCGACGATCCTGGACTACGTGCACGCGGAATCGCTCGTCGTGCTCGAAGAGCCGGGGATGCTCGACACGATCGAGCACGGGCTCGACGACGAGCGCGCGCGCGGCGCGCAGGCGCTCATGGCCGGCGTCGACTCGGGCGAACTCGACGTGCGCGACGACGAGGTCGGCGAAGCGCTCCTGGCCGACGTCGTCGCGCCGTATCCGCGCCTGGCGAGCTACGGCGCGCGCCTGCGCGCGCGGCGCGTCTTGATCGTCACGGGCGGGATCGAGTCGGGCGAGCTGACCTGGCTGCCGCGCGCGCTCGATGCGTTCGTGCTCGAGACGCGGCCGGCGGAGCACTTCAACCGCCGCATCGAGCTCTTCACGCAGCAGGTGCGCGAGTGGGCCGCCGCCGGCGACACGGTGTGGCTCGTCGCGAACGGCGCGTCGCGCCTGGCGGAGATCCTGCGCGGGGCGAACTTGCGCGTCGAGCGCAGCGCACCGTTCGTGCACCTGCGCGCCGGCGGCACCGACGGCGTGGCAATGGCGTCCAAGCACGGTACGGTGTACGTCGATCAGGGCTCGCTCGAAAGCGGCTTCTCGATCCCGATGCTCCACCTGCATGTGCTCGGCGACCGTGAGATCTACGGCCAGCCGGCGAAGCGCGTCAAGCTGCGCGCCGTCAAGGAAGGCGTGCCGGTCACGCTCGCCGACCTCAAGGTCGGCGACTACGTGGTGCACGCGGTGCACGGCATCGCGCAATATCTCGGCCTGCGCAAAGAGACGATCCTCGGTGCGACGAGCGACTACCTCGACCTGAAGTACGCGGGCACGGACCGCATGCTAGTGCCCGTGCACCAGATGCATCAGGTGAACAAGTACTCCGCGAGCGAAGGGGCCGCGCCGCGCCTTTCCAAGATGGGCGGCGCCGACTGGGCGCGCACGAAGACGCGCGTCTCGGAGAAGCTCGCCGAGATCGCCGACGGGCTCGTGGAGCTGTACGCCGAGCGCGAGGTGTCGCGCGGGCACGCCTTCGGCCCGGACACGCCCTGGCAGGCGGAGCTCGAAGAGTCGTTTCCGTACGAGCCGACGCCCGATCAAGCCAAGGCGATCGACGACACGAAGCGCGACATGGAGCTGGCCAAACCGATGGACCGGCTGGTGTGCGGCGACGTCGGCTACGGCAAGACCGAGGTCGCGGTGCGCGCGATCTTCAAAGCGGTCGCCGACAAGAAGCAAGTCGCCGTGCTGTGTCCCACGACGCTGCTCGCCGCGCAGCACCACCGCACGTTCAGCGCGCGCTTCGCGTCGTTCCCGATCCGCATCGAGGAGCTCTCGCGCTTCAAGACCAAAAAAGAAGCGCAGGCGATCCTCAACGCGCTCGCCGAGGGCAAGGTCGACGTCGTCGTCGGCACGCACCGCATCTTGCAGAAAGACGTCGTGTTCCGCGACCTCGGCCTCATCGTGGTCGACGAGGAGCAGCGCTTCGGCGTGATGCACAAGGAGCGCCTCAAGCAGCTCAAGGCGACCGTCGACGTGCTGACGCTGTCGGCCACGCCGATCCCGCGCACGCTGCAGATGTCGTTGATGGGCGTGCGCGATCTGTCGCTGATCCAGACCGCGCCCAAGAACCGCATGTCCATCAAGACGGTCGTGGTGCCCGCGTCCGACGCCGTGGTGCAGCGCGCGATCGTCAACGAGCTCGACCGCGGCGGCCAGGTGTACTACGTGCACAACCGCATCGAGTCGATCTACGGCGTCGCGCGCGCGCTCGAGCAGCTCGTGCCCAAGGCGCGGGTCGCGGTCGGTCACGGGCAGATGCGCGAGCACGAGCTCGAGCCCGTGATGAACCGGTTCATCGACGGCGAGCTCGACGTCTTCGTCTCGACGACGATCATCGAGAACGGGATCGACATCCCCAACGTCAACACGATCGTGGTCAACGACGCCGACAAGTTTGGTCTCGCGCAACTCTATCAGTTGCGAGGTCGGGTAGGCCGTTCGAACCATCAGGCGTATGCGTTCTTATTGTACCAAGCGCACAAAGCGCTCAGCGAGGACGCCAAGGCGCGGCTCGAGGCGATCCGCGAATTCACGCATTTGGGCAGCGGCCTGCAGATCGCGATGCGCGACCTGGAGATTCGCGGCGCCGGCAATCTGCTAGGCGCGGCGCAGTCCGGGTTCATCGGGGCGGTCGGCTTCGAGACCTACGTGCAGCTGCTGGCGGAAGCGATCTCCGAGCGCAAAGGCGGCGCGCACGAGCTCGCGCGGGATGCGCGCGAGGCGGTGATCGACGTGAAGCTCGACGCCTACGTCCCCGACGACTACATCCCGCAGGTCTCCCAGAAGATCGCGATCTACCAGCAGTTCGCGGCCGCGCGAACCATCGCGGCGGTCGAAGACGCCGTCGAGTCCGTGCGCGACCGGTTCGGCCCGCCGCCGCGGGAGTTCGATGCGCTCGTCGAGATCACGCGGCTGCGCGTTATGGCGCTGAAGGTCGGCGTGACGCGCGTCGTGATCAACGAGCAGCGCCTCACGCTCGGCGTGGGCAGCGGTTTTTCGCTCGATCCGGAATCGATTCCGCGCTTGCAATCGATCACGAAGAACAAGTTTCGCTTCGGCGAGGGTAAGATCACGATCGATCTCCCGGCGCGCAGCGCGGCCGAACAGTTGCCGACGCTGCACGCGCTGCTCGAAGCACTGTAGCGTTCGCGCGAAAACCTTGACGTTTCACAGCCGGATCGACTAGCGTGGCGACGATGGGTGCGGAGCGACCGATATTACCGGGCGATGAGCGGCTGGAATGCTGCGGTCACGCGCGGCGGCTGCACGTGCCGGTATGTTCGTACTGGATCCCCGGGACGCGCGACGATCCGCCGCGGCAGTGTGGCTGCGACGGTTCCGCCGGCCGCGCTGGGTCAGATCGCGCGGACGTCCCCGGGTAGACGCCGGCCGCCGGTCCCGAAGAAGGCGCCCGACAGCGCGGACAGGTTCGCGTCGGCGGAGCTGTTGCGGTCCTCCGCGGCGAGCGCGATCATCACGTCGGCGACGCCTTTGTCCCACTGGCGGCCGCGGCCGTCGACGAGCGCCGCGATGGCCTCGCCGTATGACAACGCGCGCCGGTAGGGACGATCGGTCACCATCGCATGGAAGGAGTCGGCGACGGACACCACCCGCGACTCCAATGCGATGTCGTCCCCGCGCAGACCGTGCGGATACCCGCGCCCGTCCACGCGTTCGTGATGCGTCGCGACGACCGGCGCGTACGCCGCGAGCGAGGGAATCTCCGCGAGGATCTCGGCACCGGCCTCGGCGTGCCGCTTCATGATCTCCCACTCGCGCGCCGTCAGCGTCGACGGCTTGAACAAGATGTCGTCGGGCACGCGGATCTTGCCGATGTCGTGGAGGATCCCGGCTTTGACGATGCGCTCGGTGACCGCAGGTTCCAGCCCCATGCGCGTCGCGATGCGCCGGCCCCATTCGCCGGTCGCCCGCGAGTGCGTGCAGGTCGCTTCGTCGCGAACGCTCAGCATCGCCAGGAGGCTCTCGATGGCGGTCTGCGGCGCATCCGGGACCGCACCGGTAGCGACGGAGCTTTCGGGCAGCTTGCCCGAAGCGCGCGCTCGGACGATCTCCAGGAAGACCACGATCGTCGCGAGATCGCCATGCTCGGCGTGCGCCAGCTCTTCGACGACATCGCAGGCCGTGTCGACCAACGCCGACACGACGGCGGCGGGATGAGCATGGCGCACCATGCGCGCCCAGTGGACGACGTTGTCGGGCGAGCTCTCCGCGATCGACGCGACCATCGCGTCGACGAGCGTGCGCACGATGAGCGGCGAGACACCAGGTACGTCTCGGCGGCGCAACTTGCCGACGACATCGTTCGAGACCGCGGCGCGCCGTTCACCGAGTAGCTCGGCGAAATGCGCGCGGCTAGCGTGCGGCGCGTCGTGAGGCTGATCGTCGTCGTGCATCTTCGCGTGCCCTCCCCCCCGTCGAAGAGCTTCGCTAGCTCGCGTATGCCGTGCGGACGTTCCCTTCGACGTCACGCGTGGCGCCGAAGGCGAGCGCGTCGCGCTCGATCTGCGCCACGCGGCGCACCGCATCGTGCAAGCCTATTCGAGGCAGATGATCCATCTCGTCCAGCACTGCTTGCGATGCCGCGGCGAGAATATCGTGAGCGTCGCTGCGCCAGCCCGTGATTCGGCGAACGAAGTCGCGGAGTAGGTTGATATCCCCGCCGTCCAGCGCCCCACGCACGAGAGCGGCTGCGGAGCGGACGAGATGCATGTTTTTCGTCGTCGGCACCATTGACGTGCACGACTCGATGAACAGCCGGGTCTTGTCAACCTTACCGTAATCTACGGCCAACTGATACATATCAGTTGCAGACCGGCGGGATCGCGAGGTTGTGCGTCGTGAAAGCAACGACCGCGTTCAAAATCCACCACGCGGCGTGCGTCGCTTCGGCCATGGAACACTCTCCTGATGATGAGGGCGGGAAGTGGAGTGAGCATAGTACCGGCTTACCGGCTGCGCATGGGGCGTTCACCTCATACGCGCCGAAAACCCGCGCCCCGCTTGGAGTCGCGCGCCCGTTTCCGATTTCCTTAGGCGTGAATGCCGAGGTCGCGGGCCCGTTGGATCGCCTGTGC
Organism: Vulcanimicrobiota bacterium; assembly: GCA_963792235.1. Taxonomy (GTDB): domain Bacteria; phylum Vulcanimicrobiota; class Vulcanimicrobiia; order Vulcanimicrobiales; family Vulcanimicrobiaceae; genus Vulcanimicrobium. Next base: position 389,075 of record CAWBVR010000030.1, read on the forward strand.
CCGGTTGGCGACGTGCAACTTCGAGTAGATGTTTCCGACCTGCCGCTCGACGGTCTTCTTCGATTTGCCCAACGACGAGGCGATGGTGGCGAGCGTCATCCCGGCTGGGAGCGCCTTGAGGACCTCGAGTTCGGCGCGCGTCAGCCCGTGGCTGGGCCGCAGCAGATTGCCGGCGCGGCACGCCTCGTTCACGAACCGCGCGTACCCTCGCATCAGCAACGGTGCCCGGTCCTCGTCGATGCCGCTCGCGCCGATGATCTCGACGAATCGCTGTTCCGGATCGGCAAACCGCGACAGCGCGCGGCGGCCGCGCACCGAATCGCCGATCACGATACACACGGCCGCGGCGAGGATGCGCGCGATCCTGCGGCGGCGCTTATCGAACAACGGCTCGTTGCCCGATCGCTCGGACGTCTGGCTGATCACCCGGCGCGCCCTTGTGCGGGCGAGGTCGAGGTGCCATGTCGACAACGCGACAATGGCCAAGAGCGCATCGCACAGCGAGCGCTCCGGGAGTGAAAGCCCTTCGCTCTTGCGAAGCGCGAGCAATGATATGCGCGCCGCGTCGAACCGGCGGTGCCACCCTTGCGAGAGCACGTCCGAGATCGCGTAGGCAAACCGCTCGCGGTAGTATTGTTCGTTGAGCGGATGGGCCAAGAGGTGGCCGCGCAACGATGTCACGCGGCGCGAGTCGCCGGACTCCGCGGCGATGTCCAATTGGTTGAGCACTCCGAGGTGCTCGAGCGACACGTCCTCGGCGAGATGCGCGCTCATGGTCATGCGGCGCGCATAGTACTGCGCGATGTCAGGGTCGCCGGCCCAGTCATGCGCGATGACGTAGAGCACGGAGTACGCCATCGCCGCATTCCGGTGAGACTCAAGACGCTCGTACCACCGCGCCGCTTCGAGCGCGCGGTCCTGAGCTTCGTCGAAGTCTTCGCGATAGAACGCCGCGAGCGCCGTGCGCTGCAGCACCCGCCCGACGATCATCGGGTTGTCGACGGCGCGTCCGGCAACCAGAGCCTCGCGCGCAAACCAGGCGCTCGCCGAGTCGTTGCCACGCCGCGCGGAGACGACGGCCTGCAACGCGCCGAATGCCGGCGCGAGCTCGGGGACGCTGTCGTCCGCCGCCTGCAGCGCCTCCTCCGCGGCGTCGATCTGATGCGTATTGATCAGCAGCGGGATCAGCAATTCGAGAAGATACTGCCGGACGCGGTCGTCGCTGTGCGCGACGGCGCGCTTGAGAAGCGCCAGGCCCCCGGGAAGATCACCGCCAGTGACCGCCTTCATCGCTCGCAGCGCGATCGCAAGGGGGTTGCGGATCCGAGCCGACACCGGATAGCGTGCGAGCGCCGCATCGATATCGGCGTGCCGGCCCGCCGTGACGACGTCGTAGAAACGTTCCAGCGTCAGCGCTGGCTTGGCTTCACGCGCGTGTATCATCGGTCGACCGTTGAGCGGAAGTTGCCGCGGAATGCCTGGACGCGGCCCATCGGCGCGTGTGTTGCGTGCGCCCGGCCGAAGTCCTGTTCGCTAGGGCGTCCAAGCGGCAGCATCGAAAGCCCCGGTCCTGTATTCGGTCAGGAGAGTCGGGTGTCTGTACGTCGGGATGGGCCTGCGTTAGCTCGCGTGTCTGATGTCTATCGCTTTGCCGGTACGGCAACGGCGGCGGCGTTGGGCGACGCGATGCGCGCTGAACCCCCGCACCGCTCGGCTCCGGCCTCGCTGACCTTGCGTGCGGTCGACAGCGCGTTCCATTCCGACACACGGGGCGCGATTGCGCTGCTGCACAAAGCGCTGAGCGTTGCAGACCGCGACGAGAAACCGTACATGCTTACACGACGCCGGAGGCCGCCTAGATGGACGACGACCGTTGGCGCGTAGGCGAATCTGACTGCCGTGCAGCTTGCGTGAAGGCGAATACTACAAAGATAGGCGTCGCCGCCTATTTGCGTGCCTCGAATCCGATATCTCGTATTGCGGACCATAATGTGCCGCTCATGACTGCAACCCTACTCTTGCGCGGGGCCGCCAGTCATCGGATAAACGCCCTATGACCTCCGAAAAACAGCCAGGCCGCTACGGACGGCGCGTCGCGCGCTTCTTCGGTGCGACGAGCGTGTAGCTCTCGTCGATCCAGTCGCACAAAATCCCCATCGGCGGCTCGTCGCCCGCGGTGAAGCGTGCGGTGACCCAGCCGCTCTTGCCCAGGCCGTAACCGGTCGCCTCGGCGAACGGCAAGTGCAGCACCTCATCGCTCAGCGGCCCGAGCTTCACCGTCAGCGACAAGCCGTGCTCCGCGTCGCAGCCCATGATCGCGAACATCTTCTTCGCGACTTTGAGCGCGCGGTCGCCCCACGGAAACTCTTCGTACGCGTCCGGCTTTGCGAGACCGTGCGCGCGCAGCTTCTTCTCCGCTGCCTTCAGCTTGGCGAGCGTGCTCAATAGAGCCGTGCCTCCGCGAGGTCGAGGTCGTACTGCACGCGGCGGAAGATCTCGTCGGGGATCTCACCGCGGTCGCGCAGCCGCATGATCGCCGCGCGCTCGGCGCGCAGCGCTTCGTGCTGCGCTCGATGATCGAAAAGGCTCGCCGGCGTCTCCTCGTCGTCGCCGGGCACGTGGTGCGTGCGCAGGTGGTCGATGCGGTGCGCATACTCGTCGCGCAAGCGGTCGAGCACGGCACCCTCTTCTTGACCCGGCACGCTCTCGAGCATGGCGTCGATCTGGCGCAGGCCCGCTTCGAGCGCCGCGACGCGCACGTCGACCTCGCGCTCGTCGCCGTCGCCCTCGCGGGTCAGATGCAATCGCTTCACCAGCGGGATCAGCGAGAGTCCTTGCCCCACCAGCGTCACGAAGATGACGACGAACGTGATGAACACGATTGCGTCGCGCGCGGGGAACGGCGCACCGCCCTGCGCGGTGAACGGAAGCGCGAGCGCCGCGGCCAACGAGACGATCCCGCGCATCCCCGTCCAGCCGATCATCGCCAGCGCGGCGACGGACGGCATCGGATCGCGCTCGCGCAACGACGGCGAGAGCGCGCGCGGCACCCAGGCGGCGGCGAACACCCAGATCATCCGCACGCCGACGAGCAGCGCGCTGATGGCGAGCGCCGCAGGCAGGAGCGCGAGCGCGCGCGAGCCGTTCTGCACGAACGTGCGCAGCTGCAGCCCGATCGCGAGGAACACGAACGCGTTGATGACGTAGATCCACAGCGACCATACGTTCTCGCCGACCAGCCGCGTCTCGGGCGAGTAGATCACCGCCGAACGCCGGCCCAGCCGGATGCCCGCGACCACCGTCGCGAGCACGGCCGATACGTGCAGCGCCTGGCCGGTGAGATACGCCGCGTATGGCGTCGCGATGATGACGAGGTTGTCGATGAGCGAGTCGCTCAGCTCGAAGCGGTTCAGCATGCGCGAGAGCCGCTCGACGCACGACTCGATTGCGATGCCGACGAGCACGCCGCCACCGGCCACGATCACGAACGATCCCGCCGCCCGCGGCAGTGAGAAACCGCCCGCGACGACGGCCGCCACCGCGTATCCGTAGATTACCAATGAGGTCGCGTCGTTGACGAGGCCTTCGCCTTCGAGCACTGCCACGATGCGGCGCGGAACGGCGAAGCGCTGGAACGTCGCGATCGCGGCGACGGCGTCGGGCGGTGACACGATCGCGCCGAGCACGAACGCGCCGGCCCAGCCCAGCCCCGGCACGAGCCGGTCGGCGAGGAATGCGACGGCGACGGTGCTGAGCACCACCAGCCCGATCGCGTTGCCGAGGATCGGCCGCAAGTTCGCGCGGAACATCGCCCAATCGGTCGACCACCCGCCCGCGAACAGCAGCGGCGGCAGGATCGACAGGAAGATCCAGTCGGGCGCGATCGTGACCCGCGGCAGGCCGGGGACGAATGCGAGCACCGCGCCCGCGAGCACGAACACGATCGGGTACGGAAGCGCGAAACGCTTCGCCACGATCGCGAACGCCACGGCCGCCGCCAGACCGAGGACGAGCAGCACCGGCTCGGACATCGCTCGACCGATCCGCCGCAAGGCCCGCGGGCTCCCGCCACGCGCGTAGAAACCGGGCGCGCGGGTACCTCGTAACGTGCGACGCGACGAAGCGGGCCTTCCCGGTCAGATCGACGACACGATCCAGTCGATCGCCGAGCTCGAGCGCAAGGCACTCGCCGGCGCGTCGCTGCAGCAGCGCGCGATCGAGCGATTCACGCTGGCGGTCGGGCGACCGCGGACGGTCTGGATCATCCTCGCGGTCGTCGCGGCGTGGATTGCGATCAACGTGCGGCTCGCGCTCACCGGACGCCCGCAGATCGATCCCGCGCCCTACTTCTGGCTCGACGGCGTGCTTGCGCTCGCGGCGCTGCTGACGACGATCCTCATCCTGACCACCGAGAACCGCATGAGCGAGATCGACGAACAGCGCTCGCGCCTCCACCTGCAGATCAGCATGCTCGCCGAGCGCAAAGCGGCCAAGATCATCCAACTGCTCGAAGAGCTGCGGTACGATCTGCCCGGCGTCGCGAACCGCGAGGACCGTGAGGCCGAAGAGATGACGCTGCCGACGAACGCGCACGAGCTTGCCGAAGAGCTGGAGAAGCGTACGCCTGCTCGGGGTGAACTACCCCAGGATTAAGGCTTCGCGGGCCCCCGAAGGATGGAAGTCGCCCGTCCCGAACCGGGGGCAGGTCGGCGGAGGCACAACGGTCTCCGCTCTTTCACGTCCCACCTTCTGACGGAGATCCGATGTCCCGTACACTTCGCACCGTAGCCGCGCTCGGCACGGCCGCGCTCTGCGTCTCGCTCGTCGCCTGCAACAACGGCGGTGGTGGCGGCAGCATCGCCGCGGTCAATGGCCAGAACATCAGCCGCGCCGACTTCGATCACAAGCTCGAATCCAGCCCGGTCGCAAAACAGGTGATCGGCCAGATGGTTCAGCAGCAGCTGATCGATCAGTACGCTCGCGACAAGAAGGTCGACGTCAGCCAGGCCGAGATCGACAAGAAAGAGACCGAGACCAAGGCCCGCATGCAGCCCGGTCAGTTCGAGCAGATTCTCAAGCAGCAGAGCCTGACCGAGCAAGACGTCCAGAACATCTTCAAGCAGCAGCTCATTCTCGAGAAAGCCGTCGCGCCGCAGGTTCACGTCACCGACGCCGACATCAAGGCGTACTTCGACAAGAACCGCGTGCAGTTCGATACGCCCGAGCAGGTGCGCGCCCGGCACATCCTCGTCGCCGATCAGGCGAAGGCCAAGGACGTGCTCGCAAAGCTCAAGTCCGGCGGCAGCTGGGACGCGCTCGCGAAGCAATACTCCACCGATCCGTCCAGCAAGGACAAGGGCGGCGAGCTGGGCTTCTTCGGCCGCGGGCAGATGGTGCCGGCGTTTCAGGACGCCGCGTTCGGCGCGAAGGCCGGCCAGATCGTCGGCCCCGTGAAGTCGCCGTTCGGGTACCACGTCCTCCAGGTCGAAGAGAAGAAACCCGCGCAGCATGGCTCGCTCGCGAGCGCACGCGAGAAGATCAAGGGGCAGCTCACGCAGCAGCAGCAGGCGACGGCGATCCCGGCGTTCTTGCAGCAGCTCAAGTCCGGCGCGAAGATCGAGGTCTACGACGACCGCTTCAAGGACCTGTTCCCGCCGGCGACCGCCGCACCCGGGCCAGCCGCCAGCGGCGCGCCCGCTCCGGTGACCGCGGCGCCCGCACCGGCCCCGACCAAATAATCCACAACCTGAGTTGACAGGCGCGAGGCGGGAGTCGGATCGACCCCGCCTCGCGAATTTGTTGGGATCGTGATTCGTATCGTCGGCCTCGGACCGGGCGACCCGGGGCTCCTCACGCTGGGTAGCCGCGAGTCACTGCGCGCCGTCGGCCGCGCCGCGACGGTGCTCGCGCCGCCGGAGCTCGTGCGCTTTTTGGAAAGCGACGGCGTCACGATCGAGCGTGCGCTGATCGTCGACCAGGGCCTCTTCCTGCGCGGCTCGAGCGAGGTGATCGACACGTTCGTCGCGAGGCTCGACGACCGCGACCTGGGCCTGGGCGTGCTGGGCAACCCGCTCTCTGATTTCCTCGGGCTGCCGATGCTGCTGCGCGCGCTCGAGAAGCGCGGGTACCCGGCGGAGATCGTCCCCGGCATGCCGCGCGCGACGCTGTCGGCGTCGATCACGATGCCGCTCGTACCGCTGCCGCCCGGCTCGACGCACCACACCTGGGACGACCTCGTCGAGATCATGGCACGGTTGCGCCGGTCGTGCCCCTGGGACCGCGAGCAGACGCACGCGTCGCTGGTCCGCTATCTTATCGAAGAAGCCTACGAGGTGGTGGACGCGATCGAGCACGGCAACGACGTCGAACTGTGCGAAGAGCTCGGCGATTTGCTATTCCAAATCGTCTTCCACGCGCAACTCGCGACGGAGCGCGGGAAGTTCTCGGTGGCCGACGTCATCGACGGGCTCTCCGACAAGATGATCCGCCGCCACCCGCACGTGTTCGGCGACGTCGCGGTGGCCGACGTCGCGGGCGTGTGGGCGAACTGGGAAGCGCTCAAAGCGCAAGAGGCCACGGGCCAGTCGCGCGCGTCGAAACTCGACGGCATCCCCGCGCACATGGCGGCGCTGCAGCGCGGCCAGAAGATGCAAGAAAAGGCCGCGCGCGTCGGCTTCGATTGGACCGACCCGCGCGACATCACGGAGAAACTTTCGGAAGAGCTGCGCGAGCTCGCGGAAGCGCGCATCAAAGCGGGTGATCTCAAGCCCGAAGACCCGCACGTGCGCGAAGAGCTTGGGGACGTGATGTTCACCGTGGTAAACCTCGCGCGCCGGCTCGGCGTCGATGCCGAGGGCGCGATGCGCGACGCAAACGCGAAATTCGAACGCCGCTTCCGCTACATGGAAGCGTACGCCGTCTCCAGCGGCCGGCAATTGGTCGACATGACGCTGGACGAACTCGAGGATCTGTGGCAGCAGGCGAAGACAGCGGCGTAACGGGGCGCGGCGCCGGTGACGTGCTCATTCGCCTACGGCTCAGCGCGCACGACGCGCACTACGGCGGCAACCTGGTCGACGGCGCGCGCATCATGGGCCTCTTCGGCGACGTGGCGACGGAGCTGCTGATCCGGCACGATGGCGACGAAGGCTTGTTCGTCGCGTACGACCTCGTGGAGTTCAAAGCGCCCGTGTACGCGGGCGACTACATCGAAGCACGCGGTCGCATCACGCGCGTGGGCACGACGTCGCGCACGATGGAGTTCGAGGCGCACAAAGTCATCACGCCGCGTACGGACGTGTCGCCGTCCGCGGCGGACGTGCTGGACGAGCCGATGCTCGTCGTGCGCGCCCGCGGTACGTGCGTCACGCCGAAGGCATCGCAGCGAAGGTGACCCTCGCCGCCGCCGCCCTCGCTCTGCGGGTACTGCTCGCGCCCTCCTACGAGCACGCGCAGGAGCACGTGCGTCAGCACGGCTGGTCGTGCGTTGCCGTCAAAGGCGACCGCGCGGTGAACGGCTTCGCGTACAGCGTCGGTTTGAGCAGCAAGCATCTTCCGGAGCTCGGCATCTTCGGCACGGACGATCCCGGCGTCGCGTGCTCCGCCATCGACCGCGTCGCGCGCGTGCTCATTGCTGCCGGCCGCTCTCCGCGCAGCGGTGCCGAGGTTTTTCACAACGGTGAAGGCCGGGTCGTCCTGCGCTCGGTGATCCGAACGCAGTTTTTCGACCGTTGCCCGCTGGCCAAACGGTGGCGCGACGAACATCACATCGCCGACGCGCGAGCCATGCAGATTCTCGTGCTCGATCCCGGCGAAACGATGCCGCGCTAGGACAGGGACGCGCCGTCCGCTAAGGCGCGCAGCTTCGCGTACGCGACATCGCGAGCCATCGGTGCCATGCCACAGTTCGTCGAGCAGACGATGCGGTCGTCGGGCAGATGCCGGCGCGCGCGCTCGATCGTCGTGCGCACGTCTTGCGGCGTCTCGACGCGGTCGCTCGCGACGTCGATGACGCCGATCGCCACGACCTTGTCGCCCGCAAGCGCGAGCACGTCCGGCGGCACGTGCGAGCCCGCCAGCTCGATGGAGATTTGCTCGACCGCGCTCTTCGCGAGCAGCGGGAGCACGTGCGCGTACTGGTCCCAGCGCGCGCCGAGGTTCGCCTTCCACTGCACGTTGGCCGGGATGCCGTAGCCGTAGCAGACGTGCACGGCGGTGGTGCACGACGCGCCGCTCAAGGCCGTGTCGAGCGCGTCGATGCCCCACGCGGCGACCTCGTCGAAGTACACGTTGAAGGCCGGCTCGTCGAGTTGCACCACGTCGACGCCCGCCGCGATCAGGTCCGCGATCTCCTCGCGGATCGCGCGCGCGAACGCGTACGCCAAGTCGGCGCGGTTGCCGTACGCTTCGTCGACCACCGTGTCGACGAGCGTCATCGGACCGGGGATCGTGATCTTCAGCGGGCCGTCGGTCAGCGTGCGCGCGAAGCGCACGTCGTCAGCATGGACCGGCGCGATGCGCCGCACCTCGCCGGTGACCGTTGGGCACACCGCTTCGTAACGGTCGTCACGGATGCCGCGCTTTTGGCGCTTGACCGCGTCGACGCCGCCGAGGCGCTCGGCGAAGCCGTGGACGAAGTGCTTGCGCGCCTGCTCGCCGTCGGTGACCGTCTCGATGCCCGCGCGCAGCTGCTCGAAGATTGCGATGCGGGTTGCGTCGCGCTGCGCTTCGAGCAGGTCGGCGCCCTCGAGCCGCCAGCTCGGAAAGATGCGCTCGGGCTCGGCCAGCCACGCGGGCTTGGGCAGACTTCCGGCGATGGTCGTTGCAAACGGCATTGCCCGAGATTGGGTACGGAGCGCCGCCCGGTTCCTCTTCGCCCGGCTACGGCTTCGCCGACGGCGCGGGGATGCCGTGAGCCTGTCGATAGATCTCGTCGAACGTCGCGAACTTATTCGGGTCTTGCGCTTGTCTTCGCGCCGGCGGACCGCACTGCAACGGCGGCGGCGGCATCGCGCGCGCGAGGAGTCCAGGCGAATGCATGGCCCCTGCGCTGGGGCTCGGTTTCGGGTTCACGCTTGGCGACGGCGACGGAGAACCGGCGATCGACATCTCCAACAAGCGGATGCACATGTTGTTGACCATCTGATCGAGGGCGCCGGACGCGACGGTGTCTCGAACGCCGGTGTCGTTGGCATTCACGTCGACGAGCTTCGCGAACGCCGTCGTCGAGCCGGTGAGGTTCGCTGACGACAGCTTGGGATGGAGCGCAACCACCAAGGCCGTGAGATCGGACAGCAGGCCCGTCGTGGTGGGTAAGGTGCTTCTCTTTCTTCCCGTCGCGGCGGGAACCGCGGCGGGCGCGCCGCAGTCGAGGATGAAGCCCTCGGCATAGGCTTCCAGACGCGTCACGCCCAGCAGCTTGCGCGGATACGATTCCTGACGCACGCGATAGACGAAATAACGCTGCGCGCCGGGACACGTCACGCTATCGCGCGGACCGCGCAGCGCGGCCACGGTGAACCGCGAACGTGTCGCGGCCAGACCCTTGTTCGCAAGGATGTGCTCGAGGATCGGTTCGTAGTCCGGGTCCGTCGCGTTGACCGGCGCGGGGACGAGCTGAAGCGTTTGCTCCGAATCGGCCAGATTTACCGAAACCTGGAAATTCTCGTCGAGCGTGAGGCTTCCGATGAGCTTCTTCGCGTCTTCGGCTGGAAGATCGGGAACGCGTTGCGTGTCGTCGACGGCCAGCGCGACGCTGCCGATCCGCTGGATGGATGCGGTTTTCACGAAGAACGACGTGAGGGTCAGCGACCCGTTCAGCTCGGCCTCGCTCGGCGGTGCCTCTTTGCCGTAGATGTAGAGCTGGGCATCGCTGAGCCGGCACGCACGACACGGGCCTGGATCGTCGACGACCCAAGCCTTGAAGACAGTCCCGAGACCCGTGATTTTCGTGACCAGCGCCTTGTACGGATCGACGGCGTTCTTCGCCAGCTTCAGCTTTGGCTGAGGGTCTCGAAAAATGGCGACGCCGATGACGACGCCGGACGGCGTCGGGGCCGGAGTCGGCGTCGACTTCGTGGTGGACTTCGAGGTCGAGCGCCCGCCGGACGCGCCTGGGCTCGGAACGGAGGCTGCCTGGACTGCGAGCACGCCGAACTCGTCGGACGGCGGTGCCAGTGCGACGAACGACACGGCGAGGACCGCTATGATAGCGATCGCGGTTCTTCTGCGCATCGAACGTTCCTCAAGCAAGGCAAGCTATCACCGTGGTTCAAGGCGCCTACCGGCGTTCCTTCAGCACCGACCCCATGCATGAGCCCTCGTGCGCCGCGAGGAAAAGCCGCGCGTTGCGCTTGGACAAGTTCTTGAAGGTCTCGCGGCTCGCGAAGCGGCGCGCCGAGGCCAAGGACGGGATTGAAGCCGGCCGGATCACCAAGGACGGCCGCGCGCTCAAGCCGGGCTACGAGGTGAAAGCCGGCGACGTGCTCGTTCTCCACTACCGCACGAAGTTTCTGACCGTGCGCGTGCTGCTCGTGCCCGAGCGCGTGCTGCCGTCGCTCAAGCCCGCGGACCTGTACGAGATCGTCGAGGAGCGCAAAGACGATCCCGTCGACTGGCTGCGCTGATGCTGCGCTTGGTGATCGCCGCGTTCGGCGGCGCGTGGGTGCTGGGCGGGATCGTGCTCGTCACGCTGGCGTACGGCGGCATCCGGCACACCGACATGTGCACGTCGCGGCCGGAGATCGGCGACGTCGCGGGATTGTGGCCGCGCGAGGCCGACGAGTTTGCCGCGGCAATCGCGGGGCGCAGTACGTACCTCGCATCCGTCGACCGCCGCGAGGGAAACCGCATCCGCAGCGTGCGCGTCGAGCGCAATCTCGTCACCGTCGCGCTCGACGGGTCCAATCACTGGCGCACCGCGGAGACGCCGGGCGCGACGTGGCAGCTCGTGTACGCGCTGCACCACGGCGGCGTCGCGGGCACCAGCGGCTTGCCGTGCGTGAAGATGGACATCCTCAGCGGCGGCACCGTACAGCACTGGGCGTGGGCCGCGTCCGATCTGAACGTGCTGCGCTAGAACGCCATGACTGAACGCTCGCGGCTCTCGTCGGATGCCAAAGACGCGCTCGCGCGCGAGGTGCCGGTGGATCCCGGGGTGCGCGCGGCGCTGCGCAACGGGCTGGCGTACTACGGCAGTGTCGTCGACGCCGCGGGCGAGCTCGTGTTTCGCACGCGGCGCTCCGCGGTGGCGCGGCTGGCGCGCACGCTGTTCGAGGAGCAGCGCACGGCGGCAGCCGTGCGGCGCGGCCACGACGCGCGGCTCTACAAGACCACCACGTTCGAGATCGATCTGGGCCCGGTGCCTCCGCAGCCGCCGCCCAAGCCGCGCCGCCGCGGCGAGCGGCGCGCGGAGCTGCGCGCGGCGTTCTTGTGCGCAGGCTCCGTCGCCGCGCCGCACGACGGCTATCATCTCGAGTTCGTCACCGCCGACGCCGCGCGCGCCGACCGCATCGCCGCGCTGATCGCGGCCGAGGGCATCATCCCGGGCCGGATGGTGCGCAAAGGCCGGACCGTGATCTATCTCAAGGGCCTCGACGCAATCGTCACCGTGCTGGGCGCCGCGGGCGCGTCGGGCGCCGTGCTGCACCTCGAAGACGTGCGGGCCGTCAAGGAGACGAAAAACCGCATCCACCGCCTGGTGAACACCGAGGCCGCCAACGTGGTACGGGCAGCCGCAGCTGCGGCCGCACAGCGCGAAGCGATTCAATACCTCGCCGACGCCTACGGCTTGCGAAACCTGTCGCCCGCGCTGCGCGAGGCGGCCCAGCTCCGCCTGGCCCATCCCGACGAGACGCTCGCCGAGCTGGGCCGCCGCTGCCACCCCGCCGTGGGCAAGGCGACCATCAACGGCCGGCTCGCCTCGCTGATGCGGCTCGTGAAGCGGCTGCGCGGGGAGCGAGAGGAGCCTGAAGTTTCCTTCGCCTAAAGCGAACGGGCTATGCGCATCGGTATCAACGGGTTCGGCCGGATCGGCCGCAATTTCGCCAAAGCTCTCCTCGAGCGGCATCCGGGCGTCGAGATCGCCGCGGTCAACGACCTGACCAGCGCCGCCGAGTGCGCGCACCTCTTCACGTACGATTCCAACTACGGCACGTATCCCGGCGAGGTCAAAGCGACGTCCGACGGGATCACCATCGACGGCAAAGTGATCCGCGTGCTGGCCGAGCGCGATCCCGGCAAGCTGCCCTGGAAAGACCTCGGCGTCGACGTGGTCATCGAGTCGACCGGGCTCTTCACCGACGCGGCGAAAGCGCGCGCGCACCTCGACGGCGGCGGCGCGAAGAAAGTCATCATCTCCGCGCCCGCCAAGGGCGAGGACATCACCGTCGTGCTCGGCGTCAACGACGCGGACTACGATCCCGCCAAGCACAACGTGATCTCGAACGCGTCCTGCACCACGAACTGCCTCGCGACGGCCGTGAAGCCGATCGTCGACACGCTGGGCTGGGTGAAGGGCTTCATGTGCACCGTGCACTCCTACACCAACGACCAGAACATCCTCGACGCGCCGCACAAGGATCTGCGCCGCGCGCGCAACGCGGCGACGAACATCATCCCGACGTCCACCGGCGCGGCGAAGGCGCTCTACCTGACGATCCCCGAGGTAAAGGGCACGTTCGACGGCTTTTCGTTGCGCGTCCCGACGCCGACCGTCTCGATGATCTACCTCGTGGCGCAGACGAAGAAAGAAACGACGCGCGACGAGCTCAACGCGATCCTGCGCGGCGCGGCGGAGAACGGCCTCAAAGAATACGTGCAGTACACCGAGGAAGAGCTCGTGTCGAGCGACTTCAAGCAGAACCCGCACAGCTCGATCATCGACGGCAAGCTCACCAACGCCAACGGCGATCTGATCCAGATCGCGGCGTGGTACGACAACGAGTGGGGCTACTCGTGCAGGCTCGCCGATCTCACCCAGATCGTCGCCGCGAAGATACCGAGCGCCGTTTAGTTGCACCGCGCCGGTTCGGTTGGCGTCGCCGCCGCGGTCCTCGTGGCGGCGGCGTGCGTGCCGGGGTCCGCGGCGCCACGCGCGTTCGCGTACGACGACATCTTCCGCCTCGTCTCGCTCGGGACGCCGCAGCTCTCGCCCGACGGCAAGCAGATCGTCGTCGTCGTGACGCGAATCGACCGCGAGCACGATAAGCGCGTCCGCGACCTCGACGTGATCGACGTCGCCACGGGCACGCGCCGCACGCTGAAAAAGGCGCGCGCGGGTTTGTCGTCCGCGCGCTGGTCGCCGGGCGGCGACCGCATCGCCTTCGTGGCGGACGCGCCCGTGAAACGTACCAAGGAGATGCAGTCGGAGGTGTTCCTCGTCGCCGCGAACGGTGGCGCGGAACGGCGCGCGACGTTTGCGGCCGAGGGCGTCGAGCAATTCGCGTGGCATCCCGGCGGCAACGCGGTCGCGTACGTCGCCATCGACCCCAAACCGAAGGCGGCGGGCGACGCGCGCTTCGTCGACGCCTACCACGTCGGCAACGATCCCGCCCTCGCCCACGGCGCGGCGCGGCCCGCGCAAGTTTGGCTGCAGCCGCTCGCGGGCGGCAAGCCGCGGCTGCTTACGCACGGTGGCGGCAGCGTAACCTACGGCGAAGCAGAATCGACCCTTTCCTTCGCGCCCGACGGCAATACGCTCGCGTATCTGCACGCGCCGACCGCGGTGCTCAACGACGCCGACGACGCGACGTCGCGCTTGATCGACGTCGTGAAGACCGGTCAGCGCCCGCTGGGCGGATCGTCGTCGCACGAGCGCGACCCGTTGTTCTCCCCCGACGGCAACTACGTCGCATACGTGCACAGCGACGGCGACAACCAAGTGCATCCAATGCAGGCGTACGTCACCAGCGTGCGCGGCGGACCGGGCACCGCGGTGTCTGCGCCGGTCGACCGCGCGGTGCGCGACATCGGCTGGGAGCGGGGCGGCGCCGTGCTCGACTTTACGGTCGGCGACGGAACGGCGTACGCGCTCTACCGCGCGCCCGCCGGCGGCGCGCCGCAGCGCGTCGACCTCGGTGGGCTCAGCGTGACGTCGGCGCTCGACGGCGCGCTCGGTAAGGACGGCACGCTCGCGTTCGTCGGCTCGACGACGCAGCATCCGGACGAGATCTATTTCGCCGCGCCGCACGCGGCGCCGCGGCGCCTCACGCACTACAACGATCCCGTCGCAGCGCTTGCGCTGGGCGCGAGCGAGCGGATCACCTACCCGACGACGGTCGGCGTCGACGGCGATGCGGTGCTCGTCACGCCGCCCGGCTACACGGCAGGTCGCACCTATCCCCTGGTGCTGCTGATCCACGGCGGACCCACGTCGGCATCGACCGAGACGTTCAGCACGCGCGCGCAGCTGATGGCGGCACGCGGATGGCTCGTGCTGCAACCGAATTACCGCGGCTCGACCAACCGTGGCGAGAAGTACCAGCGCGCGATCTACGTCGACACCGTCGACGGCCCGGGCAAAGACGTGCGCGCGGCGCTCGACGCCGTCAAGCAGCGCGGGATCGTGGATACGAGCCGCGTCGCGGTGAGCGGCTGGTCGTACGGCGGCGTGATGACGACGTGGCTGATCACGCACTATCACGACTGGCGCGTCGCCGTCGCGGGCGCGCCGGTCACCGACAACCTCGCCGACTATGCGACCGCCGACGACATCAACGCGGATCGCGAGCTGTTCCGCGGCTCGCCGTGGCTGGGCGACAACCGTGCGGACTACGTCGCGCAGAGCCCGCTGACGTACGTGAAGGACGTTACGACGCCGGTGCTGCTGATGACCGATCGCGGCGACCAGCGCGTATCGCCCGTGTCGGCGTACGCGTTCTACCACGCGCTGCGCGACCTCGGCAAACCGGTCGACCTGGTCGTGTATCCAGTCGACGGCCACTTTCCGAGCGATCCCGTGCGCTCCGCCGACGTGAACCGGCGCTGGGTGGACTATATCGCGGACCACTTCGCGCGGTAGCGATGTGCACCGTCCTCATCCTCTCGCGGCCGGGGCATGCGTGGCCGCTGATCGTGGGCGCGAACCGTGACGAGCGGTTCGACCGCGCGTTTCAGCCGCCGGCGCGGTGGTGGCCGGACGCGCCCGACATCGTCGCCGGGCGGGACGTGCTTGGCGGCGGAAGCTGGTTCGGCGTGAACGACGACGGCGTCGTGGCGACGATCGTCAACGGCATGCACCGCCTCGGGCCGCTCGACGGCAAAGCCAGCCGCGGCGAACTCGTGCTGCGCGCGCTGCGCGAGCCCGACGCGACGGCCGCCGCGCGCACCGCTGGCGCGCTCGCGCCGGAACGCTACCGCGGCTTCACGCTGCTGCTCGCCGATCGGCAGGCCGCGTTCGCGGTGACGAGCGACGAGCGCAGCGTTCGCGTCGACGTGCTCGCGCCGGGCCACCACATGATCACGCCCGAAGGCTGCGACGTCGCATCGTCGCCGCGGTACGCCGCGCATTTCGCGTCGTTCAGCAGCGCCCCCGCGCCGGAGCCGGCGACGGGCGGCTGGACGGCGTGGACCGAGCTCCTGCGGCGCGCGGACGCCGTCGATCCGCACCGCGCGATGGCCGTGGTGGCCGGCGAGGAGTTCGGCACGGTGTGCAGCGCGCTGCTCGCGCTACCGGCTGGCCACTCCGCCGTGCCCGCGCTGCGCTTCGCGAACGGCCCGCCCACGCGCGTGCCGTACGAACCCGTGGTGGCGCCGTGGGTTCATGGCGCGAACGTCGAAGGGCGCTGAGGCATGCATTTCAAGTCCCTCCGGGACGCCGAGGTGCGCGGTAAGCGCGTGCTGCTGCGCGAAGACCTCAACGCCCCGATGAAAGACGGCGCGGTCGCCGACGACACGCGCATCACGGCCGCGCTGCCGACGCTGCGCTGGTTGCGCGAGCACGGCGCGAAGACCGTGATCCTCTCGCACCTCGGCCGGCCCGACGGCAAGCCGAACCCGGCGTACTCGCTGCGCCCGGTGGCGACCCGGCTCGCGGAGCTGCTCGGCACGAACGTGCGCTTCGAGGCCGATTGCGTCGGCGATGCTGCCGTCGCGGCGTCCCACGCGCTGGCCGGCGGCGAGTTTGCGCTGTTCGAGAACGTGCGCTTCCATCCCGAGGAAGAGGCCAACGATCCGGGTTTCGCGCGCGAGCTCTCGCGCTCGGGCGACCTCTACGCGAACGACGCGTTCGGCACCGCGCACCGCGCGCACGCGTCGACAGCGGGCGTCGCAGCGTTTCTGCCGTCGTATGCGGGCTTTCTGATGGAGGCCGAGCTCGCGGCGCTCGCGCGGCTCACCGATCGCCCGGTGCGCCCGTACGTGTGCGCGATCGGCGGCGCGAAAGTCGCCGACAAAGTCGGCGTGTTCGAGAACCTGCTGGCGAAGGTGGACGCGTTCGTGATCGGTGGCGGCATGGCGAACACGTTCCTGGCCGCGCAAGGGATCGACGTCGGCCGGTCGCTGCGCGATCCGGACTTGCTTCCGGCGCAGAAGATCATCGCGCTGTCGCTGTCCAAGGGCGTGGCACTGCACCTTCCGACGGATGCGGTCGTCGCCGACGCGTTCGATGCCGACGACACCGCGCGAACCGTGCCGCTCGCCCAAGTCGGCGACGCGATGATCCTCGACATCGGTCCGGAGACCGCGCGCGCGTACGCGGAAGTGCTGCGCGCGGCGAAGACGATCGTGTTCAACGGCCCGATGGGCGTGTACGAGAAGCCGCCGTACCAGAACGGCACGCGCGTGGTGGGCGAAGCGATCGCCGGCGCGACGAAGCACGGCGCGACCAGCGTGGTGGGCGGCGGCGACGCCGCGGCCGCCGCGCACGCGCTCGGCTTCGCGGACGCGATGACCCACGTGTCCACCGGCGGCGGCGCGACGCTGGAATTCCTCGAAGGCAAGACGCTCCCAGGCGTCGCGGCGCTGGAGCGATAGCGCCGTGATCCTGCGCAAACCGCTGATCGTCGGGAACTGGAAGATGCACAAGACGATCGCGCAGACGCGCGCGTTCGTGGCGGACGTGTGCGCGCGCGATCTGCCGTTCGCGGACGTCGACGCGGTCATCTGCCCGCCGTTCACCGCGCTGTCCGCGGCACGCGAAGAGCTCGCCGGCTCGGCGATCGGTTTGGGGGCGCAGAACGTGAGCTGGGCGGACGAGGGCGCGTTCACCGGGGAGATCTCGCCGGCGATGCTCGTCGAATGCGGCGTGACATGGGTCGTCATCGGCCACTCCGAGCGCCGGCATCTCTTCGGCGAGCTGGACTACCGCGTCAACGAGAAGGCGCGCGCCGCGCTCGCGCACGGGATTACGCCGATCGTCGCGGTCGGCGAGACGGCCGACGAGCATGCCGCGGGACAAGCCCATGCGAAGGTATGCGAACAGGTGCACGCGGCGTTCGACGGCATGCCGGTTACGGACGTCGCGCGCTGCGTGGTCGCGTACGAGCCGATCTGGGCGATCGGCACCGGCAACGCCGATTCGCCGCCCGAAGCGAACGAGGTCATGGGCCGGATTCGCGCTCGGATGCCGGGGCTCGACCGTGCGCGCATCCTCTACGGCGGCAGCATGAAACCGGAGAACGTCGCCGCGTTCCTGGCCCAACCGAACATCGACGGCGGGCTCGTCGGCGGCGCGAGCCTCGAGCCCGCCTCGTTCGCCGCGCTGCTCGAAGGCGCGCGCCTTGCGTCCGTACCGCAGCCGCAGCGAGGAACGGACTGGTGAAGAAACGACCGTTCGTGCTCGCGATCCTCGACGGCTGGGGGACCAGCGCGTCGGCGCACGGCAACGCGATTCTCGCCGCCGACCTGCCGAACTGGGCGCATATCCTCGCGACCTACCCGCACACGCTGCTGGAAGCGAGCGGCGAAGCCGTCGGGCTGCCCAAAGGCGTGATGGGCAACAGCGAGGTCGGGCACATCAACATCGGCAGCGGGCGTGTCGTGCCGCAAGGCGTCGTCGTGATCGACGAGGAGATCGCAAGCGGCACGTTCGGGCAGAACACGACGCTGCGCGCGTCCATCGACCACGTGCGCCGAACGAACGGCACGCTGCACCTGCTGGGGCTGGTGTCGGACGGCAAGGTGCACAGCTCGCTCGATCACGTCGAAGCCCTGATCGACGTCATTACCGAAGCCGCCGTACCGCTTGCGATCGACGCGTTCCTCGACGGCCGCGACACGCCGCCGCGCTCCGCGAGCACGTACCTCGCGCGGCTCGAGCAGCACCTCGCGAAGCATCACAGCACCGGCGCGATCGCGACGGTCTCCGGCCGCTACTACGCGATGGACCGCGACAAGCGCTGGGACCGCACGCGCAAGGCGTACGACGCGCTGGCGAACGCGTCGGCGGAGTACCGCTATCCGACCGCGCAAGAGGCGCTGGCCGCCGCCTACGCGCGCGGCGAGAACGACGAGTTCGTGATCCCGGCGATCATCGGCGAGCCGCGCCCCATCCGCGACGGTGACGCGTGCATCTTCTTCAACTTCCGCCCCGATCGCGCGCGCCAGCTCACGCTCGCGTTCAGCGACGCGGCGTTCGCGCAGTTCCCGGTGAACGCGTACGGCAACCTCGTGTTCGCGACGATGACGCGCTACGAGGAGAACTTCCCCAACCCCGTGCTGTTCGGGCCGCGGCCGCAGTACCACGTGTTCGGCGAGATCGTCGCCAACGCGCAGCTCACGCAGCTGCGCCTCGCGGAGACCGAGAAGTACGCGCACGTGACGTATTTCTTCAACGGTGGGCGCGAGGACGTGTTCCCGGGCGAGGACCGCATCCTGATACCGTCCAACCGCAGCGTCGCGACGTACGATCTTGCGCCGGAGATGTCGGCGAACGACATCACCACCGCGGCGGTCGAGGACATCCTCCGCCACCGGCACGACGTGATCGTGATGAACTACGCGAACGCCGATATGGTCGGCCACACCGGCGTGTGGCACGCGACGATCTCGGCGCTCGAGACCCTTGACGTTGCGCTAGGCCGTCTCGAACAGGCGACGCTCAAAGCGGGCGGGATCCTGGCGATCACATCGGACCACGGCAACGCCGAAGAGAAGATCGACCCTGACGGCAACCCGCTCACCGCGCACACGACGAACCCGGTTCCCCTCGTGCTCGTCTCGGACAAACCGGTGGGCACGTTGGCGAGCGGAGGAAAACTGGGCGACGTCGCACCGACGCTGCTGCCGCTGCTCGGCCTCGAAGTACCGCCGGAGATGACGGGCACGAACCTGCTCACGCCAATCCCCGGACCGTCACGAAACAACGCAAATGCGCAGGGATAGCCCCCATGTCACCCTGAGCCTGTCGAAGGGTGCGCCAGCATGAAACGCAAGCGCCTCGAAGCCGCGGCGGAAGTACTCCGCGACAAAGCGGGCGGCGACATCGAGTGCGCCATCGTGCTCGGCTCGGGCTTCGGAGCGGTGCTGCGCGACCGCATCGACGGCCACACCATCGCGTACAAGAAAATCGACGGCATGCCGCTGCCCGGTGTCGCGGGACACGCGGGCGAGGCGCACGTCGGCACGCTGCACGGCCGCCGCGTCGTCGCGTTCAGCGGACGCTTTCACCTCTACGAAGGCCGCGCGACCGACGACGTGGTCTACCCGGTGGTCGCCGCCGCGCACGCCGGCGCGAAGACGTTCGTGCTGACCAACGCCGCGGGCGGTGTGAACCCCGACTATCGCCCGGGCGACCTGATGCTGATCGTCGACCAGCTCAACCTGACCGGCACGAGTCCGCTGATCGGCGCCGACCTGCTGCCGGGTCAACACGCGCGGTTCGTCGACATGGTCGACGCGTACGCACCGCACCTGCGCAAGCTCGCGCGCCACATGGCGGCCGAGTACGCGATCACGCTGCACGACGGCGTGTACGCGGGCCTCGCGGGCCCGGCCTACGAGACGCCTGCGGAGGCGCGCTACCTGCGCGGTATCGGCGCCGACGCGGTCGGCATGAGCACGGTGCTCGAGACGATCGCCGCCCGCGCGCTCGGCCGCGACGTCGTCGGCTTCTCGCTGATCACCAACGTCCACGGCACCGGCGCGCCGACGTCGCACGAAGAGGTCCTCGACGCGGCGGCGCGCAGCGCCGAAAGCGTCGCGCGCCTGGTCGAAGGCATCGTAGCAAACCTCTAACGCACGCCCCTAAGGAGAATCGATGAAGAACGAAACCATGATCGGCGGGATCACCGTCGGCGGCCAGCCCTCCGCGGCGGAGCTGACGTCAGGCCGGTTCGCGACGGTGGTGAACATCCGCCGCAGCGACGAGGAGGGCAACATCACGGACGCTGCGCTCGAAGGAAGCGAGATCGCGTACGCGCACGTCCCGTGGACGATCGACACGGTGACGAATGACGATATCGCGCGCATCCGTGAAGCCGTCGATGCGAGCGGCGGCCCCGTCCTGATCCATTGAGCGGGCGCGACGCGCGCTGCGGTCGCAGCGGCCATCGTGCTCTCGGAGAAGGACGGAACCGGCGCCGCCGGGGCGCTACAAAAAGCCGGTGACGCGGGATTCGACATCGCCGAAACCCCGTACGCCGGCTTCATCGAGCGCTACTTCGCGACGTAGCGCGACGTTTGCGCGCTACGCTGCCTTGAGGGCGCGGTCCGCCAGGTCGTAGAGCTCGCGATCCTCGAGGTCCATCCGCGTCGCGAGCAGCGCGACGACGGACTTCATCTCCGTGCTGTACCCTTGAGGGTTGGCGGCGATCGCGCCCGACTTGACCCAGCGCGCGTAGAACGCATCGAACGCGGCGGCCAAGTTGCCCATGCTCCGCTGCAGCTCCGCCGCCTTGCTGCGCACGGCCGGATCAGCGTGAGCCAGCAGGCGCGGGTACAGACTGTCGTCTTCCGCCTTCAGGTGCATCTTCACCGAACCTGCAAGCTGCGCGAGGAGCGTCTTGTGCTCCGAGACGGTCGAGGCCTCGAACATTTTCATGACGTGCGAGCGGAGGCGGTCATGCTGGTCACGATAGAGTCGCGTTACGCTGAAGGGGGTGATCATCGAGGTCCTTCCCTGGCCATCGGTGTGTCCGGCATCGCCGACAGATTCTGTTGCACCCGACTTCTATCTACGGCAATTGGTGCGCCGCAGTTGAGTCGGCGTCAGCGCTCGCAATCGTTCATGCACCCGGCTCGGCGAGCAGGATAAGCGAACCCTCTCGGAAACGTCCTCCGCAGCGCTCGCTTCATCGGGGAGGAGTTTTCATGCGCCTGTATTCGCCGTTCTCACGAATCGCCGCGTTGACGGTCGTCATCGGCGCGGTCGCCGCCGGGTGCGCCGGCTCAGGCAGCCGCAGCGCCGTTCCGGCGGCCACCGCGCCCGACGACCACCAGCGCGCCGCGCGCAGCCTCGCGAGCCTCGGCGCGTACAACGTCGACAAGACGAAGACGGCGGTCGCGGGCATCTCGTCCGGTGGCTTCATGGCCGTGCAGTTGCACGTCGCGTTCTCCGGCACGTTCCATTACGCCGCGGTCTACGCGGGCGGGCCGTATTATTGCGCGCAAGACAGCCTCTCGACCGCACAGACGACGTGCCAGTACGCAACGTCGAGCTCGCTTGCCGCGTCCGAGAGTTATCTCGACAGCCAGTCGTCGGCGGGCACGATCGATCCCAAGAGCAATCTCAACGGCCAAAAGGCGTACTTGTGGTCGGGCACGATGGACTACACCGTCTATCCCAAGACGATGAACGACCTCAACAGCGAGTATCAGCACTACGGCGTGGCGACGAAGTACGAAAACACGTACGCCGCCGGACACGGCTGGGAGTCGCCCGACGGCGAGGTCGCGTGCGGCACGACAGCGAGCCCGTACATGATCAACTGCAGCAACTACGACTCCGAGAAGACGTGGCTGACGTACTTCTACGGTTCGGTCAACGCGAAGAACACCGGCACGCTCGGCGGCACGCTGGTCAACTTCGACCAAACGCCGTACGGCGGCGGCACGAACGACCTCGACACCAACGGCTACCTCTACGTGCCCGCGAACTGCGCGAACGGACAGCAGTGCCGCTTGATCGTCGCGCTTGACGGCTGCGTGCAAACGCAGGCGAACATCGGCACGAAGTTCATCACCGAAGCGGGGCTCAACAAGTACGCCGACACGAACAACATCCTGGTGCTCTACCCCTACCAAGTCTCGAGCAGCACGCCGAATAACCCGAACGGCTGTTGGGACTGGTGGGGCTACGAGACCACAACGTACGCGCTCAAGAGTGGCCCGCAGATGCAGGCGATCAAGAAGATGGTCGACCGCATCCAATCCGGCGGCGGCCCGACGCCGACACCGTCACCGACGCCGAACGGCACGCCCACTCCGGGCCCGACACCGACCCCCACGCCGACGCCGCCGCCGGTGTGCTATAGCGGCTCGAACTATTCGCACGTCGTGGCGGGCCGCGCGCACGACAGCTTCGGCTACGCGCTCGCCAACGGCTCGAACCAGAACATGGGCCTGGACAACGTGTTCTACCAAACGACGCTCAAGAAGACGGGGACGAACTATTACGTGATCGGCTGTCCATAACTGCTGCCGGCGGATGCTACCGCAGCCGGTAGCATCCGCTGGGATCGACCTCCACGCGACGCCCGCCGATTCCCACGCCGCGGGCGACGTGATCCCAGAACGTCAGCGTACGCACGACGATCGGGCGCAGCTTCGCGACCACCGCGCGAGCGCGTGCCGACACCGAGAGCACGTCCCGCTGCCAGGCCGGATGGTCCCGCGGCAGCGTCGCGTGCAGCTCCGCATCGACGTCGGCGACGTGCGCCGGCGTTACCGCGAGCGGTGCGAGCGCGAGCGCGTTCGGGTCGAGTGCCGGGCCCGGTGCGGCGGCGTCCTTCATGCCGTCAGCTCGGACATCGCCGCCAGTTCGGCGTGCAGGCGCCGCAGCGCGAGCAGGTGCAGTTGGGAGACGCGCTGCGGCGAGACGTGCAGCGCCCCGGTCATCGCGCGCAACGGCTCGTCGCCGAAGTAGTGCGCCACGACGATGCTGCGCTGGCGCTGCGGCAGCGCGGCGATCGCACGCCGCATGCACTCGCGCTCCAGGCGCGCGATCGCGATCTCCTGCGGATCGGAGGCATGATCGAGCGTGAGGCGTTCGCTGCGCGGCAGCGGCGTGTCGAGCGAGAGCGCGTTGCGGCGATGCGCTTCGGTTCGCGCCGGCCCGAGCGGCGGCGTGATCCGCTCCATCGCGCTGGGCGTCGGCAGCGTGCCGAGCTCTTGCGCGAGCGCGTAGCGCGCGCGGTCCGCGACGCGCAGCGTCCGGCGCATCCGCTCGGGTACGGGATCGTGCCGCCGCACGCCGTTGAGCACCGCGCCGAGGATCAACCGGCGCGCGTAGGTTTCGAGCGCCACGCCGCGCGTGGGATCGAACGCGTCGACCGCGCGGATCAATCCAACGTAGCCGTCGCCGACGAGGTCGTCGAGTTCGCTGCTGGGCACCATGCGGTGCACGCGGCGCGCGATCGACCTCACGATCGGCAGCAGCGCGCGGATGCGCGCTTCGCGCGCCTCGCTCATCGCCGCACCCTCCGCACGAAGATGTCGTCCGCGACGCTGCCCAGCGCGATCTCCGCCACCGGACCCAGTCCCTGCACGAGCGGCTTGAGGATCTCGCGGAAGAGCAACGCGTTCATCACGTCGCGCGCGGTAATTTCCGTCGGCGGCGCGTCAGCCGCGATGGAGGTTGTTGGCGATGCGCAGCATCTCATCGGCCGCCTGCACTCCCTTTGCGTTGGCCTCGTACGCTCGCTGCGCACCGAGGATTTGCATCATCGCCTCGATCACCGAGACGTTCGAACGCTCCAGCATCCCGAACGCGAGCGCCGGGCCGTCACGCCCGCCGGGCACGAAGAGCCGCGCGCGGCCGGACTCGTCGGTCGCGGCGAACAGCGTCGCGCCGAGCGGGCGCAGCGCTTCGGGCGACGCGAACGACGCCAGCCGCACGTGCGCGATCGCGCGGTTTTTCAAAGCCGGCGTATCGATCGCGACGCGGCCGTCGCGCTCGACGCGCACGGCGAGCGCGTCGGCGGGGATGCGCACGCCGGACAGCGCCCAGCCCGGCGCTGTTGCGCAGCAGACCGTCGGCGCTGCGCGCGAACTCGCCGTTGCGCGTGTAGGCTCGCGCGCCGCCGCGCTCGACGACAAAGAATCCCGGTCCGTCGATCGCGACGTCGAACGCGCCGCCGCTGCGCACGAGCTTGCCCTGCGCGAACACCGCGTGCTTGCCGGTACCGGTCGTGCCGAGGCCGAGCGCGCCGGCGCGAACGTCGGCGAACGTCGCCGCGGCGCTCTTGAAGCCGGCGACGTCGGCGTTGGCGAGGTTGTCGGCGACGATCTCGAGTTGCGTCTGCTGCGCGGCCATCCCGCTGGCCGCCGCGTACATCGCGCGATTCATCGCACGCGCACCACGTCGTTCGCGGCCTTGTCGCGCGTCGCATCGATCGCCAGCAGCGTCTTCTGGGCCGTCTCGAACGCGCGCTGCGCGGTGAGGATCGCGAGCGTCTCGCCGATCGGGTTCACCGTGCTCGTCTCGAGCGACCCCGCGAGCACATGCGTTCCCGCGGTAAGCGGGATCCGGTCGACCACATGCCCGGCGTCGCGCACGGCGCCGTCGGCGTCGATCTTCGCGTGCTCGGACACGCGCAGCGCCCCGTGCGCGCCGTGCAGCCGGCGGCCGCGGTCGTCCGTCAAGAAGCCGGCGCGGTCGCGAGTAAACGCGCCGGCTCGTGTCGTGGTATCACCGACGCGGAAGGCGCCGTCGCCCAGCAGTGCGAGGTCGAACGCGCGCCCGGTCGTGCGAACTGCGCCCTGCTCGTGCGTGGCGTGCGCTGCGACCGCGACGCCGTGGTCAGTCAGCGTCACCGCGGCGGCGCTCTTGCGATACCCGTCAGTCGACGCGTTCGCGAGGTTGTGCGTGGCGATGTCGAGTTGCGAGCGCGCCGCCCGCATCGCGCTCGCGGTCCAATCCAATCCGTCCATGGCAGGATCATGGGGCACCGCATATTGCCGCGCCGTGACCGAATGATCGCCGTCGATAGTATGGTAGAGTAGTCGGAGGCGGCCACCGACCTGGTCGGAGCCGGGAGAGTAACGGGATGTGGCGTTTATCCGAGCGAGAGCTGCTGGACCAGCCGTCGACGGTCTTCGCGACCGTCTTGCGCGGGGACATGGTCGCCGTCGCGCGCGACAACGAGCACCTCGTCATCCTCACGCGGACGTCGACCATGCCGACGGACATGATTCAGTGGGACGATTACGTCCGCGACGAAGGCTATGCGCGCGAGGTCTACTCGCGGGTCGCCGTCCGCGGTGAACGAATCGCCGCGACGCACGCGGACGAGGTGGTCTACTTTCTTCCGATCAGCGTCCTGGCGCCGGACGGCGCGAGCCAGCCTGAAATCGAAGAGTGGCTCGACAATTTTGCCGACGACTGGGTCGTCGGGCCGACCTTCGTCAGCGTGACATACGAAACCGCGGCCGACGGGCGCCGCTTCATGAAACTGCGGCTATGATGACACCGCATGTGACCGCCTGCGGCGCGGGAACCCCCTCCGGTTCGCCGAATGTTCCGCGACCGCGCGGCGGACCGCAAACGGCTATTGGCAGCGAGGTGGACCATTAGCAAGCAGTTTCCGGATTTCGAGCACCTGCACCGGCGGCATCCGTGGCTCTCGAACGGCTTGAGCTTGATGTTGGCAGAGGCGGCCAGAGTCGCGCTGGACCGCCATCACAAGCCGGCGGCGACCGATTCGACCATTGCGACCAAAGACCTGACGGTCGCATCCGGCGGCACGTCGGATACCTACACCGCGAGCTGGACCGTGCCCACCGAGCGCGAGCGGAAATCCCACGCAAACCGCAAGGACGCCACGGAAGACGGCGCGTACTGCCTTGCGATCGCCGCCGTCGAGGCGCGCATGGAGATGTTCGCGCTCGGGCGGACGCAGCAAGGAAGCGGAGCGGATTTCTGGGTCGACGTGGACCCGCACGCAGAGTATCTCGATGCGGCGCACCGGGTACGCCTCGAAGTCTCCGGAACCGACGCCGGCGCGAAAAGCACCATGAAAACCCGCCTGAAGCAAAAAACGGAGCAAACGCAGCGCGGTTCCGTCAACGGTCCCGCGATCGCGGCCGTCGTCGGCTTCCAAGCGGCAACGATCGAGCTCTGGACCGCATGACCTACCGTGGGGCGCACCAAGAGGCGGACGACTTCGCGCTCGAAGCCGAAAAGTGCATCGCGCGCGGAGAAACGAACGACGCAAAGCGGTACTACGGCCTCGCCGCGGAGCGCGAACGCGATGCCTTGGATCAGGTTCCGCTGGACAAGCCGCGGACGTACGGCGCGCTGGCGTTGAGCGTGGTCGCGCTCCTCTTCAAAGCGGAACGCTACGACGATTGCGTCACGCGAGGGACTGCGATGATGGACGTCGCCAACCTCGAGCAGTACGTGTACGAAGATATCCAGCAACTCGTCGACGAAAGTCTCGTCCAGCTCGGCGAGACGGACGATCTCTGGCGCATTCCGCCGAGCGACATCGTTTCCGTGTTTACGGAAGTCGACGTGCGCAACGAGCCCGACCACGTGTGGCGCAACGTGATGCGCGGTGACATCGTTCTGCTCAAACGCGACGGACCGGCGCGTGTGACGCTCACCAGAACCGGCGTAGCGGAGATCACCGACACGATCGATTGGCAAGACTACGTGACGGACGATCGACTCAGCGCGACGGTCTATGAGCGCGTGTCGTCTCACGGCCAGCGCATTGCACTGCAGCGAGGCCACGAGAAGATCTCGATCGCACCGCTCTATGCGGTTGCGCCGATCGAAACGGAAGAGAAAACCGCCAAGATGCTCGGCAATATCGAAACGGAGAACGAGTGGCTCGTCGGTCCGACGAACGTCTCCGTTCAGCAGACGGCGGGGATCATCCAGGTTCAGCTGTAGCGCCGGCGCGCCCCGGGCTACAGCAGCTTCAGTTCGCTGCTCTCGCCGTTTCGCTCGATCTTGATCTTGCCGTCTTTCATGGAATCGAGCATGAACGCCATCAGACCGATTGCCTGGCGCAGCGCTTCGGACATCGAGACTTTGCGCTCTTTCGCGATCCCGGCGAGCGTGTCGTACGTCTCCGGCGCGAAATTCACGGTGACTTTCCGGATGGTGGTGATGACATCTTTGGTCGGCATGGCGAGAACCTCCTGAGCGGCGGCCGACAGAATGTACCCGCCAAGCGCGCCAGTAAAAAGCCGTAGAATAACCCGCTGATTGCCGTACGGGATACGGCAAAGGGCCACAGCCTCCTCGTTGCGGACGGGATCGCCCGTCCGCAACTCCTCAGCTGCGGCCCCACGCTTCAGGCTCGTTTCGTCGACGGTCCCCACTGTGCGGACACGCTGGGACCGCGCTCGACGCGCCCGTCCCCCTCGCCCGCAGCGATTCCCGGCCCTCCAGACGCTCCGTTCTCTGTCGCTTGGCATTTCAAGCCCCCTAGCAGCTTTAAGCTGTACAATATACGGTATTAATACAGTACATCGCCATATAATCGCTGTCAAGGGTGCGGGTGTGAAAAATCGCGTGCGCGACCGGCCAAATACCGAGTAGGGCCTTCGCGGAATCCCGCCGCCTCGTGGCGTAACCCCCAGGTCAAGCCCGGCGGACGGTTTCTGGCGGTCGAGAGGATACGGATGCAGATCGGGATCTTGGGCTCCGGTAACATCGGAGGGAACGCAGCTCGCGCCTTTGCGCGGGCCGGCCATCGGGTGCGGATCGCCAACTCGCGCGGTCCCGACTCGCTCAAGGCGCTGGTTGCCGAGATCGGGCCGAACGTAGAAGCGGCCACCGCGCAGGACGCCGTCGACGCCAGCGACGTGGTGCTGATCGCCGTCCCGTGGACCAAGCGCGAGGAGGCGCTCGGCGAGATCGAAGGCTGGGACGAAAAGATCGTCATCGACGCGATGAACCCGTACACCGAGGACTTCGAGATCGAGGACCTCGGCTCGAAGACGTCCACCGAATTCACCCGCGCCCTGGTCCCCGGCGCCCGGGTGGTCAAGGCGTTCAACACGCTCTTCTCCAAGCGGCTGGCGACGGAGGGCGAAGCCCAAGCGGCACCAAGGGCCGGCTGGCCATCCCCGTCGCCTCGGACGATTCGGCCGCCAAGCGCGTCGTGATGGACCTCATCGACGAGATCGGCTTCGATCCCGTCGACAACGGCGGGCTGGTCGAGGGCGGCCGCAAGCAGCAGCCCGGGTCGCCGATCTACAACGAGCCGATCGGTGCCAAGGAGATGCGCGAGCAGCTCGCCCGCGCGTAGGCGCCGGCCGCAGCCGGAACTACTCGACGAGCTGGTGCGTCGGCGCCCCGTTGTTGAGCGGCAGCTGAGCGATTTGGTCGGTGTCCGAGTCGCCGGCGGGTTCGCTCGCGCTCGCGGCCGCCGGGGCAGGCAGCTGGTTCCGCCGCCGCCGGCCGGCGGTGCCGCCGGCGTTCGCTCGATCAGCGACAGGTGCGACATCAGCAGCGAGCGCAGCTCGCTCTTCGCCTTTTCGGCCGTGTCTTGGTGGCGTTGCGCCTCGCGGCGTGTCTCGTCGATGCGCGCGCTGAGCGCGGAGATCTCGCGTTCGGCGGTGAGGCGCGCTTCTTGCTTGATGAGGTCGGCCTCTTTATGCGCGGCGGCCTTCACCTCGTCGGCGGTGCGCTGCGCGAGCAGCAGCGTCGACTGCAGCGACTCTTCCATCGTCTTGAAGTGCGAGAGGCGCTCCCGCAGCTCCGCGATCTCGCCCTGGAGCGCCGTGCGCGCCGTGTTTTCGTCCTCGAGCGTCTCGATGATCTCGTCGAGGAACTCGTTGACCTCGTTGCGGTCGTAGCCCTGAAGCGACTTCTTGAACTCTTTGTGCTGGATGTCGATGATCGTGACTTTCGCCATCAGCGCAAATCCTTGATGCCCAGGATGCCGTCGACGTCGAGCTGCTCGCGCACGCCGGCCGAGTTGACGGTGACGCCGGACGGGACGACGAGGTAGATCGCCTCCGCCAGCTTCTGGATGCGGCCGTCGATGGTGTACGCGACGCCCGACGTGAAGTCGACGACGCGCTGCAGCAGGTTGCGGTCGGCGCCTTGCACGTTGACGATCACCACCTGGCGCGCGCGCAGCGCGTCGGCGATCTCGGTCACGTCGCCGAACGAGCGCGGCGCGAACACCGCGACCGATCCGCCCGTGACGCCGCGACGCGTCGCTGAGCGGCACGACGTTGCGCTTCGCCCCGACCTCGTCGGCGTAGAGCGCCTCGTCCTCTTCTTCGTCGTGGATCGCGAACCACGATCCGATTCTCGCGAATACGCTCATGCCACGTTCCTCTCTTTCGCGGGCCGCGGGCCGAAGATCGCGGTGCCCAAGCGCACCATCGTCGAGCCGTGGCGCACCGCGCGCTCCCAATCACCGGACATCCCCATGGACAGCGTCGTCCCGCCGACGCGCTCGAACGCCGCGTGCGCCGCGGCGAACGCCGCGTCGACGTCGCCGTCGAGCGGGCCGATCGCCATCACGCCGTCGACCGCCAAGCCCTCGTCGCGCAGGCGCGCCGCGAGCGCCGGCGCATCGGCCGGCGGGATCCCGAACCGTTCGGTCGGCGAGACGTTCACTTGCACGAGAACGCGCAAACGGCGCCCGGCGTCACGCGCCGCCTTCGCGAGCGCCAAGCCGGCGTCGAGCCGGTCGACGCTCTGCACCACGTCGAACAGGTTCACGATCGCCTTCGCCTTGTTCGTCTGCACGTGGCCGACGAAGTGCTTCGTGCACGGCGGCAGACCGTCGTACTTTGCGCGCGCCTCTTGCAGATAGTTCTCGCCCACGTCGGTCAGCCCGGCATCGAGCGCGGCGAGCACGGCGTCGCGCGGCTGCGCCTTGGTGACGGCGAGGATCGAAACCGAACCGCGCTCACGGCCGGACGCCGCAGCGACCTCGTCGACGCGCTCGCGCAACGTCGCCACGCGCTCGGCGACCGTTCCGCCGGCAAGGTGCATCACGGAGGAGGGCCTTCACCGCGCCTCGGTGCGTATCCCGCGCCGGTAGGCGCGCACGATCAGCGCGATCCCGATGAAGATCTGCAGCACGGCGACGAACTGCCCGCCGTCGAGCCCCAGCACGGTGAAGCCCGGCTCGCGCCAGATCTCGGCGACGGAGCGGGTGATGCCGTAGATCGTGAACCACGTCCATGCCACCACGCCGTCGGGCGGGCGCGAGCGGTACACCAGCAAGATGATCGGCAGCGTCAGGATGTCGAGGATCGCCTCGAAGATCTGCGACGGGTAGCGATACCCGTCGCGGTACGCCGGAAACAGGACGCAGTACGGGTGATCGGGCAGGCACAGCTTGCCCGGCAGCTCGTCGTTGATGAAGTTCACGATGCGCGTCGTGAAGATGCCGATCGACAGCAGCGGCACCACCTCGTCGCCGAGGACGCCGAACGTCAGCCCCGGGTGCTTGCGCAGGAACAGCACGATCGCGACGATCACGCCGACGAGCGCGCCGTGGAACGCCATCCCGCCCTGCCAGATCGCGATGAAGTTGAGCGGGTGCGCAAGGTAGTCGCCGAAGTTGTGCTTGGTGATGACGTCGGCGATCACGAAGCCGATGCGGCCGCCGATCAGCACGCCGACGAGCGCGTAGACCAGGAAGTCCTGGATCTGGTCGGTCGTCAGCCCCAGCCGCCGCCGCCCGGCGGGCCGGTTCATCCACAAGAAGACGCAGATGAACCCGAACAGGTACGACAGCCCGTACCAGTGGACGGCGACCGGGCCTAGCCGGAACGCGATCGGGTCGATGTTCGGATAGACGAACCAGTGGTTCACCCGCCGTGGTTACGGCGCGCGGCTTGCGCAACCTAGCGCGGGCGGCGAAGAAGGATGCATCCTGCGCACCAGCGGTGCCACCGCGGCGCACCCAGGCCGGGTCCTGATGCCGTCTAACACCGGGAGTGCCGTGACCAGCAACCTCAACATCCTGACCGCTTTCCTCGCCGGGCTGCTGTCCTTCGTCTCGCCGTGCGTCTTGCCGCTGATCCCGGCCTACCTGTCGTTCCTCACGGGCTCCAGCGTCGAGGAGCTCAAGGCGCAGTCCGACGCGCGCAGCCGGGCGCGCACGATGCTGCACGCGCTCGCGTTCGTGGCCGGCTTCACGCGTGGTGTTCATGGCGATCGGGCTCTCGGCGAGCGCGCTGGGCTCGGCGTTCGTCGACTACAAGGACTGGATCGCGCGCGTCGGCGGCGATCGTCGTCATCGTGCTCGGGCTCAACATGATCGGGCGTCTTCAAGATCCCGGCGCTGATGATGGACAAGCGCCTCCAGTTCCGCAGCGCGAACCGCTCGCTGCTCGCGTCGTTCCTGGTCGGGATCGGGTTCGCGGCCGGGCTGGTCGCCGTGCATCGGGCCGATCCTCGGGCTCATCATGCTCAAGGCGTCGCAGCAGCACTACGGTGCCGGCGACGTTCTTCCTGTTCGTCTACTCGATGGGGCTCGCCGTACCGTTGCTGATCACCGCCGCCGCGATCACGCAGGCGCTGAGCGCGCTCAACCGCGTGAAGCGCTACCTCGGCGTCATCGAGATCGTGGCCGGCGTCTTCCTGATCGCTGACGGGGCTGGTGATCTTCACGGGCAGCTTCGGCCGCGTCGCCGGCTTCTTCTACCAGCACGTCCCGCTGCCCGAGCCTGTGAGTCTGCCGCAAGGCCGGAGGATAGCCGGACGCGTCGAACCGGGCAGGCCGTGATCCTCCTCTGGCTCGTCGCGATCGTCGTCTTCCTGCTCGACTGGTGGGCGAAGTCGCTCGTCGTCTCGCACTTCATGCCGTTCGAGAGCAAGCTCGTCATCCCGCACTTGCTGTGGCTGACGTACGTGCAGAACACGCACGGCGCGTTCGGCATGTTCGGCAACTCGCCGGCGCTGCTCATCGTGCTGGCGCTGATCGTGCTGGCCGTCTTCGCCTACGCGTTCCGCGACGCGGTGCAGCACTCGAACCTCGTGCGCGTCGCGTTCGGGATGATCGTCGGCGGCGCCGCGGGCAACATCCTCGACCGCTTGCAGCACCACTCGGTGATCGACTTCATCGACTTCAAGACGATCTGGCCGAACGTGTTCAACGTCGCCGACGCGTGCATCACGGTCGGCGTCGCGCTGCTCGTCATCGCGCAGCTGCGCAGCGGGAGACGCGCCTGACGCACGTCGTCGCGCGACGACGAGCGCGGCACGCGGCTCGACGTGCTCGTCGCGCGGCTCTCCGGCTACTCGCGCTCGCACGTCGCGGCGGCGCTGCGCGCGGGCGCCGCGACGGTGAACGGCGCGGCCGGGAAGCCGAGCACGCTGCTCGAGCCCGGCGATCGCGTGGAGTACGCGATCGAACCGCCGCGCGTGCTCGGCGCCGAGCCCGAAGCGATCCCGCTCGACGTCGTGTACGAGGACGACGACCTGCTCGTCGTCGACAAGCCCGCCGGGATGGTGACGCATCCGGCGCACGGCGCGACGGACGGCACGCTCGTCAACGCGCTGCTCGCGCACGTCGCGGTGCTCCCCGGCGAGCGGCTGCGCGCGGGGCTCGTGCACCGGCTCGACCGCGACACGTCGGGGCTGCTGCTGGTCGCGAAGACCGACGCGGCGCTGGGAACGCTCGGGCGCGCGATGCAGGCGCGCTACATCGAGCGCGAGTACCGCGGGATCGTGATCGGCGTGCCCGGACGATCCCGAAGGCACGATCCGCGGCGCGATCGGCCGCGATCCGCGCAACCGCATGAAGTACGCGATTCGCACGGAAGGCAAGCCCGCCGTCACGCACTACGCGCTGCGCGAGCGGCTGATCGGCACGAGCGAGCTGACGTTCCGGCTGGAGACGGGGCGCACGCACCAGATTCGCGTGCACATGGCCGCGCTGGGCCACCCGGTGCTCAACGACGCGATCTACGGGCGCAGCGACTCGCGCCTGCCGCTCCCCGGCCAGGCGCTGCACGCCTGGCGCTTGCGCTTCAAGCACCCGCGCACGAAGCAGATGATGGCGTTCGAAAGCGAGCCGCCGCCGGAATACCTCGCGACGCTCGCGATGCTGCGTGCTTCGACAAGCTCGGCATGACCGCGACGAATGATCGGCGACTTCGTCCTGCGCGCGACGTCGGGAAGCGCGCGAAGCGGGACGCTGACCACCGCGCACGGCGACGTCGCGACGCCGTGCTTCATGCCGGTCGGGACGCTCGCCGACGTGAAGCTGCTGGAGCCGCGCGACCTGCACGAGCTCGGCGCGCGCATCGTGCTCGCCAACACGTATCATCTGTGGCTGCGGCCGGGGCGCGACACGCTCGTCGCCGCCGGCGGCATCCATCGCTTCATGGCGTGGGACGGCCCGGTCCTCACCGACTCCGGCGGCTTTCAGGTGTTCAGCCTGGAGTCGCGCCGCGACGTCGACGACGACGGCGTGACGTTTCGCTCGCATCTCGACGGCAGCACGCACCGCTTCACGCCCGAGAACGTCACCGCGTTCCAGGAAGATCTCGGCGTCGACATCGCGATGGTGCTCGACCAGTGCGTGAAGCTGCCGTCGCCGCGCGAGGAGCTCGAACGCGCCGTCGCGCGGACGAGCGCGTGGGCGGCGCGCTGCGCCGCGGCACGGCGCCACGCCGATCGCACGCTGCTGTTCGGGATCGTGCAGGGCGGGCTCGACGAGGAGCTGCGCGCGCGCAGCGCCGCGGAGCTCGTCGCGTTGGACCTGCCCGGCTACGCGATCGGCGGCTTGTCGGTGGGCGAGTCGCGCGAGGAGATGGACCGCGTCGCGCGCTCACCGCGGCGCTGCTGCCGCGCGACAAGCCGCGCTACCTGATGGGCGTCGGCACGGTGCGCGACCTCGTCGCCGGGATCGACCGCGGGATCGACCTGTTCGACTGCGTCTACCCCACGCGCAGCGGGCGGCACGGCCGCGTGCTGACGCGCGCCGGCGCCGAATACCACGTGCGCAACGCCGCCAACGTGCGCGACTTCACGCCGCTCGACCCGGACTGCGACTGCCGCGTCTGCGCGACGTACACGCGGGCGTACGTCGCGCACCTGTTCCGGGCCGGCGAGACGCTCGCGCAGCGCTTGCTGTCGTACCACAACGTCGCGGCGCTGACGTGGCTGGTCGGCGCGGCCCGCGAGGCGATCGAGCAGGACCGCTGGGCGGCGTTTCGCGACGGGATCGCGGCGGAGGGCCGCCCGTGAGCCCGTTCGAAGGGGGCGCGTGATGAAGCTCTTGCGGCGCGTCGCCGTGATGACGGCGGCGTCTTTTCTTGTGCGCGAGCGCGCTCGCATCGGCGGACCCCGTCGACGCGACGCTCGCGGTGACGGTCAACGCGCTCAGCGGCCAGCACCAAGTGAACGGCGGCCACAGCGACAAGCTGACGTTCGCCCCGCTTCCGCTCGCGGAGCTCACGCTGCGCCGCAACGCCGAGAGCCTCCGCATCGAGGGCTTGCCGCCGGTGACGTTCGGCTACAGCAACACCGGCGACGGCGCGCTCAGCACGCGGCTCTCGATCGTGAACGCGACGTACCGGCACACGTTCCGCGGCGGCTGGTTCGCCGGCGCCGGCCAGACCGTCTACAACCAGATTCACGACGTACGTGCCGGTGAACGGCAACTTCTTCTACGCGCGCGGCTTCGTCACCGACCCGATCAACGGCTCGGAGGCGCAGTACTCGCGCGTCACCGGCGCGCGCTTCGAGATCGGGCGCATGACGCAGTACGGCCGCAACCGCGATCGAGTGGTGGGCCGCGGCGAACCCGCACATGCGCGGCATCCAGTACACGCGCATCCCGACGTACCAGTACGTTCTGCTTCACGCGTAGCGGCGGCGACGCCGCCCACGCCGTCGCGTGCCAGACCGCAGGTGCACACGTTCTCCGATCCGGAGAACGCGTCGCAGGTCGACCTCTCGGCGCGCGTCGCGCACCGAATCTCGAAGAACGGCGAGGTGCTGCTCGGGCTTGCGCTATCTCAACTACACCGCGCACTACGACGACTTCCCGGGCCAGCTCGCGGACCGCAACGTCGGGCTTCGCGCCGACGCTGGGTTACCGCATCAAGCTCTAGCGCGGCGCGTCGTGCGCGAACGTCGCGCTCGGCGTGAAAGCCGTACGACGACAGCGCCGTGCTGAGCGCCTGCTCGACGTGCTCGTGCGGAAGGCGGTTCTTGCGCGCGAGCTTCTCGACGGAGTCACCGACGAGAAAGTCGAGCAGGACGAGGAGCGGATCGAGTTCCATCGTTTCGCGCGCTCCACAGCCGGCGGGGGACACCCGCCCCTTCGCCATGCGTAGAGCACGATGACCGACGATCAGCCGCAGAGCGGGATATTGCTCGCGACGACGATGGCGAGGAGAGCAAGGGTGGTGAGCATGGCGATACCTCGGACGGAAGCGGTGTGGCCACCGCACCGTAGCCCGGGATCCGCTCGCAGTCGACGCCGTACGAGTTAGGTAGATGCTCCGTTGAGTCGCGTGGCTTGGCGATCCGCGACAATCCAAGCTGCCTTGCACGGGCGAGCGTCGTCGCTGCGCCCGTGCGTCTCCAGCTTCGCGCTGGCATTGCGGA
Source organism: Vulcanimicrobiota bacterium (assembly GCA_963792235.1). GTDB lineage: Bacteria > Vulcanimicrobiota > Vulcanimicrobiia > Vulcanimicrobiales > Vulcanimicrobiaceae > Vulcanimicrobium. The sequence continues at coordinate 424,719 of CAWBVR010000030.1, forward strand.
GGTGGGTGCGAATCGTATGCGGGCTGCGGTCCGAGAAGCGCCGCGATCTGGGGCGCGTTGCGGCCGGAGTCGAGCAGGTTGAGCACGTCGACCTCGGCGGCGGTGAGCGGGCCGCTCGCCGGGCGGCGCTCGAACTCGTCTCGCGCGAGCGGACAAGAAACGGGCGTAGCCGCGGATGCTCGTCGGGACGTTCTCCGGCCGCATCTCGCGAGCGCAGCGCCAGCAAGCGCGGTGACCTCGCTGTCACCGTGAAGAAATCGCGCCGCAGCGGCACGCCGGCCGCGCACGACGTCACCGACGATCTCGCCCGCCGCCGAGCGCCAGCGCGCGCGCCAGACGGTGGTAGCGCAACTCGTGGGCCGCGAGGTGCCGTTCGCGGCCGGGCCGAGCGACGAGATGGCCTGACGGCTGAATCGTCGCGCCGCATCGTCGTCGTGGAGCGCGAGCGAAGCCAGCGCGAGAGCGCGCGGCAGAGCGCGCGTTCGCCGTCGGTGCGGCCCAGTCGTATCCTTGAGCACGACGAGCACGTTGCGCGCGGTCGCGAACTCGCCGCCGCCAGCCAAGCCGCAGCACGTCCGCGATGCCGCGCGGGAAAGCGTTCGCGATATTGCTCCGGGAGCGGTTCCGCTTCGAGCGCGCGCGCGCGCGGCGGCGACCTCCGCATCGTCGCCCCGCTCGGCCGCGAGCTCGTAGAGCGTGACGCGGCCCCACGCACGATACGACGCGTCGCCGCCGAGTTCGGCTTCGTGCGCGAGCGACTTGCGCGTGGCGCCACGCCGCTTCGAAGTCGCCGGTGCACGTTTGGTGCGTCGCGTAGGCGACCGAATGCAGCGTGACCGCGAAGCGGTGCGCGTTCAGCAGCCGCGCGGACCGGAGGCCTTCGGCGGCGTCGTCGAGCGCTTCGACGACGTCGCGGCGCCAATAGGCCGCGAGCGCGAGCCGCTGGTGCACGCGCAAGCGGATGACGTCGTCGTCGATGCCGCCGCAGCTCGGCGCGGATCGCGTTCGCGCTGTCGCGGGAACGCGCGACCGCCCCCGTCGCCGCGTCGATCACGGCCTGCAGCGCGCGCCGGCCGAGCTCGAGCTCCGGCGACGAAACCGTCGTCGAGCAGCGCCGCCGCCCGCGTGAACAGGCCGCGCGAGATCAGCAGCGGCGCGAGCACGTCGACCACGTACGGGCGTTCCTCCCTCGAGGCGGTTTCCGCGGCTCGGCGCAGCGTCGACTCGGCGCGATAGACGTCGCCTTCGCACTGCCACATCGTCGCGGACAGGAGCAATCCGCCCGTGCTGGTGCGATCGTACCGCGCCAACATTGCCGTAACTTCATCATAACGATGCCACGGCGCAGACGTAGAACGCTGCGGCGGTATCCGACGCCGAGGGCCTGACCTTTTCGAACGGGAGTGCGCGACCCGGTCCGCGACAAGACATAGCTAGTTCCTTCAGGAGTATGCTATCGCATTCCTCGCGTTACCTCAGTCCGGTAACGGCTCAGTATACTGCGAGCGTGCGGGAGACGTTTCGGGAGCGGTTGCGGCGGCTCCGCAACGAACGCGGCCTCCGTGTCGGCGATCTGGCCGCTGCGAGCCGCGTCACCGACGCCGCGATCCGAAAGATGGAGTCGGGTGAAACGAAGAGCGCGAGCTTTTCCGTGGGCCTGATGTTGTCGCGCGAGCTTCACGTCAACCCCTGGTATCTTTGTTTCGGCGACGATGGTGTCGTGCTCGAAACGGGAGTACGTTCGGAGGAAGCGGTCGTGAAGGCGCTGGAGAGTCCAATACTTGAAAGAGCCGCTCGAGATCGGCGCGTGAGTAAGTTGGAAGCCCGAGTTGCTGCCGCAGCGCGGCGCAGAGCTCGAGCAGACTGATGGATACCTCGTCGTCGGGGTCGACAGCGCCGAGACGCCGGGCGGAAGCGGGAACACCACGGCGACGATCCTATGCGAGCCGAGTGCCACATGCTTGACACTTCAGGTTGGCTCGTGGCGCGGAAATGACGGCTTGGCGCCGCCAGGTCGACGGCCCGCAGTTGACAAGCCGCGCGCGGATCGTGGTACTACCCTGCAACGATGTTCGCTCGGCTCCTCGTCGTCATTCTTAGCGTCCTTCTTGCGGTTCCACACGACCGGCGAGCAGCTTTCGCATAAGACGACGTAGAGTCGCCCACACACATGCAAAGCCCCTCGCCGGTAGGCGGGGGGCTTTTTCATCTCGGAGGATCTGATGGAAGCCTACTACGACCGCGACGTCGATCGCGGCGCACTCGACGGGAAGACGATCGCCGTCATCGGCTACGGCAGCCAAGGTCGCGCGCAAGCGCTCAACCTGCACGATTCCCGCCACGCCGTCGTGGTCGGCTTGCGGCCCGGTTCCGCGAGTCGCGACGAAGCCCGCCGCGACGGGCTCGCGGTCGCCTCGATCCCGGACGCCGTCTCGAAAGCGGACGTCGTCATGATGCTGATCCCCGACGAGGAGCAGCCCAGCCTGTATCTGCGCGAGGTCGTGGAGCATCTGCGGCCCGGCACCGCGCTGACGTTTTCGCACGGCTTCGGCATCCACTTCGGCACGATCGTGCCGCCGAGCGACGTCGACGTGATCATGATCGCGCCGAAGGGCCCGGGCCGTCTGGTGCGCAGCGAGTACGAAGCCGGGCGCGGCGTGCCGTGCCTGGTCGCGGTCCATCAAGACGCCACCGGCCACGCGCGCGCGATCGCGTTCGCGTATGCCGCGGGCATCGGCGGCGGCCGCGCGGGGATCCTCGAGACGACGTTCCGCGAAGAGACCGAGACCGATCTCTTCGGCGAGCAGGCGGTGCTGTGCGGCGGGATGAGCGCGCTGGTGAAGGCCGGATTCGAGACGCTCACCGACGCCGGCTACGCGCCGGAGATGGCGTACTTCGAGTGCCTGCACGAGATGAAGCTCATCGTCGACCTCATGTACGAGCGCGGCATCGAAGGCATGCGCGACGCGATCAGCAACACGGCGAAGTTCGGCGACTACACGCGCGGCGAGCGCATCGTCAACGAGTCGACGCGCGCCGAGATGCGCACGATCCTCAGCGAGATCCGCAGCGGGGCGTTCGCGCAGGAATGGGTCGCCGAGCACGCCTCGGGCAAGCCGTCGTTCCGCGCCCACCGCGAGCGCGCGGCGAACCACGAGATCGAGCACGTCGGCACGGAGCTGCGCGGGCTCATGCCGTGGCTCAACGGCGGAACGACGGCGGCGGAAGCCGACGACGACCTGCGCTTCCGGGTCCTCTAGCGGCCATGAACGGCGCGCAGGCCGTCGTCGCGGCGCTCGAACGCGAAGGCGTCGAGACGATCTTCGGCTACCCCGGCGGCGCGATCATGCCGCTCTACGATGCGCTGTACGAGCATCCGGTGCGGCACGTGCTCGTGCGGCACGAAGCGGCGGCGGCGTTCGCGGCGAGCGGTTACGCGCGCACGTCGGGGCGCGTCGGCGTCTGCTGCGCGACGTCGGGGCCAGGCGCGACCAACCTCGTCACCGGCTTGCTCGACGCGATGATGGACAGCGTGCCGCTCGTCGCGATCACCGGCCAGGTGCGCAGCGAGCTGATGGGCACCGACGGCTTCCAAGAAGCCGACGTCTGCGCGATCACGCAGCCGGTGACCAAGCGCAACATGCTGGTCACCAGACGTGCACGATGTTGCCGAGACGCTTGCCGAAGCGTTCGCGCTCGCGCGCGCCGGGCGACCCGGCCCGGTGCTCGTCGACATCCCCAACGACGTGCTCAAAGCCCACCTCGACGTCACCGCCGCGCCGGCAAAACCGTTCGCGCGGGGAGGTGCGGGACCGCGTGTGTCCGATGCCGCGGTCCGCGACGCCGTCGCGCGGATTCGCTCCGCGCGGCGGCCCGTCGCCATCATCGGCGGCGGCGTGCGCGCCGGCGCGGTCGACCTCTACCGGCTGTTCGTCGCGATGCTCGGGCTGCCGCACGCGGCGACGATCAACGCGCTCGGCGCCGCCGCGCCGGGCGACGCGAGCTTCCTGGGGATGCTCGGCATGCACGGGCTCAAAGCGGCGAACAAAGCCGTGCAGCGCGCCGACCTGATCATCGCGCTCGGGATGCGGTTCGACGACCGCGTCACCGGCAAACCCGACCGCTTCGCGCGCGAAGCGCGCCGTGATCCACGCCGACATCGACGCAACCGAGTTCGGCAAGATCGTGCCTGCCGACGTATCATTGCACGGCGACCTGCGCGACACGCTGCGCGCGCTTGTCGACGAGCTCGCGCGCGGTCACGTGCCGCGCTTCGACGACTGGGCCGCCGAGGCGCGGCTGCTCGGCGGCGCGCTGCCCAGCGACCGCGTCGCAGGCGACGTGCTCTCGGCGACCGACGTGCTCGACCGCTTCTTCCGCGCCGTCCCGCCCGACGCCATCGTGACGACGGACGTGGGGCAGCACCAGATGTGGGCGGCGCAGCGCGCGCGCCCGGCCGACCCGCGCAAGTACGCGACGTCGGCGGGGCTCGGGCGCGATGGGCTTCGGCTTTCCCGCCGCGGTCGGTGCCGCGTACGCGAACCCGGGCATGCCGGTGTTCGCGATCGTCGGCGACGGCGGCTTCCAGATGTGCCTTCCCGAGCTCGCGACGCTGCGGCGCTACGACGTTCCCGTGAAGATCGTGCTGATCGACAACCAGAACCTCGGCATGGTGCGCCAGTGGCAAGAGCTCTTCTTCTCCGAGCGCTACTCCGCGACGAACCTCGCCGACAACCCGGACTTCGTCGCGATCGCGCGCGCGTACGGGATCGACGCCTATCCGCTGACATCGCCGGCGAGGCGCCGACGACGTGATCGCGCGCTTCGTCGCCGCGCGCGGGCCGGCGCTGCTGCACTGCGCGTGCCATCCCACCGAGAACGTGTGGCCGATGATCCCGGCCGGCATGACGGTCGACGACTTGATGGAGGCGCGCGCATGACGTGCGAGCTGACGCTGCGCGACGTGCGCTCCGTCGCGCGCATCGTCAACCTCGCGCACCGCTTCAACTGCCGCACGACGCATGTGACGGCAAACGCCGGCACGACCGTGAGCGCACGCTTCGCCTTCGACGGCGCGGAACTCGCGCTCGCGCGCCTGCGCGCGCAGATCGACCGCATCATCTCCTACGAAACGGTGATCGAATGATTTCGCACGAGCGCTACCGGCCGTTCCCGCCCGTACCGCTGGACGGCCGCCGCTGGCCGAGCCGCACCATCGAGCGCGCGCCGCTGTGGTGCAGCGTCGACCTGCGCGACGGCAACCAGGCGCTGGTCGAGCCCATGGGACCGGAGCGCAAGCGCCGCATGTTCGAGCTGCTCGTGCGGCTGGGCTTCAAAGAGATCGAGGTCGGTTTTCCGTCGTCGTCGCAGCCGGACTTCGACTTCGTGCGCGAGCTCATCGAGCAAGGGCGCATCCCGGGCGACGTCACGATCCAGGTGCTCACGCAAGCGCGCGAAGACTTGATCGACCGCACGTTCGCGGCGATCGCGGGCGCACCGCGCGCGATCGTGCACGTCTACAACGCCACCTCGCCGCTGTTCCGGCGGGTCGTCTTCGGCCTGGACCGCGCGGGCGTGGTCGACGATCGCCGTCGCGGCGGTCGAGCACATCGCGCTGCGCGCCCGCGCCATCGCAGCGCACACGCACGTACGGCTGGAGTACTCGCCCGAGACGTTCTCAGCGACCGAGCTCGACTTCACCAAAGAGATCTGCGAAGCGGTGATGGACGTGTGGCGGCCGACGCCGGACGAGCGCATCATCCTGAACCTGCCGGCGACCGTCGAGATGGCGACGCCGAACGTGTACGCCGACCAAATCGAGTGGATCGACCGCAACCTGCGCGACCGCGCGTCGGTGATCTTGAGCGTGCACCCGCACAATGACCGCGGCACCGCGGTCGCGGCGACGGAGCTCGCGCTCATGGCCGGCGCCGACCGCGTCGAAGGCACGCTGTTCGGCAACGGCGAGCGCACCGGCAACGTCGACGTCGTGACGCTCGCGCTCAACCTGTTCTCGCAAGGCGTCGACCCGGGGCTCGACCTGCGCGACGTGCCCGAGATCGTGCGCACGGTCGAGGAGTGCAACCGGCTGCCCGTGCACCAGCGCCATCCGTACGGCGGCGAGCTCGTGTTCACGGCGTTCTCGGGCTCGCACCAGGACGCGATCAAGAAGGGCTTCGCGGCGCTCGGCGCCGCGACGGCTCGCGCTGGGAGGTGCCGTACCTCGCCGTCGATCCGAAAGACATCGGCCGCACGTACGACGCGGTGGTGCGCGTGAACAGCCAGTCCGGCAAAGGCGGCGTCGCGTACGTGCTGGAGGCGGAGCACGGGTTCGCGCTGCCGCGCGGCTTGCAGATCGAGTTCAGCCGCATCGTGCAGGCGCTCGCGGAAACGTCGGGCGGTGAGGTCGGCGCCGCGGAGATTCGCGACGCGTTCGAGGCGGCGTACGTGCTGCCCGGCCGCCTGCGGCTAGCCGAATACGTGACCACCAACGACGGCGTCGCCGGCACGCCGTGCACGCTCGACGCCACGCTGACCGACGGCGTCGTGCAGCGCACGGTCTACGGCGACGGCACGGGCCCGATCGACGCGTTCATCGACGCGCTGCAGCGCGCGTTCGGCATCGACGTCCACGTGAAGGACGATCACGAGCACGCGCTGCACGCCGGCGAGGACGCATCCGCCGTCGCGTACGTCGAAGTGGCGGTCGAACGGCGATAACGCGCTGGGGCGTCGGGATCGATCCGAACATCGTCACCGCGTCGCTCACGGCGATCGTCAGCGCCGTCAGCCACGTCGTTCACACCCTCGAATCGACGCCCAAGGAGAGCGCATGAAGCGGTCGCTGTTTGACAAGATCTGGGACGCGCACGTCGTCGAGGAGCTGCCCGGCGGCAACGCGCTGGTGTTCATGGACCTCGTCGTCGCGCACGAGATCACCACGCCGCCCGGCGCGATCGCGATCGAGAAGGAGTTCGACGACGAGCTCTACGAGCCCGACCGCATCGTCGCGATGATCGACCACGTCGCGCCGGCGAAGGACGCCGCGACGGCGATCCAGGCGCAAACGGTGCGCACGTGGGCGAAGCGCCAGGGCATCCGCTTCCACGACATCGGCAACAACGGCATCTGCCACGTGCTCGTGCCCGAGCGCGGCTACGTGACGCCGGGGATGACGCGTGTGCTGCGGCGACAGCCACACCTGCACGCTGGGCGCGCTGGGTGCGTTCGCGCTGGGCATCGGCACGACGGCGCAAGCCGGCGCGATGCTGGCGGGCTGCCTGATCTTGCAGCGGCCGAAGGTCATGCGGATCGAGATCACCGGCGAGCTGCCGCCGGACGCGACGGCGAAAGATCTGACGCTGTCGGTGATCGCGACGATCGGTTTCCGCGGCGGCACGGGCTACGTGCTGGAATACACCGGCTCGGCGGTGCGCGCGCTCACGATGGAGCAGCGCATGACGCTGTGCAACATGGCGATCGAAGCCGGCGCCACGACGGGGCTGGTCGCCGCCGACGAAACGACGGCCGCGTACCTCGCCGCAACGCCGGCCGCACCCACGAACTGGGTTCCGCTGCAAGCCGATGACGATGCGGAGTACGATGCGACCGTCACGATCGACGGCGGCGCGATCCGGCCCGTGGTGTCGTGGGGAACCAACCCCGGCGAGAACTCGCCGATCGACGGCTTCGTGCCGTTCGATGCCGACGCCGAGTCGCTGGCCTACATGGATCTCGAGCCGGGCCAGGCGCTGCAAGAGCATCGCGATCGATCAAGCGTTCATCGGCTCGTGCACGAACTCGCGCATCGGTGACCTGCGCGCCGCAGCGGCCGTGTTGCGCGGCCAGCAGGTCAGCGTCCCGACGATCATCACGCCGGGTTCGCAAGCCGTTCGGCGCCAAGCCGAACGCGAAGGGCTGCACGACATCTTCCAAGATGCGGGCGCGCTGTGGACGCATTCGTCGTGCGGGCCGTGCCTCGGCATGTCGATGGGCGTGATCGCCGCCGGCACACGCGTGCGTGTCGTCGTCGAACCGCAACTTCCCGGGCCGCATGGGCGACGGCGGGCGCGTGCACCTCGCCGCGCCGGCGGTCGTCGCGGCGTCCGCGATCATCGGGCGCATCGCATCGCCTGCCGAGATCGAAGCGCCCTTCGACAAGCTCAGGGCAGGCTCCGAAGTGGTGCTCGCATGACCGTCGAGGGCACCGTCCTGCCGATCCCGCGCGCGAACATCGATACCGACCAGATCATCCCGGCGCACTACCTCACCCGCATCGACGCCGACGGGATGGGCGAGCACCTCTTCGAGGGCATGCCGGACGGAGCTCGAGCTGCTCGCGCTGCATCCGGGCGCGTCGATCATCGTGACCGGCGAGAACTTCGGCTGCGGCTCGTCGCGCGAGCACGCCGCGTGGGCGCTGCTGGGCCGCGGGTTCCGCGCCGTGATCGCCCCGAGCTTCGCGCGCATCTTTCACGAGAACGCGTACAACAACGGCGTGGTGCCGGTGATCCTGCCGCAGGAGACCGTCGACGAACTGATGGGCGCGCGCACGATCGCGATCGACGTCGAGCGGGAGACGCTGCGCGCGGACGGCGGCGCGCCGATCGCGTTCGCGCTGGACCCGCTGCGCAAGCAGTTCGTCCTGGGCGGTGGTTTCTTGAAGTATCTCCACGCGAAGATCCCCGCGGTCCGCGCGTGGGAGGCCGCACGGTGACGCACCGGGTCGCCGTGCTCGCCGGTGACGGCATCGGCCCTGAAGTCACCGCGGCTGCGGTGCGCGTGCTGCGCGCGGCGCTGCCGTCGTGCACGTTCGTCGATGCGCCGGTCGGCGCGGCGGCGATCGCCTCGCACGGGACCCCGCTGCCCGACGAAACGCTCGCGATCGCGCGGGCGAGCGACGCGATCTTGTTCGGCGCGGTCGGCGGTCCGGGCTTCGAAGACGTCACGCCGGAGAAGCGGCCCGAGGCTGCGCTGCTCGCGCTGCGCAAGACGTTCGGGCTGTACGCCAACGTCCGGCCGGCGCGCACGTTCGCCGGCCTGGAGCACCGCTCGCCGTTGCGCGAGGAGCTCGTGCGCGGTATGGACTGCGTGATCGTGCGCGAGCTGACCGGCGGGCTGTACTTCGGCCCGAAGCGCCTGGAATGCGGCGAAGACGGCGCGCTGACCGCGACCGACACGCTGGTCTACCACGACTTCGAGATCGAGCGCATCGCACGGTTCGCGTTCGAGCTCGCGCGCACGCGGCGCCGGCACGTGACGTCCGTCGACAAGGCGAACGTGCTCGTAAGCTCGCAGCTATGGCGGCGCATCGTGACGAACGTCGCGCGAGAATTTTCGGACGTCACGCTGGAGCACATGCTCGTGGACAACGCTGCGATGCAGCTCGTACGCCACCCGCGCGCGTTCGACGTGGTCGTCACCGAGAACATGTTCGGCGACATCCTCTCCGACGAAGCCGCGATGATCACCGGCACGATCGGCACAGCCCCGAGCGCGAGCCTAGGCGCGGGCCCGCACGCGCGCGGCTTCGGCCTCTACGAACCGATCAGCGGCACCGCCCCGGACATCGCCGGGCGCGACATCGCGAACCCGGCAGCGGCAATCCTGTCGGCAGCGATGCTGGCGCGATTCTCGCTCGGCGATGACGACGCCGCGCAGCGCATCGAAGCCGCGGTCGCGGACGCGCTCGCGAACGGCGTTCGCACCGCGGACCTCATCGGAGAGGGCGCCGTTTCGACGAGCGCGTTCGGCGAGGCGGTCGTGTCACGGCTCGCAGCGCCGGTGCCCGCAGCCTAGCCTTCGGACTCCAGCACGCGAACGATCCCCGCGCACGTCTCGCACAGCGTGGGGTGGGCGGGATCGGTGCCGAGCGGCAGATACTTCCAGCAGCGCTGGCATTTCTCGCCGTCGGCCGGCACGACGACGACCGTCGCCGCGCCGTTCGCCGACGTGCCGATGCCGCGCAGCGACGACACGACGAGCGCCTCGCGCAGGTTGTCGCCCAGCGCGACGAAACGCTCGCGGAACTGCTCCGGCACATCGACGCGCGCATCGAGCTGGAAGTCGCGCACGCCTTCGCTCGCAGCGACTTGCGCGCGCAGCTCCTTGAGCAGCGCCCACGCGGCCAGCGCGTCGTCGTCGACCGCCTCGACGCGCGGCAACGCGAGATCGAACACGGACTCCGCGTCGCCGCGCAGCGGCGCGGGCAGAGACTGCCACGCCTCCTCCGCGGTGAACGACAGGATCGGCGCGAGCAGGACGCACGTCGTGCGGAAGATCTCGAACAGCGCCGACTGCGCGCTGCGCCGTCGCGGCGCATTCGGCGCGGACGAGTACAGGCGGTCCTTGAGCGCGTCGCCGTAGAACGCGGACAGGTCTTCCTTGTCGAACCGCTGGATCGCGAGGTACGCCTCGTGCAGCCGGAAGCCGCGGTAGTCGTCGACGACCTCGCGCGCGAACGCGTCGAGCGCGTCGAGCGCGAGCCGGTCGATGGGCTCCATCTGCTCGCGCGGGACGATCGCCTCGGGCGTGAGATCGTTGATCAGCCCCAGCAGAAATCGCAGCCGGTTGCGCAAGTTACGGTAGACGTTGGACACGTTGTCGAGGACTGCGGCACCGATGCGCACGTCCCCGACGAAGACGTCGGTGGACGCGACCCACAGGCGCAGCAGGTCGGCGCCGTACTTCTGCCATCCCCTCCTCGGCGCCGATGTAGTTGCCGTCGGATTTGTGCATCGCGCGGCCGTGCTGATCCACCACCCAGCCGTACGAGATCACCTGCTCGTACGGCGCGACGTCACGCGTCGCGACCGACGTGATCAAGTTCGAGCGGAACCAGCCGCGGTACTGGTCGCCGCCTTCGAGATACACGTCGGCGGGGAACTTCATGCCGCGCTCGACGAGCACGCCGCGCCACGTCACGCCGGACTCGAACCAGATGTCGACGATGTTGTATTCCTTGGCGAACGCCGTGCCGCCGCAGTGCGCGCACGCGAGCCCCGGCGGCGCGAACGCTTCGAGCGGCTCGGTCCGCCACAAGTCCGACGCGTTGCCCTTCGTCGAACGCTCGCGCGCGCATCGCTTTGGCGAAGTTGCGCGCGAGCTGCGGGTCGAGCACCGACTCGTTGCACGCCGTGCAGACGACGGCCGGGATCGGCGTGCCCCACACGCGCTGGCGCGACACGCACCATTCGGGATGGTTGCCGACCATCTGCGACATGCGGTTCTCGCCCCACTCGGGCATCCACGCGACGTCGTGCACGGCGCGCTCGGACCGCTCGCGCAGTCCGTTGCGGTCCATCCCGATGAACCACTGCGCGGTCGCGCGGAAGATGACCGGGTTCTTGCAGCGCCAGCAGTGCGGGTAGCTGTGGTCGTACGACTCGCTCGTGACGAGCGCGCCCGACGCGCGCAGGTCCTCGACGATGCGCGCGTTCGCCTGGAAGATCTGCAGGCCGGCGTAGGGACCCGCCTCCGCGGTGAAGCGCCCGCCGGCATCGACGGGGTTGATGATCGGCAAGCCGTACCGCACGCCGGTCTCGAAGTCGTCCTCGCCGTGGCCCGGCGCGGTGTGCACGGCGCCGGTGCCCGTCTCGAGCTCGACGTAGTCCGCCAGCACGACGAGCGAGTCGCGGTCGAGGAACGGATGCCGCACGGCGAGCCGCTCGAGCGCGCTCCCTTCGATCTCGCCGCGCAAAACGCCGCCGCCCTTGCCGAAGCGCTCGAGCACCGGCGACGCCAGCGCTTCCGCGACGATCACGTCTTCGTCGCCGATGCGGTACACGCCGTACGTCGCCTCCGGCTTGAGCGCGATCGCGACGTTCGCCGGAAGCGTCCACGGCGTCGTCGTCCAGATCACGATGGAAAGCGGCGCGCCGTCGTCGTTCAAGCCCGAACTTCGCGAGCAGCGCCTTGCGCTGCGCGTCGTCCGCGCGGAAGCGAACGTAGACGGACGGCGACGTGTGGTCTTTGTACTCGATCTCCGCCTCGGCCAGCGCGGTCTCGTCGTAGATGCACCACAGCGTCGAGCGCAGGCCCTTGTAGAGATAGTCGTTCTCCGCGAGGTCGGCGAGCGTCTCGACGATGGTCGCCTCGAACTCCGGCGCGATCGTCATGTACGGATCGTCGTACCGGCCGAAGCCGACGCCCATGCGCAGCATCACGTCGCGCTGGCGGTTCAGCCAGTACAGCGCGCGCTCGCGGCAGGCGCGCCGCAGCTCCAGCGGATCGGCTTGCCGGAAATCGAGCTTGAGGTGCTTGAGCGTCTCGCGCTCGATGGGCAGCCCGTGCATGTCCCAGCCCGGCACGAAATCCGCGTACTCGCCGTCGAGCAGGTGGATCTTGACCAGCGCGTCCTTGAGCACGCGGTTGAGGAAATGCCCCATGTGCAAGTCGCCGTTCGCGTACGGCGGCCCGTCGTGCAGCACGAACGGCTTGCCGCCGTCGATCCGGTTCTTCTCCAGCCGCTTCAGATACGTGCGGTGCTCGGCCCACCACCGCACGCGATCGGGTTCACGCTTGGGCAACTCGCCGCGCATCGGAAAGTCGGTCTTGGGCAAGTTGAGGGTCGCGCGGTAATCGCGCTTCGCGGTTTCGGACATCGGAACGGCCTGACTTCGGGCGCCCCCGTACCTCCCTCCCCCTTCGAAGTATCAGCCTTTGCAGCGATTGACATGCTGATGTAGGAGCAGGTAAAACCGGCGCACATCCCCGTCGGCGCTTGCGCCGGCGGGTTTCTTCTTTTCGTGGAGAGCCGGGACGGTTACGCTGGCGCGCCGATCTTCGCGTCGCGGGCATTGCTGGGCGAACGCGACCCGCGTTCTTGCAACACACCTTGCCGCAACAGGAACGCGCCCAGCACCACATACCAGCCGTAGACGAGCTCGTGGCTTCCCATCACCAAGAACACGCCGGCGGCGACCAGCAGCAGCGCGAACACGATGCCGACGCGCGACGCGGCGTTCGTTGCGGCGGCGCGGTCCTGCCAGCGGCGCCACAGCAGCGCGCGCAGCACGCGGCCGCCGTCCATCGGGTATGCCGGGACGACGTTGAATACCGCGAGCACGGCGTTCGCGAGCATGATGTACGTGGCCAGGTAGCCCAGCGCGGTGCCGAAGCGGCCCGGCACGAAGCGGTCGACCGCGAACAGCAGCACGAACGCGACGACCGCGAGCGCGGCGCTCAGCGCAGGGCCGGCCAGCGCGACGAGCGCGTCGGCCTTCGGTGAGGCCGGCTCGTCTTCGAGCGTCGCGACGCCGCCGAACAAGAACAGCGTGATCGCGCTCGTGCGCACGCCGAAGCGCCGGGCGACGAGCGCGTGCGCGAGCTCGTGCGCGACGACGCTCGCGAACAGCACGAGCGCGCAGACCGCGCCGAACGCGTACGCTTCGCCGCGCGGGAGCGTCGTGAGGCCGCGCGCGAGCGCGAGCGACATGAACGCGTAGACGGCGAGCCACGAAACGTGGATGCCCACGCGAATGTCGAACAGACGGCCCAGGGTCAGGGTCTGCCGCGGCATCGGACTCGGGCGGTTCGCGCGTTAGCGCTCGGTGCCTGCTGCCTTGTGTGAGGTTCGCGTGACCAGTTCGTCCAGCACGTCGAAGTTGCGTTCGGCGAGCTGCTCGATCTCCGGTCGCACGCTGTCGAGGTGTGCCGCTAGTTCGCTGCGGCGCGCCCATGCGCCGTCGACCCGGGCGATGAGCTCGTCGCCCGGCGGCAGCGGCCGGCCGGGGACGAACAGCGGGCCCGCGGGATAGCGCAGGTCTTCGAGCAGCGCCGTGACCTTCGGATCGTACGGGAGCGCCAGGAACGGAACGCCGAGCCGGGCCGCGATGATTAGCGCGTGCAGGCGCATCCCGATCACGAGCGATGCGCGCCCGATCACCTGCGCCGCTTGCCCGAGGGGATAGTCGGGAAGCAGCACCGGCGTCGAGGCACAGCGGCGGATGATCGTCGTCGCGACCTCCGCGTCCGGCGGGCCGCCGAGCGGGAGGAACGCGACGCGCGCGCCGTGCCGCCCGGCGAGATGGTCGACGACGTTGGCCATCGCCTGCGCCGTCGCGTCGGCGGCTTGCCACTTGCGCACCGACACCACCACGAGCGGCGCGTCGTCGCCGGCGAGGCCTTCCGCGGCGAGGTCGAGCGGTTCGCCGCCGGGCTCGAACAGGAACACCGGATCCGCCGTGCGCTCCACCGGGACGTCGGGGAGCAGCGAGTGGAGCAGCGTGCGCGAGCGCTCGTCGCGCACCGTCGCGGCTTGGAGCCCTTTGCAGAAGTTGCGCACCATCGCGCGGCCCCAGAAGTCCAGCGGCCCGATCGACTGCGCGAACACCATCGTCGGCTTGCCGGCGCGGATCGCGGAGCGGATCACGCCGCTGTAGTAGAGCAGGCTCTTGAGGCTGGTGACGTTCTGGAGCAGCCCGCCGCCGCCCGAGAGCACGACGTCGGCGGCTTCGATCGCGCTGCGCACGCGCGCGAGGTCCATGCGCGGCGTCGCGTCGACGCCGTACGCTCGCGCCGTCGCCGCCGGATCGCCGGACAGCACGTCGACGGCGCAATCGGGCCAGCGCGCGCGCAACTGCTCGACGATGACTTGCAAGAGCGCCTCGTCGCCGAGGTTGCCGAAGCCGTAGTATCCGCTGAGCAGAAAGCGGCTCATGCGCCTTCGGCGGGGCCCGGTTTGCGGAAGCGGCGGTACGCCGCGACCGCGATCGCGCCCACGATGATGCCGACGACCGCGCCGTTGAACAGCCGCAGCAGCGAAACGGCCAGCGCGGTATGCAGGTGCGAGAACGTGTCGACCACGTCGCCCAAACCGACGCCGATCGCGAGCGCGAACAGCCAGCCCCAGCGTGCGCGGTCCGACGGCACGAGCGCGGGCACCAGCATCAGCGCCGGAAACCCCAGTACGAACTCCTTGAACCGCGGCCGCACCGCCAACAGCGTGGTGAGGTGCGAGCGCAGCGCGAGCTCGAACGCCGACGGCGTGATGTCGCTCTGGTTGCCGCTGCGCGCCAGCACGAGGTAGCCCGCGCCGAGCAGCACCACGCCCGCGACCAGTTGCAGCACGCTGACGGGCGCTTCGCTCAGCGATGCCGGCGTGAGGCGCGAGCCCCAGCGGCGCGTGAACAGGTACAGCAGCAAGCACAGCAGCGGCGGCAGCGCGAGCACGAGCTTCACGCCGCTGAAGCGGTCGATCTCGGTCATCGTCAGCGGCGTCGAGAGCAGCCCCACGACGACGAGCGCTCCGCACAGCGTGACCAGCGTGGCGATCGCAAGCACGCGGATGCCGTCGAGGATCGCGGCGCCCGCCGACGGCGCGCGCGGCGCGCGAAATGCCGGCGCGATCGCCGTGAACCCGGCGACCGGGAACGCGATCCCCGCAACGAGCGCGAGCAGCTTGCGCACCGCCATGTCGTGGTGCGAGGGCGAAGCCCAGCAGCACGAGCACGACGTCGACGGCCACGAACGCGATCAGCCAGCGCCGGTCGCCCAACCCGAACTCCGCCAAGCAGCAGCAAGAGGACCGCCGGAACGGCCAAGGATGCCAGCGCGATCTCCCACGGTCGCGTGACGAAGCGGTCGAACGGCGATGCGGTGCCGACGCGCAGTCCGGCCGCGCGCACGTTCTGCGCGATGCGCCGCACGAGCTCGACGTTGGTGGCCTGGATGGAACGGGCGTCCCACTGGTGCGCGAACGGGCGCAGGTACACCACGCGCACGTTGCGCTCGCGCACGCCCAGATCGTAGCGCTGCACGATCTCTTCGGGCCGCAGCTTGTCCTGTTCGGGCTTCGCGATCGCCTGCACGCGCACGGTGCGGTCGGGCAGATCGCGTGCGAGCGTCTCGCTGCCGGCCTGGTTCTGCTTCACGTCGTACGTCTCGACGGTGCCGAAGTCGAGCTTGTTCGCGCGCAGCGTGTTCGCGGTCGCGTCGACGTTGTCGGGATAGCCCAGCACCTGATTGCGCAAGCCGAAGAAGATCACCGTGTGCGCGTCGTGGTGCAGCGCGGCGTCGCGCACCAGCGCATCGATCTGCGGCCCGCGCAAGCGCTCGTCGTTCTGCAGCCGCGGCACGAGGTGCAACGCGAGCTCGCGCGCGATCGCGACGCGCTCCGCCGGTAGCCCCAGGCCGACCGCCGCGAAGTAGTCCGCTTGCGTGCGGATCGCGTAGATCGCCGGAGCGCCCGCGCGCAGCACGCGCACCGAACTCGGCGCGAACTTCAGCGCGAGCTGGCGCGCATAACGCTGCGCGGTGACGGGATCGTATGCGATGAGATAGACCTCGTCGTTGCGCAAGCCGTGCGCCGCCAAGCGCGCGAACACGGGATCGCGGAAACCGAAGAGCTTCGACTGCGCGAGCAGCGCCGTGCCGGAATACACGGCGGCGTTGGACGACGCGGCGACTTGGCCGCCCAGCTCTTCTTGCACCGCAAGCGACGTCAGCCCGGCGCGCCGCAGCGCGATCAGGAACGCGCGCTGATCGTACGCGTACGACCGCGCGAGCGACGTGAAGTCCGCGTCGTCCATCACGATCTCGACGCGGTTCGCGCGTGCCTCGTGTCGCTCGCGGCGCACGCCGACGTAGAGACATGCGAGTAGGCCGATTGCGAGCACGGCCAACAGCAGACGACGATAGGTCACGGCCCGCGTCTTCGCCGAGAAACAACAAGACCCGCCGTGAAGCGGGTCTTGTGCCGTCGCGTAGCAGGTTGCCCTACTACCGGGTGTGGGCGACGATCTCAAGCGCCGCTAGACGCTGGCCACACACCTGACGCATGGTTGATTGGAAAGTGGGTCCCCGAATCCTTGCGCGGACTCTCTACCGCCCGGTTAAGACTCCTTAACCCGCCTCCGCATTCCTGCGTAATGCAATTGCACTACGTCCGCCACGCCGGCGCGCGCTTGGTGACGAACGCGTCCATCCCTTCCTGTGCGTCTTCGGCAAGTGCGTTCATCGACATGATCTCTTTGGCGTAGGCGTACGCTTTGGGCTGATCGAGGTCGATCTGCGCGTAGAACGCCGCCTTGCCCAAGCCGACCACGAAGCCCGCGGCCGAGGCGATCTGGCCCGCCAGCGCGCGCGTCGCCGCCGCGAGCTCGCCGGGTGCCACGACGCGGTTGACCAAGCCCCAGTCGGCCGCCGTGGCGGCGTCGATGAACTCGCCCGTGAGCAGCATCTCCATCGCCCGTTTGCGGCCGATCGCGCGCGTCAGCGCCACCATCGGCGTGGTGCAGAACAGGCCGATCTTCACGCCGGGTGTCGCGAACTTCGCCTCGCTGGACGCGACGGCGAGGTCGCACGTCGCGACGAGCTGACAGCCCGCGGCGGTCGCGATCCCCGCGATCTCGGCGATGACCGGCTGCGGGATCGATTGGATCGTCGCCATCAACCGCACGCAGACGTCGAACGTGAGCCGGTACTCCTCGACGCTGCGGCGGAGCATCTCGCGCAAATCGTGTCCGGCGCTGAAGGCCGGCCCGAGCCCACGCAGGATCACGGCTTTCACGCCGCGATCCGCACCGATCGCCTCGAACGCGGCGATCAGCTCGCGCATCACGTCGAGCGAGAGCGCGTTGCGCTTCTCCGCCCGGTTCAGCGTAACGGTGGCGATGCCGCTCGCGGTGTCGACGAGGATCGCGGTGTACGGGGTGGTGGCGAGCATGGGGGAGCGTTCGCCCCCGTGCGGTTCAGCGCCCGCGGGGCCAGGGGACGCCGACGGTGAGCGCCGCTTCCAGCGAGGTCGGCCCGCCGGGGATCGGGCGGCGCTGCTGG
The DNA here is from genome assembly GCA_963792235.1 of Vulcanimicrobiota bacterium. Lineage (GTDB taxonomy): Bacteria > Vulcanimicrobiota > Vulcanimicrobiia > Vulcanimicrobiales > Vulcanimicrobiaceae > Vulcanimicrobium. The sequence goes on from CAWBVR010000030.1 coordinate 442,494, forward strand.
ACCAGCACGCGAGCGTGCGGCGTGACGTGCGCCTCCGCGTACCACAGCAGCGTGCGCGTCGCGGTCGGTGCCGCCGCGCCGTCCTCGCGCAACCCGAGGAACGCGTGCTGCCCCAGCCGCCAGCGCAGGCGCACGAAACCGCCGGTCGAGTCCAGCAGCCCGCCCGCGCCGTCCGCGTTGGCGTCGCGACCGTACCATTGCTCCGCGAGGAGTTCGAGTCGCCCGCGGCGCGCTTCGAGCGACACGCCGAAGCGGTGATACGGATCGTTGAACGCCGGCCGGCCCACCACGCCGATCCGCCGCGAGCCCGCGAGCGCGTCGACGCCGACACGAAGCTGATCGCTGATCGGGAACCGCGCGAACACGCCGAGCTCCGGCGCGGCGAACGATTCGTTGCGCCCGGTTTCGACCGGCTTGCCGCCGTATGCGGAACCCGTCGCGTTGCCGAACGCCAGCGTCGCGGCGACGCGTCCCGTTCCGACGTTGCGTTCCGCCTCGAGCGCCCAGCGCGGCGTCGCCAGCGTCAGATCGTTCAGGCCGGTGAGCGTGCCTTCGTAGCCGTACGTCGTGAGCGTGTCGTTCCGCTGCGCGGGCGAATGCACGAGCGGCAGCTCTTGCAAGCCGGCGCGGTACAGCATCCCCGAGCGCGCGTTGCCGTACGCGAGATAGCCGAGGAACAGCGACGCCGAACTGCCCTCGCTGCCGAGCGTCTCGTGCACGAACGCTTCGACCTGGCCCAACTCCGCCGCGCCGAGCGCCGCGCCGGCAGGCACGAACTTGCGTGTCGTGCCGTCCGCCGGCGTCGGCGTATAACCGACTTGCTCGCGCAGCGCGATGATGGTCGTGCCGTGCTTGGGCGCGCCGTCGATGCGATAGCCCCGGTTGCGGAAGTCGTTGCCGAACGCGTTGAGCTCGGGCAGCACGGAATGGCACGCGTCGCAGCGCAGGTTGTAGCGCTGCGCGAACAGCGGTACGGCGTGCGCGGGCCGCGGCGCCGCGGCGCACGCGAGCGTGACGAATGCCGCGAACGCGCCGAGCGCCGCGTGCTTATTTGACAACGATCGCTCCGCGCATCGGCGCGCCGTAGTGGAAGAAACAGCCGTACAGGTAGGTGCCGGCCTTGTCGGCGAGCAGCACCTGCGATCCGCCGCCGGCGGCCAGCGTCCCGCTGCTCCAGCCGCCCGACAGCGTGCCGCCGGACGAATTCTGCGCGGCCCCGTCGAACGGCGACGCCGCCGGGAACGACGCCGCGGCGCCGAGCGACGTCGCGGTGTGCGGGAACGAGTCGGTGTTGACGAAGCGCACCGTCGTCCCGAGCGCGACCGTGGTGACCAGCGGTCCGTAGCCGCCCCCGCTCCCGTACGCCGTCGCGGAGGACGGGAACGACGTGAGTGACACGTCGATCGTCGTGGTGGCCGCGACGGCGCTCGCGCCGCCCGCCGGCGCCGCACCGTTGGTGCAACCGGCGAGCGTCACGATCAGGAGGAGCGAAAGGAGTGGTCTTCGCACGAGCGCATCGTCGCGGTGGAGCGTGAGAGCGGGATGAAGCGCCGCCCGCGCGGGATTCAGAAAGCTCTCAGGTCGGCTCGAACTTCGGCAGGCGCGCGACGAAGCGGTTGCGTTCCTCGAGCACGACGTCGCCGCCGTGGGCGCGCGCGATCGCGCGGCAGATCGCGAGGCCCAGCCCGGTGCCGCGCTCGTCGTCGTCCCCGCGCACGAACCGCTCGAAAATCCGCTCGCGCAACTCGGGCGGCACGCCGGGCCCGTCGTCCTCGACGCTGAGGGCGACGCGCGCCCCGTCGGGCTGCACGCGCACGCGCACGACGCTGCGCGCGTGCCGCGCGGCGTTCTCCAGCAAGTTCTCCACGAGCCGCCGCAAGCGGCGCTCGTCGCCTTCGACCCAGCTTTCGTCCACGATCTCGATGTCGTGCCGAAGGCCGTCGCGCGGCGCGCTGTCGACGGCCGCGCGCGCCAGCGTGCCGAGATCGACCGGTTCGGACAGTTGCGGCACGACGCGTTCCTCGCGCACGAGCGCGAGCAGATCGCCGATCGTCGCCGACGCCTCGACGGCGATGACGGCGATGCGCGCCAGCGCGTCGTCGCGCGCCGCGTCGCTTTCGCCGCGCGCGCTCTGCGCGACCGATGCGATCCGCGCGAGCGGCGTTCGCAGCTCGTGCGCCGACTCCGCCGCAAAGCGCGCCTCGCGCTCGCGCGCGGTGACGAGCGGGCGCACCGAGATCACCGCCAGCGCATACGACGCCGCGCCCGCGACCAGCAGCAGCGGGAGATCGAGCAGCGCGAGGCCCAGCGCGATTCGGCGCAGCGCCGCAGCGTACGTCCCGTCACCTTCGGGCGTGCCGAGGATCGGCTGCATGAGGTCGTGCTCGCGGCCGGCAAGATACCAGAACGCCGTGGCGTCCAGCACGACGAGCACCACGACGAGGATCGCGAGGTACGACGCGCACAGGCGCGCGACTACGCGTGCAATGAGTAGCCGACCCCCCACACGGTGCCGATGCGGTCGCGCGCGCCGACCGCGGCGAGCTTCTTGCGCACCGACGAGACGTACACGTCCACCACGTTGCTCGAGCCGTCGAAATCGTCGCCCCACACGCGCTCGAGGATCTGCGCGCGGGTCACGGCGATGCCGGCGTTTGCGGCGAGGTACTCCAGCAGCCGGAACTCCGTCGCGCCGAGCGCCACGTCGCGGCCTGCGACGCGCACCGAGCGCGCGCCGCGGTCGACCACCAGATCGCCGACCTCGAGCGTCGCATGGATGGGCAGGGCGGCGCGGCGAAGCAGCGCGCGCACGCGCGCGGCGAGCTCGTCCTCGACGAACGGCTTGACCAGATAGTCGTCGGCGCCCGCGTCGAGGCCGCGCACGCGGTCCTCGACCGCGTCGCGCGCGGTCAGGAACAGCACCGGCGTCGCGACGCCCTCGGCGCGCGCCTCGCGGCAGATCGCGAAACCGTCGCGGCCCGGCAGCACGACGTCGACGACCGCGGCGTCGTAGGTGCCGCGCAACAGCAGTTCGTAGCCGCTCTCGCCGTCGCTCGCGACGTCGACGGCGTACTTGCGGCGTTCGAGCATCGCGCGGACGGCGTCGGCGATCTCGCGCTGATCTTCGATCACGAGGATGCGCACGAGCCGTCGCTTCGCCGCGCCACTGGGGGTCACCGTTGTGTGAAAACTTTCTGAAGACCGCGGCCGCACCGCTTCACCCCGGCCTCAGCCGCCGCCGTTACGGTGGCGCGAACATCCTTCGGAGGTTCGCATGGCTGCGCAACGTTCTCGTGCGGTGATCTTCGTCGCGTCGCGCTGCGCTGACGCTGTCGACGGCATCGGCGGCGAGCTGCTCCGGTATCTGCGCGCCCGCGGCGCGGCGCGGCAAGTGGTCTGCTAGAGCCGGTCGCGCAGGTCGATCGCCAGCGCGCGCAGCTCCGGGTCGGCGGCGTCACGCGCCGCACGGTCGAACGCGATCCGCGCATCGGCGCGCAGGCCGCCGCGCAGCAGGACGGTGCCCAGCGCGAAGCGCGCCCGCGCGTAGCCGGGCGAGAGCGCGAGCGCGCGGTCGAGCTCGGCGCGCGCGGCGTCGTCGCGGCCGGCGCGCAGCTCGACGAGCGCGAGGTCGTAGTGCGCGACGGCGTACGACGGGTCAGCGCCGACGAGCGCGCGGAAGTCGGCGCGCGCGGCGGCGAGATCGCCCGCGCGCAGCGCCGCGAGGCCGTGGCCGTAGCGCGCCAGGACCGCCGTGGGCGCGATCGCGAGATAGCGATCCGCCGCGGCGAGCGCGGCGGAGCCGTTGCCGCGCCGGAGGTGGATAGCGACGAGGTTCGCAGCCGCCGCTGCGAAACCCGGATCGCGATGGAGCGCCTCTTGCAGCTGTTCGGCCGCGGCGTCATCGTGGCCAAGCCGGCTCTCCGCAAGCGCGAGGTCGTAGCGCGCCGACGATCCTTTCGGCTCGGGCGGATCGAGCGCGATGACGCGGCGAAACTCGGCCGCGGCGGCGGCCCAGTCGCTGCGCTCCTCGGCGGCGACGCCGCGCGCGAAGCGCTCGTGCACCTCGCGGTCGCGGATGCGCGCGGCGAGTGCGGCGGGGTCGGTGAGGCGCGGCCCCGGCGTGGGACGCGAATAGGTCTGGGGCGACGCCGCCCCCGACACGGCCGCGAGCGCGAGCAGCGCCGCGACGGCCACCCGTGCGATCACGTCAGGTGCGCGGCAGGCCGGCGCCGCTGGCCGTCCGTGCGGTCGCCGCGTGCTCTGGAGCGCAGTCCCAGCCGGTACGGCCGCTTTCGGTGATGGGCCCGAGCAGCGCGGGGGGCGCGCTGACCGCGAGCGAGGCGGGATCGTCGAGGAGCAATTCCGCGCCCACGGCGGCGCCGGCGCATGCGCCGAGCGCGAGCGCTCCCGCCATGATCCAGCGCAGGATGTCCCTCATATCAGCCATCTTACACAATGGACGTGAAGGCTTCCTGAGGGCCGCGCTCGCCTTGGCGCTCGCGACGGCCGCCGTCCCGGCCCAGGCCGACGAGCTCGTGGTCGGTGCGCTCCGCGATCAGGACGGCACGGTCGTGGCGGGGGCGGCGGTCACCGCGCTCGATGCGAAGGGCGCCGTGCTAGCCCGCGACCGCAGCGCGCCCGACGGGACGTTCGCGCTCGCGGCGCCGTCGCGGCCGGCGGCCGTCCTGGTCACCGCGGACGACGCCGATCCGCTGCGGATCGCCGTCCCGCCCGGCGACGCGCCCCTCGCCGGGACCGTGCGGCGTCATCGGGCGGCCGATCTCATCCCGTCCGCGGCCGACGTCGCAGCGCTGCCCGCCGGGAATCTGAGCGCGGTGGGCGCCGTCCTGCCGTACCGCGTTGCGTTCCCCGGCACGATCTCAGACCGCTGGCTGGCCGGCGGCCGCGGCGTCACCACCATCGAAGGGCTGTCGTTCTACCGGCGCGGCGACGGTAGCGACGCAACGGACCTGCTCCCCGCGCACGCGTTCGGCGCGCTCGACGTGCGCGGGGCGCTGCAGGCGCCGTGGTACGGCGACCGCGCCGGCGGCGGCATCGTGGACGCGCGCCTGTTCGACCGCACCGACGCCGCGCGCGCGACGAACGCCGACGGCGCGCTCGCCCTCGGCCGCAATCCGGTGGTGCTGGCCGCGTCGTCGTGGGACGCCGACGGCGCGCGCCGGCTCGTCGCCACGCGTGCGAACGGCGCGTTGGGCCCCGTGAACGCCACCGTCGTCGCGCTGCTGGGCGACGCGCCGGGCGCGCACTACGCCGGGGGCGCGACGGAGCTGCACGCGGCGACGCGCACGTTCGATCTCGCGGCGCGGTTCGGCCTGACGGCCGACAACGCGGACGGCGCGGTGCGCAATGACGGCAGCGTCGCCGATGCGGTCTTCGACGTGTCGGGCCGCGGGCCGAACGCGCTGGCGGTGCGCGCGCGCTGGCGCAACGAGCGCGGCACGCTGGGCGCCGTCGCATCCGAGCACCGCGACGCCGCGCTCGTCATCGGCACGACGCGCGGCAACGTCGCGCGGGTGACCGCCGCCGTCGCGCTTGCGTACGGGGACGAGGACCGGTACGATCCGGCCCCACGCCGTGAGCGCACCGCGCTCGCCGTGCTTCCGTCCCTCTCGCTCGACGCGCCGCTGTCGGCGAACTGGACGCTGCACGTGGGCGGGGTCGTCTCGTCGCTGGGCACACCCGGATTCGGGATCGCGCGCACGTCGCTGGGCGAAGCTTCGTTCGCGTATACCGACCGGCGGCGGCTTCGCGGCGAGCTGGTCGCATATACCGAAGCCGCCGGTGGCCAGCGGGCGGTGAACCGCGGCTTCGCGGCGGCGCTTGGCTGGGAGGTCGTGCCGCGGCTTTCGCTGCGGGCGTGGTCGCTGCGCGACGTCGACCGGGTCGAGCAGCTCGGGGCGGCGCCGTACCTCGGCGGGCCGGCGCCGGCGGTCTCGGTCGTGGACCGCTTCGACCGCGACGTCGTGTGGCTGACGTGGGACGCGCCGGTGCGCGTCGACGTGCTGCTGCGCGGCTCCGCGCGCGAGGCCAACGTGCGTATCCCGCTGGGCGCGCGGTTCGCGCTGAGCCTGGCCGCGTACCGCCGCCGCGACACGACGGGCGCGCTCGCGCTGGGGCTCGTCGCGCGCTGAGTTCGCCAACGCTCGTTCCAAACGTTCATTGTGCGCCGCGCGGGCGGATGCAATTGCGGGCGGCGGGTCGAACGGGGGCCGCATGACGTTGTTCTTCCGCCGTCTTTCTTTTGCTGTCGCCGCGCTGCTCGCCGCCGCGCCGCTCGCCGCCGCGCCGCTCCCGGCTGCCGCCGCGGAGGTGCTGGCCGTCGTCCCGTTCGCCGTGCCCGGTTCGGAGAAAATTCAGAACCTCGACGACGCGACGGGCATCCTCACGGCCAAGCTCACCGAGAAGGGCATCACGCCAAAGACCCTGCCGCCGACGGACCGCCTCGGCGTGGTCGCGAACGCCGCACAGATCTGCGCGCAGACCGGCGCGACCGGCATCCTCGTGCCGACGACGCGGACCGAGCAGGCGGTGCGCCAGAAGAACTACGTCCTCATGACGGTCACGTACTTTGCCACGCACGTCGAGGAGCGGCTCTCGCGGCTGCGCTGCGACGGCACGCTCGCGTGGACGGGCACCGCGGTCGGCGACAAGGATTACTATTCGTCCAACGTGCAGGCCGCCGTCGCCGACGGGATCACGCAGGCCACGGGCCGCGTGCTCGACCAGTACGTCGCGCGCCCGCCCGATCCCGCGGCGCCGCGTGCCCGCAGCCGGCCGCGCCTGCACGCCGCACCGGCCGCCGGGGCGAAGGTCGCGATCGTGCCGTGGACGCAGGTCGGCATGGCCGCCGATCCCAGCCTCGACTTCACGACCGAAGAAGCGCGCAAGCGATTCGTCGCGCGCGGTGTGAACGCGGTCGTCACCGAGCCCGCCGATCATCTCGTTGCGACGAAAGACGCGCCGGCCATGTGCGCGCGCTACGGCGCGTCGAGCTTGGTGATGGGCACGCTGCGCTGGGAGCAGACGTCGAAGTTCGCCGGGATCGCGACGCACGCCGAGGTGATGCTCACGACCGTCGACTGCAGCGGCAAGGTGATCGCGTCGCAGGACGCCGTCGGCGAGCACCTGCACCACGGCGCGAATTTCCGCGCGGGCGTGTCGTCGGCGATCGAGGACGCGTTCGGGCACTGGGCCGAGCAGCCGCTGCCGGTCGCGAAAACCTAAGGCGCTCCGCGCGCTATCGCAAACGGCTGCGCACGCGGTGATCGTCGCACGCGTGCTTCGCTCGCTGGCGTCCGGCACGGCGGCGCTGGTGCTGTCGATGGCGTGTGCGCCCGTGCGGCCGGCGGCGTCCGGCACGCGCCATCCCTGGACGCAGCCCGGCGTGCTGCGGCTGGCCGACGTCGCTGAGCCCGACAGCCTCAACCCGCTTCTGTCGACGATGGACCTCAGCTACGACCTGTCGTCGCTGATGTTCTCCTATCTCGTCAGCGCGGATGCGCGCGGCACGCCCGCCGGCGACCTCGCGACGGAGGTGCCGTCCCTCGCGAACGGCGGCATCTCGCGCGACGGAAAAACCTACACGTATCATTTGCGCGGCGGCGTGCGCTGGCACGACGGCGTGTCGTTCACCGCGCGCGACGTCGCATTTTCGTGGCGCGCGATCATGAGCCCGCGCAACAACGTGCTGCACCGCGAAGGCTACGACCAGGTCGCGCGGATCGACACGCCGGACGACCGCACCGTCGTCGTCCACCTCAAGCGGCGCGACCCACCGTTCGTGACGCAGTTCTTCACCACGCTGCAAGAAGGCGCGAAGCCCGTCGTGCCCGAGCACCTGCTGCGCGGCGCGCCGGAGATCAACGACGTACCATTCAACGCGCATCCGGTCGGCACGGGGCCGTTTCGGTTCGTCGCGTGGGACCGGGGGCAGCGCATCACGCTCGCCGCGAACGACGAGTATTTCAAAGGCCGCCCGAAGCTCGCGCGCATCGAGCTCTCGATCTTACCCGACATGAACACGGTCGCGACGCTGCTGCGCACGCACGAGGTCGACATGCCCGTGTCCGCGGACCCGTTGATCTACGACCGCTATCGCACCACGCCGGGCTTGCGCGCGACGCTGACCGACTGGAACTCGCAGCGCATCCTGATGCTCGATGATGCGCGCCCGGCGTTGCGGCACGTCGAGGTGCGCCGTGCGATCGCGCGCGCCATCGACTACTCCGTGTTCACCGGCAAGATGACGTACAACACGGCGCTGCCCGCGCGCGATATCGTGCCGCCCACGTCCATCGGGTTCGCGAACAACCCGCCGTACCCGCACGACCCCGCGGCGGCGCGCGCGCTGCTGGAGCGCGGCGGCTGGCGCACCGGGCCGGACGGTATCCGCGCGAAGGACGGCACGCGGCTCGACCTCGTGTTCGTGGTCAGCGCGGCGGGTGGGCGGGACTTGGCCTACGCCGTGCAGCTGCAGCAGATGCTGCGCGCGGTCGGGATCGGCGTGACGATCAAGCAGTACCCGTACAAGGGCATCTTCGCCTTCGACGGTCCGATCGTGAACGGCCGCTTCGATTTGGCGATCTTCGCGAACACGCTGCCGTACGACCCCGACAGCACGAGCACGCTGACGTGCGCGAACTTCGCGCCCAAGGGCGAGAACGAGTCGCGCACGTGCGACCCCGTCATCGACGCGCTGGAACGTGCGGGGCTTGCGACCGACGACCCGGGCAAGCGCGCCGCGATCTACCGCGCGATCGGCCGGCGCGTGCACGACATCGTGCCGTTCATCCCGCTGTTCCGCCAGCGCCGCACCTCGGTGTTCAACGAAGACCTGCGCGGCTACGAGCCCGCGCCCGTCGCCGCACCATGGTGGAACGCGTACCAATGGTCGATCTGACGCCGGAGCTTGCGTCGCACTTCGCGGGGCTCGCGCTGGGCCACGTGACGCGCGAGTACCCGAACAAGCTCGACCACGTTCTGCGCGGGGCCGACGACCTGCGCGGTCCGCGCGCGCTGCACCCGGTCTTCTACGGCAGCTTCGACTGGCACTCGTGCGTGCACGGCTACTGGCTGCTGTGCACGCTGCTCCGGCGTTTTCCGGACCTCCCTGAAGCGCCGCGCATTGCGGCGCTGCTCGACGCACACCTTACGCAGGAGAACGTCGCGGGCGAGCTCGCGTATCTCGATGCGCCGCAGCGCGCGACGTTCGAGCGCCCGTACGGCTGGGCGTGGCTGTTGATGCTGCAAGCGGAGCTGACGCGGCACGCAAACGACGCGGGCCGCCGCCGCGCAGAGACGCTCGCACCACTTGCACGCGCGTTCGCGCAGCGGTTTCGGCGCTATCTGCCGTACGCGACGTATCCCGTGCGCGCCGGAACGCATGCCAACAGCGCGTTCGCGCTCGCACTCGCGCTGGAGTACGCGACGCTGTGCCGTGACGACTCGCTGGCGGGGCTCGTGCGCGACAAGGCGCGCGCGTGGTTCGCGAACGACGCGGACTGCCAGGCCTGGGAACCCAGCGGCGAGGACTTCCTGTCGGCCGCGCTCATGGAGGCCGAGTGCATGCGGCGCGTGTTGCGCGCGCCGGACTATGCGGCGTGGCTGCGGCAGTATCTGCCGCGGCTCGAGCACGGCGAGCCCGCGGCGCTGTTCGTACCCGCGACGGTGAGCGACCGCACCGACGGGCGCATCGCGCACCTCGACGGGCTCAACTTCAGCCGGGCGTGGTGCTTTCGCTCGATCGCGCGCGAGCTCGACGCGAACGATGCGCGGCGCGCGCCGATGCTCGCCGCCGCCGAAGCGCACCTGAGCGCAAGCCTTCCTCACGTCGCGACGGACTACATGGGCGAGCACTGGCTCGCGACGTTCGCGGTGCTCGCGCTCGCCTAGAGCATCTGCCGCAGATAGTGGCGGTCGAACGCGGCGAGAAGTCCTTCGGCGTTCGCGTACGGCCCCGGCACGTACGCGCGCGAGCCCGTGCCGAGTTGCGTGAGCTCGTTGATCGCCCAGTCCTGGCGGTTGGTGAGGTCCCAGAAGTCGACCGCGTCGCTGGGATCGAAGCCCTGCGCGGCAATCGCGGCCGGGTCGAACAGCCACGCGCACGTGACCCGCGTGCGGTCCGGCGCGACCGGCTGCACGGAGTGCGCCATGACGTAGTCGCGGTGCAGGCTCAGCAGCAGCGACGGGAAGATCGTGTAATAGTACACGCGCGCGAGGTCCGCGCCGGCGATGTCACCGAGCGGCTTGCGCGCGGTGACGCCGGTCGTCGTGAGGCTGCCGTCCTCGTCGCGCAGCTCGGAATAGCCGCCCAGGAACGGGCCTTCGACGAGATCGTTGCGGCCGCTCTCCGACGGCGAAAGCTTGTCGAGCTGCGGGTGAACCAGCGGGCAGTGATAGCACTCCGAGTAGTTCTGAAACACCAGCTTCCAGTTGCAGGCGAGCTCGTACTCGATCGTGCGCGCGGTGCGCAGCTCTGCGACGTGCCAGCGCGCAAACCGGCCGGCGAGCGGCGCGAACGCCTGCGCGAACGGCTCGGGCGCCGGCGCGAGCGACACGAACACGAAGCCTTCGAACAGCTCGGCCCGCGCTTCATGGAGCGGGAATTCGGCGCGCTCGAAGTCCGGCACGTCCGCCATCGTGCGCGCCGCGATCAGCGTGCCGTCGAGCGCGTACGTCCAAGCGTGGTACGGGCACTGGATCGAGCCCGCGAAGCGGCCTGAAGCTTGGGTGCACAACCGCGTGCCGCGATGGCGGCAGACGTTGTAGAATGCGCGCACGCGCGCATCAGAGCCGCGCGTGACGATGATGCTCTCGCCCGCGATCTCGGCCAGCACGAAGTCCCCCGCGCGTTCGAGCTGCTCGGTTCGCCCCACGCAGACCCAGTCGCGCGCGAAGATGCGCTCCTGCTCGTGCGCGAACACGTCGGCCGCGTGATACCAGCGCGCGTCCAGCGCGCGGGCGCCGGCGCCCACCTGTGCCTTGACGAAGGCATCCATACCGGGCCATTCGGCAGCGCAGGTCCGCGCGCCCGGTCGCGGTAGTGTAGCGCAATGCCAGAAGCGTACATCGTCGCCGCCGCGCGCACGGCCGGCGGACGCAAAGGCGGCAAGCTCGCGGGCTGGCACCCGGCGGACTTGGCCGCGCAGGTCATCGACGCCGTCGTCGCGCGCGCCGGTGCCGACCCCGCCGCGGTGGAGGACGTGATCTTGGGCTGCGTGGTGCAGATCGGCCAGCAGGCGATGAACGTCGCGCGCAACGCCGTGCTCGCCTCGACGCTGCCCGAGAGCGTGCCCGCGACGACGATCGACCGGCAGTGCGGCTCGTCGCAGCAGGCGCTGCACTTCGCCGCGCAAGCGGTGATGTCGGGCACGATGGACGTCGTGATCGCGGGCGGCGTCGAGAGCATGACGCGCGTGCCGATCAGTTCGTCGACGGCGTTCCCCGCCCAGCACGGATTCGGCACCTATATGAGCCCGGCGATGGAGGAGCGCTATCCGGACGTCGAGTTCAGCCAGTTCACCGGCGCGGAGATGATGGCGCGCAAGTACGATCTCTCACGCGACGAGCTCGATGCGTTCAGCTACGACAGCCACCGCAAGGCGATGGCCGCGACGCAGGCAGGCTGGTTCGGCGACGAGATCGTCCCGCTCGACGTGACGCTCGCGGACGGCACGATCGCGTCGCACGCCGTCGACGAAGGCATCCGCTTCGACGCGACGCTCGATGGAATCAAATCCGTGAAGCTGTTGCATCCGCAAGGCCGCGTCACCGCCGCGAGCTCGAGCCAGATCTGCGATGGTGCGTCGGCGGTGCTCATCGCCAACGAGCGCGGCCTGGCGGCGCTGGGCGCGCAGCCGCTGGCCCGCATCGTGCACATGAGCGTGCTGGGCCACGATCCGGTGATCATGCTCGAAGCGCCGATCCCCGCGACGCAGCGCGCGCTGGCAAAGGCGGGGCTCACGGCCGACGACATCGACGCCTTCGAGGTGAACGAAGCGTTCGCGCCCGTGCCGCTCGCGTGGCTGCGCACCACCGGCGCCGATCCGGCGCGGCTCAACGTGCACGGCGGCGCGATCGCGCTAGGGCATCCGCTGGGCAGTTCGGGCACGAAGCTGATGACGACGCTGCTGCACGCGCTGCGGCGGCGCAACGGCCGCTACGGCTTGCAGACGATGTGCGAAGGCGGCGGGCTCGCCAACGTGACCATCGTCGAGCGGCTCGCGTCATGAAGCTCGACGCGAGCGTCGCCGCCGTCGTGACGGGCGGCGCGTCCGGACTGGGCGCGGCGACGGCGCGCGCGCTCGCCGCGCGCGGCGCGAAGGTCGCGCTTTTCGACGTGAACGCGGCGAGCGGCGAAGCGGTCGCGCGAGAGCTGGGCGGCGTCTTCTGCGCCGTCGACGTCACCTCGGAGGCGCAGGTCGACGCGGGCTTCGCGAAAGCGCGCGCGGCGCACGGCCAGGAGCGCGTGCTGGTGAACTGCGCCGGCACGGGCAACGCGTTCAAGACCGCGTCGCGCGACAAGAACACGGGTGCGATAAAGCATTTTCCGCTCGACCAGTTCGAACGCATCATCCAGATCAACACGATCGGCACGTTCCGCTGCATCGCGAAATCGGCGGCGGGGATGCTCGCGCTCGAACCGCTCACCGGCGGTGAGCGCGGCGCGATCGTGAACACGGCGTCGGTGGCGGCGGTGGACGGACAGATCGGGCAGGCCGCGTATTCGGCATCGAAAGCAGCGATCGTCGGCATGACGATCGCGATCGCGCGCGATCTGATGAACGACGGCATCCGCGTCAACACGATCCTGCCGGGCATCTTCGACACGCCGCTGCTCGGAGCGCTGCCCGACGACGTGAAGGCGAGCCTCGCCGCGTCGATCCCGTTTCCGAAGCGCCTCGGTAGCCCGGCGGAGTACGCCTCCCTCGCGCTCGAGATGATCGCGAACGGCTACTTCAACGGCGAAAGCGTTCGGTTGGACGGCGCGATTCGCATGGCGCCGCGCTAACGCCCGAGAGCAGCGCGCGCATGCTCGCTTGATAGGACGAGCGGTTCGGCGGGTAAGCGGGCCCTACATCGCCATAACCTGCGGAAGGGCGCATTCATGATCGAACGAGACTCAACGGCTACGGCCGGCAACAACACCCCCATCATCATCGCCGTCATCGTCATCGCCGCCGTCGTGATCGGCCTGTTCGTATGGCAGCCGTGGAATCAGCGTTCCACGACCGGCGCGACCGGTACGCAGTCGACGACGAACGGTCAGACGACGACCACGACGACGGGCGGCGGCACGTCCGGCGGCACCACGCCCACCAAGCCGTAAGGCAGAGCAGGTCGCGAGCGCCGTGTGAATACGGCGCTCGCGAAACGTTCCCGATGAGCCGTCGCGGCGGCCTCATCACTGCCGCGGCTACAAGAGTTCGCGCGCCGCGCGCGCGGCGGTGCTCGCAAATCGCTCGGGACGCAGCGCGGTGACGTCCAGCGATGTTGCGGTGCCGTCGAGCACGATCTCCGCGACAAGCGCACCGAGCGCGGGAGCGTGCATCACGCCGTGCCCCGACGCGCCGTTGGCATAGAACAGGTTCCGCACCTCGGGCGCGCGCCCGACGATCGCATGACCGTCGGGCGACATCTCGTACAAACCGCCCCAGCACGCCGCGCGATCGATCGGAACGTCGCGCAAGCACGGCACGCGTTCGTGCGCGATCCGCACGACCACGTCGAGCCATCGCGGATCGACCGCCGTTCCGAACGGATCGTCTGCTCCCGCCGACGGCAGCAACAGCAGCACGCGACCGTCGCGCACGCGCAGGTGAAAGCCGTCGCGCGCGAAGATCGTCATCGGCATCGTCGCCGGCAGCACGTCCGCCGGCACGGTCACCGCGACCTGGCGGCGCAGTGGTGCGACGGGCAGCTCCGTGCCGGCGAGCCGTGCGACGCCGCCGGCCCACGGCCCCGCGGCGTTCACGACGGCGCCGGTCGCGATCTCGTCACGCGCGGTGCGCACGACGGTGATCTCGCCGCGAGCATCGCGCTCGAAACCCACGATGCGCGCGTCCCAAACGAACCGGACGCCGTGCCGTTCGGCGGCGCGCCGGTAGCCGTCGAGGATCCCCAGCGGGCGGATGAAGCCGTCGCTCGGGCAGTACGTGCCGCCCACGATGCCGTCCCGCCCAAGGGCAGGGTTCAGCTCCGCGATCGTGGCGCCGTCGACTTCCACCGCGTCGGTGACGCCGTTCGCGGTCTGGACCGCGAGCGCCGCGCGCAGCACGCCGAGATCGTCCGCGTCCGATGCGAGCCACAGATAGCCCGCCGGTGTGTAACCGCAGTCGCCCCCGGTGTCCCCGGCGAAGCTGCGCAGCTTTGCACGGGCGAGCAGCGACAGCCGCACGTCGATCGCCGTCGCGAACTGCACGCGAAAACCCCCAGTGGCGTGCCCCGTGCTGCCCGCGCCGGGGCCCGCGGCCGCGTCGAGCACGACGACGTCTCGCATCCCGCGCGCCGCCAGATGGTACGCCACGCTCGCGCCGATCACGCCGCCGCCGGCGACGACGACTTCCGCCATCATACCCAGCGGAACGTCCGCGCGCTGATCGCCGTGCCCGCGAGCGTCCACAGCAGCAGGAGCCCGATCCAGGCGCCGTAGTGCGTGAGCGACTGTCCGTAGACCGAGACGTCGCGGAACGTGTCGATGAACTGCGTCGAGGGCAGGAGGCGCAGCGCCGAGCTGACCGGGTGCGGGAAACGGTCGATGGGGACGTACGCGTCCGACAAGAACGCGAGCGGCACCGTGAGGATCGACGCGATGTTGTTCGCGCTCTCGGTGGTGCGGGCCAGCGCGCCGATGATCGTGCCCAGCGACACGAACGTCGCCGTGCCCAGCAGCAGGATCGCGATGATCTGCAGCGGGTTGCCAATGATATGCACGTGGAACACCAGTGCGCCGACGGTGACCAGGATCGTCGCCTGCGCGACCAGCAGCGCGACGCGGTAGACGACCAGCGACGCGAAGAACACCGCCGGCGGCATCGGCGTGAGGTAGACGCGCCGCAGCAAATGCTTCTCACGGAACGTCGCGAGCATCACGCCGACGCCCCAGAAGCCTGAGCTCAGCACCTGCGCGCCGATGATGCCGGGCACGAGGAACGACGACGAGCCGGTGTTCGGGCCCGTCGAGAACGCGAACGAGAAGAGCACGAGGAAGAACACCGGCATCGCGAGCGTCCAGAACATCATCTCGCCATCGCGCCGAAAATACCACACGAAGTTCATCTTCGTCTGCATCAAAAACATACGCAGCATCGTCAGCCCGTTTCTTCGATGGTCTCGCCGGTGATCGCGATGAACGCGTCTTCCAGCGTCGGCCGGTGCATGTCGAGCGAGGTGACCTTCGCGCCGGCGGCGTTGGCCTCGGTGACGATGGCTGCGAGCGCCAAGCCGGGCTCGCCGCGCGTCGCGAGCTTCCACTGCGCGCCGGCCTTCGTCCACGTGCCCAGCGACTGCAGGTTCGGTCCGGGCGTGAAGCCGTCCGCCGCGATGGTCACCGACGCGTCGCCGCCGGAGCGCGCGACGAGATCCGCGGGTGTGCCGTCCGCGACGATCGCGCCGCGCTGAATGATGCAGATGCGGTCGCACAGCCGCTCGGCTTCCTCGATGTAGTGCGTCGTGAGCACGATCGTCTTGCCGGCGGCGCGCAGCCGTTCCGCTTCCGTCCACAAGATGCGCCGCCCGAACGCATCCATGCCCGCGGTCGGCTCGTCGAGGAACAGCACGTCGGGCTCGTGCTGCAGCGCGAGCGCCAGCGCGAGGCGCTGCTGCTCGCCGCCGGACATCTGCGCGATCTGGCGGTCGAGCTTGTCGTCGAGGCCCACGCGCGACGCCATCTCTGCCACACGCGGCGCGATCGCGTAATAGGCGGCGTACAGCTCGAGCACTTCGCGCGCGTTCGCCTTTTCCGGCAGCGACGTGGCTTGCAGCTGCACGCCGATCCGCGGCCGCAGCCGCGTGAGCTCGCGTGGGCGCGTCGGATCGAGGCCGAGCACGCGAACCGCGCCGGACGTCGGCTTGCCGAGGCCGATGCAGCACTCCAGCGTCGTCGTCTTGCCCGCACCGTTGCGGCCCAGCAGCCCGAAGATCGTGCCTTGCGACACGGCGAAGCTGAGGTCGTCGACGGCGGTGAGCGCGCCGTACCGCTTCACCAGCTGCTCGACGACGATCGCTTCGGTCACGCTGCGGTCGTTTCGGCCGTGCGCTGCGCTTCCATCCCCGCGCCAGGGAAGGTCCGCGCAGCGGCGCAATCCGTTGACATGCTGCGGATCCAGCTCTTCGGGCGGCCGCGGTTGTCGCTCGACGAGGTCGCGCTCTCCGCCGGCGGCCGGCCGAAGGTCGTCCCGCTGCTGGGGTATTTGCTCGTGCACCGCGGCGCGCCCGTGGCGCGGCGCACGGTCGCGAACGCACTGTGGCCCGACGATGCCGAAGACGAGGCGCGCGCGAATCTCCGGCGGCATCTGAACTACCTCCACGCGCTGCTGCCGCCGGCGGCCGAGGGCCGGCCGTGGGTGCTCGCATCGGCGGGCCAGCTGCGCTGGAATCCAGCCGCGGACGCGTGGCTCGACGTCGACGAGTTCGAACGGCTGGTCGCGCCCCCGACGCGCTTGCCGGATGCGGTCGCCCTGTACGGCGGCGACCTCCTCGCCGACGTCGACGAGGAGTGGCTCCAGCCCGAACGCGAGCGGTTGAAGACGCTGTATCGGGGCGCGCTCGACGCGCTTGTCGCCAACTTGCGCGCGGCGCGCGACTACGCGCCCGCGATCGTCGCCGCGCAGCGGCTGCTCGCGGACGACCCGTGGCGCGAAGACGTCCTGCGCACGCTGATTCGGCTGCGCCACGAAGCCGGCGACCGTGCAGGCGCGCTGCAGGAGTACGAGCGTTTCGCGCACGTGCTGCGTGACGAGCTCGGCACCGACCCGATGGCGGAGACGCGCGCGGTGTACGCAGCGATTGCGGACGACGCGGCGCCCGCGCCCGATGCGCCGGCGGCGCCGCGTGCCGACGTGGCGGACGATGGCGCGCGGCGCATGACGTTCACGTCGTTGCCGTTCGTCGGCCGCGCCATGGAGTTGGGAACACTGCGCGAGCGCTGGGACGCGGCGGTCGCCGGACGCGGCGCGCTCGTGCTCGTCGGCGGCGAGGCGGGCATCGGCAAGACACGGCTCGTGCGCGAGTTCGCCGCGCAGTGCGAGGCGCACGGCGCGCAAGTGTATAGCGCGGGAACGACGCTGCCGGAAACGATACCGTACCAGCCGTTCGTGGCGCTGTTGCGCGTCGTCGCGCCGCTCGCCGCGACGGTGCGCGTGGAACCCGTGTGGCTGAGCGCGCTCGCCGCGCTCGCGCCGTCGCTCGCCGAGCACGTGCGCGATCTGCCGCCGCTGCCCGCGGTCGATCCCGCGCGCGAGCGTATCCGGCTGTTCGAGGCGTGCAGCAGCGTGTGGGAGGCGATCGCGATGCGGCGGCCCGTGGTGCTCGTCGTCGAAGACGTGCACTGGGCCGGCGCCGCGACCCTGGATCTCCTCGAACACCTCGCCCGCGGCGCGTTCCGCAGCCGCCTGCTGCTCGTCGCAACGTACCGCGAGGACGAGCTCGGCCGCAGCCATCAGTTGCGCGCGATGCGGCGGCGGCTCGAACGCGACGCGAGCCTGTCGCACGTCGCGCTGTCGCGCCTCGGCCGCGAGCACGTCGAAGAGCTGGTGCGCGCGCTGGGCGGCGCAGACGACCCCGCGGCGCTCGCCCGCGAGCTGCACGAGCGCAGCGACGGCAACCCTTTCTTCCTCGAAGAGACGCTGCGCGATCTGGACGAGACGGGCCGGCTGCGCGCCGGCAGCGGCGAACCGCCGGCCGCGGCGTTCAGCGAGCGCGTGCCGCCGGCCGTCCGCGACGTGCTCGCCGCGCGGCTCGCGCGCCTAAGCGAGCGCGCGACGGTGGTCGCCGAGGTGGGCGCGGTGATCGGGCGCGGCTTCGACGTCGAGCTGCTGCGCGAGACGACGGGCTGGCTCGAAGCGGCGGTGCTCGACGCGCTCGGCGAGCTCACCGATCGCCGCATCGTCGCCGAGCAGCCGGCGAGCAACGGTTTCGACTTCGCGTTCAGTCACCACCTCATCCAGGCGCTGGTGTACGAGCGCGTCGCGCCGGCGGCGCGCGCGCGGCGCCACCGCCGCATCGCGCACGTGATGGCGGAGCTGTACGCCGAGCGCGGTGACGACGTCGCCGCCGAGCTCGCGCTGCACTGGGACCGCGGCGGTGAGCCGGAGCTCGCCGCAGAACGCTACCTCGCCGCCGCGCGCCGCGCGCTGGGCGTATACGGCAACGAAGACGCGGCGCGCGCGCTCGTCCGCGTGCTGGAGCTGAGCACGTCGCGCCGCATCCGCTTCGACGCGCTGCTGCTGCGCGAGCAGATCGCCGCCGCGGACGGCGACCGCGCGCTGCAGGCAGAGCTCGCAGCCGAGCTGACGCGGCTCGCGCGCTCCATCGACGACGAGGACGCCGCGTGTGCCGTGCTCGAGCGGCGCGTCGCGCTGGCGAACGTGACGGGCGACCGGCGCCGCGAGCGCGTGCTGCTGGCATTGCTGCGCCGGCGCGCGCGGCGCTCCGGCGTGGTGCGCTGGCACGCCGCATCGCTCGAAGGTGAGGCGCGCTACCGGCGCGCGATCAACGACTTCGGGGCGGCGCGCGACGCGTTCGGCGAGCTCATCGCGCTCACCGAGCGCACGGGCGACCGCGGTGCGCACGCGAACGCGCGCCTGGCCTTCGCCGACACGTACATCTACGAAGGCCGGCTGGACGAAGCGTATCGCGCGCTCGACGACCTGCGGGCGGCCGTCGATGCGGGCGGCGATGAGGGCGCGCTGGCGCGAACGCTCATCGCCTTTTCGCGCGCGGCGCTGGCGCAGCAAGACTACGCCGCCATGTCGCGCTTCGCGACCGAAGCGCACGACGTGAGCCGCGCGATCGGCGATCGCGAGGGCGAGGCGTTTGCACTGCACACGATCGCGAACGGCTTGGTGTACACGTTCCGCGTGAGCGACGCGGAGTCGTACTACCTGCGCGCGCTCGAGCTTTACGAGCGCATCGGCCACCGCGTCGGGCTGGCCAGCATCTTCGTCGACCTGGGGCTCTTCCACACCGAGCTGGGGCTACTCGACCGCGCGCTCGAGTTCTACGCGCGCGCCCGCGAGATCGCAGGCGAGATCGGGTTTCCGTTCGTCGCGTGCGTCGAGCGGATCGACGCGAGCTACTGTTACCGGCTGCGCGGTGAGCTGAGCGAGGCGAAGACGAGCGCGGAGGTGGCGGTCGCGACCGCGCGCGACATCAAGTCGCAGCACCTCGAGTCGGCGGCGCTCGGCACGCTGGGCGCAGCGGAATGCGCGCTCGGCGACTACGCGGCGGCGGTTGCGCATCTCCAGCCGGCGGTCGAGCTGCGCCGTCCCGCGGGCGCCACCCCGCGCTTGGGCGACAACCTCTGCGCGCTTGCGCTCGCGACGCTGCATGCGGGCGACGTAGACGGCGCGCGCCGCGCGTCCGACGAGCTGCTCGCGCTCTACGACGCGAATCCCAAGCTCGCGCCGCAGCCCACGGAATGGCTGTGGACCGCGGCGCAAGTCGCGCTCGCGAGCGACCGTGCCGAGGCTGCGCGCAAACTCATACGCCAAGCGCACTCGGTGATGCAGGCCCGCGCGGCCGTCATCGACGATGCGGCCACGCGGGCAGCGTATCTGGCGCTTCCGTTCAACCGGGCGGTCGCGGACGCGCTCGCGGCCGTGCCTTGGGCGGTAGGCTAGGGCCGCGCCTCGTACACCAGGTTGAACGGCGTCGCGGTTGCGCGGCGGAACCGCGTGAACCCGGCCTCGGTGAAGATCGCGCGCATGCGCGCCTCGCCGGCTTGCGCGCCGAGCGCGAGGCCCGGCTCTTGGGACAGCCCCGCGGGCGTGCACAGGATCGTGGACGCGGCGTAGAACACGCGGCCGACCGGGTTGAGGTTGTCCTCGAGCGCGTCGTTGGCGAACGGCTCGACCATCATGAACGTGCCGTCCGGTGCGAGCGATTCGCGCATGTGCGTCGCGGCGCCGACCGGATCGCCCATGTCGTGCACGCAATCGAAGCACGCGATGAAGTCGTAGTTCTTGCCGGGGAACGTCTGCGCCGACGCGACCTCGAACCGCACGCGGTCGCTCACGCCTGCTTTTTCCGCGGCACTGCGCGCCGCGGCAATCGAACCGTCGTGGTAGTCGAAGCCGACGAACTGCGACTTCGGAAACGCCTGCGCCATCACGATCGTCGACGTACCGAGGCCGCAGCCGACGTCGGCGACGGACGCACCGGCTGTGAGCTTCGCCGCGACGCCGTCGAGCGCGGGGATCCACTCCGGCACCAAGTGCGCGTTGTAGCCCGGCCGGAAGAACCGTTCGGTTGCGCCGAACAGCCGCTGATCGTGCTCGTGCCAGCCGAAGCCGCGGCCCGTTTTGAATGCTTCGCTGATCTGCGGCTCGTCGGCGTACAGCGTCTGCGCGATCTGGTAAAGCCCGCACAGCAGCACGGGGCTGGTTTCATCCGCGAGCACCGGCTGGTGCTCGGCCGGCAGCGTGAACTGCTGCGTGGCGGGATCGTACTCGAGGTAACCGCTCGCGGCTTGGTTCGCGAGCCACTCGCGCACGTAGCGCTCGTGCGTGCCGGTGTTCTTCGCGAGCTGTTCGGAGGTCTGCCGTCCGTGCTCCGCGAGCGCACGGTAGAGCCCGAGCCGGTCGCCGACGACGACGAGTGCGCCCGTCAGCGCCGCCCCGACCTCGCCGACCATCTTGCCGACGAACGCGTGCATTTTGGCCTCATCGAACGGCGCGGGGATCGTGGTGGGGGTCGCCGTCTCGGTCGCCGCGGTCGTCATGCGCGCTCCTCGCGCAACGCGGACCGGAGCTGCTCGCGCAGTTCGGGAGAGGCCTGGTGGCCGTGGCTGGCGACGGCGTGCTGCGACGCGGCTTCCAACACCTCGTCGGTGGTTCCGGAGATTTTCAGCGAACAGTTGCTATCGCTCGGAAACTCGCGGCAGTCGATGTACGAACGGACGGCTGTGGCCATGGTGGACTCCCTAAGCTGGCGTGATATGAGGCACCCCGCTGCCAGAATAGGCTCGAACCGTCTCAGAAGCGTCTCAAAACGTCCGGTCGCCGCCCGGCGGCAACTTGGAAAGACTCCGCGGCACGTGGACGTAAGACCGCGCCGATGGCAGAAGCTCGCGGTACGCGGACGCAGGTCGGGATCATCGGTGCCGGTCCGGCGGGTCTCGTGCTGGCGCTGCTGCTGCGCCGTCACGGCATCGAGTCGGTCGTGCTGGAGATGCGCAGCCGCGAGTACTGCGAACAGCGCATCCGGGCCGGCGTACTCGAGCACGGCACCGTCGAGCTGCTCGATGCGAACGGGATCGGCGCGCGCATGCACCGCGAAGGCCTCGTGCACGGCGGCATTTACCTGCGCTTCGGCGGGCGCAGCCGCCACATCGACTTCCCCGCGCTTACCGGCAAGACGATCACCGTCTACGGCCAGCACGAAGTCGTCAAGGACCTCATCGCCGCGCACCACGCGGCCAACGCACCGCTGCAGTTCGAGGTCGGCGATGTCGCGATCGGCGATGTGGAGACGGACCGGCCGACCATTCGCTACCGCGACGCGAACGGCACGCCGCACGAGATCGCGTGCGACGTCGTCGCCGGCTGCGACGGCTTCCACGGCATCGCGCGCGACGCGATCCCGCCCGGCGTGCTCTCGGCCTTCGAGCGCGTGTACCCGTTCGCATGGCTTGGCATCCTCTCCGAGTCGCCGCCGGTCGCGCACGAGCTGATCTACACCCACCACGCGCGCGGCTTCGCGCTGTTCAGCCAGCGCTCGCCGGCGGTTCAGCGTATGTACTTGCAGTGCGCGCCGGACGAAGATCTCGCGCGCTGGCCCGACGCGCGCATCTGGGACGAGCTGCAGCGCCGCCTTGAAGGCGACGACGCGCCGCACCTCGTCGAAGGCGCGATCCTGCAGAAGGGGGTCACCGCGATGCGCAGCTTCGTGGTCGAGCCGATGCAATATCGCCGCCTTTTCCTCGCGGGCGACGCCGCGCACATCGTCCCGCCGACCGGTGCCAAGGGCATGAACCTCGCGATCGCCGACGTGGCCGTACTCGCCGATGCGCTCGCGTCATTCTATCGCGGAGAAGGGACCGCTGCACTCGACAGCTACAGCGCGCGCTGTCTCGAGCGCGTGTGGCGCGCCGAGCGATTCTCGTGGTGGATGACGTCCATGCTTCACCGCGCGCCGGACACGGACGCCTTCGGCGAGCGCCTCCAGCTCGCCGAGCTCGACTACGTCACGACCTCGCACGCGGCGTCGCAGTCGCTCGCCGAAAACTACGTCGGCTTTCCGCTTGCTAGCGGCGTTTGAGCGCTTCCAGCTCGTCGAGCGTTTTCGGCCAGTCCGAGCCCAGCAACCGCGACAGGCTGCGGTCCGCCAGCACCTTCCCGCCGGTTTGGCATGCGGCGCAATAGTTGGTCTCGTTGTCCGCGAAGCGAATGCGCTGGATGGGCCGGCCGCAGCGCGGGCACGGCTCGCCATAACGGCCGTGCACGGCCATGTCCTTGCGAAACGCCGTGACCTTTTCGGGAAACGCGGTTTGCGCTTCGTCTCGCAGCCGGTCGATCCATAGCTGGAGCGTCTCGCGCGTCGCGGCGAACAGCCGTTGCCATTCCTGCGGCGCCAGCGCGTGCGTCAGCTTGATGGGCGAGAGCTGCGCCGCGTGCAAGATTTCGTCGGAATAGGCGTTGCCGATGCCGCTGACGATGCGCGGATCGGTCAACGCGCGCTTGAGCGTGCGGTTCTCCGCGGTGAGCGCCGTGCGGAACGCGTCGAGATCGCCGGCGAACACGTCGATCCCGCCCGGGTCGAGCGCGAGCAGGCTCGCTTCGCCGAGAACCACATGCAGCGATGCGCGCCGTTTGGAGCCGGCTTCGGTGAGCACGAGCGAGCCGTCGGGAAAGTCGAATGCCGCGAGCGCGTTGCGGCCTGCGAGCTTGGCGCCCGGCGGACGCCAATGCAGCCGGCCCGCGATCATCAAGTGAAGGACGAGCCAAAGATCGTCGTCGAGCCCGATCGCGATGCGCTTGCCGATACGCCGAAGCTCGCGCACGGCGCGGCCTTGCGCATTCGCGATCGGCGGGTCCGCGGTGCGCAGCAGAAAGGGATTCGCCAACCGCACCGCCTGGAGCGGCCGGCCCACGATGCGCGGCTCGAGCGCGCTGATGTATGCGGCGATATCCGGCAGCTCAGGCATAAGAAAGCGAGCGCGCACGAGGTCTATCACAAGCGGTCAATTCACGCGAACCCTCCATCCAATTCGGCGAATCAACCTGACCCGAGCGGATGCGCCCCCGAATCAAACGGCCGTCCATCGGTGGAACTTCGGCGGCCGATCGCCGCGAAAGCGACGTGACAGCCGCGTTTGCCGACGTCGGCGGAGTCCGCATCCGGACCGGACGTCCCAGGGAAAGGTGAAACTCAATGCTCCTGAGCTGCTTGAGCCGAGATATCGCTGGACTCGATGCTGCCGTACCACGTATGGAGGGTGTTGGGGTGAGCGCCGTGGCGCCGTGCAAGCTCGGCCGTCGGGACGCCGGCATCTAGTCTTTGAGGATCGCGACGATCTGGGTCTCGTGAAGCGGGACTTCCGCATGTCGGCTCGTTCGGCGTCAACGGTCGGAATTCCACAAGCTGCCATGGATCAGATCATAGGGATCGATCATCCGCATGCCGCCCAGCGGCCAGAAAACGCCAACGCCGCCATGATTCTGCGCATAGGACCTCCTCCGAGAGGAACGCCCGGCTTCGTTGGGAGCGATCCGTGCCTTCCTTCGCGTTCGGCTCGGGCGCGCGGCTCGAGCCGGGCCGGCGCTTTCGTTGCCTATCGTAGGACTGACAAACCGGGCGTAATGAGCGTCCGTCGTCCATATCGGCTGCCTACCCAGTACCGGGCACTAACGCGCGTAACGCCGACCTTGACACCGGAAGGCCAGTGGAAGCACACTTGCGGATCCCGCCGGTACGAAGGCGGGCGCGGCGGGCTCGGGCACGCTATTCGTTGACCGTCGATCGTGAACGGCGTTGCCGCCGTATAGAGCTTGACGTTGCCCCTGCTCGTGCGGATGCTGACGACGCCCGAAGCCATCCCTTGGCCGTAATCGATTAGCGTCCCGACGATCGTACCGGTGGGCTTTCCATGAACTTCGGGACGGTAACGACCATCATCCGAACCCGGTCCGCGGATCGCCGCCGATGTCGGCGCGACGACGACGGCGATGGCGATCAATGCGGCTATAAACCTCATGTTCCGCCCAGCATTTTCTGTAGCATGTGCTCGTGGAGGTGGACCGACTCTGGATAATACCGGTGTATCCCGTCCATCCAACCCCGCGTTACGGTCGTCACGCCGTTCAAGTCTCCGCTGTTCCATCGTCGCAGCGCGCCGTCTACGTCGCCGTGAGAAACACTTAAATTGTCGGCCATGATGATTGCTGCCACTTCGGCGTTGTCGGCGGCAGTCTTTCCGCCGTTATGTGCGGCCAACAGGTCTTTCCATGTCACGGGGTCGATTTGGAACAGTCCGCCGCCGGCTTTGCCCGCATTTCCGCTATTGACATCGGGTCCGCCGCTTTCTTGTGCTGCAATGGCAGCGAGCAGGAATGGATCGATGTTGTGGGCTTGCGCCGCCTTGAATATCTCATCCCGGTACTTGAGGTCTTGCGGCAATGGATTTCGCTGGCTCTTCGCTTGCGCCTTCGCTGCTGCAAGTGTCTGATACCCATAACCGCCGCTGCACTCACATTGCGCGAACTGGTTGGGTGTAAAGCCGGTCGGGTCAACGTACTCATGAGCGTTGTTGCGGTCCAACGCGAACGCTTTTTGGCTCATTGGATCATCCGCTGCACCGGTGACCGCGTCCGGGGTCGTCCATTGACCGGACGAAGTATCGGCCGCGCGGGTTCCCTGGAACGTGAGTCCCGCGTAGGTAAACCCATCCGAGTGATTGTATTCGAGGTTTGCGGCGCGCGTACAATTCCCGGAGGTGCACTGATCCGCGTTCGTCGAGCCGGGGAACACGAACGGAATCGTTGGGTTATAGATCGTCGGATTGACCGATGAACCAAGCCCTATCGACCCGTAGCTGACATTGTCGTGTTCACTCATCCGCTGACCGCTGCCGTCGCGGTCGAGCACGACCATGTGGCCGGAGCTATCGATGTCTGCTAGTGTTTCTATCTTGACTTGCGTGAGCGTTCCGGCTGCGTCCGTCGTGAAGAGGATGCCGCTTCGGTCGTTGTGCAAGCTCGATCCGATCTTGTAGGGGTGCCCCGCGGGGTCCCAGTTGATAATGGCGCCCGTCGTCTGGATCACGGTGGTGTGGTTTTCCGCGTCGTAAGAGTAAAGCGGTGTCGCGTTAGGTCCCGGATCGCGGATGTCGGAGCAACTTGGATCGCTCGACCAGTTGGATTCCGAGTCCGATGTCGAAACCTTGCGCGACGCAAAGTCGTAGTCGTTCGACGTCGTCAGAGGACCGCAGTCGATTCTGCCCATGTCTGGGCTGACGGCGAATACTTCTCTACTCGTCGCCGAGACGACGGCATTCGTCGGGTCCAGCGTATTGGTTTGCTGCCCGCCGAATTTAACGAACGGTCGCAATCGTACGGAATCCCCGTTCGCAAAACTCGACCGCGAGGTCGTGTACGCCGAACCGCTGGACAGAAACTCTTGTACGTTCTCCCCGCGGAGGTTGTTCGTCAACGCCATCGTCGCCGTGCCGGTCTTGTACGGTGCGGTCCAACCGGCGATTTCACCCTCGTAGTCGTGGGAGAACGTATAGGCAAATGTTTCGGGCAGCCGGAGACTTGTTATTTGGCCGAACGCATCGTACGAGCGCGCAGTCGTCGGATAGGTCATTCCTGCGCCGACCGGAGCCTGCGTGTTCGGCATCTGCGTCCCCGTATAGGGATCCGATTGCGACAGAGCTCGCCCGCCGTCGGTGAACGTCCAGAGAAAGTCGCCTTGCTGCTGCCCGAATCCGATGTGTACTTTCGTTCGCTGCCCGTCCGCGCGATAATCGTAGGACATCAATGGGCTCGCATTGAGGGCGTTCGAGGCCACGTTGACGTCCTTCTTCTGACCATTTGGATAGTAGTCGTAGGTCAGCCGAGCCGGCGATGTCACGCTGCCGGTGGTCGGTTCGTCCACTTCGACGGCGCGGCCGTCAGCATCGTACCGGATCGTCTTCGTCCCGAACACCGCGCCGTATTCATTCGTCTGGCGTCCGGCGGCATCGTAGGCGAACGATTTGTTCGGCGTGATGCCACCGTCGCCGGTGAACTGCACGGAAACCGTCTTACCCGCCGCGTCGTAACCATACGTCGTCGTTTCGCTGAGCGGGTCCGTCATCGAGCTCAAGAGTCCGGACGTCGCCGTCGTCGCGTCGAATACCATCGTCGTGGTCCGCACGGTGGAGTTCGAGCTGGGGGAGAAGCCGTACTTTGCGACGGCCCGGCTGAGGCCATCAAAACCGGAACCGCGCAGGTCTTGCCACGCGGGCGAGCTCGCCCCTGTCGCCGGTACCCATTCCTGCGTCTTGAACAGATTTCCGTATGCGCGGAACGCCGTCCCGCCGAACGACACCGAACCGCCCCCACTGAGATCATAAAAATAGCGCGTGGGCCATGGTGATGCGTAGTAATCAGAAGGGGCGTGCGGCAAGCCGACTTCGATGAGCCGATCCGCGCCGTCGTACCACTTCGTCGTGATGCCTGCGGTGCACGCGCTGCCGCTCGCGCAGCCGAGGTGGCTCGTCTCGGTCGTCGGGTTTCCGTCGGCATCGTAAGTGAACGTGGTCGCGACCCCCGCCGCGCGTTCGGCGGGCGTCTGCGACGACTGTGGCGCGCCGTTGGGGAAGTACGTGCTGGTCGACTGCGTGTTCCATCCCGGCTGTCCGGTGCTCTTGCCGCACAGCGACGAGCCGTTGGCGGAAGAATCGTCGGGGTCGGCAACGCTCGTAGCGCGACCTAACGCATCGTACGACATCACCGAGGTCCCCTGTCCGTCGCTGGAGCAGCGTATGTTTCCCGCCGCATCGTACCAGAACGTTTGCGCCGGCGTGACCGACGTACCGTCGGCTTGGGTGAACGTCGCCCCTACGATCGACGTCGGGAGGCCGTAGTCGTTGCCGGCCTGTTGTCCTGCGGCATACGAATATGTTCGCGTATACCCCAAGGGCGTCGTCATTGACGCCAGCTCGCCATACGGCTCATAGCTCGGATAGACGAACGTCTCAGTCCAATGCGTCGCGCCGCCGTAGGTTCGGCATAAAGAGTCGTTCGCCATCACCGTGGGGTAAGGACCGACCCAGTCCGCACCTGCCGCGTGAGCCTCGGTCTCGTCGCAGTAAGCTACGAGGTTGTTGTTGGTGTCATAATCAAAGATTTTGGTCGGTCTGAACGTGCCCTGCGACGTCGCGTTCAACGGCGCGCCGACCGCGATCGTGTTACCCGCAGGATCGTACAAATAGTCAGCCCGGTTCCCGCGCGGGTCGATCTCCGTCGCGAGGTTGTTGACCGAGTCCCACGCCTCGTTGCTGACGAGCCACGTGCCCGTGCAGGTCCAGCCGGACATCGCCGTGCATTCTTGGGTCTGCGTCGGCCGACCGACCGAATCGACGACCCAATTGGTCGAGTGCCCGTCGGAGTCGTGAAACCATGGGTTCACGCCGCCAGTTCCGTACCACTCGGAAAGGTACTGCACGACGCCCGTCGCGTTGCCGGCTTGCAGGAAACCAGCACCAGTGCCGTCCGGCACCGCCGGGTTCACGATTCCGACGCGTCCGATGGTGCTCACCGTTGATGATGCCGGGCTCGCGCCCGCGAATCCGAACAACGTGTAGCCGCCGTCGGTTCCGGTCCAGCGCGGGCTCGTCACGTAGTACATGATCATACCGGCCCCGAGCGCTTGATATCCGAACCCATGGACTGCACGGTCGCCGGCCGCGTCATAGGCCGGCTCGCTGACGGACGTGAGGTCTCCCGCCGCGTCGTAGCCGTACGTCACGGTCGTGACATTGTCAGGATAGAGGATTTGCTGAAGCAAACGGTGCCCCGACACGTCGGCGAACGACAAGGTCGCCGTCATGCCCGACTCGGTCTGCGCTTGTACTTGCCAAATCTTGCCGCCGGCAGCGCTGTTGCCACCGTCCCAGCTGTAGTAGAACGTGATGGACGTGTTGCGATTGCGCCCGATGATCTGGTAGAGGCGGCCCGCATATGCGCCGTAGCTTGCATTCCACGAGCTAACGCACGACCCGAGCCCGTCGGGAGTCCAAAAATAGTACGTCACTCCCGACTTCTGTGTCCACAGAAAACCGCAGCCGCCGTCGGAAACCAGCGTGGCGTACTGCCCGGGCGGCGCGATGCGCGTGTGCCCGTCGGCCGCCAAGGTGTAGTCGTACCGTGCGCCGTCCGCGTCCCACACTCTGATTGTGCCGGTGGAACTGCCGGAGAGATGTGCGTCGAACGAACTCGTCCAGCCGTTGCCGTACATGCTAGGCGGGGTTCCGTCGCTGCCGGCCATGTCGTGCTCGCTCTGCGAGTTGTACGTTCGCCGGAGTGCAAGCGGAACGCCCTTATGCGGCACCGCCATGTCGTTTTCTTGCAACACCAGATTTCCGGTACCGAGCGTTGACCATCACATGGCCGCCTTCCGCGGCTTTTTCTTCCTTATAGCGCCACCAGGGGTTAATCCCGGTCCCCGCGCCTGATTGCACGCTTTGCGTCGTGCGGGTAGCGGACTTCGGCGCCGCGCCCGATCGCATGCCACCCGGCGCGACAGCACGGGGTGCGGACGGCTGGACGAATGGTGCCGACGGCTGGAGCATCGGCGAACTCTGCGAGATCGTCCGCGTTGCACGCTCGTGCGCGGCGGCGATCAAGACGCGATCAATCTCCAACGGTCGAAGCATGTGCGGACCCCGACCCGGAGCGCCATGCAGGGTGCGGATGTCGCGGATGTCGCGGCTGACCACGGGATGAACCGCCCCCGCGGGCGGCAATGCCGGCCGAGCGCGCGGTACCACTTGCGGCACGGGGACGCGTTGCGGCGGCTGGTGCAAGGGCTGCACGATGGCCCGGGGCGGCGGTGCCGCCGTCACGGGTAACCGTGGATTCACCCTCGCCACGGCGTTGGAAGGGACACTCACCCCGGCAAACGTCAAACTTGCTGCGACCATAAAGGCCGCGCTGCGATAAACCACTCTCAACTCGACACCCACTCCCCGCCCATGCAGATCCGGCGTAGGCTCCTCATTGCGAGTAGGAGCGGGCTAAACCTTTTCCCTCAAGGCTCGAGCTCAGACGGCGCGAATTGAGAACGCGCTTCAGGCGATTCTCAGCGAATGGCAAACGCTCGAAACGAGGTCAGCGCTGCGAATCTCTGAGATCCAGCAGGCGATTTCCGATACGAGTTCTGCCAACTTCGGCGCGGTGGCGAACGATATCACTGGCGCTACGAGCGCCTCGGACGGGGCCTTCGGCCAGGCCGCTGTTCTCACGCTGACACTGCAGGTCAACACCGCGCAGATTCAGCTCGGGATGTCATCGACCGACGTACAAGCTGCTCTCGCAAAACGGACAGATCATGGACATCATGTCCTACTACAACCAGATGGCAGCCTGAACGAAGCAACCCAGACGCATCAAGGCGCTGCCCCATCTCGCGACGGGTGCGGCGTCTCGCGCCTTGCCTGAGAGATCATCCCTTGGTGGCGCGAATCTCGTGTCGAGCGGGCGTCAGTTATCGTGATTTCGCGATTTGCTAGCCGGACGACCGCGCTCGCAGATCGGATGTCCTGAAAGCGACTGCCTCTCGCCGCACGGCTTCGCGCCCAAATCATCCTAATTGCTCCGCGGCCAGCCAAGTCACCCTAAACGAGGGGTTAACGTGATAAAGCAGCGCGAACGTGGGCGATGACGGATTCGAACCGCCGACCATCTCCGTGTAAAGGAGCCGCTCTCCCGCTGAGCTAATCGCCCGCCGCGCTCGTGGGATGTTCTCCGCCCGGGGCCGTGCTCCCCGGGCGGAACGGGCCTCAGCGCGAGCCGAAGCTCTTGGTGAACTCGATGCGCACGTTGCGCGGTCCGATCACGTTCGCGTTGCTGGCGTAGTACTTGCCGTTGACGAACGGTTGGCGGTTGCCGACGTACTCGTTGGTGATCGGATCGCCGAGGATGTTGAACAGGTTGTCCACGCTGATCTGCAGCGCGCCGATCTTGCCCAGCGGCACGCGGCCCGTCGCGTTCGCGACCCAAAACGCCGGCACGTTCAACGAGTTGTTCGTGCCGTAATACGTTTCGCCGAACGACACATACGCGCCGCGCGGCGTGCGGTAGTGGATCTCGCCGTAGGCTTGCGAGTACGGAATCGCTTGGTTCGACACGGTGTTGTGCGAGCCGAAGTTGATGTTCGGCACCACGCCTAGGTTTGTGGTGTTGGGGCCGCCGGACCCGCTGAAAAACTCTTGCGATAGGTTGTAGGGGAAGCCACGAAGCACCGCACCCTGCGCGAGGTAGCCGAAACCCGCCGGCGGATCGCGGCGGATGCCCAGCTCGATGCCTTCATAACGCGCGTTGGAGACGTTGTTGTACGTCGTCGTATAGAGCGGGAACGGGCCGAGCGTCGCGCCCGGCGTCGACGGATCCGGGACGACCGCGGTGCCGTTGACGTTCGTGCTGCGGACGAATTGATTGTGCAAGTTCGTCAGGTAGACGTCCGCGGTGATCACCGTGAGCCGGTCCGGAAGCCGCAGATCGCCGCCGAGGTCGTAGCCGAACGACGTCTCGGCCGCAAGCCCTGGATTTGCCACCTGGCTCACGGCGACCGTTCCACCGGTGGGACATGGCGTGAAGAATCCGCCGCACTTCTTTGGCGCGAACGTGTTCGCGACGAGCGCGCCGAGATATGGCGGCGCGACGGCGGACCCCATCGAGAAGCGGATGCTCGCATCCGGGTCTGGCCGGTAGACGAGCCCGAGCCGGCCGTCGTAGTGCCACAGGTCTTGGTTCTGAAACGAGAGCACCGGCGTCGCGGGGGTGGAGTCGTAGACCCCGTAGTGCGAACGAAACTCCGTGAGGTAATTGCTCGCCGTGACGTTGAGCTTGTGGAACTGAAAGATGCCGCGCAGCAAGAACGTCGTCGTGTCTTGCGTCGAACCGGCCGCCACCGCGTCCACCGGGACGCCGAACTGATACGAGTGCGTGCTGGCATGATTCGTATCATACGAGAACGATACGACGTTGCCGGTGTTGCCGATGAAGTGATCGTACTCGAGCGACGAGCCGACGAGCTTGTCTTCTTCGGCGGAGTCGTAGTAGTTGTTCCCGCCGCCGAGGTTGCCGCCGTTCGGCGGATTCGGGTTGTTCGGATCGCCGCGATGCCAGCAACACCGGGTCGTTCGGTCCGGGTACCGTGATGGTGTACGGGTTACCATACGGGTCCAATCCGTTGAACGCGGGCGTTCCGTCCGCGCCGCCGCCCCCGTACACGCGGGCGCGGAACGACGACGAGGCGTTCGGATCGTGGTTGGAACCATACTGCAGACGACTGATCGACGCGGTGTAGAACCGCGCGAGGATGTTGTCGTTCTTGAGCGACGTGCGCAGCTCAGCCTGGAAGATCGGCTCGTTGTTGATCTCCCACGCGGGCAATCCAAAGTTGTCCGGGTCGACGATGAACTGGGAGCCCGCAGGGAGCGAGCCTGCATATGCGGCACCGGGTGTGAACGTCGTCGTCGTGCGGTTCCCGTTGTTCCCGTTCTGGTCGGCATACGTCTGGCTCCCCAGGAAGCTCGCCGTCAGCGTGGTCGTCCCTGACAGCGCGTAACGGAGCTTGACGAGCTCGTTCTTGTTCGTGAACGTCGTGTTGAGCGCCGTGCAGCAGAACAGGACGGTGGACGATGCCTCGAGACGCCGGTTGTACTGACCGGGCGGGGTCGTCGTCGTGTTGACGTCCGTGGGAAGGTCCACGCGGTTTCCGCGCGAGTCGGTGACATAGTACGTCCCCGGATCGAGCGTCATCTTGAATTGCCGGTCGTGGAGCGGGCCAGGCGTGCCGTTCACCGCGTAATCGAAGAGGAAACCGAGCCGCCCGACCGTGTTGGAATAGCCGAAGTTCGAGAATACGCCGCCGAAGCTGTCCGCACCGATCGTAAACGTCCCGCGCGGCTTCGCGCTGGGGTCGAGCGTGCGAAAGTTGACCGTGCCGCCGATCGCGCGGCTGATCGTGGGCGATGCGGCGCCGGGCCCCTTGATCAGCTCGACGGACTGCAGTGCGAACGAGTTGAGGAACGTCGTCACGTAGTCCCCGTACTGTCCGACGGAGAGGGGATGCCCGTCGACGAGCGCCGCCGTCTCGAAGGAAAGCGCGCCGCGAATGTTGGGAAACGTGATCGCGCCGGGCGACGCGTTGTTGACGCCGCCAGGCAGGCTGCTCACCACACCGGGCATCTGGTCGAGGATGCGCGCGACCTGCGGCTGCGCCTGATCGAGGAACGTTTGAGACGTCACCACGGACACGGATGCGGGCGACGCGTTGAAGGCGCTGCGGCCTGTATTCACGCTGACACGCCCGATCTCGCGCAACGACGAGAGCGTCGCTTGCGACAGGGTGACGTTGACATTTTGCGGCGCGCCGGTGACGACCGCGATGTCCGATTGGCTGGCGCCGTTGTAGCCCGTCTTCATCGCGGTGATCGAGTACAGTCCTGGTACGAGCCCAGTGAACGCGTACGTGCCGTCGGCACCGCTCGTGCCGGTGGCGCGCGTCGGCCCCGCGAGCACGATCGTGACGCCGGCGAGCGGCGCGCCGCTCGCGTCAGTCACCGTTCCGCTCAGCGAGCCGGCGGACGCGGCCGGTGCGGCCGAAGCAGCCGGCGCCGCGACTTGTGCTGCGCTCGCACCGGCGACCCCGCACGTGGCGGCCGCCACGATCGCTGCGAGCACTCCAAAGACGCGAACGTGAAGCACCAGGACTCCTTCATGAGAGACAGCCGCGTGGATTCGAGATTTCTTTCACGACGCGGGACCAAGATTCCCGGACGGCGATAACGTCGGGGATGCAGCAGCGGCGGCTGGCCCTCGACGATACCCGTCCTATCTGGCGCGCGATGCTGGTCTTCCTCGTGCCGGTGATGCTGAGCAATATCCTTCAGTCGGCCTCGGCCACGTTCAACAGCATCTACCTCGGCCGCTTGATCGGCGTGCAAGCGTTCGCGGCGGCGTCGGCGTTCTTCCCCATCGTCTTCTTCATGATTGCGTTCTTCATCGGGATCGCGAGCGGTGCCACCGTGCTCATCGGGCAGGCGTACGGCGCTCGCGACGAGGAGCGGCTCAAGGCGGTGGCGGGCACGACGCTCACGCTGTGCATCGGGCTCGGGGTCGTCATCGGCGGACTGGGCTGGCTGTTCGCGCCGCAGCTGATCGGTCTGATTCGCACGCCGCCCGACGTGTTCGAGCAGTCGCTCGCGTACGCGCGCGTCACGTTCCTCGGGCTGCCCGTGCTGTTCACCTACCTTGCGTACACGACGTTCGTGCGCGGCACCGGCGACTCGCGCACGCCGTTTCTCGCGCTCCTCGTCAGCACCGCGCTCAATGTCGTCTTCACGCCCGCGCTGATCCGCGGCTGGATCGGGTTGCCGCAGTTCGGGATCATCAGCGCCGCCCTCGCGAACATCCTTTCGAGCGTGTTCGCCATCGCGTTCATGCTGGTCGCGCTCGCGCTCGAGAAGAACCCGCTCGCGTTCGACATGTCGATCGTGCGCCACATGAGCCTTGCGCCGAAGCTGGTCGCGACGCTGCTGCGCATCGGGCTGCCGACGGGGCTGCAGCTCGTCATGGTGTCCCTGTCGGAGATCGCGGTGATCGCACTGGTCAACCGCTTCGGCTCGTCGGCGACCGCGGCGTACGGCGCGGTGAACCAGATCGTGTCGTACGTGCAGTTCCCGGCGATCTCGATCGGGATCGGGGCGTCGATCTTCGGCGCGCAGTCGATCGGCGCGAAACGGTTCGACCGGCTGACGAAGGTCGCGCGCGCCGGCATCGCGCTGAACTGGGCGATCGGGGCGGTGTTCATCGGGCTCGTGTACGCATTCAACGACCGCATCCTGTCGCTGTTCATCATGGATCCGGCCGTGGTCGCAACCGCGCACGAGCTGCTCGCCATCACGCTGTGGAGCTATTTGCTGTTCGGCACGTCGAGCGTGCTGTCGGGGCTGATGCGCTCGAGCGGGACCGTGCTGTGGCCGACACTGCTGTCGATCATCGCGATCTGGGCCGTCGAAGTCCCCGTCGCGTACGCGCTCGCGCCGCGGCTCGGCTTGCGCGGTGTATGGATCGCGTACCCGGTCGCGTTCGCGTGCGGCATGACGTTCCAGCTCATCTACTACTTCTTCTTCTGGCGGCGCCAAAAGCTCACCACGCTGCTCGACGACAACGTGCCGGCGCAGCCGGTTGCCACCTAGCACGCGCCGATGGCGTCCGAACCGGCGCTCGCCAAATCGTACGCGGCGAACGTCGTCCTGGTCATCCTCACGCTGTTCCCCGGCCTGATCAACACGAGCGCGATCGCGCTCGCCGCAGCGGTGATCGGGCCGGACCTGGGCGTCGCGCCTGACGTGGCCGCGAGCCTGCCGCTGCTCAGCGACGCTGCGCTCGCGTTCGGCTGCATCCTTGCCGCCGAAATGATCCGGCGCGCCGACGGCCGGACGCTGTATTTCTGGCTGCTCGGCGTGTCGCTCGCAACCTCGCTCGCGAGCGCGCTCGCGCCGTCGTTCCCAGTACTGCTCGCGGCGCACGTCCTGCACGGCCTCGTCGCCGGCATGCTGTTCGTCGTCGTGCTGCCGCCGCTGGTGATCGGCTTCGGCAGCAAGAAGCTGCCGGCGAGCGCGAGCGTGCTCGTCCCCGCGCTGTTCGGCGCGGCGACGCTCGGCCCGCTGGTGGGTGGGCTCGTCGCGTCGCCCGGTTTGTGGCGCTCGATCTTCGCCGCCGAGGTCGTGCTCGCGATCGCCGCGCTGGTACTCGCGCGCAGCGTGCTCGCCGAACGCGAGCCGAAAGGCGGCGATGCACCCGTCGATTGGTTCGCGCTGCTCGCATCGGGGATCGGCTCGCTGCTGATCTACGCCGGCGTCGGCGCGCTCGCCGGCCACGACTGGACGTACCCGCTCGCGATCGGCCCCACCGCCGCCGGCATCCTGATCTACATCGCGCTGATCCTCGGCGAAGCGCGCATGCGCGAGCCGTTGATCCCCGTACGCAAGCTTGCGACGTCGCTCGCACTCGTGGGCACGATCGCGACGGTCATCGGCAGCGCGACGTTCAGCGCGCTCGCGCAATCGTTCTCGCTTACGCTCCTGCGCATCGACGGGCTCGACCCGCGCGGCGCGGGCTTCGCGTTTTGGCCGGAGTTTCTGACGGCGGTTGCGAGCGGCTACGTGTTCGGGCGCCTCGTCACGACGAAGTGGGTCGTGCTCACCGGGGTCGCAGGCCTGGCGTTCATCGCGCTTGCGGCGGCGTGCGCACGGGCGGTCTCGCCGGTCGAAGCGAGCACCGTCGGATGGTTGTGCGTGATCGCGGGGTTCGGCGCCGGGCTGAGCGTGTCGCCCGGCCTGTTCGTGGTCGTGCTCTCGTTCGAAGGTGCGCTGGCCGCACGCGCCATCGCGCTGCTCAACCTGTTTCGGCTGACCGGCGGCTTCATCAGCGCGCCGGGCGTCGAGCACACGATCGGCTCGCGCGCGGAAGCGTACCTGCACGCGCACGACGCGTCGCTGAGCGCGCACCTCGGCGAGAACGTCGTGCGCGCCTTCGTGACAGGCCGGCCGGCAGCGGCGCCCGTGCCGCTCGCATCGCTCAAAAGCGCGCTCGCCGCCGGCATCGCCGACGCGTACGTCATCGTGCTCGTGCTCGCGCTGGGCGGTATCACGCTCATCGCCGCGCTGCTGCTGGCCACCCACTTCAAGCCGCGCCCACCGGATCTGCAGCGATTCGACGAAGGAAAGCCCGCGCTCGACGCGGCGGAGCTCGTCTAAGTCCCCGAGCCCCCGCCCGTGCGCAGCACGTACTTGAGCACGACGCGCTGCAGCGTGGTGAACGCGGCGGGCGTACCGTAGTTGAAGAACAGCTCGCTGTCGTTCTTGAAGCGGTGGTGCAGGGAGGCGGCAAGGTTCACGCCCGGCTGCGCGAAGCCGCCTGTCCCGCTGATGCCGCGCAGCGAGACCGAGAAGTTCGTGCTCGGACCGATCGTTTCGCCCACCGTGATGCGGCGCAGCCACTGCCCGTTCGCCGGGCCGCCGAACGACGGTCGAACGCGCGTCCCGTCGATCTCGCCGCCGACGCTCCAGCGCGTGCCGAGCGTGCGCGACGTGGCGAACGACATCTGCTGCAGGTACGAGTCGCCGAACGGGCCCCAGGAGAAGCCGGCGGTGTACGGCGCGGGCGTACCCTCCTTCCAGCCGACGTTGAAGCCGTTCTGGTTGTACGAGCGCGTGACGCCGCCGGTGTAGAACGGGTAGCCGATCAAACCGCTGTCGTACGTGCGCAGCGAGGACTCGTACGGCCCGCCCGAGAGATGCAGGCCGTTCTTGAACTGCAAGTCGAGGTTGAAGTTCGAGTCGGCTTGGTGTGCCGCGCCGCTGCGGTCGACGTAGCGGTCGCCCGTCATGAACACATCGATACGCTTGAGGATGCCGTGCGCGGGCGTGCCGTTGAGGTCGAAGAACGCCTGCGGGCCGCGGATATCCGCGTTCTGCGTGAAGCCGAGCACCGGGGCGTACTGCGGGCCGAAGTCGCGGTAGCCGGTGAAGACCTCGTAGTTGTGCTGGTGGACGTCGATGAAGTCTTCCGTCTTGTACGCGAGCCGCTTGTCGGTGACGAACGTGCCCTGCTCGCGCACGTAGTCCAATGCGTACACGAAGCCGGTGCGGTTGTTGCGGCCGCCGATTTGCGCCTGCCAGGTCGAGTCGTTCCCTTCGCGCTGGTCGATCGTGTCGTTGCCCGCGCGGTGGTGCGTCATGACGCCGTCGAGCGACCACGCGAACGCGCGGTTGGGCGTCGCGTGCTTGTAGCCGAACACCATATCGTCGAAGCCGGATCCCTGCGCCTCGAGTGCCCCGAACGACTGGAATCCCTGCGTCCCTTCCAGCTTGAGACCGCGGTCGAACGGGCCGATCGCCGGCGAGTAGAAGATCACCGGGGGTGGCGCGTTGATGCCGTTGAGCGAGACGGGGTTGAAAAAGTTCGCGCCCTGCGTGAAGAACGGCCGGTACTCGTTGAGCGCGCGGCGGAACTCCTGCGGCGCGATGGTCTGCTGGTCGATCTCGACGTTGGAGAAGTCGGGTGCGACCGCGGCGACGAACGACGTCGTACCCGTGATCGGGACGACGACGTCCGCGCCCGCATGGCGCGCGCCCGTGACGACGAAGCTGCCGTCGGCGGCTTGAAAGCGCCGGCGATCTTCGCCCGCGCTCGCAAGGCCGTACACCTCGAAGCGCGGCGGGCGGCGCGCCTGCGTCGCGGTGAGCTTCACGCCGGTGAGCTGCGGCCAAAAGCGCGCGTCGCCGGCTTGCGGAAAACCGTTATTGGCGTCGTTCATCGTCGCATCGTACGCCCACGACTCGTTGACGTTGAGCGCAGCGATGCGGCGGATGAAGTCGAAGCGCCACGCCTGCACGACAGCGCTCGGCCGCCGCAGCACCTTGATCGGG
The DNA here is from genome assembly GCA_963792235.1 of Vulcanimicrobiota bacterium. Lineage (GTDB taxonomy): Bacteria > Vulcanimicrobiota > Vulcanimicrobiia > Vulcanimicrobiales > Vulcanimicrobiaceae > Vulcanimicrobium. The sequence continues at coordinate 480,379 of CAWBVR010000030.1, forward strand.
ATGACCAGCATCGCACTCCAGCCGTCGCCGGTGCTCGTCGCGACCGCGGTCCACGGCGGCGCGAAGCGGGCTGACTCCGACGACTGCTGGTAGCGCGTGCCGCGCGGCGTCGTCATGAAGAAGTACACCTGCCCGCCGTTGCCGCTGGGGTCGATCCCGATCCCCGCGAAGTCGTCGAGCCCGAAGCCGACGTCGTTCGCACTTTGCGTGGCCGTGACCGCAACGCCGGTTTGCTTGAGCGTCATCCCGACGTACAAGTTCGTGTCGTCGTACAGCAGCATGAAGCGCGACTCGTACGCGCTCGGCTTCTGCGTCGTGACGGTCTGCATGCCGGTCGCGACGACGGCGGTGTCCCAGGCGGGGTCCTTCAGCAGCGGGTCGAGCGCGGGCGGCTTTTCGGTGCGCACCGCCGCGAACGAGCCGGCCGGACCGGTGACCGCGCCGGCCGGCAGCGCGCCCACCGCGCACGCGCACGCGAGAAGACCCGCCGCCAAGGAGAAACTCCGCAGTCGCATGCCCCTATAACTGCGGCAACCTCCGTATTGTTTCGGAGGGATGCTCGGCGAAGAGGCATTTTTTCAATCGTGCGCCGCTTGCTCGCGAAGGAGGACGGCTGAGCTTCGTTCCCCGAAGGCGACCGCGATGAAGGCAAGGCTGTTGCTCGGTACGCTCGGCGCGCTCGCGGGCGCGCTCATCGGCGCGATCGCCTGGGCCGCGATCACCGCCGCGACCCACTTTCAGATCGGTTACATGGCGGTGGGCGTCGGCTTTCTCGCCGGCTACGGGATGCGCACGCTGGGCGGCGGCCGCGACCGCGCGGACGGCTTCGTCGCGGGGATCGTCGCGTTCTTCGGCTGCGTGCTGGGCAACCTGCTCACGACGATCATCGAGTTCGCGCCGCACGACAACGCGCACCGCAACATCATGGATCCTGACGATGCTGGTCCTCGTCAACCCGAAGCTCGGGTGGCTCTTGCTCACGGAGAATTTCAGCATCATGGACGTGCTGTTTTACGCGCTCGCGGTATACGCGGGTTATCGCACGGCGCTCAAACCGCCGGCGATCGTCGCAGCACCCGAGCCCGAATCCGCGCCTCCGGCGCAGCACCCGGACGCAACGTAGCGGCGGTCGAATGACGGGCGCGTCTTGCCCGCAGGTCGCGCCTGAGGGAATTGCTCACCTGCGAGACCGCCTTTGGGAATGTTGCAACGCTCACGTTGCGTCGGTCGTGTCGTCCGCGTTGCCGATGTCGCCCTCCTGGGTGCCGGGCTCGGGTTTAGCGGGCTTCTCCTTTTCCGGCTCATCGTTGTTGCGGTTCTGTGTGTTTCCATCAGGGTCGCCATCGGACTTCCCGGTGCCGCCTCCCAGCTTGGCCCCGAAGATACCGAACGCGACCGTGACGATCCCGACGACGGCGGTGAGCGACGACGAAAGCCCGCTGAGGTTCTCCGACGCGAAGAATTTTCGGGATACCCAGATCGAATCTTCCGCGGTGAACACCGGTTCGAACCGGGCGGTGCTCGTCACGGAGTCCGTGTACTTTTTGCACTCCTTGCTGTAAAACGCGGTCACCGCGACGTACTGGCGCCCGGACTGTTTCGGCGTCAACAGCCATTCCCACCGAACGACTTCGCTCGCCCGTTGCGCAGGCTCCGCCGCGACGCTCGTCACGTCGAAGCCGGGTGCGACGATACGGGGCGTGACACAATCGTTCTGACGGGCCGCTGCGGAATGCCGCGCAAAGAACGTGACGTGCGCGGACTCCGAATAGTCGAGTCGCGTCGGGGCCTCCAGGAGGATGTTGTCGTAGCGGTCACTCGGCGATACGATCTCGAACGAGCCGTGATCTTGCTCGAAGGCAAGGCGCTCGGTCCGTATCTCGTCGAATTTCCGGATCGTCTCGAGCGGCTGAATCGCTGGGACGAGAAAAAGGAGAAAAAGTCCTACCCGAACGGCGAGCGGGATGCGCTGCAGCGTCGGCTGGGCGAAGGCGAGCCTCGCATACACCATGATGACCGCGCATACGAGGAGCGACGCCGTGAGCGCTTTCAAATTGTCTTCGGTTTGCGCCGTCGTCAGCAGCACGACGACTCCGACAAGCGCGCCGGTGATGGCGAAGTCCGCGAGTAGGACGATCCGCTTCGTCTGCTTTGCAAGAAGCGGCTTGGGATGGTCTTCAGCCAGCGCCTTGCGAGGGACTTCAACCAGCGCCTTGCGATGGTCTTCAGCCTGCGCCTTGCGATGGTCTTCAACCAGCGCCTTGCGATGCAGCACGAGACCGCCGACGAGGAATGCGATGAACGCCGACACGATGAGGAATGCGAGGGTGAGTAGCCCCCCAGGTACCTGCGTGGGGCAACCGAGGTCGGTAGGTTGAAACGATGTTGTGACTCTGCCCAAGACGGCAAACGGGAGAGCAAAGCCGACGATTGCGGCACCTGCAACAACGAGAAGGGAGAACCCCCGCCGCCACGTCCGGATACGGGGAAGCCGCCCCATTGCGATCGCGGTCAGGCTACCCAACCAAAATGCCAAGCAGATGCCGAGGATGGCGAAGTCCTCGGTTGCGCATCGCCGATCGTACGGCGTTGCGACCGACATCCTCCTCAGCACCTCCGAATCTTGCAAACCGGCTGCGCAGTGATCGAGCCTTTGCGGAGCCCGGTGCGGATCCGCGAGCGTGAACCCGATGTTGTCGGCATACCCTTCATTGTACGGGCCGGTAGCGCCGTAGCTCTCGATGCGCATTTCCGCGCTGCGGACGCCGCGCGGGACAGTGCCCCAGCATGCTTGTTCGAAGAATTTCGTCGCGTCCGCACGGACGGTTCGCGTGACGGGTCCGACGGCAAAACACGGACGCGTGGCGTCCCCGCACGCCCGCACGTTATTCTTCTTGTAGAAGTTCACGGCGATTACGGCGGAATCTTGGTGGGCGTGAAATCCAGCGAGCCAGCCGGAAAGCTCGAATTTGGCGCGGCCGGCATCGATCTCGGTTGCCGCCCAGTCGAGCGAGATGTTCTGCCATGCCGAGGCTTTCACGCGGCCCGCCGGTCCCCCGGCGAAAACGTTCTGGCCGAAGAATTCCGGCAGTGGCGGCGGCGGCGACGGCGTGCCTAGCGGTACGGCGCTGCTTCGCGGCGGTACGTTGATCGCGGATCCAAATCGCAACACCGTGAAGGCACCGTCGGTTTGCCAACCCGCCGGCTTGACGACGTGTACCGCGTCAGACGCCATTCCGGCTTCGCCGCCGGAGTTCGTCACGAGATTCGTGCCCCACGGCTTCTTCTTCTGCGTTGCGTTCGTCTTCTGCGTTGCGCCGGCGTGTTTCGCCGTCGCGCCTGTCCTCGCGGCCGGCGCGCCCGCAGCCTGCGCGACACCGAGCGTGGCGGCGACGAGCGCACACGCCGCGACGATAGGGCGAATAGGGCTCATCACCGTGACCCCGCCTTCAAAGAACGCCGAAGCATTTGAGCCATCTGATTCGACACCGGAGCAAGCGAGCCTTGAAGATCGTTCGCCGCGCTGCTCGGGAACCGCCGCTTCTTGCCGGCACGTAGCCCGGGACGGGCCGGCGATAGGTTTTGTACTAACGCATTGACACAAACCTGAGTTTGTATTATGTCTATGGTACAATGCATCCGGAAGTCGATATCCAGCGTCTTGCCGTCGCCGCCGTCGCCGCCCTCACGGCCGTCGTGTATGCGTGGCGCGATGCGCGGGAGCAACGTTTCCTCGTGGCGCCTGTGGCGCTCGCAATCGCGGTGCTCGTCGGTCTCGGCATCGTGGAACCGGTCGTCGCCTACGGCCTCCTGTGCCTGACAATGGTAAGCGTGTACCTGGTCCGGGAGGAGCGGGCGCACAGGCGCCGGGTGGCATCGCTTGCTCCGCGCCCCGCGGTGGACGCGGTTCCGACCGTCTGGATCGTGAGTGCCGCTGCATCGGCGTTCATGTTGACGCCGTACGTGCTGTTTGCGCAGCAGCGCGCGGCCGCGTTGCTCGTCGGCGCGTGCGCGCTCGTGATGGCAGCGATAGCCTGGCGCATCGCGAGTGCGCCCGTCGAGCTCGACGGCGACGACGTTCGCTCGGAACGAATGCGCGATCGTGCGAGCCGTCTCCGGCGCGTCGGGTTGACCGCGGTGCTGGCCATCGGAATCGTCTTCGTCTTCATCAGCTTCGTGAATTCCGAACTGCGGGTCCTGATGCCGGTGCAACGCGTCTTCCTTTTCGCTTCGTTCGCTGGCGTGGACGTCGTTGTGGGTGTGGGTTTCGTGGTACGTCGGCCGGCTCGATCGCGCGTCGTGCTCGGCAGCCTCGTGAATGAGCTCTTCATCGCCGTCGATCCGGATGGCGAAAGCGCTCCCTTCCAGCAGATCATGGATCAGTTGCGCGGCTTTATCGAGCGGCGCGAGTTGCGTGCGGGTGATTCGCTGCCGACGGTACGACAGCTTGCGGGCGATCTCGGCGTCGCTCCCAATACGGTGGCGCGGGCGTACGCAGAACTCCAAGAAGCAGGCTGGCTCACGAGCGAAGGACGGCGAGGCACCCATGTTGCCTCGGACGCGCCGGCACATGACAAGCGGACGCGAGCGCGCATGTTGCACGACGCGGTGAAACGCTTCCTCACGACGCTTGCGCACCGCGGCTATTCGGACGACGAAGTCGCAACCGTGCTGCAACGGTTCGTGAAGTGAGCCGTCGCCAGTCTCAACGTACGCCTCGCCGCTCGCAGAAACGGCAGTCGAGGCCCGTCGGCGCAGCGAAGTATTGCGGCATGATCCGTCCGCTCGGCGCCTTCACGGCGCTGTTCGTCATCATGACCGTCACGCCCGGAACTGTTCGTCCGGCAAGCGCCGAAGGAACGTGGGCCGACCTGACCTCCCGGATCGTGAGCGCCTCGCCGCGCGGTCCATACAAGGCCGTCGCCGGCACGGTGCCGGCGGGGTTCGAGTTCCCGCTCGGTCTTCGCCCTGCGCTTCCGCTGGTCGGCGCGACCTGGTTCGATCTGCTCCCGGGTACGCCGCAGCACGTCCACGTGTACTTCGCCCCGACGCCGCGGACTACGCGCGCGGTCGAGACGCTGGTCGCGAGCCTGAAGGCGGCGCACTACGTGAAGACGGCGCGGCACGGGTTCCCAAACGCGTTCGTCGAGGACTCAGGACTCGATCAGACCTGGTGTTCCGGCGACGGGAAGGGACACAGCATCGAGTTCGGCGTTCAGGACGTCGACAGCGTGCCCGCGCTCGACATGCAGTTCTCCGCGTCCGGCAACTGCGCGTGCGACCGCCGATGGACGCACGGGCCTGGCGAACGACGTCCCCGCCCCGATGCTTGGCGGGATCCGCGGCATCGATATCTTCCCGGCGAATGCGGGGTTCCGAAAGCAGGGAAGGCTCCCTCGGGGCGTTCGCCGTGATTCGCACGGCGCTCCCCGCGGCGGATGCTCTGGCGAAGCTGGCCGAGCGTTTTACCGTGCAAGGGTGGACGGCGCGGGCGCCCAGTCGCCGCCGGCACAACGCTGCTGCAGCATTTCTCGCGCGTCGACGGCTCCGATGCGGTGGAACGCGCTGCTGGTGCTCGAACCGCGCGACGGCAGCGCAACACTGTTCGACGCGGCGCTCGACATGACGCCCGATCCGCTCGATCCGGCGGCGCGTTGATGCGCCGCCTGTGCGTGCTTTTCGCGGCTGCGGCATTCCTGGGTTGACGAAGGTCGCGCGCGCCGAGGGCGACACGTGGTCGGCGCTCGCCCAACGGGTCGCCGCGACCGACGGGTATGCCGGCTTCAGCGTCGCGCTCGGCGCCGAACCGCCGGGTTTCGTGTTCCCGCTTCCCGCACGCCCGGCACTCCCGCTCGCTGGGATCGACGTGGCTCGCGCGGGCGAAGAATGAACCTCCGGTGGCCGCGCACCTCTACTACGCGCCGACCTCGCATACCGGGAGCGCGTCGGAATCGCTGTTCGCGCAACTCGCCGGCGCCGGGTACACGAAGCTTACCGATCCCGAGGAGCGTTTTACGCCGTTCGCCGACACCGCGCGGCGCGTGGTGCACCTGTGTCCACGCGATCTGCAGCGGCCGTCGATCGATGTCGCGATCGACCGCATCGACGGCCTGCCGGCGATGGACCTCGAGTTTCGCCTGCATGCGGAGTCAACGGCCTGCCGCGACGCCGTGACCGCGCCGGAGATCAACGCGCACTTGCCAGTCGCTCACGGGGATTTCGGGTGTCGCGTTCAGGGCCCGCATGAGGTCGCCGGATATCGCGTCGCGCGCCACGCCGTTCTCGACCGGAACGGCGCGCACTTCGCTTTCTGCCGAAGATGCCGTCGCGAAGATCGCGGAGCGTTTCGTCGCGAAGGGCTGGACCGCGGCGCCCGCCGCGGTCGCGGGAGACACGATCACGCAGCGGTTCACGTTCTCCTCCGCGGCGCGCCGGTTCGACGCGCTGCTGGCGTTCGACCGCCGCGCGCAAGGCGTGTACGACGTCCTGCTCGCCATCACCGACTCGGCGCTCGACGGCGCGGCCCGGTGATGACGACGTGATGCGCATGAGGCAAACAGCGTTCATGGCACTCTCCGTCGTGGCGGGGAGCCTTGTGATGATTCCCACCGTGCGCGTGGGGAGCGGAGCGGCCGACGTCGCCTGCTCGGTGAGGGCGTACGCGATGAGCTACGCGCCCTCTCAGCTGTCGCCGTTTTCGATGCCGTTCGGCGCGACCGCCGCGCCGACGCCCGCCGTGCGGCGGCACGGGCACAGAGCGGACGCTGACCGTCACCGGGACGTCATACGTCGCGCACGCTCCGGACACCGCGTACGTCGACGTGCGGCTGACGACGAGCGGCCCGGATACGACGAGCGCATCCTGCGCCAACGAGCGCGCCTACGAAGCCTTGCAAGCACGTCTCGGTGCGACACACGCCGTCGGCATATCGACATTTCCGTCGCTGCAAACGCGAACGACATACCTCGCGCGCGTGACGCCGCCGCCCGCCGGCGCGAGCCCGCAGCCGGGATTAGCGCCCGGCTGGTATTCGCACCGGTATCTCCGGCTCCAAACCACACCGGCGCGCTGGCGCGATGCGGTCGCCGCGATCGAAGCGGTGCACGGAACGGCGAGCACGGTGCAGTTCGCGCTGAACGATCTGGCGGCGCTTCACGAGCTCGCAGCGGGAGCCGCAATGCGGGAGGCGGCGGCGAGCGCCCGCGGAGTTGCCGGGGCGGAGCACGTGCAGCTCGGTCCGCTGCTCCGCGTCGAGGCCGCGGCAGTCGAACGAAGCGCGATTGCCGCGCCGACCGCTGTCGGAACCGCGCTCGCGAACGCCGCGAGCGAACGCGAGCCGGTGAACGTGCGTACCTCGCTCACCGCCACGTACGCGATCGCGCCCGCCGATCGCCCGGCCGCCGCGCTGATCGTCGTGCATCCGCTCGGTTTTGCGTCGGGTGCCCCGACGTTCGCGAACTTGTCGGTGACCTTCACCGACGGCGACAACGACCGAGCCGCACTGCTGTATCGCCACGAAAGCGCGTACGACGCGCTGTGGGCGAAGCTCCGTGCGGCCGGTATCGCCACCGCTCAGGTCCCGAACAGCGCGCCGGGGGTGACCGAGAACCGCCCGGTGCCCTCGGCGTCGCCCGGTCCATCCTTCGCGTACCGTCTGTACCGCGAGGTCCACGTCAACGCCGTGCCGCTCCCAACTCTGCAGCAGGTCGTCGCCGCGTTCACCGCAGCCGGCGCGACCACCGCCGACGTCACGTTCGCGGTGGGCGATGGCAGGCAGATCGCTGCGGCGGCGCTTGCGGATGTGCGCCGCAATGCTTCGGCGGAAGCACGCGCGATCGCGTCCGCGGCCGGATTGCGCATCGTCGACGAACCATACAGCCAAATGATCGGGGCTCCGCAGACGCAGCTAACGATCTACCGGACGTCGATCGGATCGGCCGACCGGACGACGATTTTCGAGCCGCCCGCCACGATCGAGGGCTTGCAGCGCGCCTTCGTCGTCTACGCCGCCGCGCGATAACGAGGGGTTGCGCAAATGGTCGAAGTGTTTCGCCCCCGCATCGTCTCGCGCGAGCACCACAAGCGATTCGAAGCCGCGCCCCGATTCCGGTACCGTCGTTCGTCGCAACGCGATGACGGGCAGCGTTGCAGCCCACACGACGAGCGCCAACGGGCCGCCGGTTTGAATGAGGAGTTTCTCATCGACGATGCGATCGCTGGCAAAGTATCCCCACTGGTTGAACGTGTTGATGACGAAATACTCGGGATGCGTAACCGTGCCCGCGGCCGCTCGCGATCTCCCGGCGATATGCGGGATCATCGAGCCGGCTCGGCAGTTCTGGGCTGCGAGGTGCCGAATCTGCACGAGCGCGACGACCCCAGCCGCCGCCACGACGACAGCCTGTGCAACGGCGGCAATGGCCGCGAGTGAATTCCAATCCATGCCCTCCGCCTCTCCTCTAGCGCGGGGTTAAGAAAAGCCCCGCCCGGGCGGGGCTCAACGGAAGGCTTTCTTACGTGCTGGACCCGGAACCACCGGCAATGCTCTGCGCCAAGATGCGCACCGTAAAGACGCCTTGTTGGGTCCGGCGCTTGATGCGGATTCTGGCTCATGGCTTGTGGATGTCGCCTGCGTATGCGTCGGGACTGTTCCACTGGCCCACCGAGGCGTCGTAGGTACGCACTCCTTCCATGTATTGTTGTCGAGAGTCCAGCCATCCAGCGCGATCCTGTTGCCGGTGATCATTGCGTTGCCGGTCGGTCCTGAGCCGTAGTGACGGGATCGGCTTCCCGGGCACCTAAGGTGTTCACAACGTCGAAGAAGTAATATCGCGAGTTGCGCCCTAGGCGTATCATGCCGGAGAAGCCGATTGCATCATGACTTGCAACGACTTGGCCTGTTAAATTCTATCGTATTTCGAGCTGTTCGAAGGGGAATAGGCGCCGAGACCCTCCAGCATGACACCTGGATTCGTCGCGGCCCTTGAGGACCTCGCGGATGATCGCTACCTTGCGGTGCGCGGTCCAGGACTCGAACTTCTCGGTTGGGGCTCCGGCTCGGCCGGCGAAGTGGCTTTCTCATCGGACACCTTCATTTCGTTTCCTGGTGTCCAGGCCCCGAGGGGCTTACATCGTTTGCCGCATAGCGAGCAAACATCACATAGGCCTGTCCGACTAACCGGGCCATCTCTGACGTAGCTCCGGGTATCCGAATCGGAATTGTGGCGACTTGTGCGAACTCCCGCCGGTCCGGGGCCTGGAGTCTGGATCGAAAGCGTTCATCACTCCTTAAATACAAACAATAGGCGAATCATGATCCAAAAAACCATGGCGATGGTAAGAAACAAAAACTTCCAATAGATATACCCACTCTCGTCCAGACCATAGACGTGGAAGCGACATAAGTATGCCGCCACCGCACACCCTGAAGCGAGCGCAAAATATGCAACAAATTGTTTACCCTTGCCGAAGAGTGGACGTTGATCATTCATCGTGATTCACTTTGCGAATTGCACCTTTGGGGCGGCACTCATGATGTTTTTAGCGACGTTCTTCAAGACCGCCTTTCCGACGTCCAATCCCGTTTTCACGTAGCCCGCAATATTTAACGCGTCGTAACCTGCTTGGAGCGACGGGTTGACAGGACCAGGATCGTGGCCTAGGAAGCCACCATTCAACGCGCCCAGTTTTTCGCCGACCTTCTCGCCCGCGGTTTGAAGTCCAGCACCTGCAGCAGCGGAGGCAATTACTTCAAGTACTTTTCCGCCGCCGGGAATTATCAAACTTGCGGCCGTCGCGACAACCCCGCCGACGATCTTGCCGTGGGCGGCTCCATGTTCTGCAGCAGTGAAATTGTATGGAAGACCGTCCTTGTTAAGATTCCGGACTGAGGTTGGCGTCACGAAAAATTGCTCCATTAAACCCGAGACGCAGGTCGCCTGGGTCGTACCCGCTCGGATCGCTGTAATCGTAGGGGTTGTTGCGGTTCCACATGTACCGCTGCTGGGACGCGGGGTCGTGGATGTCGCCCTCATAAGCGTCTGGCGTCGTCCAGCTTCCTAACGCAGGGTCGTAAGCGCGCGGCCCACTGATGCGTATCGGGCCGATGCTAATCCCGTCATCTCGGATGTATGGGAAGTCGCCCATCGTTCCGCCGACGAAACCGGGCGTCCCCCGAAGGCTAGGGCCGCTTGCGTCACTCACGCCTCGGCACTCGTAACCATGTCAACCTACGCACACCTTGCGGATTGCAATCGACGTCGGCAGCAATTCTCGATGAGGCCAAAACGCGACGGAGTGAACCGCCTCGCGACGCGATCAAGCGTGCCGCTGGACACAGCCGAGAGGCGTGAACGGCCGCTTTTTTTCGACGCGACGGCAACCAAATGGCGACCGCGTTCACTGGGGGAAAGGAAAAACCGCGTGGTTACGCGGTTTTAATGGTAGCGCCAACGGGAGTTGAACCCGTCTCTCCGCCTTGAAAGGGCGGCGTCCTAACCGATAGACTATGGCGCCCTGGACTTTTCCGTTGTCGGATCGGGGGACGAAGTCCCCCGAACGGGAAGGTTCGCCGAAGGCGAATCCACTGGGCCCGGCTGGATTCGAACCAGCGCGCGACCAGTTATGAGCCGGCTGCTCTACCGCTGAGCTACGAGCCCGTAGCCTCTACCCCTTCGACAAAGCGACGAAGGCTCTCTTCCCCGCATAGCGCGCCGTACCCGGCCCCAGGTCCTCGGCGATGGCCATCAGGCGGTTGTACTTCGCGATGCGGTCGCTGCGCGAGAGCGAGCCGGTCTTGATCTGGCCGGCGCCCGTTGCCACCGCAAGGTCGCTGATCGTCGTGTCTTCGGTCTCGCCCGACCGGTGAGAGATCACGGCGCGGTAGCCCGCTTTGTGCGCCATCTCGACAGCGTCTAGGGTCTCGGTAAGCGTGCCGATCTGGTTGACCTTGATGAGGATCGCGTTCGCGCTGCCTTCGCGGATGCCGCGCTCGAGCCGTTCGACGTTGGTCACGAACAGGTCGTCGCCGACGAGCTGCACGCGCGCGCCCAGCGTTTGCGTCAGCAGGTTCCAGCCGTCCCAGTCGTCTTCGCCCAGGCCGTCCTCGATCGAGATGATCGGATACTTGCGGCACAGCCCGTCGTACAACCCGACCATCTCCGCCGACGTCAGCGGATGATCGTCGGGAACGTGCGGCCAGTACTTCCCGTCGCGATAAAACTCGGCCGACGCCGGATCGAGCGCGATTGCGACGTCGCCGCCGGGCTTGTAACCCGCCTTCTCAATCGCATCGACGAGGATCTGCATCGCCTGCTCGATCGAATCCAGCTTCGGCGCGTAGCCGCCCTCGTCGCCGACGAGCGTCTGATGGCCCTGGTCGTGCAGCATCTTGCCCAGCGTATGGAACACTTCGGAGCCCCAGCGCACCGCTTCGGCGAACGTCGGCGCGCCGACGGGCACGATCATGCACTCCTGAAACTGCAGCGCGCCTTCGGCGTGCTTGCCGCCGTTGATCACGTTCATCATCGGCACCGGCAGCGTCGCGGCCGACGGTCCGCCGAGATAGCGGTACAGCGGCACGCCCACCGACACGGCGGCGGCGCGCGCAACGGCGAGCGACACGCCGAGCAGTGCGTTCGCGCCGAGGTTCGACTTGTTGGGCGTGCCGTCGAGCTCGATCAGCGTGCGGTCGAGCTCGCGCTGCGACGTCGCGTCTGCGCCTTCGATCGCCGGCCCGATGATCTCGTTGACGGCACGGACCGCTTTGAGCACGCCCTTGCCGCCGTAGCGCTTCGAATCGCCGTCGCGCTTCTCGACGGCTTCGTGCGCGCCCGTCGACGCGCCCGACGGCACCATCGCTTCTTCCACCACGCCGAAGGACGTCGCGACCGCGACCGCGACCGTCGGATTTCCCCGCGAGTCGAGCACTTCGCGCGCGCGCACGCTCTCGATCAGCGGCCGCCCGCCGCCGCGCAGCGACTCGATGGACATTATTTCGAAGCGACCCACTCGCCGAGCACGTGCCCGCGCGGGAACAGCTCATCGTCGCTGAAGAAGATCTTCACCTCGCGCTCTGCCGACGCCGCGGAATCGGAGCCGTGCACGAGGTTGCGGCCGATCGTCTGACCGTAGTCACCGCGGATCGTGCCGGGCGTCGCCTTGATCGGGTTCGTCGCGCCGATCGTCGAGCGGCAGCCTTCGATCGCATCCTCGCCTTCGATCACCATCGCGACGATCGGCGTCGCGGTGATGTAGTCGACGAGGCCCTTGAAGAAGCCCTTGCCCTCGTGCTCGGCGTAATGGCGCTTTGCCTGTTCGTCGGTCACCCGCAGCATCTTCAGCCCCAGGACGACGTAGCCGCGCCGTTCGAAGCGCGCGAGGACTTCACCGATCAAGCCGCGGACGACCGCGTCGGCTTTTGCAAGAATCAAGGTCCGTTCGACTGCCATAGCGGAGGGGCTATACGTGCCGAACGATGCCGCACCTTGTACCGGGCGCGAAGCGCCACGCCCGCTCGATGCCGCGCGCGTGCGCGCCGCCCTGGCGGGCACACGCTTCGCCGACGTGCGCGCCGTGCGCGAAACCGCGAGCACCAACGACGACGCGGCGGCGCTCCTGGGCGAGCCGTCGGCTGCCGGTGCGACGTTGGTCGCAGAGTTTCAAACGGCCGGACGCGGTCGTAAAGCGGGCCGCAGCTGGATCGCGCCGCCGGGCAGCGCGCTGCTGTTCACGACGATCCTGCCCGACGCAATCGCCACCGGCACGCTGTGGGCGGTGCCGTTCTGGGTGGCGCTCGCCGTCGCCGACGGCGTGGAGGCGGGCTGCGGCGTGCGGCTGGACCTGCGCTGGCCCAACGACCTCGACCGGGGCGCGCGCAAAGCGGCCGGCATCCTGTGCACGTCGCGCGTGACGGGCACCCACGCACACGTCGCCTGCGGCGTGGGGCTGAACGTCCGCCGGCCGGCCGATCCCGCGGTCGCGACGATCGAGCCGCCGCCGGCATATCTCTCGGACGCCGCACCGCACGCCGAGCGCGAAGCGGTGCTCGCGGGCATCCTCGGCGCGATGGACGGCCTGCTCGACGTGCTCGACCGCCCTGCAGAGATCGCGCGCGCGTGGGAAGAGCGCGCCGGGTTGCGCGGCCGGCCGTACCGGTTGCAGCTGGACGCGGACGGCAGCATCGTCGCGGGCACGGCCGTGCGGCTCGACCGCGAAGGCGGGCTCGTGATCGCACACGACGGCCGCGAGACCGTCGTGCACCTCGCCGACGCGCGCGTCGTGGGCTAGCGGAGGTTCTTGCTGAGCACGACGCAGATTGCGTCGTCGCCAGGCCACGAGAAGCGGTCGATTTCGCGAAAGCCGCGCCGGAGATAATACGCGACCAGCGGTGCGTTGGCGGCGTTGGTCTCGCACGCGAGCTCCGACTTGCCGTCGTCGCGCGCGTGGCATTCCACGGCGTCGAGCAGCGCGGCCCCGACACCGCTGCGCTGCAGTTCGGGCGCAACGGCAAACTGCCCGAAGTTGCCGACGCCAGCGCGCCCGTACCAGGCGATCGACGCCGCATCCGACGGCAGCGGCACGCCGTAATACGTCACCGTGCCGGCGATCGCACCAGCGTCGTCGCGCGCGACGAACGCGTCGCCCGCGCTCAGCCGCGCCGACGTGCGCGCATCGTCCTGCGTCGCCGCGGAATAGCGAAAGCCGAGCGCCGCGTAGCCGCGGTACGCCGCGTGCAGCAGCGCCGTGATCGCGCTGACGTCGTCGCGGTTCGCGTCGAAGGGCCTGATGCGCATGCGGCCGTCACTTTGACGGCTGCCGGCTGCGCTCCGGCAAAGCGTGAGCGTGGCGCTACTTCGCGACGCCGCCGAGCGCGACGTTGGCTTTGCCGAGCACCGCGATGGCGGTCGCTTCGAACGTCGGGTCGACGCTCAGCGCGAGGTTCGCCGACGCGGCGACGTGCGCCGGCTTGGGGATCATCTTCGCCGCGATGCCGCCGTCCTTGAGCGCCTTGGTGGCGATCATGGTGTCCGCGTTGGACGAGAAGAACAGGATAACGTCAGCCATCGCGTCTCACTTGGAACCGCTCACAAGTTGGTCGAGGCCCGCCGCGACTTCGTTGAGCTCGCCGACGCGCGCGACGGCTTGCTGCGTGCGCGACGCCATCTCCGACGCGAGCGTATCGATCACGATGACGTCCCCGAGAATCTCCGCGTTGAGCACCGACGCCGCGAGGATCTTCTCGGCCACGCCGGCCTGCGTTGCAACGGCTTGGCGCGCGCTCGCCGTCGCGAGCTCGTCGCCGGACACTGCTTCGGATTCGGTCGCGGCCTGCATCAGCAGCTCGCCCTGGCGCTCGACGGCCGCGCGCGTCTGCGCGACGTGGTCGCCCGACACCTCGCTGCCCACGATGACCACCGACAGCTCCTGCGCGGACGCGCGCACTTGGCGGCTGCGCGCGGCGAGCGAGCGCGCGATGCGCTGCACGACCGGCACCGCGATCGCCAAACCGATGAGGATGCCGACCAGCCCCCACAGCAGCAGCGAACTCAGCGTGTGCTGCTGGATGGCGGTGAACGTCTCCAGCGGCACGCCGAACCAGCGCGCCGCGATGACCTGGTTGCGGTCGTCGAGGATCGGCTCGACGCGCGCGAGGTAGTCGATCCCGCCCTCGCTGTCGATGCCGTAGAACGTTTGCTTGACGTCGTTTACCTTCGCGGAAGCGGCGTCGTCGATCAGCCGCGTACCGTCGCGCTTGGAGATCGAGCTGGAGATCAGCTCGCCGTGAAAGATCACCGCGGCCTTACCGCCCAGCGCGTGCGCCGCCTGGTCAACGACGTCGTAGTAGTGGTCCATCACGATGCCGCCGTACACGGCGCCGATCGTGCGGTTGTTGTCGTCGGAGACCGGCGCCGCAGACACGATGCCCAGGCCGTCGACGAGACCTTCGCGGCCCGCGGTCGTCGACTCGATCTGCGGCTCGAGCTGTTCGGGGACGAGCTCGTCGTGCGGCAGCGTCGCGGCGGTACTGACAGTCTCCCCGGAGAGCGCGCGGTCGACGAACGGCGATGCGAGTTTGCCGCCCGCCGGTCCGCCGTTTGCGCGCGCTACCACCTTGCCGTGCACGTCGACGATCGTCAGGAACGACAACCCGCCTTGGCGCGCGATCCCGGTCAGCGTCGCTTGCAGGCTCTTGCCGCGCGATGCGGTACCGCGCCGCACGGCTTCGTTGATCGCCGACTGCGTCACGAGCAGCTTGACGGAGTCGCGCTTGCCGTCCCAGTAGCCGGCGAAGCCGGTCGAGCCGCTCGCGACTTGCTGGGTCGCAAGCCGGTTCAAGTCGGTCGCCATCGTGTTGCGTGCCGCGATCGCGCTGATCGCGGACGAGATGACGATGGCGCCGACAAGCGTTCCGACGAGTTTCGTGCGCAGTCCAAGCTTCATACGGGTGTCTCCTGGCGATGGTTATCCGAAATGGTGTAGCGGCCGAACTCCGCGTCGATCGCGGCCGCGCGCCGGTTCATCTCGTCGACGGACGCGAGGATGCGCTGCGCGGCTGAAGTGATCTCGGCGTTGACGTAGGTGAGAACTTCGACCGACGACGCGTTCTGCGACGAGATCGACGCGATTGCATCGAACGCGTGTGACACCTCGCCCGAGTGCGACGCCATCTGCTTGGTCGCAGCGAGGTTCACCCCGACGGATTTGGTGATCTCCTCGATCGAGCGGATCACGCGGAACGTGTTCTCCGACATCGAGCGCGTCACGGAGCTGATTTGGCCGATCTGGCGGTTCGCGTCCATGACCGTGGAGACGATCGCGCGCAGCGCGTCCGACGCGCTGTCGGTGGACTGCACGCTGTCGCCGAGCCGCGCGTCCAGGCGCGTCATGGCGTGGGTGACTTGCGTGATGACCGACTGCGTCGACCCGATGTGGCCCGCGATCTCCTTGGTGGCCTGCACGCTGCCATCGGCGAGCTTGCGGATCTCCGACGCGACGACGGCGAAGCCGCGGCCGTGCTCGCCCGCGCGCGCCGCTTCGATCGCAGCGTTGAGCGCCAGCAAGTTCGTCTGTTCGGCGATGCGGTCGATGACTTTGACGATGTCGCCGATCTGGTTGGAGTTCGTGCCCAGCCGGCGGATATCGGCGGCTAGCTCGTCGATCGTCGACTTGATGGTACCCATCGCTTCGACGATGGTGTGGATCGCGGTGCCGCCGCGGTCGGCGGTGAGCGTGGTCTCGGACGAGATGGTCAGCAGCGAGTCGACCTGCGCGGCGACTTCCTCGATCGATGCGGACATCGTCGAGACGTCGAGCGCGGTCTGGTCCAGCGAGCGCGTTTGCTGCTCGGCCGAACCCGCGAGATCGGAGATCGCGTCGGTCATCGAGCGCACCTTGAGCAGCGCGCCTTCGACGATGCGCGACTGCTCGCCGATGCCTTCCTCGAGCTGCTGCTGCGCGATCGCGCCGCCTTCGATCACGGCGAGCGACGACGAGGCCGTCGACTGCAGGTCGCTGCCCGCGGCGCCGAGCCGCTGCGCTTCGTCGTGCATGGTGCCCAGGAAGTCACGCATCCCGAAGACCAGCGTGTTCAGCCCGATGCCGAGCTCAGCCAGCGGGCCTTCGGCCACGGCCAGGTTGCCGGTGAGGTCGCCGTGCGCGACCTCGTTGACGCCGGTGGTCAGGGCCGCGATGTTGGCCTCCAGGCCGGCCATGTCGCCGGGCGCGGCCGCGCCGGGGCCGGGCGCGTCGGACAGCCAAGCCAGCAGGATGGCGGCTAGGGCGGCGACCCCCACGGCGGCGGCGAGGGTGGCCGGCAGCCCGTGTGGGCCGCGGGCCAGGTAGGCGACGAGGGCGCCCGCGACGACGACAGCGCAGGCGCTCACGACGAAACGGCCGGCCGGGGTGGCGCGGCGGCGCACGACGAGGAGGCGCTCCAGGATCAATCTCAACGGGTCCTCGACCAAACGACGACGAGAAGCGGAGCCCGTGCCACAACCTACACGATCCGTCTTAACAGGCATCGGACATTCTCGGACACGCCTTGAGGGCGCCGGTCCGACGGTCCGCTAGCCTACTCGGCGCCGGTCGCTACGCGGGGCGGTTGGCGCGGCTGCGCCGCTCGCACTGCTCGCAGAAATGCGAGTACTTGTTGTCGGTGTCGAAAACCGAGTTCGAGTAGTACATCGCGCAGCGCGCGTTGTAGCAGTGCTTCAGGGCCAGCGCGTGCCCGATCTCGTGGACGCTCTCTTTGAGCAGCCGCTGGAACAGCGCGTTCTCGTCGGCGGGATCGCCGTAGAACTCCGAGCGCAGCCGGTGCAGCGACACGACGGCGCAGCGCTGCGCTTCGCTGGACGACCCGAACACGAACTGGTGCGAGGTTTTGTAGAGGTCGAAATCGGTGATCCCGAGGACGAGGTCCTCGCGCGTCTCGTACGCGGACGTGAGGCGGCCGACCAGCGAGCCGAAGAACAGCTGTCCGCGCGCGCTGTTGAGCGCGGTCTTGGGGACGGCGAGCGTCGCGCGCACGACGGCCGTCGCGAGGAAACGCTCTTCCAGGCACAGCGCCAGCCGGGTGAGCAATCCTGCGTCGATCGCATTGATCGGAACGATGCTGATCTCGCGCACGGCGCTGGTACGGGTTCGGTTCGCGCGCGGGGCGGTCCTGGCCCGGACTCGAAGGCGCGATGATGATCGTGGGGATCGGGCTCGACCTCGCCGAGGTGGAGCGCTACGTGTTCGACGAGGCGAAGCGCGCGCGGTTCGCCCGCAAGGTGTACACCGAGGAAGAGATGGCCTACGCGATGCGCAAGCGCAACTGGCCCGAGCGGCTCGCGGGCTTCTTCGCGGCGAAAGAGGCCACGCGCAAGGCGTTCGGACATGCGATCCCTTGGAACGCGGTCGGCGTTTCGCACGAGCGCAGCGGCAAGCCGATCATTCGCCTGTACCGCGGCTACGAAAAGCTGCTCGAGCGGCGCGGCGTGCGCGCGATCCACCTCACGATCACCCACACCGCCACGACCGCCGCGGCCGTCGTGGTGCTCGAAGGATAAGGTTGCAATTCATGCATGTGCCGGTTTTCCGATGAGAGCGGTCACCGCCGCGCAGATGCGCGCCATCGACACGGCTGCGCTCGCGCGCGACGGCGACGTTGCCTTGATGCGCGCGGCCGGCGACGCGATCGCGCGGCTGATCGACCGTTTCGCGCGCGATGACGGCGCCATCGTGGGGATCGCAGGCGCGGGAAATAATGGCGGCGATGCGTTCGCGGCGCTGGCGGCATACAGCGGCAAGCGCCGGCGCATCATCTTCGCCGATACCGCAGCGAGCGTCCGGCACGAAAGCCCGGCGCGGCGCGATGCGCGCGAGCGCGCCCGCGTCGCCGGTGTCGAAGAACTGGGCTTCCCGCCCGATGCGGCGACGTTGCGATACGCTGGGCTGGTCCTCGACGGAGTGCTGGGCGCGAACGCGCGCCTGCCGCTCGACGCGCGCAATGCCGCGCTCGTCGATGCGATCGCCGCGTGCGGCGCGCCCGTGCTGGCGATCGACGTTCCCACCGGGATCGATCCGACGACCGGCGCCTTCGATCACCATTTCGTGCGCGCCACCGCCACGATCGCGCTTGGGCGGCCGAAGCTGGGATGTTTGTTCGACGGGGCGCGCGATGCCGTCGGCGAGCTCTGGTGCGCGCCGATCGGGATGCGCGACGGCGACGCCAACGACGTGGACGACCCGCGCACCGACGTCGTCACGCCGGCGGAATTCGCCGCGCTGCTCCCCGCGCGCTCCAAGGATTCCGACAAGCGCAGCGCCGGCGCGCCGCTGATCGTCGCGGGTTCGGCGCAATTCCCCGGCGCCGCGGTTTTGTGCGCGTGGGGCGCTGCGCGCGCGGGCGCCGGATACGTGACGGTTGCGGCCCCGGAGGGCGCAGCCCCCGCGCTGCGAGCACACCTCGTCGAGCAGGTGGTCGTCACGTATGACGAAAGCGATCCGGACGGCGCCGTGCAGACGATTCTCGGTTTGACGAACCGGTGCGATAGCATTGCGATCGGCCCGGGGCTCGGTCTGTCCGACGCGTTCGAGGCCATCGTCAACGGCGTGATGAGCGGCACGGCGCTACCGCTCGTCGCGGACGCGAGCGCGCTCTACCACCTGGCAAAACGTCTTCCGGCCTACCGTGCCAAGGCGCTCGTGCTGACGCCGCACGCCGGCGAGTTTGCGCGCCTCAGCGGTAAAGGGACGATCGCGCCGGGCGAACGGTTCGCGCGGCTGCGCGCCTTCGTCGACGAGTTCGGCATAACGACGCTGCTGAAAGGCGCCACGACGCTGATCGCCGACCGCCACATCACCTACCTGAATCCGACCGGAACGAGCGCACTCGCAACCGCCGGTACCGGCGATGTCCTGACCGGCGCGATCGCCGCCCTGCTCGCGCAAGGGTTGTCGCCGCTCGACGCCGCGTGCGCGGGCGCCTACTGGCACGGCCGGGCGGGGCATGTCGCACTGGCACAACGTCAACGCGGCGTCGTCGCGCGCGACGTTGCCGATGCGCTCGGCGCGGCATCGGTCATCGAACGGCAAGACGCGACGTTGGTACGAATCGCCTAACGGCCATGCAAAGAACGATGCAGCGCGAGATCGTCCTACCCGAAACGAAGCCGGAGATGGAATGGCTGCGGCATCTTCTGGGTTCGCGCTGCCGGAGATGTTCGAAGCGATCCGGCTGCGCCGCCCGAACTGAGGCTACCCGCCGGGTTCGAGCAGCTCGCGCAATCCCGCTTCGTCGAGGATCGTGATGCCGAGCGACTCTGCTTTGGCGAGCTTGCTGCCAGCTTCTTCGCCCGCGACGACGTAGTCCGTTTTCTTCGACACCGCGGATGACACTTTGCCGCCGGCCGCGACGATGAGCTCCGCGGCTTCGTCACGCGTGAGGCTGGGCAGCGTGCCGGTGAGCACGAGCGTCTTACCCGCCAGCACGCCGATGGGCTCGCGCGGGCGCAGCGGCGCCGTCATGCCGACACCCGCGTGTTCGAGGCGCGCGATCATCGCGCGGTTGGGCGGCTGCGCGAAGAACAGCGCGACGCTGGTCGCAATCTCCGGACCGATGCCTTCGCTCGCGAGCAGCTGGCCCTCCGTCGCGGCGGCGAGCGCGTCCATCGAGCCGAAGTCCCCCGCGAGGATCGCTGCGTTTTGCGAACCGACAAAACGAATGCCGAGGCCCGACAGCAGCCGCGCGAGCCCGCGCGACTTCGATCCCTCGATCGCCGCCAGCACGTTGGAGGCCGACTTCTCCGCCAGGCGCGGCAGCGTCAGCAGTTTTTCGAGATCGAGCTGGTAGATCTCGCTCACGTCGTGCACGAGCCCGCTGTCGATCAGCGACGCGGCGAGCTGGTCGCCGATCCCTTCGATGTCCATCGCGCCGCGCGAGCAGAAGTGCCGTACCCGCTCGACGAGCTGCGCGGGGCACGATGCGTTCGTGCAGCGCGCCATCGGCTCGCCTTCGGGGTGGTCGACGTCCGCGCCGCACACCGGGCAGCGGTTGGGTAGCGTGTACTCCTTCAGCTTGCCTTTGCGGAGCTCGAGCACCGGCCCGACCACACGGGGGATGACGTCGCCCGCGCGGATGACGGTGACGACGTCGCCGATGCGGATGTCGTTCGCGCGAATGTAGTCCTGGTTGTGCAGCGTCGCGCTGGTGACCGTCGTGCCGCCGATCTGCACCGGCTCGAGCACCGCGTTGGGGTTGAGCACGCCGGTTCGCCCGACGCTCACGGTGATGTCGAGCAGCTTCGTGCGCGCCTCGCGCGCGCGGAACTTGTAGGCGATCGCCCAGCGCGGGTCCTTGCCCGACGTGCCGAGTTTCGCTTGCAGCGCGAGGTCGTCCACCTTGACCACGACGCCGTCGATTTCGTAGTCCAGCTCTTCTCGCTTCTCTTCCCAGGCTTGCGCAAACGCGACGACCTCGCGGATCGAGGGCACCGCGTGCGCGTGCTCGTTCACGCGAAAGCCGAGCGTCCCCAGAAACTCCAGCAGCTCGTGCTGCGAGCGCGGCGGCTTGTCGGTGTCGATCTCGCCCACCGCGTAGGCGTAGAACGAGAGCTTGCGCTCCGCGGTCATCTTTGGGTCCAGCTGGCGGATGCCGCCGGCCGCGGTGTTGCGCGGGTTCGCGAACGTCGGCAGCTCGCGCGCGGCGCGCGCTGCGTTGAGCCGCGCGAAATCGCTCTTGCGCATGTACGCTTCGCCGCGCACGTCGATGTGGCGCGGGGCGGGCACCTTGCCGGACCGCAGCGCGAGCGGGATCGTGGGGATCGTGCGCAGGTTGGCGGTCACGTCTTCGCCGACGCTGCCGTCGCCGCGCGTGCCGCCCGCGGTAAGCTTTGCGTCGTCGTAGCGCAGCGACACCGCGAGGCCATCGATCTTCAACTCGCACATGTAGGCCACGTCGCCCTCGATACCACCCAGCTTGCGCACGCGCGCGTCGAACGCGAGCAGCTCGTCCTCGCCGAACGCGTTGCCCAGCGACAGCATCGGCCGCGCGTGCACGTATGGCGGGAAGCCCGCGGACGGTGTGCCGCCGACGCGCTGCGTGGGCGAGTCCGCCGTGAGCACCTCGGGGTGCGCGAGCTCGAGGTCGAGCAGCTCGCGCAGCAGCGCGTCGTAGTCCGCGTCGCTGATCTGCGGGTCGTCGAGCACGTGATAACGGTGGTTCGCATCATCGAGCTGAGCGCGCAGCTCGCGCGCGCGCTTCTCGAACGGCTTCAGCGCCACGGTTTGGGCGTCGCTACCTGCACAGGATAACCGTCGGGATCCGCGATCACGGCGATGCGTCCGAAGCTTTCGTCGTGAGGCTCTTGGAGGATCGTCACGCCCGCGGTGCGCGCGTCGGTGACGAACTTGTCGACGTCGTCCACGTAGAAGCCGAGCTGCAGCGAGCCCGGCTTCACGGTAAGGCTGTCGCTGGCGGGGTGCAGTCCGAGCATCCGGCCGTCGCCGAGATCGAAGTCGACCCAGTGCGGCGCCGCGTCCGTCCCCAGCTTGAGCTCGAGGATGGTCCGGTAGAATTGCTTGGACCGCTCCAAATCGGCGCAGACGATCATCGCGAGCGCGAACGTAGCCACGGGGCTCGGGCTTCGACGAGCGCGCCGCAGGTCCGCCGCCGCCGCCGGGGAGAAACGACTTCGATGCTGCCTCGCCGTGCGTTCGTCGCCGGAGCCGCCGCGCTCGCCGCCGCAGGGCCGCGGGCCGCGGTCGCGTTCATCGAGACCACCGAGACGGGTACGCCGCGCGCGGCTGCCGAGCAGGCCCGCACGATCCTCGACGCGGTCGCACTCATCTCGGCGACGCAACTCGTGGTGCGCACCGTGTGGCATGCGGCCGAGGCGTTCCCGCCGTTGAACCCGATCGCGTACTACGTGCCGCGCGGGCACGACGCCGATTATCCCAGCGATCCGGTGATCTGGCTCAACGTCGACCATCCCGAATCGAAGAGCCCGCGGATCTCGCGGCTGACCGACGAGATCCCGCTCTTGACCGAGCTGCTGCTCGCCTCTGCCGACGTCCGCCCGCGCAGCGCGCCGTCGGTGGGCTTAGAGCGGCTGGAGTTCGAGAAGCGGCGCTCGACCGCCGCGACGCTCGCCGGCAAAGTTGCGGTCATCGCGAAATATTCGCCGTACGCGGCGGTGACCGACGCAGAGTTCCTGCGGCTCGCGTTTCCGTACGCGGTGTTGCGTCAGATGACGCCCGGCGTCGCCGGCGTCGCACGCGTCATCACGCGACCGTCGGACATGCCGCGCGAAGAGCCCGTCGCGGCATACGTGGGACACGGCATCGTGCGCGTCATCGCGCCCGGCGTCTTCGAGTCGCCGGCCGGCAAGGAAGCGCTGGTGCGCGCGTTCGTGCTCGCCACCGCGGACGCACAGAGCGCGGACGCGACCGTCAAACACGCGTATGAGACCGCGCGCGCGCAGGACGAAGTCGCGCGCGACGAGCGCTGGGCCGCGCGCCGCGCGTTCGCCGCACCCTACGTCGCGCAAGTCACCACGCTGCTCGGAGGTTGACGACACCCATGCAAAACGATGCCGTCCCCGCGCGGCGGCGCGCGTTCGAGGCGCTGCACGCCGGTCCGGACGTCTTCATCATCCCCAACGCGTGGGACGTCGTCACCGCGCGCTTGTTCGAGGACGCGGGCTTTCCGGCGGTCGCGACGTCGAGCGCCGCCGTCGCCAACGCGCTGGGCTATCCGGACGGCAACGCGCTCGACGTCGACCTGCACCTGGCGGCAATCGAGCGCATCGTGCGCGCGCTCGACGTGCCGGTGTCCGCCGACGTGGAAAGCGGATACTCCACCGACATCGCGGCGCTGACAGCGTTCATTGCGCGGCTCGCGGCGACCGGCGTCGCGGGCTACAACCTCGAGGACGTGCTGCGCGAAGGCGAGCTGTACGCGCTCGACGAGGCCGTCGCGCGCGTGCGCGCGGCGCGAGCCGCGGCGCCGGACGTGTTCCTCAACGCGCGCACCGACGTGTACCTCGCCGGGATCGGCGTGCCGGAGGCGCGCTTCGGCGCGACGGTGGAGCGTTTGCGCGCGTTCGCGGATGCAGGCGCCGATGGTGTGTTCGTGCCCGGCGTGATGGACGCGGAGACGATCGGCAAGCTCGCGGCTGCCGTGGATCGCCCGCTGAACATCTTGGCGGGGCCGAAGACGCCGGACCGCGCGACGCTTCGAACGCTCGGCGTGCGGCGTGTCAGCGTCGGGTCCGGCCCGATGCGCCGCACGCTGGGCGTGCTCCGCGAGATCGCGCACGAGCTGCGCGACGCGGGCACGTTCTCGTACACGCGCCAAGCGAGCGTACCGTACGCCGATCTGAACGCGCTGATGCGCGAACGCTGAACCAATCGGAAGGATCGCGCGTGTTGCAAAGACTCCTCGTCATTCTGCTCGTTGCGGCGTGCGCCGCGCCGGCCGGCGCGCAGAGCGCGCCCGGGCAAACGTTCACCGTCGCGGTGCACGCGCGCGGGTCCGCGCGTGCGGCGTTCCGGGAGGCGGTCGCGGCGTTGCGGGGCCTCGATCACGTCGCGTTGCGATCCGCGCTCGCCGATAAGAACGACCGCTTCGTCGAGGGGTTCTTCACGGCGTCGTTCCACGGCGTCCCCGTCACGGGTGCGCTCCTTGCAGGCACGAGCGGTGTCGCCGCCGGCGCGTTCGACACGCCGCAGCGCGCGCCGCGGACGCTACCAGCGCTGCTGGCGCGGCTCGGCTCCGGGCCGGCAGCCGCACCGGCCACGCGCCCGCTGCATCAGGTCTCATTCGGCAGCGGCACGATCGGGCTGCCGGACTCGTGGAACGTGGCGAACGCGTACCAAGGCTGCGTGGAGGCGACCTCCACGCAAGATCACGGCTACCTCGCGTTCGGCTGTCCGCAAGCGGCGTTCGCTCCGCCGCTGCTGCCGGGGACCGATCCGCGCGCCGTGCTCGTCATCGGGAGCGCCGATCCGGTACGCGCGCTGCAGCAAGTGCTGATGTCGCCGGCGCCGGTGGGCCTCGGCCTTTCCACGGTTCGCGTCGCGGAGGTGCAGCGCGTCGCGCCGCTCGTCCCCGGCGGACGAGCCGCGTACGTCCTCTTCGACTACCGCGCCGCAGGCGCGCCGTTCCGCGGCTTGGCGCTCGTCAACCTCACGGCCGTCTCCGGCGGCAACAGCCTCGTGTTCTACAAGTCGATGTTCATGTTGCCACAGAGCACGTTCGCCCAGTTGGCACCGACGCTGTGGAAGTCGTGGCAGTCGTGGGGCGTGAGCGGCAGCGTTCTGAACGGCCGGCTCGTCGCGGCGGCGCAGTCGATGCGCGAGACGGGCGACATCATCACCGGCGCGTATTGGGCGCGCCAGCACGCGAACGAGCAGACCGCGCTGGGCTTCGATCAATACATCCGCGACACCGCGCAGCTGGAAGACGTGACGGCCGGGAGACGCTACAACGGCAGCTATTTCGACGCGAGCACGATCGTCGAGCGCAACCCGGTGAAGTATCGCATCGTGCCGGTCGGCGAACTCACGCCGTAACGCGCCCGCCGAGGCCGGCGGTGTCAGGCCTCGACCGGGATGCGTCCGTTCTTGGTGAGCTCGTCGAGCGTCTCGAAGTTGGTCTTCTCCAGCGCCGCGATGCTCTCGGCGCTGACGCGGATGCGGCCCTTCGCGCGCTCGTCCGACAGTACGCCCGCGCAGGTACTCGCCCGTGTGCGAGCGCGGGTTCTTCGCGATCTCCTCGGGCGTGCCGGTCGCCACGATCTGGCCGCCCTTGTCGCCGCCTTCCGGCCCGAGGTCGATCACGTAGTCCGCGGTCTTGATCACGTCGAGGTTGTGCTCGATCACGAGCACCGTGTTGCCCATCGACACCAGCCGCTGCAACACGTCGAGCAGCTTGTGGATGTCCGCGAAGTGCAAGCCCGTCGTGGGCTCGTCGAGCACGTAGAACGTGCGGCCCGTCGCGCGGCGTGACAACTCGGTCGCGAGCTTGATGCGCTGCGCCTCGCCGCCCGAAAGCTGCGTCGCGGGCTGGCCCATGTGGATGTAGCCGAGGCCGACTTCGCAGATCGTTTTCAGCTTGTTGGCGATCTTCGGGATGGTGGAGAACAGCTCGGCCGCTTCGTCGACGCGCATCGCGAGCACGTCGGCGATCGACTTGTTCTTGTACTTCACCTCGAGCGTCTGCGCGTTGTAGCGCTTGCCCTTGCACACCTCGCACGGCACGTACACGTCGGGCAGGAAGTGCATCTCGATCTTGATGATGCCGTCGCCCTGGCACGCTTCGCAGCGGCCGCCCTTGACGTTGAACGAGAACCGGCCCGGCGTGTAGCCGCGCATCTTCGATTCGGGCAGCAGCGAGTACAGCTCGCGAATCTGGTCGAACGCGCCGGTGTACGTTGCCGGATTCGAGCGCGGCGTGCGGCCGATCGGCGACTGGTCGATCACGACCATCTTGTCGAGCGCCTCGGCGCCTTTGACGCGGCCGTACGTGCCGCCGGCGGGCTGGTGGTGCAGGTACTGGTTGAGCGCCTTGACGACGACCTCGTTGACCAGCGTCGACTTGCCCGAGCCGCTCACGCCCGTCACGCAGGTGAACGTGCCCAGCGGCAGGTCGACGTCGACGCCGCGCAGGTTATTGGCCTTCGCGCCGATCACGCTGAGAATGCTGCGCGCCTTCTTGCGGTGCTTGGGGATCGCGATGAACTGCCGCCCCGACAGGTACGCGCCGGTCAGCGACTCCGGATTGTTCTCGATCTGCTCGATCGAACCGACCGACAGGATCCGCCCGCCCTCGGCGCCGGCGCCCGGGCCGATGTCGACGATCACGTCGGCCGAGCGCATCGTGTCCTCGTCGTGCTCGATCACGATGAGCGTGTTGCCGATGTCGCGCAGCGTCTCCAGCGTCGCCAGGAGCCGGTCGTTGTCGCGCTGGTGCAGCCCGATGGACGGTTCGTCCAAGATGTAGAGCACGCCGACGAGCGACGACCCGATCTGCGTCGCTAAACGGATGCGCTGCGACTCCCCGCCGGACAGCGTCGTGGCGCTGCGCGACAAGTTCAAATAACCGAGCCCGACGTTCTTGAGGAAACCGAGACGCGCCCGAATCTCCTTGAGAATCTGCGCTGAGATCTTCGCCGCGCGCTCGTTGGGCCGGTACGTCGCGAAGAACGCTTCGGCCGCTTCGACCGACATCGTCGTGGTCTCGTTGATGTTCTTGTCGGCGACCGTGACGCCCAGCGCCTCGGGCTTGAGCCGCGCGCCTTTGCACACCTTGCATACCGACGCCGACATGAACTTCTCGATCTCTTCCTTGACGTACTCGGAAGAGGTCTCGCTGTAGCGGCGCTGCAGGTTGTTGCACACGCCCTCGAACTGCGACTCGTACTCCCACTGGTGCCCGGAGCGCGACTCGTACACGAACTTCTGCTTCTTGTCGGCGCCCCACAGGATCATGTCGACCACGTCTTCGGGCAGCTCTTCGACCGGCGTCGTCGCCTTGCAGCGCCGCGAGCGCAACAGGCGCTCGACCTGCTGCATGTAGTACGGATTCGTTGAGGGATAACGCCCGCTGCCGAGGTTCTTCGACCACGGCACGATCGCGCCGTCCTTGATCGACTTGGTGCGGTCGGGGATCACCTTCCACTCGTCGATCTCGATCTTCTCACCCAGGCCGCTGCACGCCGGGCACGCGCCGTAGGGCGAGTTGAACGAGAACAGCCGCGGCTCGAGTTCCTGGAACGAGATGCCGCACGATGCGCACGCGAACGACTCGCTGAACGTCGCCTCGACCCACTGCTCCGACGGCTTCTCGGTCTGCGCGTTCGTCTTGGCCTGGTACAGCACGGTGACGATGCCCGTGGACAGCTTGAGCGTCGTCTCGATCGAGTCGACCAGCCGCGAGCGCACGTCGGGCTTCACGACCAGGCGGTCGACCACGACCTCGACGGTGTGCTTGCGCTTCTTGTCGAGGTCGATCTTTTCGCGGAGCTCGCGGATCTCGCCGTCGACGCGGACGCGCGCGAAGCCCTCCTTGCCGATCTCTTCGAACAGCTTCGTGTACTCGCCCTTGCGGCCGCGGATCACGGGCGCGAGCAGCTGAATGCGCGTGCCCTCGGGGAACGCGAGGATCTGGTCGACGATCTGCTCGGCGGTCTGCGAGCTGATCTCGCGCCCGCACTCGTAGCAGTGCGGCACGCCTACGCGCGCATAGAGCAGCCGCAGGTAGTCGTAGATCTCGGTGACCGTGCCGACCGTCGAGCGCGGGTTGCGCGAGGTGGACTTCTGGTCGATCGAGATCGCGGGCGAGAGCCCTTCGATGTAGTCGACGTCGGGCTTCTCCATCTGCCCGAGGAACTGCCGGGCGTACGAGGAGAGCGACTCGACGTAGCGCCGCTGGCCCTCGGCGTAGATGGTGTCGAACGCGAGCGAGGACTTGCCGGACCCCGACAGGCCCGTCATCACGATGAGCTTGTTGCGAGGGAGCGTCAGGTCGATGTTCTTGAGGTTGTGCTCCCGCGCGCCCTTGATAACGATCGCATCGAGCGCGTGTGTGGTCCCGTCCGGCATACCCCGCTAGAACCCGCGAGGAGAAGCGAACGGTTCCACGCCACGCGGTCGCAGTGTGGCGAAAAGTCCGGTTAAGCGGGGGTGCTGGGACCCGGCGGATAGAGCGGCGGCGCGACCGTTTGCTGGGCCTTCACGCTCAAGTACTCGCCGACGATCACGAGCATCGCGAACGCAAGCACGCACTGCTGGATAACTGCCGTGAGGATCGGGCCCAGCAACGGGATGAAGCGCAGCGGCACCGACAGCAGTCCGAGCACGAATCCGATCACAAAGATCACGATCGCGATGATGAGCGTCGGCACGAAGCGCTTGGCGGCGATCTGGAAGGACTCCGAGATCGACGAGAAGCCTGGTCGCTTGCCGATGACGGCGGCAGGCATCGCGTACAGCGTGAAGATCGTGAAAGCCAGAAACGCCAGCCCAATCGTCGGGATGGCGAGAACCACGGCGACGATGCCGAGCAACACCAAGCCAATCGCCGTGATCAGGACGTTGCCGGCTTCTTCCTGGAACGCCGCGGAGCCATCCGCAAGCGTCGTGGTACCGCGTGCCCACGCCGCGCCGGCCATCCCGGTCGTGTAGGCCATCGTCGCGATATAGCCGAGCAACCCGACGCAGCCGATGATGATGCCGCGGACGAACATTCCTCCGAGGCTGGCCATTGCGAGCCCCGGGTTGTTCTGGTAGTCGGCGGAGGTGTAGACGTGCGGCGCCAGCAGGCCGTTGATGATCCCGATGATCAAGCCGATCACGATGCCGGGAACGATTATGATCCAGTTTTTCGAAAGCAGTTCCCAGGCGCGTGAGAAAACGCTCTCGACTGAAGGCGGTTGTGTCATCGGGCAGAGCGTTCACCGAGCCGGCCCTCGACCCCTTGAGCAGGCGAGCGGCAGGACCTCAATCACATCGGCGATCGACCCGACGACGGCATCGGGCCGGGGGCCGGCAGGGGGGATCGGGATGCCGTGCACGTCGATGAGGACGGTGAACAAGCCCACCTCGTGGGCGCCCAGCACGTCGCGGCCGTACCGGTCGCCCACCATCGCCGTGGCCGCGGGCACGCTGCCGAGCACCCGGCAGGCGTGCCGGTAGAGCTCCGGGTTCGGCTTGATCATGCCGACCTCGTCGGCGATGAAGAACGCGTCCATCAATTCTCGCAGGCCCAGGCGGTCGATCTTCTCATGGTGCGTCGCCGCAAAGCCGTTGGTCACTAAGCCCAGCTTGCACCCGCGCTCGCGCAGCGCGACGAGGAGGTCGCGCGCGCCCGGTGCGAGCGCGAGCACCTCGGCGCGTGCGCGGACGTACCCGTCGGCGCAGCGCAGCGCGAGCGCACGGTCGTCGAGCTGCACCGCGCACAGCGCTTCGTGCCACATGCGCTCGCGCTGATCGGCGATCGCGCTGGTGAGGTGCTCCGCCGTCAGCGCGGACCAGAACTCCATGGCGGCGCGCTCGTAGGCTTCGGCAAGCGCTTCCGGGTCGATGCCGTGCTCGCGTTCCACGACGGCCGCGACGGTGCGCGCGGCGCTGCGAAATGCGGCCGTATCGTCGTGCAGCGTGTCGTCGAGGTCGAAGAGGACGGTGTCGATCGCGCGCATCGCCGTGAGTGTCTGCAAAAAAAGAGCCGGCCCTCCTCAGAGGACCGGCTCGTGGTGCGCCGCGCGCAGCGCGTTACCTGACCTTGCTCATCGGGCGGAACACCCTCGCCGCCGGCCGTGAGATGCCGCTCGCCGAGCGCGCTTGCGACTGCGCGCTGCGCATGAAGCTCGAGGTCTGGATCGCGCTCGCGCAGCTTGCCGCCGTGCCGGAGCACGTCGTGATGTCGGTGATCAGGAAGCCGTTGCCCGAGTTGGCGGTGTGACCCGGATGCCCCGTGCGCGGCGACGGCGCGTTGCACGGCCCGGCGTTGTAGTCGTTGAAGTCCACGCACCCGTCGACGTTGCCCGCCCGGAACAAAACGTCGTCGACCGCGCGCGAGTACGGCAGCGTGTAACCCGGATCGCTCTCGGTATCGAAGAGGTAGTAGTCTTCCCACGAACGGACCGACGTCGCGGGCGGCTGCAGGACGCCGTCGACGTAGATCTTCACGGCGTCGTTGCCGGGCTGCACGAAGTCGATGGACATGCCGATTTTGTGAGGCACGGTGGGGTCGACGTACTTGACCTCGTGCGCGACGAAGTTCGCGCACGACAAGCACGGCGCGGGGCCGCCGACGATGCCCTCGACGTCGTTGGTGAAGACCAGCAGCTTACCGTCCCTAGTCGCGTCGGGGCTGCTCGGATTACCGGAATAGTGCCAGAGCCCGACCCACGCCATGCGCGCGCCGTTGTTGGCGAACACGGGCGAGAAGTTCACCTCGAGATCGGGCTGGAAGGCGCCGGTGGCGGACGTGGCGGTGAACTGGAACGAGAAGTACGGGTTGCACGTCGGCCCGCACTGGACGGGTCCGCTGGTGTTGGTGAGCGCGTTCGGGTAACCCGACGTGCGCGGTCCTTCCGGCGTGCCGAGGCCCGAGTAGCAGCCCTGCGTGATCGGGTTCGAGAACTGCAGCGCCTTGATGGGCTGCGTGAAGCCGGTCCAGTTCGCGCTCGGGTAGCTGCTGGTCGGCACGACGTGCGCATCGTAGTCGTTGTTGCCGCACGAGTTCGAGAGCCACGGCTTGCCGGACGCCGGATCGGTCTGTCCCTGGATCGCACCGTTGGAGTAGTTGTTGAACACGATCGGGCCGATTGCGCCGGTCGGGACCGTGACGCTCGCGCCCGTCGTCGACACGCTGATGGTCCACGTGATCGTGCTGGAGCCGTCCGAGAACGCGATCGTGCACGAGCCGGCGCCTTGCGCGGTGACGGTCGTGGACGAGCTCGGCCCGGCGGCGGGGACCGTCGCGGTTGCGACGCCCGAGCAGCTCGCGCTCGGGGCGGCGCTGTACTGCGTGGTGTTGAGCGCGCCCGTCTCGCTCAAGTTCACTTGCGCGGTCTGCCCCGCCGCGGTGAACGACAGCGTCTTGTTCGAATAGTACGGGCTTGCGGAGGTGGCGTACAGCGGAGAAATGGTCAGCGTCTCGGGCGTGACCCCGCTCGCGCTCACGGTGACGGAGACGTCGTAGCCCGGCGCGGCGCCGCCGTCATACTGCACGGCGACGGTGTCGGTCGAACGGTTCAGCATCGTCGACGTGCCGCCGGTCGGCGTGCCGTTCATGACGATCTGCACGTGGCCGCTGCCGCCGGTTTCGTTCAACTGCACGCTGATCGGGTTTGCGTACGGGTCGTTCGCGCCCGCGACGATCGGATTGTTGCCGAAGTCCGACGGGTTCAGCACGAAGCCCAACGTGTGCGTCGCACCGTCGGCCGGGAGCGAGGCGTGCGGCGCGAGATACCCCAGCGTGTTGATGATGCCGCTGATGTACATCGTGAGGTTGTTCGCTTGGCCCGAGTTGATCGTCGCGGTCAGCGTGCCGGTGCCGAGCGCGTGCGCGCCGGCGAACGAGTTGCCGGAGGGCACCGCGTCGTACGTCGTGGCGACGAAGTCGTCGTTGCCCGCCGGCGCAGGGACCGGCACGAAGCAGGTGCGCGGCGTGCCCGTCTGCCCGTTGCAGGCCGCCGAGCCCGAGGAGATGTCGGTCCGCGACTCGCCGATGATCGTGTTGCCGCCGTGCGCGTACACCTTGAAGTCGACGCCGTTGGTTGACGGCGAGATGAATTTCGGGCGCCGCACGCCGCTGCTGCTGCCGCGGCCCGCGGTGGTCCCGCCGACGACCACGGTCATGTGTACCGCCTCGGGCGAGCCGGCGGGCTGGACGGGGGCGTCGGGCGTGCGCGGCGTCGACAGCGCGCCGCTGCCGCCCCCGCCGCAACCGGCCAAAAACATGGCCGCGATGACGGCCGTCAACGATCTGCGCACGAATCCTCACAATGCCGGGGACGCGAAGAGAATGAGCACGTCATGCTCACCCGTCTGGGGTCGTTAGGATGCGAGCGAGGGGCGGCCTTGGTCGATGAGCCTACAAGTGTGTCGGGCTGGTTAAGAATGGCCCGTTTTGCTCAGCGTTTGGGGCAAACTACCCGATACCATAGGGCCCGGTCGGTCTGCCGCGGCTAAAAGCGCACCAGGAACGACCGCAGCGCGAACGGGCCCAGGTCGAAGACGACGTCCTCCTCGACGATCTCCGCGTCGCCGGGGACGGGCCGCTCGACGGCGTCGACCGCGAGCGCAGTTCGCATGTGCCCGCCGCAGCGCAGCGCGACGCGGTGCCGCTCGCCGTCACACTCGCGCACGCGCACCACGACGCCGCTCGCGTCGTCCGCGGGATACGTTGCGACGATGAGCACGGACGGGTTCTCGCACGTGAACAGCCGCACGCGGTCTTCTTCGACGTAGGTGAGCCACGCGTGTTCGAGCGCGGAGATCGCTGCGCCCGACGTCGGGACGAACGCGTACTCCAGCCGCTGCTCGCCACGGTCCGCGAGCGGATCGGGCCAGCGCGGTGCGCGCAGCAGCGACGTGCCGAGCTTCACGCCGCCGTCCTTGAGGCCGGCGCCGCTCCACCCGTACAGATCCGGGCTGAACACCGCCAGACCGTGCGCGCCGTCGTCGACGTGCGCCCAGCGCTGCGCGGGCACTTCGAACATTGCGCGCTCCGCGTCGGTGGTGGGGAACGCCGTGCGCACCAGCGTCCCGTGCGGCTGGCCGTAGCGCACGTCGCGCGCGTTCACGGCGACGCGGTGCTCCGCGCGCAGCAGCACGTGGTCCTCGTGCCAGCTCGCCGCGATCTCGACGCGCAGCCACGGCTCGTCCTCGTGCAGCGCGATCCGCATCGACAGCGCCGATGCCTTGCCGACGCGCAGGTGCGCGACAAGCGCACCGTCCTCGACGTCCGCACCGTTGGGGCGAACGCGCACGGGCTTGCGCACGTAGTCCGCGTCGATGTTCCACGCGTCCCATTTTTTCGGCCGGTCCTCGTAGGCTGCGATACCGTTGGCGACCGCGACGAGGTTGCGCCCTTCCGCGCCCGCGAGCTCGACGATCGTCCCGTCGTCGCGCACGCGTGCGCGGACGTATGCGTTCTCGAACACCCACGCATCATCGTCGCGGCGCGGCTCGAGCGCGCGCGGCGGGATGAGCCGCAGATCGCTGCGCGGCAGCAGCGAGGTGGCGGCGGCCGCGCAGCGCGCCGCGATCGCGAACGCGCGGTCGTACTCGGCGTGCACGGCGGTGTACACCGCGCCGATCGCGCTGCCCGGGATGACGTCGTGGAACTGCGCGCGGAGCACGATGCGCCATGCGCTGCGAAGATCGTCGACGAGCGAGCGGCGCACGGTCTCGGGCGCACGGACGGCGACGCACCACGCCGCCAGCTCCTCCGCGTGCGCAAGCGCGCGCTCGAGCGCGGCGCTGCGCGACTTCACGTCGTGATGCGTCGTGTACGTGCCGCGGTGCGTCTCGAGGTACAACTCGCCGCGGTGCTCGGGCAGCGCGCTCGCCGCGACGTCGTGCTCGAACCAGTCGGCGACACGCGTCCAGCCGCGCGAACCGTCGCCCACGCGCGCGAGGTCGGCGTCGGTCGCGCCGCCGCCGCCGTCGCCGTAGCCCACGACCAGCACCTCGTCGCGCTCGCGCGCGGCCGCAAGCCGCTTGTCGTTCACGTTGCCGTCGTAGCTGTCGATGACCGCCGCGACGAGCGACGAGCCGTCGTCGGCCGTCCAGCGGAAGCGCGGGTACGGCCAGCGCGTCGATTCGTTCCACTGGAGCTTCGTCGTCGCGAAATACGGCACGCCGGCGTGCGCGGCAAGCGCCGGAAACGTCGACGGAAAGCCGAACGTGTCCGGCAGCCACGCGACGGTCGGCACGATGCCGACGTTGTCGCGCGTCCAGCGGATGCCGTGCGCGAACTGGCGCAGCACCGACTCCCCGCTGGGCGCGTGGAGGTCGGCTTCCACCCACATCGTCGCGACGCTCGCGTCCCATGCCGCACCGGCGTGCGCGCGGATGCGCTCGCCGAGCTCGCGGTCGTCGTGAAACGCCCACGCGTAGAGCTGCGGCTGGCTCTGCGCGAACACGAAGCGCGGGTCGAGCTCGATCTCGCGCAGCGCCGTCGCGAACGTGCGCAGCGCTTTGCGGTGCGTCGCGTCGTACGTCCACAGCCATGCGACGTCGAGGTGCGCGTGCCCGACCAGCGGCACCTCGATGGCTTCGCCGGCCGGCGCGCCGTCGCGCACGTCGATCTCCACGTGATGGTGCGGCTTCTGCGTCGCGCGTGCCAGCATGAGCCGCCACTGCAACCCGTCGCCGGCGGGCAGCCCCGCAACGGGCAGCGAGCGGCGTTCGACTTCCAGCACGACGTCGTGCGCGCCCGGCAGCGGCGGCAAGTCGATCGCGACGTGCTTGCCGTCGAACGCGCCGCGCACCACGCCGTCGATGCGCAGCAGCGCGCCGGTGCGGGTGGGGTAGCGGAGCCGCAGCGGGCCGTCGGGGAAGGTCGCGTGGGCGACGAGCGTGACGGTCGCCTCGTCCGCGCCGCGCTGGACGAGACGAACGCGCATCAAAGCGTGGCGGTGAGCCGGTCGTTCGCGCTCGTACAGTTCGCGCGCGGTGCGTTCTTCGAGTCGAGCACGTAGCGGAACTCCACCACGAACGGCGCTCGGTTGCGCTCGTGCACGAGCTGCACGCGAAACGCTGCGGGGTAGGTCTTCTTCGCATCGAGCGGCGGGATCGGCTGCGTCCCGATCACGACGCGGTCGCGCACGAGCGCGAGGTGCTGCTGCGTGAAGTTCGGCTGGGGTTCGGCGCCGCGGTTGGTGACGTCGACCGTGACGACGTAGTTGTCGAACGCCTTGTCCACGGCGCGCACGATCCGCAGCCGCGGGTTCGCGACGAGCAGATCGGACGGGCACGGCGTGGGAGCGGCGGCGACGGCGTACGCGACGAGCAGCGGGAGCATCAGCCCCCTTCGTTTGCGCGCAAGTGGGCGCGCACCCGCTCGGCCACCGCGTCCGGCTGCTCGCGCTGCAAAAAGTGCCCGCTGCCGGCGATCACGTCGACGCGATATGGGCCGGCGAAGAGCGCCTCCTTGCCGCCGGTGCTCGACGGAAGCGTCGCACCGTCGTCGCGCCCCATCAGCGTCAACGTCGGCACCGAGATCGGCGGCACGCGAGCGAGCGCCTCGCGATCGACGGCATACGCGGCCGCGCCGGGCACGAAGCCCCAGCGCTGGCGGTACGACGAAAGCACGACGGCAAGGAAGTCGGGATTTTCGAACGATGCGGCGGTCGCGTCGTACTCGGCCTCGTCGACGCGCCAGTGCGGCGACCAGTACGACCACAGCGCGCGGCAGAATTCGCGCGCGTTCGACGCGAGCTCAGCCTCACCGCGCGGCGTCGCGAAGTACCACTGGTACCAGTACGCGCGCGTCTGGTCGATCGGCATCGTCTGCGACGCGTGGTTCGTGCCGTATGCGACGGCGAGCGCGGTCAGCGAGCGAAAGCGCTGCGGCGCGAGGGATGCCGCCGCATAGCCCGCGCGCGCACCCCAGTCGTGGCCCACGTAGTGGAAGCGCTCGATGTTCAGGGCGTCGGCGAGCGCGAGCACGTCGCGTGCAAGCGCGGCCACCTCGCCGGTGCGCTCCGCGCCGCCGGCGAAACGCGTCGCGCCGAAGCCGCGCACGTACGGCGCGATCGTGCGGTAGCCGTCGGCCGCGAGCGCGCTCGCGAGGCGGTCCCACGTGCGCGCGTCGTCGGGGAAACCATGCACGAGCAGCACGGGCGAACCGTCGTACGGTCCACGCTCGACGTAGGCGACGTGCAGGTCGGGTGTCGTCGCGCTGCGCTCTTCCACGCTATCGCTCGCCGTCGAAGTAGTCGAGCTGCGGCGTATTTCGCACGAGCGTGCCGGTCGCTTCGACGACGTGCTTGTCGGAGTCCGGATAGAAGCACGTGTCGGCGCGGTTCGTGTTCGCGACCATCAGGATCACGGCCACGGTTTCCGCATCGTTCCAGATCTTGTGCGCGCCGCCCGAGTTCGTCGGGAACGCGATGATGTCGCCCGCGCGCAACGGGAACGTGCCGCGCGGCGTGCGCAGCGACGGCGTCCCGGCGAGCACGGCGAACAGCTCTTCTTCCGCCGTGTGCCAGTGGTACGGGCAGAAATGGTCGCCGCGCCGTAAGCGGGCGACGCGATACCCGAGCTTCTCCGCGCCGATCATCAGGCCCACCTCGGCCGACTCGTCCCCGAACGGCTCGTTCCCGTCGTGACCGTCCACGAACTCGAGCTCGTCGACGTTGACGCGGTTGACGAGAATGCCTTCGCGCGCGTCGAGCATCGCGCCGATGACGCCGTGCGCGTTGCCGAAGATGCACGCGCCGTCGCCGACGAGCACGTGATCGAGGTCGAGCGCGCGCAGCTTGCGCGCCGACAGCGCGGCGCGGCTCGGATCGGCGAGCTTCGCATCCGGCATGAGCGTGAGCGCGCCCGCCGGCGAGCCCCACAGCGCGTCGCCGACGATCGCGGCGCGGCGATCTTTGGAGTAGAGCGCGATCTCGCCGGCGGTCTTGAAACCGTCGAGCCCCACGACGGTCCAGCCGAATACCGTGTCGCCCGGTACGACGGTCCTGTCGACGCGATGGCTCAGCAGCGGTGCGTCGAGCGCGCTCGTAATCACCTGCGCGCCCGTCGCTTCGACGACGGCTGCGGTGAAGCGCTCGTGATCGCGGTTGGTAACGAGCACCGCCGCGACGCCCCGCTCGCGCAGCTCGGCGAGCGTCTCCGCATCGGGCTCGAGCGGGTCGACGACGAGATTTCCTTCAACCGTCTCGACAAAGAAGCTGTTGAAGTCGAGCCCGCGATCGGGCTGCCAGCGCGACCAGGACGACACGCCGGGGACGACCGTTTTCCGCATCCCGGACTGTCCGCCGGGAAACGGCCGCATCCATTCCGCGCTATGCTGGCCGCCGCGCTCCACCGCGCCCAATCCACGCGAAGACGCGCCCGTCGATCGCGGCGAGGCCGGCGAACACGGCGACCATCCCGGCGATGCTGCTGGGTTCGAGCCGTTCGCCTAGCGCGAACGTGCCGAGCAGCAGCGCGCTGACCGGTACGAGGAACGTGACCGACGCGGCGTTGGTGGCGCCGGCGACCGCGATGATGCGGAAGTAGAGAACGTATGCAAGCGCGGTGCTGGGGATCGCGAGACCGAACCACGCGGCCCATACGCCGGGCTGGAGGTGCTGCAGCAGCGCCCACGGCCGGTCGATCCCGACGATGAGCGGCAGCGCCATCACGGTGGATGCGCAGAGCTGGCCGGTGGAGAGCACGAGCGGATCGACGCCCAGCGCGCGGAACCGGCGCGCGTAGATCGCGCCGCACGCGTACACGACGGCCGCCGCGACGCACGCGAGCTGCGCGATCGCGACGGCGTTGAGCCCGCGCAGCGCGCTAGGTCCCATCATGATCGCGACACCGCTCAAGCCGATGACGACGCCGGCGATCTTCGGCGCGGTGAGCTTTTCGTCGCGCGTGACGGCGTGCGCCAGCAGCACGGTGAACAACGGCATTGTTGCGTTGTACACCGCGGCGAGGCCGCTGACGATGTGCGTCTCGCCGAACGCGATCAAGCTGAACGGCAGCACGTTGTTGAGCAGCCCGGTGATCGCGAACGCTCCCCAGAGCTGAGGCGAGGCGGGCAGCCGCCGCCCGGTGGCGACGACGACCGGCAGCAGCACCACCGCGGCAATCGCGACGCGCATGAACGCGATGGTGAACGGCGGCACCCCCGCGTCGTCGAGGACCTTGTAGAAAAAGAACGCCGCGCCCCACAGCACGGAGAGCGCGAGCAAGGAGGCCCACTCGGCGGGGCCCATGGAGCGCACGGACGGCATCCGTCCTAGGGTAGCCGATCGGCGCGCCGCCGTCACCGCGCCGGTTGCGCCTGCATCCACGATGCGTGCGGCGACGAATTTGACGGTCGTCACAGGCGGCGGATTGCTTGGAACCACGAGGTTTGCTCGTGCCGTTGGGTACCAGCAGAGAGAGGACTCATGCGATGATCAAACGACAACTTGCTTGCTTCACACTCGCTGCGGCGCTGACGGCGACGGCCGTCCCGGCGGCGCCCGCGCTCGCGGACGGCGCGGCGAGCACGCGCAACATCATCATCGGCGGAGCCGCCGCCGCGCTGCTGATCATCAACCACAACCGCAAAGTCCACCAGAAGTACGCCGAGTACGAACGCAATCAGGCGCGCGCGCAGGCCCAAGCCTACAACGCGGAAGCCGCCTACCAATCGGAACGGCAAGCGTACGTGCACGAAGCCGCACTTGCGTCGTCGTATCAGCGCGAGGCCGCTATCTCGCACCAGGAAGTGCTGCGCCTGCGCCACCAGCTCGCGATGCAGAACCGCCGCGCACCCGCGCGCAACGTCGCCGCGCGTCGCTCGTACCATCCGCTCGTCGCCGCCGCCAGCCGGCGTCCCGCTCCGACGCGCGTCGCAACCACGTCGTCGTCCGGGTGGGGCACGCTCTAACCCGGTGAAGATTCCGGTCGCAGCCGCCGCGGTCGCGCTCGCGATCGCGGCGTCGGCGTGCGCGCAGACCCGCGACGATCCGCTAGCGCTCGCCGATCAAACGACGCGCGCCGTGTACAACGTCGATTACGACACGACGACGGCTCACTTCGACGACGCGCTCAAAGCGCAGGTCACGCGCGCATCGGTCGGCCAGCTGTCGGACCAGATGCACGCGCTGGGCGCGTACCACAGCCTCAAGCAAGTCTCCAGCGACCCCGACAAGGGCCGCTACGACTACGAAGCAGCGTTCGACAAAGGCACGCTGGTCGTCCAACTGCGCATCGACCCGGACCAAAAGATCGGCGCCTACCGCATCGCGCCGCAGACGAACGCGCCACCGACGACGCGCTAGCCGTCCCGGCGGATTCCGTGCCGTGCTCGCGTAACGTGGCGTGATGGCACCGTGGCCCGTTCGTCCGATCAAGCCCCCTGCGCTGCGCCGCGGGGACCGCGTTGCCGTCGTCACGCCGTCGTGGGGTGGACCCGGTGCGCAGCCGCAGCGGTATGCGCTCGGGCGCCGTACTCTCGAGCAGCGGTTCGGGTTCGAGGTCGTCGACATGCCGCACGCGCTCGACGATCCGCTGTCCGTCGCGCGCAATCCGCAAGGGCGTGCGGACGATCTCAACGCCGCGTTCGCCGACCCGTCCATCCGCGCGGTCATCGCGTCGATCGGCGGAGACGATTCCGTGCGGGTGCTGCCGTACCTCGATCTGGAGCTGATCGCCGCCAACCCGAAGGTCTATCTCGGCTACTCCGACTCGACGTCGATCCACTTCGCCATCCGCAAAGCCGGCGTGACGTCGTTCTACGGGCCGACCGTCATGGCGGGGTTCGCGGAAAACGTCGAACCGTTCGCGTACACGCTCGACTCCGTGCGCCGCACGGTGTTCGAGACGGCGCCCGTTGGTCTGGTCGAACCGCACCGGGCCGGCTTTACCGACGAGTTCCTCGAGTGGGGCGATCCGGCGCTGCGCGACCGGCGGCGGACGCTCAAGCCGTCGACGGGACCGCGCATGCTGCAAGGGCGCGGCGTCGTGCGCGGGCCGCTGATCGGCGGCTGCGCGGAGGTGCTCGAGTCGCTCAAGGGGACACCGTGGTGGCCGCCCCTCGAGCTGTGGCAGGGCGCGATCTTGTTCTACGAGACGTCGGAAGAGCGGCCGAAAGCGGAGTACGTTCTGCGCTGGCTGCGCAACTTCGGCTCGCAGGGCATCTTGCGCGTGCTCAGCGGGATCATCGTCGGCCGCCCGTACGGCCTGGAACAAGACCGGCAGGCGGAGTTCGATGCCACGATCGTTCACGCGCTCGACGAAGAAGGGCTCATCGATCTGCCGGTGCTCGTAAACTTGGATTTCGGCCACACCGACCCGATCTTCACGCTGCCCTACGGGATCGTCGCGGAGATCGATTGCGAGGCCGCCTCGCTGACGCTGACGGAAAGCGCCGTCATCCCCCGGGGATGATCGTGGAATCGGCGTTACGTGCCCTTTTCTGCGCCGAAGTAGTGGATCAGCTTCACGACGAACTGCGGCAGCGTCGAGAACTGGCTCGCGTCGCCGTAGGCAAAGTAGAGCTCGTCGTGCGGCGTGCGGTGGTGGAACGCGAACGTGACGTTCCACGCGCTCGTGTAGCCTGGCACGAAGCGCGCGTCGACGACGGGCTGCGTGCCGATGATGCGCCGGACGCCGACCGCGAGCGAGGAGTTCGCGCCGGTCGCGTAGGCGTAGCCGGCGCGCTCGAGCCACTGGACGTTCGTCACGCCGTTGTCCTCGTACCCGCGCGTGTCGTCGGCTTCGAGCGACAGCGTGCCGCGCGCACCCACGCGCATCGTCGAGCTGCGGAACCACGAGTCGACGCGGCCCGGGCCGAACCGGCCCGTGTTGTACGACATCGACGTCGGCGTCGCGGACGAGCCGTGGAAGCCGTTGCTGCCGGGGTTGTTGTACGTGCCGCTGTGCCACGTGACGCCGATGCCGTTCTGCGAGATCGGGGTGAACACGCCGCTATCGAGCAGCAGGTAGCTCGAGCCGATGCTCATGTTGACGTCGATGCGGCTCTGCGTGAGCACGTCGAGGAAGAGCGTGTTGTCGGTCTGGTCGAGCCGGCCGTTCTGCGCGTGGTAGCGGTCGATGAACGAGCCGAACTGGATGCTGTTGAGCCACGACTTCTTGTCGAACAGCCAGATCTTGTTCTCGTAGAGCGCGTAGCCCGCGATGTCGGCGTGCTGCACGAAGCCGTCGACCGGCTCGTAGTAGCGGCCGACCTTGCGCGCCGACGCGGCGAAGCCGAACGTGTTGGTGTAGTAGTACATCCCGCCGTCGTAGCGCTGCGCCTGGTTGCCCGCCGCCACGTTCGTCCCGCTGTCGCTGCCGTAGTCGAAGTACGCGCTCACGTGCTTGTTGTCTTGCCACGAGACGCCCGTCGTCGTCGACGTGGTCGGTGATGCCGGGCAGGTTCGCGGCGACGCTCTGCGCTGTCAGGTGCCAATGGTTGTCCTTGCTGCGCCAAGCGACGCTGGTCGCGCCGTCGTTGCGATGGTCGCCGCTCGCGTCGAAAGCCGCGAACGAGAACTGGCCCTGCTTGCCCTCGAACGCGTACCCGTCGCGCGGCGTCGGGATCGACGGCGTGTAGAGCTGCGCGATGAACGGGCACGCGTCGCACGAGAAGTTGTCGTAGAAGTTCGCGCCCTGCGTGAAGAACGGCCGCACCTCGTTGAACGAGCGCTGGTACGCCGTCGGCGAGATCGTCTGCTGGTCGACCTCGACGTTGGAGAAGTCGGGGTGGATCGTGCCGTAGATCGACGACGTCGCGGTGACCGGCACGGAGAAGTCGGCGCCCATGCGCGACGTCGTCAGCCCGGACTGGCTCGAGCCCGCGATGCCCAGCCCGTACAGCGCGACGCGCGGCTTCGCGCGCGACGCGACCGCGGGCGCCATGCCGGTCATCACGCCGGCGAACGTGACGTCGTCGCCGTTGGTCTGCGCCGGGCCGTACGTCCAGATCTGCCGCTCGCCCGTCGAGCGGACGATGCGCACGAACTGCACCTTCCACTCGCTGCCGCCGCCGCTGCCGCGCATCACCTTGATCGGGATCTTCATCGTCACGACGTAATCGTTGCCGGACGCGCCGCCGAACGACGTCCACGTCGGCGAGTACGCGGTGTTCTCGGACGAGTACTGCCAGCGCGTGCCGTTCGAGTTCGCGGCGAACTGGTAGTAGAAGCCGCTGTTGCCGTTGGGCCAGAAGTCGACCCACACTTCGTCGTCGGTGCCGTCGCCGACGTCGTTGGTGCGCTGCTGCGCCATCAGCGCCTCGCGCTGCTTCACGTCGAAGCGCACGTAGATGTTCGTGCCGTCGGTCGCGATGTGCGCGGTGGCCGGCTCCGACGACGCTTTCTGGTGCTGCACGTCCCACGGCAGCGCGACGGTGGCCGTGTCTTTCCACGTCGCGGGATCGGCTTTAGGGTCGAGCGGCGGCGCTGCTTGCACGGTCGGGATCGCGAGCGTCGTGGCGGAGGCGGTCGCCGTGTCCGCCAGCGCCCGGCCCGAGACCATCGCAAAGGCCGCCAGCGCGAAAGCGGCACAGCGCGCGAATGCTCGCCCACGGCTCGTACTCTCCACCCGACGCCTCCGCTCTCACCGAAGTATTAACGAATTAAGAAGTCCGGCGCCACTCTACTACGGAATCAGGAGGCCGTCAAGGGCGGGCGAGCTCCGCGTGCACGAGGTCGGTGACGAACATGTGGCCTGGCTCGTGCGTGATCGCGAACGGGAGCTTGCTCGCGACGATGACGCTCTGCGGGGTGACGCCGCAGCCCCAGAACACCGGGACGTCGCCCGCCTCCATCACCGGCGGATCGCCGTAGTCGGGGTGCATGAGGTCGTCGATGCCGAGCTGCGCGGGATCGCCCCACGCGATCGGCTCGCCGTGCGCGAGACGGTACGGGCGCGTCACGTCGCGCACGCGCTCGACGTCGTTCGCGCGGTACGGGCGCATGCTCACCACGAGCTCGCCGCGCAGGCGGCCCGCGGCGGCGAGCGCGACGCGCGTGCGGTACATCGGGACGTTGCGGTCGAGCGCGTAGTGGCGCGGCGTGAGGCCCACCTCGGCGAGCGCGTGGTCGAACGTGAACGAGCAGCCGATCAGGAACGCGACGAGATCGTTCGACCACAGCGCGCGCACGTCGCGCGGCTGTTCGGTCAGCGCGCCGTCGCGCCACACGCGATAGCGGCCGAGGTCGGCGCGGATGTCGGCGCCGCGCGCGCAGCGCGGTTCGTACGCGCCGGGCGCGAGCTGTTCGACCACCGGGCACGGCACCGGATTGCGCGCGCACAAGTCGGCGAGCTCGCCGGCGTACCCGCGCGGGACGACGACGAGGTTCGCCTGCACGTAATCGGGCGCGAGCCGTTCCGTCGGCCCGGTGATCGTGCCCGCGCGCACCGCGGCGCGCACCTCGGCCGGCGTCAGGTGCGAGCCCGCCGATCCGATGCCGTCGGCGCGGTCGCGCGCGCGCGCGGCCGGATCGCGCTTCGCCGGATCGCCGTAGCCGCCGCCGCCCGCGGTGCGCACGATGATCGCGTCGCCCGGCTCCATCGCGACCGTCGTCTTCGCGGGCAGATCGCTCATCGCGCCGCCGCGCCGCACGAGCACGTGCGCGCCGGTCGCGCCGTCCTTGCCGCCTTCGGTGCCGTGCGGGTGCACCGCGTGGCGCTCGGCGAGCAGCGACGCCGTCGCGGTGCCGTCGCGCAGCGCGAACGCGCGCACGAGCCCCGAGCCGCCGCGGAACTCGCCGTCGCCCGCGCTCGACTCGGCGAACTCGTACGCGGTGATCAGCATCGGCATCTGGCGTTCGATCGCTTCGATCGGCGTGTTCAGCGTGTTCGTCATGTGCGCGTGGATGCCGTCGATGCCGTCGGCGTGCGGGCGCGCGCCCATGCCGCAGCCGTTCGTCTCGTAGAACGCCCACGACTTGCCGGCGCCGTCGAGGCCGCCGATCATCACGTTGTTCATCGAGCCGCCGCTCTGCGCGGGGACGCGCCCGGGCGCGAGCTTCGCGAGCGCGCCGAGCACGAGGTCGGCGTTGCGCATCGACGTCTCGACGTTGCCCGCGCTCACCGGCGCGGGCCGGCGCGGGTTGAGCAGCGTGCCTTCGGGGACGTGCACCGCTGATCGGCGCGAACGAGCCGTCGTTCATCGGGATGCGCGGATCGGTCACCGCGCGCACCGCGTAGTACACGCCCGACAGCGTGACGCCGTACACCGCGTTGAGCGGCATCGCGCGCTGCGGCGACGGTGCCGGTGTAGTCGAGCGCGAGCGTGTCGCCGCGCTTCTCCAGCCGCACGCGCAGCACGATCGACGGCTCGCCGCGCTCGTCTTCCATCACGTCTGCGTGCTCGACGACGCCGTCGGGCAGCTCGCGCAGCGCCGCGCGCGTGCGCCGTTCGCCGTCGGCGATCGCCTTGTCGAGCGCCGCTTCGACGACCTCGATGCCGTAGCGCTCGACGAGCTCGAGGAAGCGCCGCTCGCCGACGTGGTTGCCCGCGATCTGCGCGCGCAGGTCGCCGGCGCGCGCTTCGGGCGTGCGCGAGTTCGCGCGCAAGAGGTCGACGGTCTCGTCGACGACGCGGTCGTCGCGCACGAGCAGCGTCGGCGT
Organism: Vulcanimicrobiota bacterium; assembly: GCA_963792235.1. GTDB lineage: Bacteria > Vulcanimicrobiota > Vulcanimicrobiia > Vulcanimicrobiales > Vulcanimicrobiaceae > Vulcanimicrobium. Next base: position 524,669 of record CAWBVR010000030.1, read on the forward strand.
GTAGACCGCGCCTTCGGCGAAGAGATCGCGCGCGTCGGGCGGCATCGAGCCGGGCACGGCGCCGCCGACGTCGGTGTGGTGCGCTTTGTTCGCGGCGTAGCCGACGAGCCGGTCCGCCGTGGTAGATCGCGCGGATCACCGTGACGTCGTTGAGGTGCGTGCCCGACAGATACGGATCGTTGACGACGATCATCTCGCCGCGCGCGATCGGGCGCCCGCGCTCGACCAGCCACGCGAGCGTGCGCCGCAAGCCCCACGGCAGCGAGCCGAGGTGCACGGGGATGTGCTCGGCCTGCGCGACGAGCCGCGCCTGCGCGTCGAACAGCGCGCACGAGTGGTCGAGCCGCTCCTTGATGTTGGGCGAGTACGCGGCGTCGCGCACCGCGATCCCCATCTCCTCGCTGGCGTACACGAGCGCCGACGCGACGAGCTCGGCGGTGATCGGATCGAGTGCGGAGATCATCGAGCGTGCTCCAGGACGAGGTTGCCGAAGCCGTCGACGCGCGCGCTCCAGCGCGGGCGCGACGTACGTCGTCGCATCGTACTGTTCCACCACGGCGGGTCCGTCGAACGCGTCGCCGGGCCGCAGCAGCGCGCGGTCGTACACGGGCGTGTCGACGAACGCCGTGCCGTCGAACACGTCGCGCCGTTCGCGCAGCGCGCGCGGCTCCGGCGCGCGGCGCGCGGGCGCGGCCGCCGCGATCAGGCGCGGCTTGGGCGTCGTGCCGATGCCGATCACGCGCGCGGTGACGATCTCGACGGGATCCTGGCGCGCGGCGTAGCCGTAGCGCTGCTCGTGGCGCTGGTGGAACGATTCGACCGCTTCGTCGAGCGAGCGCGGCGCGCCGACGACGAGCTCCGTCGACTGGCCCGACGTAGCGCAGGTCGAGCTCGCGCACGAAGCTGCGGTCGGCCTTCGCGACGCCCTGCTCGCCCAGCGCGACGTCGCCTTCGCGCGCGAGCGCGTCGAACAGCTTGCGCGAGCGCGCCCACGTCTCGGCGTCGGCGGGCGCGACGAGCGAGCGCACCGCGGTGACGCGCACGTCGGCGGCCAGCAAACCGTACGCGGAGAACACGCCCGGACAGCGGCGGCACGATCACGCGCGCGACGCCGATGTCGGCCGCGACCGCGCACGCGTGCAGCGGCCCGCCGCCGCCGAACGCGAGCAGCGTGAAGTCGCGCGGGTCGTAGCCGCGCTCGACCGACACGATGCGCAGCACCTTCGCCATCTCGGCGTCGACGAGCGCGACGATCCCCGCCGCCGCGCGCTCGACGTCGCCGCCGACGGGCGCCGCGACGGACGCGACCGCGGTGCGCGAGCGCGCGGCGTCGATCGGAAACGCGCCGTCGAGCAGCGCGCGCGGGTTCGAGCGCTGCAGCACGACGTTCGCATCGGTGACGGTCGGCCGGTCGCCGATGCCGTAGCACGCCGGTCCCGGGATCGGCGCCGGCGGAAAGCGGCCCGACGCGCAGCGCGCCGGCAGCGTCGATCCACGCGATCGTCCCGCCGCCCGCGCTGACTTCGGCGAGATCGACGAACGGAAAGCGCACCGGATAGCCGCTGCCTTTGACGGAGCGCCCGCTGTGCGTCGAACCGGCCGCCTCGAACGACGCGCTGATCTCCGGCACGCCGCCGAACACCGTGCCGGCTTTCGCGGTCGTGCCGCCCATGTCGAACGACAGCACGTTCGCGATCCCGAGCGCGCGCCCGACGTACGCCGCGCCGATGACGCCGCTCGCCGGCCCGCTCTCGATGAGCGTCGCGGGCCGGTTCGACGCGGATTTCAACGCGGCCATCCCGCCGTCGGAGCGCATCACGAAGATCGGCGCCTGCACGCCCGCCGCGCGCACGCCGCGCGCGACGCGGTCGAGATACGCCTGCACGATCGGCGCGAGCGCGGCGTTGAGCACCGTCGTCGAAAAGCGCTCGTACTCGCGGTACTGCGGATCGATCTCCGACGACAGCGACACCTCGACGTCCGGGATCGCCGCGCGCAGCGCGTCCGCGACGGCGCGTTCGTGCGAGCCGTCGACATCGGCGTGCAGCAGACCCGACGGCGACGGCGGTGATGCCGCGCTCGCGGATCGTCGCGACGGCGGCATCGACGGTCGCGGCGTCGAGCGCGACGAGCACGCCGCCCTCGTGCGTGCGCCGCTCGCGCACGACGAGCCGGTCCTCGCGCCGCGCCAGCGGCTTGGGCCGCGTGACGTTGAGGTCGTAGATCGCGCTGCGGTTCTGCCGCCCGATCTCGAGCACGTCGCGAAACCCTTCGGTCGTGATGAACGCGACGCGCGGCAACTCGAGATGCACCTGCCCGAGCAGCGCGTTCGTCGCGATCGTGCTGGCATGCGCGACGAGCGCGATCTCGTTCGCGCAACTTCCTCGAGCAGCGCGCGCAGCGCGTGAGCAAGCCTTCTTCGGGCGCGCGCGGCGTCGACGACACCTTGTGCCGAATCAGCCGCCCGTCATCGGCAAGCGCGACGAGGTCGGTGAACGTCCCGCCGATGTCGACCCCGACGCGCCAGCTCACGCGTCTTCGCCGAGCGACGGACGCCGCCACGCCGATCCCATCAGTGTGAGGCAATAAACGACGGCGATCGCGTGTCACGCATCCGAGCGTGCCACGCATTGCGATGCGGCGACCGCCCCGGCGTGACGATGCTCGCCACAGCGCCGAGCGACGACCTGTATCGTGATCGCGCAACACGATCCGACGACGAAGACCGATATGCCGCCCCAGCGCGACGATCGATGCCCGACGGCGACAGCGCATCAATCGAGGACACGCGACACGGCATGCGAGATCTCATGCGGCACCGATCCCGAGGAACGCTTCTTGCACGAGCGGGTCTCCGATCAGGTCTTTGGCCGCGCCGCTCAGGACGACGCGGCCGGTTTGGAGGACGTAGGCGGTGTCCGCGGCGCGCAAGGCTTCGCGGACGTTTTGCTCGACCAGCAGCACCGTCGTTCCGGTTGCCGCGATCGCGCGAATGCCGGCGTAGATTTGCGGGATCAGCTTCGGCGCGATGCCCAGCGACGGCTCGTCGAGCATCAGCAGGCGCGGGCCGCTCATCGTGCCGCGCGCGATCGCGAGCATCTGCTGCTCTCCGCCCGACAGCGTCGAGGCGCGCTGCTCGAGCCGCTCGCGCAGGATCGGGAACGCGGCGAACGCCGCGTCGAGGCGCGTTCGGCGGTGCTCCGCGTCGCGGTCGACGTACGCGCCGAGCAGCAGGTTGTCGCGGACCGTCGCGCTCGCGAACACGCGCCGGCCTTCCGGGACGTGCGCGATGCCGCGCCGCACGATGCGGTGCGCGGGCATGCGCGTGACGTCGTCGCCGTCGAAGCGGATCGTGCCGCGCTCCGCGCGCACCAGGCCGCTGATCGCGCGCAGCAGCGACGTCTTGCCCGCGCCGTTCGCACCGACCAGCGCGACGATCGTGCCGGCCTCCGCGCGCAGCGAGACGTCTTGCAGCGCGCGCATCCCGTCGTAGCCGACCGCCAGCCCGTCGACTTCCAGCAGCGCCGTCACGAGCCGGTCGACGGCGCTCACCGAATGCCCCGCGATCTCGCCGTGCTCCAGCGGCGAGCCGAGATACGCTTCGATCACGCCGGGATCGCGCACCGCATCGGCGGCGGTGCCGCTGAAGATCGTCTTGCCGGCCGCGATCACCACCACGTGCTCGGCGATCGGCATCAGCACTTCCATCACGTGCTCCACCATCAGCACCGTCACGCCGCGCGCCAGAATCCGTCGCAGCAGATCCACCGCGTCGTGGCATTCGGCCGGCGTCAGCCCCGCCATGACCTCGTCGAGCAGCAGCAGCGACGGTTCCGTCGCGAGCGCGCGCGCAACCTCGAGCCGCTTCTTGTCGGCGATCGTCAGCGCACGGCCGAGCCGATACCGCTTGTCGGCCAGCCCGACGAACGCGAGCACCTCTTCCGCGTGCGCGATCGCATCGGCAAGCCGCGGATGGTGCAGCAGCGCGCCGGTCGTCGTCGCTTCGAGCACGGTCATGTCCGCGAACGTCTGCACGATCTGGTACGTGCGCCCGATCCCCAGCGCGGCGACGCGGTGGTATGCGAGCCCGGCGATCTCCTGCGCCGCGGAAGCGCACGCTGCCCGCGCTCGGCTTCTCGGCGCCCGCGATGCACGCGAACGCCGTCGACTTGCCCGCGCCGTTCGGCCCGATCAGCCCCGTCAGCGAGCCCTGCGCGACGTCGAGGTCGATGCCGTCGAGCGCGCGCACCGAGCCGAACTGCTTCGTCAAGCCGCGCACGGTGAGCATCGGCTCCGCGCTCATGCAGCCGTGCCCGTCGGGACCGCGGTCGTGTCCGCGCTGCCTGTCGCGCCGCGCCGGCGCCGCAGCGCGTCGACGATCGTGCCGACGATGCCGTACGGCCGCAGCGCGGCGATCACGCAGATGATCGCGCCGTAGATCACGAGGTCGTAGCCCTTCCCGCCGCCGCCCATGCGCAGCGCGACCGCTTTCGCGAGCACGACGTACACGAGCGCGCCCGCGAGCGGGCCCCACAGCGTGCCGATGCCGCCGACGACGCCGATCAGCGCGATGTCGATCGACACCGCCAGCGCGATCGTGGACGGCGGGTCGACGAACAGCGTGTACTGCGCGTACAGCACGCCGGCCGCCGCCGCCATCGTCGCCGACCAGGCGAACGCGATCAGCTTGTAGCGCCGCTCGTCGATCCCCACCGACGCCGCCGCAGCATGGTTCGCGCGCAGCGCGCGCAGGTAGTAGCCGAGCCGCGAGCGCTCCAGCGCGATCGTCGCGAGCTGCACGGCGGCGAACAGCGCCAGCGCCAGCAGCACGTACGGCCCCTTCTGCGGAAACTGCATCGCCGCCCAGCCCGACGCGATCGGCAGCTCGAAGCCGTTCGCTTTTCCGAGCGACGGCGAGGTGCGCACGAATACCTCGACGAGCGCCGCGACGGCGATCGTCGCGATCGAGAAGTAGTGCCCGCGCAGCCCGAGCGTCGGAAACCCCGTCACCAGCGCGAGCAGCGCCGCCGCCGACGCGCCGAGCGGGATCGCGAGCCACGGCGAGAGGCCGTGCGTCACGCACAGCGCCGACGCGTACGCGCCGCAGCCGAAGAAGATCGCGTGCCCGAACGAGATGTTGCCGCGCGTAGCCGCTGATCCAGTTCCACGACTGCCCGAGCACCGCGTACAGCAGCAGCGTGAACACGAGGTCGAGCACGACGGCGCTGCGCACGCCGAACGCGGCGAGCAGTCCGGCGACGACGATCGCCGCGAGCGCGAACAGGTGCGGGCGCGCGCTCATCGGCGGCCGAGCAATCCCTGCGGCCGCAGCAGCACGACCGCAAGATACGCGATGTACACCGGCACCATCTTCATCTCCGGCGAGAGATAGAACCCGCCGAACACCTCGAGCATCCCCACCAGCAGCGCGCCGACGAGCGCGCCCTGGATGCTGCCGAAGCCGCCCAGCGCGACGACGACGAACGCGGTCAGCGCGAACGGCGCGCCCGCCGTGGGATACACCGGGTACGACAGCATCAGCAGCGCGCCCGCCGCGCCGACGCACGCCGCGCCGATCCCGAACGCAAGCCCGTTCACGCGCTGCACGTCGATCCCCATCAGCGTCGCCGCGATGCGGTCTTCCGCGACGGCGCGCATCGCGCGGCCGGTCTCCGTGTACTCGACGAACGCGAACAGCGCCGCCGTGAGCACCAGCGCGCCGATCCCTTCGATCACGGTCGCCTGCGACACCGCGATCGCGCCCAGGTGCAGCGTGCCGCGAAACGGCGGGTTCGGCGCCGACTGGAAATCGCTGGTGAGCGTCGCCTGCGCGAGGCCCTGCATGAGCACCAGCAGCCCGAACGTGCCGAACACCGTCGCCTCCGGCGGTCCCGCGAGCAGCCGCCGCACGAACACGCGGTACACGACGATCCCGAACAAGAACATCGCGAGCGCGACGAGCGGCAACCCCACGAGCGGGCCGAGCCCGACGAGCGCGAGGCCGAGCGCGGCGTACATCGCGAGCATGAGGAACTCGCCGTGCGCGAAGTTCACCACGTCCATCACGCCGTACACCAGCGTCAGCCCCACGGCGACGAGCGCGAACACCAGCCCCGTCAGCAATCCCGCGACGAGGAGCTGTCCGAACGTGCCTAGTGCTTCCACGCCGGCATCGGCCAGATCACCGGCTTGACCGCGACGTCGAACGGCCACACCGTCTCGTACTTGCCGTTCTGCACTTGCTCGATGATCCCGACGCCGCCGTCGTTCTGCCCGTTCGCGTCGAAGTGCACGCGGTTCCACGGCATCAGCGTGAGCTTGCCGGGGATGTTCGTCTTCTGCAGCGCGCTGCGGATCGCGTCGGGCTTCGTCGAGCCGGCGCGGTCGATGGCGTCGGAGATGAACAGCACGCCCATGAAGTCGCGCGCGGTGTTGCCGTCGAGCGGCTTGCCGCCGAAGCGCTGGCGGAACAGCTGGTCGATCAGCGGCACGGCTTGATTGCGGTGCTTGATCTCGAGCGAGAACACCTCGCGCGTGAACACGCCCTCCGCGTCGGCGCCCATCGTGCGGATGAAGCCGGGATCGATGAAGCCGGCGTCTTGCGCCATGATCGCCTTGGGCTGCACGCTCTGTTCCTTGAACCCGCGCATGTACAGCAGCGAGTCCGGCAGGTACGACGCGATCATGATGACGTCCGGCGCGGCGGCCTTCACCTTCTGCACCTCGGCGTTCACCTCGGTCGTCGTCGCGGGGTACGCGACGCGCGCCACGATGTCGTAGCCGAGCTTCTTGCCGATGTCCTCTTCGGCTTGGCTCGCGCCGGTGCCGAACAAGCCGTCCTCGCCGACGATCGCGATGCGCTTCACGTCGATCTTCTTCGTCTTCTTCATGTCGGCGAAGAACTGGTAGAAGTTGTCGGCGAACGTCGCGTCGTTGGGCGTCGCGCGGAAGAACCACTTCAGCCCGCGCGCCGTGAGCGCCGGGCGCCGACGAGTCGGGGTTGAGGAACGGGATGCCGTAGCGCTCCGCGACTTGCGACGCGGTCGCGGTCGTCGACGACGCGTACGTGCCGATCAGCGCGACCGCGTGGTCTTGCGTGATCAGCTGCTCCGCGGCGGCGCGCGCCTGATCGGGCTTGCCCTGCGAGTCCGCGAACACCAGCTTGATGCGCGCGTGGCCGAGGTGCGGCAGCCCGCTTCTGCCCACCATCGGCAGCGGATAGCTGACGTGGCCGTTGACGAGGTCCTGCGCGAGCTGCTGCGCCGCGCGCAGCCCCGCGCCGGTCTGCGCCGAGCGGCCCGGTGAGCGGCAGGATCGAGCCGATCACGATCTCCGGCTGATCGGCGGCGGGCGCCGGCGCCGCGCCGCCCAGCGCGGCGAGCGCGACGGCGGCGGCGAGAAACGCGCTCAGGCGTCGAGCGGGCATACGGACCTCCTTGGTGCGGTGCTGTGCGGGCGCCGAGCGCTCGGGTGCGGAAGCATGCTTTGCCATGGCGACCGACACCTTGCCGTCGAGCGCGCCGCGACCGCCCGGAAGCGCGGGGCTCCCCGGGATCGGCGAGACGCTCGCGTTCGTGAAAGACCCGTTCGCGTTGGCTGTCGCCGACGGCTTCTTTAACGTATTCGTTCGGCGGTCGTACCAGACCGTAAGATCGATATCTGTTCGTCATCCGTTGTGAGATCGATGAGACCAGGATAGTCGACAATGTACACCAGCATCGATTGCGGGCCGCCGCGGGACGAACCGTTCGAATGGAAGACGTAGCCGCAAAGGGCCGAGATCGCGGTCGTGCCGGCGGGGGCTGCGCCGACAGGACCGGCTTCTATCGCTATCGGGTTCGAACCCACGGTTTGGAGCAATGGGACGTCCTTTGCAATCCACTCATCGCGCCGGAACACTTCGATGGAATTTATCTCGAAGTCGACATCAAAACGTTCTTGTCCGGTAACGTCGGCCTCACAAAGGCCGTCATGAACGTCGAGCGAGTATGCCTCAAAAGGGGTCGCCTCAATCTCACAACTACGAATATTCAAAACGCGCCCAGATGCGGTGTGGACGTCAACGCAGGAAAGGCCTAGCTCGAAGTATTTGTGTGCGACGATGCATAACAGCCTTTCTGACAGCAGGGATTGCACGATAATTGACACGTCAAACCTTTTGCCTTCGCCGTCGTTCGGGTGTCTAGCGCCGCGGGGTGACGCGCGCGGCGTCGCGCGGAAAGTCCGGTAGCGATTCGATCGACCCCGTCCAGCGAAGTTCTTCGACGTCGTCGAACAGCGCGATGCCGGTGCGGAGGGTTGCGAGGTCTCGGAACAGCATCGCGTGGTCACGCTCGCGCTCCAGCGTCTGCGCCAGCTTTGCGGCGTTCGCGACGTTGACGTTCCACGTGCGCGGATCGGGCGGAATCGCTTCGAGCCGGCCGTACCGGGCCAGGACCGCCGCGGCTGATTTTGCGCCCCAACCTGGTAAGCCCGGAAACCCGTCGGCGGCGTCACCGACCAGCGCCAAATAGTCGGGGATGCTCGCGGGCGGGACGCCGAATTTCGCCATGACTCCGGCTTCGTCGAAGAACGTGCGCGTGCGCCGGTTGAGCTGCACGACCCGGGTGCCGCGCACGCACTGCGCGAGATCCTTGTCGGGCGTGGCAATGATGACGCGCTCGACGCGCGGATCGGCCGCAGCGGCGGCCGCAGCTGATGCGAGCGCGTCGTCGGCCTCGAACTCCACCATCGGCCACACCACGATCCCCGCCGCGACGAGCGCCTCTTCGAGCAGCGGGAACTGCGCGAGCAGGTTGGGATCGATACCCGCCCCCGTCTTGTAGCCCGGCCACAGGCCGTTGCGGAACGACTCGATGACGTGATCGGTCGCCACGCCCACGTGCGTGGCCCCTTCCCGGAGCAACGCGCGAATCGATGCGAGCACGCCGCGGACCGCCGCGATCTCGCGGCCGTCCGCGTCTTGCGCCGGCGGCAGTGCATAAAAGTGCCGAAACAGCTCGTACGTGCCGTCGACGACGTGAACGATCACGTCACGACGGCCAAGATGCACTCCGGCGCGTCCGGCAGCTTCGCTCCGAGTTGCGCGACGGTGCCGGACGACGCGTAGAACGTGGAGAGTTGTTGCTGCGCGCGGCTGCCGAACAGCAGCGTGCCGTCGGGCGTGAACGCGATCCCCGAGAGATCGTTGAGCGCGTCGCCGGCGCCCGGCGTCGCGCTGCTGACGACGAGTTCGAGCTGCTTCGTCGCGGGATCGTACGCGAAGATCGCCTCGTTCTTCGGGCTGCCGATGTAGACGCGTCCGTCCGCCGGACTCACGGCGATGGCGACCGGTTTGTCGAGTGCGCCGGGGCTCGCGGACGCGTCGTCCGTTTTACCGATCCAGCCGTGGAACGTGCCCTTCTTGTGACCGTAGCTGCCAACGCGGTCCATCGCTTGATCGGCGACGTAGAGCCGTTTGCCGGCGAACGCAACGCCGCGCACGGAGTGCCGCGCCTGCTCCGCGGCGGGCTTCGCTTCGTCGAGCGGCTTCCGCCGGTTCATCCTCGGAGGCTGCGGTCTTCGCGATGAAGCCGCTGGCCGAAAGCCCGCCCTGCGCGGGGTCGACCGCGGGCGGCGTCTTTTTGTCGACCTTCACGGGATCGGCGGATGCCACGAACGTTCCGCCGTAGTAGCTGCCGTTCTTGTGCAGCTTCTGCAGGTACGGCGCGACGGGCAGCTTTTTCGCTTTGGGCATCTTCTTGCCGGAGATCGCATAAGCCGACACGACGTTGGTGTCCTGGTTCGACACGAACAAGGTGTCGCCGTCGAACGCCAGCCCGTACGGATGCAGCAGCGCGTCGGTGGTCGCCGGCGTGATCAACGTGCCGAGGTAGTCGCGCGAAAAACCGTCGGCGTTGATCGTCGCGGAGAACACGTCGATAGCCGAGCCCTTCTTGTACGCGTTCGCGACGTAGAGGCGCCCGCGCGCATCGACCGCGAGCCCGCGCAGCTCGTCGAACGGCCCGCCGTCCACCAAGACGTAGCCAAGGAACGAACCGTCCGGCGCGAAGGCGCCGACGTTTTGGATCTTCTCGCCGCTCGCGCCGGAGAAGCTGACGTAGAGCTGATAACCGCTCGCCATGATGTCCTCGTCGCGGAAAGATCGGGTGCGTCCTCCTCGAACGACCGCGCGTGCTCTCGACCTTTTCGATCGTCGCCGCCGATCGGGCCCAGCGCGAGATCGGCATCGCGGTCCAGTCGAAGTTCTTGGCCGTCGGCGCCGTGGTGCCGTGGGCCGAAAGCGGCGCCGGCGCCATCGCCACGCAGGCCTGGGCGAACACCACGTTCGGCCCGCGCGCGCTGGAGCTGCTGCGCCGCGGCGAGCCGCCGGAGCAGATCGCGCAGACGCTACTCGTGGGCGACGAGAACGCCGACGACCGCCAGTTCGGGATCGTCGCCGCGAATGGTCGCGCGGCGACCTTCACCGGCGCCCGCTGCATCGCGTGGGCCGGCGGCGTCGTCGGCGAGCACTTCACCGCGCAGGGCAACTGCCTCGCGGGGCCCAGCGTCGTCGACGCGATGGCCGCGACGTTTCGCGCCGGCCGCGGAACGCTGGCCGACCGGCTCGTCGCTGCGCTCGCGGCGGGCCAGCGCGAAGGCGGCGACAAGCGCGGCCAGCAGAGCGCTGCGCTCATCGTGCTCAAGCCGGGCGGCGGCTACGGCGCCTTCAACGACCGCTATGTCGACCTGCGCGTCGACGACCACGCGGCGCCGATCGACGAGCTGGCGCGCCTGCTGCAGCTGCACAAGCTCTACCACTTCCCGGCAGCGCCCGAGGACGTGCTCACGATCGACGACACGCTGGGCCGCGAGATCGTCGCCCAACTCGTGCGCGTGCGCGCGCTCGCCCCACGCGACGGCGAATTCGACGGTGCGGCGCGCGCCGCGCTCGTCGCGTTCATGCACGTGGAGAACTTGGAGAACCGCGTGCGCACGGACGGCACGATCGACCGCCAAACGCTCGACTACCTGCGCACCTTCACGCCGAAGTAACGCCGCGTGCCGTCACAGCCGAAGCCCCCGACGCCGAAAAAAGGTTCGGGCAAGCGCGATATCAGATCGACCACTCCCACGCGTTCCAGTTTTCGACGATGCCGTTGGGGCGAAAGCCGGTCAGGTCCGTGTTGACCGCTTCGATCTGACGCGGCCACCACAGATACACGAACGGCGCGTTCTCCGCCAGTAGCTTTTCGATCTTGGCGTACGCGCGCTTGCGCGTGGGGCGGTCGTAGTGCGAAAGCGCGTCACGCTGCGCCGCGTCCATCGCGCGGTTGCACCAGCGCGGCCAGTTGTAACCGCGCGGCGCCACTTGATCGCACGTCAACTGCGTCGAGTCGTCGGGGTCGGTCCCCGAATACCACGTCTGCAGCCCCGCTTCGAACTTGCCGTCCGCGAGCACGCCCGAACTGGTCGGGCCGAAAAGCTTCGCCGTCGTGTAGCCTTTGAGGTCCGCCTCGACGCCGGCGTCCTTCAACATCGATGCAATCAGCACGCTGCGGCTGCGGTCGGTCGCGCTGTCGCTGCGAAATGCGAGCCCCATCGTCAGCCGCCGGCTTTGCTTCACGCGCACGCCGTCGGAACCCACGTGCCAGCCTGCCGCATCGAACAGCTTGCGCGCGGCGGCGAGATCGCGCACCGCCGTGCCGGCGTGCGGGTCGTGCGCCCACAGCTGCGGCGCCAAATCTTCCTTGGCCGCCACCGTCGTGCCGTACGTCGCTTCGCGCACCAACAGCGGCTTGTCGACCGCGAGGCCGATCGCGCGCCGGATGCGCGGGTCGTCGAACGGCGGCACGGTCGTGTTGAACAGGATCGAGTCGTTCGCGTTGAGCGAGACGAGATGCACGTCCACCCCGTCGATCGCCTTCAGCTGCGGGTACACGCGCGGCGTCGCGAACGCGAACCAGTCGAGCTCGTGCGCGCGCAGCTGGTTGGTGAGCGTGTTCTCGTCGGGGACGAAGTGCAGCACGATGCGGCGCAGCTTCGGCTTGCCGAGAAAGTAATCGTCGTTGGCGACGTAGTCGATGCGGTCGCCGCGCACCCAGCGCACGATCTTGAACGGCCCCGTGCCGACGGGCAGCGAGTTGAACGGCACGCGGTTGAGGTCCGCGTACTTCTCGAGCAGATGCGCGGGCAGGATGAAATATGGCGCATCGCTGTGCGCGAAGAACGTGTGCACCGCGGGTGCGAAGCGGCGCTTGAGCCGGAACACCGCGGTGTACGCGTCGGGCGTGTCGACCCGTGCGATCACGTCGTACCCGTGCCGCGTCGCCACGTTCGTCTTGAGGTTCATGATCGCGCGATAGCTGAACTGCACGTCGTGGCTGGTGAACGGTGCGCCGTCCTGCCAGCGCACGCCGCGCCGCAGCCGGTAGGTGATCGTCAGACCGTCGCGGCCGATCCCGCCGTTCTCCAGCGTCGGCACCGTGGCGGCGAGGACGGGCACGTCGCGCCCGTCCGGATCCCGTCGCGATGAGCGGGTCGAGCACGAACGCCTCCGCCAGCGCCTCGATCTGCTGCGTCGACAGGATCGGGTTGAGCGTGTTCGGCGTCGAGATCGTCGCGACGCGCAGCGTGCCCGCCTGCGTCCACGGGTGCTTGTCGCCGGAAAGCGTGGTCTCGGCGCGCGTGCACGCGCTGAGCGCGAGCGCGCACGCGGTTGCGACCGTAAAGGCAAGGAGCGGCGGGCGGTAAGCGTGCATAGGCGACCGGTCCGTTCGCCACCACCCGCGCGCTCGCTTGCCGATGCGCGCGACGACGTCGCTACGAGCTCGAGGAACTCGAGCTCGACGAGCTCGATGAGCTCGACGAGAGCGAACCGAGAATGTTCCCCAACGTGTCGACCGCGTCGAGCATGTCGGCTTCAGGTAAGCACGTATAACACAGCCGGAACCAGCCGGGCTCCGGCGTGAACATCGTGTGCCCGGCTTCGAGATGGACGCTGGGCGCGTTGCCCTTGTTGTACATCGTATTGTACAGCGTCCGTTCCTGGCCGTAGATATCGTAGGGGACGGTTGGAAGCGGCGGGTCGGGAGGCAGTTTCGCGGCGTATTCTCGCAGATCGAGGAAGAAGAATTGGGCCGCGCCGTCGTCTTGGTAGTATTTGATCTTTGCCTTGTCGAGCGCCGCGGCGACCGCCTTGCGCTGTTCGACCAGCAGCACCTTGTATTTCTTCATGAGGTCGAGCGCGAAGCTGCAGTCGTCATTGAACAGCTTGTTGAGGATCGTGTAGTTCGGCAGCGCCGAGACCGGTGAGAGAAAGTACTCCCATTTGTTGACGAGGATGTTGAGCACTGCCGGCGAGCGCGTCGCGACGAACGCCGCGCGGTATCCGGCGAGGCCGAAATCCTTCGAGAGGCCCCAGACGACGTGGATGCGCTCGGCGTTGCTTCCCACGCTGTACGTTGGTACCTTGAAGGCCGTCGTGAACGGCTTGCTCGAATCCGTTTGCGAGTTGAAGTAGATCTCGTCCGAGATGACGTGCAAGCCCGGCTTTGCCATCGCCCATTTGAAAATATCATCCAGCAGCTTTGCTGAATAATTGATGCCGAGCGGGTTGTGGGGATTCGTCAGCACCAGGACCTTCGGCGGCGGCCCTCCCGAGCTTGCAACGTTCGTATATGCTGCTTCCAAGTCCGAGACTTGAAGATCGAATTCGTTGTTGGCGTTCTTGCTCACGCTGAACGGAACGAACGTCGCGCCGGGGCGGAACGTGAAGAAAAATCCGAATCCTTGCCAGCACGGCGCCGGTGCGATGACCGTATCGCCCGGATTGCAGATCGCGAATCCCAGGCACTCCAATGCCGCACACGTGCCGGCCGTCGAGATGACGTTGCCTTCGTTGAGCTGCTGGTCACCGGTGAACCCATAGGCTGCGTTCAAAAACTTTGCCGCCTGCCGGTTGAGTGCGGCGGCGAGGCCGCTGCCCTGTTTGCCGCCGGTTTGGAAATCCAAAAATGAATACTGCGTGTCGTCGAGCGTGAGGCCGCTGAAGTCGGTGAGGCGGTCCTTCAGCTGCGGAAACAGGAGCACGTTTTCCGCAGTGCTGAGGTTGTAGATCTTCGGCTTTGCCGCTGCGGCCGCCGCCTGCGGCGCCGGGGCGCGATCCTGGGCGATACTCGCCTGCACGGCGTTCGCCGGTCTGGGCCCGACGCTCTGGTTGATGAGGTTCTCGACGGCGTCTTCGAGCGCTTTGAACATGGTTGACCACTCCCCCTAGGCGAACGATGTCCGGGCGCCGTTACACGAGGGAAAAGGGCAGACCTGCCGTCGCTCCGAGCCGGCTACGTTCCGATCAGCTCTTTGAGCGCGTGCTGGAAGATCTTGGGCGCTTTGCCTTGGAACAGCAGGCTTTCGTTGCCGCCGATCTGCTTGCGCAGGTTCACCAGCTCGTCGCGCAACGCGGCGGCTTTTTCGAACTCCAGGTTCGCTGCGGCGTCGCGCATCTTGCGTTCGATCTCCTTCGCCATCGCTTCCGCGACTTCGCGTGGCAAGTGCTCCGCGCGCACGGCGTTCGCCGCCTCGGCGCCCGTCGTCGCGCCGCCCACGAGGCTCAGGATGTCGTGGACTTCCTTGCGGATCGACTTCGGCTCGATGCCGTGCTCGAGGTTGTACGCCACCTGCACCTCGCGGCGGCGCTTCGTCTCGCCGAGCGCGCGCGCCATCGACTCCGTCACGACGTCGGCGTACATGATGACCTTGCCCTCGACGTTGCGCGCGGCGCGGCCGATCGTCTGGATCAGCGACGTCCCCGAGCGCAGATAGCCTTCCTTGTCGGCATCCAAGATGCCGACCAGCGAGACTTCCGGCAAGTCCAAGCCTTCGCGCAGCAGATTGATACCGACCAGCACGTCGAACTCGCCCTTGCGCAGGTCGCGCAAGATCGCGATGCGCTCCAGCGTCTCGACCTCGCTGTGCAGATAGCGCACGCGAATGCCGTTCTCCAGCAGATAATCGGTCAGGTCCTCGGCCATCTTCTTCGTCAGCGTCGTGACCAGGACGCGCTCGTTCTTCTCGGCGCGCACGCGAATCTCGTCCATCAAGTCGTCGACTTGGTGTCGCGTCGGGCGCACCTCCACTTCGGGATCGACGAGCCCCGTCG
This sequence comes from Vulcanimicrobiota bacterium, assembly GCA_963792235.1. Taxonomy (GTDB): domain Bacteria; phylum Vulcanimicrobiota; class Vulcanimicrobiia; order Vulcanimicrobiales; family Vulcanimicrobiaceae; genus Vulcanimicrobium. The sequence goes on from CAWBVR010000030.1 coordinate 539,808, forward strand.
GGCGGATGATCATCTCGACGACCTGCGACGACTTGCCCATCTCGTACGTCGCCGGCGTCGCCGACACGTAGACCGACTGCTTTACGTGCTTCTCGAACTCGTCGTATGTGAGCGGCCGGTTGTCGAGCGCGGACGGTAGCCGGAAGCCGTGCTCCACCAGCGCGAGCTTGCGCGAGCGGTCGCCGCCGTACATGCCGTGCACCTGCGGCAGCGTGACGTGCGACTCGTCCACCAGCAGCAGCCAGTCGTCCGGAAAGAAGTCGAGCAGACACCACGGCGTCGAGCCTGGCTCGCGACCCGACAGCGGTCCCGAGTAGTTCTCGACGCCGTTGCAGTAGCCGACTTCGCGCAGCATGTCCAGATCGTAGCGCGTGCGCTGCTCCAGCCGCTGCGCCTCGAGCAGCTTGCCGTTGTCCTTGAAGAACTTCAGCCGCTCTTCGAGCTCGTTCTCGATCGAGATGACGGCGCGGCGCAGCTTCTCGTCGGGCGTGATGTAGTGCTTGGCCGGGAAGATCTTCAGCTCGTCCTTGGACGTGACGTACTCGCCGGTCATCTGGTTGACGAGCGTGATCGCCGTGATCTCGTCGCCGAAGAACTCGATGCGGTGGACCAGCTCCTCGTCCACGGCGACGAACTCTAGCGTGTCGCCGCGCACCCGGAACGTCCCGCGCACCAGGTTGAGGTCGTTGCGGCGGTACTGCATGCCGATGAGCTTGCGCAGGAACTCGTCGCGGTCGATGCTCTGGCCGACCTTGATGTCGGCCGCCATCTCGATGTAGTCCGACGGCGAGCCCAAACCGAAGATGCACGACACCGAGGCCACGATGAGCGTGTCACGCCGGGTCAGCAGCGACTGGGTGGCGGAGTGGCGCAGCCGCTCGATCTCGTCGTTGACCGAGCTGTCCTTGGCGATGTAGGTGTCGGTGTGCGCGACGTACGCCTCGGGCTGGTAGTAGTCGAAGTAGGAGACGAAGTACTCGACCGCGTTGTTCGGGAAGAACTCGCGGAACTCGGCGCACAGCTGCGCGGCCAGCGTCTTGTTGTGGCTCAGCACGAGCGTCGGCTTCTGGACCAGCTCGACGAGCCGCGCCATCGCCATCGTCTTGCCCGAGCCGGTCACGCCGAGCAGCGTCTGGCTGCGGTCTCCCCGCAGCACGCCTTCGGCGAGCTGGCGAGTCGCCTTGGGCTGGTCACCGGCCAACGGGTACGCGGAAACGAGCTCGAATTTCGGCATGTTCGTTTTACGGCGCTCCGCCCCGGGCTGCGCGCCCCCCACGCGTTGCGTGGGGCCCCCCGACGCGACCTCGCAACGACAATCCGGGCAGGGCACGACCACGCTGCGCTCGGTCCATCACCGTCTTCACCGCCATCATAACAGCGGGCATTCGTGAAGCGTTACGGCCAGGACAATCGAGCTCGGTTGCCGCACCACTCCTGCGCTTCCCCTTGGCGCTCAGGCGCCGTCGGAGGTAGTAGAAGGAGCCGAGCCCAGTGATCCAGCCGCCCCTGCTGTTCAGCGGGACCTCGAACCGTCTCCTGACGGAAGAGATCGCCAGACGGATGCAGACGCGCGTCGGCAACGCGCTCGTGGACCGTTTCAAGAACGACGAGTGCCGGATCGAGATTCGCGAGAACGTCCGCGGCGCCGAAGTGTTCGTCGTGCAGTCGCTGTGCCGCTCGCCGCAGGGCGCGACCGTGAACGACTCGCTCATGGAGCTGCTCCTGATCATCGACGCGCTGCGGCGCGCGTCGTCGAACCGCATCAGCGCGGTGATCCCCTACTTCGGCTACGCCAAGCAGGACAAGAAGACGAAAGGCCGCGAGCCGATCTCGGCCAAGCTCGTCGCCAACATGATCGAGATGGCGGGCGCGGAGCGCATCGTCACGCTCGACTTGCACGCCGCGCAGATCCAGGGCTTCTTCGACGTCCCCGTCGACAACCTGATGGCCGCGCCGACGCTGTGCAACTATCTCAAGAACCAGAACCTTCAAGGTGACCGGATCGTGGTCGTGTCGCCGGACGCCGGCGGCGTGCCGCGCGCGGAGACGTTCGCCAAACGGCTCAAGTCCAATCTCGCGGTGATCATCAAGCGCCGGCCCGAGCCCGACGTTTCCGAGGTCACCCACATCGTCGGCGACGTCGAGGGCAAGATCGCCGTCGTGGTCGACGACATGATCTCAACGGGCGGCACCCTGGTCAAAGCGGCGGAAGCGCTGCGCAAGAAGGGCGCCACCGACGTCTACACGCTGGCAACGCACGGCATCTTCGCCGGCGACGCGATCGCGCAGTTCGAAAAGTCCGAGATCAGCCGGGTCATCGTCACCAACACGATCCCGCGCACGATCGACTCGGCCAAAGTCGAGCACCTCACCATCGCCCAGATCCTCGCGGACGCGATCAAGCGGATCACGTCGAACCGTTCGGTTTCCGAGCTGTTCAACGCCGAAGACCCCGAGACGCCCCCGCCCGAACAACCTCCACCTGCCCGCGCCGACGCGCCCACCGAGCTCCCCGTAGTCGCCGCAGTTTAGAATTAGGACGTCATGCCCAAGCATCACACAGTCGCAAGCCTCACCCTCGAGCCGCGCGCCGAAGTCGGCACCACCAGCGCGCAGCGGCTCCGCCGCACCGGCAAGATCCCGGGCGTCGTGTACGGTCACGGCCAGGCGACCCCGATCGCGGTCGACGCGAAGCAGCTTGCCGATCTGCTCCTCTCCGGCAACAAGAGCAAGATCGTCGACGCGACGATCGGCGACCAGCACGACTCCGTGCTGCTGCGCCGCGTCGAAGCGCATCCGATCTCGCGCCGGCCGCTGAGCGTCGACTTCCAGCGCGTCACGCGCGACGAGGCCATCACCTCGAACGTCACGATCGTCACCACCGGCACGCCGGTCGGCGTGCGCGACAACGGCGGCGTGATGGACGTCATCAGCCACACGCTGGAGATCAAGGGGCCCGCGCACGCGATCCCCGACAACCTCACCGTCGACGTCTCCGAGCTCGACGTGCACCAGCACGTGCTCGCGAGCGAAGTGGCGCTGCCGCAGGGCTTCACGCTGATCACGCCGCCCGAAACCGTCGTCGTCTCCGTCGAGATCACCCGCGCCCTCGCGTCGGAAGAAGCGCCGGCTGAAGCCGCCGCGGAGACGCCGCCCGCGGAAGCAACGGCAACATAGCCGACCTCAGCCTCGTGGTCGGGCTCGGAAATCCGGGCTCGAAGTACGCCCTCACCCGCCACAACGCGGGGTTCATCGTCGTCGACGCGCTGGCCGAGCGGTGGGGCGTCGGCACGCGCGACTGGCAGCGCAAAGGCGAGGCGCGCTACGCGATCGACCGGTCGCGCAACGCGATCCTCGTCAAGCCGCAGTCGTACATGAACCTCAGCGGGCCGCCGGCGCTGGGGCTCGCGACGTTCTACAAGGTGCCGCCGGCGCGCGCGCTCGTGATCGTCGACGATCTCGACTTGCCGTTCGGCGCGCTGCGCATGCGCGCGGAGGGCGGCAGCGGCGGGCACAACGGGCTCAAATCGCTGATCGAGGTGTTCGGTCAGGCCTTCCCGCGCTTGCGCATCGGGATCGGCCGCGGGCACGACGATCCCGACGCCATCGACCGCGTTCTGGGAGAGTTCACAGAAACCGAGCTTCGCGAGCTTCCGACCATTGTCGACCGTGCGATCGCGGGTGTTGAGACTTGGTTAACTCACGGTGTGACGCAGGCCATGAATCTGGTGAACGCTAAACCCTGACTCCCTGCGATCCGAAAACTTTCGTATGCAAAGAGTCGCCGCGTTTCTCGCGGCGCTTGTCGCGTTGGCACCGCTGACCGCGACGGCGTCGAATGAAGAGTGTATTCAGCTCGCGTACGTGCGACCGCATCAGCCCCAGGTCATCGTCTCCGACGCGCGCGCGCTCTTCAGCGACGTGAACGCTGCGCGCGCTCAGCGCGGGCTCGCGCCGCTGGCCGAGGATCAGTCGCTCTCGCGGTTCGCGCTGCAGGTCGCCGAGCAGATGGCGGAGCGCCACTACTTCGGCCACACCGACCCGAGCGGCGTGACGTTTCAGGACCGCCTCCGCGCCGCCGGCTTGATCAACCGCTACGCCGCCGAGAACCTGGCCTTTGACCAGGACGAGAAGTCCGCGCATCAGGCCTTCCTCCACAGCCCGGGCCATTACGGCAACATCGTCGACTCCCACTCGCGCAAGCTGGGCGTAGCGGTCGTCGCGGCCGGCGACGGCGAGATATTCTACGTCGAAGAGTTCGCCGACTAGGCTTCGGACAACGTGTCCGAAGCCGTTCCGCATCCTGCGGAACATCGGCCTCGCTGCCGTTAGGTTGATTGCTCCGCGCTGACGGAACGGGCGAAGTGTGCGTTCCTCGGGAACAAGGAGGCACGATGGACCTCAACGGACGCACGATGGTGATCCGCGTCGACGAAGCGACGCTCGGCGCTGAAGGCGCGACGTTCTTCAGCGACCTGGTGTTCCTGGGAAATCTCGGGATGCGCCCCGTCGTCGTCGCGCCGACGACGGACGCCGCGCGCGCGGTGGTCCGCACGATGAACCGCAGCGGCGACGCTGCCGTGGGGCTCTCGGGCGCGGACGCCGGCATGATCCCGGCCGGGAACGCCGAGACGATCGGCAACGTCGATCCGAAGCTGCTTCGCACGCTGCTCGATGCGGGCTACGTGCCGGTCATCGAGCCGATGGCCTTCGGCTTCACCGGCAACGACGTCGCGGTCGCGGCGGACGACGTCGCGCAGGCGCTCGCCAGCGCGGTCGGCGCGGCGCGCGCGATCTTCTTCCATTATCAGGGCGGCGTCATCGACGCGAAGACACACGCGCTCGTGGACGAGCTCACCCCCGCCGAAGCGCTGACGATCGCCGAGGACGCCACGCTGGAGATCGACCTGCGCACCGCCGTGCGCGCGGCGGCGCTGGGCGTTCGGGGCGGCGTCGGCGCCGCGCAGATCTGCGACGGCCGCGTCGCCCATGCCGCCATCGTGGAATTTTTGACCTCACGGCACCTGGGGACGCAAGTCGCGGGTACCGTGTTCACCGGATGAACGTACGCGCGCTCGCGGCCTCCGCCGCCCTCCTCTTCACCGCGCCGTCGCTGCTCGCCGCAGCGCCGATCCCGGGCCTGCGCGCAAGCGGCACGCTCGTGGTGCAGGCCAATATCCAAGGCTCGCCGGTCAACGTCGGCGGCAACGTCGCGCTCTACCACAAGGGCGCGCTGTACCGCCTCGACGTGCTGTCGCTAGGCTTCCCCGGCACGAGCGGCGACCTGAGCGCCCTCGCGGCCACGCTCATCGGCCCCGGCGGCATCAGTGCGCTCTACGACGGTTCGACCGGCGCGCTCACCGCGTGGTCGAACGCAAACCGCACGTACTACACCGAGACCCCGGCCCGCCCCGCGCAAGCGCCGGCGCCGACAGCCGCCGCCGCGAACGCGAGCGCCGCGGCGGGCGATCCTCTCAGCGCGCTCGGCGGCCTCGCGGGCGTCCTGCACGACGTGCAGAGTGCGACGATCCAGCTCGTGGGCCACAGCCCCGTCAACGGCCACCCCGCCACGAACCTCGACCTGCAGCTCAAGCGCCAGCGCCCAGGGAAGGCGCTCGAGAACTACCACGCGCAGGTCGCGCTCGCGGACGATCTCAGCGAGTTTCCGGTGCAGATCACCGTCCAGAGCATCGCCCCGGCGTCGGGCGGCTTCGGCGGCACCGCCAAGCTGGACCTCACGAGCGTTCAGGCGGACAACCCGGACGACAGCCTCTTCGCGGTGCCGCAGGGCTACACGCGCGTCACCTCGATCGCCGGCGTCCTCCGCCGCGGGGGCTAGCCTTCCGGGATCGCTACGGTGAGGACGGCGCCGGCGACGGCGCCGCATTGGCGCCCGGGCACGGGTCCGGCGAGCCCGCGACCGCCGCGATGCGGCCGCCGAGCGGCGGGCGGTCGTCGAAGTACCAGCGGATCGAGCGCCGGTCGCAGAGCGCGACGAGGTCGTCGTTCGCGTAGCGCACCATTGCGCGCACGCTCTCCGCGCGGTCGTTCGTCGCCGCCAGCGCGACGCGGTCCGAGCGCCGCTCGATGTTGCGCGCGTCGAAGTTGTAGACCGGGTACGCGACGACCAGCACGCAGCCCAGGAACGTCGCGACGAGCGCGAGGCGCGAGAGCGCGTCGTCGTCGCGCCGGAAGCCGACGCGGTCGCTCAGCAGCACCGCGATCGCGGCGCTGAACACGAACAGGGTCACCGCGACGAGCGTCTGGCGCAGCGTGTCGTTGTACGCCAGGTGCGCGAACGCGTGCGCGAGCGCGACCCGCACCTCGGGCAGCGTCATGTGCGCGAGCGTGACGTCGCCGACCACCGCGCGCGCCGTCGGTCCGATACCCACGGCTCGGCTGCTCATGGCGTTGCTGTGGTGCGAGCTGGCGAGCACGACGACGGGCGTGCCGGGCACGCCGAGCGCGCGCGCCAACTCGTTTGCGGCGGCGGCGACGGCGTTCGGCGTCGTCTTGTGCGCGGTGCCCCACGGCATCAGGGGTGCAAGCATCACGCCTGCGAGCGCGCCGGCGTAGAACAGCCCGATCAGCACGAGGTACCACACCCGCACGCGCTCGACGAGCGCGAGCACCGCCACGACGACGAGCGCGCCGAGCAGCGCATCGAGCCCGATGCGCACGAGGTAGTCGAGAAACCACTGCGGCAGCCGCTCGTCGGTGACGCCCGCGTTGAACCCAACGCGATAGCTGACCAGCGCGAACGGCATTGACACCAGGGGGCCGAGGGCGCCCAGCACCGCGCCGAATACCGCGCGCTGTGCCGTGCGGCTGCGCGTGCGGCGCCGCATCATGTCGCGGATGCGCGCGGCGCCGCCCGAGCGCCACAGCCACCAGAACGCGAGGATCTGCACGAGCCCCCAGCCGGCGGACGCGGCATGGCGGATGTCGGCGATGTTGCGCGCGCGCCGCTGCCGCCCCGCATCGACGAGCGCGGCGGCGTTGCGCGTGACCAGCTGATCGGCAGTCAGCGCGTCGACCTGCGCATCCAGGCGCGTCCGCGCATCGGCGCCGGCCGGCATCGCGAAGCACAGCGCGAGCGCGGCGAGCGCGGCGACGACGAGCCGGCGCGCGCCTGTCGCGCAGCTCAATTCGCGCCTCTCAGCGGAGCGCCGCGACCGGCGACTCGTCCGGGAACGCCGAGACGTGCTCTTGGGGAAAGCGCTTGCGATATTGCTGCCAGCCGCGGAAGTTGCCGGACCACGTATCCGCCGACGCCAGCGGCGTCGCCACGTGCTCGAACGGCGACCAGTGCCCGTTCGCGCCGCCTTCCACGAGCTTCTCGTAGAGCTCGAGATCCTTGGCGCGATCGCGCGACCCGTCGTGGGTGAGGTACGACACGCGGGCGGAACGCGCGACGCTGATCTTCAGCCGCTCTTCTCGCGGGAGCGCGGCCTCTTCGTCGGCGAGGATCAGCGGCGTGTGCCATTCGCCGAATGCAAGCGCGCGCGGCGTGCTCGCGCGGTACGCGTCGAGCATCAGCGTGGCGATATGCTTGAGCTCGGGCTGCGCGTCCTCGTGCGTGCGCTGCGTGAAGAAGTTCGCCCACTCCGTCGCGGTGATGATGACGGTGATCCACGCGAAGGGTTCGAGGATACGGTTCACGAGCTGCTTGTGCAAGTTGATGTCGGACGCCGCCAGGCGCTCGGCATGCGCGAGCGCGTCTTCGAGCGCGCGCTGCCACTCTGCCTGAGCCAGCACGCGCGCGTCGCCCGCGATCTCCTGCAGCGCTTGCATGCCCGCTTGATTGCGGCCCCACCATACCGGCATCGCGGGATCGTTGCGCACCGCATCGATCATCTTGCGAATCGGCACCGCGCGCGACGAGCTGCTGTTTCTGGAAAAGACGCGGTGCGTAAGCAGCTCGGCGTGGATGAAGCGCGGGTAGCGCACCTCCATCGTGGTGAGCCGGACGCCCGCAGGCGAGACGCTGTCCACGAGGACGCGCGCGGAGAAGGGCATGTCGGAAGGTTCGCCGCGGCGGGTCGGAACCCTCAGCGGGCCTCGGTCCGCTCTCCAGCGCGACCGCGATGACGCGGCGAGCAGCCGGGCACCTCAGGCGCGACGCCGCTGCTGCCGAAGACCTTGTAGACGGCAGCGCCCTTTCTATAGCGGCGCGTATTCGGCCGCAAACGAGCTCTCGAGGGTGTGGTACTCAAATGAAGATGCGACTCGGTGCCCAACTTGCTGCCGGATTCGCCGTCCCGATCGTCGCGCTGACGCTGGTCGTCATCGCCGTGATGGTCGTCTTTTCGCGGCTGAGCGCGCTCAACGCCGCGCACGCGTCACAAGCGGCGTTCGATGCGGCCATCGGTCAGCTTGAAGTGGTGATGATCGCCGTCGGCATCGCGACGGTGGCCGTGACGATCGCCGTCGCCGCGTTCATGGCGCGGCGCATGACGCGGCGCCTGGCGCGCGTGTCGGACGCGCTCTCCTCGATCGTGCACGAAGACTTCGCGCGCCTTTCGAACGCGCTGGGCCGGCTGGCGGAAGGCGATCTGCGCGCTAGCTTCCGCTCGACGCGCGCGCGCATCGAGGACGGCGGCAACGACGAGATCGCCGCGCTGGTGGACAGCTACAACGATCTCGGCACGGGCCTCACGACCGTGGGCGCGGAGCTCACGGCGGGCCTCGGCACGCTGCGCGATCTCATCGGCGGGGTCATCGTCGCTTCGCGTACGCTTGCGATTGCATCGGACCAGACGTCGAGCGCTGCGAACCAAGCGTCGGTCGCGGTCGAGCAGATCGCGAAGGCCGTCGACAGCGTCGCGGGCGGCGCGAAGGACCAGGCGATCAAGATCGCGCAGGCGACCGCCGCCATCGAGGAGCTCGCGCGCTCGGCCGAGATGATCGCGGAAGGCGCGGGCCACCAGGCGACGGCGATCCAGCTCGCGACGGGAGCGATCCAGCTGCTCGACGACGGGATCGAGTCGCTCACGTTCCACGGCCAGGACCTCGCCACGTCGGCGAGCGACGCGACGAAAGAAGCCGTCGGCGGAACGCACGCCGTGCTGCAGACGCAGCGCGCGATGCAGACGCTGCGCGACATCTCCGCCAAGGCCGCCGAAGCGATGCTTGCGCTGGAGCAGCGCTCGGTGCAGGTCGAAGACATCGTGCGGACCATCGAAGAGATCGCCGACCAGACGAACCTGCTCGCGCTCAACGCCGCGATCGAAGCGGCCCGCGCGGGCGATCACGGCCGCGGCTTCGCCGTGGTCGCGGACGAGGTCCGCAAGCTCGCGGAACGCTCGTCGGGCGCGACGCGCGAGATATCCGGCATCCTGTCGTCGATCCGCCGCGAGACGGTCACTGCGGCGGAAGCCATGCGGTCGTCGGACGATTCGATGAACACCGGCATGTCGGTCGCCGTGCACGCGTCGGAGGCGCTCGACCGGATCGGCGGCGCGGTCGGCGGGACGACCGGCGTGGCCGAAGAGCTCGCCGCGCGCGCGCGGGAGATGAAAGACGCGTCCGGCAAGGTCGCGGAGAACGTGTCGAGCACGTCGGCCGGGGTCGAGGAGAACGCGGCGGCGGCGCAACAGATGCGGATGACGACGAACGAGATCACCGCGACCATGGTGCCGGTCGCGCGAGCGGCCGAAGAGCAGTCGGCCGCGGCGCAGCAGGCCGCGTTCGCGACGGGCGAACTGGCGTCGGGCGTCGGCGAGATCGACGCGACGGCGCGGGCGCTGCGCGAGCAGGCCGAACGGCTTGACACGCTCGTGGCGCGCTTCATCGTCGACGACGACACGCCGGAGGCCGGCCCCACGGCGCTGCGCGTGCCGAACTTCGGGGATTCCGTTCTAACGGGCTGACGGCGGGCGGACCGCGAACTCCACGCGCATGTGGAGCAGGGTCGTGCGCCCGGCCGGCGTCGCCGACGCGCTGGCCGCCCTGGCGCAGCACGGCGACCAGGCGCGAATCGTTGCGGGCGGCACCGACGTGCTGGTCGAGCTCCAGCGCGGGGTGAAGCCCACGCCCACGCTGATCGACGTCTCCGCGCTGCGCGAGCTGAAGTACGTCCGCCGCGACGGCGACGTCGTCGCGCTGGGCGGCCTGGCGACCCACAACGACGTGCTCGCCGCGCCGTTCGCGCGGGACGCCATGCTGCCGCTGGCGCAAGCCTGCATCGAGGTCGGGGCGCCGCAGATCCGCACCCGCGGAACGATCGCCGGCAACGTCGTGACGGCGTCGCCCGCCAACGACACGATCGCGCCGCTCATCGCGCTCCGCGCGGAGATCGTGCTCGCATCGGCGCACGGCGAGCGAACGCTCTCGCTGGAGGACTTCTACACGGGCTTCCGCGCCACGCAGCTGCGGGCGGACGAGCTGGTGCGGGAGATTCGCTTCCGCGCGCTGGACGCGACGCGACGCGGCATCTTCCTCAAGCTGGGGCTGCGGCGCGCGCAGGCGATCTCGGTGATCGACATCGCGGTCGCCGTGGCGCTCGACGCGAGCGGCGCGGTCGGCGAGGCGCGCATCGCGCTCGGGTGTCTGGCCCCCACCGTCGTGCGCGCGCTCGGCGCGGAGCGGTACCTCACGGGGAAGCGGCTCGACGGCGCGACCTGCGCCGAGGCGGGACGCATCGCGTGCGACGACGCGACGCCGATCGACGACGTGCGCGCGACCGCAGGCTATCGCCGCGCGACGCTCGCCGCGCTCGTGGCCCGCGCGCTCGAACGCATCGCGGACGGCCGCGAAGCGGACGGCTTCCCTGCCACGCCGGTGCTGCTGGAGACGCGCGCACAAAGCGCGCCCGCGCAAGCGCGGCCGTTCGAAGGAGCGATCGAGACGACCATCAACGGCGTCGCGCGAACGCTGCGTTGTGCGGAGCGCAAGACGCTGCTGAACGCGTTGCGCGAGAACGCCGGGCTGACCGGCGCGAAGGAAGGCTGCGCCGAGGGCGAATGCGGGGCGTGTACCGTGTGGCTCGACGGCGCCGCCGTGATGGCGTGCCTCGTCCCTGCGTCGCAGGCGCACGGCGGTGACGTGGTCACGATCGAGGGGCTCGCCGGCGGCGAGGCGCTGCACCCGCTGCAACAGGCGTACATCGACCGCGGCGCCGTGCAGTGCGGCTTCTGCATCCCCGGCATGATCATGGCAGGCGCGAAGCTGCTGCAGGAACGGCGCGCGCCGTCGCTCGACGATCATCAAACCGCGATCAGCGGGAACATCTGCCGCTGCACGGGCTATCGCAAGATCCTCGACGCGATGGAAGACGGTGCGCGCGAGTTGCACGCGCGGGAGCCGCAGCCCGACGCGGTTCCCGCGCGAGCATGATCGGCACGCCGGTCGCGCGTCCCGACGCGCGCGCGAAGGTGACCGGGGCGGCGCGCTACCCCGCCGATTTGGTGCGACCGGAGATGCTGTACTGCAAGGCGGTGTTCGCGCACCGCCCGCACGCGACCATCGACCACATCCACACGGCGAACGCGCGCGCAATGCCCGGCGTGATCGCGGTGCTGACCGCGGCCGACGTCCCGCACAACCATTACGGCCTCATCGATGCCGATCAAGAGGTGCTGTGCAGCGAGCGCGTGCGCTACGTGGGCGACCGCGTCGCGCTGGTCGTCGCGGTGGACGCGGAGACGGCGGCGCGCGGCGCGGCGCTCGTCGACGTGGCCTACACGGACCTGCCGGTGGTCGGCGACGCGCTGAGCGCGCTCGAACCGGACGCGGAGCTGGTGCACCCGGCGCGCGGCACCAACGTGCTGCTGCACCAGAAGATTCGCAAAGGGGACGTCGCCGGCGCGCTCGCGAGCGCGGACGTCGTCTTGAGCGGCACGTTCACGACGTCGTGGCAAGAGCACGCGTATCTGCAGCCCGACGCCGGGATCGCGTACTACGAAGGCGAGACGCTCGTCGTCGAGACGGCAGGGCAATGGCTGCACGAAGACCTCCGACAAATCGCGGCGATGCTGGAACTCGACGAGCACGCGGTGGCGATCCGCTACGCGAAGATCGGCGGCGCGTTCGGCGGGCGCGAAGACCTTTCGGTGCAGGCGCTGCTCGCGCTGGCCACGTTCCGGCTGAAACGGCCGACGGCAATCGTGTGGACGCGCGAGGAGTCGATCGTCGGCCACCACAAGCGCCACCCGTTCCACATCACGACGACGTGGGGCGCGAAGCGCGACGGCACGATCGTCGCTGTCGAAACGCGCACCGTCGCCGACGGCGGCGCGTACGCATCGACCAGCATCGAAGTGCTGAAGTGCGCGACGATCTTTGCGCAGGGCCCGTACCGCGTGCCGAACGTGTCGACCGACGGGCTCGTGGTCTACACGAACAACGTGCCCAGCGGCGCGTTCCGGGGCTTCGGCTCACCCCAGGCGCATTGGGCCGCCGAGTCGATGATCGCGCGGATCGGGCACGCGCTGGAGATCGACCCGGCCGACATCCGGCGCAAGAACCTCTACCGCGAGGGCGACACGGAAGCGACGGGCCACGTGCTTGCCCGCCGGCGTGAGCGCGGTGGCCGTGCTGGAACGCTGCGCCGACGAAGCGCGCACGCGCTTTACGCCGCGCGCGCAGCGCGATCTCATCGGTCACGCTGCGGCGCGGCATCGGCATCGCCAGCGGGATCAAGAACGTCGGCTACTCATTCGGATTCCCGGAGCAGTCCACGGCTACGGTAGAGCTGATCGCGACGCGGCGCATCGAGCGCGCGGTGGTGCGCACCGGCGCCGCGGACGTCGGCCAAGGTGTGCACCTCATCTTGCGCCAGATCGCCGCGGAGGCGCTCGCGCTCCCGCTTGACGCCGTCGCGCTCGTGAGCGACGACTCCGCGCACACGCCGAACGCGGGGTCCGCATCGGCGTCGCGCATGACGCTGATGGCCGGCCGCGCGGTGTACGACGCGAGCGTCGCAGCGCGCGCGGCATGGGAGCGCGGCGAAGCGCCGGAGGCAACGGTGCAGTACCGCCCGCCCGCCACGACACCGCTCGATCTCGAGACCGGCGCCGGCACGCCGAACTACTGCTACGGCTACACCGCGCAAGCGGTGGAGGTAGAGGTGGACGTCGCCACGGGCGTGACGCGCGTGCTGAAGATCGTCAGCGTGCACGACGTGGGCCGCGCGATCAACCGCCAGCAGGTGGAAGGCCAGATCGAAGGCTGCCTCGCGCAGGCGCTGGGCTACGCGCTCACCGAGAACTTCATCGTGCGCGACGGCAAGATCCTCACGCCGTACTTCAGCACGTACTTGCTCCCGACGGCGCTCGACATGCCCACCGAGATCGTCCCGGTGATTCTCGAACATGCCGACCCGAACGGCCCATACGGCGCCCGCGGGATGGCAGAGATGCCGCTCGTCCCGTTCGCCCCAGCGGTCGCCGCAGCGATCTACGATGCAACGGGCGCATGGCTGAACGACCTCCCGATGACGCCCGAACGCATCCTCGCGGCAATCACCGCCGCCCGCGAGCGCACGACGGCGACAGCGGAGTCCCTGGTCGCCGCACCGGTTCAATAGCGCCGTCGCGCGATCAGCTTCCGCTGCAGCTGCGCGACGACGCCGCAGCGAACGCTTTGGGCGTGATGCCGTACTGCACGCGCACGACGAACAGCGTCTGCGGCGGGGTCGTGGTGTCGAGGTTGCCGACGCGGCTGTACGCGGCGAGCACGGTCGGCCAGCCCTTGGCCGGTATCAACTCCAGCGACGCCGTGTTCGTATAGCCCGGCTGAGGCGGGCTTTTCGCGAAATGGTCGATGTTGCCGCCGCGGTTGGTCGTCGTCAGGAGCAGCGTCGAGCAGCCGCCGGGGTTGAACTTGAACAGATGCGCGCCGACCGCGGCGGTTCGCACGATGTGGCTCGCCGTCGTTACCGACGTGTCCGGGCTCGATTGCAGAGCCGCGGCACTCTCGCCGGTCGGGAACGGCTGATTCGTCGAGTTTTGGATCGAGCCGCTCAGAAAGAAATCGCTGAACGACCGGAACGGCCGCCAATAAATCGACCCGGTCACGCTCGGACCGCGATACGGGAAACACGGCGCGGCTGTCAGGATCGTGACGTCGCATGCTTGCGCGTGCGCGAGCGTGTAGCCGGCGGAAAAATCGAAGAACGGCGTCGGGCCGGTGTTTGCCGTGTACGTGAGGGCGGCGCTGTACTGGCCGTTCGGCAGGAACATCCCGCCGCCCTGAGCGTCGGTCACCAGGATGTTGTTCGCACGGCCCGCTTGCGATACGGTCAGCGCGCCGGTGGCGTAGCTCGCGGCGAGCGAGAGCGTGTCCAGGAACGGATACGTGACGCTGCCGCTCAGCGAGACGTCGCGCGCCTGCACGCCGTCGGAGAACCGGTACGCCGAAACCTTCGCATCGAGCTGCTTCGTGCGTAAGTGGCAATCGCCCTTACACACGGGATTGGTGAGCTCGACGAGCCCGTAGAAACCGTGCAGGCCCGTATGGAGGTCGAAGTTGGCGTCGAGCGGACCGTATGCGCTGCCGACGGATCGGTAGCCGGCGGCAAACTCGACGTGCGTCTTGTCTTCGTACTTCGACCTCAAGTTGAAGATGGCGGGGTCGCGCAGCGTTGAGATCGCAGCGTCGACCGTCTGCGCCGAACCGTGGTACTGCGTGCCGTAACGGAGCAGCGCCGACAGCGTCGTCGCCGCGGAGGTCGTCGCGGCGGGGATGCCCTTCAGCGCCAACGCTTTGGAATGCGAGAACGCCGCCGAGAACTGCGTGTTCGTCGTGTGTGCGGCGATCGAGTCGAGGGGCGGATAGAGATCCGTGGATGCCGCCGCCGGCTGGCTTCGGTTCGCGACCGCGTGGTACACGCCCAGCTGAAGCTTGCTGTTGTCCTTGAACCAAAACGCGTTCTGGTACTGAACGACACCGTCGTGCGCGACACCGCTCGAGCTGGTCGTGCCGCTGAACGCGGCCGCGCCGAGGATCGCGTCGCCGCTATGGATGAACTTGTACCCGGCGTCGATCGGAAACGACACAGCATCCAGGGAGAACGGTGCCGTGTCGACGCCAAGCGTGGAGAGGTCGACGCCGAGCGCGCCCGTGCTGGTGAGCGCGAGATCGAACGGCTGCGTGAAGCTGGAGAGGAACGCGCCGCACGAGCGGCAGCCGAAGCTCTTCGACTGCGCGTTGTCGGCGATGCTCTTCGCGGCGGTGTCGCGTATGCTCAGCACTTGCCCGGCATCGTCGGCGAACGTCGCCGTTACGAGATTCGAGCGGTCGAGGCCCGCGACGGCGTTCGTCACCAGGCGGTGAGGCGGTACGCCGACCGGCTGGCCGATATCTGCGCCGGCGGCCACGTAGCGGTCGACACCCATGTTCGTGGTGTTGCGGTCGAGGGTGATGAAGGCGGCCGGATGCGGTTTGGACACGCGAAACGTCGGCCGCATGGCGCCGGGTGCCTGTGTGTCGGGGATCAGGATGGTGCGCTGCAACACGACTGCGAACGTGCGGTCGCCGTCGAGCACGGAGTCGAGCGCGGCGTATCCGATCGACACGGAACCACTCCACTCGAAGCTCCCCGCGCTGCCTTTTTCACTGACGTCCGCCGTGCACTGATCGTGCGCGGTGAGGAAGCGCACCGCGTGCGACAACGACTTGCAGTCGCCGTTCGCATCGGCCATCACCTCGAAAGGCATCGCACCGCGCGCGTTCGTGCGCACGATGGTGATCGCGATGTGGTCGTTGCGAAAAACGCCTCGGTTGGTGCGCAAGAGCGACTGGGTGAAGTCGAATGCGACGTTCAAACCGTCGTTGGTGAACGACAAGGTCACCGTCGAAGACGGGTCATCCGCGTTGGTCGCCGGGTCGCGCATCGCGACCGAACAGGGCGCCGCTACGGCGCCGAGCACCGGCCCGGAAAAATGGTACTCGACCGTCGCGGTCAGCGGGGTCTTCGCGGAGCACGCAGGCAGCGGAGGATCGGCAGCATAAGCGACCCGCGCCGTCGCGACGACGCACGCCGCGAGCGCGGCAAGCCCGGCCACGTAACGCTTCATGTCAACCGTCTTTGGCGTTGCTCCCGTCGTCGCCGTCACCGATATCCGGGAGCGGCACCCACTCGCCGTCGTCTGCGCAAATGCAGCGCTGGCCGCTGATGAGCCGGACGGTGTCGGTCGGGAACGACTGGCCGCCATCGGTACAAGGCATCTCACTCTCCCCTAGGCTGCGTGGCCGCCGGTGCGATCATTAGCTTATGTAGTCTATCAATACGACCTAAGACTTCTCCAGCCCTGGCGGCAGCTCACAGGCCGGTCGCTCGGCCGTGCGCCGTCAGCGCCCGCGCTGCGCGTTCCTGACGCGCGACGAGCGCGCCTACGTCGACCGCCGTCAAACGGCCGTCGCGCACGCGCACGGCGCCGTCGACGATGGATAGGTCCACGTTCGGAATCCGGCAGAACACCAGCGCTGCGAGCGCATCGTGCACCGAGCCGCCGGCGGTGGCGAGCCCGTCGGCGCGCACGCCGATCATGTCGGCGGCCATGCCGGGTGCGAGCATCCCGATGTCGTCGCGGCCGAGGACTTCCGCCCCACCGCGCGTTGCGAGGCGCAGCGCCTCGCGGGCCGTCATGGCGGACGCACCGTGCGCGACGCGCTGCAGCAGCATGGCGTGGCGCGCTTCGTCGAGCATGTGCGAGCCGTCGTTGGAGGCCGAGCCGTCGACGCCCAGCCCGACGCGCATGCCGGCGTCGCGTTGCGCGAGCACCGGCGCGATGCCGGAACCCAGCCGCATGTTCGACGTCGCGCAGTGCGCGACGCCCGTGCGCGAACGGCCCAGGCGCGCGAGCTCCTCCCCCGCCATGTGGACCGCGTGCGCGAACCACACGTCCGGGCCCGTCCAGCCGACCGACTCCGCGAGCTCCACCGGCCGCTTTCCGTACTCGTGCATGCACTGCTGCTCTTCGTCGACCGTCTCGCAGAGGTGCGTGTGCAGGTGGACGTGTTCGTGCTTGCGCGCAAGCTCCGCGCTGGCGCGCATGAGCTCCGGCGTCACCGAGAACGGCGAGCACGGGGCGATCACGATGCGCGTCATCGCGTAGCGCGACGGGTCGTGATGCTCGCGGATGACGCGCTCGCTGTCGCGCAAGATCGCGTCCTCGTCCTCGACGGCGTCATCCGGCGGGAGCCCGCCGCGCGAGCGGCCGCGCGACATCGAGCCGCGCGACGCGTGGAAGCGCAGGCCCATCTCGCGCGCGACGGCGATCTGGTCGTCGACGCGCGTGCCGTTGGGCCAGATGTAGCCGTGGTCGGCAGCCGTCGTGCAGCCGGAGAGCAGCAGCTCGGCGATCGCCGTCGCGGTGCTCGCGCGTACCGCCTCGGGCGTCAGGCGCGCCCAGATCGGGTAGTGCGCGACGAGCCAGTCGAACAGTCCCACGTCCTGCGCCTGCGGCAGATTGCGCGTGAGCGTTTGGAAGAAGTGGTGGTGCGTGCAGATCAGACCGGGCAGCAGCACCAGGCCGCGCGCGTCGATGACCTCGTCGGCCTGGGCGGTGAGCTCCGCCGTCGGCCCGACGGCTTCGATGACGTTGCCGCGCAGCAGCACCGCGCCGTCGGCGATCTCCCGCCCGGCGTCGTCGAAGGTCGCGACGAGCGTCGCGTGACGGAGAAGCAGCGTGCGAATCGAACCGGTCCCGCGATGCCGAGCATCGCCGCGTTGAACGCAGCGGATCGCGCCACGTTCGTCGCCGCGGTCGGATTCGCTTTCGAGAACTCGCCGTGGATCGCCGAGGCGGCCTGGGAGCGGCGGCCGTTCGCGGATCTCGACGCGCTGCGCGCGGCGCTGACCGGCGTCATCGCCGGCGCGCCCGTGGACCGGCAGCTCGCGCTCATCGCGGCACATCCCGACCTCGCCGGGCGCGTCGCACGCGAAGGGCGGCTCACGGCGGCGTCGCGCGGCGAGCAGGCCGCCGCGGGGCTCGACCACCTCAGCCCCGCCGAGATCGCGCGCTTCGCCGCAGCCAATGCCGCGTATCGCGCGCGGTTCGGCTTCCCGTTCGTGATCTGCGCGCGCGAGCACGACCAAGCCTCGATTCTGGCCGCGCTGGAGCGGCGCGCGCGCAACGCGGACCGCGCGGCGGAGATCGCAACGGCGCTCGGGGAGATCGCGAAGATCGCGCGGCTGCGCCTCGAAGACGCGATCACCGCATGATCGCGCCGTACGTTCTCGACTGGCTCAACCTGATCGCGCGCTGGGCGCACCTCATCGCGGGGATTTCGTGGATCGGCGCGTCGTTCTACTTCGTGTGGCTCGACGACAGTCTCACCGCGCCGGAGAACCCGGACGACGTGCGGCGCGGGATGTCGGGCGAGCTGTGGGCCGTGCACGGCGGCGGCTTCTACCACAACCAGAAGTATCTCACCGGCCCGCGCGACGAGCCGCTCACCGAGAACCTGCACTGGTTCCAGTGGGAGGCGTATTCCACGTGGTTCACCGGGATGCTGATGCTCGCGATCGTGTACTGGGCGGGCGCGTCGACGTTCTTGATCGACAAGTCCGTGCTCGACCTCACGCCGCCGGTCGCGATCGGGATCAGCGTCGCGACGCTCGTCATCGGCTGGATCGGCTACGATCTGCTGTGCCGCGCGCTCGAGCGGCGACCAGTGCTGCTGTGGACCGCGGTCGGGGCGTTCTTGCTGTTCGCGGACTGGGCGCTGTTCCACGTGTTCGGTGGGCGCGCGGCGTACATCCACGTCGGCTCGATCGTCGGCACGATCATGGTCGCGAACGTCCTCTTCGTCATCATCCCCGGGCAACGGCGCATGCTCGCGCAGATTCGTGCGGGGCAGCAGCCGGATCCGCGCCCCGGACAGCTCGGCAAGATGCGGTCGGTGCACAACACCTACCTCACGCTGCCGGTGCTGTTCATCATGATCAGCAACCACTATCCGATGACCTACGGCGCTCCTTTCGGTTGGCTGGTGCTCGCGTGCATCAGCGCTGCAGGCGTGCTCGTACGGCGGTTCTTCGTCGTGGCGCACCGGCGGCGCTACGCAGTTGGCTACCCGATCGCCGCCGCCGTGCTGCTGCTCGCCGTGGCGTTCGCCTACGCGCCACGGCCGCAACCGCCGGTAGTCGATGTCGTGGTCATCACGCCGGCGTACGAGCCCGTCGCGGCGATCGTCGCGACGCGATGCGCGGTGTGTCACGCATCCGTCCCCACCCAGCCGGGGTTCACCACCGCCCCCGCCGGCGTGCTCCTCGACACGCCGGCGAACGTTCGCGCGAATGCCACGCGCGTTTATGCGCAAGCGGTCGCGGCGCACGCGATGCCGCTGGGCAACCTCACCCACATGACGGGCGCCGAGCGTGCAAAGCTCGGCGCCTGGATCCGAGCGGGAGCGAACATCTGATGGCAGCGACGGTTACCACGCACGTCCTCGACACGGCGCGCGGCGTCCCAGCGCCGGGCATCTCCGTGGGCATCTTTGCGCTCGACGGCGAGCGGCGACTGCTGCAGGTCGCGGTGACGAACGCGGATGGACGCACCGCCGCGCCGCTCGCCACCGGTTTGGAGCCGGGCCGCTACGAGCTGGTTTTCGCCGTCATGGACTACTTCGAGCTGGACGGCATCGCGACGTGCTTCGATGAGATCGCCGTGCGCTTCATCATCGCGCGCGGGTGGGAACGATATCACGTTCCGCTGCTGCTGTCGCCCTGGGGATACTCGACGTATCGCGGAAGCTGAACTCGGCATCCCGGCGCAGGGCGGCGGCATACCTGACAGCAGGTGTCATGTTTCACGCGCTACGATAGGCGCAACGATCCACCTCGTCAGGAGATGAACACATGACCAGCTCGGTTACGACCGCGAATTCGGCGAAGCTCGACGGTGCGCAGATCACCGGCATCGATTTGGTGGCCTATCTCGTCAGCGATCCGGAGCGCGCGATCGCGTTCTACCGCGATGTCCTCGGCCTCACGCCGACCGAGATCGACGAGCAAGCGCGCGGCGCGGAGTTCACCCTCGCCGATGGCTCCACGTTCGGCGTTTGGAATCCGGGCGGCGGCCCGAGCTCCGGCGGTACGATCATGTTCAAGGTCGGCGACGCGCAAGCTGCCGTAGCACGCTTCCGCGAGCGCGGCCTAGAACTGAGCGATCCGACGGAGACGCCGGTGTGCTTCATGTCGTTCGGCAGCGATCCCGACGGCAACGGCATCATCATCCACCAGCGCAAGGGCGGCGACTGAAGCGCTCAGCGGCCCGAGGACGCCTTGTATGCGGCCCAGCCGCCATAGTCCGAAATGTCGGCGTAACCGCGCTGCTCGATCAGCTCGCGCGGGTAGATCATCGCGTCGACGGACGTGCCGTCGTCGAGCTGCACCGGCGCTTCGTAGAGGTTCGGCGGCTCCGTCGCGATGAGGTGCGCGTGCTGCTCGCCGGTGAGTTCGTACACCTCGCCGGCGATCGCCACGCCACCCTCCGCGACCTCGTAGATTCCCGGATGCTGGTCGTCGACCGAGTGCAGGCGGTAGATTGGACGCGTCTTGGCTTCGCGCACGAATTTCGCGTCGCCGAGGTTGCCGTGGTCGGGTTGCCCGCGCAGCGCGGAGCCGCAGATGAAGAACTGCATCGGTTCGCTTCCTTTTCGTTCGGCGGTTAGGTGGTCCAAGCGGCGCCGGCGGCGGCAAGCAAGGTCGCGGCGAGCGCGCCGACGCCGAGATCGAGGTCGGCCGGTGCAGTTCGCTCGTCGCCGACATGGCTGCGACCGCCGATGCTGGGCACGAAGATCATCGCTGCAGGTGCGATCTGCGCAAGGCACATTGCATCGTGTCCCGCGCCGCTCGCGAGCGTGATCGCGCGCGCGTCGCGTTCCAGGCAGGCCGCACGCACCAGCAGGCGCATTCGCATGTCCATCGGCACCGCCGCTCGTGCTTCCAGAATCTCGATCGCGACGCACACGCCGCGCTGCTCCGCGATCTCCGCCGCACGCGCGCGGATGCGCCGCTCGGCGTCCGCGATGCGGCCGTCGTCGACGGAACGCAGATCGATGCGAAAGACGACGCGGCCGGGAACGATGTTGGTCTGGTTCGGCTCGACGACGAGGTGTCCCACGGTAGCGACGGTGTCGCACGCATCGATCGCGGCGCGCTCGATCCCGAGCACCAGCTCACTTGCCGCGCACAGCGCGTCGGCGCGTCCGTCCATCGGGAGCGTGCCGGCGTGGCCCGCGACGCCATCCACGTCGACACGAAAGCGTCGCTGGCCCGCGATGACGCTGACGATGCCAAGGCGCGCGCCGTCGCGTTCCAACACCGGGCCTTGCTCGATGTGCAGCTCGGCGTACGCCGCAGGCGCCGGAAAATCGTCGCGCACCGGTACGCCCGGAAGCAGGCCGTGCGGCCCGTGCAGCGCGGACGCGAACGTCTCGCCGTCGTCGGCGATCAGCGCGCACGCT
This sequence comes from Vulcanimicrobiota bacterium, assembly GCA_963792235.1. Lineage (GTDB taxonomy): Bacteria > Vulcanimicrobiota > Vulcanimicrobiia > Vulcanimicrobiales > Vulcanimicrobiaceae > Vulcanimicrobium. The sequence goes on from CAWBVR010000030.1 coordinate 561,225, forward strand.
TGTCCGTACGGCGTCAGCCCCGCGTAGACGGAGCTGCCCAGACAGCCCAGCGGAAAACGGCTTCCCTCTTCGCCCGCCCACGCGACGACTTCGAGCGCCCGCGGCGGCCGTTCGCCGGACGCCGCGATGCGCCGCAGCGCTTCGAGCCCGCCGATCACGCCGTACGCGCCGTCGTACGCGCCGCCATCCTTCACCGTATCGAGATGCGAGCCGCATTGCACGGGCGGACCGGCGTCCTCGCCGAGCCGCGCGAAGACGTTGCCTGCGCGATCTTGCTCGACGTGCAGTCCGTCCTCGCGCGCCCAGCGCACGAACTGCTCGCGTGCCGCGCGCTCCGCGGCGGTGAACAACGGGCGGTCGATGCCGCCCGGCGTCGCGCCGAGCGCCGCCAGCGCAGCCAGCCGCTCGTGCAGCGTCATGAACGCCTGTCCTCAGCTTGTCGAAGGGCCGGCGCGCTCGCCGCAACCGCGTCGACCCGTGCGAGGTAGGCGTCCCGCGCGCGGTGGTCGATGAACGACGCTTCGAAGCTGTTGCGCGCCAGCGTCACCAGCACTTCAGGCGGTAGGTCGAGCGCCTGCGCGATCGCGGCGAAATTGTCACCGGCGTAGCCGCCGAAATAGGCGGGATCGTCGGAGTTCACCGTCGCGACGAGCCCCGCGTCGAGCATCGCGCCGAGGTTGTGATCGCGCAGCGTGTCGAACACGCGCAGCTTCACGTTCGACAGCGGGCACACCGTGAGCGGGATGCGCTCGTCACGCAGGCGCGCGACCAGCGCCGGGTCTTCCAAGCTGCGCACGCCGTGGTCGACGCGCGACACGCGCAGCAGATCCAGCGCCTCCCACACGTATGCCGGCGGGCCTTCCTCGCCGGCGTGCGCGACGGTCTTCCAGCCTTCGGCGAGCGCGCGCTCGAACACACGCTGGAACTTCGCCGGCGGATGGCCGACCTCGGCGGAGTCGAGCCCGACCGCGACGATGCGCTCGCCGTACGGCAGCGCCTGCTCGAGCGTGCCGAATGCCGATTCGGCGCTGAGGTCGCGCAGGAAGCACATGATCAGCTTCGACGTGATCCCGTACCGCTGCTCGCTCTCGCGCACGGCCGACCACAAGCCGTCGATCACCGTCTCGAACGCGACGCCGCGCGCCGTGTGCGCCTGCGGGTCGAAGAACAGCTCCGCGTGCACGACACCCTGGGCGCTCGCGCGCGCGAAGTATGCGTGCGCGAGCTCCGCGAAGTCGGCCTCGGTGCGCAGCACGGCCATCCCCGCGTAGTAGAGGTCGAGGAACGACTGCAGGCCGCTGAAGTCATACGCGCGGCGCAGCGCGTCGACCGACGCGTACGGCAGCGGGACGCGGTTGCGCTCCGCGAGCGTGAAGAGGAGCTCGGGTTCCAGCGTCCCTTCGACGTGCACGTGCAGTTCGGCTTTGGGGAGCCGGAACGCGCCGGGCCCCATCATGCCTGCGCCGGGTGCGTCGCGATCCAGTGCCGCGCGATGTCGACGCGGCGGCAGATCCACACGTCCTCGTGCGCGACCAGATAGTCGAGAAAGCGTTCGAGCGCCGCGGCGCGGCCGGGGCGGCCGGCCAAGCGCGTGTGCAGGCCGACGGACATCATCTTCGGCGCGGTCTTCCCTTCACGGTAGAGCACGTCGAACGCGTCCTTGAGATACCGATAGAAACCGTCGCCCGACGTGAACCCGGGCGCGACGGAGAACTTCATGTCGTTGTTGTCGAGCGTGTACGGGATCACGAGGTGCGGCTTGCCGCCGACGTGCGTCCAATACGGCAGATCGTCGTTGTACGCGTCTGAATCGTAGAGAAATCCGCCTTCCTCCACGACGAGGCGGCGCGTGTTGAGCGAGGGCGCGTACCGGCAGTACCAGCCCAGCGGCCGCGTGCCGATCGTGCGCTCGATCGACGCGACGGCGCGCTGCATCTGCGCGCGCTCTTCATCGGCGTCCATGTCATGGAAGCCGATCCAGCGCCAGCCGTGCGAGCACACCTCGTAACCCGCCGCCGCGATCGCCGCCGCCGCCGCTGGGTTGCGCTCCAGTGCCAGCGCCGCGCCGAACACCGTGACCGGGATGGAGCGCTCGCCGAACATGCGCATGAGCCGCCAGAAACCCGCGCGGCTGCCGTACTCATAGACCGACTCGACGATGAGGTCGCGCTCGCCCGGGCCCAGTGACGCGCCGGGCACCTCGGTGAGATAGGTCTCCGACGACGTATCGCCGTCGCCGAGCGCGTGCTCCGCGCCCTCCTCGTAGTTCATCACGATCTGCACCGCGAGGCGCGCGCCGTTGGGCCACCGCGGATCCGGCGGCGTCGCGCCGTAGCCGAGGAAGTCGCGCGGGTGCTGGTCCATCGACCCACAGAGACGGTTCACCGAAGGCCCTTTCCTCCCCGATCACGCAGGGCGCCTGCTCGCCCGCCGAGGGTACGAGCTGCTTACACAGACGTGACTCGAGGAGAGCGGGCTCAGTGAACCGACTACGGAACGACCGGCGCGTGAGACCCGTGCGCGTATCACGCCTCGCCTTCGCGCTCTTGCTCGCATCGTACGGCTGCGGCGGCGGCGGCGGCAGCAGCGCGAGCCCGGGCGCGGCCACGGTTCCGGTGCCGGTCCCGACGTTCGCGCCGGCGGCGACGCCCCGGATCGCCCACGTCGTGGTGGTGATCCAGGAAAACCGTAGCGTCGACAACCTGTTCCAAGGTTTTCCCGGCGCCGACACCGTGGCGACCGCGCCGACGCGCACGAAGGGCACCGTCGCGTTGCGGCCCCAGCGGCTGGAAGCCGGCGCCGACGTCGAGCACAGCCACGCATTTTTTCTGAAACAGTACGATCACGGCAAGCTCGACGGCTTCGACACGACCGCGTCGAGCGGGTTCACCGGCGCGGGCTCGACACCGACCGACGGCCTCGCGTACGTTCCCGCCGAGCAGACGAAGCCGTATCGCGACCTCGCGCATCAGTTCACGTTCGGCGACCGCATGTTCCAGAGCAACTCCGGTCCGAGCTTCCCCGCGCACCTCTACTTGGTCGCCGGCTCATCGGAGCGCATCGCGGAGAATCCGGCCGCGAACGTGTGGGGCTGCGACGGTCCGCCGTCCGTAACGGTGGACGTCCTGGCACCCAACGATCCCGGCGCGTCCGACGATCCCACGATATCCGACACGCCGATCACGCAGAGCCCAACCTCGCCGTGCACCGATCCGACGACGCTCGCCGACCTGCTGGACGCGAACAACGTGTCGTGGAAATACTACGCGCCGCAGATCGCCACGCGAACCGGCGACATCTGGTCCGCGTACAGCGCCGTGAAGCACATCCGGTACGGCAGCGACTGGTCGCACGTCGTGAGCCCGGAGAACACGATCCTCGACGACATCAAGCAGAACCGGCTTGCGCAAGTGTCGTACGTCGTGCCGAACTTTCGCAAGAGCGATCATGCCGGCACGACCGACGGGAGCGGGCCCGACTGGGTGGCGGCGATCGCGAACACGCTCGGCGCGAGCCCGTACTGGAGCGACACCGTGCTCGTCGTGACGTGGGACGACTGGGGCGGCTGGTACGATCACGTCAAGCCGCCGCACCGCGACAGCATGGGCATGGGCTTTCGCGTGCCGCTGATCGTCGCGTCGCCGTACGCGCGCGCGGGCTACGTCAGCCACACCACGTACGAGTTCGGCAGCATCCTGCGCTTCATCGAAGACACGTACGGGCTGGGGTCGCTCGGCGGCACCGACGTGACGGCGCACTCGATCGGGGACGTGATCGACTTGAAAGCGGCGCCGCGCCCGTACACCGCGATTGCCGCGCGCCACCGCTCGGCCGAAAGCTTCCGGCACGCGCAGCCCGGCGACGTCGGTCCTCCGCCCGACGACTAACGGCGGGGCTCGCCGGGCCACAGTATCGGCCGCCAAGCGAACGACATTAGCGCGCGCTTAATTCGCGCGCGCCCTATGGAGAATCCAAGCTTTCCGGTCGACAACCGGATTATGGCATCTCGCCCCCGCGGAGCAACCGCGGCTCTTCTCGTTATCCTCGCCGGCTGCGGCGGCGGCGGCGGCTCCGTAGCGAGCGGGCCGCCGGTCATCCCCGCGTCGCCGACGCCAAGTTCCGCGCCGAAGACGCCGCAAGCAGCGATCAAACACATCGTCGTGATCGTGCAGGAGAACCGGTCCTTCGACAACTTGTTCCAGGGCTTTCCCGGTGCCGACACGGCCTCGTCAGGGCTGAAGTCCGACGGCACGACGGTCGCGCTCAAGCCGGTGTCGATGGCGCACGGCATCGACCCGAACCACGATTACGCCGATTTCTCGGCGAGCATCGACAACGGGAAGATGGACGGCTTCGATCAGGTCGGCACGTTCCCGAAAACGTCTGAGGCGAACGTCAACTACGCATACGTGCCGCGCGCGGAAGCGCAGCCGTATTTCGATCTCGCCACGGCGTACGCGCTCTCGGACCGGATGTTCCAGTCGAACAACAGCGCGAGCTATCCGGCGCACCAGTACGTGATTGCCGCGCAAAGCGCAAACGTGATCAACGTCCCAACCGCGATCCCGTGGGGCTGCGACGCACCGGCCGGGACCACGGTGACGCAAGTGCGCCCGGACGGCTCCGTGTTCCAATCGTCGCTGCCGCCGTGCTTCGACTATCAGACCGTCGGCGACACGATGGACACCGCCGGGGTGAGCTGGGCGTACTACTCGCCGCAGATCGGCGCGCCGGGCGATCTGGCGGGGTCGCTGTGGACGCCGTTCGATGCGATCCGGCACATCCGCTACAGCGCCGACTGGACGGCGAACGAGATCGCGCCCGAGACCTCGATCCTCAGCGACATCGCGAGCGGGCGGTTGCGCAACGTTTCCTTCGTGACGCCTGACGCGATCAACTCGGATCACGCGCGGTTCCCGTCGACCAGCGGTCCGGCATGGGTGTCGTCGATCGTCAGCGCGATCGGAAGCAGCCAGTACTGGAAAGACACCGCAATCTTCGTCACGTGGGACGACTGGGGCGGCTGGTACGATCACGTGATCCCGCCGAAGATCGACGCGAACGGCCCCGGCTTCCGCGTTCCGCTGATCGCAATCTCGCCGTACGCCAAGCACGGCTACGTGTCGCACGTGCAGCTCGAGACGTCCAGCATCACGCGCTACATCGAAGAGGTGTTCCGGCTGCCGTCGCTGGGCCAGCGCGACGCGACCGCCAATTCGCCCGACGACATGTTCGACTACAGCCAGCAGGTCACACCGCTCGCGGGCGTGCGGCTGAGCCGCAGCGCGATGCGCTCGGCATCGTCGCGCGCGCCGTCGCATCTGGTCCCCGACCCCGACTAGCGGGTTACGTTTCGGCGGGCTTCTTGGCGATCGACTTCGCGGGGACGCCCGCGACCTTGTCGCCTGCGGGCACGTCGCGCGTGACGACGGCGCCGGCACCGGTGACGACGCCGTCGCCCACGGTCACCGGGGCGACAAGCACGCTGTTCGAGCCGATCTTCACGTCGGCGCCGATCTCGGTGCGGTTCTTGCGCACGCCGTCGAAGTTCGCGGTGATCGTACCCGCGCCGATGTTCGAGCGCGGACCAACCACCGAGTCGCCGAGGTACGCCAAGTGGTTCGCTTTGACGCCCTCGGCGAGCTGCGCGTTCTTGAGCTCGACGAAGTTGCCGATGCGCACCTCGTCGCCGAGCCGCGAGCCGCCGCGCAGGTGGGCGAACGGGCCGATCTTCACGTCGTTGGCGACCTCGCTTGCGACGACCACGCTCTCGCGGATGTCGCAGCGCGCGCCGATCATCGCGTCGGCGATGCGGCTATTGGGGCCGATGCTCGTGCGCTCGCCGATGCGCGTCGCGCCGGAGATGACGGTGTTCGGGCGGATCGTCACGTCGGTCGCGATGATCAGGCCGGGCTCGAGATACGTCGTCGCGGGGTCGACGATCGTCACGCCCGCGCGCATGTGCGCCTCGCAGAGGCGACGGTTGAGGATCGCGCCCGCCGATGCTAGCTCCACGCGATCGTTCACGCCCAACACGCTGCGGTAGTCGCCGACGGGCACCGGCGCGACACGCCGGCCTGCAGCAATCAGCAGCTCCACCGTATCGGTGAGGTAGTACTCGCCTTGCGCGTTGGCGTTGCCGACCTGCGCGATCGCGGTGCGCAGCGCGCGCTCGTCGTACGCGTAAATTCCGGCGTTCATCTCGGCGATCGCGAGCTGCGCCGGCGTGCAGTCCTTGGCTTCGACGATGCGTTCCACAGCCTGCCCTGAGCTTGTCGAAGGGGTGTTGCCCTTGCGCACGATGCGGCCGAACGCCGACGGCAGCGGCATCACCGCGGTGACGAGCGCGAGCGCGGTGCCGGCATCGGGGTCGATGGCGGCTTGCACGTCCTCGAAGATCGCGGGCTCGACCAGTGGCATGTCGCCGTACGCGACCAGCAGACAGCCGTCGGCCGGCGCGATCGCGTCGAGCGCGATCCGCACTGCGTGGCCGGTGCCGAGCTGCTCGCCCTGGATTATCGTGCGCACGCCGAAGGTCGCGAGCTGCGGATCGAGCTCGGGGTTGGTCACCACGACGACGTCGTCGACGCCCACCGCGTGCAGCGATTCGAGCACCCACCACAGCATCGGCCGGCCGCACAGCTCGTGCAGCACCTTCGGACGCGCGGACTTCATGCGCGTCCCTTTGCCGGCGGCAAGCACGATCGCGCGCGCGCTCACGCTGCGGCCCCATTCGGATGATCGGGCGGGGACAAGCGCTGCCACTCCTTCTGCTCTTTCGCGCTCGCGCCGCCCAACACGTCGAGCGCGACGCGGAACCGTTCGCGCACGATATCGCGGCCGAGCAGTTCCATCGAGTCGAAGAGCGGCAGCGACGTCGCGCTGCCGGTCATCGCGACGTAGTACGCGCGCGAAAGATCGCGGAATTTGATCTGCAGGGTTTCCGCGACGCCCTTGAGCACGCGCTCCACCGTCTCTTTGTCGAAGGTCCGCTCGGCATCGAGCCGCCACATCGCGAGCGCGATCGCTTTGCGCAGGTCGTCGGATGCGAGCTTCGTCCCCGCGAACGAATCTTTGGTGATCGCGAGCCGCCCGGCGAACAGAAATGCCGCCGCCGGCACGAGATCGCTCAGCCGCTCGACGCGCGACTTTGCCAGCTCGGCGACCTTCACGAGCCGGTCGCGTTCGAAGCCCCAGCGCTGCGTGCGTTCGAGCAGCTCCTCTACCGACAGCACGCGGAGGTACTGGCCGTTGAGCCAGTCGAGCTTTGCGACGTCGAACACGGGGCCGCCCAGCGAGATCTTCGTGAGGTCGAGGCGCTCGGTGAGCGTCGCGACGTCGAAGAGCTCCTGGCCTTCGGGCGCCGGCGCAAGCAAGAGCCCCAGAAAGTTCAGCAGCGCTTCTGGCAGATAGCCCATGCGCTCGTAGAACAGGATGCCGGTGGGGTTCTTGCGTTTGCTCAGCTTCGACTTGTCGGGGTTGCGCAGCAGCGGCAAGTGCATCAGCACCGGCGGCTCCCAGCCGAAATACCCGTACAGCAGCAAATGCTTGGGCGCCGACGGCATCCACTCCTCACCGCGGATCACGTGCGTGATCTCCATGAGGTGGTCGTCGACCACGTTCGCGAGGTGGTACGTCGGCAGGCCGTCCGATTTGAGCAGCACCTGCATGTCGACGGTCGCGTATTCGAACGGCACCGGGCCGCGCGCGAGGTCGTTCACCACGCACACGCCGCTTTCGGGTACCTTCATGCGCACGACGAACGGCTCGCCCTCCGCCGCACGCCGCGCCGATTCGCCGGGCGGGTTCGTCGCGCAGAGCCCGTCGTACTTCTGCGGCACGCCGGCAGCGCGCATCGCGGCGCGCATCGCGTCGAGCCGCTCGGGCGTGCAGAAGCAGCGAAACGCGTGCCCGTTCGCGAGCAGCTCGCCGGCGTATTGCTTGTAGATCGCGGAACGTTCGCTCTGGCGGTACGGGCCGTGCGGTCCGCCGACGTCCGGGCCTTCGTCCCACGAGAGGCCCGTCCAGCGCAGCGCGGCGAGGATCGCGCGCTCCGACTCCGGCGTCGACCGCGCCTGATCGGTGTCCTCGATGCGCAGCAAAAAGTCGCCGCCGTGCTTTTTCGCGAAGCAGAAGTTCACGAGGGCAACATACGCAGTCCCGACGTGCGGATCGCCCGTCGGCGAAGGCGCGACACGCGTTCGAACGCGTTTCGTGCCGGTCGGAGAATCGCTCATACTAGCCGACCAGTTCGCGTCGTTTGCCGCACTCCCGCTCGACGAACGTGATGATGTCCGACAGCGGCGCGCCCGGCGTGAAGATCTCGCGCACGCCTAAGCGTTTCAGCTCGGCGGCGTCGTCGGCCGGGATGGTTCCACCGCCGAAGAACACGATGTCTTGGGCGTCCTGCTCTTTGAGCTGTTCGACGACCAGCGGGAACAGCGTCATGTGCGCGCCCGACAGGATGGACAGCCCGATCCCGTCGGCGTCTTCCTGGATCGCGGTCTGCACGATCTGCTCGGGCGTCTGGAACAAGCCGGTGTAGATCACTTCCATCCCGGCGTCACGCAGCGCGCGCGCGATCACCTTGGCGCCGCGGTCGTGGCCGTCGAGGCCCGCCTTGGCGACGATGACGCGGAGCGGGCGGCCCTGCGTGGTCTCGGTCGATACGCTCATCTCAGAACTGCGTCGTTTCGGTGTAGCGGCCGTATACGCTCACCATCGCATCGACGATCTCGCCTTCGGTCGCCACCGCCTTCACGCAATCGATCAGGTACGGCATCACGTTCGCCTCGCCGGCGCACGCGCGCTTGAGCGCCGCCAGCGACGCCTCGACCGCCGCGCCGTCGCGGTTCTCCCGCACCGCTTGCACCGCGCGCGCCTGGCCGCGTTCGATCTCCGCGCCGATCTTGAGCAGGTTCGGATCTTGGGTCTCGCCGGGCCGCTCGAACGCGTTCACGCCCACGATCACGCGGTCGCCCGACTCGATCGACCGCTGGTAGCGGTACGACGCGTCGGCGATCTCACGCTGCGGGTAGCCGGCCTCCACGGCCTCGACCATCCCGCCGAACTCCGCGATGCGCGCGAAATACTCTTCGACCTGGCGCTCCATCTCGTCGGTGAGCGCTTCGACGAAGTATGCGCCGCCCAGCGGGTCGACCACGTTGGTCACGTTCGTCTCGTACGCGAGCACCTGCTGCGTGCGCAGCGCGATCTCCACCGACTTCTCAGAAGGCAGCGCGAGGACTTCGTCCATCGAGTTGGTGTGCAGCGACTGCGTACCGCCCAGCGCCGCCGCCATCGCCTCGAACGCAACGCGCACGATGTTGTTCTCGGGCTGCTGCGCCGTCGCGCTGCAGCCCGCGGTCTGCGTGTGGAAGCGCAGCTGCCACGAGCGCGGGTCCTTCGCGCCGTACTTCTCGCGCATGTGGCGCGCGTAGATTCGCCGCGCGGCGCGGAACTTCGCGATCTCCTCGAAGAAGTCGATGTGGCTGTTGAAAAAGTACGACAGGCGCGGCGCGAAGTCGTCCACGTTCAAGCCGCGCTTCGTCGCTTCTTCGACGTACGCGAAGCCGTCGGCCAGCGTGAACGCGAGCTCCTGCGCGGCGGTCGAGCCCGCTTCGCGAATGTGGTAGCCCGACACCGAGATCGTGTTCCACTTGGGCATCTCGCGCGTGCAGAACTCCATCATGTCGACGATGACGCGCACGTGCGGCCGCGGCGGGAAAATCCATTCCTTCTGCGCGATGTACTCTTTGAGGATGTCGGCCTGCAGCGTGCCGCCCAGCTTCGCACGCGGGATGCCCTTGTTCTCGGCGGTGACGATGTACTGCGCAAGCGCGATCGCCGCCGGCCCGTTGATCGTCATCGACGTCGTGATCGCGCCGAGGTCGATCCCGTCGAACAGCGTCTCCATGTCGCGCACGCTGTCGATCGCGACGCCGCACTTGCCGACTTCGCCCAGCGATTTGGGGCTGTCGGAGTCGTAGCCCATCAGCGTGGGCATGTCGAACGCGACGGAGAGCCCCATCTGGCCCTGCGACAGCAGGAAGTGATACCGCTCGTTGGTTTGCTTGGCGTTGCCGAAGCCCGCGAACTGGCGCATCGTCCACAGCCGCGAGCGATACATCGTGGGGTGGATGCCGCGCGTGTACGGGTACTCGCCCGGGACGCCGAGATCGTTGACGACGTCGAGGTGCGCGACGTCTTGCGGGCCGTACACCGTCTTGAGCGGCACGTCCGAGATCGTGCGGTCGACCGCACCCGAGCCCTTGCCGGCGCGCGGCGGCGTTCGCTCGGCCTTGCGCTCCCAGCGCTCGACGAGCTCACGGTACTCCGGGGTGACGTCGGGTCCGAGTCCCGACGCGCGATCGATCATTTTGGCCACAAACAATCCCTTCGAGGTCGACCCGTCTGGTTCGACCTCTTCCCACGACTTTCCCGAACGTCTCGCCGTTGCGCGGCGGCGCTCACGGCGCGGGCGGGACGGGGCCGTCGTCCGCGCGCCGCAGCCGGGCTTGGGCGGCCGCCGCGAACACCGCCGCGCGCAGGTCGCCGGGCAGCGGCGGCGCGATGAGCGTCGCGTCCCAGCCGTCGCCGGCCGGATGGTCGGCCGATGCGAGCGCGACGATGCCCACCCGGCGGCGCAGCTCTGCCGGCAGCCGCTCCACGCCGGTCCACGCCGCCAGCGGGACCGGCACGACCACGACGTCGGCGGCCGAGGCCGCCAGCGCTTGCCGGAGCGCCGCGGCGCTGCTGGCGGTCTCGACGGCGAACCCGAGCGTGCGAAGCAGATCGCCGGCGTCGTCGCCGCCCTCCGCGCCCACCAGCAGCACCGACAGGCCGCGCTGAACGCGCCGCGGATCGTTCGGAAGGGTCAGCCGGACCCACCACGCGCCGGGCGTGCCGCCCGCGCGAAACGTCCCCGCATGGCGCTCCACGATGCGCGCGGCGAGACGCGCGCCGATCGTCGGCGCGACGCTCTCGCCCGCCGGCGACGCGCCCGTCCCGCTGAGCTCGACCACGACCGCTTCGTCGAGGTCTTCGAAATGCGCCCGCACCGGCGAGGCGGGGCGCCGGCCGTCCTCCACGAGCCGGCCCAGCGCCGTGCCGAGCAAGTCGGGGTCGGCCACGACGCGCGCGACTGACCCGCGTTCCACGGCCGCGCCGGCCGCGGCAGCGAGCGCGACGACGTCCACGGTTTGCCACTGCGGCTCGACGGCCGCAAGCTCGATGCGCGAGAGCAGGTCGACGTCCGAGGCAATCTCGCCCACGCGCTCGCCGCTGGCGCGCACGACGGCGAGCGCCTCGCGCGCGTCCTGCGGGAAGCGGGTGTCCTCTTCGAGCAGCCGCGCGAAGCCCACGATGGACGTCACCGGGCCGCGCACGTCGCGCGCCAGCCGTGCGACCAGCTCCGCCTGCGTTGCGCGCGCGTCGTGCAGCTCGACGCGCCGCCGCTCGCTCTCGCCGTAGAGCGCGACGTTGCGCACCACGATCGCGAACGACGCGGCTACCAGCTCCAGCGCGGCCCGGTCGGACTCGTCCGGCCGGCGGTTGCCGTAGCGCACGGTGAGGACGAATTCCGGCCGCGCGCGGGCGCCGGGGATCGCGAACGCCAGCTCGTCGGCCGGGGCGTTGGCGAACCGGAACGGCGTGCCGTCGAGCGCTTCGCGGCCGCCCGGCAGGGGGCGCGCGTCGAGCGCGTTGACCCCGCCGTAGGTGTTGTCCGCGGCGCGGCGCAGGAGGGTCGCGGTGCCGCCCGTCGCCGACCCGACGGCGTCGACGAGCGCGCGCGCAGCCGTCGCTGGCCGCGGCGACGCGAGCACCGCGTGCGTGAGCTCGCCGACCTGCGCCAAGCCGTCTGCCAGGCGCGACAGCCGCTTCCGGCGTTCCAGCTGCTCCATCACGAGTTTCGCGAGCAGCGTCAGCTGCAAACGCTGCTGCTCGCTGAGCTCGCGCGGCTCGCGGTCGATGACGCAGATCGTACCGATCGCGCCGCCGTCCGGCGTGACGAGCGGTGCGCCGGCGTAGAAGCGGATCAGCGGTTCGCCCAGCACCAGGGGGTTGGCGGCGAAGCGCGCGTCGGCGCGCGCGTCCGCGATCTCGAACACGTCCCGCCCGCGGATCGCGTGATCGCAGAACGCCCACTCGCGCGGCGTCTCGGCGACGTCGCTCATCCCGAAGTTCGCCTTGAACCACTGGCGTGACTCGTCGATGAGCGTCACCAGCGCGATCGGCGTGGCGCAGATGGACGCGGCGAGCCGGACCAGCGCATCGTACGCGGCCTCCGGAACCGTGTCCAACACACCGTACGCGCGCAAGGCGCGCATCCGTGCGTCCTCGAGCCTCGAGTCCACGATCAGTGAACGTACGCTGCCTGGTAACAGATGACCGCCCGGCGGCGCAGCTTCTTAACCTTACCCGCGCAGGAACGCCTCGACGACCGGGATGACCTCGTCGAACGCATCACGTTGCAGCGAGTGGCTCGCGCCCGCGAACACCTCGACGCGGACGTGCTCGCCGCCGTGCCCGCGAAACTCGTCGCGCTCGTCACCGAGGACGACGCTGCGCTTGGGATCGGCGAGCGCGAGCAGCAGCGGTTTCGGATAGCCCGCGACGCGCTCGCGCAGATCCCAGCGGCCGGCATCGATGTCGTTGTCGGCGCCGAGCGCAGCGACCGGCTCCAGCGTGAGCCGGCGCGTCGCGTGCAGCTTCGATTCGACTTCGATCTCGGGGAGCGCCGCGAACGAACGCCGGATCGACGCCTCGCGCTCCTCGAGCGTCTGGGCGAGCTGCCGGCGGTACTCGGGCAGCGTTTGCGTGCTCCACACGCCGGGATGCACACGTAACATCGGGTCGAAGGCGACGACGCGCGCGACGTCGAGCCGCCGCCCGCCGGCGACGACCACCGCGCCGCCCCACGAATGCCCGAGCAGCGCGTGCACCGGTTCGCCCAGCGACGCAACGACCTCGGCCAGATCGCCGACCGACCGATCCAGCGTCATCGGCCCCTTCACCGTGCTATCGCCGTGCCCGCGCTGATCGTACGCGACGACGCGATATCGCTCGGCTAGCCGCTCCCCGATGCGCGCCCACCCGCGCCGCGACGACCCGAGCCCATGCACGCAAACGAGCAGCGGCCCGCGCTCGCCCCACTGCTGCACGGTGGTCTCAGCACCGTCGGAAAGACGGACTTCGTATTCGCGTAACGTCTCCATGCGGCGACGCTACAGGCCTTTTACCGTTGCGCGCACGTTGCTGCGCGCGCGTGTGTTGCCGATTGCGTTCGCGCCGCCGCGCACGCCGAAGCGTTCCAGCACCGCGTCGGCGGCGGCGTATGGATCGAGGTCGTCGCCCAGTTCTGCGACCACGTCTTCGATGCGGCGTTCCAGCGTGCCGAGCGCGAGGTGGCGGACGCGGTGCGCGAACGCCGAGCGGCGCTTATCGCGAATTGCGCCGCTGTCGCGCAGCCACGCATCGTGGCTGACGATCGCACGCCACAGCTTGTCGATGCCTTTGCCTTCGAGCGCCTGCGTGCTGACGAGTTGGGGCACCCAGCCACTGAAATTCAGCATCTCCATCATCGAGCGAATCTCGCGCTGCAATTGCAGCGCCATCGGGTGATCGCTCTTGTTCACCACGAACACGTCGGCGATCTCCAGCACGCCCGCTTTGAGCACTTGGACCGAATCGCCGCTGCCCGGCTGCAGAGCGACGAGCGTCGTGTTGGCGACCTCCGCGATTTCGATCTCCGACTGGCCAACGCCGACCGTCTCGACGAGCACCACGTCCTTGCCGAACGCATCCATCAGCGACACCGCGTCCGCGGTTGCGCCGGCGAGCCCGCCGAGGTGTCCGCGCGACGCCATCGAGCGGATGAACACGTCCTTGTCGGTGAAGTGCTCGGTGAGCCGAATGCGGTCGCCCAGCAGCGCACCGTGTGAGAACGGCGAGCTCGGATCCACCGAGATCACGCCGACCGTCTTACCTTGCGCGCGGACGTGTGCGACGATGGCTGACGTCAGCGTCGACTTGCCGACGCCGGGCGGGCCGGTAAGGCCGACCGTAACGGCCCGGCCGGTCAGGGGATAAAGCGCGCGGATAAGGTCCGCGCCGCGGCCCGATTCGCAGTGCGTGATCGCGCGCGCGAGCGCGCGCTGGTCGCCGGCGCGGAACGCTCGGAGGAGGTCGGTTTCCCCGCGGGGGTCGCTCATCGCGCCCTCGCGTTCACGGGCTCGGGACGCGGTTCCCGTCCTGGCCGGCCGCCTTAGGCCGACTTCTCCTCGACAACGCGCTCGACGGCCTCGGCCAGCTCGTCGACCGCATGCTCGAGGTTGTTGAACTTCGCTGCGATCTTGCGCTGGTCGATGCGGCCGGTGAGCGGCTCGCTGACGTCTTGGATGAACGTCCGGCGGTCGACCCGCTGGCGGACGTCGTGGAGGATTTCTTTGACGCTGCGGTCGTCGTCTTCAGCCATCTCTCGGACGGTCGTACCCCCTGCTGCTCGGCGGCCAAACGGTTTAAAGGATCGCCCTGCTTGGTACAGGGACTGGCCCACCCGGTCCGGTACCCGTCGCGGGTGAGTTCAACGGGTTACGTACGCACCCCGACGATCGCGGGCGATCGCATCGTGTTTGCATGCGAGGACGATCTCTGGACCGTCGGTACCGACGGTGGCGTCGCGCGGCGCATCACGACGACGGAAGGTGAATGCACGCTGCCGCGGCTGTCGCCCGACGGGACGCGCGTCGCGTTCGTCGGCCGCGGCGAGGGCACGCCCGAAGTGTACGCGATGCCGGCTACGGGCGGCGTCGCGCAGCAGCTGACGCATCTCGGCGGCGAGGTGATGAGCTGCTGCGGCTGGTCGCGCGACGGGCGTTTCGTCTACTTCACGACGGATGCCGGCTCGCCGTTCGTCAAAGAAACGCTGGCGTGGCGCGTAGACGCGAGCGGGGGCGAACCCGTTGCGCTCGGACTCGGTCACGCGATGACGATCGACGTCGCCGCGAACGGTGCGACGCTGCTCGGGCGCAACGCGATCGATCCCGCGCGGTGGAAGCGCTACCGCGGCGGCACGGCCGGACATCTCTGGGTCGACGCGCGCGGCGACGGCGAGTTCGCGCGCATCTGCCGTGACGTCGCGGGCAACCTCGCGTGGCCGATGTGGCTCGGCGAGCGCGTGATCTTTCTTTCGGATCACGAAGGGATCGGCAACCTGTATTCGGTCACCGTGGACGGCGCCGATCTGCAGCGCCACACGAACGAGCGCGAACACTACGCGCGGTTTCCTGCGACGGACGGTACGCGCGTCGTGTACGCGTGCGGCGGCGAGCTCGTGCTGCTCGACCCGCGCGGCGGCGGCGCGCATCGCATCGCGGTGGAGATGCCGTCGAACGCGCCCGAGACGGCGCGGCGCTTCGTCGATGCCGCAGAGTTGCTCGAAACGTTCAGCGTGTCGCACGACGGCACGGCGCTGGGCCTGGTCACGCGCGGCCGTGCGTACACGATGCCGCTGTGGGAAGAAGCCGTCACCGAGCATCCGGCGTCGACGGCCGCGCCCGATCCCCACGCGCCGCACCCGCGGCGGAGGCTGCTGACATGGCTGCACGACGACAAGCGCGTCGCGTACGTCGACGACTTCGGCGGCTACGAGCGCATCGCGGTCGCGCCGGTCGACCAGAGCGCGCCGCCGCAGTACGTCACGCAAGCGGACACCGGCGTGCTGCACCAGCTCGTCGCGTCACCCGCCGGCGACCGGCTCGCGTTCGCGAACAACCGCCACGAGCTGTGGCTGCTCGAGCTCGGCGGCGAGCCGCAATTGCTCGACCGCAGCGTCGGCGAGCGCATCGACGACTTGGCGTTCTCGCCCGACGGCGGCTGGCTCGCGTACGTGTGGTCGCCCAAGACGCACACCGCAATCGTGCGGCTGGCGGAGTGCGCGACGGGGCGGATCGTCGACGCGACGAGCGCGCTGCGCGAGGACCGCTCGCCCGCGTGGGATCCTGAGGGGAAGTATTTGTACTTCCTCTCGACGCGCGACTTCCACCCGGTGTACGACGCGCTGCAGTTCGAGCTGAGCTTCCCCGAAGCGTGGCGGCCGTATCTCGTCACGCTGCGCGAGGCGCTGGCGAACCCGTTCGTCGCCAAGCCCGCACCGCTGCACAAGCGCGACCGCGACGACGACGATGACGACGCCGACGACAAGAAAGACGCCAAGCCCGAGGTGCTCGTGGACGCGCGCGGGTTGCCGCAGCGGATGCTCGCGTTTCCGGTCGATGAAGGCTCGTTCGACCGCATCGTGGGCGCGAAGGGGCGCGCCGTGTTCTCGCGCTTCCCCGTACGCGGCATCCGCCCGAACGACCGCGACCGCGAAGCAGAGCCCGAAGGCGAGCTGTTCGCGTACGACTTCGAGCAGCAGCGCGGCGCGACGCTCGCGACGGAGATCGACGACTTCGTCATCGGCCCCGACGCGCGCACGCTGGTGTACTTCTCGCACGGCAAATTGCGCGCGATCGACGCCGGGGGCGATCTCCCCGAGGAGGGTGACGAGGACAAGCCGTTGCCGGAGATCGGCCGGCGCACCGGCTGGCTGGATCTCGCGCGCATCAGCGTGCTCGTCGAGCCGTGCGCCGAGTGGCGGCAGATGCTGCGCGAAGCGTGGCGCCTGCAGCGCGAGAACTTCTGGGACCCCAAGATGTCGGGTATCGACTGGGACGCCGTGCTCCCGCGCTACGAAGCGTTGCTGCCGAAGGTGCGCTCGCGCAACGAGCTCTCGGACGTGATCTGGGAGATGCACGGCGAGCTGGGCACGTCGCACGCGTACGAGTCGGGCGGCGACAAGCCGATACCGCCGCAATACAAACGCGGATTTCTCGGCGCCGACCTGGCGTGGGACGAGCGCGCGAAGGGGTACCGCGTGAAGCGCATCCTGCGCGGCGACCCGTGGAACCGCGATGCCGACTCGCCGCTCGCGGAGCCCGGCGTCGACGTGAAGGAAGGCGATCTCATCGTCGCCATCGGCGGGCGCGCGGTGAGCGCGCACGACGGCCCCGGCGCGCTGCTGGTGAACCAAGCCGGCCGCGACGTCGTGCTGTCGGTGGTGCGAGGCGGCGACCCGCCGCGGCGCGTCCTCGTGCGTACGCTGCGCGACGAGCGCATGCTGCGGTACCGCGCGTGGGTCGACGCGAACCGCGCGCTGGTCCACGCGCGCACCAAGGGCCGCGTCGGCTACGTGCACGTGCCCGACATGGGGCCGTGGGGCTTTGCGGAGTTCCACCGCGGTTATCTCAGCGAGTTCGATCGCGACGGCCTGATCGTCGACGTGCGCTACAACCGCGGCGGCCACGTGTCCGCGCTGCTGCTCGAAAAGCTGGCGCGCAAGCGCGTGGGCTACGACGTGTCGCGCTGGGCGCCGCCGTTCCCGTATCCCGAAGAGTCGCTGGGCGGCCCGCTCGTCGCGGTGACCAACCAGTTCGCAGGCTCCGACGGCGACATCTTCAGCCACTGCTTCAAGCTGTACGGCCTCGGCCCGCTCGTCGGCATGCGCACGTGGGGCGGCGTCATCGGCATCAACCCGCGCCACCGCCTCGTCGACGGCACGGAGACCACGCAGCCGGAGTACTCGTTCTGGTTCACCGACGCGGGCTGGGGCGTGGAGAACTACGGCACCGATCCGACGCACGAAGTCGACGTCGCGCCACAAGACATCCTGCGCGGCGAAGACCCGCAGCTCGATGAAGCACTGCGGCTGATGCACGACGCGCTCGCGAACGCGCCGCACCGCCCGGAGTTTCCGCCGAAACCGAGCCGGGCCCGACCGCGGTAAGTTACAGCCGCGGGTCGACCGGTTCGCTTTCGAGCGCCAGCACGCCGAACACGCACTCGTGCACGGCGCGCAGCGGTGCGCGCTCGACGAAGCGGTGCAGCGCTTCGATGCCGAGCGAGAACTCTTGCAGCGCCAGGCGGCGCTTCGTGTTCAAACCGCGCTCGCGCAGGCGTTCGAGCTGATCGGGGAGCGTGTATTCCGGGCCGTAGACGATGCGCAGGTATTCGCGCCCGCGCACCTTGAGCGCCGGCTGCACGATGCCTTTCGAGCCGCGCGTCGCGAACGTCCACGGCTTCACCACCACGCCCTCGCCGCCGTTCGCCGTCAGCTCTTCCCACCAGCTCGCCGCGGCTTCGCACTGGCGCTGGTCGTCTCCGACGGCGACATCGTCGGCGGCAGATAGATCAACCAGCGCGGGTCGGCACACCAGCGGCTCATCACCTCCAGCGCGGCGGCCGCGTTCTCCGCGGGGATCAGCACGTGCGGCAGCAGGCGCGTCGCGAGGTGGCGCTTCCCGGCGACGTCGTCGATGTCGAGCACGTCGTCGGCCGTCTGCTGCGCGGTCGGCGGCGCGACCGCATCAGGAGTGGGCGCGAGCGGCCGCACGGGCTCGACGTAGCCGCGTTCCGCGTCGACGGAGACGATCTCGAGCTCCGGGTAGCGCAGCGCGGTGAGCGCGCCACCGTAGACGCAGCCGGTGTCGACGCAGATCGTCTTGTTCACCCATTCCGCGCGCGGCACCGGCGTGTGGCCGTACACCACCGTTGCCTTTCCGCGGTATTCTGAAGCCCAGTCGAAGCGCACCGGAAGCCCGAACTCATCGGTCTCGCCGGTGGTCTCGCCGTACAGCGCGAACTCGCGCACCGCGCCCGAGCCGCGGCCTTGCATGTCTTCGCGCAATCCCGCGTGCGCGACGACCAGCTTCCCGCCGTCGAGCCAATAGTGGCTGACGAGCCCGTCGAGAAACGCGCGCAGCGCCGGAATGAGTTCCGCGCGCTCGTCGTCCGGCAGCGCGTCGAGCTGCGCGAGCGTTTCCGCGAGCCCATGCGACACGTTGACGTTGCGGCCGTTGAGCTTGCGCAGCAGCTTCATCTCGTGGTTGCCGGGGACGCACAGCGCGCTGCCCGCGGCGACCATGTTCATCGCGAGCCGCAGCGACTCGACGATACCGGGACCGCGGTCGACCAGATCGCCCAGGAAGATCACGCGCCGGCCCTCCGGATGCCTGCGCACCGTGCGCCCGTCCAGCGTGGCCTCGGCGTAGCCGAGCCGTTCGAGCAGCGCGCACAGCTCGGCGTAGCAGCCGTGAACGTCTCCGATCACGTCGAACGGGCCGTGCTCGGCGCGTTTGTCGTTGTAAAGCGGCTCGCGCGCGATCGTGACCCCGTCGATCGTCTCGGGCGAGTCGAGGACGTGCACGACCCGGTAGCCTTCCGTGCGCAGATTCCGCAGCGACGAGCGCAGCATGCGCACGTGCTCGCGCACGACGCGCTGCCCGAAGGCGCGATCGGGCCGCGCACGGTTGCGGTCGATCGCGACGTCGGCCGGCACGTCGAGCGCCAGTGCGACGGGCAGCGCGTGGTACTTGCGCGCGAGCGCGATACCTTTGGCGCGGTCCTCACGACGCAGGTTCGTCGCATCGATGACGGTAAGCCGGCGCGCCGCGAGACGCTTCTCGGCGATCGCGTAGAGGATGTCGAACGCGTCCTTGGTCGCGCTCTGGTCCGTCTCGTCGTCCGCGACGAGTGCGCGGCAGCTGTCCGACGACAGGATCTCCGTCGGACGAAAGCAGCGCGCCGCGAACGTCGACTTGCCCGAGCCGGACGCGCCGATGAGCACCACGAGCGCAAAATCGGGGATCCTCAGCTGCACGAGAAGATCGCCATCTGCGTAGGCGCACCGAGCGCGTCGTCGGCGTCGCCGATGTCGCCGTACGCGACGGTGTAGCCGTAGTCCGACGCGGTTGCCTCCGCCCAGGCGCGCAGCTCCGAGCGCGTCCATTCGAAACGGTGGTCGGCGTGCCGAAACCCGCCTTCGGCGAGCGCGGGGAAGCGCGCGCTGTACTCACGGTTCGGCGTCGTCAGGACGAGAGTCTTCGGGCGCGCGGCGCCGAACACCGCGCGCGCGAGCGCGGACAGTCGCGCCGGCTCGAGGTGCTCGACGACTTCGAGCAGCGCGGCCGCGTCGAACCCGGCGACGCGGGCGTCGCGGTACAGCACCGACGACTGGAAGAGCCCGATCCGCTCGCGCCGCGAGACCGGCATCAGCGCACGGTCGAGACGCTCCTTCGCGCGCTCGAGCTCGCGCATCGACACGTCCGTCCCAGCGATGCGTTCGATGCTCGCGTCGCGCGCTAGCGCGACGACCAGATCGACGCCGCCGCAGCCGAGATCCACCACGCTGCGCGCGCCCGCGCGTGCAGCGCCTCGATCACCGCGGCGATGCGGCGGTCCTGCAGCCGCAACGGCTTCTCCACAACGGTTTGCTCGCGGCTTTCGCCGCCATCGCCGGCGCTTTCCGATTCGGACGCCGCCGTGTCGTCGAGCGCGGCGAGGCGCGCCAGAGCCGAGCGCGCGAGATTCGGGGCACGGCGCAAATAGCGGCGGGTGATGAGCTCGCGTTCCGGATGCGCCGCGAGCCAGTCGCCGCCGTGGCGAAACAGCTTGTCGACCTCGGCTTCACCGACCCAGTAGTGCTTCTCGTCGTCGAGCACCGGGATCAGCACGTACAGGTGCCCCAGCAGCCGCTGCAGCGTCGTCGTCGCGGTGAGGGTGATGGAGGCGTGGCGGCCGGCGTGCGCCGCATCCGGCACGCCTACCGCTTCGACGCGCACGCCGTAGCCGAGCGGCGCGAACAGCCGCTGCACGAGACCTTCGCGGTCGTCCTGCGTGCGCCGCAGCGAGACGCGCACCGGCGTGATACAGACCTCCAGCGCGAGCTCGCGCGCGGCGAGCTCCGGCGGTTCCGAACGGCCGCCGAGCGCGGCGCCAAGCACGCGCGAGACCGCGACGCTGAGAAACGAGGACGCGACGTACGGCCGGTCGTTGACGTACGCGTCGACGAGCCCACCGTCGTCCGTCGACGTCGGGCGGCCGCGCACCAGCCCCACCGGATCGATGTCGAGCAGCAGCGCCGCAGTGCAGCGTTCGTCGCTCGCCGCAGGATAGAACACGTGCGCGGCGCCGAATCCGAGCGCGAACGTTTGCAGCCGGTCCGGGTGCTTGCGCAGCAGGTGGCCGAGATCGCGGGCGGGTGCCGTCGTATTCGTTAGGGTGAGGAGCATGCAGACGGCGCGACTCTCGCCGCACCGTCATGCGATCCTCGATTTCTCGCGCTCCCTACGGGCTGAAGGTCTGTGTGGTGACGTAGTTCGAACGCCCGCCGCCCGTGAACTTCGTGTAGACGTCGACCTTCAGGAATGGCGCGACTGCATCCTGAGCGCTGACGATCACGATACGCGTCGCGAAGCCTTGGTTGTACGTCGCCGAGCCGATTTTGCCGGTCGTGACGCTAACCGACGGGGCGTAGATCGTCAGCGGACGCGTGCCCCAGTCGCACGGGGTCGGCGAGCACGCCGCCTTGACCTGGATCGTGTACGCACCGGGGGTGCCGCCGATGACGACTTGCCGCAGCGCGCCTGTCGCCGAGTTCCACGTGCCGAGCAGCGTCGACTGGGCCGTCTGGGCCTGGCTTCCGGACGGAAAGAGCAGCCCGGCAGCGATGGCTAGGCCCACGAGGGGCCGCGGCCAGTTCAGGAGCTGGTTCATGATGATGATCTCCTTGGAAGAGTGCGGGGACCCGAGCCCCACGCTATCCTGCCGCAGGCGACTTACGGCTTCCTTACCTCGGAGACTTACCGCGCGTATAGCCGGCGCCCTGAACGCCGGACGGGCGTCCTTGACGCCCACCCCGGCGGCGTGGTACGCTCCGCGAGCCGAAGCAGGGCGCACGGTTCTTTGGAACCCGAAGCCCTCACCGGATGCCTGCGGGCGATCCGGTCCTTCTCGAACAGCGGGGACCGCTTCGGCGTCTTCGCATTTTTTATGTTCTTTCCGGAGAGTTTGTCATAGCACGACCGTTACGCGTCAACGAGCAGATCAGAATCCGCCAAGTCCGTGTCATCGATGATGCCGGCCAGCAGCTCGGCGTCATCCCCACCGAAGAAGCCCTCGGGATGGCGCGCAGCAAAGGCTTGGACCTCATCGAGGTGTCACCAACCGCGGTCCCTCCGGTCTGCCGTATTGGGGATTACGGTCGCCTCAAGTACGAGCAGTCGAAAAAAGACAAAGAGGCGCGCAAGAAACAGCGCAACTGGGAGTTGCGCGAAGTCAAGCTGCGTCCCAAGATCGATGTCCACGACTACGAAGTCAAAGCGAAGATGGCCGAACGGCTGCTTCTCGACGGCGGCAAGGTCAAAGTCACGATCATGTTCCGCGGACGCGAGATCACGTACACCGCGTTCGGGAAACGGCTGCTCGACCGAGTCGCCAAAGACCTCGAGAACAGCGCCATCGTGGAACGCGAGGCCAAGCTCGAAGGCAAGAACATGTTTCTCATCATGGCTCCGCGAGCCACCCCGCTCGGTCCGCCGCGTTTCGTCCACTTGAAGACGGATACGGCGCACCACGAAGCCGAGTCCGTCGTGCACGCCGAAGAGGAGCATCACGACGAGCCCGGCCCCGAGACCGAGAGCACGGGCAACACGGACGCGGTCGCCACCATCGGGGGAGCCAGTGCCTAAGATCAAGACGCACCGCAGTACCGCGAAGCGCGTGAAGGTGACCGGAAACGGTAAGGTCCTTCACCGCCACCAGTTCGACGGCTGCGGTCACATCCTCAGCAAGAAGACGCGCAAGCGCAAGCGGAACTTCCGCCGCGACCAACCGACGTTCAAAGGCGATCTGAAGCGTTTCGCGCCGCAGATCCCGTACTTGC
>CAWBVR010000031.1:0-34914 GCA_963792235.1 Vulcanimicrobiota bacterium
TCGCGCTCCCAGCCGTCCGAGAGGATCACGACGGTGCCGCCGCGCGCCGCGCCGCGCTGCGCGTAGCGGTTGTTGAACGCGTGCAGCGCCGCGCCGATGCGCGTGCCGCCGCCGTAGTCGCGCACCGCTTCGGCGATCGCCGCCATCACGCGCTCGTCGCTGGCGTTCTTTAGCAGCGGCGTGAGATCGGTGAGCTGCGTCGCGAATGCAAACGCGCGCACCGCGGGCCGCGCGATCGCGGTGACGCGCGCGTACTGCAGCAGCGCGCGCGCGAACGGCGCCATCGAGCCCGACACATCGAGCAAGAACACGAGCGGGCGCAGCCGCTGCCGGCGACGCGTCGCGCGCCGGCGGATCACTTCGCCCGCGGTGCGCGCCGCGCCGCGCAGCGTCGCGCGAAAATCGAAGCGGTCGCCGTGCACGTACGCTCGCCGCCGCCGCGACGAGCGGTACTCGCCCGCGACGCGCACGCGCGCGATCAGCCGCAGCATCGCCGCGCGCTCGTCGTCGTCGAGGTCTTCGAACGCCTTGTCGGTCAGCCGGTGCTCGCTGGACGCGACGATCCACTGCGTCGGGGCGCGCTCGGCGAGCCGTTCGTCCGCCGGCCGGTCCGACGGCCGCGGCGGGACCGACTCGCGCTTGGGCAGGTCGCGCGGCTTGCGGCGCGGCGGCGCATCGACCGTGCGCACGAGCCGCGCGAGCGCGTCGGCATCACCCAGCGAGCCGAAGAACTCCACGAACGCCGCATCGAACGCGTCGACGTCGTCGATCGACGGCAGCATCGCGGCGCGCGCTCGCCAGTACGTCGCGTGCGTCGAATCCGGCGGCAGCGTGCGCAGCACCTCGGCGAACGTCCGCGCGCGGCGCGTCCCCGCCGCGACGCCGCGCGCCCGCAGCGCCCGGTCGAACCCCGCCGCGATCGCCGCTTCGTCTGTCACCCTGAGCGTGTCGAAGGGCCGGTCACGCGGTGCCGTCGCGCGCCACGGCGACGATCGCTGCGGCCGACGCGCGCGCCAGCTCGATGTCCTCCGGGTACTTCAGCACGCTCCCCAGCGACGGCTCGAACACCTCGGCGTTCAGCCGCTCCGCGCCGAGCAGCTGCAAGGTCTGCGCCCAGTCGAGCGACTCCGCGATCCCCGGCGCTTTGCGAAGCTCGCGCTCGCGCAGCGCCGCCGCGGCGCGCGCGACGTCCCCGGCGAGCGCCGGCGGTACGTCCGGCAGGTGCATGCGAAGGATCTCGATCTCGCGCTCGACCGTCGGGTGCCCGATCCAGTGGTAGAAGCAGCGGCGCTTGAGCGCGTCGTGCAGGTCGCGCGTGCGGTTCGACGTGAGCACGACGATCGGCCGGTGAACGGCCGCGATCGTGCCGCGCTCGGGGATCGAGATCGCGAAGTCGGCCAGAAACTCCAGCAAGAACGCTTCGAACTCGTCGTCGGCGCGGTCGATCTCGTCGATCAACAGCACGATCCCGCGCTCGTGCGCCGCGCCGAGCGCCGCGAGCAGCGGCCGGCGGATCAAGAAGTCGTCGCCGTACAGGTCGGGCGTTCGCTCGTGCGTGGCTTCGGCGGCGCGGATCGCCAGCAACTGCTTGCCGTAGTTCCAGTCGTACGCGGCGGCGGCGAGGTCGAGCCCTTCGTAGCACTGCAGCCGCAGCAGCCGCGCGCCGAAGACGCTCGCCAGCGCGCGCGCCGCGTCGGTCTTGCCGACCCCGGCGTCGCCTTCGAGCAGCACGGCGCGCTCCAGGCTGACGGCGCACGCCAGCGCGGTCGCCAGGCCGGCGTCGGCGACGTAGCCGGCTCCCATCAGGCGCTGCCGGAGGTCGTCCACGTCGACGGGGTGCGGCATGAGCGAGGCGGTTCTGGAACCGGCAAGGAGATTCCGGCGTCGCATCGGTAGCTTCCGGCCCCACGCTTTCATCCGGAGACGCGCTTATGCAGATCGATCTCACCGTCAACGGGAAACCAGCGTCCCTCGACGTGGAGCCGCGGTTGCTCCTCGCGCACGCGCTGCGCGACTACCTCAACTTGACGGGCACGCACATCGGCTGCGACACGTCGAGCTGCGGCGCGTGCACGGTGCTGCTCGACGGCGTCTCCGTGAAGAGCTGCACCGTCTTCGCCGTGCAGGCGAGCGGCCACGACGTGACGACGATCGAAGGGATCGGCACCGCCGAGTCGCTGCACCCGATGCAGGAGGCGTTCTGGACGGCGCACGGCTTGCAGTGCGGCTACTGCACCACCGGGATGATCGTCAGCGCCGTCGACCTGCTGCAGCGCAACGCCGATCCGTCCGACGACGAGATTCGCGCGGGCCTCGAAGGCAATCTGTGCCGCTGCACGGGCTACGAGAACATCGTCAAAGCGGTGCGCGCGGCCGGCAAGGCGATGCGTGACAACACCGAGCGGCACAGCGTGAACGACCTGATGCCGATGCATCCGCCCGCGGAGGAGCCGCCGCCGTCGGGCGAGGGCATCATCCCGCCGTTCCTCCAGGAGGCGCACACCTAATGGCTTTCACCGCGATGGTCGGCGCGCGCATCCGGCGCCGCGAGGATCCCCGTCTCATCACCGGCCGTGCCACGTACGTCGACGACGTGCGCCAGGTCAACACGTGCTACGCCGCGTTCGTGCGCAGCCCGTACGGCCACGCGAAGATCACCGGCATCGACGTCGCCGAAGCCAAGGCGGACCCGCACGTGTGCGGCGTCTGGACCGGCGAGGATCTGCACCACGCGCACAACTTCAAATCATCGCTGCCGGTCGCGCACAAGATGGGCGCGCTCGGCCTGAAGACGCCGCCCCACTACATCCTCGCGCTCGACGAGGTGCGGTATGTGGGCGAAGCCGTCGCGGTCGTGATCGCCGACTCGCCGTATACCGCGCGCGACGCGGCCGAGAAGATCGTCGTCGAGTACGAGCAGCTGGGCGTGGTCGTCGATCCGATCAAGGCGGAGGCCGGCGCACCGTTCGTGCACGAAGAGCTCGGCACGAACATCGCGTTCACGATGCCGTTCAAAGCGGGCGATCCGGACGCGGCGTTCGCCGCCGCCGGCGTCACCGTCAAGCAGCGCATCATCAACCAGCGTGTCGCGCCGGTGCCGATCGAGCCGCGCTCGATGGTGGCGAACTGGGACACGGGCGGGCAGCAGCTCACGTTGTACTCGGCGACGCAGATCCCGCATCTGCTGCGCACGCAGCTCGCGGTCGTGCTGCAAATTCCCGAGAATAAAATCCGCGTCATCGCGCCAGAAGTGGGCGGCGGGTTCGGCGCCAAGCTCAACGTGTACGCCGAAGAGGCGCTGATCAGCTGGATCGCGATGCAGCTCGGGCGGCCGGTGAAGTACATCGAGACGCGCTCGGAATGCTTCCAGGCGATGATCCACGGCCGCGATCAGATCGACGACATCGAGGTCGCCGCCACCAAGGACGGTACGATCACCGCGCTGCGGCTGAAGATCACGGCCAACCTCGGCGCATACCACCAGCTGCTCACGCCGGTCATCCCGACGCTGACGCTGCTCATGGCGCACGGCTGCTATCGCTTCGAGAACATCGACGCCGAGGTGGTCGGCGTGTTCACCAACACGATGTCGACCGACGCCTATCGCGGTGCGGGCCGTCCCGAAGCGACGTTCTTCATCGAGCGCGCGATCGACATGGTCGCGCTCAAGCTCGGCCTCGATCCCGTCGAAGTGCGGCGCAAGAACTTCATCGCCAACGCGTCGTTCCCGCACACGACGGCGACCGGCCTCACCTACGACTCCGGCGACTACGAAACCACGATGGATAAGGCGCTCGAGCTCGTGGACTACGCCGGTTTGCGCGAGCAGCAGGCGGAGCTGCGCAAACAGGGGCGCTTCCTGGGCATCGGCGTCTCGACGTACGTCGAGGTGTGCGGCATGGGGCCCTCGGCCGCCATGCCCGCCGCGGGCTGGGATTCGGCGACCATTCGCGTGGAGCCGACCGGCAGCATCACGGTGCTCACCGGCGTGTCGCCGCACGGCCAAGGTCAGGAGACGACGTTCGCGCAGATCGTGGCCGACGAGTTGGGCGTGCCGATCGACAACGTGACCGTCGTGCACGGCGATACAGACCGCGTGCAGTACGGTGTCGGGACCTTCGGTTCGCGCGGTACGGCGGTCGGCGGCGCGGCGCTCAAGCTCGCGATCGAGACGATTCAAGCCAAGGCGGTGAAGATCGCCGCGCACCAGTGGGAAGCCAACCCCGACGACGTCGAGTACCGCGACGGCAAGATCGGCGTCAAAGGCGATCCGTCGAAGTCGATGACCACGCCTGAAGCCGGTTTCCTCGCGTTCATGGGCGACAACTTGCCGCCGGGGCTCGAGCCCGGCCTCGACGCCACGCGCCGCTTCGAGCCGCCCAACTTCGTGTTCCCGTTCGGCACGCACGTGTGCGTCGTGGAAGTGGACGCGCAAAGCGGCGAAGTGAAGGTCGTGAAGTACCTCGCGGTCGACGACTGCGGCCGATTGCTGAACCCGATGATCGTCGAAGGCCAGGTGCACGGCGGGATCGCGCAAGGCCTCGCGCAGGCGCTGTTCGAGGAAGTGATCTACGACGACAACGGCCAGCTGCTCACGGGCACGCTGATGGACTACGCGATCCCGCACGCGGAGCAAGTGCCGCACTACGAGCTCGACCACACCGTGACGGGCACGACCGTGAACCCGCTGGGGATCAAAGGCGTCGGCGAAGCGGGCACGATCGGCTCGACGCCCGCCGTGGCAAACGCCGTCATCGACGCGCTCGCGCCGTTCGGCGTGGTGCACATCGACATGCCGCTGCGCCCCGAAAAGCTGTGGGCCGCGATGCAAGCCAAGAGCAACGGGAGCGTGAAATGATTCCGGCCACGTTCGAATACCACCGCGCGTTCAGCGTCGACGACGCGATCCGGCTGCTGGGCGAGCATGGCGACGACGCGAAGCTGCTCGCCGGCGGGCACAGCCTCATCCCGATGATGAAGCTGCGCCTCGCCGCGCCCGCTGTGCTGATCGACATCGCCGGCATCCCGCAGCTCGACACGATCGACGCGAGCGGCGGCCGCATCACGGTCGGCGCGCTCACCAAACACGCGGCGCTCGCCGCAAGTGACGCGCTGAAGAAGAACGCGCCCGCACTGTGGGACGCGGCGAACGATCTCGGCGACCCGCAGGTGCGCAACCGCGGCACGATCGGCGGCGCATCCGCGCACGGCGATCCGTCGGCGGACTACCCGGCGGTGCTGCAGGCGCTCGACGCGACCTTCACGCTAACCGGCAAAGGCGGCACGCGCGAGCTCAAAGCATCCGACTTCTTTCAGGGGATGTTCGAGACGGCGCTGAGCGCGAACGAGGTGCTGACGTCGATCGCGTTCGACGCGGCGCCGAACTCGGCGTACGTGAAATTCCACCACCCGGCATCGCACTACGCGGTCGTCGGCGTGGCGGTGGTGCTGGCGCTAAGCGGCGGCGCGATCGAATCGGCGCGCATCGCGGTCACGGGCATCGGCGACTCGGCATTCCGCGCGAGCGGCGTCGAGAGCGCGCTCAAAGGCGTGAAACCCGGCGACGCGGACGCGCTCAAAGCGGCGTGCGCGGGCGTAGCGCGCAGCGTCTCGGCACGCTCGGACACGTTCGCGTCAGCGGCGTACCGCACGGCGATGGCGGACGTGTTCGCGGCCCGCGCGGTAGCGAAAGCCGCATCGGGCAAGCGTTGATGTGATCAGCCGGGGCTCTGCGAGCCCGAGCGCGTTCAACTCATGCTGCAACTTGACGCGCGCCGCCTAGCACGCTACGCTCGTCCGGAGGTGAGCATGTTGCTCCGACTGGCCACGACTGCCGCGGCGTTCGCCGCGCTGCTCGGTACGAGTGCGGCTGACCCGGCTGCGCAAACGTCGCCGCCGGCGGTCGATTCGCGGTTGCACTTGAAGCCGTGCGCCATCGGCCGTTCGAAGACGCCTGCGCGGTGCGGCACCTTCGACGTGTTCGAGGACCGCGCCGCGCAGAGCGGTCGCACGCTCCCGCTGAAGCTCGTCGTCGTCCCCGCGAAGATACCGTCGCGCCGGGCCGTGTTCTGGAACCCCGGTGGTCCGGGCGCAAGCTCGGTCGAGCAAGCCCCGTTCATCGTGGACGGCCTATTCGCGAAGCCGTTCATGCAATTGAACGACCGCGCCGACCTCGTCTTCGTCGACGTGCGCGGCACCGGCGGGTCCGCCCCGCTCACGTGCGACCTGTATCCGCCGGCGCAGCCCGCGCCGTACTTTGCGCAGCTGTGGCCCGACGCGGCATTGCGCGCGTGCCGAACCGCTGCCGCGAAAAAAGCGAACCTCGATCTCTACACCACCGATATCACCGCCGACGACCTTGAAGACGTCCGCGCCGCGCTGCAGGCTGACGGCGTGGTGCTCTACGGCGGCTCGTACGGCACCATGCTCTTCTTGGATTACATCCGGCGCCACCCTGCGCACGTCGAAAGCGCGGTGCTCGAAGGCGTGGCGCCGCCGGGCATCTTCATCATCCCGCGCGACATGGCCCAAGGTGCCCAATTCGCGCGCACGCAAATCGTCGCGGCGTGCGCCGCCGACCGGAATTGCCACGCGCGCTTCCCCGCGTTTGCCGCGCATCTCGCCGCGCTCGAGCGGCGCTTCGACCGCGGTCCGGTGCGGATGCGCATCCGCAACGCGGCGACCAAACAGTTCCAGACGGTCGCGCTTTCCAAAGAAGTCTTCGCTGATCGGCTGCGTCAACTCGACTACAGCTCGGAAGGCGCGGCCGTCGTGCCGTTCATCGTCGAGCATGCGTATCGCGGCGATTACGTGCCGCTGGGCAAGATCATTCAGCTCATCACGCAGAGCTTCAGCTCGGTCGCCACCGGTCTGAATCTTTCCATGACCTGCGCGGAGGACATTCCGTTCATCACCGAAGCCGACGTCGCGCGCACGAGCGCGGGGACGTTCCTGGGCGCGACGCGCGTGCGCGCGCAGCAGCATGCGTGCGCGATTTGGAACGTGCACCCGGTCGCGCACGCGTTCGCCACCCCGGTTCGAAGCGAGAAGCCGATCCTGATGCTCTCCGGTACCGACGACCCGGCCTCACCGCCGCAGTTCGGACGCAAGGCGCTGCGGTATCTGCCCAACGCGCGGCAGATCCTGATTCCCAACGCGTCGCACGAGATCGAGCTGCCCTGCGCCGACAAGCTCATCGTCGCGTTCGTCCGGGCGCGGTCGGCGAAGAACCTGGACACGGCGACCTGCGCCGGGAGCTATCACCGGCCGCCGTTCGCGACGACGAAGCTGCCCTTCTGAACCCTGCCGCGTCGTAGACGGGTTGTGCGAATCGTCATGCCGGTTCGAACGACCCCCGTTGAGCGCGCCGTCGAAGCATTGCGACATTTGCCCGTGGGTGATCTCGCGGCGCGCGAGCACATTCGCACCGTGCGTTCGAGCCTGGCGGTCGCTTCGGAGGGCGAACTGCTACGCTTTCTGCGCCTGCTCGACGCGCTGGACGTCGACGTGCAGTGCGTCGAGGGCGATCTCGACGCCGCGCGCGCCGCCGCCGAGCCGGTGGCCCGCCGCGTCGCCCTGGCCCGGCTGCGCCGGCGCCTGGAGCCCGCGCGCGACTGCGTCCTGCGCCATCTGGCGGCGCCACCCGGTGACCTGCGGCTCATCGTCGAGCTGCGCGCGCAGCTGCTGGCGTTCTTGGAGAAGCGCGCCGACGTCGCCGATCTCGCGCCGCTCGACGACGACCTGCGCACGTTCCTCGCCTCGCGCGTCGACCTCGGCCTGCTGGAGCTGCGCCGGCTTACCTGGGCGGATTCCGCCGCGCTGCTCGAACGGCTCGCACGTTCCGAAGCCGTACACGCGGTGCGCGGCTGGTTCGATCTGAAGGATCGCCTGGACGAGGACCGCCGCGTCTACGCGTTCTTCCACCCCGCGCTGCCCGGCATGCCCGTCGTGTTCACCGAGGTCGCGCTCACCGACGAGATACCGTCGTCCATCCGCGCGATCCTCAACGCGAACGCGCCGCGCGTCGACGCCGCGCAGGCGCGCACCGCGACGTTCTACTCCATCTCGAACACCGAACGCGGGCTCACGGGAATCCCGTTCGGCAACGCGCTGATCAAGCACGCCGTCGAGCAACTGCGCACCGAGTTGCCGCGCCTGCGCACGTTCGCGACGCTCTCGCCGCTGCCGGGCTTCGCCGCTTGGGTGCGTTCGCTGGGCCAACGTGTCGACGCCGGCGTGCGGACCGCGCTCGCAACGCCGGGCTGGCACCGCAACGCGGCACCGCTGGCCGCGCTGCGCGAGCCGCTGCTGCGCCTCGCCGCGCGCTACCTGCTCGAAGCCAAACGCAGTGACGGCGCGCCACGCGACGCGGTCGCGCGCTTCCACCTCGGCAACGGCGCAACGATCGAACGCCTCGACTGGCTCGCCGATCCGACGCCGCGGGGCCTCGAGCAGGCGTACGGCATCATGGTAAACTACCGCTACGCACTCGACCGCTACGCCGCAAACCAACTCGCCTACGGCACGAGCCACACCGTCGACGCGACGTCCGCCGTGAAGGCACTCGCGGCGGCGGATCCAACGGTGCTCGGCGAACCGGTCCCGACGGTTTCGCGCCGCAACGCGCTGCTCGCAGCGGTGCGCGGCGTGATGTCGCGCGCGAAAAGCATCGTCGTCCGCGCACCAGCAAGCGCGTGAACGAGCTTTCCGTTAGCGCGTCGCCGTCGCGCCCGGTTTTGCGCCGCAGGCGTTGAGCGGGGGTGCCGGCGGCGGGGTTGTCGTCAGGCCGAAGTACAGCGGAAGGAACGACGTGCCGTCGGTCATGTAGGTGCCGGTGACGTTGAGCGTCTGGCCCGGTGCGACGCCGAAGCCTTTCACCAAATAGCGCTGCGACGGGTCGCTCACGCAGCGTACCTGCGTGGGCGCCGCGTCGCCGTTGAACCACATCGTCGTGGTGACGCCGCCGCCGGTTGCGCCGGGCTGCTCGTAGAGGTACACGTTCTGCGGGGACGGTGTCGGGTTCGCGATCTGCAGCGATACGTTGCGCAGCACGCCGTAATCGCCCGCAAGCGCGGCGCGCTGTCCGGCGGCGGCGACGTCGCCGGGGCGCAGGTTCGGAAACGCCGCCTGCCCGTTCGCATAATAACGCACGCCAACCGCGAACGGGGGCGGCTCCGGCGCGCCCGCCGTGTACTGGAGCGCGAGCGGCGGTACGTTCGCGAGCGAGAACTCACCGCGACGATAATGCGCGTCGGTCGAATGCTCCGGCTGCGCCAGCAGTGTCGCCGGGTCGACGCCGTTGCTCGCCGCCACGACGACCACGTTCACCGGCGCGCCGTCGAGCACGCGCAGATCGTAGATCGCGTTGATCAGCGTCCCGGGAAGCATCGTTCCGGCGCCGAGCGGCAGCACGTACGGCACGTTCAGCAGGACCGGCGCGATGAAGCTTTCCTGCGACGCGTGCTCGAGCATATAGCGCACGGTCGCGGTGTGGCCGACGTAGGCGAACGCGTCCGACGGGCCGGCGGTCGCGCCCAGGACCTGCACGCGCGCCGTGGACGTGGTTGGCTGCAGCGCGAGGAAAAGCCGCCGGTTGGGCGAGTCGGACACGTGATAGACGTACGCGCGCGCGGGTCGCGTCGCGTCGATCGTGCCGCGGAACAGCACGCCGTCGTCGAGCGCGCCAAGCCGCTCGGGATCGTCACTGTAGAACAGCACGGCGGGATCGAGCTGCGGCAGCGCGTCGATGCGTACGTGCACGTTCGTCGTGCCGGTTTGATCGACGTATTGGTCGTTGCCCCGCAGGACGACGTTCGCGCGCGCTTCCAGCGCCTGGCCAGGGCGCAGATCGCCGGCCGTGACGCCGCCGGCGTCCAGCGTCGCGCCGGGCTGCAGCTGGGCAATTTGCGCGATCGTAGCGCGGATGCGCGCCGTGGCGAACGCACTGCTGACGTTGCCGGAGAGCTCCACCGTCGCATCGGCCGGTACGACGCCCGCCGGGGGCGCGACCAGCACCGCGATCGTCGCCGTATCGCCGGCGGCATCGGCGATCGTGACGGTGCCGCGCCCGAACGCGCGCCCGGTGATGAACAGCGTGCGCGTGAACGCGTCGAAGCGCACGACGGCGCCGTCGAACGACGCCTGCGCGGAGATCGGTCCGGCGCCACCCGACACGCCGACCGTGACGGTCGCACCGGGCACGACGCCCACGCGCGCGTGGTCGACGCGGATCGGCACCGGCGCCGGCGGCGACGCACCCGGCGACGGCGGCACGCCCGGCGACGATGACGCAGGCGGCGTCGCATATGGCGACGGCGATTCCGACGCCGGCGGCGGCTGCGGGGACGCGGTGGAGGGCGGCGGGACCGGCGGCGGGGGAGGCGGCGGCAGCGATTGCGCCGCGCTCGCGACCGGCACAGTCGCCGAGCCGAGCGCCAGCACCGCTGCGAGGAGCACCATGGACTTCCGGATCGTCATCGCGCGGCTAGTGCGTCGGCGTGCGGTGATGCGCCTCCTCTTCAGCCCCGCGCTCGAGCGCAAACGGACAAGCCATACCTGGGTTGAAAGAAGACACCGTGCTGCGCGATTTCCATCCGCTCGTCGGCGACTGGTTTGCCAGCCGCTACGGCGAGCCCACCGAGCCGCAAGTCCAAGGCTGGCCGCTGATTCGCGCCGGTCAGGACGTGCTCGTCTCCGCGCCGACCGGCTCGGGGAAGACGCTCGCCGCGTTCACGCTCTGCCTCGACGACCTGATCCGCCGAGCGGCGGACGACCAGCTCCCCGACGAGACGCTCGTCGTGTACGTCTCTCCGCTCAAGGCGCTCACCAACGACGTCCGCAAGAATCTCGAAACCCCGCTGGGCGAGCTGCTCGCCGCGGCGGAAGCGCGCGGGCTCACGCTGGCCCCGATCCGCACCGCGACCCGGACCGGCGACACGACGCAGACGGAACGCGCGCGCATGCTGCGCAAGCCGCCGCACGTGCTCGTCACGACGCCGGAGTCGCTGTTCATCCTGCTGACCGCCGAGAAGTCGCGCAAGCTGTTCACCGGCGTGCGCACCGTGATCGTCGACGAGATCCACGCGATGGCTGCCGACAAGCGTGGTTCGCACCTTGCGCTCACGCTCGCGCGCCTCGACGAGCTCGTGATGAGGGAAAGCGGTCGCAAGCCGCAACGCATCGGCTTGTCCGCCACGGTGCGCCCGCTCGAAGCCGTCGCGCAGTTCCTGTCGCCGGCGGCGCAGATCGTCGACGTCGGGCATCGCCGCGCGATGACGCTGGCGGTCGAGGTGCCCAACGACGAGCTCGGCCCGGTCGCGAGCAACGAGATGTGGGGCGAAATCTACGATCGCGTCGCCGAGCTCGTGCGCACGCACAAGACCACGCTCGTGTTCGTCAGCACGCGCCGCATGAGCGAGCGCGCCGCGTTCAACCTTGCTGCGCGGCTGGGCGAAGGCATCGTGCTGCCGCATCACGGCAGCCTCTCGCGCGACAAGCGTTTCGACGCCGAAGACCGGCTGAAGAAGGGCGAGCTGCGCGCCGTCGTCGCGACCGCGTCGCTGGAGCTGGGTATCGACATCGGCTCGGTCGACCTCGTGGTGCAGCTCGGCACGCCGCGCTCCATCGCCACGGCGCTGCAGCGCATCGGACGCTCGGGCCACTGGGTCGGCGCAAGACCCGAAGGCCGCCTCTTTGCCACCACGCGCGACGAGCTGCTCGAATGCGCCGCGCTCGTGCGCGGCATTCGCAGCGGCGCGATGGACGCGCTCACGATCCCCAAAGCGCCGCTCGACATTCTCGCACAGCAGCTCGTGGCGTTCTGCGCCGCGGAAGAAGAGTGGGACGTCGACGCGCTCTACCGCGCGGTGCGCACGGCCTATCCGTATCGCGAGCTGAGCCGCAAAGATTTCGACGACGTCGTGACGATGCTGTCGGACGGCGTCGCGACGTCGCGCGGGCGCAGCGGAGCATACTTGCACCACGACCGCGTCAACGGCCGCCTGCGCGCGCGGCGCGGCGCGCGCATGGCGACGATCACGTCGGGCGGAGCGATCCCCGAGACGGCGAACTACAACGTGGTCGCCGAGCCCGACGGCCACGTCGTCGGCACGGTCGACGAGGACTTCGCCGTCGAGAGCATGGCGGGCGACATCTTCCTGCTCGGCTCCACGTCGTGGCAGATCCGGCGCGTCGAATCGGGTGTGGTGCGGGTGGAAGACGCGCGCGGCGCGCCGCCGTCGATCCCGTTCTGGAACGGTGAGAGCCCGGGCCGTACGATCGAGCTGTCGCACGAAGTCTCGATGCTCCGCGCGGCGGTGGACGAGCGCGACGACGCGTCCGCGATCGACTGGCTGATCGCGGAGTGCGGCGTCGAGCGCGCCGGCGCGGAGCAGATCGTCGCGTACATCCGCGCGGGCAAAGCGATCCTGGGCGCCGTACCGACCGATACAAGGATCGTCGCCGAACGATTCTTCGACGAAGCGGGCGGGATGCAGCTCATCCTGCACACGCCGTTCGGTGCGCGCATCAACCGCGCGTGGGGCCTCGCGCTGCGCAAGAAGTTTTGCCGCTCGTTCAACATCGAGTTGCAAGCCGCCGCGACCGACAACGGCCTGGTGCTGTCGTTAAGCGACCAGCACGCGTTCCCGCTGGAGATCGTGTTCGAGTACGTCAAGTCGGCGAGCGTCGAGGCGACGCTCACGCAGGCGCTGCTCACCGCGCCGATGTTCGCCGCGCGCTGGCGGTGGAACGCAACGCGCGCGCTGGCGATCCTGCGCATGCGCGGCGGCAAGAAGGTTGCCCCGCAGCTCCAGCGCATGCGGGCGGACGATTTGCTCGCCGCGTGCTTCCCCGACGCCGCCGCGTGCGGCGAGAACCTCACCGGCCCCATTCGCATCCCGGACCACGTGCTCGTGCGCGAGACCATCGGCAATTGCCTGAACGAAGCGATGGATCTCGCCGGGTTGACGAAGGTGCTGCAAGCGGTGGAGAGCGGCGCGATCAAGACGGTCGCGGTCGATACCCCCGAGCCGTCGCCGTTCAGCCACGAGATCCTCAACGCGAACCCGTACGCATACCTCGACGACGCGCCGCTCGAAGAGCGCCGCGCGCGCGCCGTGACGCTGCGCCGCACGATCCGTAGCGACGGTGACGGCGCAGGCATCCTCGACCCGGCCGCCATCGCCGAGGTGACCGAGTCGGTGTGGCCGGTCGTCCGCGACGCCGACGAATTGCACGACGCGCTGGCCACGCTCGTCGTCCTGCCGCCGGCGGCGGAGTGGATCGCATGGTTCGACGAGTTGGTCGCACAACGCCGCGCTGCGTCGCTCGTCGTCGGCGACGCACGGTTCTGGACGTGCGCCGAACGGCTCGCCCTCGCGCTCGTCGCGTATCCCGACGCGACGGTGCACCCATCGATCGCCGCAATCGCGCCGTCGCAACCGCTGCCGGAACGGCGCGAGGACGCGATCGCCGAGATCGTGCGCGGCTGGCTGGAGTCGAGCGGCCCGGTGACGATCGCGGAGCTCGCCGCGCAGTTCGCCGTCGACACCGAGGCGATCGAGGCCGCGCTGATTCGGCTGGAAACCGAAGGCCAAGTGCTGCGCGGCCGCTTCCGCGGCGCCGACGCCGAAGAGTTCTGCAACCGCCGCGTGCTCGCGCGCATCCACCGCCTCACGCTGGGCCTCTTGCGCCGCGAGATCGAGCCGGTGACCACGGCGGAGTACGTGCGCTTCCTGTACCGCTGGCAGCACGTCGCGCCGAACGCGCGCCTGCACGGCATCGACGGCACGCTGCAGGTCATCAAGCAGCTCGAAGGCTACGAGATCCCCGCCGCCGCCTGGGAAGCATCGATCCTGCCGGCGCGCGTGGCACGCTACAAGCGCGAGTATCTCGACCAGCTCTGCTACAGCGGAGAAGTGATGTGGGGCCGCCTGTCGCCGCACCCCGCGCTCACGCCGGTCGAAGCGGACGAGCGCCAGCGCCGCATCCGCCCGACGAAGCTCGCCCCGATCTCGCTGCTCAAGCGCGAGGACGCCGAGTCGCTGATCGTCACGCGCGACGGCGAAGAGAACGCGGCGCTCTCGCACGCTGCGCACGAAGTGCTCGAAGAGATCGGCCGCCGCGGCGCGCCGTTCTTCGCCGACATCGTTCGCGGTACCAAACGCCTCCCGGCCGAAGTGGAAGAAGCGTTGTGGCAACTGGTCGCCGCAGGCCTGGTCACGGCCGACGGCTTCGACGCGCTGCGCTCGCTGATCGACGCGAAGCGGCGCCTGGGCGACAAAGGCTTGCGCGCCCGCCCGCGCTCGTCGAGCGGCCGCTGGACGCGCCTGGCTTCGGAGACGGAAAAAATCGAGCCCGAAACGTTCGCGCGCCGCCTCCTGGAACGCTGGGGCGTCGTGTTCCGGGACGTGGTCGCGCGTGAAACGCTCGCGCCGCCATGGCGCGAGCTGCTGGGCGCGCTTCGGCGTCTCGAAGCCCGCGGCGAGATCCGCGGAGGCCGCTTCGTGAGCGGCTACGTCGGCGAACAGTTCGCCCTACCCGAAGCGATCGAAGCCCTGCGCGCGGCACGCCGCAGCGGCGACGACGCCGACGTGGTGGACGTCTCGGACTACGACCCTCTGCGAATCGCAAACAACCTGTTTGCGGGCACGACGGTGCCCAAGACCATACGCACCGCAGCGTCGTAGCGTTACGATCCTGTTTCCTCAACCCCGTCGGCGTCGTCATCCGCGGCGGCAAGCATTGGCCCCGTTGGCGAATCCGGACCGATCGTGGTCATGTCCGCACCGCTCAGGTAGCCATGGACGACGCGCCAGCGGTTCGCCTCATTTCCGCGACCGACAACGTCCCCGATCGTCGTGAACCGCGTGGTCGTCATGTCCACGACCTTCGTCTCGGTGTCGGTATCCACGCCGATCATCGCGATGGGCAACGTTATCGAAAGTTCCGCCGACGGTAACTCGCGGCGCGCGCGCTCGAAATTCACGACGTTTTGGTCGATGCGCTTTGCGAGGTCGAACATCGGCACGACGGAAATTCCGACGTTGATTGCTTTGGCGGAGTAGCCGGCCTGAAATTTGAAGATGTCGCTGTACCACCGAGCCATGTTGCCGAATTGAATTTCGATTTGAATGCTCAGGTCGCCGAACTTCTTGCGGAAATCGGCTTTGAGCCCTGAACCCACGATGTTGGTCGCCAGCGGGTGGTATTCCCAACCGCAATCGACCGCGAGCCTGCGGTCGAAAAACGTGTTCGACACTTGCTGCACGACGTCGAGCCGCTTCACCGCCTTGGACTTGTTGCGCCACGTGAAAATCGGGGCTTCCCGAAGGATTCCCGTGATTTCATTCCACGCTGCCTCGTAGTTTCGGTGTTCCAGCACCTCTTCGGCGTAGCGATACGAGAAAACGTGAAGCCTCACTCCTTGTGGCCGCCGTATGGCAACGCCGGGTCGTAGACCGGCTTGCCCATCGGGCGCGTGCGGAGCGTGCCGGCGCGCAGCGCGTGAACGCGCTCCCACGCGATGTCGACGTAGCTCTTCACCGTGTCGCATCCGTAGCCCAGCCGGCCGTGCATGAGCGCCGCGATGACCGAGGAGCCGACTCCCATGTACGGGTCGAGCACGACGTCGCCTGGGTTCGTGAGTGAAAGGACGAGTCGTTCAACGAGCTCGACGGGGAATTGGCACGGATGCGGGGTCTTCTCGACGTGGTTGAATTTCACGTTCGGAATACGCCACACGTCAGTCGGATTCTTACCGAGCGGGTTCCCGCTGAGTTCGCCGCGGCGCGGTCCTTTGAAGTATTTTTTTCCCGGGTACTTTGAAGGGATCCGAATTGGATCGAGATTGAACACGTAGTCGTCGGTCTTCGTGAACCAAAGGATTGTCTCGTAGCGGCCGGAGAGGCGCTTTGTGCCGTGGAGGCCGTGCTCGAAATGCCATACGATCCGGTTGCGGAGTTTCAAGCCGTGATCCCGAAACACGTGGTACAGCACCATATCGAGCGGGAAAATCTCGCCGTTGACGACGTGGTTTCCAACCTGCCAGCAGAGCGAGCCCGTCGGCGCCAGCACGCGGACGCACTCAGAAATTACCTGCGCCTGAGCGCGGACGTAGTCGTCAAGCGTGCTTTTTTTCTCGTATCGTTTTCCGATGTTGTAGGGCGGCGACGTCACGACGAGCTGCACCGACTCATCGGCCAAGTCGCGCAGAAAACGCAGGTTGTCCGCACGTTCCATGCGCGCGGCCGGGTCTGCGTACAGCCGGCGAACGGTGGTCCTCATGTCGTCCCTTTTCGGAGTGATGGTTGCGTTGGATCATTCGGAATCGGCAGGATGCAGACCGCCTCGCCGCCGCGGCCGGTAGAGGGTCGTCGGCCGACTTGCAACCTCCTGGCGACGTAGGACGGTCCGCGCGGCCTCACAAGCGGTCCTCTTCGGGCATGCTGTTGCGATACCACGTCACCGTGCCACCAGCCCGGCACAGTCAGCGAGCCACCGCGCGTCGTGTCGTGGCGTGCGCGAGGACGGGCGCCAAAGCAATCTGCACGGTCATCGCATGTTCCGCGCAGCGCGGTTGGTGGTGCTCGCCGTGAACCCGAGGCGTCGTTCGCACCAGGGTTGAACGACGCGACCATGCGCTTCGACGATCGAAAAACGGGTCTTCAAGTACGCTCCCTGGTGAAGTCGACCGGTGAGCTCGAGGTTTCGCTGGCGGACGTGCCCATCGCGGCGCCCAAGGCTGACGAGGTCGTTCTGCGCATGGAAGCCGCGCCGATCAATCCGTCGGATCTCGGCTTGCTGCTGGCCGGTGCGGACCCGGCGACCATGCGCGCGAGCGGAACCGCGGATCGGCCCGCGATCGCTGCGTCGGTTCCTCGCGCCGCGTTGAAGTCGATGACGGCGCGCCTCGACCAATCGATGCCCGTCGGCAACGAAGGCGCCGGTGTCGTGATCGACGCGGGCGCCGACGCTCGGCACCTGATCGGAAAGACCGTCGCCGCGCTGGGCGGCGCGATGTATTCGCAATTCCGCACGCTGAAGGCCGGCGACACGCTCGTGTTGCCCGATGGCGCCACGGCAGCCGACGGCGCCTCGTGCTTCGTGAATCCGCTCACGGCGCTGGGCATGGTCGAAACGATGCGGCGCGAGGAGCACACGGCCCTCGTTCACACGGCCGCGGCCTCGAATCTCGGGCAGATGCTCAACAAGATCTGCCTTGCGGACGGGATCGGGCTCGTGAACATCGTCCGCAGCCCCGCCCAGGCCGCGATGCTGCGCGAGCTCGGCGCCGCTCACGTCGTGGACAGCACCTCGCCTGCGTTCATCGACGACCTGACGCAAGCGCTGATCGCGACCGGCGCAACGCTGGCCTTTGATGCGATCGGCGGCGGCGCGCTGGCCGGGCAAATCCTGAGCTGCATGGAGGCGGCGCTGAGCCGCAACGCGACGACGTACAGCCGCTACGGCTCGGCGGTCCACAAGCAGGTGTACATTTACGGCGGGCTTGATACTCGGCCGACCGAGCTGAATCGCAACTTCGGCATGGCGTGGGGCATCGGCGGCTGGCTGGTGATGGCGTTCATCGCAAAGATCGGGCCGGCAGCGGCACAGCGTTTGCGCGAGCGCGTGGCTGCCGAGCTCAAGACGACCTTCGCCAGCCACTACACCGCCGAGATCTCGCTGGCGGAGGCGCTGCAGCTCGACGTCATCGCGCAATACGACAAGCGCGCCACGGGCGAGAAGTATCTGATCAACCCGAACAAAGGGATGTAATGCGCACCGTTCGACTCGGCCGCACCGGCCTGAAGGTCTCGGAGATTTGCCTCGGCACGATGACGTTCGGGCTGCAAACCGATCGCGCGGAGTCGTGCGCCATCATGGACGCCGCGGCGTCGGCCGGGATCGACTTCTTCGACGTTGCCGACGTGTACCCGGTGGGCGGGACGCTCGAGACCGTGGGGCGCACCGAGGAGATCGTCGGCGAGTGGATGGCCGCCAAGCGCGACCGGTTCGTGCTCGCGACCAAGGCGTACAATCCGATGGGACCCGGCCCCAACGACAGCGGCCTGTCGCGCCGCCATGTGATCGCGGCCTGCGACGCGTCGCTGCGCCGGCTGCGCACCGACTACATCGACCTCTACTACATCCACCGCTGGGACGCCGACACGCCCATCGACGAAACGCTCGGAGCCTTCGACGACCTGCGCCGCGCCGGCAAGATCCGCTACGCCGGGTGCAGCAACGTGGCCGCGTGGCAGATGATGTCGGCCCTCGCGGCGTCCGAGCGCGACCGCCTGATCAGGTTTGATGCCGTGCAGCCGCGCTACAACATCCTCTTCCGCGCGATCGAGAGCGAGCTGCTGCCGGCAGCGCAGGCCAACGGCGTCGGGGCGGTGGTGTTCAACCCGCTCGCGGCCGGGTTGCTGACAGGCAAGTACCGCCGCGGCGAGACGCCGCGCGAGGGGACGCGCTTCACGCTGGGCAACGCGGCGTCGCTCTACCAGCAGCGCTACTGGCAGGATGCGCAGCTCGATGTCGTGCAGCGGCTTGTCGAAGACGTCGCGTCGCGCGGCAAGTCGCTCACGCACGTTGCGCTGCGATGGGTCCTCGATCAGCCCGGCGTCACCGCGGCGATCGTCGGCGCGAGCCGTGCCGAACAGTTGCGCGACTCGCTCAAAGCACTCGAGATTCAGCTCGACGACGCCGACCGGCGCGCCTGCGACGAGGCTTGGTACGCCTTGCCACGAAGGAGGCCCCAAGAGGAGCGCTGAGTATGGTCGGCACGTTCTTTCGGCATGGCAGCAACACGGTGTTGGTGGGGCTCGCATTGGCCTTGTCCGCGCTCTTCGCGGCGCACGTGCTGGCGTTCGCGCCCACGTCGCTGATCGCGGTCGCGGCCGGCGCGCTCGTGTTCTTCGGCTCGGAGTACACGACGCACCGCTTCATGTTCCACGCGCCGCCGCAGCGCAACGCCTTCGTGCTCGGGCTGCAGCACCGCTTGCACTACGACCACCACGTCACGCCCGACGAGCTCGGGCTGCTGTTCCTGCCGGTGTGGTTCGTGCTCCCGGTGGCGACGCTGACGTTCGCGATGTTCTCCGCCGTCACGCGCGATCTCAGCGTGAGCGCGGCCATGCTGCTGGGCGCGGTCCTGGGTTTGTTCTACTACGAGTGGGTGCACTACGTGGCGCACATCCCGTTCGTGCCCAAGACGCGCTTCGGGCGCTGGATCAAGAAATATCACCTCTGGCACCATTTCAAGAACGAGCGCCTGTGGTTCGGCGTGACGAACCCCAGCATGGACTTCGTCGGGCGCAGCTACGCGCGCGTCGACGAGGTCGAACGCTCCGGCAGCACGCGCGTCCTCTACCCGAAGTAAGGAGACTCGATGCGAACGACGTTGGTGTACGCCGGGATCGTCGTCGGCGCGGTGCTGCTCGCCGGTGCGGTGTCGCACAGCCCGTCCCCGGCACGCGGCGGCACCGTCAGCGCCGCAATCGGCGACGTTCTCCCGACCGGCTCTCCGTTGCCCGACCCATGCCCCGATGCGGCACCGGTGCCGCCGGAACTGCAGCTGCCGGCGACGCTCCCGCCCGGCGAGCCGACCGCCGTCGAACGCAGGATGCTGCGCTACCTCTACGGCGACGATCCGGAGAAGGTGCCGCCCAGCGGCAACACGCTGCTGTACCCGTACCGCAAGCTTCACTGGTGCGTCGATAAGTACGTGCGCGACACGGGGCCGTACGCGCACGGCACGTATTACGGAACGCACCCCGCCGTGCGCATCTACTACTCGCCCGAGATGATCGCGTGGATGCGCAACGGGCGCACCGGTGTCCCGGCGGACGGCGCCGTCATGATCAAAGAGCAGTACGCGCCGCCGCCGGCCGCCCGGTACGACGGCATCCGGGACGAGGAGCTTCAGCCGCACGACTGGACGATCATGATCCGCAAGTCCGGCGCCTCGCACGACGGCTGGTTCTGGGCCGAGCTCTTCACGAAGACCTGCAAGCTGGTCAAAGGAAAGAACGTCTGCACCGCGTCGGAGAATTTCGGCGGCACGCAATACCCGAACGGGGGCTTCGGCCTGTACTGCCTGCGCTGTCACGCGTCGGCCAAAGACGCGGGCACGTTCGCCGCGACGGAAAATATCAAAGGCTTCCCCGGCGAGCCGATCACGTTCAAGGACGACGGCTCGTGGCGCGCCTCGCCCACGCTGGCGGCGTTCGCGACGGCTGCGCCGCTGCCGGTCGACCGCGAGCACGAGAAGAACGCACAGCTCGCGTCGCCCGTACCGGTCCCGATACCAGCGCACATCCAGCGCTTCCCGAACGAGCCGCTGGACACGATGCTGGCCCATCCCAACGGCCCGCCGCAGTTCCTGACGTCCGACCAGTGCATGGGCTGCCACGGCGCCGCGCAAACGCCGCCGGCGCAAGACCCGGCGAAGTCGCTGCCGGTGATGTGGCTGACACCGTCGCCGTCGTTTTCGCCGCCGCCGCCGCCGCCGCCGTCATTACCGCAGCCCGGGCCGTACGGCGTCAACGTGTCGGAGTACGGCGAGTGGCGCTGGTCGCCGATGGGGCTCGCGGGCCGCGATCCGGTGTTCTTCTCGCAGCTCGAAAGCGAATTGGCGTACATCGACCGGATCGCGGACGACCAGATCGCCGGCGACCGCCCGGCGCAAACGCGCGCGACCCTCAAGCAACAAACAACGGACCTTTGCATGCGCTGCCACGGCGTGATGGGCAAGCGCCAGAACGAGATCGATCACGGAAAGACCGTGCACTTCAACGAGAAGTGGGTGTTCAACGACGACCCTGCCAAGCCGGGCTTCCACTACGGTGGCCTTGCGCGCGACGGCATCAGCTGCACGGTGTGCCACCACATCTCGCAGCCGCCGAACCAGTCACTCGCGTTCGTCCTCGAGCACAAGAACACGGGCCTGTTCGACGTCGGCCCGCCCGACAAGATTCATGGGCCGTTCAAGACCGACGACGTCGCGCCGGCACCGATGAAAAACTCGCTCGGCGCCACGCCCGTGTTCTCCGCGCTCACGAAGTCGGCGCGGCTGTGCGCGAGCTGCCACAGCATCGATCTGCCGGTGGTCGACAGCCCGCCCAAGGTGCATCCGATCGTCCCGGCGATGGCGCACGACGTCGAGCAGAACACCTACGTGGAGTGGGTCAACAGCAAGTTCCAAACCGAGTACAAGCCCGGCCCCGGCGCGAAATCGTGCCAGGACTGCCACATGGAGACGAGCGTCACCAACACGCGCCTGGGCGTGCACGATCCGCAGATCAAGACGCAGATCGCGCTGGTGCAGGACCAAGACTACCCCGAGGCCGAGCACGTCGCGCCGCTCAAAGATATCAAAGTGCGCTTGCGTGAATCAGGCTTCCGGCGGCACGAGCTGCTCGGGCTGAACGCGTTTTTGCTGCAGACGTTCAAGACCAAGCCGAACTACGACGTGCTGGGCGTGCGCATCCCCGACTACATGTCCAGCTCGACGACCGATCTGGAAGACGCGATCGCGAACGTCGTGCGCCAAGCGCGGCATTCGACGGCGAAGGTCGACGTGTCCGTGCGCACCGGTGCGCACGAGGTGACTGCGAAGGTCGGCGTGCTGAACTTGGCGGGACACCGCTTTCCCAGCGGCGTCGGCTTCCGCCGCGCGTGGCTGGAAGTGAAGCTCATGGACGGCACGCGGACC
Source organism: Vulcanimicrobiota bacterium (assembly GCA_963792235.1). Lineage (GTDB taxonomy): Bacteria > Vulcanimicrobiota > Vulcanimicrobiia > Vulcanimicrobiales > Vulcanimicrobiaceae > Vulcanimicrobium. The sequence goes on from CAWBVR010000031.1 coordinate 21,716, forward strand.
ATGTGGGCGTCGGGCTCGACGAACGACAAGGGCGAGATCGTCGACGGAGCGGGCAACGTGTTGCCGACCGAATATTTCGAACGCGATGCGGCGGGGGCGCAACGGTATCAGAAGCACTTCGACGAGAAGCATCCGATCACGCGCCCCGACCAGGTGCAGATCTTCGAAGAGCTCGTGGTTGACAAGACCAACACGATCACCGAGAGCTTCATCCGGCGCGACCATCATCTCAAAGACAACCGGCTGCTGCCGCAGGGCTGGCGCGAGGATGGACCCCCGGGGATCGGCTTACCGGAGCATTGGCTCAAGGCGACGCGTCCGGAAGGCGACTACGTGACCGGCGACCGGCATTATCACGACGGCAGCGGGCGCGCGGTCGTGGCGTACCACATCCCGCTGCCGCCGCACATGAACACGTCGCACATGCGCGTCGTCGCCACGCTGTGGTCGCAGTCGTGGGAGCCCTCGTTCAAGCGGGAGCGCACGAGCGGTACGGGGCCTGCGGCGACGCGGCTGCGCTATCTGCTGCACAACGTCGTTCTCGACGGGACCGACCTCGCGAACTGGAAGCTGCGGGTCGCTTCGTCGCACCACGGCCTGCGCTAAGAAAAAGAAGAGGCCCGGGGACGGATCCCCGGGGCCTCTTCTTTGTGTGTCGCTAGGTGTTAGCGATACGACTGCCGCTGCGAGAAGCAGTCGCGGCAGTAAACCGGCTTGTCGCCGCGGGGCTGGAACGGGACTTCCGCGACCTTGCCGCATCCGCTGCAGGTAGCTTGGAACATCTCGCGCGCGGGACGGCTTCCGCCGCCGCCGCCGTAGCCGCCGCCGCCGCCCGAGTACGAGCTGCCGCCGCCGCCGCCGCTACCACCGCGCTGGCTCTTCCGAGCGGCGCGACAGTCGGGGCAACGGTTGGGTTTGTTGGTGAAGCCCTTCGCGGCGAAGAACTCTTGTTCTCCGGCCGAGAAGGTGAAGGGCGCATTGCAATCGGTGCAATTGAGCGTTTCGTCAGTGTACATCTAAGACTCCGGCGTCGGGGGGTTGTGAGACGGACGATGTACCTGATTCGGGAGAACGCCTGAGCGCCAGACCACGCGGGACACGACTCGTACTACAGCCGAAAGAATGACGCCTCATAGGGTTCTTTCGGCTCGACCACTCTAACACAACTCGACCCAAAATGGTGCCAGACTTGGGAGGCTCTTTACGAGCCACCCAAGTCCTCCCTGAGGCCTGCGGCCCCAGGTCCGAAGATGGAGTGGTCAATTGCCTACTTGCCTCGGTTGGTTATGTAGTCCCAGGTGAAGCCTGCGGCTACCCCGACGACTCCGAAGACGATCGCGCTTGTTATCATGGCGTTGATAAAGACATCGGCGAAACCCGGGAAGTTGCTTTGCATCGGGCGCCCCCGGTCGCGGAAGGGGTCTCCGCCGAACCCGCGCGCGGGCAAATCCGTTCACCGGAGCGAAAGGCCACGGGCGGTTGCCCCGAGCAAATTGTAAATGCAACCGCGCGTACGGTTCCGTACAGCCTAGCCAAAGGAGCTCCCATTCCCCCTCCTCGCAGACGCAAGGGCGGCGGCGGTAAAAAGCGCCGCGAGCCCCTGACCCCCGTCGCCAAAGAAGACACGCTGAGCCTCGTCGGCCGCGTCATCGAGACGTTTCCAAGCTCGACGTTCAAGGTCGAGCTCGAGAACGGCCACACCATCCTCGCGAGCCTCGCAGGACGTCTGCGCCGCTTCCGCATCCGCATCACGCCGGGCGACGATGTCGACGTCGAGCTCTCGCCGTACGACCTCACCCGTGGCCGCATCACCTATCGCCGTCAGGGACGTAACGCCTAAGCGTCGAACGCACGCCAACCAAGATGCGAACGTCGCGCGCCTTGGTGCTGATCGTTCTGTTCGTGGTTGCGGTCGCAGCCGCGTGGTGGTACTTCCACCATCAGCCCGCCGGTACGGTCGCCGACGCGATCGACGTGTATTACACCAAAGCCGCCGACGGGGCGACGCTCGTGCCGTGGCGCGTCACGCTGGGGCCGGCGCGCGACCGCAGCAGCGTCGCGTTCTACGCGGCGACGCAGGCAGTCACTGGGCCGCCGATCGGCGTCGACGCAGTTCGCTTCCCGGCGGGAACGCGCGTGCTGGCAGTCGACGTTCAAGGTTCAACCGCGGACGTCGATCTCTCCAAAGAGGTCGCCGCATCCGCCGAAGGCGGCTTCGCCGAGTCGGCGGAGTTCAAGTCGCTCGTCTGGACGCTCACCCAACCGTCGCTGGGGATCACGGCGGTGAAGGTGCGCATCGCCGGCGAGCGCGTCGCGACCCTTCCCGGAGGACACCTCGCCCTCGATGAACCGCTCTCGCGTTCGAGTTTCTAGCATTCTAGTCGCGCTGCTCGCGTTCGGCGCCTGCGCGCTCGGCGCGTCCGCGCAGGACCGTCCGCCGAGCTTCTGGTTCCAAGGCACGCGGCTGATCTTCGAGCGCCCCGTCCCGGCCGAGGGCGATTTTGCCGTCAGTACGCGCGATGCGGGGCTGCGGCGCTTCCTCGACCGGCTCGGTGCGACCGTCTCGTTCCAGCCGCAGCAGCGCTACGTCGTGATCGCGACGGCTGACCGGCGCACGATCGTCTTCACGCTGGGCGATGCGGCCTACACGATCGCCGGCGTGCGCGCGCAGGCGCCGTTCGCACCGTATGCCGACGGCAACGACGTCATGCTGCCGTTCACCACGCTCGCGCGCGCGCTGTACGTCGAGCCCGTCCCGGATGCGAACGACACCGTGCTGCAGCCGCGGGTCGGCGCGCTCGACGTGCGCACCGACGGCGGTCGCACGACCGTCACCGTGCACGCCGCGATGCCGCTGGTCGTGACGAACAACGGCGAAGCGCCCGAACGCGTGCAGCTTTCGCTCGCCGGGCTGGGTTCGTCGCTCGCGCCCACGCGCCGCGCGCCCGGCACGGCGGTCGACTCGATCGACGTCGCCGTGGGCGGCAGCGCGAAGGTGCCGGTCACGACGATCACCATCGCCGGCGTGCGCGGCGCGACGCACCGCGTCGTCGCCGCCGGCTCACCCGACGTGTACACCGTCGTATTCGAAGCGCGCGGCGTCGCCGCGAGCGCACCGCCGCCGCCGCCGCCGCTCCCCGGCGCCGGCGCGACGGCTTCGCCGAACGCGCTGCCGACCGCCGCGCCGCCCGTCGTTGCGGGCCGCGCGACGGTGACGGACCTCGCCATCGAGCAAGCTGCCGGCGACGCGGTCGCCGTGCGCGTTACGCTGAGCGGCGCGGCCGCGTACGAGTGGCACCGCCTCGCCGACAACCGTTTCTACCTCGACTTCCAGAACACGACGCTCAACGGCCCCGGCCGCGACGAGCACCCGTCGTTCGGCACGGTGCAGTCCGTGCGCGTACGCCAGGCCGGTTCCACCGACACGCCCACGGTCCGCATCGCGTTCACCACGACGGGCCAGCAGCGCATCGATCTCGCGCCGAGCGAGTCCGGGCTCGTCATCACCGTGTCGACCGACCCCGCGACCGATCTCACGCGCATCGGTACTGGCCGCACCGGCGGCGCCGCCGTCATCGCGAGCGCGGCCACGCCCGACACGTCCGCATCGCCCGACGTGGTGCCGCCGTGGAAGCCCGGCACGGCGACGAACCCCAAGCTCATCGTGCTCGATCCCGGTCACGGCGGCGCCGATCCGGGCACGCAGCACAACGGCCTGACGGAGAAGCAGCTCACGCTCGACATCGCGCAGCGGTTGCGCGCGATCCTCGTCGCGCAGGGCTGGACGGTGCGCATGACGCGCGAGACCGACGTCGACCCGCTCAGCACCGACATCCTCGCGAAGATGCGCGCCGACGGCAAGCCCAAGGCCGACGACCGCGCCTACCTGCAGACGCGCTGCGACGTCGCCAACAACGCCGGCGCGCGCATGTTCATCAGCATCCACATCAACAGCGCGCCGTCGGAGAGCGCGCACGGCACGACAGTGTACTGGTACAAGCCGCAGGACGCCGCGCTTGCGCAGGCCATCGAGCGCAACGTCATCCCGCTGGCGGGCACTCAGGACGACGGCACGCGCCACGAGAACTTCTACGTCGTGCGCCATTCCACGATGCCCGCGGTGCTGATCGAGACGGCGTTTGCGACCAACCCGGGCGACGTCGCGCTGCTGCGTCAGCCGTCGTTTTTGCAGAACGTCGCGCAGGGTATCGCCAACGGCGTGAAAGCCTACGCCGGCGCGCCCGCGTCCAATGCGCTCAGCGTCCAACAATGAAGCTCGCGAGAATCCTGCGCTAGTGCTTGGCCTCTACGACTCGGGTCTGGGCGGCTTGACCGTGCTCGCCGCGGTGCGCGCGGCGGGGATCGATCAGGACGTCGTGTACTTCGCCGATCAGGCGCACTTGCCGTACGGCGACAAGACGGACGCGCAGCTGCACGGTTTTCTCGCGGAGAATCTGGCGCTGCTTGCCGAGCTCCGCGTCGACGCCGTGGTGACCGCGTGCAACACGACGTGCGCCGTGGCGGAGCAGCTCGGCTGGCCGCGCACGGAGTTTCCGGTACTCGATCTCATCGCGACCGCGGGCTCGGCGTTCGCGGGCACGCCGTACCGCCGCGTCGGCGTCGTCGCGACGGTTGCGACGATCCGCAGCGGCGCGTACGAGCGCGCGATTCGCGCCGCGGCACCGGGCGTCGAATTGTTCGCGCTCGCGGCGCCGGCGCTCGTCCCGATCGTCGAGCGCGGCGCCACGGACACCGCCGAGGCGCGCGACGCCGTCGCCGCGGTCGTCGCGGAGCTGCCGCGCGACATCGATGCGCTCGTGTACGGCTGTTCGCACTACCCGCTGCTCGACCGCTGGTTTGCCGCCGCGCTCGCGCCGAACGTCGCGCGGATCAATCCAGCGCATGCGCAGGCCGCGGCCGCCGCGCGCCTGGTGGCCGAGCGCGACCTCGCGCCGGGCACGTCTGCGACGACGTACTACACCAACGGCGACGCCGCCGCGTTCGAACGCGCCGTGCGGCGCTGGACGGGCGACACGACGGGCCGCGTCGCCGCGCTAGCCGTCAGCTCGTAACCCGGCTTTACTCGCGCGCGTCCGGCGCAACGATGAGATCGAACGACGAAGCCGGGCGAACGCTCGAAAAATAGTAGTCGGCCGCCTCTTCCCAAGCTGCGTCCCATCGTTCCAACGACGCCGTGCCGCTGCGCGCGATCTGCCGCCGGCGCACGTCGTCGGGCGTGTCGACCAGCACGGCCAGGTCGATCAGTTCCGCGAGTTCGGGGTGCGCGGAATACGATCCGTCGAGGACCACCAACGGCGCAGGTTCACGTTCTTCGACGAATGTGTCCAGCTCCCAGAGCCCATCGTCGAACGGTTGCCATGTCGCGGCGCGCCCGGCGAGCAGCGGTTTGAGGGCCTCGTTGCGCAAGCGGCGCCAATCGATGACGAGCCGCACGCGTTCCGCTGCCGGGTATGCAAGCCACTGCTCGCCGCCGCGTGAAAAAGTTGTGCACCGCGATCGGCGCCGTGGAGATGCGCCCCGCGATCGCGACGGCGAGGGTCGATTTTCCGGCTCCGCGCTTTCCGTCGAGCGCCAGGAGCAACGGCCGGTTGCGCCCGGCGAGCCGGCGCCCGAGCTCGCGGAGGAGCCCGCTCTCGTCCAGCGTCTTCGCGGGCCAACCGCGCGGCATGACGATGTGCCTCGCTAGACCACGTGGAAAATGCGAAAGAACAGCAGCGTGTTGGCGAGCGCCAGGAGCGTACCGGCGACGACCTGCAGCACCGTGTGCGCGCGCAGGTACACGCGCGACCAGCCCAGCAGCGGGATGAGCAGGTAGAACGGCAGCGGCCGGTCACCGAAGAGCACCGTGAAAGCGACCAGCGGCGCGGTGATGCCCAGCGCGTGCGTGGAGATCTTCCAGTAGCGCGTGATCCATTGGACGATCAGCAGGCTCGCGGCGTAGCCGGCCATCGACGCCGTCATGATCACGGGGGCGTGGATGAGCCACATGTCGAGCGAGCCGATGGCGTAGAGCAGGACGAACGCGATGAACACGCGCTCGCGTTCGGACCGTACCGACATGTCCAAATCCGAGATGCGGTCCGTCGCGTAGAGGTAGAAGATGAACAGCATGGGCGCGATCGACGTGAAGAACGCGCTGTTGAAGAGCAGGATCCAGAAGTCGTGCGACCCGTTCGAGCGCACGTCGGCGAGCACGACGAACAGCGTGAGCGAGGTGACGAACGGGTTCAGCACCGTCGAGATGATCTTCGCGACGTCGGTCCAGACGCGTTTGCGAACGCGCAGCGCCGTCGGCGACGCCGGCGGCCGGTCCGAGCTTGGTTCGGGGGCCTGCACGGGGACGGGCCTTCGGCCACGGTCGTCGAACACCCCGTGATGATCCTGGAGCGCATTGAGTCCCCGGCCGACGTCAAACGGCTCAGCCGGCCCGAACTCGATCGGCTCGCCGCCGAGATTCGCCAGACGCTGATCCGCGTGTGCGCGGCCAACGGCGGCCACCTCGCGCCGAATCTCGGCGTGGTCGAACTCACCATCGCGCTGCACCGCGTGCTCGACCTGCCGGACGACGTGCTGGTGTGGGACGTAAGCCATCAGAGCTACGTCCACAAGCTGCTGACGGGGCGCGCGGGGCGGTTCGACACGCTGCGCCAGGGCGGCGGGATCAGCGGCTTCGCGATGCGCAGCGAGTCGGATTTCGACGCGTTCGGCGCCGGTCACGCGTCGACGTCGATCTCTGCGGCGCTCGGCATGGCGACCGCGCGCGACCTCGCGGGCACGGGCGAAACGGTCGTCGCGGTGATCGGCGACGGCGCGCTGACCGGCGGCCTCGCCTACGAAGCGATCAACAACGCCGGTCTTCTCAAGACCAACTTTCTGGTGATCCTCAACGACAACGAGATGTCGATCGCGCCCAACGTCGGCTCCATCGCGGGCTATCTCGGCGCGCTCCGCTCCAAGCCGCTGTTCACGAAAGGCCGCGCGATGGTGAAGGACATGCTGGGCCACGTCCCGCTAGGCGACACCGCGCGCAAAGCGCTCTCCACCGCCGAGATGGCAGGCATGCGCTTCGCGCTGCACGAGCACAAGACGCCGGTCATCTTCGAGGAGATGGGTTTCCGCTACGTCGGCCCCATCGACGGGCACGACCTCGACACCCTCGTCGACGTGATCTCCAACGCGCGCAAAATCCCCGGGCCCGTGCTGCTGCACGTCAAGACCGTCAAAGGCAAGGGCTACGAGATCGCCGAGGGCGACAGCCGCACGTTTCACGGCGTCGGTCCCGGCGTGTACCATCCCGACGAAGGCAAGCTCGAGAAGGCGGCGTCGCGCCAGACGTTCGCACAGGCGTTCGCCGACGCGCTCACCGCTGTGGCGGAACGCGACGAGCGCGTGATCGGGATCACCGCGGCCATGCCCGACGGCACCGGGCTCGCGAAGTTCGCCAAGAAGTTTCCGCAGCGGTACTTCGACGTCGGCATCGCCGAGGCGCACGCGGTCTGCTTCGCGGCGGGCGCGTCGACGCGCGGTATCAAGCCGGTCTGCGCCATCTACTCGACGTTTCTGCAGCGCGCCTACGACCAAGTCGTGCACGACGTCGTGGTGCAAGGGCTGCCGGTGGTGTTCGCAATCGACCGCGCCGGGTTCGTCGGCGACGACGGGCCAACGCACATGGGCCTCTACGACATCGCGTACCTGCGCACGCTGCCCGGCATCACCATCATGGCGCCGCGCAACGAGCACGAGGTGGGTCCGATGCTCGACCTCGCGCTGTCGCTCGGCGCGCCCGCGGCGATCCGCTACCCGCGCGGCTCCACCAGCGGCAAACACGACGAGCCGCTCGCGCCGCTGACGCTGGGCCACGCGGAGGTGTTGCGCATCGGCAGCGACGTCGCGATCCTCGCGCTCGGCAACACCGTCGACACCGCGCTCGACGCGTACGATCTGCTCGCGGATTCAGGCGTGCGCCCGACCGTCGTCAACGCGCGTTTCGTCGCGCCGCTCGACGAGACGCTGCTGCTGGAGCTCGCCGAGACGCACCGCCGCTTCATCACGCTCGAAGAGCACAGCCTCGCCGGCGGCTTCGGCTCGGCCGTCGTGGAGTTCGTCAACGACCACGGCATGAACGTGGCCGTCGAGCGGATCGGCGTGCCCAACGTGCTCGTCCAACATGCCAAGCCGGAAGCCCAGCGCGCCCAGTTCGGTCTGTCGGCCGAAAACATCGCCGCCCGCGTCCGCGCCCTGACCCCCGCCCGCACCACCTAGCAGCAGTCTGGCTAACAACAGTCTGGTGATGGAGCGAGCACAGCGTAATCGTGCAGCGCCCGGATTGTTGTTGCGAGCTCGGACCCGGGGGCCCCACGCGCAGCGTGGGGGGCAAGGATTCGGCCTTTCGCCGAATCCGCAGGTCCTTCGGACCGTGTGCGCTTTGCGCCGGGTGCTTCGCACCCGAGCCTAGGGCGCAGCGCCTTTTCAACAGGATGTTTCCGGGGGCGGGGCCAAGCCCCGGCGGTTCTTTTCCCCATCTCACTTCCGTGTTCGGACCGGTCCGTTTCGGACCGGGAGGGCTTCGCGAAGCGAAGCCAGGAGTGTTACCGATCGTGCTTCCCGTGTTGCTCGCCGCCGCGTCCGCCGCGCCGGCCGCCGCCAAAGCGGCGGTCCCCGCCGTCCACGCGACCGCGGTCCCCGTACTGCCGCCCGGGTTCTCGTTCGACCCCACGCCGCACTCCGGGCTCGCGCAGCACGCGCCGTGGCTGACGCACACGTTCGCGGGACTCTTCCTCATCCTGGGCGTGTTGCTGGTGGTGCTGCTCGCGATCCAGACGACGAAGCAGGAAGGCTTGAGCGGCACGCTCGGCGGCCGCGTGGAGTCGTCGACGCGACGCCTGGGCCTTGACGCGCAGATCGCGCGGGTGACGCAGTTCGTCGCCGTCGCATTCGTCGTCGTGGCGACGATCGTCAGCCTGTCGGGAATTTAGTTCTTGGCGCTGCTCGAGGTCAACGACCTCAAGACGACGTTTCGCACCGAAGACGGCGTCGTCGCTGCCGTCAACGGCTTGTCGTTCGCCGTCGAGCCGGGCTCGACGCTCGGCATCGTCGGCGAGTCCGGGTCGGGGAAATCCGTCACGTCGCTCTCGATCATGCGCCTCCTCGCGCAGAACGGCACGATCGAGCGCGGCACGATCCGCTTCAAGGGTGAGAACCTGCTCGAGAAGACGGAAGCGGAGATGCGCAAGATCCGCGGGCGCGACATCGCGATGATCTTTCAGGACCCGATGACGTCGCTCAACCCGGTGCTGACCATCGGCGAGCAGATCGCCGAAGCCGTGCGGCTTCATCTGCACCTGAACAAAAAAGAGGCCCTCGACCGCGCGGTCGAGATGCTCAAGCTCGTCAAGATCCCGGTCCCGGAGAAGCGGCTCCGAGACTACCCGCACCAGTTCTCCGGCGGCATGCGCCAGCGCGTGATGATCGCCATGGCGCTGTCATGCGACCCCGCCGTGCTGATCGCCGACGAACCCACCACCGCGCTCGACGTGACGATCCAAGCGCAGATCATCGAGCTGATGAACGAGATGCAGGAGCGGCTGGGCTCGGCCATCGTGCTCATCACCCACGACCTGGGCGTGGTCGCCGAGACGTGCGAGAACGTACTCGTGATGTACGGCGGCAACATGGTCGAGTACGGCACCGCGCTCGAGATCTTCGAGCAGCCGAAGATGCCGTACACGATGGGTCTGCTCGAATCGCTGCCGCGCCTGGATCAAGCGGGCTCGCGGCTCGTGCCGATCGAGGGCCAGCCGCCCAACCTCTTGCGCATGCCGTCGGGCTGCGCGTTCGCGCCGCGCTGCCGCTACCGCATGCCGATCTGCGACGAGCCGGTGCCGCTGTACGACTTCGGCGGCGGTCACGTCGCGCGGTGCTTCCTCTACGACGAGCGCGCCGATGGGCAAAAGCCGATCCCCGCCGAGAACCGCCCGATCATCCCGAACTCCGCCGTCGCGAAGACGCCGCAGGAGCTCGCGAAGTGACGACCGCGGCGGGCTTCAGCAACAACGGCCCCGCGACCGTCGGCAAAGACGATCTCGTCGTCGTCCGCGACCTCTACAAGTACTTCCCGATCACCGCGGGCATCTTCAGCCGCCACGTCGCCGACGTCAAAGCGGTCGACGGCATCGACTTCCAGATTCGCCGCGGCGAGACGCTGGGACTCGTGGGTGAGTCCGGTTCCGGCAAGACGACCGCGGGCCGCGTGATCCTGCGCCTCACCGAAGCGACGAAGGGTAGCGTCACGTTCGAAGGCCGCGAGCTGATCGGGCTGTCGCGCGGCGAGTTGCGTCCCTTGCGCAAAGAGATGCAGATCATCTTCCAAGATCCGTATGCGTCGCTCAACCCGCGCATGACGGTCGGCTCCATCGTGCGCGAGCCGCTCGAGATCCACGACATCGCCAAGGGCAAGGACGCCGACACGCGCGTCCAGGAGCTGCTGCGGCTCGTGGGGCTGCAGCCGTACCACGCCAACCGCTACCCGCACGAGTTCTCCGGCGGGCAGCGCCAGCGCATCGGCGTCGCGCGCGCGCTCGCGGTGAACCCGAAGTTCATCGTGGCCGACGAGCCGGTTTCGGCGCTCGACGTGTCCATCCAGGCGCAGGTGATCAACCTGCTCCAGGATCTGCAAGAGAAGCTCGGGCTCACCTACCTGTTCATCGCGCACGACCTCTCCGTCGTCCGCCACATCTCCAACCGCGTCGCGGTGATGTACGTCGGCAAGATCGTCGAGATCGCCGACCGCGACCGGCTCTACGACAACCCGCTCCACCCGTACACGCAGGCACTACTCTCCGCCATCCCGATCCCGGATCCGGTCATCGAGCGCCGCCGCAAGCGCATCATCATCACGGGCGACATCCCGTCGCCGGTGAACCCGCCGTCGGGCTGCCGTTTCCACACGCGCTGCCCCATCGCGTTCGACCGCTGCAAGGTCGAGGTGCCCGCGTTCAACGAGTACGAGCCCGGCCATCGCGCGGCGTGTCATTGGGTGGAAGAGCACGGCGGCAAAGCGCCGGATCTCGTCAGCGGCGGCGCGGTCGCGTCCTGAGCCGCGTCGAACGATAAAAAAAACGAGGAGCGGTCCGTAAGGACCGCTCCTGCGATGTTCCGGTGTCCTTACCGGATGTCAGGCCTTTTTCTTGCGAGGACGCCCGACTTTTTTCTTGCGTCCGCCCGCGGCTTTCTTGCGTCCGCCCGCGGCCTTCTTGCGTCCGCCCGCGGCCTTCTTGCGCCCGCCGGCTTTCTTCTTGCGCCCGCCGGCGGCTTTCTTACGTCCGCCCGCGGCTTTCTTACGCCCGCCGGCTTTCTTCTTGCGTCCGCCGGCGGCTTTCTTACGCCCGCCAGCCTTTTTCTTGCGACCGCCGGCAGCTTTCTTACGGCCGCCCGCAGCCTTCTTCTTGCGTCCGCCGGCGGCTTTCTTACGGCCACCCGCGGCTTTCTTGCGACCGCCGGCAGCTTTCTTACGGCCACCCGCAGCTTTCTTTCGGCCGCCGGCAGCCTTCTTGCGACCGCCGGAGCCTTTCTTGCGACCGGCGCCTTTACGACGGCCTCCGCGGCCCGTTCCCGTCGATTCTACTGAACCGCCGGCTGCGCCGTTCTCTGTTTCCGAACTCATTCAACCTCCTCGTCCGCGCGGACGGAGTTGTCTTTACGCTGATGCGCCGAGCGTCGAAACGTCGACGCAGTTACACGCAGAATACAATTTTTTTCGAAATCGTGCAACTCTGTGCCCGGATCGGCTGTTTCGCGCGCGCACCGCGCGACGAAATTGGACCCCATTGACGTAGGGGTTTATACTGTGGCCCGAAGCTCGTCCCCGGCGAGCCGTACCCTCTGGAGACCGTTGTGGCGAAGCCGCTGATCATCGTCGAGTCGCCGACGAAAGCCAAAACCATCAAGAAATTCTTGCCCGCGCGCTTCGTCGTGAAGGCGTCCGTCGGCCATGTCCGCGACCTCCCGAAGTCGACGCTGGGCGTCGACGTCCTCAACGGATTCACGCCGCGCTACCTCACCATCAAAGGGAAGGGCGACATCATCAAAGACCTCAAGGCGGCCGCGAAAGGCGCCTCCGAGGTCTACCTCGCGACCGACCCCGATCGCGAAGGCGAAGCGATCGCGTGGCATCTCGCCGAGCTCCTGAAGCTCGAAAATCCCAAGCGGATCGAGCTGCACGAGATCACCAAGGACGCCGCGCTGGCGGCGCTCAAGGACGCGCACGCCATCGACATGCCGCGCGTCAACGCGCAGCAGGCGCGCCGGATTCTCGACCGGCTGGTGGGCTACAAAATCTCGCCGCTGCTGTGGGCAAAGGTGCGCGGCGGGCTGTCCGCCGGGCGCGTGCAGTCGGTCGCGGTGCGGCTGATCGTCGACCGCGAGCGCGAGATCCGCGCCTTCATTCCCCGGGAATACTGGACGATCACCGCGCAGCTGGCGCAGCTGGCACGCGACGCCGGCGCGCCCGCGCCGATGGTGTTCCCGGCGGACTTGCTGCAGATCGACGGCGCAAAAGCGGAGATCACCAACGCCGAGCAGGCCGAGGGGATCATGGCGGCGCTGGAAGGCGCCGCGTTCCGCGTCGACTCGGTCAAGACGCGCGAGACGCGCCGCAACGCCGCGGCGCCGTTCACCACGTCGACGCTCCAGCAGGAGGCGTCCCGCAAGCTGAAGTTCCGCGTCCGCAAGACGATGCAGATCGCGCAGGCGCTGTACGAGGGCGTCGACCTCGGCCGCAGCGAGGGCACGCAGGGTTTGATCACCTACATGCGCACCGACTCGACGCGCATCTCCGACACCGCGCGCGAGGCGGCGCGGGAGTACATCACCGGCCGGTTCGGCGCCGAGTTCTCCAGCGGCGGCCGCCAGTTCAAGGTCAAGGAAGGCGCGCAGGACGCGCACGAAGCGATCCGCCCGACCTCGGTGCTGCACACGCCCGAGTCGCTGTCGAAGATCCTCAAGCGCGACGAGCTGCGGCTCTACCAGCTGATCTGGGAGCGGTTCGTGGCGTCGCAGATGGCGCCCGCGGTGTTCGACCAGACCACCGTGGACATCGCGGCGGCGCAGCGGTTCACGTTCCGCGCGACCGGCAGCGTGCTCAAATTCGCGGGCTTCACCGCGGTGTACGAAGAGGGCAC
>CAWBVR010000032.1:0-61073 GCA_963792235.1 Vulcanimicrobiota bacterium
CCAGCTGGTCGAACGCGCGTCCGTCGACGCTCACCGTGCCGTCGCGGCCGATCTGCACCTTGCCGCTGGCCGGCAGCACGATCGGTGTCGCATTGCGCCCCAGCACGCGGTCGCCGTTCTGCGCCGTCAAGAAGCCGTTCTGATCGCGCAGGAAGGCGCCGTCGCGCGTGTAGCGCACGGTGCCGTTGCCTTCGCGCACCGCGAAGAAGCCGGGGCCGGACAGCGCGACGTCGAGGTCGTTGCCCGTCGCCGAAATCGCGCCCTGCGCGTAGTCCGCGGGCGTGTCGTAGATTTGCGCGCCGGTGCCGAGCGCGCCGACGAGCTGATGCGCGGCCACGCCGGGCGTACCGATCTTCGCCGGATCGGTTTGATTGCGGTAGATGTCGCGCTCGGGCTGCGATTGTACCTGGAGCAGCGTGCGCTTGAACCCCGCCGTGTTGACGTTGGCAAGGTTGTTCGCGATCGTGTCGACCGCCGATTGCGCGACGAGCGCCCCAGACGCCGCCGTGTACATGCCACGGACCAAAGTAAAAGACCCTCCGCACGTCCTTCGACAGCTCGGGATGACCAAAGCTGTCTGCTGGTGCAGATCCGTCAATCGATCGGGATCTGCAGCGGCCCCAACCGTGCGAGGGCTGTCCGGCCGCTTACCTGTTCTTGATCGGCGTAGCGGGGCCGGACTTTAGGATTCGCGGCGCTTCGCGCGCGAATCTCGGCATGACCCGCGTAGACGCGGGTCAGCCTTCCCAGCATGGGACGCCTAGCGGAGCGGTTCTTGTGTTTCGCCTGCGGTGCGCGTTGCGCGCAGGCGCGCGGCGACGTCCAGCAGCCGCTCCGCGATCATCGCGGCGTCCCACGGCCGGTCGACGGGGTCGCGCGCGAGCAGCGCGTGGATCACCTCGGTGAGCTCGGAATCGGCGGCGGGCAAGAGCACGCGCAGTTCGACGGGGTCTTCCTCGAAGCGGCGCAGCGCGACGTCGAGCGCGTTGCCGCCCGAGAACGGCGGCTCACCGGTGAGCGCGTGGTAGAGTACGGCGCCCAGCGAATACAGGTCGGCGGCCGAGCTCGCCGTGCCGTAGCGAGCCTGCTCCGGCGCGACGTAGTTCGCGGTGCCCACGAGCAGGCCGGGGGCCGTGATGTTCGGCTCCTCCTCGTCGAGCTCGCGCGCGAGCCCGAAGTCCATCAGGTGCGGGACGCCCTGTTTGTCGACGATGACGTTCGCCGGCTTGACGTCGCGGTGAAAGATGCCCACGGCGTGCGCGGCGGCAAGCGCACGCGCGATCCCGAACCCGATCGCAGCGACGCGCTCCGACGACAGGGCCCCCTCGGCGATGACGTCGGCCAGCGAATCGCCTTCGACATAGTCCATGACGATGTACGGCCGGGCGTCGTCGCTCACGCCGAAGTCGTGGATCGACACGACGTTCGGGTGCACGATCTTCGCCTCGGCGCGCGCCTCTCGCTCGAACCGCTTGCTCAGGACGCCGCTCGCGTCTTTGCGGCGCGACAGCAGCTTGATCGCGACCTTGCGGTCGAGCCGCGTGTCGTGCGCCACGAACACGGTCGCCATCCCGCCGTGCCCGGCGACATGCTCCAACCGGTAGCGCCCGCCGAGCAGTTCCTCCGCCGATCCCATCTGGGTGGCGGCGCTTCGCGCGCCACCCCGGCATGACCCGCGTACGACGCGGGTCAGCCTTTCTGCGCGTTGCCTGGCGCTCGGACTAGATCTGCATTCTCGCGATCTCTTGGTAGGCCTCGAGCAGCTTCGTGCGCATCGCCATCGTGAAGTTCATGGCCAGGTTCGCTTCCTCGACCGACGTGACGACCTTCTGGAGGTCGTTGGTCTTGCCGCTGGCGAGGTCGCGCTGCGCCTGGTCGGACGTTGCGATCTTGTTGTTGACGTCCGCAAGCATCGACTTGACGGTATCGCGGAACGACGACGTTCCTTCGGCGCCGGCCGCGCCGGTTACGCCGGCAACGCCGTCGAGCGAGCCGCCCGGGATCGGGCCGACGTTGGGGGTTTCATCGAGTTTGATGGCCGAGCCCATATCCGGCACGAACGTGCCCGGCATGACCTTGGAGATCACGCTGCCGTAGTCCATTATGCTTTGAGCAGCCCGAGCGTCGCGGTGCCCATGGCGCGGGCTTCCTGGATCGCCGTCACGTTCGCTTCGTACGCGCGCGACGCGGCCATCATGTCGACCATCTCTTTGACCACGTCGACGTTGGGCATGTGCACGTAGCCTTGCGCGTCGGCGTCGGGATGCGACGGATCGTAGATCAGCTTGTCGGGCCCTTGGTCCTTGACGATCCCCACGACGTCGACGCCCGCGCGCGAGCGCGCCGGATCGCTGCTGTCGTCGAGCGCGTTCGCGGACGCGGCGGTCGGCTCGTTCTTCTGCGCGTACACCACCAGCTGCCGCTTGAACGGGCCGCCTTCGGCGGTGCGCGTCGTGTTGACGTTGGCGATGTTGTTCGCGATGGTGTCCATCGCGAGCCGCTCGGCCGACAGGCCGGTGGCGCTGACCTCGATCGAGGTATAGAATCCCATTAGATTTCGCCTCTCTGAACGAGAGCCGAAATCCCTCGGCTACGCCTCGTCAACTGGTTGAACATGCGCCCGGAAGTCAAGATCATCATGAACTTTAGAAGCGCTCCTGGATGGCCTGGCGCAGGCGCGAGTACTGGTTCTGCAGCAGCTGGCCCATCGTTTGAGCGTAGGCAGAGTTGAGAGACAGCTTCGCCATCTCCTGATCGACGTCGACGTTGGAGCCGTCCACGCGCATCTGCTGGTCTTGCTGCACCGTTGTCGTGACCGAGAACGGCTGGGCGGGCTGCGCGCCGCCCACGGCAAAATGCTGCTCGGACGTGGTCGCGAGCCCGAGCTGATCCGGATCGCCCGCGCTGGGCTCGGTGGCGGCCAGCGCCTCTTTGAACGACACGTCGGAACGCCGGAAATTCGGCGTGTTGACGTTCGCGATGTTGTTCGCGATGACGCCGTGCGCGCTGCCCGCGCCGTCCATCGCGTTCTTGAGCATGCCGACGGTCTGGCCGAAGGAAATGTCGCCCATCACCAAAGCCATCGGTCGCCGGGCATTGAGACGTTAGTCCCGGCTCGGGGCGGCGGGAGGGTGGCGGGGTCAGGCGCGAACGGTCGGGCTGGGGGGTGACACCGCCATCGTTTTCGAGGAGGGCTTCATGCCGTCACGTCTCATCGCGCTTGCCGCGGTCGCAGTGGCCGCCACCGTCGCCGCGGCGTCCGCCGCCGGCGAGTCGAAGGACCAAAAGATCGCCCGCGCGCTGTCCGCGGGTCCGGCGTCGGTCACCGCGCACGCCACCGTCGCCGACATGGACGCCAAAGGCAAGCTGACCGTCCTGCGCAAGGGCACCAACGGCTGGACCTGCCTGCCGGGCCACCCGGGCGTCATCGGCGACGACCCGATATGCGGCGATGCGGCCACGATGCAATGGAGCGACGACTGGGCCGCTCACAAGGCGAAGCCGACGAATGCGAAGCCGGGGATCGCGTACATGTTCGCGGGCGGCACCGACTGGAGCGCGACCGATCCGTTCGCGACGAAGGGGGCGTCGATCAAAGAGGGACCGCACTGGATGCTCATGTGGCCGGTCGAAAAGAGCTCGGGCCTCCCGACGACGCCGCGCGACTCCGGCACGTGGATCATGTACGCCGGCACGCCGTACGCGCACTTGATGATCAACGGCAAGCAATGACGTAACGCGCGCAGGCGGGGCGGCAAGACTGCTTCCTCAGGACGTCGAAGGAAGGTCGTCCGGCTACCACAGGCGTTGATATGAGGGGTGTCTCAGTCATGTCTCGCTGCCCCGCGATCGAGCGATGATCGCTCCCGCTCCGTCGCTCCGAGCGAGCACGTTGCCGCGCGCGCTCGCCTTTTGGGCCGGCGTCGCGCTGATCGTGTTCGGCGTGCTCGCGCACCTCGCGATGTTCGCGGAGTCCGCGGACATGGGCTACCGGATGACGGGGATGCCGGCCGACGTCCGCATGATCGTGGGCATGACGGCGATCGTGCTGGGGATCGCGCTCGGCGCGTACGGCCTGCTCGTCCCTCGCGCGCCGGTCGCCCCGCCGGCGCCCACCACCGCGGACGCGCCGCGCGGGATCGACTTCGTTCGGGCGATGACGCTCGCCACGCTGACGCTGGCGCTCGTGATCGACGTGATGAAGCCCGCGACGCTCGCGTTCGTTGCGCCCGGGATGATGCACGAGTACGGGATCACGAAACCGCAGGTCGCGCTGCTGCCGGTGGTCGCGCTCAGCGGCACCGTCATTGGATCGGTGCTGTGGGGAATCGTCGGCGACGTCGTGGGACGCCGGGCGGCGATCGTCCTCGCGGCGCTCATCTTCGTCGCTACGTCGATTTGCGGCACGATGCCGTCGTTCGCGTGGAACTTGGTGATGTGCAGCATGATGGGCGCGTCGGCGGGCGGACTGATCCCGATCGCGTACACGATTCTTTCCGAGATCCTCGATGAGCGCCGCCGGCGGCTCTTTCTCGTCCTGATCGGCGGCTGGGGCGCGGCGGGGGGGTATCTCGCCGCGAGCGGCTTCGCGTACCTGCTCGAGCCGCACTTCACTTGGCGCGCGCTGTGGATCGTCGGGTTCCCCACGGGCTTGCTGCTCATTGCGCTCAGCCCGTTCATCCCGGAGACGCCCGCGTGGCTCGGCCGCCGCGACACGCAGGCGCCAAACGCCGCCGCGCCCGCAGCGAAAAAATCGCACGCTGCGACCACGACGTTCTGGCTGAACAGTTGCGCGGTCGCCTGGAGCGCGGTGAATTTCGGCTTCATCTTTTGGCTGCCGACGAACTTGCGCGAGATGGGGTTCGCGGCGGGATTCAGCGACGGGCTGCTCGCGCGGTCGGCGCTGTTCTCGCTCGCCTCGACACCGGTGATCGCGTTCGCGTATCAGAAGCTGGGCCGGCGCTGGACCGTCGCAAGCCTCGCCGTGCTGCAAGGCAGCGCGCTGCTCGTGTTCGCCTGGTTCGGGCGCATGCCGCACGGCACCGTGCCGGTGCCGGCGCTCATCGCGCTCGTCGCGGTGCTGCTGATCGCAACGAACGGCTTCATCTGCGTCCTGCTCCCGTTCGCCGCCGAAAGCTACGCGACGAAGTTCCGCGGCACCGGCACCGGCGTGGTCGCCGGAAGCTCGAAGATCGGCGGTTTGATTCCCGTCGTCCTCGCGAAGCTCGGCTGGGTACCGACGCTCGCCATCAGCGGGCTCGTCTCGGGAACGTGGGTGTTACTATCGGCTGCAGGCCTGACCGCAGCGTTTCTCGCGTACAACCGCTCCGACGCGGAGTGAGTTCAGGCTCCGGTCACCCCGAGCACGACGAATTGCCGGCCATTTGCCGCCTCGCACACGAGTCAGCGGGTGAATTGGGCGGCGTGTAGGTTTGCGTAGGGGCCGCCGGCGGCGATGAGGTCGTCGTGGGTGCCCGTTTCTTGGACGCGGCCGCCTTCGATGTAGAGAATCTTCGTTGCGCGGCGGATCGTCGAAAGGCGGTGCGCGATGATCAGCGTCGTGCGGCCCGGTAGCAGGCGGTCCAGCGCGTCTTCGATCAGTGCTTCCGAGTGCGAGTCCAGCGCGCTCGTTGCTTCGTCGAGGATCAGGATGCGCGGGTCGCGCAGGATTGCGCGCGCGATCGCGATGCGCTGGCGCTGGCCGCCCGAAAGGCGGATGCCGCGCTCGCCGACGAGCGTCTCGTAACCGTCGGACAGCTTGCGCACGAACTCGTCGGCGTTCGCCTCGACGGCGGCGGCGACGATTTCGTCGTGCGTCGCATTCAGGCGGCCGTAGCGGATGTTGTCGGCGATCGTGCCGTTGAAGAGCTGCGTCTCCTGCGGCACGATCGCGATCGCGTCGCGCAGGTCGCCCAAGCGCACGCGCGCGACGTCCACGCCGTCGATGGTGATTCTCCCGCCCTGCGGCTCGTAGAAGCGCGGCACCAAGTTCACGATCGTGCTCTTGCCGGCGCCCGACGGGCCCACCAGCGCGACGACCTCACCGTGCAGCATGTCGGCGGTGAAGTTCTGGAGCACCGGCCGCGCGTCGTCGTACGCGAACGTGACGTTCTCGAACCGGATGTCGCCGACGACGTTCGGCAACGGGATCGCATCGGGCGGATCGTCGCGTTCCACGGGCAGGTCGAGGATATCGAACACGCGCGCGGCGCCCACGAACGCGCGCGCGAAGTCCGCGAAGAAGATCGAGAAGCGGTTCATCGGGTTGATCAGCAGCCCGGTGGCGACCCAGAATCCCCACGCCGTCGACGGGGTGAGGTGGCCGACGGAGACCTCGCGCGCGGTGAACCCGATGACCGCGCACAGCGCGACCATCACGACGAATGACAGCACGGGCGTCTGCGTTTGGTTGAACTGCGTGACCTTCATATAGGCGCTGAAGTAGCGCTCGTTCGCGGCCGCGAACCGGTCGCGCTCGAAGTCTTCGCGCCGGAACGCTTTCACGACGCGCTCGTTCGCCAGCACTTCGATCAGGTTGCTCGAGAGGTCGGCGATGCGCTCCTGCGCGCGCCGCGTCCCGCTCACGATGAGCGCGTTGAACTTGCTCACGACGTACGCAATGACCGGCGCCGCGACGAACAGGACGACCGCGAGGAACCAGTCGAGCCACAGCATGTAGATCAGCGCGGCGACGAACGTCACCGTCACCTGCACGAACTGCGGCAGCGAGATCGAGATCGCGTCCGTCATCAAGCCCAGGTCGGCCGACATGCGCGACTGCAACTCGCCGGGCCGCCAGCGGTCGAACTCGGCCAGCGGCATGCGCGCGATGCGGTCGAACATGCGCGCGCGGAACGTCGCGACCATCTTCTGGCCGCTGAACGCGGTGAGGTACGCTTGCCCGTACGACGCGGCGTTGCCGACGACTTGCGAGATCAGGATCAGCGCGATCACCAGCGCGAGCACGTCCCAGTTGGGATGCGACACCAGCACGTCGCTCTGGAGGTACTCCGCCACCTTGGCGAGCGTCACCGGCGCGGCGCCGGCCAGCACGCCGAACAGCGATCCGACGACGAGGCGGCCGTAGTAGGGTTGGGCCTCGCGCAGCAGGCGGCGGAGCGTCGGGTTCACCACGAAACCTTCGCCGCGGCGCCACAGTACCTTGGGTGCGAATTCCCCAGCCGTGAGGTGCTCATCTCAACCGTGGATTGCTTCTATCACAACGCCGTTCCGTCGGTTGCCCCGTGCCGAGGCTGCAAGAAGCCCCTCTGCGCGACGTGCCGTAACGAGAACGGCGATTGCCCGGGCTGCGTTCTGGCCGCGCGCATCGACGCGGCGCGCCAGACCAATCAGATCAACGGCGGCGTCGGGCCGTCGTACGGATCGTACTCCGCGCACGCAGCAGCAGGGCGTACTCCGCCCCGCCGCCGCAGCCACCGCCGCCGCCTCAGGTGCAGCGGCCGGCCGCCGTGGCCGTGCGGCCGGAGACCCGCGCCGTCGTCGCCCTCGGCTACCCGTTCTGGCCGCTCGCGATGATCGCGCTGCTCGACAGCAAGGCGTCGCACTTCGTGAAGCGCCAAGCGTGGCAAGCGCTCGGCTTCAACTTCGGGATGTACGGCTTGACCGCGCTGCTCGGAGCGATCTCCGCGATCCCGCTGCTCGGGCTCCCCGCGCTGCCGCTGCTGCCGTTCTTGTTCCCGATCACGATCGTCGCCGGCGTCGTCTACGGCTTCAAAGTGTGGCAGGGCGAGGACGTGGACGTGCCGCTCGTGAGCGACTGGGTCGACGCGCGCCTCCCCGGCGGCTCCGGGTCTGAAGGCGCTACGCCCTAGGCACTACTGCGCTCGGTCCATCACCACGCGAGCGGCCGACACCCAGGCTTCGACGTCTTCCATGCGGCGCGGGATCGCCGCCGAGAGGACGTCGACGCCGGTCTCGGTGACGAGCACGTCGTCCTCGATGCGCACGCCGATGCCGCGGTAGCGCGCCGGCACGGTCAGGTCGTCGAGCTGGAAGTAGAGTCCCGGTTCGACCGTCAGCACCATCCCCGGACGCAGCGCGCCGAGTTTGTACGTCTCGGCGCGCGCGGCCGCGCAGTCGTGCACGTCCAGCCCGAGCATGTGGCTGACGTTGTGCAGCGAGTAGCGCTTGTAGAACTGGTTCTCGTCGCGCAACGCTTCTTCGGCCGAGCTCAGGATGCCGAGCCGCTCCAGCCCCTGCGCCAGCACGCGCATCGCGGCGCGGTTGGGCTCGAGGAAGTCGTTGCCGGGCTTGCATTGCGCGAGCGCTGCGTCTTGCGCGGCGAGCACGAGCTCGTAGATCGCGCGCTGCTCGGGCGTGAACTTGCCGGAAATCGGCAGCGTGCGCGTGATGTCGGCGGTGTAGAGCGATTCCGCCTCGACGCCCGCGTCGAGCAGCAGCAGCTCGTCCTCGCCGATCGTGCGGTCGTTGCGCCGCCAGTGCAGGATCGTCGCGTCGGGGCCGGTCGCGGCGATCGTCCCGTAGCCGGTGTCGTTGCCGTCGACGCGCGCGCGCAAATTGAACACGCCTTCGATCACGCGCTCGGTGTGCGCCGTCGGCAGCGCGCGCACGACGTCGTCGAATGCGCGGTGCGTCGCGTCGACGGCGCGCCGCAACTCGCGGACTTCGAACTCGTCCTTGATCAGCCGCAGCTCGGACAGGAACGTCGCGAACGCGGCGTCGCGTTCCGTTTGGTGCGGCAGCGCGGCGTCAATCGCTGCGTCGAGCGCCGGATCGACGCCGCGCAGGATGCGGTACGGGCCACGCGCGAGCGCCGCGGCAAGATCGGTCTGCACGTCGGCGAGCGGTTTGGTGGCGACGCCGTAGCGCTGCGCGGTCTGTTCGAGTCCCAGGCGCGGCCCCACCCAGAACTCGCCTTTGCTGCGGTCGGCGAAGAACGTCTTGTCGGTCTTGCCGGGATGCGGCTCGCAGTACAGCGTCGCGACGTGACCGCCGGCGGCCGGCGCGAGCACGAGCACGTTGTCGGCCTCCACGTTGCCGGTGAGGTAATAGAAATCGGTGCCGGGGCGGAAGCGGAACGTCGTGTCGTTGGCGCGGGTCTTCTCGTGGCCGGTCGGCACCACCAGCGTGTCACCGGGGAACGCGCGCGAGAGCGCCTCGCGCCGCGCCGCGAACCGCTCTGCGCCGTCGATCGGGCTGGCCGGGGAGGTGGGCGCGGTGGCCCAGCCGGTCATCATGAACCGCAGGAGGTTGTCGGGTGTGCCGCTGTCGTGGGGCGCTGCCTTCGGCTGATCGCTCATGCCGGTGGATTCGGCGCCGCCGCGCCGCCCGCCCGCGAGGCTTCGCCGCGCGGAGCGCGCAGCTCGTACTCGTGGTCCCGGCCGCGCACGCCGCCAATGACGTCGTCGGAGATGCGCGTCGACGTCCGCGTAAAGCCGAGGCGCTCGACGAGCGCGATCGACGCGGTGTTGCGCACGTCGATCACGGCGTGCAGCAGGCCGACGCCCGCGGCGAACACATGCCGTACCACGGCGCCGACCGCTTCGCCGCCGAAGCCGCGGCCCTGCTGCGCCGACAGCACCAGGTAGCCGATCTCCGCCGACGACCGGTCCTTCCACACCGTCGCCTGCACGTAGCCGGCGGCGGCGCCATCGTCGCGGCGCACGAGGATCCAATTCAGCCAGTGGGCCAGCTCGTCGTCCGAATGCCCGCGGGCCAGGCGCGCGTAGCGGTCGCGCAGCGACGCGACGTCGCGCGGCGGCTCGTCGGTTTGGTATACGTAGAGCGACGGGTCGTGCAAGCCTTCGAACATGCCCGCGGCGTGATCCGCGCTGATCGGCTCGAGCCGCAGCCGGTTCGTTTCGAGCGGCGCGAACAGCGCGGGGCGTTGCCGCGGTTCAGGCGGGCGCACGGACCTCGCGGCCGTACCGCTCCAGGAACGCGCGCGCGACCGTTTCGTGATCGACGACCGGTGCGGGGTAGCCGTGGCCTTGGAACAGCGGCAGCTCGAGCTGCGGCTCGTGGCGCGTATCGACCAGGTCGAGCAGCGCGGAGTCGGGTAACCCGGCGAGTTCGGGGATCCAGCGGCGGACGTAGTGCGCGGACGGGTCGAAGCGGCGCGCCTGCTTGAGCGGGTTGTAGATGCGCGGGTACGCGGCGAGATCGGCGCCGACGCCGGCGACCCACTGCCAATTGCCCGATGCGAGCGCGGGATCGTCTTCGGTGAGGTAGCGGTCCCACTCGTCGCGGCCGACGCGCCAGTCCACGCCCAGGTCGAAGCACAAGAACGACGCGGCGATCGCGCGCACGCGCGGGTGCATCCAGCCGGTCGCGCGCAGTTCGCGGATCCCGGCGTCGACCAGCGGATAGCCGGTGCGACCGCTGCGCCACGCGTCGAGATCGCGGTGCGAGCGCGCGAACGCGAACCCGCGCATCTTCGCCTGCAGCGGCTCGTCGGCGTCGGACTCGTGGTACCACCCGAGCTGCAAAAAGAAATCGCGCTGCGCGAGCGACCGCAAGTAGAGCGTGAGGGACGTGCGCTCCTCGACGAGCAGAAACGGATCGGCCGCACGCGCACACGTCGCGCGCACCACCTCGCGCGCGGCGATCGTGCCGAACGACAGCGCCGCGGCGAGCCGCGACGTCTCCCCCGCGGCCGGGACGTTGCGGGCGACGCCGTATTGCAGCGCCGCTCCGGCGAGGAACGCGGTCAGCCGGGCGCGCGCCTCGTCCTCGCCGGCGGACTCGCCGGCGTTCGCCTGCGAGCCGAACTCCTCGGGGATCGGCAACGGTTCGCTCGCGATGTCGACCGCGGCGAACGTCGCGCTGCCGGCGTCCTCGACGGGGACCAGCGTCTTCCAACGCGCGTGGTACGGCACGAACGCCCGGTAGCCGTCGCCGCGGTGGTGGCCCGCGGCGGCATCTTCGGGCGGCACGGCGGGCGCGTCATGGACCGGGAGCGCGCGCAGCCCCGCTTCTTCGAGCGAGGACTGCAGGTCGCGGTCGCGCCGGATGCTCTTGGCGTCGTAGCCGCAGCTCCACGCGACGACGTTCGCGCCGACGGCGCGGGCGAGCGCGCGCAGCGCCTGGCCCGGGTTGCCGCGGCGCACGATCAGCGCGCTGCCGCGCGCGCGCAGCGACGCGTCGAGCGCGCGGATCGCCGCGCAGTAGTACGCCGCGCGGCGCGGCGAGCGGCGCAACCGCGTCAGCGAGACGTTGTCGACGACGTGAACCGCCACGACGTCGCCGTGGCGTGCGGCAGCAGCCAGCCCGGCGTGATCGCTCAGGCGCAGGTCCCTCGAGAAAGCGAACACCGCTCGGGCCACGTCCCGGGCGGCGTTCATTACCGCTCTGCCGCTGTCCTAGCCTACAGCGTTTCGACGTAGGCGGCGACGTCGGCGACGTCTTTCGCGCTGATCTGGTCCGGATAGAGCTTGGGCATCGGCGAGAGCGGGTCTTTGATCCACGCGACGGCCTGCACGTAGTTCTTGCGGCTCTTCTCGTTCTTGAGCGACGGGCCGGCGGCGCCTTCGGTGCCGGACTGGCCGTGGCAGCTCGCGCAGTTGGCGGCGTAGATCGTCTTGCCGCGCGCCGCGTCGCCTTGCGCGGCGCCCGAGAGCTTGCTCGCCGACGTCGCGCTACCGGCCGACGTCGCGGCGGGGGCCGTCGTCGCCGACGACCGGTCGCCGCCTTTCGCGCACCCCGCTGCGCTCAGCACGGCCAATGCAACGGCGAGCAAGGCGAACGGCGTCGCCCGACGCGCGAAGCCATTGAGATCGGAAGCCATGTGCGAATCGTTCACGCGCCGACGGGAGTTCGCCCTTCCCGCTGCGTAGACGAACGGCGTGAGCCGTGTCTTCATCCGTTACGCGTTGCCGCGGGACGCCGAGCGGCTCATCGCGGACGGTGTCGTGGGCGGCGCCACGCCGAGCGGCGAGCTGTGGCCGGCGCGCGTGCAGAAGTGGCTCACCGAACAGAAGGCGGGCCGGCGGCTGGTGCTCGTCGCCGAAGACGTCTCCGGCTTGCTGGGCACCGTCCAGCTGGTCTTCAAGTTCCCCGAGGGCTATGCCGACCGCGAAGCGGCCAACGGCGTGGACGTCGCGATGGTCGAGACGCTGCGCACGCGCGCCGACGCGCCGCACGGCGTCGCCACGCAGCTCATCACCGACGTGCAGAACATCGCGCGCAAGCGCGGCGTCAGGACGCTCACGTTCTTGCTGGGCATGGGCGACAACCGCGGGATCGCGCAAGCGAAGTCGTGGGGCTTCGAAGAGTTTCGCATCATGCCCGAGCAGGGCCGGATGCTGGCATTCTTCCGCAAGTCCATCGAGTAGGTGTGTGTTCGGACTTCGTCCGAGCCACACTCGCGTTCGGCCTGCGGCCGATCCGCACGGCTCCGGTTAGCCGCCGATCTCGCTGAAGGCGCGCATCATGCTCGCCGTTTCGCCCAGTTGGAGGTGGTGGCGTTCGGGCTTGACGTGCATCGACGCGCGCAAGATGTCGACGATGGCCGCTTCGCCACCGCCGGTGCGCAGCGGCGTGCGCAAATCGATCATGTTGTCACCGAACAGGCACAGCTTGAGGCGGCCGTCGGCGGACAGGCGCACGCGGTTGCACGTCTCGCAGTAGTCGTGCGCGAGCGGCGAGATGACGCCGACCGTGCCGGGCGCGCCGTCGTAGGCGAACGTTCGCGCGGGGCCGTTGCCGTGCGGGTTCGGCACCGGGTGCAGCTCGCCCAGCGCGCGCAGGCGCGCGAGAACTTCGTCGGACGACACCCACGCATCGCGCTGCAGCTCGACGTTCTCCGTGACCGGCATGACTTCGATGAAACGAATGTGCACCGCGCGCTCGCGCGTCAACGCGGCGAACGCTTCGAGCTCGTCGTCGTTGGCGCCGCGCATCACCACGCAGTTGAGCTTCACCGGTGTCAGGCCGGCGGCGATCGCCGCTTCGATCCCCGCGAGCACCTTGGCGAGGCCCGGCCGGCGCGCGATCGCGGTGAAACGTTCGTCCTGCAGGGTGTCGAGCGAGATGTTCACGCGGTTCAAACCCGCGGCGGCCAGGCCCGGCGCCTGGTCGGCGAGCAGCAGCGCGTTGGTGGAGAGCGCGATGTCGTCGATGCCGGGGATCGCGGCGATCATCGCGACGAGGCGCTCGAGGTCCCGCCGGATCAGCGGCTCGCCGCCCGTGAGGCGGATGCTCCGCACGCCGATGCTCGCGGCCGCGCGCACGATGCTCGCGATCTCCTCGTAGGTGAGGATGTCCGGCTTCGCGATCCAGGGCAGGCCGGCTTCGGGCATGCAGTAGACGCAGCGCAGGTTGCAGCGGTCCGTCACCGAGACGCGCAGGTACGTGATCGGCCGCCGGAAGGCGTCGACCAGCGGCTCAGCCACGGCCTCGATGAGATCGATCATCTCCACCTGAGATTCCCTAGGCGCACTCAGGGTTCCGGCTTTCGCCGAAACCCTTGGTGGCTAGTCCTTGAAGACGGCGTCGTTGACCGGGACGTTGATCTTGTAATTTGCGAACGTCGAGCTGATGTCGGCGTTGTAGTGCGGGATGTCGACCTTGCCGGTCTGCGCCTTGACCAGGTAGTTGCCGTTGATCTGGTCGTAGGTGTTGGTGAACTTGATCGTGCCGCCGTCTTCTTTGTAGAAGTACGTCATCTCGCTGACGGTCGCCGTCTTGTCGTCGACCTTCACGTCGACGTGGTCGACGCGGCCGTTCTTCTTGCGCACGAGCTTGAACATCGCGACCGAGCCGTCGTCGCTGGCCTTGCTGACCTCGTACAGCTTGGGCCAGTCCGACGGTGGCTCCATCTGGCCGACGACCTTCTTCAGCTGGCCGGCGAGCGCGGGGACCGACTGGAACTGCACGGCGTTCTTGTCGGGCTTTTTGTAGTAGGCCTTGCCCTCGAGCGTGGGGCTCAGGTACGGGAACGTGTTCATCTTGATGGCGACGGTGACGTCCGCCTGATACGTGTTGAGCCCCGTGTTCACGCGCTGCATGCGCGTGTAGAGATCATCCTGAGCGTACGCTGGGATCGTGGGCACGGCCAGCGCGGCGAACGCGGAGGCGGCCAAGAGTGCAAAAGAACGGCGGTTCGGCATCATGGTTACGGTAGGTGGAACGCCCCGGCGGGTGCGGTCGGTTCCAGCGCCGCGCTGAGTTCCTCGGCGACCGCCGGGTCGGTCTCACGGGCGGCGGCCGACCGCAGCTCGGCATAGGCCCGTGGCGAGGCGATGCGGCCGAGCGCCCACGCGGCATGCCCGCGCACCAGCGGGCTCGGGTCGCCGTGCAGCGCCTCGGCGAGCGCCGGCACGTCGGCGCGGTCGAGGGTGTTGCCCAGCGCGACGGCGGCGTTGCGGCGCAGCACGGTTGCGCCGCGCCAGCCCATCGCCGTCCGCTGCACCTGCTTGAACGCGGCGCCGCGCACGCGCAGCAGCGCGTGCAGATCGGGCGCGCCGAGGTCGTCGTCGAGCGGGGCGCACGTTTCGTCGCCGGCGCGGCCGGCCTGGACGCTCGGTGGGCAGGCGTCGTTGCAGAGGTCGCAGCCCCACACCCACGTGCCGACGAGCGGGCGCAGTGCGCGCGGGATCGCGTCGCGGCGCTGGGTGAGATCGCTGATGCAGCGCGTTGCGTCCATCGTGCGGTCGCCGCGCAGCGCGCCGGTGGGACACACGTCGACGCAGCGCGCGCACGCGCCGCACGACGTGCGCAGCGGCGGATCGGGCTCGAGTTCCAGCGTGGTGACGATCTCCCCGAGAAACACCGCGGAGCCCAGGCCTTTCACGATGAGGCTCGTGTGCTTGCCGATCCAGCCCAATCCGGCGCGCGCCGCGAACGCGCGCTCGGCGAGCGGCGCGGTATCGCACACGACGCGCGTGAGCGGCGCTCCGCCGCGTGAACCGTCGGCGGCGAGCGCCAGCGCTTCGATACGCGCGGCAAGGTCGCGCAGAAGCGATTGCATGCGGCGGTGATAATCCGCCGACCACGCGTATGCCGACACGCGGCCGCGGCCGCGCCTTTCGCGCGGCACCGGCGTCGCGTACGGTACCGCGATGCAGATGACGCTGCGCGCGCCGGGCAGCAGCGTCGCCGGGTCGCTCGCCGCCGCGGCGTATGAGTCGTCGTACGGCCATGTCGCGACGTCGCCGCGCGCGACCGCAGCGCGCAACCGCGCGCGCGTTTGGTCGTCCGCGTTCGCGTCAGCGATGCGCACAGCCGAAACGCCGAACTCGCGCACGAGCGCCTTAACAGCCGTCGTAAGGCCCATCCTAGACGCCGCCCGATAGATGGATCTCGGAAACTTCGATTGCCGTGCCGTCGTAGCGATAGACGAGCTCACGGTCCTCGCGGCAATTCGCCAGCGTTGTATGATCGTAAATCGAGACACACTCCCCGTCCGGGCGTCGTACGCTCCGAAAAACGATGCCCTGATGTCCTCGTCCACGGACGAGCGATCCGAAAACCTGGCTTTCGGAGTAATCACTCCGATCGTATATCTCGGCATACGCCGCCACGCGCACATCGATGACGTTCGCAGCATCGACGGCGACATGGAGTGCTATTCTTTGAGGGAGAGTTTGTGGCGGCGCACTGCTATCCCGAAGCGCTCGTAACGTATGATGCACCGTTTCGGAGATTGCAGTTTGAAGCGATTCTCCAGCGTAGAACGCCGCGAAGCTCGAATCATTGAAGCGAGCGGGCTTCGACATCGTGAACGAAGTGATGATATGTGATGCTCCCGGCCCCGTTGGCAAAGGCCCGGCTGAGAGAAACGCTAGGTTTCCGAGTACACCAGGTGACACGGAGTCGAGCACCGCCAGCGCGGCGGCTTGGAGCACGGCATCCAGTTGCTCGAGTTCCGCGATCGGAGGAAATCGCGGAACGACGCGGACCGCCGAAATCCATTGAACCGGGACTGCCGCCATGGAGTTCAACCGTGCCTCGGCACGACGGCGCTTGGGATTGATCATCTACAGCGACGCGGAGCGCGTTGAAGACAACCCCTTCGCTTTTGCTTCATCGGCCTTGGCGATCACATCATGCCAAATGTCCGAAAACTGCTTAGCAGTCCGCGGACGCTTCGCTTCCATGACGTTTATGGCGGTCGCAAGGGTATCGTTCGCGTCTCCCGGTTCGTTCAACCGCACCGTGACTTGGTGGACGAACTTGGTCGAATCGATTTTCTCTCGAATCTCAATGGCTTGGCGTAGGGTCTGCACGGCCGCGGCAATCTCTCCAGATTGTGCGAGATGGGACGCAAGGCTGATAACAGCCGAGGCGAAGGAAGATTCAAATTCGCCCGGCTGTGCCCGTACGAGACTTTCGAAAATAGCAACGGCGCGCTCGAGTTCCGTCCGAGTCGATTCTCGTTGCAAGGGCTCGGATATCGCTTCAACCGAGCTATCCGCAGCGGCGGACGACGTCCGCACCCGCTCCAAATATGTACGAACGGCGACGATATTCTCTACCTTGCCGCGGAGCATGACCGCAACGGGTGCCTCGCCGCCGAACGCTGCATTCCGTTGCCGCACCCAGCGGTCGGCGAATTCCGGCGCGAAGAGACTATGGGCGTTGAGATCGATCAGATAAAGGTTCGCGATTCGCTCGCGAGTATCGGGCTTGACGCGTGCCGACAGCGGCCGCTGCCGCCATTCGCTCCAGGTCGATTTCGACACGCCGCCGAGCAGCGTTTCGCGCTCTTCTCCCCGGAGCGACCAATGCTCTGACAGCCGGTCGAACATAGCGATCGACGCTGCAGTTCGGCGCGGGTCGTTCTCGGGTATCGAACGCGCTTCGGTGAGAAGGGCGGCGAGGCGATCATGTTCCGGAACCTCGCGCTGCTGCTCTCCCTCCACCCCAGCCCGACCAGTTCGCTCCATGTGCCGCCTCCGTCCGTCCGATTTTACCACGATCTTCCGTCGTAGGCAACTTTTTGTCCGAAATCGGACCGTTGGCGCTACAGCGTCGGCAAGCCTCCACGGCGCCCTCTCACCGGAAAAGCTACGTCGATCGCCGCGATTTCGGCGTCGTCCAGGCGCAGGTCGCCGGCGCCGGCGTTCTCTTCGACGTGCTCGACGGTCGACGACTTGGGGATCGCGAAGTTGATCGGTTCGCGGGTCAAAAAAGCGAGGATGACTTGGTGCGGCGTAACGCCGCGCTTGCGCGCTATCTCTTCCAGCACGCGCGCGCCGGGGCGATCGGCCCAGTCGCCGCGGCCGAACGGCGTGTAGCCCACCACCGCGATGTCGTGCTCGCGGCAATACGGCAGTTCGTGCGCCTCGGCGGTGCGCTCCGTGAGATGGTACAGCACCTGATTGCACGCGATCGGCTCGCGTTCGAGCGCGGCACGCGCTTCTTCAAGATCCGCGACCTCGAAGTTGCTCACGCCGAGCGAGCGCGTTTTGCCGTCGCGCACGAGCGTTTCCAGCGCGCGCATCGTCTCGCCCAGCGGCACGCTCCCGCGCCAGTGCAGCAGGTAGCAGTCGAGGTGGTCGATGCGCATCCGCTTGAGCGTGGCTTCGCAGGCGCGGATCGTGCCGTCGTAGGTCGCGTTCGACGGCAACACCTTAGAGACCAGGAAGAGCTGCTCGCGCGGAAGTCCCGCGATCGCTTCGCCGACGACCCGCTCCGCCGCGCCGTCGCCGTACATCTCGGCCGTGTCGATGTGGACCATGCCCAGCTCGATGCCGCGCCGCAGCGCGCGCTTCACCTCGTCCGCGCGCTCGCCGCGCGCCGGGAATTTCCATGTGCCTTGACCGAGGATCGGTACGTTACGGCCGGTAGCGCCGAACGGCTGCGCGATCACGCCGAGCGTGACCCAGTCACGGCAGGTCGTCGACCGGGATCGCTGCGTCCTTGGCGGAAAGGCGCGGCTCGCCGGCGAGCGGCCACGCGATGCCGATGCGTGGGTTGCGCCACGACACCGCTCCTTCTTGCGACGCGTCGTAGGGAACGCTGTTCTTGTAGTGCACGATCACGTCGTCGTCGAGCGCCATGAACCCGTGCGCGAAGCCCGCCGGGACGAACAGCTGCTTGTGGTTGCGGTCGTTGATGTCGAACCCTTCCCACTGCAAGTAGGTCGGCGAGTCGCGCCGCAGGTCCACGATCACGTCGAAGATCGCGCCGCGCAGGCATTGCACGAGCTTCGCCATGCGAAAATCGTAGTGCAGCCCGCGGATCACGTTGCGCGCCGAGCGCGAGCACGAGTCTTGCGGGAAGCGGATGTCGAGCCCGAGCGCCGCGTACTTGGGATCGGACCACGTCTCTTTGAAGTAGCCGCGATCGTCCTCGTAGACGTCGGGCACGAAGATGCGCGCCTCGGCGAACTTCGTGGGAAACACTTGGATCACGCGGGATTCGCTTTCTGGATGAGGCCGACGAGACGGAGCGCGTAGGCGTGCTGCGCGAGCCAGTCGGACGGTCCGATCGATGCGGCATCCGCGCGCGCCGCGCTCCAGCCCGGGATCGCCGCATCGAGCGGCGCCGAGACCGCGAGCGCGCGCAGAATCCCCGCCGACGAGTCGGGCGAGCGCAGGATCGCCGCGTTGTACGCGAGCTGCGCAGCCGCGGCCGCGAACGCGAAGCGCTGCGCGCGCTCGCGCGGCGCGGCCTTCTCGAACGCGCCGCTCGCGGCCGTCAGCGCCGCGATCGCGCGGTCGTGCTGGAACGACGCGCCCGCGCGCACGCTCGCGCGGAACGCGGCGACGTCGCCGCGCCCGGCAGCGGGCACGAGCGCGTCGAGCCGTGCGGCGAGCGCCGCAGCGAACGCTTGCGCGTCGCCCTGCGCGACCCACTGCGGCGAGTCGATCAGTTCGGCCATCGTTGCGAACGCGACGCCGAGCGCGGCGTCCGCGGCCGGGGTGTCGCCGCGCGGAACCGTCGCGAGCGGCCCCTCCGGGGCGCTCGCCTCGACCGCCGCCACGAGCGCTTTCGTGAACGGGACGAGGTGCGGCATCCGGTACACGTTCGGCCGTCCGTTCGCCGCCTCGGCGCTCAGGTCGCGCAGCGGCGCCATGTCGAGCGGCAGCGCGCCGGCCGGAATGCTCACAACGTGCTTCGCCAGATCGAGCGCGGGCAGCGACGCGAGCATCTCGCCGCCCGCGTCGCCGTTCGCGGCGAGGAAGAACACGTCGAGTATCCCCGCGTCGTACAGCGCGGCGGAGCGCGCGTCGGCGCTCCAGCGAACTTCTTCCGCCTGAATGTTGTTGATCCACGACAGCGCGCGGTCGAACCCGTCGCGGTCGCCCTTCGCGACGAACGTGCGCAGGCCGGTCGCCGGATGCGGCCCGATGTTCGGCACGTGGCTGAAGTCCTTGTCGCCGCGACCCCGCAGGAACGCGTCCGCGTCCGCGATGCAGCGGTCGTGCAGCGCTGCGATCCCGCACGCGCGCGGATCGCGCAAGATCAGGAGCCCACGTGCCGCGACGCGGCCTTGGTCGATCGAAAGCCTGTCGTCCGCGAGCGCGGGCGGCGGCGCGACCGCCGCCAGCAGCGCGACGAGAGCGACGAGCTTGAGCACCGCGCGCATCCCGCTAGAAAAGATCGAATGCGGCGTCGCGGGCGGCGAGGGCGAGGAGGCCATCGCGCAGATGATAGACCCTGCCGAACCCCGCCTCCTTGAGGCGCTCGGCCGCCCAGCGCGACTTCGTGCCGACGCGGCACGCGACCACGTACGTCTTCGCCGTGTCCAGCTCGTGCATTCGCGCCTCCAGCACGGTCGCCGGGATGGCGATCGCACCGGGCACGTCGCCCAGCGCGCGCTCGTGCGGGTCGCGCACGTCCAGCAGGAGGCCCCCCGCGGCCAGCACGTCTTCCAACGCGTCGAGGTCGAGCTCGGGCACGGTGCTCGGCGGCACGGTGCGGTCCGGGACGCTGCCGACTTCGGAGATCGTCGGGGCCTCGCCGCACAGCGGGCAGGCCGGGTCGCGGGCAATGCGCACCTCGCGGACGCGCGCGTCGAGCGCGTCGATGAGCAGCAAGCGCCCGATAAGCGGCGTGCCGATGCCTAGGATCAGCTTGATCGCTTCGTTGGCCTGGAACGTGCCGACCATTCCGGCGAGCACGCCCAGCACGCCGCCCTCGCTGCACGTGGGCACGAGATGCTCGGGCGGCGGTTCCGGATACAGGCAGCGGTAGCACGGGCCGCCTGGTGCGCCGAACACCGACAGCTGGCCGTCGAAGCGGAAGATCGCGCCGTGCACGTCGGGCTTGCCTTCGAGCACGCACGCGTCGTTGACGAGATAGCGCGTCGAGAACGTATCGCTGCCGTCGACGACGACGTCGACCAGCCGCACCAGATCGCGCGCGTTGCTCGCATCGAAGCGCGTCGCCAGCGCGTCGATCGCGATCTGCGGGTTGAGCGCGCGCAACCGCTCCGCGGCGCGGTGCGCCTTGGGCGCGCCGACGTCGGCGGTGTCGTACAAAATCTGGCGCTGCAGGTTCGTCACGTCGATGGTGTCGTCGTCGACGACGACGATGCGCCCGACGCCTGCCGCCGCGAGGTACGCGAGCACGGGCGAACCGAGCCCGCCCGCTCCGATGACGAGCACGCGCGCTTGCGTGAGCCGCTCCTGCCCCGCGAGCCCGACTTCGGGGATCAGAAGATGCCGGCTGTAGCGCCGCAAATCGCCGCGCCCGGCCATGGTCGCCATCGTGCGGTTAGAGCGGCGCGTCGATCAGCGGGGTTGCGTCCGCGGCCCGCGGCGGCGCGGTGGCAGCGCGCGGGTGGAGCGCGTTGAGCCATTGCAGCACGGCCGTGCGGCTGTTGTCGCCCGCGAAGGTGTGGTCGCTCGCGACGGTCGCGAGCGTCTTGGGCTCGAAGGCGTGGTCGTACAGCTCGGTCACGGACGTGCGGGAGACCATCCCGTCGCGCTCGGCGGCGATGAACAAGACCGGGCGGCCCGCAAGCGCGGGCAGTGCCTCATCCACCAGCGGCTGCCACTCGTGCGCGATCTCTTG
This sequence comes from Vulcanimicrobiota bacterium, assembly GCA_963792235.1. GTDB lineage: Bacteria > Vulcanimicrobiota > Vulcanimicrobiia > Vulcanimicrobiales > Vulcanimicrobiaceae > Vulcanimicrobium. The sequence goes on from CAWBVR010000032.1 coordinate 20,947, forward strand.
CAGCGTCAGCCCGTCGACGTACGACGAGCGCAAGTCGACGACGCCGCGCGCCGCAAGCGCATCGAGCACCGTCGGCCGACCGTAGCCGGTCGCGATCGACACCGCGCCGGCCATCGACGGATCGCGGCCGGCCACGCACAGCGCCGTCGTCGCGCCCATGCTGTGACCCAGCGCGTACACGGTGCTCGCACCGCGCTCGCGCGCGAAATGCACTACCGCTTCCATCGCGTCGAACAGATCGAATGCGCTGCGCAGCCGCCCGCCGCTCGCACCCAGTTTGTGACCGGGAAAATCGAGCGAGTACACGCCGAAGCCGTGGCTGGCCAGAAACGCGCACAGCCCGTCGAGATTTTGCTTTGAGCTGGAATAGCCGTGGCCCGCGACGATCGTCACGCCGCGCGCGCGCCGCGGCTCGTACTCGAGCACCGCGACCTGATTGAACCCCGCATCGACGCGGTGCAGCGAGACGTTCACGGCGGCGTGTTCGCGATCCACGCGCCGCCGCCGTCGCGGTAGACCTCGCGCTTCCACACTTCGACGCGTGACTTGAGCGCGTCGATCGCGTAGCGGCACGCGTCGAACGCCTTGCCGCGATGCGGCGCGGCGACGACCACGGCGACCGACGGCTCGCCCAGCGCCACCCGCCCGGTGCGGTGCATCAGCGCGATGCCGAGCGGGCCGAAGCGCTCGCGCGTCTCCGCGGCGATCCGCTCCATCTCCGCAACGGCCATCGCGTCGTATGCTTCGTACTCCAGCGCCGCGACGGGCCGTGGATCGTCCGGCGACGTCTCGCGCGTCGTGCCCAGGAACGTCACGACGGCGCCGTGCGCATCGGTCCGCACCGCGCGCACGAGCGCTTGCGCGTCGAGCGGCGCAGCGGAAAGGCCGATCATCCGCCGCCGACGGGCGGCAGCAGTGCGATCTCGTCGCCGTCGCGCACGGCGGTACTGCCTCCGGCGAGCTCGCCGTTGCGCGCGAAGCGCGTCGAAGCACGCAGTGCGGCGAGCTGCGTGTTATCGGCGGCGAGCTGCGCCCACACGCTGTCGAGCGTCGCGCCGTCCGGGACGTCGACGCGCCGCTCGCCGAAGCCGAGCAGCTCGCGCAACCGTGCGAACGCGAGCACGCGCGCCGTCACACGCCACCGATGTCGGTGGTGTAGCCGCGCTCCTTGAGCCACGCGCGCGAGTCGTCGTGCAGGCCGAGCAGATCGATGCGGTTGCAGGTGAGCTTGTGCAGCAACACCTCCCAGAAGTGCCGGTCTTGGCCGTACACGTCGTCGGGGATCTGGTTGTGCTTGCGGGTGAAGTCGCGCAGCGCTTCCCAATCGCGCTGCGCGAGCAGCGTGCGCAGCTCGTTCTCGTATTCGGGCGTGGGTGCCGCGGGCTGCATCGTCAGGCGGACTTGCGCGCGCTGGGCGGGCAGAAGCGCTCGATCGCGAGCGCGACGCCGTCGCGGTCGTTGGGTGCCGTGACGTAGCGAACGCTCTGGCGCACCTCGGGAAGCGCGTTGCCCATCGCGACGCCGACGCCGGCCCAGCGCATCATCGGCACGTCGTTGCGCGAATCGCCGATCGCGAGCACGCGCTCCGACGGCACGCCGAAGTCCGCACACAGCTGTGCGAGCGCGTTCTTCTTGCTGGCGTTGCGGTTGAGCACCGCGCACTCGACGAAGTCGAGCCACGTTTCGTAGCGAAAGCTGAGCGGCAAATCGCCGAACTCTCGCTGCATGCGCTCCACCGACTCGCTGCCCAAGAAGCGGATGAACGTGGGCGCCTCGGTAAGAATCTCCGCGAGCGACGGCGCTTCGTGCCAGCCCGGACCGCGCATGTCGTCCATGTAAATCTGCGAGCCCTGCAGGCGGTAGAACGCCTCGCCGACGTACACCGCGATCGCCAGCCCTTCGCGCTCGGCGAACAGCACCATGTCCTTGGCGTACTGCAGCGGGACGGGGACGTGCTCCAGCGTCCGGTTGGCGCCGAAGTCCTTGGTCAGCGCGCCGTGGCAGCAGATCACGGGCAGGTTCAGCCCGAGCTCCTTGGACACGCGGATGGGCGTGTCGACGCCTCGTCCGGTCACCAGGACCACGCGGGTCCCGGCCAGGAGCGCGTCCTTGATGGCGGCTCGATTGCGCGCGCTGATCGTCTCGTCCGGCGCGAGAAGCGTTCCGTCGAGGTCGAGCGCGATGAGGTCGATGGTTGGTGCAGGCGGCATTCTTCAGATATCTTCGGCCGGTACGATACCCTTGGGGGACCCGACGGATGCGCAACGGCCGACCCGTCGAATACGTTGACGGCACATGGGCACCTTGCGGCCATCTCGTGGCCCCCTGTGGCGAGCGTCTCGCCCCTCCGTCGTGGTCCTCGCGCTCTTCGCCGCGAGCATCGTTCCCGCGCTCGGCCAGCCCGCCCAGCGGTGCTCGCACGAGACGTTCCCGGTCGGCGGCCAGTCCGTCACCGTGACCGTGTGCGCCGGCGCGCCCGACAGCGGCAAGACCGTCGCCGTCACGGAGACGTTCAAGAACGCGACCACGTCCTTCAACCACGGCACCTCGATCGAGGTCCTCAAGGGCGCCGCGGCGTCGCGCGCCGTCGACGACGTGTCGCTCACGCCGCTCGGGCTGCCGTTCACGCTGCACATGACGCTGGCGTACAAGGACGCGGGCGTGATCATCGAGCACGCGCTGCTCCTGCCGGGCGCGGTCCCGCTCAAGTAGACCCGCCGCGCCGCGCAACCGTGCGGCGGCGGACCGGTTCTAGGGCACAGAAATGCGGTGTCGACGCTCCTGATGTCCTGTACCAGCGTGGCCCCGGAGCTCGACGCGGCAAGTCGCGCCCGGTACGTCACGGACCACCTGCCGCCCGGTCTCTTCCGCGTTGCCGAAGGTGACACCAGCAACGTCGCGTGGCGCGTCTCGTCCGAGCCGTTCCCGCTGGCGCCCACGACCGTCGCGGCGATCGAGTCGCTTGGCAACGATCTGCTCGCCTTCTACCGAGCGCTCAACGCGCTCTACCTCCGCAGCGCGCGCGGCACCGCGCCCGCGTTCATCGCCGAGGAGCTCGACCGCGGCAAACCCGAGCAGATCGTCAAACTCGCGCGGCAGAACCGCTTCAAGCAAGACGTCCCGCGCGTCATCCGGCCCGACCTGATCCTCACCGAAGAAGGCCAGTACATTGCCAGCGAGCTCGACAGCGTGCCGGGCGGGATGGGCTTCACCGGGGCGCTCGCGCAAACGTACTGCGAGATCGGCTCCGACAGCATCGGCGGGCGCGACGGGATCCCGCAGCGCTTCGGCGAGATGCTCGCCTCGGTTGCCGCGAAGGAGCACCCCACGGTCGCGGTCGTCGTGAGCGCGGAGTCGGCGGACTACCGCCCCGAAATGACGTGGCTCGCGTCGCGCGTGAACGCGCTCGGCGCGGCCGACGTGATCGTGTGCGCGCCCGCGGACGTCGTGTTCACCGAAGAGGCGCTGTTCGTGCGCCGCGACGACGGCCGCGAAGCGAAGATCGACGTCCTGTACCGCAACTTCGAGCTGTTCGACCTGCTCAACATCTCCAAGCAAGAGCTGATCTTGTACGCGGCGCGCCACAACCGCGTGCGGATCACGCCGCCGCCCAAAGCGCACTTCGAAGAGAAGCTCACGTTCGCGCTGTTCCACCACCCGGGGCTGCGCTCGTACTGGCGCGGCGAGCTCGGTCCGGCGGTCGACGAACGTCTGCTGGGCATCTTCCCGCGCACGTGGATCATCGATCCGCGCCCGTTGCCGTGGCAAGCCGCGGTCGTCGACCTCACCGCCAACGGCGCGCCGGTGCACGACTGGTCGCAGCTCGAGGACCTCGGCAAGAGCGAGCGCGACTACGTGCTCAAGCCGTCCGGTTTCAGCGAGCTCGCGTGGGGCTCCAAAGGCGTGAAGGTCGCCAACGACCTCACCCGCGACAAGTGGAAAGAATCGCTGCGCCAAGCGCTCGCATCGTTCGACCATACGCCCTACATCTTGCAGCGATTTCACAAAGGCAAGCGCGTGCGCGTGCCGTTCCTCTCGGCGTCGAGCGGCGAGATGAAAGAGATGGACGGCCGTGTGCGGCTGTGCCCGTACTACTTCGTCATCGGCGACGAGACGCGGCTCGGCGGCATCCTCGCCACCGTGGCGCCCGCGGACAAGCGGCTCATCCACGGGATGAGCGATGCGATCATGGCGTCATGCCGGATCGCGGACGACGGCTTCTGAGCACCGCCGACACCGCCGACACCGCGGGGGCGCGTTGGCTGCTCGGCCGCCACCGCCTCAAGTCGTTCGGTACGGCCGCGCTCGTCGGCCTCGTGGTCTATTTCGTCGTACCGACCTGGCTCAGCGGCGCGACGCGCTTCGTCGCGGCGTACGACGCCGCGCTTCTCACGCTACTGGGTTTCTTCTGGCTCGTCGGGCTGCATGCGGATCCGAAGCTCACGCGTGCGCGCGCCGCGCTCGACGACCCCGGCCGCAACTTGGTATCGCTCATGGTGTTCGGCACGGTCGTCGTGGGCCTCGTCGCGGCGATCGCGATCATCGGCCACGGGCCGCACGTCCGCAACGACGTCGAAAAGTGGGAGGCGTACTTTCTCGGCGTCCTCGCGATCGTGGCGGGCTGGTTCGTGGTGCACACCGTGTACACGTTTCGCTACGCGCACCTCTTCTGGTTCGACGAGGATCAAGACGGTGAACCCGGTGGCTTCAACTTCCCCGGCACGGAAGACCCGTCGGACTACGATTTCGCGTACTTCTCCTTCTGCATCGGCACGTCGTTCGCGGTGTCCGATCCGCAGGTCACCGAGACGCGTGTGCGCCGCGAGGTGATGGTGCACTCGATCATCTCGTTCGCATACAACTCGGTGATCGTCGGCATGGTGATCAACCTGTTCGCCGGAATCTTCGCGACGTCGGGCGGCGGCGGCAAGTAGCACGCCTCGAATCCTCGTGGCGCTACGGTAGTGCGGCGAGGATTGCGTCGATGTCTTCGGTCGTGTTGTGGCCGTGTGGGGCGATGCGGATGCCCGTTGGGCGGTATGTCGTGACGATGCCGTGGTCTTTTTGCAGCGTTCGGCCGAGCGCCATCGGGTCGGTGCCGTCGCGGTGGAACAGCACGATGCCGGATTTGACGTCGTCGCGCGAGCGGTCACCGGCGATCGTGTAGCCGCGCGACTCGAGCCCTTCGGCGAGCCGGTCCGTCAGCGCGAGCACATGCGCCGCGATGCGGTCGATGCCGGCGTCCGCGAGCACGCCGATCGACGTCGATAGCGACAGTGCGCCCAAGAAGTTCGGCGTGCCGCCTTCGTAGCGCGATGCGTCCGGGGCGGGGCCTTGCGCGTAGTCCAGGAAGTTCCACATGTCGGCGACGGAGCGCCAGCCGGGCATGCGCAGTGCCACGCGGTCGAGCAAGCTCGCGCGCAGCCATAAGAAGCTCACGCCCTGCAGCGCCATCAGCCATTTCGCGCCGCCCGCGTACACCGCGTCGACGCCGGTTGCGTGCACGTCGAGCGGGAACGCGCCCAGCCCCTGGATCGCATCGACGACGAACAGCGCGCCGTGCGCGTGCGCGACCTCCGCAAGCGCGGCGAGATCGTGGCGGTAACCGTCGTCGAACGTCACCCACGACACCGCCACCACCTTGGTGCGCGAGGACATGCGCCGCAGCAAAACGTCGGGCGTCATGCGCTCGCGCGGCGCATCGATCAGCGTCACCGTGACGCCGCGCTCGCGCAGCGCGAGCCACGGATAGGCGTTCGCACCGAACTCGTTCGCTCCGCTGATCACCTCGTCGCCGGGGCCGAGGTCGAGCCCCTGCGCGATGACGGTCGCGCCGTCGCTCGTGTTGCGCAGCACGGCGATCTCCTCGCCACGGCCGCCGATGAGCGCCGCGATGCGGCCGCGGTACGCGGGCATCGCCAGTTCGCGCGACGCGGTGCCGAGCACGCCGCGCGCAGCGTGATCGTCGACCATGGCGTGCACGGCGTCGCGCGTCGCGACCGGCAGCACACCGACCGCGGCGTGGTTGACGTAGACGAGCCCGGGCGCGAGCGCGAATGCGTCGTGCGCCAGCGGCGCGGACGCGGCGATCAAGTCGGGCTGTTGACGACGATGTCCGCCTGCGTCTGCGCCGCGTTCAGCCGAAGCTTTGCTTTGGCGACGCGCGTGATGAACGTGTCGAGCGGCACGTAGAGGTCGCCGTTGCTGCGGAACGTGCGGCCCGGCATCGTGACGGCTCCGTCGTTGATGAGCGCGGTGCGGCTGCCTTCGGTGAAGCGGCCGGTCACCCCGTGGATGGTCACCACGACCGCGTTGCCTTGGAACGTGAGCAGCCCGTCGAACGACTTGACCAAGTTGACGACGTTGCCGTACACGACGCCGCCGTGGCGGATCGCGCTGGGCCCGCGCGTGTCGACCGGACGGCCGTCGAGGGTGAGGGCCACCGTGGTGTCGGCGGCCTGCGCCGGCGCGAGCGATGCGGCCAGCGCGAGCGTGAGGCTGAGGGCGGTCAGAAGCTTTTTCACGAGTAAACGTCCTTGGTGTGCCACGCGATGTTCTGGGCCCGGTCGCCCACGCGCTCGACGATGGAGACCACGAAGAGCAAGAGGGTGCCTGCCGGTACCGTACCCGGATCGCGCTGCATCTCAGCCTGGAGGGCCTCGATGCCGTTGCGGTAGAGGGTGTCGACTTCGTCGTCCCGCTCGATAACGTCGTCCGCGAGCGCGGCGTCTCCCTCGCGGTAGGCACGCATCACGTCCTGCAGCATCTCGTAGGCCAGGTTCGCGATGCGGCCCACCTCGACGCTCGCCGGCCGGACCGCCACGTCCGACAGCTTGATCGCATTCTTCGCGATGTCGACCGCATAGTCGCCGATCCGCTCGAGGTCGGTGACGATCTGGAGCATGCCGGCGATGTGGCGTAGCTCGCCGGCCACCGGCTGCTGCTTCCAGATCAGCTCGATGCACGAAGTCTCGACGCGGCGCCGCGTGTCGTCGATCTCGTCGTCACCGGCGACGACGTGACCGGCGAGAATGACGTCACGCCGCTCGAGCGCTTGCATCGCGGAGCGGATGGCGTCGGAGACGAGCGCGCCCAACCGGACGACGTCGAGGCGCGTGTTCTCCAGCGCCTGGTGGTAGGCGGTTCGCATGGCATCCTCACCATAGCAGAGGGAGGGCGCAGCGAACAGCCCGTGGTACGCGGGGCCCCGCCATGCAAACCATCCTCGTCGAGCACGCCGGCGCCGTCGCGACGGTGACGCTGAACCGCCCGAATGTCTTAAATGCCCTTAACCTTCAGATGCTCGACGAGCTGTCCGCCGCGTTCGCGCAGCTCGGCGCCGACGACGCGCTGCGGGCAGTGATCCTCACCGGCGCGGGCCCGAAGGCGTTCGCCGCCGGCGCCGACATCGGCGAGCTCAACGCGCTGCCAGCGCGCGCGCCGGTGAGGCGCAGGCGCGCAAGGGCCAGGCGCTCACGCGCGCGCTCGAACGGCTGCGCGTCCCCGTGATCGCGGCGGTCAACGGCTTCGCGCTGGGCGGCGGCTGCGAGCTCGCGCTCGCGTGCGACATTCGCGTCGCGAGCGAGAACGCGAAGTTCGGCCAGCCCGAGGTGAACCTCGGCATCCTGCCCGGCTACGGCGGCACGCAGCGCACTACGCGTCTGCTCGGCGAAGGCGCCGCGATGTACATGTGCCTCACAGGCGAGATGGTCGACGCGCCGGAAGCGCTGCGCATTGGACTCGTGCAAAAGGTCGTCCCGCTCGACGGCCTGCTCGCCGAGGCGCAGCGCATCGCGGCGCTGATCGCCGCGAAGGCGCCGCTGGCGATCGCGGCAACGAAGCGTGCGATCACAGAAGGCGCGTCGTTGCCGCTCGACGATGCGCTCGCGCTCGAAGCGCTGCTGTTCGGTCAGTGCGTGACGACGGACGATTTCAAAGAAGGTTCGCGCGCCTTCCTCGACAAGCGCAAAGCCGACTTCACGGGCCGGTAGGCCTACAGCTTGGCCGTGCTGCGGGCGCTCCCGTACGCCACGACGGCCTCGGCCATTGCTTGCTCGATGTCCGGGTCGAAGCCGGTCCAGCGGGCGCGGACGCGGCCGGTGCCGTCGATCGCCACCAGCGTGGGGTAGCCGCTGACGCCGAAGGCGTGGGTGACGATCATGTCCGGGTCTAGGACGACGTCTTGCATGTTCAGCTTGGCGGCGTATTGCCGTGCGAGCCACGCGGGTTCGCCGGCGTCGACCGAGACGACGTCGACGCCGGGATGAGACCGGCGAAACCGCTGGACCAGCGGGATGGAGTCCTTGCACGGGCCGCACCAGGTGGCCCAGAAGTCGAGGAACACCAGGCGGCCGCGGCGGCGTGCGAGGTCGTACCGGCCGCCGTCGAGGGTCGCAAGCGAGACGGGCGGCGCCTGCACGACGTCGCGGTGGAGGCGCGGCAGGACGGCGAATCGGACGACCGCGGCGAGGACGACGATGATGGCGAGGACGTCGAGCGCGCGCGCGAGCCGGCGGCGCAGGGGTTGCATCGACCGGCCGGTTCCGTCGCAGGGAAACCGCCCCCTGCGACGCATCCCACGCACGATGCCAACGAGCCGTGCGGCGTCGGCCTCCATCGACGCACGCACCCTTCCTGCGACCAACCGAAGCGCGCGGATCTTCGAAACGTTCGATAAGCTGCCGGTCGGCGGTATCCTCGAGCTCAACGAGGAGAGCGACCCGCGCTCGCTGCGCAACGAGTTCCAACAGTACCGGCCCGGGCGCTTCTCGTGGGACGCGCGCAACTTGGGCAGCGGCCGCTGGACGATCCGCCTCGAGCGCATCGACGAGCGCGCGGACACGGCGACGTTCCTGTCGCACACCGCACCGTTCGCCAACGCGAAGCAGTCGACGATCAACGAGCTCGCCGCGGTCGCAACCGAACGGTCCTATCGCACCGGCGAGACGATCTTCGACGAAGGCGAGATCTGGCCGTACCTCGGGTTCGTGCGCAGCGGCAAAGTGGTGTACACGCTGCTCTCACCCGACGGCAAGACGCACGCGCTGGGCGAGCGCCTCACGCACGACCCGCTCAACGAGTCGGGGACGTTCGACGGCGGCGGCGCGACGACGCGGGCCGAGTCGCTCACCGACTGCACGATCGTGCTCGTGCCGTCCGAAGCCGTGCTGCACGCGGTGCGCAACGATAGCGAGCTCGCGCTCGGGTTTCTCGCCGCGTCGTCGCAAGCGCGGCGGCGTTCCATCGACACCATTGCCGACTTGGCGTTCGCCCACGTGCTTCAGCGCGTCGCGAAGTTCTTGATGTCGTACGCGCCGGCCACCACGGGCATGGCGCCCGGCTTGCCCGGGGTCGAGAACCTGTCGCAGGCCCAGATCGCGGCGGCCGCGGGCACCGTGCGCGACATGGCGGCGCGGGCGCTGATCCGGCTCAAGAACGCGGCGGCCGTCCAACTCGACCGCGGGCGCGTTCGCGCGATCGACCGGATGCGTTTGGAAGCCTTTGCCCACGGGGTGCAGGCGCCTCCGGTTTAATACGGAGAAGAGGCGCCCGATGCGACGTCTCTTCATCACCATCGCAGCGGTGCTGCTGGCCGCGCCCCCCGTCCTGGCGGCGGGCGCCAAGCTCGCCTACCCGGACGCGCCGCGCGGCGCCGTATCGGACACTTTCTACGGTACGGCCGTCGCGGATCCGTATCGTTGGATGGAGGACGTGGACGCGCCGCAGACCACCGCCTGGGTGAAAGCGGAAGGCGACCTGACGCGCGCGTACCTCGACGCGATCCCGCAGCGCGCGGCGATCAAAGCCGCGTACCGCAAGCTCATCGACTTCGAGAAGGTCAGCGCACCGTATCACCAGGGCCGGTGGTGGTTCTTCTCTCGCAATACCGGCCTGCAGAACCAGAGCGTGCAGTACGTGCGCCGCGGGGAGAACGGGACGCCGCGCGTGCTGCTCGACCCGAACAAGCTCGCCGCCGACGGCACGGTCGCGCTCGCGGGCCAGTCGTTCACGCACGACGGCAGCTTGATGGCGTATTCGACGCAATCGTCGGGCGCCGACTGGCAGACGTGGCACGTCAAGAACGTCGCCACCGGCATCGATCTGCCGGACACGATCCGGTGGAGCAAGTTCTCCGGCGCCGCGTGGACGGGCAACCGCGGCTTCTACTACGAAGCGTACGACCCGCCCCAGCCCGGCGCGGGCAACGCCACGCTGAGCGCGCTCGGTGCGCAGAAGCTGTACTTCCACAAGCTGGGGACGCCGCAGTCCGCGGACCGGCTCGTCTACACCGCCAAGCCCGATCAGTTCATCGGCATCGGCCGCACGGACGACCAGCGCTACGATTACATGTATCTCTCCAAGGGCGACGGCAACAGCTTGTCGTGGAAGCGCGCCGGCGAGCCCGAGTCGGCGTTCAAGCAGGTGTTCGCGCTCGATCCGAACGTGAGCTATAACCCCGTGGGCGACGACGGGACGCGCGTGTACGTCCAGACCAACCTGAACGCACCCCGCGGTCGCCTGACGTGGCTGGACCTCAACGACCCGTCGCACACGCTGCACGACATCGTCCCGCAGTCCGCCGACGCGATCGAAGGCGTGTCGCTGCTAGGCAACCGCTTCTACATTGCGTACCTGCACGACGCGCACTCGCTCGTGAAAATCTACGCGCTTGACGGCAAGCCGGCGGGTTCGATCGATCTGCCGGGGATCGGCAGCGGCGGTGAGCCGGGCGGGCATCGCAGCGATCGCATCGTGTACTACGGCTTCACGTCGTACACGTTCCCCACCACGATCTACCGTTACGATACGCACACCGGCAAGAGCACGGTCGCGATCCGGCCGAAGGTCGCATTCGAACCGAGCGCGTTCGTGACCGAGCAGATTTTCACGACCTCGAAGGACGGCACGCGCATCCCCGTGTTCGTGACGCACCGCAAAGACATGCCGCTCGACGGCTCGACGCCGACGATTCTCTACGGCTACGGCGGGTTCAACATCTCGATCACCCCCGGCTTCTCGACGTCGACGGCGATGTGGCTGCAGATGGGCGGCGCGTACGCCGTGGCGACGCTGCGCGGCGGCGCGGAGTACGGCGATGCGTGGCACGACGCGGGCAGGCTCGCCAACAAGCAGCACGTGTTCGACGACTTCATCGCGGCGGCACAGATGCTCATCGACAAGAAGATCACCTCGACGCCCAAGCTTGCGGCGAACGGCGGCTCCAACGGCGGGCTGCTCGTGGGCGCGGCGATCACCGAGCGACCCGACCTGTTCGGCGCGGCCATCCCCGAAGTGGGCGTGCTCGACATGCTGCGCTTCCAGAAGTTCACCGTCGGCAAGGCGTGGGTGACGGACTACGGCTCCGCCGAAGCGTCGGCGGATCAATTCAAATATCTGTACGCGTACTCGCCGTACCATAACGTCAAAGACGGCACGGTGTATCCTCCGACGCTCGTCATGACGTCGGACCACGACGACCGCGTGTACCCGGCGCACTCGTTCAAGTTCGCCGCCGCCCTGCAGCACGCGCAAGCCGGCGACGCGCCGGTGCTGTTGCGCGTCGAGTCCAAAGCGGGCCACGGGGCGGGCCGACCGACCGACAAGATCGTCGACGAGGTCGCGGACAGGTTCGCGTTCTTGGTGAAGACGCTGAGCTTCACGCCGTCGATGTAGCGGATCAGTCGACAAGCTCAGGGTGACATGCGCGAGTTCACGACGATGCCATGACAACGGCCGTTTCGGCGAGCGTTTGCGGCGTGACCGCTTCGGCGGCGGCGCGGCGGACTTCGACCGGGACGCCGCTTAGGGCCGCGTTGCCGGTGAGCTCGTCGAGGCGGTCGGGGTCGGCGAGGTCGTTGTAGCTCGCACCCGGTTTTTGCGCTGCCAGCGTTTGGCCGACGCCCGCGCGGGCGTGGCCGAAGCCGTGCGGTAGGCTCACCACGCCCGGCATCAGCGCGTCGGTCAGCTCCGCTGGGACCGTGATCGCGCCGACCGCGGAGCGAATCTCCACGCTGTCGCCGTTTGCGATGCCGCGCGCGTGCGCGTCGTGGGGGTTGATCATCAGCGTGCAGCGGTCCGGGCCGCGCATCAGGCGCGGGGCGTTGTGCATCCAGGAGTTGTTGCTGCGCAGCTGGCGGCGGCCGATCAGCACCAGGTCCGGCACGGGTGCGGCCAGCTCGGTTTCGAGCCGCGCGAGATCCGCGACGAACGCGGGCGGCGCGAGCTTGACGCGCGCGTCCGCGGTGAGCAGGCGATCCGGCAGCGATGGCTGCATCGGGCCGTAGTCGACGCCGTGCGGCTGCGCGCGCAGCTCGTCCAGGCTCGTATGGTACGCACCTTCCCGCAGGCCGGCGTCGAGCCGCTCGCGCGGGCTCTTGCCGGCCTTGCCCGTCATGCGCGCGCGCAGTGCTTCGAAGATCTGCCAGTCGTAGCGCTGCTCGGCCGTGATGTCGAACAGCGGTTCGCTGTAGCGCGCGGTGTTGCGCACCGCGAAGTGGTGGAAGATCACGTCGTAGTGCTCGACTTCCAGACCGGTCGCCGGCGGCAAAATCACGTCGGCGTGGCGTGTCGTTTCGTTCACGTACGGGTCGACGCACACCATGAACTCGAGTGCGCTCAGCGCCGCGTCGAGCTTCGTGCCGTTGGGTGTCGACAGCACCGGGTTTCCGGCGACCGTGATCAGCGCGCGCACTTGGCCGGGCCCGGGGGTGAGCATCTCGTCGGCCATGGTCGCGACGGGAAGCTCGCCGTCGAACTCCGGCAGCTCGCGCACCCGCGAGCGCCAGCGGCCGACGTACGCGCCGCCACGTTCGGCGTGCTGCAGCAGGTCGTACGCCGGGCGCGGCCACATCATCCCGCCGGGCTCGTCGAGGTTGCCGGTGATCGCGTTGAGCGCGTTGATCAGCCATTGGCACAATCCGCCGAACGACTGCGTCGACAGGCCGATGCGGCCGTACGCCACCGCGCGCTCCGCGGCGGCGAACTCGCGCGCGATGCGGCGGATCGTCTCCTCCGCGATCCCCGTGCGCGCGGCGACGCGCTGCGCCGGAAACGCGCGTGCCGCGGCGCGCAGCTCATCGGCGCCGTCGGTGAACGCCGCGAGCCGGCCCAGATCGGCGCTGCCGGACTCGAAGATCGCATCGACGATCGCGAGCAGCAGCATCGCGTCGGCGCCGGGGCGGATGAAATGGTGCTCGTCCGCGACGTCGCCTGTCTCCGTCCGGCGCGGATCGATCACGACGACGCGGCCGCCGCGCGCCTGCACGGCTTTGATCCGCGAGCGCATGCCCGGCGCGGTCATGATGCTGCCGTTGGATGCCAGCGGGTTGGCGCCCATGACGAGAAAATAGTCGGTGCGGTCGACGTCGGGGATCGGGATCATCAGCGGGTGGCCGAACATCTCAACGGCCGCGCGGTGGTGCGGCAGCTGGTCGACGCTCGTCGCGCTGAAGCGGTTGCGCGTGCGGAACGCGCGCAAGAAACCGCCCGCGCTCAGCAGCGTGCCGCTGTTGTGCACGTTGGGGTTGCCGAGGTAGATCGCGACGGAGTCGTCGCCGTGCTCGGCGACGATCGCCTTCAGGCGTTCCGTGACGAGGTCGAACGCGTCGTCCCAGCCGATCGGCTCCCAGCGGTCCCCGGTGCGCTGGAGCGGCGTCTTGAGCCGGTCGGGATCGGCGTGGAGGTCGATGAGCGCGTTGCCCTTGGGGCAGATGTGGCCGTGCGACAACGGATCGAGCGGATCGCCGCGCAGGTCGGTGATCGCCCCGTTCGCAACCGTGATCTCTAGGCCGCAGATCGCCTCGCACAAGTTGCACGCGCGAAAGTGCTTACCGTCCCGCATCGCCGTCATCCGGCAGACTTCGCGACGGGAGGGTCCTTCTCCGTCGGCGGCCTCGGCTACGCTTATCCGCTACGTCATCGGGAGATTGTGATAGGGAGAGCCGTCACTCCGATCCCGAAGCGCTCCCTGACCGTGAATTGAAGTTCCGAGATGCGCTGACCGGTTTCGTCGAGGTCAGACGACGGGATCCGGATGAAATAATCGAACTCGTCGTCACCGACGGTCAACCCGCGCATGTCTCCGACGATGGCGGCCAAGCCGGCTAGGAAGAATGCATGAGCGGCCCTTAGGCCTCCGGCGGTTTCTTCGACGGCGTCGCGCAGCTCGGCTGTGGCGGTCATAGCAAGCTCCTCAAATCCTCGATCACATGATTCGCCCGCTTGAGGCGTTCGTCCGCTACGGCTTCGTCGTACGGCTCGACCGTATGGATGTACCCGTAGTCGGCGTACTTGCGATCTTTCTGAAGCTGGTCGACGTATTTGTATGCGAGTCCGTCGGGGAGCCGCCCGGCTCGAGTGACGCCGGGGCCGCCGCCGAGGACTGGGCCGCTGTTTCTTGCCGCGTAGAGGGCTATGATTAGGTCCGGAAGTGCCTGGTGTGAGATCCGGCGATCGTCATCGGCTCTCGCTCCTCGGCGAAAGACTACGTCGTGTTTCTCAGCGGCCTGGACGGCATATGCATAGACTAAGTAGTAGCGCCGTGCGATCGACTGGAGCAAAGCGCCGGCGTCGCGAAGGGTGATGGAGGCCTTGTCGAGGCGGTCGATGAGGGGTGTGAACTCTTCGTTTTTCATAGCTTTGTGGTGTCATTTGGAAGGATGACGTTGCGAACAACGCGAGCTATGACATTGCACTATGGCGACGACCTCTTCTCTCGCTCAGGCGGCTCTTGAATCAATCATGGCCGGAAAGCACGTAGCCTCCGGCGGCATTGCGGGAAGAGCGCGGTCGACGTGGAGTTTCGTTCGAGCGATCGTCGCGGGCGGTTTGATCGTGATGTTCGGCGGGTGCGTGAGCGCTCGGGCCAGCGTACCGCACCAGATCATCCGGCTGAATGTCGGACCTGCATTGGCGGTCGTGCCGCTGCCGTTGCGGGTTCGCGCTTATAATGAGGCATTCGCGTGGCCGGTGAACGGTGTGCGGATTGGGGCGGCGACGCCCGATGAGCGCGCCGTCGCTGCGTTGCTGCGAGCGTACCTCGCCGCGAACGGCGTGGCCGCGACGGTTGTCGGGCCGCGTGGGCGCTGCCACGTCGTCTTGACCGCAAGTGGATCGGAACGCAGGATCGGCAGCGAGGGCTACGTCCTCGTGGTGGGGCGGCACGGCGTGTCGATGCGCGCGAGCACCGCGCGGGGGTTGTTCTACGCGCTGCAGACGCTTCAGCAGCTTTCGACGCGGATCGGTGGGCGCTTCAGCTCGCGCGTCGTGGAGATCGTGGACCGGCCCGCCTATCGATGGCGCGGAATCCACCTCGACGTCGCGCGGCACTTCTTTTCCGTAGCGGTGGTCGAGCGGTACATCGACGTTGCCGCGCACTACAAGCTCAACGTGTTCCACTGGCATCTCACCGACGACCAGGCGTGGCGACTGGAGAGCAGCCGGTATCCCGCGCTCACCGCAGGCGTCGCGCACTACTCGCGCGCCGACGTGCGGCGCATCGTGGCCTACGCGGCGCAGCGGTACGTCACCGTCGTGCCGGAGATCGACCTGCCCGGGCACACCACGGCCGCGCTGCGCGCGTATCCACGGCTGGCGTGCGCGCACGAGACGCTGTGCACGAATGTCGCCGGCGCGGCCTTCGCGCGAACCCTGCTGGACGAAGCGATGGCGGACTTTCCGTCGCCGTACGTGCATGCGGGCGGCGACGAGGTTCCGCCGCCGGTGCTCGCTTCGCAACCGCGCTTCACCGCCGAGTTGGAACGATTCGTGGAATCGCGCGGGCGGCGGTTTGCCGGCTGGGACGACGTGCTGACGCCGCAGCTTTCCCCACGCGCGCTGCTCACCGTGTGGACGTCGCCGAAACGCGCGGCGGCGGCAGCGGCACATGGCAACGACGTCGTGCTCGCGGCGGACGCGCTGCATTTCGACAGCGTGCAAGGCGATCCGGCGCAAGAGCCGCGCGGCGCCCCGCACGTGGCGACGCTAGAACAAGTCTACGACACCGGCGTCCTGCCGCGCGGGCTCAGTGCTTCGGCGAGCGCACATGTGATTGGTGCGCAAGCGAACGTCTGGACCGAACGCATCGCCACGCCGGATCACCTCTTCTACATGACGCTGCCGCGCGAGCTCGCGCTCGCGGAGAACGCCTGGACGGTGCGGTCGCGCAAGAGCTGGAGTTCGTTCCTCGCGCGGTTGCCCGCGCAGCTCGCATGGCTCGATGCGCACGAATATCCGTTCCGCGTGCCAAATGCGGCGTTCGACCTTACAGCCAACGGCAAGACGGTCTTCGAGGCGGTGCCGGCGCACCTGCAGTCGGTGCGCGCGTCCACGGTTGCGCCGGCGGTGACCGTCGCGCTGAGGGTGGCGCTGGGCGGCGCGGTCATTCGCTACACGGCCGACGGATCAGCGCCCACGGCGTCGTCGCGCGCGTATCGGCTACCGTTCACCGTTGCCGCGGGCGCGTCACCCGTCGTCCTACGCGCGCGGGCATTCTATCGCGGTCGCACGGGCGCGGTCAGCGAATGTGCCGTCGTGCGCGTCTCGCAGGCGGCGCTGCGCGCGCATCGCAGCGCGTCGGCGTCGTGGAGCGCGCTCGTCTCGCCGTGACGGTGCGGTGCGACGGAGGGGATCACGGTGTCGCAAACGACGTGTTGCTGAGTCCACGAACTGCCCCCTCGACTGCTTACGCCATGCAGGAAGGTGGCAGCCGCAAAACGCTACAGGGCGATATGATAAGAACTGCAGCCATGCTGGCTACCGCGATTGCGCTTCTCTTGCCGTTCACGGCGTCCGCCAAGACGCACCGGCCGATGGCCGCGTCGTCGGGCGCGCCGCAAGCCGCTATGATCTCGTGTCCTGGCGATGTCGTCGTATGGGTGAACACGAAGTCGAAGGCGTACCACCTGCAAGGCAGCTCGTTCTACGGCAACACGAAGCACGGACGGTATATGTGCAAGGCGGACGCGGATCGCGCCGGCGATCATGCTGCCAAGACCGCGGGTACCGGATCCGTAAATGCAAGCGCAACGACGGCGCCGGCCGGTCCTTCGAAGCACCATCATCACAAGTCGAGCTCGATGATGACGCCGGCCCCGGCCGCATCGCCGATGTAAGGCGTTCGCGCATTCGATCGCGCGGCGGGTTCAGGGTTTTCGCGCGGCGCGTTTCGACGGTGCGGATTCGATCGTGACGACGTTGTCGGGGCGGGCGTCGTCCGGTGCGAGCGTGCCGTAGCGCGCTTTGTAGTACGAGTCGCGCAGGTGCGCGAGCTTCATGTCGCGCGCGATCGGTTCGTCGTCGCCGCGGTACACCGTGACGCCGCGAAACAGGAGCACGTACGCGCCCAGCCGCAGGCGCTTCCAGTCCGACACGGTCCAGCCGTTGGGCGCCATGACGGGGAAATCGTACGGTGGGAGCTCGTCCTTCACCGAGCCGAGCCGCTCGAACGAAACGCGGAAGCCCTCGCGCTGGAAGATCTGCTCCTGAAGTTCGGTGATGCTCAATCCCGCGCGGCGTGCCATCGCGCGCTCAGAGCGTTTCCTTGCCGATGCCGCCGTGGAGCTGCTCGTCGATCTCCGCGGCGCAGCCCGCATGGCCGCACCCGCAGGTGATGATCGCCGGATCGCGGCCGTCGGGCGAGTCGCAGTACGGGCTGCACACCGCATCGGCCAAGGCAACCTTGCAGAGGCAAGCGAGGTTGTCGCACCGCTTGGTATCGTCGTTCATGTCGGCCCCCTTTCCCAAACCGGCCGCCCCTCTCTCGGCCGTGCTCCCGGGCCTGGCCGCTTCTGTTATGCTGAGCGCATGATGCCATTCGGCCGCGCAGGCGATTTTCGATGACGACCGCGCTCGCCGCCACGAACGACACCGTTCGCGAACTGCGCGCTCGTGCGGTGAATGTGCCGCTGCCGCGCCCGCTCCTGACCGCGGGCGGCGCCGTAACCAGCGCACCGCTCGTCCTGATCGATCTCGAGACGAACGCCGGCGTGACCGGGCGCGCATACCTCTTCTGCTACACGGCGCTCGCGTTGCGCGCGACGCACGCGCTGCTCGAAGATCTCGCGCCGCTGGTGGCGGGGCTGCCGCTCGCGCCGCGCACGATCGCCGCGCAGTTGCAGTCGCGCTTTCGGCTGCTCGGCCCGCAAGGGCTCACCGGCATGGCGATGGCCGGCATCGACATGGCCGCGTGGGATGCGCTCGCGGTGGCGCACGACGTGCCGCTGTGCGTGCTGCTCGGCGCCGAACCGCGCTCGATCGCGGCGTATGACAGCCTCGGTATGATGAACGCGGAGGAGGGTGTGGCGCAGGCGCACCGCAGCGCCGCTGCGGGTTTTACGGCGGTGAAGTTCAAGCTTGGGTGGCCGGACGCGGAGACCGACGTGCGGTTCGTCGATGCGGTGCGTACCGCGCTCGGGCCCGCGTGCGACATCATGATGGATTACAACCAGTGCCTCGACCGCGGCGAAGCGATCCGGCGCGGCAAGCTGCTGGAGCGGTTCGGCTTGCGCTGGATCGAGGAGCCGTGCCGCGCGGACGACGACGCGTCGCACGCGATGGTCGCGCGCGCGCTCGACACGCCGATTCAAATCGGCGAGAACTGGTGGGGACCGAACGAGGCGGCGCGCTCGCTCGCGGCCGACGCGTGCGACGAGATGATGCTCGACGTGATGAAGATCGGCGGCGTCACCGGCTGGCTTGACGCAGCCGCGCTCGCGGTGCCGACCGGGCGGCGCGTGTCGAGCCACCTCTTCCCGGAGATCAGCGCGCACCTGCTCGCCGCGACGCCGGCAGCGCGCTATTTGGAATGGCTCGACCTCGCGTCGCCGGTGCTCGAAGATTCGATCGCACCGTCAGGCGGGATGCTGCGCGCCGCAGACAGCCCCGGTACTGGGCTGCGCTGGAACGAGGACGCGGTCGCGCGGTTCGCCGTGCGTTAGTTGCCACGCGCTAGCAGGGCGGCGAGCAATCAGCGGCTTCCGCCGACGCTTAGCGCCCGCGCGCCGAAACCGACCGCCGTGCCGAGTGCCGCCGGAATCAATGCCACTGCGGTCGACCACAGATTCGCGGGCGGCAAGCGCGGCTGCTCGCCGAGCAGCGGGCCGATGACGTATGCGAGCGGGATGGCCGCCGCTATTCCGACCAGCCACAGCGGCGCGAGGAACGGCGTGCGGAACGTGAGCAGCGCCGTCATGAGGATGATGAGCATGGCGGCCGGCTGCGGCTCGGTCGCGGAAAGGTCCACGCTGCCGATCAGCACGGCGCCCGCGACAAAGAGAAGGATCGAGAGAACGACGTTGGGCACGGAGTCTCTCCCTGCATAACTTTATATCGCAAAGTTACACGATTCGCCTGCGTCCGTCAAGCGGTTGAGTGGTGAACTCTCACAACTTCAGGGCACGATTACTCACGTCCGGGTGGATTCGAGGTGATGCCATTGCTGAATCGGAGGGAGTCGACGAAGCAACCGCTCTGCGTCGAGTCCGAGAAGTCAGTACTCGTTCTTTATGACGAAGTAGGAACCGCGAACGGTACCGGCCAGCTTCGACTTCTGCGTCGCGAACTTGAACCGAGAAAGTTCTGCTGGAATTTCCATTCCTTCCGAGAGCTTGAAGCCGACTGCCCGCCTGCCCGAGTCGTCGACGGTATACATCACGTTGATCGACAGACCGCTATCGTAGAAGCCGTAAGCGATTCGGATGTTCTCGACTCCGAATTCAGTAGCCTCGAGCGGGCGAGACGCGATGACGATGTCGCGTTCTTCCTTGAGAATCCGGTGCACCCAGTCGATGGTCGACTTGGCGCTGCTCGCCGGCTCCACGGTGAAGATGTAATCGTACTTGTTCTTGAAGTAGCGAGCCTCGTGCGCTCGCAGACCGGCGAGCGCGCCGGCGACCGGCGAGCGCGCCGGCGACCGGCGACGACTCCAGACCGACGGTCGAGGTAGTGTTGAAATCCACGGCATAGGCCATGGCGCATATCATATAAGCGCCGATCGCCAGGTGTACCGCGTTGACGACCGCCGTAGTCGTCATCGGCTGCGCAACCGGTACGACGACGCAACGACCTCGCTACGCGGCCCTCGCCGGCGAGAACGTTCCTAGCATCGGCTACGCGCCGAGCTTGCGCTTCTATCGTGCCGCAGGCGTCTTCAATCTGAAGAAGTAGCGCAGATGGCGCCGCGCTTCTGAAGCCGAGCGATTCCGACGATACGATTCATCGATCGGAAGTATCGGGGCACTGTCTGCATCGTACGCGGCATAACAATGCAATCGCCCCCGAGATTGCGCTGTTTGATTACGGCTGCGCGACGCAGTCCAAACGGGTATTTGAAATGCTGGCCACGAGAAGCATCATCGCGACGCAACTTGTATCGTCTATCGAGCCGAGCTATCGCAGTGGGTTGCTAATAGGTCGTTCTAGTTGCGTTTGGGACGTATTGGCGATATACTGCTGCCTTGAGGACCAGTCGTCAGGAGAAAGACGTGGCAGCACGGAGCCCAGCTCGGGACGTCATTCACCCGGTCGCGGCAGATCAGAGCGCGTTGGACGCACTAGACGCGGCGCTCGCGCACGTGCCGGCGCATACGACATTCCGCCTTTCCGGGCCGCAAACCGAGCCGTTGGAGGTGCCGGAGTCGCTCTGTCGCGCACTCAGGGACGCCGTCCAGATTTTGCGCCAAGGCTATGCAGTCGTTATTTCAACGCTTCAACGCCGCCTCTCCACGACGGAGGCCGGCGACCTCCTAGGCGTATCTCGCCAGTACGTGACGCGATTGCTCGATAAAGGTGAGATTCCGTGCGATCGTACGGGACGGCACCGGCGTGTGATGCTGAGCGACGTCCTCGAGTACAAGCGGCGTCGCGACGAAGTTCGCCGGGCGTTCATGGACGATTTCACGGCCGAGTCCGCCGCCGCGGGGTACTACGGCTAAATCCCCGCTTCACCGTCATCCTCGACGCGAACGTCATATATTCGATTCCACTGCTCGACTCGTGCATCCGACTCGCACAACGCGAACTGTGTGCCGTACGCTGGACCGCTGAGATTCTTGAGGAAGCGGTTCGCAATTTGGTGGAAGACCGCACGGACGAAGGGCAGATCCGTCGTCGTTTCGACGCAATGCGAACTCACTTCAAGGCGTGGGAGATCGCCGGATACGAAGATTTGATCCCGTCGATGACGTGCGACGAGAAAGATCGTCATGTTCTCGCCGCTGCCGTTCGGGGCGGCGTCGATCAGATCGTAACGGCCGACATCGACGACTTTCCTGCAAAGGCAGTGGACCCGTACGGGATCGAGGTGGTACCGCCGGATGAGTTCCTGTTGAACCTCCTGCGTGTGTATCCAAACGAAACACTTGAGGTCATGCAAGAGCAAGCCGCGGCTTTGCGCCGCCCGCCACTCACCGTCAACGACGTGCTTGCGACGCTGTCGCGCTGCGGTGCGAGACAGTTTGCCAAGGAAGCCGCGACCATCACCGCAGGGATGCCGTAGCGCGCTGGGCGTTCCTTCGCACTAACGATAGCCGCGATGAACGTCCAGGCTCGTGTTACGGCCTTTGAGGACCGGAAAATCGTAACAACTCCGCGCAGGGTAGACCCTCAGTTGAAGATTCTGACCGCTTCTCCACCCATCGTGCGGTGCGCAGATTCGCGCTGAGCTAAGACGTGTGCGCGAGTGCGGCGGTATCCCAGTGCGCCGTGCGCGTTCCCGCATCGTAACCGCTGCGCAAGAATGCGAGTAGCGTGGCGCGCGGATCGTCCGACGTTCGCACGATTTCGTATGGCAGCACGCCCATGTGGCCGCTGCCTGACGGTACCCATGATGCGCCCTGAGGCGCGAGCGCGATGCTAGTGAGATCCGGCGGCTCGGGCGCCGTGTAGGTGTAGTACGACGGTGCGGGGACGTTTGCGTCACCCGGCCAGAAACCGAACGCGATCGTTTCGTGCGAGTACGCTTCGCGCTGCACGGGATCGGTCTTCGGCGGACCGTTCGCGCGGCGGCCGGAATACCGGCCCAGCGCGAGATCGAAGCCGTGCCAGAACAGCTGCACCGGGCCTTGTTTGCCGGCGAACTCGCTCGCGAACTCTTCGAACACGCTGGTCGTCCACGCGATCGCGGTCCAGAAGCGGCGTACCGCCGCGGCGTCGTACGCGTGGTGGTCATGGTCCTGCGCGAACGGAGTCTCCTGGCCCGGAAACCCGTAGGGTTTTGCGATGATCGGCACGTCGATACCGGCGCGGCCCAGCGCCGCACGCAGCGACGCAGAGAACTCCGCGACCGACAGGCCGTCGCGCAGTTCGAACGTCTGCGCCTCCGGCGCCGTGCTCGCGCGCACGATCGCACGGTGCTCCACCATGTCGAGCTCGATCTCGAAGAACGTGTCGCCCGCGCGCAAGAGCTGCGTCTTGAAACCCTGCGCCGTCGGGCGCAGCGTGCAGTTCCACCAATGGTTACGCAGCGCGCTCGCGCGCAGTGCGATCTTTCCGACGATCTGGGACCAGAGGTGCAGCGTCGTCTTGGTCGGCTCCCAGGCCGGAAACGATAGTTCTTCGAGCAGTGCAGACGTCATCGCGGACTTGGACTCGGCCGGACGGCCCGAAGGTTCTCGCGCGTTTGCTGCAGGTGTGCGTTTCGGCCTCGAAGGGGCTCTCTTACCTTGCTTAGTCGACAAATCGGGCGCGGAGCATCTGCACCGCTACTTGACGTCAGGGCAGGCTTCTTCGGCCTTCTTGGAGCCGTGCACGTGCGCCCACAAGTGCACGAAGCCGGTCAGCGGCGCTTTCGTTTTCACTTTGGGCGACGTTTTTTGGGTCGCTTTCGCTTTGGTCGACGCGTTCGCGTTCACTTTGGGCGGCGCGCCGAACGGCGGGAACACGAGCACCGCCTGCATCGGCTCGCGCTCGACGATGCACGAGCCGGCCGGCACGACGCCGATGATCTTGCCGAGGCTCCCTTTGCGGACTTCGGTGTCGGGATTGATGTACTGCACCGGCGGCCGGCTACGCAGCAAGCGGTGCTTGATCATCACCAGGGTGCGCGGGTAGTCACCGCCGACCCGTTGCGGCGCCACGAACAGCGGATCGTGCGACGGCTTCTTGCGCGTATCTGTGATCGCGTAGTACTGCGCGGTGATCTCGCCGACGTACTTCATCATTTTTTGGCGCAGCGTCACCTCGGTCATCTCGGAGACGAACGTCTGCGCGGTGTGCGGAAATGTGTAGCGGTACGTCGCCAAGTGCACCCAGCCGTCGTAGTCCGCCGGCGTGAGTTTCCACAGCACCTGGAACTTCGCGTCGTGGTTGACCTGCTCGTCGCCGTCGGCCGTGGGCTTGTGAATTCGGTCGTCGGTGAAGTAGTCGTTCGAATAGCCGGCGGTCACCAAGTCCTTGAACGACTGGGAGTTGATCGTATCCCACAGGTGCTCGTTCAGGCGCCGCTCGGACGGGTTCCACGAGTCGCGGCCGACGTCGGCCTGATCGATGAGGATCGTCAGCAGCCGCGCGGCGGGCCCGCCCGTATCCGGGTCCTTCGGATCGGCGTTGAGCAGCCGCGCGCCGATGAGCAGCACGGTACGGCGCTGGATCTCCGACTCTGCGAGGGACTGCAGCGACATGAGTATCGCCGTCGCCTGCTGCTCCTTCGCGTAGGTGCCGCCGAACGCGGTGCGGATCTCCGGCGCGATGACGAGGTCTTCAAACTTCGCGTTGTACTCGCGCTGCTTGTCGTGCGCCGCGTTGAGCGCCGTGAACACCGACAGAACGGTCGCAACGAGGCTGGCGACCGCCGTCGGGCCGGCGTACTGCCAAATGCCGCGGAGCAACCGCCCCCGCGCGTCATCGGCGGGGGCGCTGCGCACCTCGGCACCGGGCGCGGCGTCGCCATCGGCAGCGCGCGGCGCGCCGTCAGATTGAACGGACTCCTCTTCCATCGCCTCAGCTTAGCTTGATCTGCTGGACATGGGAAGGGGGTGGGCGTTCGCGCGGCGCGCTGTCGGGTTAGCGGGCGCTCAGCGCGACGGCCGCGACGGCGGGAACGTCCGGCGTTCGATGCGCAAGCCCGGACCGAGCACGAGCGTGACGTCGCCGTCGGGGAGCGGCTGGCGGTCGGGCGCGTGCAGCTCGCGCGGGAGCGAGGCTGCGTCGACTTCGATCGTCGCGCCGGGCGCGAGCGGCAGCTTCGGAAAGATGAACGTTCCGTCGGCGGCGGTCTCGACGGTGGCGCCGTCCGGAGCGATGGAGATCATGATGCCCGCGAAGCTCGCGTCCGGCGACCAGATTGCGCGGTCGGAGGCGATCACGCGGCCGCGCACCGTGCGAAACGGCCATAGCGGCAGCGTCGTGCCGTCGCCGGGCGCGTCGATGCGAACGGCGACGTCCGGCGAGCCGCGCGTTCCGTCGTCCGTCTCCACGGCGAACACGTGCGGACCGCGCGTCACGGCGACGTGCGCAACCGGCGCTGTCGCGAACTGTGACGGAACACCGTCGACGAACAAGCGCAGCCGCGCCGGCGCTTCACCGTCGACGCGAATCACCGCGTCGACCGTGGGGATCGACGGCTTGTGGCGGGCGGGGATCCCCATCGCGATCCCGAGGCGAACGGCGTGTGCGGTCGCGCCGGCGGGACGTACTGTGCCCTCCAGCATCAGCAGCGGCGCGATCGGCACCGAAAGGTCGCGGTATGAGCACCGGGCGTGTTATGCCGCGAGGGCTGTCCGCGTAGCATCATCGGCCGGCGGCACCCTTTCAGTGTCGCGCGTTCGCCTCACCGGAGCTGATGGCATCTAACCGCACGCGCGTTTGGCACAGACGCCGATGCTGCAATACGCATGCCGACGCGGATTTACTATGCATGTTCTTGCGAGTCAAGCTAATTACTCGCGTTGGAATTCGGACGCTTCTCCACCCAGCGTGCTTCGATCGTGACGCGATCCCCGTCCAGCGATATCGTGTCTACCAGCGGGTGCGCGCCGTATGTTACCGCGCCCCGGATGTCGTCGAGCGAGACGCGGCCGAGCTCGCCGTCGCGGGCGAGGCGTTCGTTCACCAGCACTGCGAGTGCTTCGATCGTCAGCGGAGCGACGGTGCGCTGCACTTGCGGGTCTGCAGCGGCCAGTAGCTCCTGGTATGCGAGTCCTTCCTCGAGCAGGTAGCGGTACGCCACATGCGCGCGCTTGCGGTCGCCGTGCACGTGCAGGTGGGTGAACTCCGCGATAGCGTCGGCGGCGCGGCCCGGGGCGAACAGCGGCACCAGGCGCGACCAGCGGATCGCGTGCACCGCGTGCGCGCGTAATAGCTTCGCCAGGTCGTCGCACGTCCACAGCGCGACGCGGTGCGTTTGCAGCTCGCCGTCGACTTCCGCGCCGCGCGCGAACGCCGGGCCCAGCAGCACCGCGTAGTCGCCGCCGGCGGCGTCGCGCAGGCGACCCGATTCCTGCGCGACCGGGTTGCGCACGGGATCGTCCGCCTTCGCGACCGTCTTGCACTCCACGATCACCGTGTACGCGCGGTCGCCTAGCGGCGCGGTCGCCACGACGTCGGGTTCACGTTCGCCGCCCATGCGGTTCGCGCGGAAACCGAGCGCGTCGAATGCTGCAGTGACGTCGCGCTCGAACGGCGCGCCGACATTCGGGCCGTCACCGGGCTCCGGCGGCGTGCGGCGGTGCGCGCTCGCTTCCAGCCGCGCGATCAGCGCTTCGATCGCGGGATTGCTCGGCTCGGGGTCGTCGTGGCCGGCGAACGCGTCGAGAGGCATGTCGAGCCGGTAGCGGCCGTCATGCAGTAGCACGAACTCCGGCTTCTCGGCCCGGTCACGCTGGCGGTCGAGCAGCGTCTTGATCGCGTTGCGCACGTAGTTCGGGATCGTCGATGGCGGCAGGAGCTTGTGCTCGATGCCGAGCGCGCACAGCTCTTCCGCGGAGTATGCTTTGCCGTCCGCCAGCACCGTGCGGACCGCGGCGAGCACGGCGCCGTGCCCGCTGCCGGGAACGATCGGTCGCGCCGTCATGACTTTATCCCTTCGGCTCGCGGCTCGGAGCTGACGGCCGGTAATGGCTAAGAACTGACGCTTCGGTTCTTGAAATGATTTGGTCCACGACGGCTTGCTGTCGGGTGTACGGAACAACGAGTGGTCGCTCCGGCGCAACAATACTCACGAGCCCCTCCTTAGGTTCGAGCTCATTGAAGCCCCCGAATTCGCCTCCGAAGCCGGTAGGAGTCATAAGGCGAAAATTACTAACATTTGCCAATGCGCTTTGGATTGCAAGCGACCGCGGAGCGATATGGAGATCCTCATAAAGTCGCAACACGAATAGCATCGTAGACCGAAGATCCTGAGAGACATAGCCAATGGTATACCTAGGCGGAGTTTGCCACGAGTAAAGCCGGTGCCTGAAGACGAAGGCTCCGCTCTGGTACAACGTTGCAGCCTGCGACGGTTCTTTGGCGCCTTGCGCATAACTCAAGAAGCGAAACTGCTCGCGCTCGAAGACTGGAGACAGGTTGCCGGGAACCTCCATGAGATAGGGGAGGCGGATGGTACTGCGCTCGTCATGGTTAAAACGTGTAACCCAATTGGTAAAGTCAGTGTGAAACGCTCCCCGTGATATCAGTTCCAGCGGGATCCGTTCATTCTCGAGAGGAAGCGGAATGACCGCGATGACGACCTCGGCGTTTGATGCTTCGACAAGTCGCAAGTTACTTATATAGCGATCGGCCGAACGTTCGGCGTCGTGACGGATACGGCGACCTACATGCGCCGCCAAGTCGCGTTCAGCGCGCGACAACGCATTGCGCGCCTGACCCAATGCACGTCCGAGATACTCCTTGGTTGCACCATCTGACACAGGTACCGATGCAGCGGCATCAATTTCCGTCGCTGCCTCGCGTAGCGCATCTTTCACGTGCCGAAGATAATCGTCCGCGGCTTCTACTTCGTCTGCCATTGACCGTGCTCCCAAGTTCGTCTGATGCCATCAATGTCATAACGAACCAACGGACCCACGAATGTTCTCAGCCGCTCCAATTGCGCCGCTAAATTCGTTGCTTCGCCTTCTACGTCTTCCCGGTTGCGGTACCGGCGATATTGGATTTCGCGTTCCGTGGTAGCTCGGTCTTCGCCAAGAGCCGGCATGAGACGGCCGAGTTCTGTTCCACGATGATCAAACGTCATCTTAATCCCCAACCATAAGGTTGATACATCGAACGTCTTGCGATTTGCGAGTTCCAAGACGTCGTCGAAATCCTTATAGCGCGTCGTTTGCCAATCCAAATTGGCAATCGCTTCCAGCTTCTCGGCGATTATGCTTTCGTTGCTATATGCTCGGAGAACAGGTGCCGGATACCCGGGTAGCAATACTGGGTACTCAAAAGCATCGGTCGGCAAGAGGATTGGGTCATCAAAACCCATGTCGAGTTGTATGTGCGCACGCGCTCTCCCGAGATTCGCCGGCATGCCCACGCGAAGGCCGCGCTCTTCGCCGTGCGTTCGAATACGTTCTACTTTCATCGCAGACGTATCGAACGTCATCCCGTCGTCGTCGACCTCGTGCGCTATCGCTTCCGCGACGAAGAGTTTGATGGTCTCCGGGTCGTTCGCGGCGAATGCGCGGACGTCGATATCCCGCGTCGCGCGATAAAAACGGTCGGTGACTGCTGTTAACATCAGACCGCCCTTGAGGACGAAGTCCGCGCTGTGGCTACCACTCGAAAGGCGGTACAAAAATCGTTCTTGGGCGAACCTATCGATGAGGTATTGGTGCGGCTTGCCGGTCTCGCGGTGCATGGCGACGAGCTGCGCAAGGATTGAGTGGGCTCGTCCACTCGAGGTCCTCATGCAATGGATGCTTTCACCACAGGGCCGATGATGTGCTCCGTTTTCGTGAAAAGTGCTTGTTCCATGAGACTGTTGATGTCGGCGTCAGAACGTCCGAGATACGTCCGTAGCCCCTCGAAAGCGACTGCCTCGGGAACGATCTTAGGATACGCGAAACAATCACATACCGTGCGCGATCGCGAAAATATTCGAAAACGGTCGCCTGCATCGGAGCGTTCGTTACTCACGTGCCAGGAGAATCGGCTGAAGGGCATCTGAACGATTTCAACAGTGATCTCCATGCGCTTGCGGGGCACGCGCCTCGGCACCCCAAGCTCAACGACGGAAATAATTTGGGTGGTTAGGCCGTAATATGATAGAGCCGATTGCAGTGCAACCACGCCGGACGGAACAGCGAGACACGCTTGGGCAAAGGCCGCGGTACCGAATGGAGGAACTTCTGCGAGCCGATAGATGCCATGTGCCGCTCGGACGATGGCGCCCTGAGATAGGAGTTGGTGCAGGGTTTTCGAGCCGATGCCGAGGCCGGCGATGTCGCTTCTGGTTAGGACGCCGCCCCGGCGCGAAAACGCATCGAGTAGCCTTTCTTGAGGATTTGACCGGCTATTTGGTGTAAGAGTCACGGTATTCGGGGCGACTATCTGGTATTTGCGCCGATTTGTCAAGGGGCAAGGGCGGCCGCTGCGCTCGCGTTGAATAGCAGTCAAACCAGGGTGGGGGATGGGCTATGCCGCTCAAGGGTTGGCCGCGCTGGACGCGCATCACGTTGCTCGCCGTTGTCGTCGCGTTCTTCGCGGTCACGACGTTGTTTCTCGGCGGCTTGCGTGACACCGCCGCGAAGTTCGACTTGAGCGCCGCCGACGAGTCCGCTGCGGTGGCACATCAAGACGCGAAGACCTTCGTCGTCAAAGCGGCGCCTTTGTCGCAAGTCGACCTGTTCGTCAAAGGCCACCGCGTCGCGACGGAATACGTTCCATGGTACGCCGAGTCCGTTCGCTTCGAGAACGCGCCACTGGACGAAGGGCTGAACGAGATCAAGGCGCGCGCTACGCTGTGGTACGCGCCGAACGAGCCGAACGACACCACCGTGCTCGTGGTGGACAACTCGTCGGCGAAAGCGAAAGCGCTCGCCTTCACCGCGATCGACGCGCGCAGCGGCGGCGAGCCGCTCATCGCCGGGAAGGGGCCGCCGTCCACCGACCTCGTGCTCTGGGAAGCCGCGCGTCCGCTGAAGAGCGACAAGAAGTCGCCGTTCGGCGCGTTCACCATCGCCGACCGACTTCGCACGGAGGCCAACGGCAAGTTCTCCGCGCGCGTCGCGCTGCCTGAAGGCGTGCACCGCTTTTGGCTCGCGACGCCGAACTGCCGCGCCGATCAGGACTGCTTCCAACAAGGCGGCAACGACAGCGTCGTCGCGCGCTCCGGGCCGGCGCCGGGGCCGTTTCTGAACGCGCGCTCGCTGTTCGTGCACGTGCGCTATCAGCAGATCCAAGCGGCCTTCGCGGTCTCGCTGCCACGCACCGATCCAACTGCCGCCGCGCTCCTGCATGGGCGCATCGATCTGCCGCCGTTCGTCGACGACGTGTTCGGCTCGGCCAAGCTCAACGCGAAGCCACTGTCGAGCTTCTTCACCAACGCGCGACCGCAGGTGACCGTCAACGAGGACGCCGTGACGATCGCGGCGGACTCGGGCTTCCAACGCCCGGGGCTGGAAAGCATACCGCCGCTGGCGGGCGAGCTCGTCATCGAGAACGCGTTCACCGCGCATGCCGCTCCGCCGGCTCGCATGGCGACGGTAGCGCCCGAGACGATCTTGGTGGATCGCTTGTGGGCGCGCGACGTGCTGCGGCTTGCGGTGGACGACTACCGGATCGTGGATCCGGAGCCGGTGCCGTTCCGCACCGAAGGCGGCACGGTCGTGTGGGATCGCCCGCTCGCCGACGGTATTCGGCCCGTGTCGGTGTCGATCGCGTATTCTCCGTTCACGTCGCTTGCAGCGTTCCGGCACGGCCTGGGACTGACGTTCGCGGGCTCGCAACACGCGATCGGACGGTTTCTCGCACTCTTTCATGGATTGATCCTCGGCATCCCGATGCTCGCCTATCTCGTGCTGTCGCGCGCACGCGACGCACGGTTCGCGAGGATCGCCCGGCGGCTGCTCGTGCTCGCGGTCGCGCCCGACGTGTTCAACGCGTGCATCTGGTCGCAGCCGGAGCTCAACTGGCGCATCATGGCCGTCATGCCGGCGCTCCAGGCGCTCAAGGCCTCGCTGCTGCGCGATCTCGTCGCGCCCGTGCTGATCGGCATGCTCTTCGGCGGGCTCTTCAGCGCCG
The DNA here is from genome assembly GCA_963792235.1 of Vulcanimicrobiota bacterium. Classification (GTDB taxonomy): domain Bacteria; phylum Vulcanimicrobiota; class Vulcanimicrobiia; order Vulcanimicrobiales; family Vulcanimicrobiaceae; genus Vulcanimicrobium. The sequence goes on from CAWBVR010000032.1 coordinate 51,112, forward strand.
TCGCGTGGCTTGTTCGCGAGCGCAGCCGGCGCGCGCACCCCGACAATCCGTGGTCGACGGCGGCGCTGTCACCGGCGGCCACGATCGTGTACGAAGCTGCGATCGCGTTCGCCTACGCGGCGATTGCGTACGCCGTGCTGGCGACGCTCGGCTACACCATCGGAGCGTTCGTGCACGTGCCGGCGCTCTACCCGATCCTGATCGACGTGACGTTCGCCGTGGTCATCATCGCGATCCTCGACAGCCTGCAATGGTGGCAGATCGGCAAGGGGGCGTATCGCGTGCCGTTCGCGGTCGGCACGGTGGTGCTGGCCATCGCGGTCGCCTTCCCGCTCTCGCTCGCGCATTACGGGTTGTGGGCATCGAGCCCGGCGCAAGCCGCGACCGTGTTCGTCGATCCCGCGGCGCCGTTTCCGCTCGCGACCGAGTTCTTGCGCGGTTTCGCGGTCATCTGCCCGTTCGCGTTCGGGCTGCTGCTCATCGCATTGTGCAATCCGGGGCCGGGCGCCGTCGCACTCGACGAGCACCAGTTCGCCCGGATCGCGTTGTGCTGCTACGCCGTCGATCCGACCGGGGTCGTGCTCGTGGTTCCGCTCAGCTTCATCCTCGCGTGGTCGACGTTCCATTGGATCTGCCGCGAGCCGCCGGCGGATGCCGCCGACATCATCGCGCGGCGCCCCACGTTGATCGGCGACGTGCTGACCCGCCCCAACGTAGACCACCTCACCGACAAGATCGCGGCGCTCGCGGACGACTTGATCGAAGGCACGATTACCAAAGAGCAGTACGACAAAAAGCACGCGGCGGCGCTCGCGCTCCTCGATCAGGTGGTGGATCCCGCGACGGGCGATTTGCTCGCCGTCGCGCCGAACGAGGTTGGGCGCGACAACGGGTTCGCGGCGATCCCCATCGCGGTCGTGTTCGCGGTGATCCAAGTGCTGTTGTTCTTGTCGCTCGAGGTCGCGCATCTGCGCGAGCTGCACTCGCCGTTCGTGTTGCTCGACGTCGTCGCGTTCGTCGCGGTCGCGGCCGGCGCGAGCGTGATCCCCGCGTACGCATTCGGCACGTCGTACGAACAGCTCCGCGGTAACACGGGCGTGCACAAGGCGGTCAACGTCGCCGTGTGGGCGGTCGCGTGCTCGCTGCCCGCCTGGTTCCTGCGCCTCGACAGCGTCGCGTCGATCCTGGTCACGGCGGTGCAGATCGCGGTGTTCTTTACCGCGCTGGGGCTGTTCTTCGACGTTGCGATCATCCGCAGCGCGATGCGCAGCCGCTTCCGGCTGCGCGACGTGCCGCGGCTATCCGGCGTGTCGGGTGTGTCGTGGGCGGGCGGCGTGGCCGTCGCCGCGTTCGGCGTCGCGCTCAACGGCGTGCTGACCGGCCAGTTCCAGAGCGGTTTGACGCAAGTCGTCACGTCGTTCGTGCGCCAGTTCTCCGGCGAACCGTAGGCCTGCATTGTGGTCGTCGCCCGTCTGCGGTACGATGGTGCGACCACTATCGACCACTCGCCGGGCAGGATCGCCCAGGGGTGAGCGCGGGCAATCGAGGGACCCATGCTGGTTTCGATCGCGCGTTCCGCCATGTTTTTCTCGTCGGTCGCCGTCCTCGCGACCGGCGTGCTGCTCGCGGGCTGCTCGCGCCAGCCTTCGGCGCATGAGCCTGCCGACGAGCCCGCCACCGACCTGCCCGTCGAAACGGCCACGTTGACGCCGTCCGAGTGGGTCCACTTCGTGCGCACCGGCGACACGCAAACCTGGCAGATCACCGCGCCGGTCACGACGCAAAAGCGCACGGCCTACCGGTACATCACGTTTGCGCCCGGCGATACCGTGACGATCTCCGCGCGCGGGTGCGTGCAAATCGGCGGCCGCGGGCTGACGTGGAAACGATATGTGGATCCGCGCGGGCCGAACTCCGAGAATTTGTATCATGGGCTCGTCGAAATTCCGGGCGTGACGAACGGGCTCGTGCGGCTCGAGGACGTCGTCGACACGCCGCTCGTCATTCCGGGCGACACCACGAAATCGCCGACGGACCCGCCGTACCTCACGCTCGGCTTTCACGATGATTTCTATCCCGACAACGGTTATTACGATAAAGACGTCGGGCTCGGTTGTCAGTGTCAGAACGAAGGACCCGCGCGGGTGACGGTGACCATCGTGCACGGGCGGCGCTCGCCTTCGCCGGGGCCGATCGCGATCGTACACCGCAGTGTCCAACCTCGTGCGGAGTTCCAGGCACCGCTACCGCGGCCGCGGCCGCCCAGCATCAACGTTCCCTCGTGCACCCCGCCGCCCCGCCCGCCCACGCGCCGGCCCTAGCGTTCGTCGAGGTCGTCGCGCGGACCGGGAACCGCGGGCGAGTGCGGACAGCTCGGCGGTCCTTGCGAGGGTACCTGGAGGCGAAGACGCTTTTCCAAAAGCCGGTTTGCCGAGACGTCGTAGGCCACCAGCTCGCGAGGGACCGGCGGCGGCGTTGCCAGTTTGTCGACGGCGGCCGTGAACGGCCGCACGCGTGCGTCCGGTGGTGCACCGTTGACGTTCCTCACTCGGCCGTTCGCGTCCAGCCCGAGTTGCGCACCCGCGAAGTTCGTCGTCTTGCCGTTGGGGTCGAGACCGAGCCTGGCGCCCTCGAACGTCGCCCCGTCCAGCTTCGCTCGCGTGAAATCCGCGGCGAGCAGGCACGCGCCCGTGAAGTCGGCATGGGTCAAATCGGCATCTCTGAATTCGACGCTCTCCAGGACCGTGCCGCGGAAGGAGGCGTACCGTGCCGCGACACCGTTGAACTTCGCGCCGATCGCGTCGGCCCCGTCGAAGCGCGCCTGGTAGAGATACGCCCCGCAGAACTTCGCGCCGTGAAGACTTGCCTCGGTAAAAGACACGCTGTACAGATTGGTACCGCCGCGTACCATCACGGGGCCGGTATCGCCGCCCTCCGCGAACTCATCGAACTTCGGCTTGCGAGCGGCGTCATAGTCATCGGGGCCGAGGTTCGAAAGCGGCATCACCGCGGGGGCGGCCACGTAGGCCGCGGGGCATGCGATCCCGGGGCTGAACGTGAAATCCGCGCCGTTGAGAAATGCATGGTCGAACGAAGCGTACCGAGCCTTGCTGCCGTTGAACTCGGCGTTTTGCAAGTGCGCCCACTCGAACGTGCCGTAGTGAACGATTGCCTCGTGGAACTTGGCGCCGCCCAATCGGGCTCGGCGAAAATTCGATGTTCGCAGATCGCCGCGCGAAAGATCGATGCCCTCGAGGTAGGCGCCTGCGACCACCAAGCCCTTGAGGCTGACGCTGTCGTCGATCAACTGCTGCAGCGCCTCGATCCGGCCTCCGCTTCCGCCCTGTTCCCCCGCCGCGTTCGCCGAGTTGATCGCCTGCCATGACGTGTTCACCGACACGGCGCGGCGCTCGCTGCCATGCGTCAGCCACACGGCAGCGGCAGTGATCACCGCCGCCGCGCTCAGGATGCTCGCGATGATCCCGATCCACTTCGAGATCGAGTCGAACCTCGTAGGCTGATCCTCGGTCATGCTTCGCCCCGCCCCGTCGACACGACCATGGTGCGCTCAGTCTGAGGCCGCCGTCAAGCGTGAGCAACCCGGTACACGGGCACCGGCAGCAGCGTGGCGAATCGGACGAGCGTGAGCACCAGACCCTCCCGGAACGGGCTCCCCGCGCTTACCGCCATGAGCGTGCTTCTGCTGCTGCTCTCCGCCTCAGGCACCACGTATGCGCAGCAATCGCCGTTCCCATTCGCGCCGTGGCAGCGCGTCTCAGACGAGCCGATCCTGCGGCCGCAGGGCCACGGCTTCGAAGCGGCCGGCGTCTTCAACCCCGCCGTCGTGACGCGCGACGGCGTGACGGTGATGCTGTACCGGGCGCAAGATGTTCGCGGCATCTCGCGGTTAGGTTATGCGACGAGCTCCGACGGCGTTCACTTCTCGCGCCTTGGCACACCGGTGATGAGCCCCGAAACGTACTACGAAACCGACGGGGTCGAAGATCCGCGCGTCGTCCGAATCGACGGCCTGTACTATATGACGTACACCGGCTACAGCATCGCAAATAATGCGGCGCAGCTCTGTCTTGCGACATCCACCGATCTGCAGCACTGGGAACGCAAAGGCATCATTCTTCCGGTGAATCGTGGACGCTGGAACGTCGGGTGGACGAAATCCGGCGCGATCGTTCCCGAGAAGATCGGTGGCAAGTACTGGATGTACTACCTCGGTGATGCCCGCTCGGATCCGCCGGGCCAGATGGGGATCGCCGTTTCCGACGATTTGCTTCATTGGCGCGACGCGATCGATCGCCCGGTGATGGGCACGCGTGCGGGCCGATTCGATGCGCGCGTCGTGGAACCCGGCCCACCACCCGTCGTGACTGATGCAGGCATCCTGCTCGTCTACAACGGCGCGAGCGACTTTCTGATCTACTCGACGGGCTGGGCGCTCTTTGATAAGAACGATCCGACGAAACTGCTAGCGCGTTCCGATACACCGGTCTTCGCGGCCCTCGAGCCGTGGGAGCGCGACGGGCAGGTGCCCTACGTCGTGTTCGTCGAGGGACTCGTGCGCGACGGTGACGTCTGGACGTTGTATTACGGCGGTGCAGACACGACGATCGGTGCCGTTCGGACGCGCTTCCGCGGCGGCATGCCCGCGCACTGACGCCCCCGGAGGGTATTCAGCCCTCGGGGTCGATCCGCACGCCCGCGTCGGTTGAGACGCCGCTCGCGTGAACCGCGCAGGGCGCGCCGTTCGGGTCGATGCAGGCGCCGGCATCGCGTGTCGCGTTCGAAAGCAGGAGCGCGATGAGCGCGGCGATCGCGAACGGCATGCTAAACCTCTCAGCGCGGGGTGGGACGTTGCGTTCCGATCGCTCCGCTTGTTCCCCCGCGCGGTGGCGGGCTTGTGGCATTTCGCAGCATGTGGATGCGAACGCGGCGCCGCGTCCCTCCGTGCATCACGGTGCCACCGAATCTGCTTGTCTCAGCGCCGGATTTCGCCATGACCACAGCCCGACCACGACGAGCGTCGCCGCGCCTCCCAGCACGACCGCCGGCACCGCGCCGATGAACGCGGCGAGCGTGCCCGACTCGAACTCGCCCAGCTCGTTGCTCGCCACGATGAACACGCCTTCGACCGCCATCACGCGACCGCGCATCGCGTCGGGCGTGCCCAGCGCGACGAGCGCGTCGCGGATCGCGACGCTCACCATGTCGGCGGCGCCGGCGATCATCAGCGCCGGGATCGCGACCCACAGCGACGCCGACAAGCCGAAGACGATCGTCGCCGCGCCGAAGCACGCGACCGCGGTGAGAAGCCGCGGGCCGGCGTAGCGGTGGATCGGTCGCCGCGCGAGCACCAGCGCGCAGAGCGCCGCGCCGAACGCGACCGACGCGCGCAACGCGCCGAAACCGGCGGGGCCGACGTGAAAGATCTGCGCCGCGTAGATCGGCAGCAGCGCGGTCGCGCCGCCGAACAGCACCGCGAAGAGATCGAGCGAGATCGCGCCTGACAGCACCGGCTTGCCGCGCAGGAATTGCAAGCCGGCGAACACGTCGCGCCACGCGACGCCCCGCTCCACCGGCGCGCGGTACAGCAGCGGTATTCCGATGACCGCAACGGCACCGAGCGCGAACGCCGCCATCGCGGTGCCGTACGCGGCGAGCGAGCCGAACGCGACGAGCACGCCGCCCGCGGCGGGGCCGCCGACGAGCACGATCTGGCGCACCGCCGACGCCGCGGAGTTCGCGCGCATGTACTCGTTCGCCGGCACGATCGCCGGCAGCAGCGACCCGGACGCGGGGTAGCGGAACGCGCGCGCGGTGCCGGCCACGGCGAGCACCGCGAGCACGACGCCCAGCGCGCCCGGACCGTGCCGCCCGGAAAGCCCGATCAGCGCGGCGCAGACGCCCGCCTGCACGACCGCGGTGATCGCGACGACCGCGCGCCGGTCGAAGCGGTCGGCGACCAGGCCCGTGACCGGCGCGAGCACGAGCGACGGCGTGAACAGCACGAGTCCGACCAGACCGAGGTCGAACGCGCTGTGTCGCACGGAGTAGACTTGCCAGGCGATCGCGACGCTCTGCACCTGCGCCGCGAGATCGAACGCGAGATAGGCGGCGAGGTAGCGCCGCCAAGGCCGTCCTAGACCGATTCGAGTTCCGCCGTGTCGACGTCGTGCTGCGCGTCGAATGCGGCGCGCTTCGATTTTGCTGCCGCGTCGGCGAGCGACGGCGCGGATGCGACGGCGGTCGCCGTGACGGACGAGACTTTCGCCGCGGTCAGCGCTTCGATGCCCTTCTTTACCGAGCCCAGCGCGCCGCTGAGGCGCACGTCGAGGTCGGTGAGCACTTGGGCGGCGTACGCGTCGGCGCCGCTGCGCACGCGCGCCGCCTTGTCTTCGGCTTCGCGCAGGACGATCTCGGCCGTGGCTTGCGCGCGGCGCACGATCTCGTGCTCGTCGATGAGCTGCGTCTGCTGCGACGACGCCTCGGTGACGATCGCCTGTGCCTTTTGCTGCGCCTCGCGCACGAGCTGGTCGCCGTTCTTGGCGATCGTGCGCGCGCGGCCGACTTCGTCGGGCAGCGAGCTGCGCAGCTTTTCGATCAGCTCGAGGATCTTTTCTTCGCTGACGACGCGGTAGCCGAACAGCAGCACCGTGCCCTGTTTCACGGTCGCTTCGAGCTTGTCGATCACACGGTAGACGGACATCGAGGGCCTCCTTAGCGTTCGGCGGGGCGGGGTGCGGCGCGTTTGGCCTGCATGACGCGCAGGACGGCGGACGGGACGTACTCGGCGACGTCGGCGCCGAGGCTGTAGACTTCTTTGACGAGCGTGGAGCTGACGAACGACCAGCGCGGATCGCTCGGCAGAAACACGGTGTCGACTTTCGACAGCGAGCGGTTCATCAGCGCCGTCGACATCTCGCTCTCGAAATCCGACACGACGCGAAGGCCTTTGACGATGACGGTCGCGCCCGTGCCGCGCACGAAGTCGGCGAGCAGCCCGCGGAAGTGCGTGACCTCGACGTTGCTCAGGTGCGCGACGGCCTCTTTGATCATCAGCTCGCGTTCGGGAAGCGTGAAGAGCGGCTCGCGCTTTTGCGGGTTGACGACGACCGCGACGACGACTTTGTCGAAGATCTGCGAGGCGCGGTCGATCACGTCGAGATGGCCGCAGGTCATCGGGTCGAACGAACCGGGGTAGATTGCCGTGTGGCCCGGCTGCTGCGGCACGCCGTTCACGCCGCCTCCGGCAGCGGGCGCAGGAATGCGAGCGCGACCGCGCCGTAGCGCTCGGTGCGCTCGACGGCCATCGCCGAATCGGACGGCGCCGGTTCGTGCGCGGCGTGCTCGAACACGACGGTGGTGCCGGCGTCGATCGCGCGGCGCTCGCGCAGGACGGCCAGTGCGGCGGCGGGGTACGGCTGCGCGTACGGCGGGTCGGCGAACACGAGATCGTAGCGGCCCGCAACGGCGCGCACCGCGCGCTCGGCCGGGGCAGCGACCACCTCGACCTGCTCGGCGACGCCGAGCTCGCGCGCGACGGCGCGCAGCGCGTCGGCGGTGGGGCGGTGCTTCTCGACGAACGTGACGTGCGCCGCACCGCGCGAAAGCGATTCGAATCCCAGCGCGCCGCTGCCGGCGAAGAGGTCGAGCACGCGGGCGTCGTCGATGCGCGCGCCGAGGATGGAGAACAAGGCTTCTTTCACGCGAGCCGGAGTCGGTCGCACCGCGCGCCCGGGCGGTGTCGGAACACGCCGGCTGCGCAGCGTGCCCCCGGTGATCGTCAGCGTCCCCATAGAGTTATGGGGCGATGGTGTTCTCCACCAGCACGGTGAGCTCCCGCAACGCCGCGATGGTGATGGTCGGCTTGGGGAGATCCTGTGGATAAGTCTGGTTCTCCCAGTTGAACCAGACCGCGCGCAGCCCCGCGGCGAGCGCGCCGGCGACGTCGCCGCGCGGGTTGTCGCCGACGTACCACACGCGTTCGCGCGGCGTGTCGAGTGCGCCGACGAGGGTGTCGAACGCTTCGCGCGCGGGTTTGATTGCGTGGATCGCGTCGCTGACGAGGATCGTCATGCCCAGCGCGGCGTCGCCGAGCGCGCGCGCGATCTTCTTTTGCTGCAGTGGGGTCCAGCCGTTGGTGAGAATCGCCGTCGGGACTGCGTGCGTGCGCAGCGCCGCGAGCACGTCATGCGCACCGTCGAGTGGGCGGACGAGTGCGTCGACGAGGTCGTAGCAGTGCTGTTGCCAGCGCGCGGTCGTGGCCTGCGCGGGGTTCGCGCCGATGTACTGCGCGAAGCGGGCGATCATGTCGTCCATGGAGGTGATGCCGTTGCGGAAATCGGCGAGGAGGGCTTCGGTGCTCTTGCGCGCGGCATCGTCGCGCGGATCGAGTGGGCGGCCAAGCTCGTTCGCGTAGGCGTAGAGTGCCCTGCGCTCGAGGCCGTTGTCGACGCCCAGTGTGTGGTCGAAGTCGAAGGCGACGGCGATCGGGGTGGCGCCGGGCGGAATTGCGCGCACTAACGGCTGCGGCGTCGCCGGCCGCCTTTCGGTGGAACGGGCAGCTCGGCGGGGAACCGCAGCCCGTGCTCCGCGGCGTACCGTTCGGCCGCGGCAATCGTATCCGAGTGGAGTCCCAGCAGCTCGATGCCCATGATATGGCCGTCGGGCATGATGGAGGCCGTGACGCCGGGACCCACACGCACGTCATGATCGACGAACGCGCCTTCCGGTAGGCGACGGTACATCACTTCATAAGCGTCGACCTCGAAGTCCGCACGGATCTCGATGGGTGCGAGCATCATCCTTCCTTTACTTCGACAACGGTGATAACGACGGTTCGCGCACGGGCCGAGACGACATAGAACCGGCGGCCATCCGCCGTGGTTCCATACGACTCCAGCGTACCGGGCGAGTTTCCCGGGAACTCGTACTCCGGCCCTGCAAGCGTTCGAAGAACGTCTCGAACGGTGACGTTCCGCTCGATCATCCGTTCGTTGATCGCGTGTCCCGCGAACCGGACTCGCCGTCGCTTACCCATGCCGCCAGCATCGCGCAACCGCGTTTTCGCAACGTGGCCGGAATGGGTCCGAAACATTGCCGGCGGGGATAACTCCTCGCCGCGGCCGCCACGCTGAGCCAAGTCATCGGCAAGTCGAGCACATTATGGCGAGCGAAAAGAAGCGCGGGCTGGCCGCCGCGGAAGCCGAGGCAACGAGCATCGCCCATGCGACGTGAACGCGCGCTAAGTCAAGCGGTGATCAGCATCGCGCGGGCTGAGGCGTTTTCGTCGAGGAGCGTACGAAGCGGACGGTGCTCGGGCTCGCGGAGTTCCGGATCGTGTGCGATAACTTCGTCTGCGGCTTCTTTGGCTTTCATGTAGAGCGCGAAGTCGTCGATGATGTTGCCGATCGTGTTCGCGTCGCCGGCTTGCGCCGTGCCCGCGAGTTCGCCTGCTTTGCGCAAGCGCAGGTCGGCTTCCGCGATCTCGAAACCGTCGGTGGTCTCTTCGAGGACGTGCAGGCGCTCGACTTCGAGAAAGTCGTCGGCGGGGACCAAGATGCAGAACGACTCCGCCGCTCCCCGTCCGACGCGCCCGCGCAACTGGTGCAACTGCGCGAGCCCGTAACGCTGCGCGTCGAGCACGATCATCACGGCGGCGTTCGCCACGTCGACGCCAACTTCCACGACGGTCGTGGCGACGAGAACGTTGGTTTCTCCGCGCTTGAAACGGTCCATCACCGCTTGTTTTTCCTTGGGCGTCATGCGGCCGTGAACGAGGTCGACGACGAGGTCCGGGAAGACGTTCTCCTTCAGCCGCGTCGCTTCTTCGACCGCGGTGATCAGCGGAGGCCCTGCGGCGGCGCGCTTTTTCGCGCCTTCGTCGCCGGCGTCGTCCGGCTCGGCGGCGTCGATGGCGGATGCGACGACGTACGCTTGGCGACCCA
>CAWBVR010000033.1:0-15632 GCA_963792235.1 Vulcanimicrobiota bacterium
GTTCCATCAGATGCGTGACGTAGGTGGTGAAGTACGGATAGCGATAGGACTGCAAGCCCTGTGGCCGCTCGCCGATGAGGTGGAGCGCCGCCTTGGCCGCGTGATCGGCCTGCGGGCGCGTGATGTACCCGGCCTCGACCATGCGCGCGAGCACGTGGTGCTGGCGCAGCTTCGCGTGCGCGAGGTTGACGTAGGGCGAATAGTCCGACGGCGCCGCCGGCAACCCCGCGAGGATCGCCGTCTGCGCGAGCGTGAGCCGGCCGATGTCGGTGCCGAAGTACGTGTGCGCTGCCGCCTCGATCCCGTACGCACCGGAGCCGAAGTAGATCAGGTTGAGGTAGCGCTCGAGGATCTCGTCCTTGGTGTAGTAGCGCTCGATCTCCATCGCGAGCAGCGCCTCTTGAATCTTGCGCGCGTAGGAGCGCTCGTTCGACAAGAAGAGCCCGCGCGCGAGCTGCTGGGTGATCGTCGAGCCGCCCTGCAACTGCTGGCGCCGGTAATCGGCGAGCGCGGCGCGCGTGATGCCGATGAAGTCGACGCCGTGGTGCTGGTAGAAGTGCCGGTCCTCGGTGGCGATGAACGCGTTGCGCAGCGGCACCGGGATCTTGTCGATCGTCACCCACGTGCGGTTCTCGCGGTAGAGGTTGGCGAGTTGCATGCCGTTGCGCGCGAACACGCGCGTCGAGCGCGACGGCTGGTAGTCGGCCATGCGGTTGATGTCGGGCAGGTTGCGCGAGTACGATGCGACGATCCCCGCCACGACGCCGACGAACAGGAGAACCGCGAACAGCACGAGTACGGCGAGCGTCTTGACGATGCGCCGGACGATCCGCCACGGGCCGCCGCGCTTCACCGGCCGCCGCCGCACGACGGCGCGCGGCCGCGCGATGGAACTCAAGAGTCCGTTCCTCGCTCACGCTCCGGTACGGACGCCGTTCCGCGCTGAAGCTGCGGTACGGGCGTCACCGCCCAGAGGATACGGCTGAGCACCCCGTTGACGTAGCGGCCGGAGTCTTCGGTGGAGAACTTCTTCGCGAGCTCCACGGCTTCGTTGATCACGACGGCGGCATCGGTCTCCTTGCGGTGACGCAATTCGAACACGCTCATGCGCAAGATGATGCGGTCGATCGTCGGCAGCCGGTCGAGCGTCCAGCCTTCCAAACGCGGCGCGATCAGCGCATCGGACTCCGCTTCGTTCTCCAGCGTGCCGTTCACGAGATCGCGCACGAACACGCGCCCGTCGGACGATGCATCGCGCGCAAGCAGCTCGTTGAGCAGCTCGTCCACCGGACGTTTCCCGACTTCGGCGCCATAGAGCGCCTGCAGCGCAATCTCGCGCCCGTGTCGTCGTGACGTGGAGGGCATGTCAGACGGCCGCGGCTCTCCGGTTTAGGAACGCGGGCAGCCAGCCGACGCCGATCCCGCCCACGCGGAACTCCGGGTCGGCGAGGAGCTCGCGGCAGAAGTCGACCGTCGTCTTCACGCCTTCGATACGCGTCTCGCCGAGCGCGCGTTCCATGCGCAGGATCGCGGACTCGCGCGTGCGCCCGACCGCGATGATCTTGGCCAGCATCGAGTCGTAGAACGGCGGCACCATCGCGCCGCCGTACACGTGCGTGTCGACGCGGATGCCGGGCCCGCCGGGGAACACGACCGTGGTCAGCGTGCCGGCGGCGGGCGCGAAGTTGTTATCGGGATCCTCCGCGTTGACACGCACTTCGATCGCGTGCCCGTGCGCGTGCAGATCGTCTTGGCTGAAGCCGAGGTGCTCGCCCGCGGCGATGCGGATCTGCTCCTTGACCAGATCGACGCCGTAGATCAGCTCGCTGACCGGGTGCTCGACTTGGATGCGCGTGTTCATCTCCATGAAGTACACCTCGCCGCCGTGCACGAGAAACTCGAGCGTGCCGGCGTTGGTGTAGCCGACCGCACGCGTCGCGGTGACGGCGATGTCGTGCAGCCGATCGCGAATTGCGACGTCGAGCGCGGGCGCTGGGGCCTCCTCGATCAGCTTCTGGTGCGACGGCTTCTGCACGGAGCAATCACGCTCGCCGAGATGCACGACGTCGCCGTGCTCGTCCGCGAGCACCTGCACCTCGATGTGGCGCGGGTTGACGATGAGCTTCTCGACGTACATGCGCCCGTCTTTGAACGACGCTTCCGCTTCGGCTTGCGCCGTCGCAAATGCCGTGGGCAGCTCGTCGCGCGATTCAACCGCGCGCATCCCCTTGCCGCCGCCCCCGGCGGTCGCTTTGAGCAGCACCGGATATCCGATCTGCTCGGACACGGTGCGCGCTTCATCGACGTTCGCGACGATGTCGCTGCCCGGCGTGGTGGGGACGCCCGCCTGGTGCATCAATCGCTTCGCCGTCGCCTTGTCGCCCATCGCGTTGATGACGGACGGCTTGGGCCCGATGAACGTGAGCCCGTGATCCGCCGCGATCTCCGCAAACCGCGCGTTCTCCGCGAGAAACCCGTACCCCGGATGGATGGCATCGCAGCCGCTGATGAGCGCGGCGGAGATGATGTTCGGAATGTTCAGATACGACCGCATGACGGGCCCGGGCCCGACGCAAAATGCTTCATCGGCATGGCGAACGTGCAACGACAACCGGTCGGCATCCGAAAAGATCGCCACGGTCGCCACACCGAGTTCGTGACAGGCACGATTGATCCGCAGCGCGATCTCGCCCCGATTGGCGATGAGAACCTTACGAAACATGGCTTAGACGCGCTCGATCGCGAACAGCGGCTGCCCGTACTCGACGGGCTGCCCTTCGGTGACGAAGACGGCCACGACGAGCCCCCCGCCGCGCGACCGGACCGGATTGCGAATCCCGAGCGTCTCGACGACAGCCAGCTCCCGGTCCCCGTCGAGTTCCTGGCCTTCGGCAACCTGCGGCCGCGCATGGCGAAGGATCCCGACGACGTCGCTCGAGATCAGGTCCGCCCGCCGTTCAGCAGGCCGTTCCGGTGGCTCGGCCGCAGGGGCGCCGGCGGGGAAGGGCGCGGCCACACCCGCGCCCTGAGGGGCACGGCGCAGCTCGATCTCCGTATCGCCGTCACGGACGCGCAACCGGGCGAACCCGGCCTCGGTCAGCGCGCCGGCCAGCGCGCGAGCGCGCGTGGCGATCACGTCTTCGGTCATTCCGGCGTCGGGTTCGACGCCCCGCAGCCCCACCCCCGGCCGCGCCTGTGCATGTCGCATAGGTCCTGCCGATACATGGTACGATGGACCCAGGAGGTGCGCGCTTGACCGCCGGCACCATTGCCATGGAATCGGCGTTCGTCCTCGCCTACCCGCACGGCCTCGACCTCGGCCCCGCGGCGTGCGACGCGTTGGACCGGGCAGGCATCGTCCATTGCGGCGCCCACTTTCCCTACACGGGCGACGACGCCGGCGCCCCCGTCGTCTACCTGATCGACGAAGCGCGCCTGCACTCGCTCGGCCCGCGCGCGACGGTCGAGCACGCGCTCGAGCTGATCCACCGCGCCCAAACGGCCACGACCGTCGTCCTCGCGGAACGCGGGTCCTCGGCAACTTGGCTGGCCACCAACCCGTACGTGGGCGGCTGGGTCGTCGCACCGGCCGACGGTACCGCCCTCGTGGCCACGGCCCGCACCGCCGCCGCCACGTTGGCCACGCGTGAAGACGTCCGCATCGCGCAAGGCGAGAGCGACCGCCTCTTGCAGATCGGCGTGGCGCTGTCGGCCGAGCGCGACGTCACCAAGCTCCAGCAAACGATCGTCCGCAACGCGCGCGAACTGACCCGCGCCGACTCCGGCTCCCTCTACCTGCTCGAAGAAGGCGAGAACGGCGAACGCGTCCTGCGCTTCGCGGTCGCCCAAACGGGCCCCGACGACCGCGGCGCCTACCTGAACGCGATCCTCCCCCTCTCCCGCACGTCGATTTCGGGCTACGTCGCCCTGAGCGGCGAAACGGTCCGCATCGACGACGCCTACGCGGTCCCCGAAAACGCGGAATACCGCGTCAACCGCAGCTTCGACAAAGCCAACGGCTACCGCACGATGTCGGTGCTGGCCGAACCGATGCGCGACCATGAAGACACGATCGTCGGCGTGATCATGCTGATCAACCGCAAACCCGACTTCGACGTCGTCCTCACCTCACCGGCGCACACCGAAGAGGTGGTCCAACCGTTCAGCTCGCGCGACGAGCACGTGCTGCGCTCCCTCGCATCCCAAGCCGGCGTCGCGCTCGAAAACAAAGCGCTGCTGGATTCGATCCAGGATCTCTTCGAACAATTCGTGCGCGCATCGGTCAAAGCGATCGAAGTCCGCGACAAATCAACGCAAGGCCACTCCTCGCGCGTCGCCGATCTGACGTGCCTGCAAGCTGAAGCGGTGAACGCGGTCCGAACCGGCATCTTCGCCGACCTGCACTTCAACGCCGACCAAGTGCGCGAGATGCGCTACGCCTCGTTGCTCCACGACTTCGGCAAAGTCGCGGTCCCGGAATACATCTTCGGCAAAGCAAAAAAACTCCCGGACGGCCGCATCGACGCAATTCGCCTGCGCTTCCTGCTCGCCATCGAGCAAACCACCGACGTGCACCAACGCGAAGAACTGCGCGCGCTTCTGTCGCACGTCGAAAACGCGAACGAGCCACGCATCATCTCGATGGAGATCGGCAACGTCCTCGACGCCTTGGCGCGCATGACGTACCGTGACCTCGACGGCGAACGCCCGCTGCTCGATCGCGCCGAACTGGAGTTCCTGAGAATCCCGCGCGGCTCGCTGTCCGGCGAAGAACGCCGCAAGATGGAACAGCACGTCACGCAGTCGTTTTATTTCCTGCGCGAGATCCCATGGTCGAAAACGCCATGGCAAAACGTCCCGGAGATGGCCTATGGCCACCACGAACACCTCGATGGAACCGGCTACCCACGCGGCCTGCGGGGCGCAGAGATTCCACCGCAAGTTCGCATGCTGACGATCAGCGACGTCTTCGACGCCCTCACCGCCAACGACCGCCCCTACAAACCCTCGCTGCCGGTCGAACGCGCGCTGGACATCCTGGTCCGAGAATTCGCCGACCGCGGCAAAATCGACCGCGATCTGCTCGATCTCTTCATCACCAAGCGCGTCTACGAACCCGTCCTCACCACGCGGACGTAACGACTGCCTACGGCCGGTACACGAGCCCGACGCTGAGCACCGGAACGACGATGTGGGTGCGCAACTCGCCACGCAACCGTTCGAGATCGCCCCGAAACGCCGGATCGTTCGCCAACGGCCCCGAGGCAAAAGCCGTAGCAGTGCCGTTGCGAACGAGCACCCCGCCGTCGAACTCGAGCGCCAGCCCGCGAACCAAGCCCGTCCCCGTGCCGACCCCGGCGTAGATCGAAGGCTTGTCGAAGCGTACGCGCGCGTTCACGGAACCGGTCCCGCTGAGCGGATAGATGCCGTTGCCGATGCGCACCATTGCGCCGGGATCGTGCAGGACGGCCTCGATGCGATCGTTGCCGAACACCAGCCCGCCGCTGATGCGATAACGCCCGCCGTACGGCCGGTAATCCGCGATGACACCGACGTTGCTGTAGCGCGTCGTCGTCGTGTAGGACGTCGTGTCGTACGTCGACTGGTCGGACACGCTGAGCGTCCCCGTCGTGATCCGGACGCTGAAGTCGTAGAGCAGCGGCTTCTCGAGCGTGATCCCGTGGCCGACCGTGCTCACGTGCACCCCGGATGACACCGACGAGAAGAGGTCGGCGCGCGCAGCCGCGGGCACGGCTACGAACGCGAGGGCGAACGCCGCAGCGATCAGGCGTGTCATCGCGGCTCCAGTTCGACGACCCCGGCGCGCTCCCCGGGCGGGAGCGCATCGCGCAAGGGCGCGTAGCGCGGATCGATCTCGGCGAGCGGGACGAGCGCGAAGGCGCGCTCGTGGAGCCGCGCGTGGGGGATCGTCAGCTCCGGTCCGGCGAGCCGCACATCGCCGTAGGCGAGGATGTCGAGGTCGATCACGCGCGGCCCCCAGCGGAACGTCGTCACGCGCCCAGCATCGCGTTCGATGCGCTGCAGCGCGGCAAGCAGCGCGGGCGGTTCGAGCACCGTGTCGACGAGCGCTGCCGCGTTCACGAACGGCTCCTGCTCGGTGACGCCCCACGGGGCCGTGCGGTAGAGCGACGAGCGCGCAAGCACCGTGCCGGTCTCGGCGAGGAGATCGAACGCGTGGCGCACGTGCGCTTGCGCGTCGCCTTGCGTTCGAGCCGATCCCGATCGCCGCGACCGCCACGCTAGCCGGTCACGGCAGGCGCTTGGCCTTCACGGAAGGCGCTCGGTCCAGCCGTCGGGACGCCAACCGCGCACGATCGCGTCGGCGACGCGAACGGCGTCGCGCTGACCGGGGACGTCGTGTACGCGGACCACGTCGATGCCCGCATCGATCGCGAGGGCGATCGTTGCGGCCGTGCCGAGTTCGCGCGCATCGACCTCGCGGCCGGTGAGCTTGCCGATGGTGGACTTGCGCGACGTGCCGAGCAGCGTCGGAAAGCCGAGCGCGACGAGCCGGCCGAGCGCGCGCAGGACGGCGAGATTGTGCTCCGGCAGCTTGCCGAAGCCGATGCCGGGATCGAGGATCACGTGCTCCGCGGGGATTCCGGCGCGCACGCAGCGCGCGGCGGCGGCCTCGAGCGACACGAGCACCTCGTCGACGACGTCGCGCTCGTACATCGCCACGGCTTTATTGTGCATCACGACGATCGGCGAGCTCGTCTCCACGCACGCGGCGATGAGTTCGTCGGACGCGCCCCAGATCGAGTTGAGCACGTCGCCGCCGGCGGCATGCGCGTCCCGGAACACGGAGGCTTTGAACGTGTCGACGGAGACGATCGCTTCCGGCGCCGCCGCGCGCAGCGCCGCGATCGCGGGGAGCAGCCGCGCGCGTTCGGTCGCGGAGTCGATCGGCTGATGGCCGGGCCGCGTCGATTCGGCGCCGACGTCGACCAGATCGGCGCCGTCCGCGAGCTGGCTCAACGCGCGCGCGCGCGCCGCATCGGCGCCCGCCACGCCGTCGCCCGAGAACGAGTCGGACGACAGGTTCACGATCCCCATCAGGTACGTGCGCACGCCCCACGGCAGCACGCGCCCGCGCACGTGCAGCGCGCCGCGCGCCGTCACGCCTTGGCTAGACATTGGAGCTGGACTGAACGTTGGCCATCCACCATTCGCGCAGCTCGGCGACGACGAACGTGGAGCCGGTCACCACGATGATGTCGTCGCCCTCGGCGTTGCGGCGGGCGATCGCGAACGCTTCGACCGGATCGGTGATCGCGCGCCCCCAGCCGCCCAGCTCGTCGGTAATCGAGGCCAGCCGCTGCGGGCGGATCGCGTTGCGCCCCGCGACCGAGAACGTGGTGAACGTGAACGACCCGCGCAGCGCGAGGAACGGCTGGATCACCTGCGCCGCGTCCTTCGACTCGCCGATCGCCATCACGAACGTAAAGCGCCGGTCGGGGAACGTCTCGGCGAGCGCGTGCGCGAGGTGCGCCGCCTTGTCGGGGTTGTGCGCGATGTCGAAAACGACGCCGGGATGCGATGGGAAGAACTCCATGCGCCCGGGGATGACGGTGCGCGCGAGCCCGCTCTCGATCTGCTCGCGCGTCGGGCGCAAATCCGGACCGAGCTGCTCGAGCGCGCGCACCGCGGTCGCCGCGTTCTCTTGCTGAAAATCGCCGAGCACCGGCAGCGAGATGTCGTAGCGGCCGTCGGGCGTCGTGAGCACGAAGGACTGCCCATAGCGCTCGCCGCGCTGCGGCTCGATTTTCACCGTATCGGCGACCGCGACGAAGGGCGCGCCGGCATCGGCGCACGCGCGCTCGATCACGCGCCGCGCGCCGGGGTCGCGCACGAAGCTCACCAGCGGGATGCCGGCCTTCGCGATTCCCGCCTTGTCCCGCGCGATCTCCTCGATCGTGTCGCCGAGGATGTCGGTATGATCGAGCGCGACGTTGGTGATGACGGCGACCTGCGGGCGCAGCACGTTGGTGCCGTCGAGCATGCCGCCGATGCCCGCTTCGATCACGGCGACGTCGACCTCGCCGCGCGCGAACCACAAGAACGCGAGCGCGAGCAGCGTCTCGTAGTACGTCGGCCGCCCGTGCTCGAACGAGATGCGGTCGACCGCGCTCTGCATCTCGCCGATCAGGTCGCCGAACGCGTCCTCAGGGATTGCGAGCCCGTCGATGCGCGCGCGCTCGGTCACGCTGGTGAGGTGCGGCTTGGTGTGCAGACCCGTCCGTTTCCCCGACGCCTGCAACGCCGCGGCGATCATCGTCGACGTCGAGCCCTTGCCGCTCGTGCCCGCGACGTGCACCGTCGGATACGCGATCCTGCGGGTTACCGAGCGCTTCCAAGAACGCGACGAACCGATCGAGGCGGTTCGGCATCCGCCGCGACGCGTTTTCGTTGATCAGCCCCAACAGGTAGGACTGCGGCCGACTGAAAGGTCACCCTTCGTGATACCCCGTCGGATGGTGGTCTGTTGCAACGCCGGCCAGCAAGTCGAGCGCGTGCGGCAAGCGCGCCGGCGATCGCATCGAGCGTCTCGCGCACGGCCTTCGGGCTGCCTGGCAAGTTGACGATCAGCGAGCGGTTGCGCACGCCCGCCACCGCTCGCGAGAGCATCGCGCCGCGTGTGTGCCGCATCGACGCCGCGCGCATCGCCTCGGCGATCCCCGGCACCTCGAAGTCGAGCACGGCGACGGTCGCCTGCGGCGTACGGTCGCGCACGCCAAGCCCCGTACCGCCGGACGTCAGCACCAGCCGCGTCGGCCCCTCGCACAGCTCGATGAGCGCCGCTTGCAGCGCGGCGGGATCGTCGGGCAGCACGCGCTCGTCGTCGACGGCAAGCGGGTTGCCGAGCAGCGCGTCCTTCATCACGGGGATGCACGCATCGGGGCGCTCGCCGGAATGCGCGCGGTCGGACAAGATGATGATCGAGACGGGATGCACGGTGCGCGCCATCAGCGCGCCGCCAGTCGCCCGACTTGCCGCCCGTCTTCTCCAACAGCCGGACGCTCTCGACGACGATCCCCTTGTCGACCGCCTTGCACATGTCGTAGATGGTGAGCGCGGCGATACTTGCCGCGACCATCGCCTCCATCTCGACCCCGGTCTGCCCCACGGTCGTCGCGCGCGTTTCGATGCGCAGCGTCGTCGCATCGTCCCACGCAAACCCAACGTCCACCGCACCCAGCGGAATCGGGTGCGCAAGCGGGAATCAGCTCACCGGTCTTCTTTGCGGCCATGATCCCGGCGAGTTGCGCGGCGGCGAACGCATCGCCCTTCGGCAGCGTCGCCGCGCGCAGCGCGTCGGCACCCGCTCGCGCTCAACCGTACGCGCGCCTCGGCACGTGCGGTCCGCGCGGTGACCGGCTTGCCGCCGACGTCCACCATGACCAGGGAGCCGTCGTCGCGCACGTGCGAGAGCTTCGACATCGTCATAGGAACGAAAGATCCGTTGCGGTCGGCGCCACGTCGTTGTCGCGAAGCCAGGCAGCGTCATACAACCGCGACCGATACCGGTCGCCACCATCGCAAAGCACGGTGACGACGCTACTCCCGGCAGGCAACCCGCGCGCATATCGCGCCGCCGCCGCAACGTTGAGCGCAGCCGATCCCCCGACGAACAACCCTTCCTCACGCAGCAGCCAATGGGCCATCTCGGTCAACGTCCGATCGTCGACACGTACCGCATCATCGACCGGCGCGCCGTTGAAGTTCGCGACGATCCGCTTGATACCGATGCCTTCGGCGTTCGAATCCCCCTCGACCGCAAGCTCCCCCGTCTTCACATAGCTGTACAGCGCAGACCCGTACGGATCCGCGAGCACGACGCGAATCGCCGAATCGTACGCCTTGAGCGCGCGCCCGACGCCGGCGATCGTCCCACCGGTCCCCGCCGCCGCAACGAACGCCGCTAGCGACCCGCCCGTCTGCGCGATGATCTCAGGCCCGGTCGTGCGCTCGTGCGCGTCACGGTTCGCCGTATTCTCGAACTGATTCGCCCACACGGCACCGGGGATCGACTCCGCCACCCGCCGCGCTTCATGATAATAGTTCGCGTCGTTGGTATACGGCGCCGCCGGAACGACCCGCAGATCCGCCCCGAATGCACGCAGCAGTGCATACTTCTCCTGCGCCTGATCGTCGGGCATCACGATGATCGTGCGATACCCGCGCGCATTGCCGACGAGGGTCAACCCGATCCCGGTATTTCCGGCAGTCCCTTCCACGACGACGCCGCCCGGCCGGAGCAAACGACGGGCCTCGAAGTCCTCGATGATCCCGCGCGCGGCACGATCCTTGACGGACCCACCGGGGTTGAGGTATTCGGCCTTGCCCAGAACGGTACGGCCGATCGCGGCCGAGAGCTTCGGCAGCGCGATGAGCGGCGTGTCGCCGATCGCGCCGACGAACCCGTCGCGGGCGTGCGGCGTGGCGGCGAGTGAGGGTTTCGGCACGGTGCGGTGAACGTCGTCCGGCGAGGATGACGGTTCCTGTTGTACCGGACGGCGCGATCGGGTTATACAGCGCGGTCGGCGACGCATTCGCGGGCCGGCGGCTTGGCTTCGGCGCCCGCCGCGCCGCAACCGCGGCCCGCTTCGCAATCCACCGCCGAGCCGACGAAGCAACGGTCGCCGCCGCCTGGACCGCCGGCGCATTGGCCGAAACCGGCCTGGTCGAGGTCGCCCTGACCCCCGACGACAGCCCTCACGCCCGCCTCTTCGCCTTAGCCGACGCGCCGCTCCACGGCGCTCGCATCGCAGCAGCTCTCCCGGGTCTGCCGCCGGCCGCGGCCGACATCATCCGCTGGCACCGGGAGCACGACGACGGCACGGGCATCCCCGACCGCCTGCGCTGGGACGGCATTCCAACCGAAGCCGCGGCCCTGGGCGTCGTCCACGCGTTCCTCGAGTCGATCGAAGACTCGGACGAGCCGCACGGCCCCGACGAAGCCCTTTTCACGATCGTCGCCGACAGCGGCCGCCGCTTCCGCATCGAGCTGGTCCGCACGTTCCGCGAGTTCATCACCGGCAACCCGACGAGCTGGGACACCGCGGTCGACCCGAACATCCAGTCCCTCGACGACGACGCCGCGCTCGCCGTGCTCGCCACCCGCATCGACGCCCGCGACCCGCGCAGCCCAGGCCGCAGCGACCGCCTCGCAACGGTCGCAGGCGCCCTCGCTGCCCGCCTCGACCTCGACCCGGCCCGAGCGGCCCGTCTCGCCCGCCTTCTCGCGCTGGGCCGCGCGGCAGACACCGTGGTCCACGACGACTTCGACCCACTCTCGCGCCTCGCCCGAGAACGCCGCGGCGCCGAAGCCCGCCGCGCCGCAGAGATCGCCGCATCGGTCCCGCGCTACGAGCCCGACGCCCCGTACCTCGCCGCGTCGGCCGCCTGGTACGAAGAAGGCAACGCGAACCGCCTCGCCGCCGTCATCGCCCTCGCACTAGCGGTCGACGCCCTCGACCCGCTCGACGTCGCACGCCGCCTCACCGCCGCCGCGGGCACCCAATTCGACCCGGACGTGACGCGCATCTACCTCGCGACGCTCGGCACACCGACGTGATCGAGCTCCCCGCCCGCACCCGCCGCGTCTCGGGCACGCGTCTGCTCGACCTCTGCCGCGAACGCGGCATCGCAAGCTTGGTGGACCCGTTCATGGGCCTGCCGACGCACCTGAACGTCCTCAAACGCCACGGCATCGCCGTGCACGGCGGCGACCTGCTCGAATGGTTCGTGCGCGCGGGCGAAGGCCTCGTCGTCAACGACTTCACCATCCTGCGCGAAAACGAAGTCGCCGAAGTCGTCGAGATGCTGCCGGGCCGCATCTACCCGACCGATTTGTTCCGCGCGTGGGAAGGCGTCTTCTTCAGCGAAGAACAGTGCCGCTATCTCGGCGTCTGGCACGCCAACGTGCACGCGCTGCGCAGCGACGGCCAAACGGGTCTCGCCGTCCTCGGCCTCTGGCACGTCCTCTGCCACTGGCTGCTGAAAGCCCGCCACCCGGACGAGATGGTCGACGTCGCGCCGAGCGAGCTCGCCTGGCTCTACATCCGCGAAACCGAACGCTGGGTGACCGACAACGGCAAACGCAACACGGTGCGCCGCGGTGACTTCGCAACGACGCTCGGCAACGCGCGCGCAGACGCCGTCTACCTCGCCCCACCGGGCCGCAGCGGCGCAAAACGCATCGACGCCCGCGTCTGGATGTGGGAAGCCTGGTGGCAAGGCGACCCGTACCTCAACGTGGAGCGTCTCTATCGAGACACGGTCTTCGGCAGCAGCACGAACGACGACGCGAGCTACGACCGAGCAATCGCGGACGTCCTAGAAGCCGCGAAGGCAGCGCGCCACATCATCGTCCAATCAACAACGCGCGAAGCAGCCCGCTTCGAACGCCTCATCCGCGCCCATCGTCCAAATGTGGAGCTCGTCAGCCCGAACGACGACGAACTCTACGTGATCGGATCGAACTAGCGCAACTCTGCGTGCGTGGAGACGCAGCAAAACAACGCATCATCTCGTCCCCGCCGTGCACACATCGTGCCAGGCGGAGGGTCGTGCAGTGCTGCGGCGGGGCGTTGCGGAGTTCGCGGAGCCAGGATGGCGAGAGCGAACGGAGCACCGAGCGATGTGCAGCGCACGACGCGCTGCACATCGCGTCCCCGACGCAGCACTGCACGACCCTCCGCCCGCCCCAAAGCTACGTCAACGCGCGCTCTCCGCGCTTTGGAAGCGATACCAAACAAGACAAAGCAGCGCAAGGATGATGCTAACGATGCCATGCTTGACATGCACCCCGGCCGGAATGAAATGCCCGGTCCAGTACAGCAGGGCGATGATGACGAACACGGCGGCAAGAACGAGCGCGAGCGGTTTCATGCGATTACTTTCGTAGCGAAGAGGATGAACGAGACGGCACCGGCCGCGATGCAGTACCACGCGAACGGCGAAAGATCGTTGTGCCGGAACCAGCGCGTGAGAAACGCCACGGATGCATACGCGGTCACCCCAGCGAGAATCCCGCCAACGACCGCCTGCACGAGCACCACATGCGCGTCGGGCGCGAACAACTTCGGAAACTCGAGCAGCGCCGCCGCGAGGATCACCGGCGTCGCCAACAGGAATGAGTATCGCGCCGCATCCTCATGATGCAAGTCGCGCACGAGCCCGGCGACGATCGCCGAGCCCGCCCGTGAGATCCCCGGCAGCAGCGCGAGTGACTGCGCGAAGCCCACGAACACGCCGTCGCGCCACGCGAGCTGGTCGAGCCGGTGGTATTCCTTGTCGCCAGGCGTTCCGGTGGACGGATGCTGGCGCCGGCGCAGCCACTCGCCGAACAGCATGATGAAGCCGTTCGCGAAAAGGAAGATCGACACGGGGATCGGCGACGCGAACAGCATCTTCACGTACGACTGCAGCAGCACCCCGAGGATGCCGACCGGGATCGTGCCGGCGACCAGCAGCCATGCGGTGCGCTCATCGCGGTCGTCGCTGAACCGCCCGCGCACGATGCTGGCGATGAAGGCGCGAATGATGGCGACCCAATCGCGCCGGTAGAACACGATGAGCGCGAGCGCCGTGCCGAGGTGCAGCACGACCACGAACGCGAGGAACGATTCCGACCCTTCGTCGACGTTCCACCGCAGCAGCGCGGGGAGCAGCACGGTGTGCCCGAGGCTGCTGACCGGGAACAACTCGCTGACGCCCTGCAGCACCGCAAGGAGCATCGCCTGCACGAACGTCACAACGCCCGTCGGTTCGCACGCGGGGGAGGGTTTCCCGCTCGCGCGGAAGCCGACCGGGGTGAGTGAATCACGCTCGCACCGGCGACTCTCGGATGCACCGCTGCTGGTAGCGTATACGATCGGAGACGAGTTCGCGGCCGCGCGCACCGAGACGTACGACGTCGGGTTGGGCGGTTTGGCGATGTTTGCCGAAGCGGAGCTTCCGTCCGGACAGCAGCTAAAGCTCGAACTGGAGCTGCGCGGCGAGCCACGCCCGCCGCTGCAGCTGACCGGTGAGGTGCGGTGGTGCCGCTACGACGCCGTGCTGGGCAAGTACCGCACGGGCATCGAGTTCACCGACCGCACGCCGGGACAAGAGGCCCAGCTCCGCGGTTACATCGACACGATGTACACGCTGCGAGACATGGGCGTGCTCTAGCTTATTGTGAGTTGAACTCCACGCTGAAGATGTAGTCCGCGGCGATCGGTTTGCAGTCGCGGATCTCGGTCTGGAACTGCGACTGGCGAGCGGCGGCGAGCGCCGCGCTGTTGAGGATCGCGCTCGGCGAACTGCGGACGCTCGCGCTCACGACCCTGCTGTCGGCATTGAGCGACACCACGACCTGGACGACACCGGAGATGCCTTGCTGCTGTGCCATCGGCGGCGTGTCGGGCTCAACCGGGCGTACCGTCGTCGCGGCAACGTTCGGGCGCGAGCAGCTCTGCGGCGTCGCCGTCGGCTTTGGCGTGGCGGTCGGCGCCGCCGTGGCGGGCGCCGGGGTCGCCGGGGTGGCGGTCGACGGTGCGGCGGTGCCTTGGCCCTGCGGGATGCCCTGCGTGTTGCCTTGCGTGTACTTGTTGGTGGTCTCGGTCGGGCCCGTGTTGCTCTTCGACTCCGTCTTGAGCGTGTTGATCTTGATCTTCGGCTGCTGCGGCGCAGGCGTCTGCTGCGGCGGCGGCGTTTGCTTCGGCGGCGGCGTCGGCGGCAGCGTGGGGTGCGGCGTCGGCGTCGGCGGCGGCGTCGGCGGCGGCGTGGGGATGCGCGCGACCGTCACCTTTTGCGGCGTTTCCTCGGTGGTCTGCGTGTTCTGGAACTTCAGGAACGGCCCGAAGATCAGGTGCAGCGCGATCGAGATCGCGAACCCGTACAGCAGAAAGCTCTTGGCGCGGTCGGCCGTCACCGGCGGCGGTGCCGGCGTTCTGTTGGTCGCCATCTACTGCGACTGTCCTTCGGGGGTGCCCTCGACGTGGTTCGCGAGGCCGAACGTGGTCAAGTTCGCGGACTTTGCCGCGTCCATGACGCGCAAGATCGTCCCGAAGCTCGCTTTGGGGTTGGCCTTGATGATCACGGTCTTCAGCCCGGTGCCCGTGCTCTTCACCAGCTCCGCGAATTGCTGTTTCGCCTGCATCTCGTTGACGATGCTCGAGCCGATCTGCACCTGGTTCTTCTCGTCGACCCGCACGACGATCTGCGACTGGTGCACCTTCTCGGTGTTCTTGGCGTCGGGGAGCTTCGGCTCTTTGACGACCGAGGCGAGGATGATGAAAATGATCAGCAGGACCAACAACACGTCGGTGAACGGCGTGATGTTGATCGTGGACATCACTTCTTCTTCGCCTTGTCCGGTGGAGACGGCCACGAGGGTTGGACTCCTTCTCTCTCTGCGCTACCCGCCGGTGACGAAGCCGACGTCGTTGAGGCCGGCGATCTTCGACGCGTCGAGGATCTTGATGATCTCGCCGTACGGCGCCTTGATGTCCGCGGTCAGCGAGACGTGCTTGTCGCCGCGGCGTGCCTTGACGTCCTGCATGTCCGCGTAGATGTGCGTGTCGTCCGATGGCTTGCCGTCGACGAAGATCTTCCCGGTTTCG
>CAWBVR010000034.1:0-15756 GCA_963792235.1 Vulcanimicrobiota bacterium
GTGCGCTTCGCCCTCGCCGAAATACGTCTCGATCTCGTCGGCGAGGTAGTGCAGCGTCGAGACGATCTCGTCGAAGCCGTGCCGTTTGAGGAGCTCGACGATCAGCTCCATCACGGGCTTCCCCGCGACGGGCGCGAGCGGCTTCGGTCGGCGTGAGGTCAGCGGGCGAAGGCGCGAGCCCTCCCCCCCAGCCATCAGGACAGCTTTCATTTTAGCGGCGCTTCGCTCTGCTGCGCGCCCCCCACGCTTTGCGTGGGGCCCCCGGACGTTCGCGCGCTCGCGATCCCGGTAGTGGACGATTCCCCGTGGGCGCGCGCAACAACATGCTGCTTTCGGCGGCGATATCACATCGCCGAGGGGCGCTTTCTGCGGTCATTTCACGGTCCGTTCCGTGGGCGGAGTTCGGCGAGTGCGGTGCAGAGGCGGCGGAGGCGGTCGTCCGACGCCAGCGCATCGACGTCCGTACCCAGCTTACGCCGCCAGTTCGGGTACTGCGTGGAGGTTCCCGGGACGTTGACCGGCGCGCGCTCGGTGAGGACGTCGTCGAGCTGCGCCATGACGATCGCGCACGGGGTCGCCGCGAGGTACCGGTTCGCGGCGACGATCACCGCGGTGTCGTCCTCGCGCTCGCCCGGCGGCGAGGTCGCCGTGGGCGATCAGGGTGTCGAGGAAGAGCGCGCGCTCGCGGTCGCGGGCGGCGCGCTCCTGCGCGTGGGGCGTCTCCAGCAGCTGCAAGCGGTCGCGCAGGTCGAGGTCTTCGCCGCGCAGCCACGCCGGGATCGTCGGCAGGTCGTGCGTCCCCGACGCGGCGAGCGCGAGCGCCGGGTACTCCTCAGGCGGGACGAACGTGCCGTCGAGCCGGCGCTCGAAGAACAGGATGCGGTACGACAGGATCCCGGTCGCTTCCATCTTCTCGCGGAAACCTGCCGGCACGGTGCCGAGGTCCTCGCCGATGACGACGCATTGCTCGCGCATACTGGCGAGCGCGACGATCCCGCGCACGTCGTCGAGCGGATACTCGACGTACGTGCCGCTGCGCGCGTCGGCACCGCGTGGGATCCAGTACAGCCGCGCGAGCGAGAACGCATGGTCGATGCGCAGCGCGCCCGCGGCGTGGCAGTTCGATTGCACCAGCGCGAGCAGTTCGGCGTAGCCTTCGCGCGCGAGCCCGCGCGGGTCGATCGGCGGCAAGCCCCAGTCCTG
The DNA here is from genome assembly GCA_963792235.1 of Vulcanimicrobiota bacterium. Classification (GTDB taxonomy): domain Bacteria; phylum Vulcanimicrobiota; class Vulcanimicrobiia; order Vulcanimicrobiales; family Vulcanimicrobiaceae; genus Vulcanimicrobium. Next base: position 1,204 of record CAWBVR010000034.1, read on the forward strand.
GCCCAAGGTGTTGAGGATGTCCGGTGGCGCGCCGACCGACACGTCGGCGACGTACGCTTCGGAGTCGGCCCACACGTCGGCGGAGTTCGCGTCCACGCCGACCGCGAGATCGCGGTAGAGCCGCACGCCGTGCGCTGCGGCGCCGGCGGCGACCGCGTCGAGCTGCTCGGCCGCCAGCCACTGCAGGTACATCGAATAGCGCACCTCGGCGTCTTCGGCGGCGGCGAAGAGTGCGACGTCGGGCGATGCCGGCGTGCGCAACGTTTTCGGCCACGTGCTGATGTCGCGGCCGAAGCGCGCGACGAGCGCCTCGAACGCGGCGAAGCGCGCCAGCGGCTCGCCCTGCGCCGCGCACCACGCGGCGAACGCGTCGCGCCGCCGTCCGTCACCGCCGAGCGCCGCGAAGCACGCGCGCAGCACCTCGTCCTTGAGCGCGGCGACGCCCGCGTAGTCGACATATTCCGCCGCGCGCGCGCGGGCGAGCTCGTCCGCGCGCCCCGGCCGTTCGAGGATTGCGCGCACGCCGGCGGCGCCGGTTTCGGGAACGTCGTCGAGCGCGATGTAGAGCCAGTTGAGCCAGCGCCGCGACGACGCGGCGTACGGGCTCGCGGATTCGGGGTCGTCGCGGAACGTCGCGTGCAGCGGGTTGATGCCCGCGTAGCTCGCGCCGCGCTCGCCCAGCAGCCGCGCGACGGCGCGCAGGTCGGCGTAGTCGCCGATCCCGGCGTTGCGCGCCGAGCGCAGCGTGTAGATCTGCAGCGCGATCCCCCACGAGCGGCCCTGCAGCGAATACGCGCGCTCCGGCACGACCACGACGTGTACGGTCGCGCGCGCATACGCGTCGACCGACAGCGCGAGCCGGTGCGAGCCCAGCGGCAGCGGTGCGCGCGAGCGCGATGCGGCGCGTGTCGTACGTCGCCGTCTCGCGGTGGTCGGCGGACACGACGGGGGCGTCGCGCAGCGGCACCGAGCCTTCCGACGTCGTACCGTCGTCGAGCACCAGCGTCCACTGGAGGTTCTCGGTCCAGCTCATCGCGGGCAGGGTGACGTCGAGCGCGAGCGGCTCACCGGCGCGCAACACGACCGACGGTGCGGCGAAATGGTGCGGTTCCTCGGCGACGAGCTGCTCGAAGCGCGCGACCGTCTCGGGCGCGGCGGTGCGCTCGGTGCCCAGCGCGTCGACGTACGAGCGCAGCACGCGCGCGCTCATCGCACGTGCCCTGCGAAGAGCGCGAGCGAGCGCGACGTGAGCGGGTACGTCTTCACGTCGTCGTGCGGGACGTCGCGCGGCATCCCCGCCTCGATCCCGGTGTCGAGCGCGAGCGACCACGACACGCGCTCCACGTCGGGCAGCGCGAACTCGGCGTCGTCCGGCGCTGCGTTCATCGCGACGAACAGCATCGGGCGCGCGCCCAGGAAGAACCCGATCGTGCGCCGTTCGGGCGTCCAGTCCGCGGGCTGCATCTCCTGCCCGTCGGGCCTGATCCAGGCGATGTCCTTGCGCCCGCTGGCGTCGATGGGCTGGCCGCGGTAGAACGCGTCGCGCTTGAACGCCGGGTGCTCGCGCCGCAAGCGCAGCACGTTTTTCACGAACTCCTCGAGCGCGACGTCGCGCGGCGACCAGTGTGTCCAGTCGACCCACGAGATCTCGTTGTCCTGGCAGTACGCGTTGTTGTTGCCGTGCTGCGTGCGCCCATGCTCGTCGCCGCCCAGCAGCAGCGGCACGCCCAGCGACAGCAGCAGCGTCGCGATGAAGTTGCGCTTCTGCCGCTCGCGCAGGTTGACGACCTCCGGATCGTCGGTGGGCCCTTCCACGCCGCCGTTCCAGCTCAGGTTGTCGTCGGTGCCGTCGCGGTTGTCTTCGTGGTTCGCCTCGTTGTGCTTGTGGTTGTACGATACGAGGTCGTTGAGCGTGAAGCCGTCGTGCACCGTGACGACGTTGACGCTCGCGCGCGGGCGGCGGCCGTTGTGCGCGAACAGATCGGACGAGCCGGCCAGCCGCGACGCGAACTCCGCGGTGACGCCGTGATCGCCGCGCCAGAAGCGCCGCACCACGTCGCGATACTTGCCGTTCCACTCCGACCAGCCGGGCGGAAAGTTGCCGAGCTGGTATCCGCCCGGGCCGACGTCCCACGGCTCGGCGACCATCTTGACGCGCGAGAGCACCGGGTCTTGCTGGATCGCCTTGAAGAACGCGGCGTCGCGGCGGTAGCCGGTGTCCTCGCGCGCGAGCGCCGGCGCGAGGTCGAAGCGGAAGCCGTCGACGTGCATCTCCTCGACCCAGTAGCGCAGCGAGTCCGTCACCATCTGCAGCACGCGCGGGTGGCGCAGGTCGAGCGTGTTGCCCGTCCCGGTGACGTCGTCGTAGTAGCGCGGGTTCTCCGCGAGGCGGTAGTACGAAGCGTTGTCGATCCCTTTGAACGAGAAGGTGGGACCGAGATGATTCCCCTCCGCGGTGTGGTTGTACACGACGTCCAGCACGACTTCGAGCCCGGCCTCGTGCAGGTGCTTGACCATCGTCTTGAACTCGTTGGGGTCGCCTTGCAGATAGCGCGGCTCGGGCGCGAAGAAGCCGATGGAGTTGTAGCCCCAGTAGTTGCGCAGCTTGTGCTCCACCAGCCGCCGGTCGTCGACGAACGCCTGCACCGGCAGCAGCTCGAGCGTCGTCACGCCGAGCTGCTCGAGATACTGCGACGATCGCCGGCGCCGCCAGCCCCGCGAACGTCCCGCGCAGCGCGGGCTGCACGCGCGGGTGGTTGACCGTGAACCCTTTCACGTGCAGCTCGTAGAACACCGTGTCGGTCCACGGCACCGCGGGGCGCACGTCGTCGCCCCACGTGAACGCGCTCTCGACGACGACGCACTTGGGCATCGCGCTCGCGTTGTCGCGCCGGTCGAACGACAGGTCCTCGCGCTGCGAGCCGATGCGGTAGCCGTAGTGCGCGTCGGTCCAGCGCAGCTTGCCCGCCAGCGCCTTCGCGTACGGGTCGAGCAGCAGCTTGTGGTGGTTGAAGCGGTGCCCGCGCTCGGGCTCGTACGGCCCGTACACGCGGTAGCCGTAGAGCATCCCCGGCCGCGCGTCGGGCAGGTAGCCGTGCCACACCTCGTCGGTGTACTCCGGCAGCGCGATGCGCCCGAGCTCGCGCCGGCCGCGCGCGTCGAACGTGCACAGCTCGACTTTCTCCGCGTTCGCGCTGAACAGCGCGAAGTTCACGCCCTTGCCGTCCCACGTCGCGCCGAGCGGGTAGGGCAGGCCCGGCTCGACGCGCGGCCGCGCCGGGATCACGCGGAGCGTGACCGCGTCATGGGGACCGTGACTCCGTCATGCGCAGCGTGACCGCGTCATGGTGCGAGCCAGATCGTCGACAGCGGCGGCAGCGTGAGGGAAACGGAGAACGGGCGCCCGTGCGCAGGGCGGTCGGTGGCGGTCACGGAGCCCCCGTTACCCAGGTTCGAGCCGCCGTACGCGGACGCGTCGGTGTTGAGCAGCTCGGCGTAGGGCGCGCAGCGCGGGAACGCCGATGCGGTAGCCGTCGTGCCGCGCGCCGCTGACGTTGCACACGCAGACCACGTGGCCGTCGCGCGCGGCGTCCCAGCGGATGAACGCGAGCACGCCGTTGCGCGCGTCGTCGTACGCGATCCACTCGAAGCCCGCGGGCTCGCAGTCGAGCTGGTGCAGCGCGCCGTGCTCGCGCGCGATGCGGTTGAGGTCGCGCACGAGGCGCTGCACGCCGGCGTGGTGGCCGTGCACGACGTGCCAGTCGAGCGACGCCTGCGCGCGCCACTCGCCGCGCTGCGCGAACTCGCCGCCCGCGAACAGCAGCTTCTTGCCCGGGTGCGCCCACATCAGCGCGTACAGCTCGCGCAAGCTCGCGAACTGCTGGTGCTCGCCGCCCGGCATGCGGCCCAGCAGCGACCGCTTTCCGTGCACGACCTCGTCGTGCGAGAGCGGCAGCACGAAGTTCTCGCTGAACGCGTACACCAGGCCGAACGTGATCTCGTTCATGTGGTGGCCGCGATACAGCGGGTCGCGCTCGAAGAAACGCAGCGTGTCGTGCATCCAGCCCATGTTCCACTTGTAGCCGAAGCCCAGCCCGCCGAACTCGACCGGCAGCGTGACGCCGGGCCACGCGGTCGACTCCTCGGCGAACGTCGCGATCCCCGGCACCTCGCCGTACACGCGTGGCGTTGAGGCGCTGCAGGAACGCGACCGCTTCGAGGTTCTCGCGCCCGCCGTAGCGGTTGGGGATCCACTCGCCGTCTTTGCGCGAGTAGTCGCGGTAGAGGATCGACGCGACGGCGTCGACGCGCAAACCGTCGAGGTGGAACTCGCGCAGCCAGTACAGCGCCGACGCGATCAGGAAGTTCGCGACCTCGTTGCGCGCGAGGTTGAACACGTACGTGCCCCACTCGCGGTGGAAGCCTTCGCGCGGGTCGGCGTGCTCGTAGAGCGGCGTGCCGTCGAACTTGCCCAGCGCGTGCGCGTCGGTGGGGAAATGGCCGGGGATCCAGTCGAGGATCACGGCGATGCCGGCGGCGTGCGCGGCGTCGACGAACGCGCGAAAGTCGTCGGGCGTGCCGAAGCGGCTGGTCGGCGCGAACCAGCCCGTGGTTTGATAGCCCCAGCTCAAGTCGAACGGGTGCTCGGTGACGGGCAGCAGCTCGATGTGCGTGAAGCCGAGCTCGGCGACGTACGGGATCAGTTGCTCGGCGAGCTCGCGATACGTCAGGAAGCGATCGCCCTGCTCGGGGATGCGCTTCCACGAGCCGAGGTGCACTTCGTAGATGTGGATCGGCGCGTCGCGCCGCTGCTTGTCGCCGCGCACGTGCAGCCACGCGTCGTCGCTCCACGCGTACGTGGACGGCTCGGCGACGACCGACGCGTTGCCCGGGCGCATCTCGCTGCGAAACGCGAACGGATCGGCGCGCAGCGGCAGCAGCATTGCCGTTCGGCCCGAGCAGCTCGTACTTGTAGCGCGCGCCCGGCTCGACGCCCGGCACGAACAGCTCCCACACGCCGGCCTCGCGGCGCAAGCGCATCGGGTGCACGCGCCCGTCCCACGCGTTCCAGTCGCCGGCGACGCTGACGCGCGACGCGTTGGGCGCCCACACCGCGAAGCGCGTGCCGCGCACGCCGTCGATCTCGTCGGGATGCGCGCCCAGCACGCGGTACAGATCGAGGTGATTGCCCTGCGCGAACAGCCACGCGTCGAGCTCGCCGAGCAGCGGCCCGAAGCGGTACGGATCGTCGAGCGTGCGCGTCGTGCCGTCGGCGTACGTGACGCGCAGCCGGTAGCGCGGCGGCATTTTCGACGAGCGTACGCTTCGAACAGCCCGGCGTCGCCGACCGGCTCGGCTTCGGCGAGCACGCGATCGTTCTCGTCGACGACGGCGAGCGCGCGCGCGCCCGGGACGAACGCGCGCACGACGGTGCCCGCGCCGAGCTCGTGCGGGCCCGAGCACGGCGAACGGATCGCCTTCGCGGCCGTGCTCGATCGCGGCGAGGCGCTCGGCCGAAAGACGTCGACCGCGGTCACGCGCAGCGTGACCCCGTCATAGCAGCAGCCGGGCGAGCGACGGCAGCCCTTCGGCGAACGTCGGGTGGATGTGGACCGAGCGCTCGAGGACGCGCCACGTCGAGCCGGCTTCCATGTGCGCGATGATCACGTGAATCAATTCCCCGGCTTCGTACCCCAGCGAACGTGGCGCCGAGGATCGTTGTCCGTGCGCGCGTCGACGACCAGGCGGAAGAAGCCGTCCTCGAGGCCCCACTCCGGCCCGCGCGCGACGTCGGTGAGCTGCAGCGTGACGACGCGGTGCGCGATCCCGCGCTCCTGCGCTTGATCGGCGGTGATCCCGACCCGGCCGATCTGCGGCTCGGTGTACATCGCGTAGGCGAGCGTGCGGTCGGAGCGCGTGCGCGAGCGGTCGCCGCCGATGATCGCGCGCAGCCGGCGAAAATCTTCCCACGACGACGTGCGTGAACTGCGGCTGGCCCGCGACGTCGCCCAGCGCGTAGTGCTCTGCGACCGACGTCTGCAGAATGCTCGTCGCAGCGCGATGAAGCCGCGCTTGTCGAGCGCGATGCCGGCGCGGTCGGTGGTGCCGTCGGGGATGTTCGGGGCTGCGGCCGACGGCGACGAGCAGGCCGTCGCCGGCTGAGCTCGTGCCGTCGTCGAGCGTCACGGTGAACGTGCGCGCGTTGGCGTCGTACGCGACCTTGGTCGCGCGTGCGTTCAGCAGCACGCGAATGCCGTCGCGCTGCGAACGACGTCGTGAGCACGCTGCACACGTCGGGCTCTTCGCGCGCGACGATGCGGTCGTCGCGGCGTGACGATGGTGACGTCGCTGCCGAGCCGCGCGGCGCCCTGACCGAGCTCGAGCCCGACGTAGCCCGACGCCGAGCACGATCAGCTTCTGCGGCAGCGTCGTCTGCGCAGAAAGAAGTTCTCGTTGGTGAGATACGGCGTCCCCGCGAGCCCGTCGAGCGGCGGAACGTTCGCGCGGCTCCCGGTGTCGAGCACGACGACGTCCGCTTCGTACGTCTTGCCGCCGGCGCGCAGCACGTGCGGCGCGTCGAACGACGCCTCGGCGCGCACGAGCTCGCACGAGCAGTCGGCGAACTGCTTCTCGACGCCGGCACGCCACTCGCCGATGATCCCGCGCACGCGGTCCATGATCGCGGGCACGTCGGGCCGCACGTCGCAGTGCACGTGCACGTCGCTCGCGCGCCGCGCGCGCCCGGCGGCATGTGCGCGAGGCGAGAAACGCCTTGGACGGCGTGCACCCGACGTTGACGCAGCACCCGCCGAGATCGCCGCGCTCGAACAGCACGACCCGCTTGCCGCGCTTGGCGAAGTCGAGCGCAAGCGGAACCCCTCCTTGCCCGGAGCCGATGACCGCGAGATCGTAACGCACGACGGGCTGCTTTCGTGCGAAAGGTACGGTTCCCCGGTGGCGTGATGCTGGCGCTGGTTTTTTAGCGGACCCGCTGCGCACCTCGAACTGGTGCGGCCGCGATGACGCGCATGACCTCATGCCATGCGCGAACCTTCGCCCCGCCGGCGCGGCCGAATGCCGAACGAAGGCGACGATGCTGATCGCCGGTGAGCTGCGCTTCGAAGCGATGCCCGGCCGCCGTGAGGTTGAGCAGTCGTCTTCGCGCGTCATCCGCTGCCGTGCGCGCGCCGATGAGCCGCTGCTCGACGAGCTGGCGTAACGGGCCGTTGACGGCCTGTTTGGTGACGCCCAGCGCTGCGATCAGATCGCCGACCGTTATCCCGGGCCGGCGCCGGACCAGGTACAGGATGCGATGGTGCGCTCGGCCGAGCCCGCGCATAGCCAGCAAGCGGTCGGGCTCGGCCACGAGCGCGCGGAAGGCAAGGTGGAATCCTTCGAGCGACGCGTCGAGGGCGGCGTCATCTAGGTCAAGCACCTTGACGTATTCCAGCCCTTCGTGCTTTGCTCATGCTGCCGATACAGGGCCACGGGAGGACGCAGTGACGAGATCAGAAGCGGAGCGGTTCGCGCGGGATTGGGTCGACGCGTGGAACTCGCACGACGTCGAGCGTATCCTGGCGCACTACGCCGATGATTTCGAAATGTCGTCGCCATACGCTCGTGAGCCGTTCGCAACGAACGGGGTCGTCTGTGGAAAACCTGCGGTGCGGGCCTATTGGAAGAACGGCCTGGAGCGCGTGCCCGACATGCGGTTCAGGCTCGTCGACGTCCTCGTCGGCGTCGGCAGCGTGGCGATCTCCTATCACACGTCGCTGACCGATGCGATGGTCGTGGAGGTTCTGACGATCGGATCCGACGGCCGCGCCGTGCGCGGACACGCGCACTATGCGGCGCCGCCGCCGAAGGCCGCGAGCTGATCGATCAGCTTTGCCACCAGGCCGGTCCAGCCCGTTTGGTGGGACGCGCCGAGTCCTTCGCCCGTTTCGGCGTGGAAGTATTCGTGAAATAGAATCTGATCGCGCCAGTGCGGGTTCGTTTGAAATAATTCCACGGCGCCGTTGAACGGGCGGCGTCCGCTCGCGTCGCGGCGGAAGAGGCCGACGAGCCGGCGTGACAGCTCTTGCGAAATTTCCCAGAGCGTCAGCATGGCGCCCGAACCCGTCGGGAACTCGATCTTGTACGCATCGCCCAAGGTAGTAATGAAACTTCTGCAGCGACTCGATGAGCAGGTAGTTCAGCGGAAACCACACCGGGCCGCGCCAGTTGGAGTTGCCGCCGAACAGCCCGCTCGTCGACTCGGCCGGCTCGTAGTCGCAGCGGAACTCGCTCCCCGCGACGTTCACGACGTACGGGTGGTCGGCGTGGTAGCGCGAGAGCATGCGGATGCCGTGCGGCGAGAGGAACTCGTTCTCGTCGAAGACGCGGCGCAGGATCACGCGCAGGCGGTCGGGGTTGACGATCGCCAGCAGGCGGCGGTCGTGCGCGCCGCCGACGTCGATGCGCGCGACGTTCTCCGCGAGCTCCGGCCGGTTCGCCAGGAACCACTCGATGCGCTTGCGCACGCGCGGCAGCTTCGTCGAGCGTCGCGGCGTCGAGCGTCTCGACCGCGAACAGCGGCACGATCCCCACGACGCTGCGCACTTTGAGCGGGATGCGCTCGCCGTCGGGCAGGTAGAGCTGGTCGTAGTAGAACTCGTCGCCCGGGTCCCACAGCCCGAACTCGTCCGGGCGCTGCGAGTTCATCGCGTCGGCGATGATCAGGAAGTGCTCGAAGAACTTCGAGGCGACGTCCTCGTACGACGAGTCGTACCAGCGCGAGCTCGACCGCGATCGCCAGCATGTTGAGCGCGTACACGCCCATCCACGACGTGCCGTCGCTCTGCGCGAGATACGCGCCCTGCTCGAGCATCGCGCCGCGGTCGAACGGGCCGACGTTGTCCAGGCCGAGGAAGCCGCCCTGGAACACGTTGCGCCCGGCGACGTCCTTGCGGTTCACCCACCAGGTGAAGTTCATCAGCAGCTTCTGGAAAACGCGCTCGAGGAACTTCACGTCGCCGCTGCCGCCGTTGCGCTTGGCCTCGATGCGGTAGAGGCGCAGCGCCGCCCACGCGTGCACCGGCGGGTTCACGTCGTCGAACGCCCACTCGTACGCCGGGAGCTGGCCGCTGGGATGCATGTACCACTCGCGCGTGAGCTGCACGAGCTGGTGCTTCGCGAAATCCGGATCGATCAGCCCGAGCGTGATGACGTGAAAGGCGAGGTCCCACGCCGCGAACCACGGGTACTCCCACGTGTCGGGCATCGAGAGGATGTCGTCGTTGTAGACGTGCTTCCACGCGGCGTTGCGGCCGTGCTTGCGCTCGGGCGGCGGCGCGGGCGTGGCGGGATCGCCGTCGAGCCAGTCGCGCACGACGTAGTTGTAGAACTGCTTCGACCAGATCATCCCCGCGAACGCGCGGCGCTGGATCGTCGCGGCCTCTTCGTCCATCGGGCCGCGCGCAAGCGCGGCGTAGAACGCATCCGCCTCGGCGATGCGCCGGTCGAACGTCGCATCGAAGTCGTCGTCGATCCCGCCGGCATCGGGGTCGTCGGTGATGCGCAGCCGAACGGTACGCGACGCGCCGGGCTCGATCGGCCAGCGATAGTGCAGCGCCGCCTTCGAGCCGGTGCGCGCGGGGTTGATCCCGTCGCGATCCTCGCCGCGCACGGCGCGGTCGATCCCGCTCTTGACGTACGGCGACGGCGACGGCACGCCGAACGCGCGCTCGAAATCCGTCTCGTTCTCGGTGAAGAGGTTCTCCACGGCGCCGCCGTCGGTGAAGATCCAGCGCTTGCCGAGCGTCGCGTGCTCCGCGACGAGCACGTGGCCGGCGGCGTCCGCTTCGCTGACCGACGGCTTCGGCGTGCCCGCGCGCCACGACCACTCGTTGCGAAACCACAGCTGCGGCAGCACGTGCAGCGGCGCGCTCTCGCGGCCGCGGTTGGTCGCGGTGATGCGAACGAGGACGTCGTCGACGTCGCGCTTCGCGTACTCCACGACGACGTCGAAATACGCGTCGTCGGCGAAGATGCCGGTGTCGACCAGCTCGTACTCGCGCCCGGCGCGCCCGCGCGCATTGTTCTCGTCGCGCAGCTGCCGGTACGGAAACGCGCGCTGCGGATAGCGGTAGAGCGCTTTGAGGTACGCGTGCGACGGGACGGCGTCGAGGTACCACCAGTATTCCTTGGCGTCCTCGCCGTGATTGCCCTGATGGCCGTTGAGGCCGTAGAAGCGCTCCTTGACGATCTCGTCGTGCTCGTTCCAGAACGCGGGCGCGAAGCACAGCCGCTGATGGTTGTCGCAGATGCCGAGGATGCCGTCTTCGCCCCACCGGTACGCGCGCAGCCGCGCCATCTCGAACGGAAAGTAGTCCCATGCGTTGCCGTCGGCGCTGTAGTCCTCGCGCACGGTTCCCCACTGGCGGTCGCTGAGATACGGCCCCCAGCGCCGCCAGTGCTCGGCGCGCCGTGCCGCAGCCTCGATCCGCGCGCGCTCGGGATTAGGAAGCATGGTACCTCCTCGCCCGGCGTGCGCGAGGTTTCCTGTCGGCGTTCGCACCAATGCAGCGAGGTGCGGTACGGACGCGCCTTATGCGGCGACCTTCCTGCGGCCGAAGCGCGTGAGTGGCTGCTGACCAACGGCCGCGGTGGCTATGCGATGGGCACCGTCGCCGGCACGCTGACGCGGCGCTATCACGGCTTGCTGATCGCCGCCGTCGATCCACCGGTGTCGCGGCGGCTCGTCGTCGCGCGGCTCGATCTCGATGTCGACTACGACGGCATGGCGTATGCGCTGTCGACGAACCGCTGGCGCTCCGGTGCGATCGCGCCGCAAGGCTGGCGTTTCGCCGAAGCGTTCGCGCTCGACGACGGCCTGCCGGCGTGGACGTACGCGCTCGGCGACGCGCTGCTCGAAGTGACGCTGGCGATGCCGCTCGGCGCCGACGCGATCGCGGTGTCGCTGCGCGTGGTGCGCGCGCGCTCGCCGCTCGCGGTGCGCGGGCGGCTCGTCATCGCGGACCGCGACCACCATGGCGGCGCGCTGCCCGACGTGGCGTCGTTCACGACGAAGGCCGGCGACGGCGGCGCGACGATCGCACTCCCGGCCTCGCGGCGCACGCTGTACGTGTACGCACCGGGCGCAAGCGCGCAAGCCGCGAGCGAACGGTACGCCGGCTACGCGCTGCCGCGCGAAACGGAGCGCGGGCTGCAAGACACGGACGACTATGCGCACGTGCTGACGCTGAGCTGGACGCTCGCCGACGGCGCGGACGACGGCGTAGTCCTGACGCTGGACCCGTCGGTATCGCCGTCTGCGCGCGCTGTCGTCGACGCGCGGCGCGAAGCGAATCGCGCTCGCGCGAGCGCGCAGGGGGCGCCGCTGCTCGGGCGGCTCGCACTCGCTGCCGACGCGTTCGTGGTGGCGCGCGATTCCGGCACGACGATCATCGCGGGGTATCCGTGGTTCACCGATTGGGGCCGAGACACGATGATCTCGCTGCCCGGCTTGCTGCTCGCGACCGGACGCGCGCAGGACGCGGCGGCGGTGCTGCGCACCTTCGCTGCGCACGTCGAAGACGGCCTGATCCCCAACCGCTTCCCCGACGCCGGCGGCCCCGCGGAATACAATACGATCGACGCGTCTCTGTGGTTCGTCGAAGCGGTGCGCGCACACGTTGCGGAGACGGACGACGTCGCGTTCCTGCGCGACGTGTTCCCGGCGGTGCGCGCGGTGATCGACGGCTACACGAACGGCACGCGCTACGGGATCGGCGTCGACGCGGACGGGCTCGTGCGTGGCGGCGCGGACGGCGTGCAGCTGACGTGGATGGACGCGAAGGTGGGCGATCGCGTGATCACGCCGCGCCGCGGCAAGCCCATCGAAGTGAACGCGCTGTGGTACAACGCGCTGCGCGCGTGCGAAAGCTTCGCGCACCAGCTCGGTGAGTCGCCGGACGCGTATGCGCTCGCGGCTGCGCGCACGGCCGCCGCGATGGAGCGGTTTTGGGACGCGGAGCGCGGGTGGTGTTACGACGTGGTGGACGGACCCGACGGCGACGATGCCTCATTGCGGCCGAACCAGCTCTTCGCGGTCTCGCTGTTCGCGAGCGCGTTCGACGCGCACCGCGCGCAGGCGATCGTCGATGTGTGCGCGGCTCGCCTCTGGACGTCGATGGGGCCGCGGACGCTGCCTCCCGGCGACCCGGCGTACCGCGGTTCGTACGGTGGCGACCAAACCGCGCGCGACGCCGCGTACCACCAGGGGACGGTGTGGCCGTGGCTGCTGGGCCCGTTCGTACGTGCGCATCTCCGCGCGTACGGCGACCCGGAGCGGGCACGCACGTTCGTCCAGCCGCTGATCGACGCGCTCGAGGCGGACGCGATCGGAACCTTGCCGGAGATCGCCGAGGGCGACCCGCCCCACGTCCCGCGCGGCTGTCCCGCCCAGGCCTGGAGCGTCGCGGAGCTGATCGCGGTGCTGAAGCTGTTGACTACGTAATGCGCGCGGCGAAGATACGTACCGGCATACGAAACAGGAACGAGCGCGAGGCGTATACTGCGGGTGAACACCTCGTCAACCGGAGCACCACGATGATCGTCCGATCGTCACTCCGCCGGTTCGCGGCCGGCGCCTTCGCCGCCGCCCTCACGCTCGGCGGCATCCTGATCGCCCACGCGCACCACCTCGCCTAGAGCGAGGCGGCTACACAGCGTCGCGAACGGCCGCGACGTCCAGCACGAACCCCGGCATCGCCGGCGAACAGTCGAGGCTGTCGACGTCGCCCAGCTCCCTGGCGTCGTCATCGCCGGCTCGTCCCACGTACACGTGGCGGCGATACGGATCGATCAGCACGACCAGCGCGACACCGTTTCGTACATAGGCGCGAATTTTCTTCATCGTCGTCTTGACGCGATCTGATTTCGAGAGCAGCTCGAACACCGCGTCCGGAACGATGAGGGGAAACGTCCGTCCCTTCTGAGGGACGCGCTCCCGTGCGACGAACGTGGTGTCGGCGGCAAACAGCGAGCCGTCGGGCAGATTGAATCCGCCGCTCGAATCGATGACCGTGCCGTGGTCGCCGGCTTCGGCCCAATGAACGATCTGCGCCGTCAGCTTTGCGTTGGCACTGCCGCTGAAGAACCCGGCCGGCGGTGTCACGAGCAGCGTTCCATCGGCGAATCGCTCGAAGACCAGCGGCTCGTACCGTTGTTCCAGCTCGATGATCGCGTCGTCGTCGAGCCAATGCGGCGGCACGATCTCGACCGCTTCGGTGATGTCGGTCCTGAGTCCGGCGAGGTCCATTGCGACGGCCATGCTACTCTCCTCGTTTCCACGCCTTTCAATCACGACGGCGTGCCGTCGCGGCAAGGGCGGCTCTCCGTTTTCTCGCACGCACCGTACCGATGTCAATACCTCGCCCGCCGTTTCGGCGCGCACGGGCAAGGTGTTCTCTTCTCGGTTCTCCACGAAAGAGGCGCGGCCGGGCCCACCGCTTTTGAGGAGGTCGGTCGTGCCGTACGTGATCACCCCGGGATGCAAACGTCCCAACGGCGAGGTGCTCGGCCTCACCGCGATAGACGACGGCACGATCACGGTGCAAGACACGAGCGAGGTCACGCTCTCGATGCTGTGGTCGCTCGTCTACGACGTGCCGACCGGCGACGTTGCGATGGTGAACATGGGCAGTCTTGGTTCGGGTACGCCCAGCTTTCTCGCCATCGTCAGCAGCAAAGGTAACGTGAGCGTGCTCGGGCTCTCCGCGGTCACCAGCGGCGTCAGCGAGACGACGCTGTGGAACGCCGTGCCCGGCGGAACCGCGCTCGCAGTGCAGTGCGGGTCGGACCCGGCGGTCAACCTCAACGTCGCTGGGAATGGCCCGTACCCGCCGGGCTCGCCGGTCATCGCGTACAACGGATCAGGCGGCGGTCAACCGAACGAGATCTGGACGTTCACCGCATTCGGCGGTGACGACTATCCGTGGTACTACACCTTCTCGCCGCTCTGCGCGCAGAACACGTTGCTCTCCGCAAATCCCGAAGACGCGGGCGGTCAGCTCACGATCGAAGTGGCGTCCGGGGACGACGACACGGCGGGGCCGGAGCAGCTCTGGAGTGCGAATTTCGTCATCCAGCAGGGCACGCAGCCGCTCGGCGTCGTGTTCATCAACGAGGAGTTGAGCATGGCGATTCGCACGACGCCGGGCGGCGGCGCGATCTTCTGCGTGGACCCGTCGACGCTCGATGCGTGGTCGGCCTGGCGCGTGGGCGGTGCGCCGGACGGGGGCGCGTGGGCCCTACACGCGATCGGCAATGACGACTTGACGTTCAACGTGTCCGGTGCCGGCCCGTACGATCCGGGAACCCCCGTCATCACCTATCCGTGGCAAGGCGGCGCGGAGAACGAGCAGTGGTACGCCACGTTCGTGCCGCACGAGGTCACGTAGCGCGCGTCAGCGTTCGGCGTCGCCCGCCTCCCCGCGCAACGCGACGCCGATCGCTGCCAGGATGACGACGGCACCGACCGCCGTCGCCGCGCCGAGCCGTTCGGCGAAC
>CAWBVR010000035.1:0-182098 GCA_963792235.1 Vulcanimicrobiota bacterium
TCCGCACGCGGTCGAGCTGGATCTCGACGATCGCCTTGAGCTGCTCTTCGGTGAGCTTGTGGAAGACCACGATCTCGTCGACGCGGTTGAGAAACTCGGGACGGAAGTGCTGGCGCAGTTCGTCGAGCACCGTCGCGCGCATCACCGCGTAGTCCGCGGCGCCCATGTCGCCCGACGCATCGAGGATGCGGTGCGAGCCGACGTTCGACGTCATGATCACGATCGTGTTCTTGAAGTCGACCGTGCGGCCCTGACCGTCGGTGAGCCGGCCTTCGTCGAGGATCTGCAAGAAGACGTTGAACACGTCGGGGTGCGCTTTTTCGATCTCGTCGAACAGCAGCACGGAGAACGGGCGGCGCCGCACCGCTTCGGTGAGCTGCCCGCCTTCGTCGTAGCCGACGTATCCCGGCGGTGCGCCGAGCAGCCGCGCGACCGTGTGCTTTTCCTGGTACTCCGACATGTCGATGCGAATCATCGCGCGTTCGTCGTCGAACAGGAACGACGCCAGCGCGCGCGCGAGCTCCGTCTTGCCGACGCCGGTCGGGCCGAGGAACAAGAACGAGCCCAGCGGGCGGTTCGGATCGCCCAGACCCGAGCGCGCGCGCACGATCGCTTCGGCCACGGCGGTGACGGCTTCGTCCTGGCCGATCACGCGTTTGTGCAGCTCTTCGTCGAGGTGCAGCAGCTTCTGGATCTCGCCTTCAAGCAGCTTGCTGACCGGGATGCCGGTCCAGCGGCTGACGATGCCGGCGATGTCTTCTTCGTCGACTTCTTCTTTGAGCAGGCGCGAGCGGCCGTCGGTCAGCGCCGCTTCTTTCTCGTGCAGCGTGCGCTCGAGCTCGGCGAGCCGGCCGTACTTGAGCTCCGACGCCTTCGCCCAATCGGACGCCTGCGACGCGCGGTCGATCTCCAGCTTCGTCGCCTCGATCTGCTCGCGCAGCTCGCGCGCTTGCGCGACGGCGTCTTTCTCGGACTGCCAGCGCGCGCGCAGCGCATCGGTCTGCTCGTGCAGCTCCGCCAGCTCTTGCTCGAGCTTCTCGAGCCGCGCTTTGGACGCGGTGTCGTTTTCTTTGCGCAGCGCCTCGCGCTCGATCTCGAGCTGCATCATGCGGCGCGACGCTTCGTCGAGCTCGGTCGGCATCGAGTCGATCTCGGTGCGCAGCTTCGCCGCGGCCTCGTCGACGAGGTCGATCGCTTTGTCGGGGAGGAAGCGGTCCGCGATGTAGCGGTTCGACAGCACGGCGGCCGCGACCAGCGCGGCGTCTTTGATGCGCACGCCGTGGTGCAGTTCGTAGCGCTCGCGCAGCCCGCGCAAGATCGAGATCGTGTCCTCGACCGACGGCTGATCGACGAACACCGGCTGGAACCGGCGTTCGAGCGCGGCATCCTTCTCGATGTACTTGCGGTACTCGTCGAGCGTGGTCGCGCCGATCATGTGCAGCTCGCCGCGCGCGAGCAGCGGCTTGAGCAGGTTGCCCGCGTCCATCGAGCCTTCGGTCTTGCCGGCGCCGACGACCGTGTGCAATTCGTCGACGAACAGCAGCACGCGGCCCGCGGCGCTGGTGACTTCTTTCAGAACCGCCTTGAGGCGCTCTTCGAACTCGCCGCGATATTTCGCGCCCGCGATGAGCGCGCCCATGTCGAGCGAGATGAGGCGCTTGTCCTTCAAACCTTCGGGGACGTCGCCGCGCACGATGCGCTGCGCGAGCCCTTCGGCGATCGCCGTCTTGCCGACGCCGGGTTCGCCGATGAGCACGGGGTTGTTTTTCGTGCGGCGCGAGAGCACTTGCACGACGCGGCGAATCTCTTCGTCGCGGCCGATCACCGGATCGAGCTCGCCCTTCTCGGCGGCTTTCGTCAAATCGCGGCCGTAGCGCTCGAGCGACTGATACGTGCCTTCGGGATTCTGCGTGGTGACGCGCTGGTTCCCGCGCACCTCGCGCAACGCGGCGAGCAGCTTCTCGCGCGAGAGGCCGAGGTTGCGGAACAGCTTGCCGACGGCGCCGTTGTCGGCGGTCATTGCGAGCAGCAGGTGCTCGACGGAGACGTAGTCGTCGTTGAGCGACTTCGCCTCGTCGTCGGCTTTGCCGAGCAGCCGCGTGAGCGCGGGTGCGACGGTGACGTGGCTCTGGTCGGCGTTCGCGCCCTGCAGACGCGGCAACGCCGCGACCGCCTGCGTCACGCGCTGGTCGACCGTCTGCGGGTCGAGGCCGGCCTTCTGAAGGATGGGGCCGCGACGCCGTCGGTCTGGTCGAGGATCGCGGCGAGCAGGTGCTCGGGGGTGGTTTGCGTGTGGTGCTCGGAAACGGCGCGCGTGTATGCGGCGTTGAGCGCCTCTTGAACGCGCTGGGTCATACGTTCGACGTTCATTCGCACTCTACAACCGCGAGTGCTAAACCGAAGTTTCGGCGAGTGTGGGCCGGCATGGCCTCGCTCGGCCGCCGCCCCATCCGAGGCAGGAGGGCAACCGACCCCGGCAAACACGTCACGCCGGCTCGCCTGGGGGACGCTGCACCACTGAGCGAAACCTCCGGCCTAGGTGCACGCAAAACGACCCGGAGACGCCGCTGATGCAACTGACCGCCGAACAGCTCCGCGCCCTCGACGTGGACGGATATCTCTTCCTCCCCAACCGGTTCTCGCCGGACGAAGTGCGCGTGCTGCGCGAGCACCGCGACGAGATCTTCAAGCTGGAACGGCAAGAGATCGTGCGCGAGAAGCGCAGCGGCGTGCCGCGCACCGCGTTCGCTTGCCAGACGTACGACGAAGCGTACCGCCGGCTCGCCGCGCACCCGCGCCTGGTCGAGCCCGTGCAGCAGATCCTCGGCGGCGACGTCTACATGCACCAGTTCAAGATCAACGCCAAGGCCGCGTTCGAAGGCGAGCAGTGGCAGTGGCATCAGGACTACGGCACCTGGATCAACGACGACGACATGGCCGAGCCGCGCGCGATGAACATCTCCGTGTTCCTCGACGACGTCACGGCGTGCAACGGGCCGCTGATGATCATCCCCGGCTCGCACAAGGCGGGCTATCTCGGCGCCGAGCACGACACGACGACGACGTCGTATCCGCTGTGGACGCTGGATCACGCGACCGTGCGCGCGATGGCCGATCACGGCGGGCTCGTCGCGCCGCTCGGTGAGGCCGGCTCGATGCTGATGTTCCACTGCAACATCGTGCACGCGTCGACGTCGAACATGTCGCCGTGGGACCGCAGCATCGTGTACCTGTCGCTGAACCGCACGAACAATGCGATCCGGCGCTTCTCGCGGCCGGACTACATCGCGCACCGCGACTTCACGCCGATCCAAACGCTCGCCGACGACTGCCTGCTGGACCTCGCGCGCTCCGAAGCCGTCGCGGTATGAACCTCGCGCGCGGTCTCGCGCAGCGCGAAGCCGAGGGGCGCCCGATCCGCGTCGGCTTGATCGGCGCCGGGAAGTTCGGCACGATGATCCTCGCGCAGCTGCGGCTGATGGCCGGCGTGCGGCTGTGCGTGCTCGCCGACCTGGATCGCCGCGCGCGCGCGGCGCGCCGCCGACGGAAGCGGGCTGGGACGGCGACGCGTTCGCGGTCGCTGCCGACCGCCGGTGCGGCGAACGACCTCGCGCGCGGCGGCCGCGTCGCGCTCGTCGAGAGCGGCGTCGCTCGCGACGGACTGCGAGCTCGACGTGCTGATCGAAGCCACCGGCCACGAAGAAGCCGGCGCGCTGCACGCGTACCGCGCGATCGAGCGCGGGCTGCACGTCGTGATGGTGACGGTCGAAGCCGACGTCGTCATCGGGCCGTACCTCCACCGCATGGCGGAGCGCGCGGGCGTCGTCTACTCGATGGCCTACGGCGACCAGCCCGCGATCATCTGCGAGCTCGTCGACTGGGCGCGCACGTGCGGCTTCGAGGTCGTCGCCGCGGGCAAGGGCACGAAGTTCGCGCCGCGCTACCGGCGCTCGACGCCCGACACCGCGTTCGCGAACTACGGCTTCACCGCCGAGCAGATCGCGACCGGCGGCTTCAACCCCAAGATGTTCAACTCGTTCCTGGACGGCACGAAGTCCGCGATCGAGATGGTCGCCGTCGCGAACGCGACCGGGCTCGACGTCGCCGAGGACGGGCTGTCGTTCGCGCCCGCGTCGGTGTACGATCTGCCGGTGCTGCTGCGGCCGAAAGCCGACGGCGGAATCTTGCCGCGCGCAGGGATTCTCGACGTCGTCTCGTGCATCACGCCGGACGAAAAGTTCGTCGCGGACCACCTGCGCTGGGGCGTGTACGTCACGTTCACGTCGGAGAGCGACTACGCGAAGCGGTGCTTCGGCGAGTACGGGATCGCGACCGATCCGAGCGGCGAGTACGCGGCGCTGTGGCGGCCTTATCACCTCATCGGCTTGGAGATCGGCGTATCGGTCGCGTCCGCGGCGCTGCGCGGCGAGCCGACGGGTGCGCCGTACGCGGGCCATCGCGCGGAAGTCGTGTGCGCGACGCGCACGGCATTGCGCGCGGGCGACGTCATCGACGGCGAGGGCGGGTACGCGGCGTACGGAACGTGCGTGCCCGCCGAGCTCGCGCGCGAGCGGAAGCTCGTGCCGATGGGGCTAGCGCACGGCTTGAAGCTGCTGCACGACGTGCCCGCCGATCATCCGATCGGCACGGACGACGTCGCGTTCGACGACACGTCGTTCCTGTGGAAGCTGCGCCGCGAGCAGGACGCGATGTTCGCGCCGGCAACCGTCTAGTCATGGCAAACCCCGCGCAGCCGCCGCGCACGCCGCCGAAAACGATCCGGCTCCTCGCGTTCGACGACGTCGACGAGCTCGACGTGATCGCGCCGTACGAGATGCTCAAGACCGCCGGCGTTTTCCTCAAGGCCCAGGCGCCGGACGTGCGCATCGTATCGGTCGCGGGGACGACCAAGGACCCGAACGTCGTGCGCGGCATCCACGGCATCACGTTCGGCACGCAGCCGTGGGACGTCAACGAAACGCCGGACGTCTTGATCGTGGCCGGCGGCGGCTATGCGCTTGGGATCGGCATCATCACGCAGATGAATAATCCGGACTTCAAAGCGGTGATCCAAACCCAGCACGCGGCGAAACGCCAGCTCGTTTCGGTGTGCACCGGCGCATTCGGCCTCGTCGGCGCAGACGTCGTGCGGAACCGCCGCATGACGACGCATCCGTTCGCGGTCGATGCGCTCGCGAAGGCCGGCGCGATCGTGCTCGATCCCGACAAGGAAGCGCGCGTGGTGGATGACGGCGACATCATTTCGTGCGGCGGCGTCACCTCCGGCACGGACGAGGCGCTGTACCTGATCGAAGCGTTCTGGCCGGGCAATCCATCACTGGTCGCGAACGTGCGCGGCATCGTCGACTACCATTTCGTCGCGAAGGTCGCGACGCCGGCGGTCAGCGCGTAACGGCGCGCAGCGCGCGCACGTCGCCGTCGCGCACGGTGACGCCGGTCGCGTCGAACCACTCCATCAGCGGCACGGCGTACTTGCGCGTCGTGCCGACCGCGTCGCGAAAGCGGGCCATCGTGATCGGCCCGTCGCGCCGCACGGACGCTTCGAGGCGCTTGCGGATCTCAGCGATCTGCGTGCCGCGGTAGACGTCGGCGCCCACCTTCACCAGCGCGCCCGTCGCGACGAGCGTGTCGAACGCCTGCGGCAGGCCGGCGATGCGCGCGGCGCGCAGCTGCGCGACGACGTCGTCGAGCGGCGCGGGCACGAGCGGCTGCGCCGAGTCGAGCGGAACGGCGCGCTCGAAGAACGCGCGCTGCTCGGCGGTGAGCTGCGGGCGGTGGTCGAGCGTCGCGTAGTAGCCCGCGCGCGCGGTGATGCGGCCGTCCTCGGCATCGCTCGCAAGGACGCGCACGAGAAACGCTTCCTCGACGCTCAGCTCGCGCGCGAGCGCGAGCGACGTTGTGCCGAGCATCCACGGCGCTTCTGCTTCGCGCCGCGCAAGCACGTCGCGAACGCGTTCGGAGAACGCGTCGGCAGCGGTGCCGTCGACGTACGCGAGCGGCTTTTGCAGCCGCCGCGCCGTTGCGTGCGCGGCGAGGTCGGTGAGGATCTCCGCCGCGCGCTCCTCGCGCACGTTCGCGCGCGCGCCGAGTTCCGCGGCGGTGCGCGGCACGAGCGCGCTCTCGGCGAGCGCGCGCGCGATCGCATCGACGTCCGGCGCGATGCTCTCCTCCGTGCTTTCAGCGACGCCCGCGTCGACGGTGCCGCCGCCGAGCAGCGTCTTGGGCGACAGCGCGCGCACGACGAACGCTTCGCCGGGATACGTCGTCGTCGCGCGGCGCAGATGCAGCGTCGCGTCGACCGCGTTTGCATCCGCAGGCGGCGCCGGATCGAACACGAGCGTGCCGAGAATCTCCGCCGCACCGAGATACACGCGCACCGGCGTGCGCCGCCTCAGCAGTGCGCGCGCCGGGTCGAGCGCGCGAAATCGCACGCGCAGCGACGCGCGCGGCGCGAAGGTGTCGTCGGCGAGCACGGCGCCGCGGTGCAGCTCTGCGACGTCGACTGCCGGCACGTTGACCGCTACGCGCGAGCCGCCGCCGACCGTATTGCGCGCCGCGCCGAACACGTGCAGCGAGCGTACGCGCACGTCGCGACCCGGCGGATCGAGCCGCAGCGTGTCGCCGGTGCGCAGCGTCCCTTGCATCAGCGTGCCGGTGACGATCGTGCCGTGGCCGGGCAGCGCGAAGACGCGATCCACCGGCAGAAACGCCGGCGCGCCGGAAAGCCGCGGCGGCAGCGCGGCGAGCGCGGCGTGGATCGCATCGCGCAGCGCGTCGAGCCCGTCACCGGTGACCGTCGAGACGGCGACGACCGGCGCATCCTGAGCGACCGTGCCGCGGGTCGCCGCGCGCACCGCGCGCTCAGCCTCGGCGAGCGTCTCATCGTCGACGAGATCGCGTTTGGTCAGCACGACGATCGCGCGCCGCACGTTGAGAAAATCGAGGATTGCGAGATGCTCGACGGTCTGCGGCCGCACGCCTTCGTTCGCCGCAACGACGAGCAACAGCACGTCCATCCCCGCTGCGCCAGCAAGCATATTGTGCAGAAACCGCTCGTGTCCGGGCACGTCGACGATCCCCGCTTCGACGCCGTCGTCGAAGCGCAGGTGCGCGAAGCCGAGATCGAGCGTCATGCCGCGCAAACGCTCTTCGATCCACCGGTCCGGATCGGTCCCCGTCAGCGCGCGAACCAGCGACGACTTGCCGTGGTCGACGTGCCCGGCCGTTCCAATGATGTGCACGGTTCGTCAGTCTGCCGCGTTCCGGAGCGCCGCGGCGAGGTCCTCGTCGCGCTCGGGCGGGATCGTGCGCAGGTCGATCAGCACGCGGTTGCCTTCGACGCGCGCGACGACCGGCGGCGTACCGTGCCGCAGCCGCGCGGCGGCCGCATCGACGCTGCCGCGTGCCGGGCGCCACGCCAGCGCGACGGACGCGAACGCCGCCAGCGGGAGCGTTCCGCCGCCGGCGTAGCCTTCACTGCGTTCCGTCCGCAGGTCGATCCCGTCGAGCCGCGCGCCCAGCGCTTCGGCGCGCGCCTGCAGCTCATCGAGCGACGTCGCGAGCATGCGATAGAACGGAATGCGCTCGCGCGATGCATCGTCGAGCTGCAAGCGCAGCGTCGCGCCAAGCGCCGCGATCGTCGTGCCGCCGACGCGCAACGCGCGCAGCAGCGGGTTCGCGCGCAACCGCGCGATCGCCGCCGTGCGGCCGACGATGATCCCCGCCTGCGGCCCGCCCAGCAATTTGTCGGCGGAGAACGCGATCAGATCGATGCCGTCCGCGACCGCTTCTTGCACCGTGCGCTCGTGCGGCAGCCCGTACGCGCGCAGGTCGGCGAGCGCGCCGCTGCCGAGATCTTCCACGACGGGGACGCCCGCGCGCGCGCCGAGCGCGACCAGTTCGGCGCCCGACACGTCCGCGGTGAAGCCTTCGATGCGGTAGTTCGACGCGTGCGCGCGCAGCAACAGTGCGGTGCGCGGCGTGAGCGCGCGCGCGTAGTCCTCGATGCGAACTTTGTTCGTCGCGCCGACCTCGATCAGCGCGGCGCCGCTGCGCGCCAGCACGTCGGGCAATCGAAAACCGCCGCCGATCTCGACGAGCTGGTTGCGCGCGACGATCACCTCGCGCGCCGAACCGTCGGGCGCGCGAGCGAACGTGTCGAGCACGAGCAGCACGGCGGCCGCGCAGTTGTTCACCACCAGCGCGTCCTCGGCGCCGGTCGCCGCGCGCAGGAGCGCGCCGAGGCGGTCGTAGCGCGAGCCGCGCGTTCCCGCATCGAGATCGTACTCGAGGTTCGATGCGCCGCCGGTGACGCGGGCGATCGCATCGAGAGCTTCCCGCGCGAGCGGCGCGCGGCCGAGGTTCGTGTGCAGCAGGATGCCGGTGCCGTTGAGCACGCCGGTAAGGCCGTGCCGCGCTTCCGCGGCCACGCGCGCGACGGCGTCCTCGATCACCGCGTCGGCCGGCGGCGTGGTGCCGGCTGCGCGAGCGGCGCCGAGCGCCGCGGCGACGTGGCGCTTCACCGTGGCGACCCCGAGAAGCACGACGAACCGCGCAATACGCGGTTCGTCGAGGATCCGGTGAACGGCCGGGAGGCCGCGGCGCTGACGCTCAGGCAGCGATCACGCCGCCGCGAGGTGCTTGTCGAGCATGCCCTTGATCGTGTTCTCCGGGACGAAGCCCACGATGCGGTCGACGGCCTTGCCGCCCTTGAACAGGATCAGGCACGGGATGCCGGAGACCTGGTATTCGCCCGCCAGCGACGGGTTCTCGTCGGTGTTCAGCTTGACGAAGCTGACGCGGTCGCCGAGCTGGCCGGCGATCTTCTCGACGACCGGCGAGAGCATCTTGCACGGGCCGCACCAGGGGGCCCAAAAATCGACCAGGACGGGCTTATCGGACGCGAGCACCTGGGTCGGGAAGGTGCTCTGCGTGACGTCGGGCAGTGCGCTCATGGTTGTGGGTTCATACCTCCGAGCATTCGGACCCCTCGGCGGGTGCGACGGTTTCGGGCCGAGCCCGTCGAAGGACCCGCCGTGCGACCGCTCGCGCTTGCCGCCGTCCCCGTGCTCGCCGGCCTCGTCTTGGCGGCCGTCGCCCCGGCGGCGCCCGCCGGAAATCCCCCGCCATCAGGCACGGTCATCGTCGTCGCCGACGTCGGCGAGAGCGCGCAAAGCACGATGCCCGGCGCGCTGTGGCGCAAGCTCGTGGTCGACTACGTCGGCGCCCGCTCGGTCGTCGCGGAAGACGGCACCGCGCTGCCCGACGAAACGCGCTGCCGCACCGCGCACGCATCCTACGCGATCTTCGCGACGTTCGATCGCGCGATGCGGCTGCCGGGGCTCGCGCAGGACACCGACCGCGCGTACGGCGTCGCGCGCTTCACCGTGCGGGACTGCGCGACCGGAACCGTCGCGCCGATGAAGACGATTCGCATCGAGAGCGAGCCGCTGGCCGAAGCCGCGCGCGGCGAAGGTGACGCCGCGGTCGCGGCCGGCATGTGGCAGCGCGCGGTGCGCATGTCGCTGGCACACGACCCGCTGAGGTTCGCGCCGGTCACCGCGGTCACGCCGGTCACTGCGGTCACGCCGGTCACGTTCGCGGCCGCTCCGCTCGCGGTCGCTTCGGTCGTCCCCGCCGAGCGGACCGCCCGCATTACCGGCATCGTGAACGGCGTCGTCTTCCTCGACAGCGGCTACGGCTTCACCGTGAACCAAATGCTGCGCGCCTACGCCGGACCCAACGCGCGCCCGCACCCGCCGATCCAGCTCATCGTCATCGAGGTCGCGCGACGCTACGTCGCGGCGACGGTCGTCGGCGCGGGCACGCCGCACGTCGGCGACTACGTGGACGCGGCAGCCGTCAGGTAGCGGGGATTCAGCTCTCGTCGTCGTCGAGCGTCGTACTTTCGTCGTCGCCCGCGTCGCCGTCTTCACTGTCCTTCGCACCACTCGATTCCTTCGGCGCGAGCTTCTCGGCAGCCGCCGGTTTCACGAATTCGGCGCCTCTTTCGAGCGCGCCCACGTTCAGCTCGATCGTGCCCCCGCCCAGCTGCAGCGACGTCACGTCGCCGACGGGTGTCTCGACGAACGGGCTCTCGCGGCCGACATCCAGGCTCTGCGCGTGCAGGATGACGCGGCGGATTTCAGCGCGTTTGGAGCCGAACGGCTTGACGAGCTCTCCGTCGCCAGGCGGCACCGCGCCGCCGCCGCCTGCCTCGCGCGGGTCCGCAATGGCTCCGTAGTCGATCGCGTAGATGTCGAAATACTTGCCGGTCGGCTCATCGAAGTGGTTCTTCTTGACGAGGTGCAGCACTCGAGCGTCAAAGAGGCGGTCGATCGCCCAGTGGCGCCGGCGGACCGGAAAATAGAAGTATCTCGAGCGGTGCCGCCGCCAAACGAGATCGACGATCCGCTCCAACGCTGCCGCGAGATCTTCTTGAAGCTCGTTCACCTTGTCTTGCGCGTACCACGCTCGCGCTTCGCGAACGACGTCGTCCACGCCGATTCGCCGCCGCTCGTCCCGGTATGCCGCCAGCGCGGCTTTGATGAAAATGTTGATGAAGTCCCGGGCGACCCCTTCGGCGCGGCGGACCAGCTCGTCGAACGCGGTTCGGTTCGCAAAAAGCGCATCGACGAAATCCGAGCTCGTGACGACCAGATAACGCTGCGCGAGATACTCGCCGAGCTCGAGCTGCAGATGCTTCAGCGCGATGTCGGCGAAGCGCTGCGTCAACTGCTTGGGATTGGCCTCGTAGACGTAATGCGCGTCGATCACGAGGTCCGTCGCGATATCCGACCCGAGCTCGAAGCCGGCGATGATAGTTTCCTTGTCCCGAAGGCTGAAGATCGAGCGCTGCTCGATAGCCGCGATCTTCACCGTGACGTCGGGGCGGAACAGCGTTCGCTTCACGAACTCGGCCACGTAGGGCTGCAGCTCGTACGGTTGAATCGACGACCACTCGTCGAGCAAGAGGTACAGCGAGCCGCGCGTCGTCTCGAAGAATTCGTCGAAGACGGTTTGCACCGCGGGAAACTGGATGACGTCTTCCGATTCCAGGTCCCAAGACGTCTTGCGCTTTGCTTCCGTCGCCGACGTGTCGGACGCCTTGCCCTTGATGTTGAAGCCGCTTTTCGCGCCGGCGCCGATCTCCAGGGAAAAATCGTCGCCACGCTTCTCACTTTCCTCGAGCGAGCGCGACTTGCCGCGCTCCCGCACGAGGGGCTGAGTCATGAGCCGCCCGAGCTCCTCGAGCTTTTGCAAGGCCTCGGTCCCGCGCTCCGGGCACACGTCGAGCACTTGGCTCAGCAGCCGATTGTAGACCTGGCTCAAGAGGCCCAGAAAAAGCCCATAGCAGCGCTCTTGGGTCGTGACGGTGTTCGTGAGTGATTTGGTGTCGCCGAGTTTTCCGCAATCCACCTCGACCACGAATGCGCCCTGCCGCTCGCGAAGGGCCGCGCCGAGGGACGCGAGGATGTGCGTCTTTCCCGTGCCGCGGCGGCCGTAAAAAATCTGATGCTTCGCGTTTTCGAGAAGCACCAGCGTCCCGGGGTCGACGTACGAGGCGCGCTGCTGGGCAGGCTCGGCTCGCTCGGCGCGCGTCAGCAGGGATGCGATCGCTTTGACGACAGCGGCGTCGCGCAGCATCGGCTCCTTGCGGACAGCCACCCAGAGCCTCCTCTTACCTGATGACCAGCTCGCTTACTTGACCGTTCCGCTCGAGGAGGAGCCGCGCCCCGTCGCCCTGCGCGCCCGTGAGGTAATCGTCGAGCGCGATCGCTTGTCGAAGCGCTTCGGACATCGATACGCCCTTGCGCTCGGCCAACCGGGCCAGAGCCTCATAGGCCGAGCTCGAGAAATTCACGTTCACCCGGCGCATTGCGCTTTGGGTCGCTCCGGCGGCCATCGGTTACCTCGTCTCCTTGAGCGTCGAATACTCAATTCGTACGTCTAGAATACGTATATCATACGTATTCGTCGCCACAATCGCAATCCTTAGGGGACGCCGGCGGTACGGATCAGCCCTTTGGCGGCTCCTCGCCCGTGATGTCCGCGACGCGCTTCGACTGCTGGCCCAAGTTGGCGATCGCGATGACTTCGTCGCCGCCCTCGAGCCGCTGCAGGCGAACGCCCTTGGTGGAGCGGCCGGCGCGCCGGATCTGCTTCACCGGGATGCGGATCACCTGATTGCCCGACGTGATCAGCAGCAGCTCATCCTCGGGATCGACCAAGATCTGGTCGACGACGTGCCCGATCTCTTTCTCTTTCGCGAACGCCTTGACGCCTTTGCCGCCGCGCGACGTGTGGCGGTAATCGTCGATCGGGGTGCGCTTGCCGTATGCTTGCGAGGTGACGATGAGCACTTCGGTGCGGTCGTCCTCGACGATGTCCATCGCCACGACCTCGTCGCCCTTCGCCAGCGTGATCGCTTTCACGCCGCGCGCCGGGCGGCCCATCGGGCGCACGTCCTTTTCGCTGAAGTGCACGGCCATGCCGTCGTGCGTCGCGAGCAGCACGTCGCGGTCACCGCTGCTGAGGTCGACGGCGAGCAACTCGTCGTCGTCGTCGAGCCCGATCGCGATCAAGCCGTTGCGCCGCACGTTCTCGAACTCGCCGAGCTTCGTCTTCTTGATCACGCCGCGGCGGGTGACCATCACGAGGTACTCGTCGGTGTCGAAGGCGCGGACCGGGAACAGCGCCGTGACGATCTCGCCCGGCGGCAGCGTGAGCAGGTTGACGAGCGCGGTGCCGCGCGCCTGACGCGTGGAGTCCGGAATCTCGTAGGCGCGCAGCCGGAACGCGCGGCCCTTGTTGGTGAAGAACAGGACGTACTGGTGCGTCGTCGCGACGAAGAAGTTGCGGACGACGTCTTCCTTTTTGAGGTTGGAGATGCCGATCACGCCGCGTCCGCCGCGGTTCTGCGCGCGGAACGTGTCGACCGACACGCGCTTGATGTAGCCGCCCACCGTCGCCGTGACGACCACGTCGGTGTCGGCGATGATGTCCTCGATCGACAGCTCGCCTTCGAGCGCTTCGACCGGCGTGCGGCGCGGATCGCCCAAACGCTTTTTGAGATCGGCGGTCTCTTCGCGGACGACGCCCAAGATGCGCTCCGGGCGCTTGAGCAAGTCCGTGAGGTCCGCGATGAGCGCGCGCAGCTCGCCGTACTCGTCCTGGATCTTCTGGCGCTCCAGGCCGACCAGCGTGCGCAGGCGCATGTCCACGATCGCGGCGGCTTGACGCGTGTCGAGCCGGAAGTCGTCGGTGATCGCGCTGCCCGCCATGCGGCGGAACGCGTCGGAGAGGACGAACGGCTCGGTGATGAGCCGCTCGCGCGCGACCTCCACGGTGTCGCTCTCGCGGATGATCGTGATGACGCGGTCGATGTTGTCGAGCGCGATCAAGAACCCGAGCAGCAGGTGCGCGCGCTCTTCCGCCTTGCGCAGTTCGTAGCGGGTGCGGCGCTCGACGACGACCTTGCGGTGGTCGATGAAGTGCATGAGGATGTCGCGCAGGCTCAGCACTTGCGGCTCGAGCGGCGACGTCGCCCCGGTCGTGTGCTCCATCTTGTCGCCGCGGCGGACCGGGACGAGCGCGAGCATGTTGAACGCGAAGCTCGACTGCAGCGGCGTCTGCTTGTAGAGCTGGTTCAGCACCACTTGGGGCGTCGCGTTGCGCGCGAGCTCGACGACGATGCGCATGCCCTTGCGGTTGGACTCGTCGTCCAAGCGCGAGATGCCGACGATGCGCTTCTCCTGGTACGCCTCGACGATCGCCTCGACCACGCGCGTCGTCGACACCTGGTACGGGATCTCGCTGATGACGATCCGGTACTTGCCCTTTTCCTCGACGATCTCGGCCTTGCCGCGCAATTGCACGGAGCCGCGGCCCGTCTTGTACGCCTGGCGGATCGCCTCGCGGCCCATCAGGATGCCGCCGGTGGGGAAGTCGGGGCCCTGCACGATGTCGCACAGCGCGTTGTCGACGTCCTCGACGCTCAGGTTCGCGCCGCTGGTCTCGTTCTCGATGAGGTACGCGATCGCGTCGCAGATCTCGCCCACGTTGTGCGGCGGGATGTTGGTCGCCATGCCGACCGCGATGCCGGAGCTGCCGTTGACGAGCAGCTGCGGCAGCCGCGCAGGCAGCACCACCGGCTCTTCGGTTTGATTGTCGAAGTTGGGGACGAACTCGACGGTCTCTTTGTCGATGTCGACGAGCATGTCGAGCGCGGCGCGCGCAAGGCGCGCTTCGGTGTACCGGTACGCCGCGGGCGGATCAGGCGCGGGCGAGCCGAAGTTGCCGTGCCCGTCGACGAGCGGGTAGCGCAGCGTGAAATCCTGCGCCATGCGCACGAGCGCGTCGTACACCGACGAGTCGCCGTGCGGGTGATAGCTCTTGAGCACCTCGCCGATGACGCCGGCGCACTTGCGGTGCTGCTTGGATGGATCGAGGCCCATCTCGCGCATCGCGTACAGGATGCGGCGCTGCACGGGCTTGAGGCCGTCGCGCACGTCGGGGAGCGCCCGCGACGCGATGACGGACATGGCATAGGAGAGGTAGCTCTCCTGCATCTCGACCTCGACGGCGACCGTCGACATCCGGGAGTCGTTGTTCACTGAATCTTTCTACGTTTGAAAATCGGGCGCGCCGCGCAGCGCGCCGAGGTCCGGGAGAAAGCCGCGGTGGTGGGGCTCGCCCTCACCGCGCGGGCGGATCGCGGCGGAGCGGATCGCGGCCGGCGACGACCTCGCCGTGACGAGGACCACGCTGCTTGAACAGGGTGCCGACCAGGAAGCCGACGATCCCGCCAACGATCGCACCAACGATCGCGATCAAGAGCAGCTTGCTTCCGACGCCCCCGCCGACGCGGCCGACCGAGAAGAAGCGAAGCGTCAAAATCGACGCCTCGAAGAGCGCGGCGATCACGGAACACACCGCCCCGGCGATGATCCCGACGAGGACGTCACTAGCACGCAGAAGCACCAATCACCATTCTGAGTTCAAGCTGTGACGTCCTCGACGGCCAGGCCGCATTCGATGCGTATGCGAGCGCGTTCGCCGCTTCGCTGCGTCCCGGGGACGTCGTGGCGCTCCGCGGGCCGCTGGGCGCCGGGAAGACCACCTTCGTGCGGGCCGTGGTGCGCGCGCTCCACGGCTCCGACGACGCGGTCAGCAGCCCCACGTTCGTGTTCCGCCAGCGCTACGACGGCGCACCGCCGATCGAGCACGTCGACCTCTACCGGATCGAGGACCCCGCGGCCGAGCTGCCCGACCTCGCGCTCGACGACGTCTTCGCCCCGGACCGCATCGCCCTGATCGAATGGCCCGAGCGCGCCGAGGGCTACCTCCCGCAAGACCTCATCGAGGTGGCGATCCACGGCGCCGGCGACGCCCCGCGCACGGTTCGTGTCACGCGCCCGCCGGCCCCCGACCGGTGAAAATTCTGGCGCTGGACGCGGCGCTCGACGGCTTCTCGGCGGCGCTGGACGACGGCGCGCGCCTGCACGTCGCACCCGGCGGCCGGCAGGACGCGCTCGAACGGGGCCTCGCACGGATCGAGGACCTGCTCGCCGACGCGAACCTGCGGCTGCGCGACCTCGACCGGATCGCGGTGGGCCTTGGCCCAGGCTCCTTCACCGGGGTACGGATCGCGGTCGCGTACGCGAAGTCGCTGGCCTACGGCAGCCGCGTTCCGCTGGTCGGGATCTCGTCGTACGACGCGCTGGAGCCCGAGGATGCGCCGCTGCCGCTCCTGGCGGTGGTCCAGGGCCGGCGCGGCGTGATCTGCGCGCGCCTGCGCACCGCCGACGGGACCACGGCGGCCTGCGGTCCGATCGCCGACGTGCTCAAGCGGCTGCTGCCCAAGCGGCTTCTCGCCGGCCCGCCGGGCGTCGTGCACGTGACCGGGAATACGGAGGACGTGCTCTCGGACATCGCCGAACGCGGCTGGACCGTGCGAGCGCTGCGCCCCCGGGCCAACGTCCCCGCTGTCGCGATCGTCCAGCTCGCCCGCAGCCGGGAGCCGAGCCCGACCCCGCACGCGCTGGCGCCGGACTACGGCGAAGCGCCCGCGGTCACGCGCGCAGAATCATCGTGAAGGCCGAACTGTTTCCGGCCGGCGCCGGGGCGCCGAGGTCGCTCGTGATCGAGCCGATGACGCAGGGCGACATCGGCGCGGTGCTGCGCATCGAAGGGCTATCGTTTTCCACGTCGTGGCCGTCGAACGCGTTCACGAACGAGATACGCGACAACAAGCTCGCGCACTATTTCATCGGGCGGCTCGACGGGCAGGTCGTCGCGTACGGCGGCATCTGGGTGATCCTCGAGGATTCGCACGTCACCACCATCGCCGTGCACCCCGACTACCGCGGGCTCAAGCTCGGCGAGGAGATGCTCATCAAGCTGCTCGACGAAGCGATCGCGCAAGGCGCGTCGTGGATCACGCTCGAGGTGCGAGAGTCCAACGACGCTGCGCAGAAACTCTACCGGAAATACGGCTTCACGACCGTGTCCACGCGGCGCGGTTACTACAGCGACAACGGCGAGAACGCACTGGTGATGTGGGCCGGCAACCTCAAGGGCGAGCTGTACGGCGCGCGCCTGCGCGCGCTGCGCGCCGCGCTCGACGCCGAGATCGCTCGGCGATGATCGCGCCGCCGGTCGCCGAGCTGCTGCACCGGCCCGTCGCCGCGCTGGTGCGCGCGTACGGCACGCCGTCGGCGGTCGCGACGCGCGACGACGGCCAGCACGTCACGTTCACCGACGCGACGGGCAGCGTGGACGCGATCGCCGACGACGATGCGACCGTCCACGCCGTCGACCTCGCGTTCGCGGCGGGCACGCCGTACGCGATCGACGTGCAGGGCAAGCCGCACACGCTCACGTTCGGCAAGACCACGTCGCTGGGCGCGCGCGACGAGCTCGCGGTCGACGCCGAGAACGAAGGCGCGAACTTTCGCGTGTTCCGGCGCAGCGGCGACTCCGAGCTCGTGCTCGTGTTCGACCCGAAGACGTCGGTACTGACGCACGTCGTCGCGGGCGACCGCGCGACGCTGCTGCGGCTTGGCTATCTCGTCGATCCGACGCCGCTGCAGGTGCGCTTTCCGTTCAAAGCGCCGGTACTCCGGCATTCCGCCGTCGCCGACGGCGCCGGCGCGCGCGCGACGGTGGTGCGGCTCGACCTCGACCGCGGCGGCGTCGTGCGCAACGTCGCGGTGGTGATCGCAAGCGACGACAAGGCGTTCGACGACCAGCTCCTCGCGCGCATCCGCAACGACGAGTACGTGCCGGCGAAGCTGGGTGGGCGGGCTATCGGCGCGAGCGTGTGGCGCGAGGTGCGGCACTGAGCGCGCAAGCCGCAGCGTGCTTGAGCACGGGTGTTGGGTTCATGCGCGCGGCCCGGGCGGTGCGCGCGGCGCTCGATCAGCGCCATCGCTACGGGCACGTTCTCCGCGTCGCGCGCATGGCGGCGAGACTCGCGCGCGCGCACGGCGTCGACCCGCAGCGCGCGCGGGTCGCCGGGCTGCTGCACGACCTGGCGCGGCTCTATCCCGCCGACCGGCTCCTGCGCGAGTGCGCCGAGCGCGGGCTGGAGATCGACGCGTTCGAGCGCGCGCAGCCCATCGTGCTGCACGCGCGGCTCGGCGCCGAACTCGCGCGCGAGCGTTTCGGCGTCGACGATCCGGACGTGCTTTCGGCGATCCGCAAACACACGCTGGCCGATGCGGTCATGAGCCCGTTGGACAAGGTCGTCTACCTCGCCGACGGGCTCGAGCCCGGGCGCGACTTTGCGGACCGCGCGGCTCTCACCGCGCTGGCGTTTCGCGATCTCGACGCCGCCACGTGCGCCGTGGTCGCATCGTCCATCGTCTACGTCCGCGAGCGCGGCCTCGCCGTCGCGCCGCAAACCCTGGCCGCCGCGCAAGCGTGCGGCGCCCAACCAAACACCGAGGAGAAACGCCCTGCCTGAGCTCGATCTCGCCGCGCTGGTGCGCGATGCCGCCGAAGACAAGAAAGGCGAAGACATCAGCGTCCTCGACCTCACCGGCCGAACGATCGTCGCCGACTCGTTCGTCATCGTCACCGGCCGCTCGACGATCCAGACCCGCTCGATCGCCGACGCGATCGTCGAGAAGGCGAAGGAAGCGGGGCTGCGGCCGCGGACCGAGGGCCACGCGGACGGCGGCTGGATCCTGATCGACCTTGGGCACGTGGTCGCCCACGTGTTCACGCCGGAGCAGCGCCAGTTCTACAACCTCGAGCGGCTCTGGGGCCGGGTGGCCGAGGCGCGGGCGGAGGCGCAATGAAGCGCCAACCATATCGGCGGCCCGGCCGCATGGGAAAGACGCTCACGCGCGCCTTCGTGTGGGTCGTCCTCGCGATCTTCATCCTCACCTCGGTCGGCGTGGCGCTCGTCGCCGTCCGCTGAACGGAACTTTCCCGGCCACCCCCAGGTACTCGGAGTCCGGAGGAACAGCCACCGATGAAACCACAGGCAGCCCTTGCTGCCGCCGCAGCCCTGACCGTCGCCGTCGCGACGACCTTTGCGCCCGCGTTCGCGGCGCGCAACAACTACGTCGTGGACGACGCGCACCTGCTGTCGTCTGCCGCGATCGCGCAGATCAATCAGCAGGTCAGCGATTTCAACGCGCAGACCCGCAAAGAGATTCTCGTCGTCACCACCGACGCGCTCGGCGGCACATCACCGGACGCCGCGGTCGAGCGTAGCTTCTCACAAAATCAGGTCAACGGCGTCGAGATCTTCATCGCGAAGAACGAGAAGCAGATCAAGATCTTGGGTGACCGCGCGTCGCGCCAGTTCTTTCCGAGCGGCTCGTTCACCACGATCTATCAGGCGATGCGGCCGTATTTCGGTCAAGGCAACTTCGACCAAGGCGTCGAGACCGGCGTCAGTCTCATCATCAATACCTATCGCGGCCACGCGTCGTCGCTCAACCGCGGGCGCCAGCCCGTGGGCGCCGGCTCGACCGCGCGCACGCGCTCGGACTCTGGAGGTTTCAGCATGGGCTGGATTTGGTGGCTTATCATCCTCGCGGTGATCTTCTTCATCATCCGCGGCATCTTCCGCGCGATCGCGGGACCGCGCATGGGCGGCGGCTACGGCCCCGGCGGCCCCGGTTACGGCGGCGGGCCGGGCTACGGCGGCGGCGGCTTCGGCGGCGGCGGCGGCGGGTTCTGGAGCGGCATGCTCGGCGGCCTCGGCGGCGCGTTCCTGGGCAACGAGCTGTTCGGCAACCGCGGCGGCAATTTCGGCGGCGGCGACGGCGGCAACTACGCCGGCACCGTCGACCCGGGCCAACAGGCGGACGCGACCGGCTGGCAGAGCGACGCCGGCCAGGCCGACACGTCGAACATGGGCGGCGGCGGCTGGGGCGACTCGGGTGGCGGCGGCGACTCCGGCGGAGGCTGGGGCGGCGGCGACTCCGGCGGCGGCGGCGGGGGCGATTCCGGCGGCGGCTGGTAAGTCCTCGCGTACAGTACGCGAGGACGCGTCGCATCCTGCGACGCCATCATAGAAGCGAACGCGAGCGCCCGGGAAACCCGGGTGCTCGTTCGTTCTCGTGGCCTACGGCTTCGTTGTCGGCTTCGGCGAGGCGGCCACGGGAGTGCTGCTGGGGACGACCGGGCCGCTGCTCGGCGCGGTCACGGGACCGCCGCTGGGTGCGGCCGATGGCGCGGGCGACGGGCCATAAGGCGACGGCGTCGGCGCGACGGGCGACTCGTCGTGCAGCGCAGGGAAGCCTTGGCTCAGCCGCACGCGCGCGTAGTGCGCCTCTTTGGACTTCGGCCAGTTCTTGGCGAGAAATTCGTACATGGCGCGCGCGTGGTTGCGCGCGTCTTGCGTCTGGATGTCTTGGTAGAGCTGCGCGAGGTGGTACGCGGTCGGGGCCATCCAGCGGTCGTTGGGATATTTCGCGGCCCAGGCACGGTATGACGACTCGACGAGCAGCGCGTCATGCACGAGTGAGGCATCGTCGGCCCAGCGCTCGTGATAGGAGCGGCCCAGCGCGTTGATCTTCATGCGCACCGAGATCGCGCTGTACTTGAACGGGCCGAAGTACTCGTCCGCGGGCGCGTCGGGGCTCTTCGCGGCGGCCGGCGCGTTCGCGGCTTTCGGCGGGTTCGCGGCTTTCGGCGGTGCTTTTGTCGCGCCGACCGTCACCGCCGCCAGTGCGAGACCAAGCGTCACCGTCTTCACCATGTCACTTCTATCCCCGGGATCGGCGCATCCGTCCCGGCGAACTCGGTGGCCGAATGAACCGCACCACGTTTCTGACCTCGCTCGCGGCGACCGCCGCGACGCCGCCCGCCGCGCTCGTCGACGGGCCCGCGCCGCTCCTGCGTCCGGAGCCGCCATTTCTTGCGCAGGAACGGCTGGGGCGCGGGCGCCTCGGCGTCGCCGCAATCGATATGCGCGACATGCGGCGGATCGTTCAGCGGTCGCGCGAGCGCTTTCCGCTGGCGAGCACGTTCAAGCTGCCGCTGGTGACGGCGGTGCTGAAACGGGTCGATGCCGGCGCGGAGCGGCTCGATCGGCCGGTCCGCTTCACCGCGCGCGACATCATCGCGTACAGCCCGGTCGTCGCGCAACAGGCACACGGCGGATCGCTCTCGGTG
The DNA here is from genome assembly GCA_963792235.1 of Vulcanimicrobiota bacterium. Lineage (GTDB taxonomy): Bacteria > Vulcanimicrobiota > Vulcanimicrobiia > Vulcanimicrobiales > Vulcanimicrobiaceae > Vulcanimicrobium. The sequence continues at coordinate 20,659 of CAWBVR010000035.1, forward strand.
GCGCGACTCTGCGCTGCGGCGATCGAGTACAGCGATAACGCCGCAGCGAACTTGCTCCTGGCAACCGTCGGCGGACCGCGCGGCGTGACCGCATTCATGCGGCGGCTCGGCGATCCGGTCACGCGGCTCGATCGCACGGAGCCCGCGCTCAACGAAGCCGCGCCCGGTGACGTCCGCGACACGACCACGCCGGAACGGATGGCAAACCTCTTGGCGCGGCTCGTGCGCACGCCGGTGCTGTCTGACGCCTCGAAAGCGCAGCTGTACGGCTGGCTGCGCGGTGCAAAAACCGGTCTGACCCGCATCCGCGCGGGCGTTCCGGCGGGCTGGACGGTAGGCGACAAGACGGGCACGACCAACTCCGCAGGCAACGACATTGCGATCCTCTGGCCGCCGGCGAGGTCCGGCGATCGTGTTGGCCGTGTACTTCGCGGACCTGCGCGCGAGCGACGCAGACCGCGACGCCGCGATCGCCGATGTCGCGCGAAGCGTCGTGAAGCAATTTCGCGGCTAGCGCGATTGCGCGGTGAACGATCAGCGCGCGACGACGTACGGCAGCATCGCGTCGAGCCGGCGGTCCGTGATGCCGGAGACGTCGAGCAGCTCGTCGACCGATGCGAAGGGGCCGTTCGACGTGCGGAACGCGACGATGCGCTCGGCCAGTCCCGGACCGATGCCGGGAATCGTGGCTAGCGTGCCGGCGTCGGCGGCGTTGAGGTCGACCTGGCCCGCGGGCGGAGGTTCGTCATGGCGCGCCCGTCGGTGCCGCTGGCCGCGGTGCGGCCCGTGCGTCCGGCGGCCGGTGCCGAGCCGGCTCGGGCCGCGCGACCGTTCCGCCGCGGTCAGCGGCGCGCCGCGGGCCGGGACGATGATCTCGTCGCCGTCGCGGACGTGCGCCGCCAGGTTGACGGCCAGCAGGTCGGCATCCGAGCGTGTCCCGCCCGCCAGCGCGAGCGCGTCCTTCGCACGCGCGTCCGAGCGGACGGGGTACACGCCCGGGCGCGCGACTTCGCCCGCGACGTAGACCATCGCTTGCGCGGCCGGCGCTCCGTGGTCGTGCCGGCCGCGGTCGTGGGGCGCCGTGGTGGACCAGGCGGTCGCAGCGACGGTTGGCGGCGGGACGGGGCGGAGCAGGACGGCGGCGCCGATCGCCGCCGCCACGAAGACGGGGATGAACGGCTTCAAGCCGGCGATCAAAGACTTCACGCCTGTTCATCACGCGCGACGGTCGCTTCGCCAAGGCCTCCGCGACGTTGCGCCGTAGATTCCGGGTTCCATGTCCGAGGAGAACACGTACGACTTCCGCGCCGTCGAGCGGCGCCTGCAGGAGCGCTGGGAGCGCGACGGCATCTACGTCGCGCGCGATGACGACCCGCGCGAGAAGTACTACGTGCTCGAGATGCTGCCGTACCCGTCGGGCGATCTGCACGTGGGGCACGCGAAGAACTACACGCTGGGCGACGCGATCGCGCGCATCCACCGCATGAGCGGCAAGAACGTGGTGCACCCGATGGGCTGGGACGCCTTCGGACTGCCCGCGGAGAACGCGGCGATCCAGCGCGGCATCGATCCCGAGCCGTGGACGCGCTCCAACATCGAGAACATGCGCCGCCAGCTGCGCCTGATGGGGACGAGCTACGACTGGACGCGCGAGCTCGCGTCGTGCGATCCGGAATATTACCGCTGGAACCAGTGGTTTTTCATCCGTATGTTCGAAAAGGGGCTCGCGTACAAGCGCGAGGCGCCCGTGAACTGGTGCCCCGTCGACCAAACCGTGCTCGCCAACGAGCAAGTGGAGGACGGGAAGTGCTGGCGCTGCGGCGCCGTGGTGGAGCGGCGCAACCTCGCGCAGTGGTTCTACAAGATCACGGATTACGTCGAACGGCTACTCGCCGGGCTCGATCGGCTCGACGGCTGGCCCGATCGCATCAAGGTAATGCAGCGCAACTGGATCGGCAAGAGCGAAGGCGTCACGTTCTCCTTCGACGTGGAGAACGTCGAAGCGCAGATCGAGGTGTTCACGACGCGCATCGACACCGTGTTCGGCGCCACGTTCGTCGCCGTCGCGCCTGAGCATCCGGTGGTCGAAAAGATCTTCGAGAAGTTCCCGAAGTCGCGGCGGCGCGTCGAGGAGTTCGCCGCGACGCTCAAGAGCAAGAGCGAGCTCGAGCGCACGCAGTTGATGGAGAAGACCGGCGTGCCGACGGGCGCGTACGCGATCAACCCGCTGTCGCGCGAGCGTATCCCGATCTGGGTGACCAACTACGTGCTTGCGGAGTACGGCACGGGCGCGGTGATGGGCGTGCCCGCGCACGACGAGCGCGACTTCGAGTTCGCGCGCAAGCACGCGCTGCCGATCGCGCAAGTGATCACCACGCCGGACGGCTCGCTGCGCGCGCCGCTGCACGAGGCGTACGTCGACGACGGCAAGCTGATCGCGTCGGGCGAGTACATCGGCATGAAGTCGCCAGCCGCGCGCCGTGCGATTGCGGGGCGGCTCGAAGCGATGGGCCGCGGCAAAACCACGACCAACTATCGCATCCGCGACTGGCTCGTGTCGCGGCAGCGATACTGGGGCACGCCGATCCCGATGATCGTCTGCCCCGCCGACGGATTGGTCGCGGTGCCGGACGATCAGCTCCCCGTGCTGCTGCCCACCGACGTGAAGTTCACCGGCCAGGGCTCGCCGCTCGCGAACGATTCGGCGTTCATCAACGTGACGTGCCCGAAATGCGGCGGTCCTGCGCAGCGCGACCCCGACACGATGGACACGTTCGTCGATTCGTCGTGGTATTTCGTGCGTTATCTGGACCCGCACAACGGCGCCAAGCCATTCGACGACGCGCGCGCGTCCGCGTGGATGCCGGTCGACCAGTACATCGGCGGCGCGGAGCACGCCGTGCTGCACCTGCTGTACGCGCGCTTCTTCTACATGTTCATGATCGACGAGGGCTACGTTCACGGCGACGACGAGCCGTTCACGCGGCTGTTCAATCAAGGCATGCTGCTCTACAACGGCGAGAAGATGTCGAAGTCGCACGGCAACGTCGTTGGGATCGACGAGACCGTCGACACGTACGGCGTCGACGCGATGCGGCTGTTCTTGCTCAAAGCGGCACCGCCGGAGGACACGCTCCACTGGACCGACGAGGGCATCGTCGGGCGCGTGCGCTTCGTGCAGCGGATATGGCGCGCGGCGGAGCCGCTGACGTCCGCGGCGCGCGCGGTCCCGCTCGACCGGCTGCCGGAGCGGCGCGGCGACACGCAGCGCACGCTCGTGCGCGCGCTGCACGTGGCGCTGGAGTCGGGCAAGAACGAGACGGAGACACACCGCTTCCACTATAACGTCACCACGGCGAAGCTCGACGAGCTCATCAACGTTCTGACGGCCGCGCTGCGCGAGCCGGGCGCGGCCGGCGATCCCGCGGTGCTGTACACCGTGCACGCGCTGCCGATCGTGCTCGCGCCGTTCGCGCCGCATCTCGCCGAGGAGCTGTGGTCGCGGCTGGGCTACGAGCGCAGCGTGCACCTGGAGCGATGGATCGAGCCGGATCCGGCCGCGCTGGCGGTCGCAGAGATCACGCTGGTGGTCCAAGTCAACGGCAAGGTGCGCGCGAAGATTCAAGCCGAGCCGGGAATCGGTGAGGACGACGCGTTCGCGCTGGCGATGCGCGAGCCCACCGTCACCGCGCAGATCGACGGCAAGCAGGTGCGCAAGCGCATCTTCGTGCCCGACAAGCTGCTCAACATCGTGGCGGCGTAGGGGCGAATCGGAGGCAAGTTAACCGCACCTACGATAAGGCTCTTTACAATAACGGCCAACGCCTGCTAGGATCGGTATACAGCGGTTTAGACGAATTTCAGCCAGGCCTCTTTAACGGACGAGCGACTGGCGGTTGGTCGAGGCTACCGCTTTAGACGCGAGGGGGGTTGTGGTTTGATCTGCGCAATTTCGCCATAGTCGCTGTATTGTGCTCGCTCTGCGTGTCGTCGTGCACGTCGGGCGGACGAGTGACGAGATCGTCATCCGAATCCTTGGCGAAGACTCCTCGAATGTGCGCGCGATGCGGGAGCTGGCCCCGCAGTTTACGCAGCGGCTTCGCGAGCGCGGACGGAACGTTCGGGTGGAATTCGTAGCAAAGCCGTTCGATGACGCTCAGACACTGCTGATACGGCATTTCGTAACAAGAGCTCTGACTACGACATCGTCCTTCAGTACAATTTCTCGCTTGCGAACTACGCTGGCCACGATTATGTCCTGCGCGCAAAGCAGCTCGCACCGCTCGTTCCGCACGGGCAGCCGGAACTCGTCGGAAAATCGCTTTATCAGAGCGTGTGGAAAGAAGTCGGATGGTACTACCGCCAAGGCACGCGTTCCGATGAGGCGATTGAACCGATCGGCTACCCGTTTGCCGCGAACACGATGCTGCTCGTATACAACAAGCACTTTTTCGACGACCCAGCACTCCAGCGGCAGTATCGCATCGCCTATAATGCTGACTTGCGCCCTGCGCAGCGATGGGACGAGTTCAAACACCAGGCCGATTTCTTCAAGAAATTTTCGACTGCACATTGTGGTGTCGCACTCGAAGGCAAGACCGACGCGTGGCTGTACTACGAATGGATGAACTTTCTGTTCGGCTACGGCGGCAAGGTGATGGACAAGAAATATGGCTGGCAGGGCAACGCCGATACGAATCTCGAGTTGAACACACCGGTCGCCATCGAGGCCGCGACGGCATACAAGGCGCTGAAACCTGATGCGTGCGGCGATTTCTTCAACATGGACGCGCCGACTCAGCGCGAGGCGCTCCTGTCCGGGAACGTCCCGATGGCAATCATGTGGAGCGACTATCTCTTCGAGCTCGCGCATGGTAAAGCGAAGAAAGGTTCATCGTTCGGGTACGCGCCGGTCCCAGGCGGCAAGAGCATGATTGCCGGAGGATCATATTACATCAACAAACTCAGCAAGCACCCTGACTTCGCGGCGCAATTCATCTTTTCTTCTCGAACCGGCGAACCAAGCGATTCTCGTCAAGAAAGGCCTGTGTTCTCCGCTTCGGTCGATCTATCAGCGACCCGAAAGCACCCCCGACGCCCCGTATCTGGCCGCACTCGGTCAATCACTGGGACCGCGGAGCGTACATGCTGGAAGCGGGGCCGGACTCGAACGTGATCTCGTCGGTGATCGAGAAAGCGCTGCAGCAGGATTTGGCGCGGTGCCGATTTGCAAGCGACGCTAGACAATCTCGAAACTACGCTTCCAGCCAAGCGCGCTGAAGCGTTCCGCAAGGCGGACGATCATCGCAATTGAACGCGGCGCACCGTACCGGCGGAAACCGTGGGTCCTTTCGCTCCTGTTCCTCCCGTGGATGCTCGTCGGTTCGCTGCTGCTTGCTGATTATCGTGCGCTTCCCGGTCTTCCGGACGTTCCCGAGATCACGGCGATCATCGTGCGCACGCTGGCCATTGCCGCGATTACCGCGATTGCAAGCGTCTCCATCGGTCTGGCGTTCGCATGGATATGCCGCGGCGTCGGCGGCCGGGTGGCCGACATACTCGCGATCTTGCTCCTCCCGACGCTGGCCGGTGGGCTGTTCTGGGGGTTCTTCGGCAAAATCGTGATCCTGCGCTTCGACGCCGCCGTACGGTTTGTCGAGGACCGCTCCCTTTTCGCGAGCGCCTCGGTGATGATCGCGCTTTATCTCGTGCAAACGGCGACGATGGCGGCATACATACTTTTCGTTCGGGCGCGGTCGATGCCCGAGCCGCTCCGTGCGTACGCGCGAATTGCCGGCCTCTCCGATGGTGAGATTGCTCGCGACATTTTTTGGCCGCACTGCCGCTCCTTGGCCTACGCATTGGCTTTCCTGATCTTCGTCATCACTGCAACCGAGTTTGCAACGACCGATTTGGCGATTCACCCGTCGATCGGCACCGATACGGCGCTGCTTTCGCATTGGCTGGCGGAGGAATACCGCACCGTGCTGCCCGCCGATCCAGACGTTGCGGCTGCGCGGATCGGCGTATTCGGCGCTGGCGGTGCGCTCGTTACGGTCCTTCTTGCGCTGCTGGTCGCCGTCGGGTTCGTCTCCTTGATCGATCGCGTCGCGGGGTCGCGTTCGCGGCAGGAAGCGGCCTGCACGCGGACGCGACGCGCAGAAACGCCTCGCGCAGCATATCCGGTCGCGCTGGTCGCTATTTGCTGCGTCCTCGCTTTGTTCGGAGCGAGCTATGTGCTCTTTCCGCCGAAGGTCACTGCAGAGACGCCGGCCCTGCTCGTTGCGGCCGGCTGGGCCGTCGGCGTCTCCGTCGCGTGCCTCGTCGCCGCGGCGATCATCGCCGTCATGATTCGATTGTGGAGCCCGGCCGCTTTCGCCGGCTCGCGCACGCGCGACATGGCGTTCCTGAACACCATGATCCTGCATCCGCTCGCGCTGCCGCCGCTGGTCTTCAGCGTCGCGGCGTTCTGGTGGTTCGGGATACTCGGTTCCCTCGGGTTCGCCGCAATCGTCGCAGCATGGGCATGTGGTCACATTTTTCGTTCGATGCCGCTGCTCGTCGCCTTTTGCTATTGGACGTACTCGCGCATCACAACGGCCGAAATCGAGTACCAATCCCTGGCGCGTGTTCGTCTCCCTGATCTGCTGAAGAGCAGTTTCCTCGACAGATTTCGCGAGGACCACCTCCTCCTGCTGCTGTTCGCATGGACCGTCGCGTGGAACGACGCCGTCATCAATCGAGCTGCCGATCCCGACATCCCCTCGCTTTACATGTTCCTCGCTCCGCATTTGAGTATTCGACCGGATTTCCGTGCCGCGCAATGGTCGCTCTTGATCTCCGTCTTGGTCGGGGCGGCCATCCTCGTCATCTGGCGCCGGATCGCACGCCATGTCGCGGTCATCGAGCCGACGTGACCGCGTTTCTTCACATCGACGACATCAGCTTCGCCTATCACGGCGGTTCGTCGGTTTTCAAAGGCTTTTCCAGCTCGTTGCTCAGCGGGCGCGCGCTCGGGCTTCTCGGCACGAGCGGCAGCGGGAATTCAACGCTGCTGCGTTTGATCGCACGACTCGACGCGACGAGTCGGGAAAAATCCAGTTCGAGCACGACTCGCCCATCGTTACGCTCGTCTCTCAGGACCCGGTCGTCTTCGAGCACTACTCCCGGTACGAAAATGCGACGTATCGCCGGTTTCGCGGGGCGTACAAAGACAATTTACGATGGAGCGATTCGAGACTGGCCGAGATATTGTGGCTCATCGCGGCTTCTCGACACGCGCCGACCGCTGACTGCATGAGCGGCGGGCAGCGGCGCGCATGATCTTGTGCGCGAGCTCAGCGTCAACCCGGCATTATTGCTTGAGAGCCGACGGGGCTCGACACGGCCGTAAAGCGACAGTTCCTGCTACTCCTGTCCGAGCTGCTAGAGCACCTCGGTACACGATGCGTCTATGCGACGCATCACTTCGACGAACTCAGACTCCTCGTCGCCGACGAGATCCTCTACCTGCACCGAGACGAGAACGGCATCTGCCGCGGGCAGAGTCAAACCCTCGCGGAGTTTCGCGCCGCGCCCCCTACAGTCAATGCGGCAGTCACGGAGCTCGGAGTTCTCGCCACTGTGCTCGGCGGCGACGCGACGCCTTCGCAGGACGCGCCGGGCCTAACCTTCGCGTTGTCGGAAAGCAACGTTCGCGGCAATACGAGCCTCGTTCTTCCGGCCGAGTCCGTCGCCATGAGCGATGACGGGTTTCCGTGTCAAGTCGTCGCACGCAGCGCCGAGGTCGTGATCGTGCGGGTGCTCGGGCAGCAGGTCATCGTCCCCACCGGGGCCACGCCGCGGGCGATTCGGTTCGACGGTGACGGCTACGTATTTCACAAAGGCAGCGGCGGGCGTAAAGTCCGGCTCGATACAAAGGAAGAGACACCGGGATGCAACGTGGTTCGCATACAGCCGTAGTCACCGGGGCGTCCGGTCATCTCGCGCAGGCTGTGATATCGGAATTCCTCGATCACGGTTTGAACGTCGTCGCGGCATCGAGAAAAACGATCCGCCTTAACGCGGGCTCCGGATGGGACGAACTCGCAGCCGGGTGCGATCTCGCGACGCCGGAGGGCGCAGGCAGTCTCTGCGACGCGGTTTCGGCGCTCGAGCCCCAGCCGCTGATCATCGTCAACTGCGTAGGCTATTTTCCCGGCTATAAGCCATTTCTGGACGTGTCCCACGATGAGACGGAACGCACTATCCGTTCCAACTTCACGGCGGTGTACTTCACCGCCCTAAGCTTGATGCCGCTGCTCCAAGCGCGCGGCGGACACTTCATCACGTTTAGCAGCCTTTCGGTGCCGGATGCCTACCCGCTGATGGCCGCATTCGATTCAAGCAAGGCCGCCGTCGAGCAGCTTAGCCGGCACATCGCGAACGAGTTCGGCAACGCGGGTGTGCAAGCCAACACATTCGCGCTTGCGACGCTGAAAACGCCGGAGGAGATCCGGCTCAAACCGCACGGCGATCACGACCATTGGGTCGATCCGCGCGAGGTCGCTGCAAGCGTCCGCGAGGTCACCGACGGAAAGTTCGGCCTTCTGAACGGAACGACGTTCAAGTGCTACCACTATAGCGGTTCCTTCTATCAAACATCCTACTTGGAGCGGGTGAGCGAATGACTTCGGGCCATACGATGGACGGCGGGATGACGAAGCCGAGCGCCTGGAGCGACGTACGCGCACTGATCGGACGGCTCACGCCGCGCGTCATGCTCGGCGTCGGACCGATCGCTGCCGCGTTGCTTTCCATTCATCTGCTGCGCAGCACTGGCGAGATGACCGATGATTTTTGGAACGTTCGGATGTGGCCATGGTATCTTAACGACCCGACGTCGGTTGCAACGAACGAGTACTTCCTACGTGGGATCCTGTTCTCCGCGGTGTTGCTGATGATATGGAATACCTTCGTCTACGGGATCTATTCGTTTCAGCGCAGCAACGGGATTGTCCACACGCTAAACGTTTTCATGATCGCAATCGCGTGTTATTGGCTGTTTCACGTGTACACGGGGGCTTTCAATCCGTTCGTCGATGACGGTGCGGCCCTCACGCTCTTCTCGCTCTTCTTCGCTGCTGATCTCCTTATGTGGCTTCACATGCGCGGCGAGATCAAGAACTCGCACCTAGCTGGGCCGGATGAGTCGTACGCCCCCCCAGTTGCCGCAGCAAACGGTGGATTAGAGGCTACGGCCTATCATGCACGAAAAGCGGCTGTCGCGGAACAGCAGACGTACTTCCTGCAGATGACGGTTGTTGACGCTCCCGTGATCTTCGGAATTCTCTACTCACTGTACCTGGCTGGTCACTTCTTCAGCCCTTCGGTCGTGAGTCAGGTCGATACGGGCGCTAAGGCCTTCGACATCGGGTTTCGCCTGGGTACGCTCGCCATGCATCTGGCAATCTCGCAATTTATCTTCGTCGGCATCTACTGCTGGTATGCCCATTACCGCTATCGGTTGAAACACAGCAAAAGCAGCATAACAATCTAAAGAAATGCAGCCCGTGGCTCGCGGCGACGCTATCCTGACTATCGGTGACTATTTGCGGAAACATCCGGCGCGTGTCATGCTCGGTGTCGGTCCCTTAGTCATCGGCGTCCTTTCAATATGGCTTATGGGCTGCACTACATCGATGTCGCCCGGGTTCTGCAACATTCGAACATGGGCCTGGTACGCGGCGGACGAAACTGCTACATCGGTGCGTTTTAACGAGTCGTACTTGCACCTTCTGATTTTGTTCGTTGTTCTGCTTATAATTTGGAACACGTTCGCGTACCTCATCGATTCCCTTGATAGGGCGGCGCACGTCGCACATTGGCTCAACTTCGCCTCATTGTTTGTCGCCATTGTTTGGTTAGTACAGGTCTATAGCGGATGGATCAAGTGGCCGTATCTTGACGACGTAGCAGCGGCGCTCGTTTTCACGCTGTTCGTTCTCGTCGACTGGCGAATGTATCGGAGCTCACGCAAAGCAACAAGCGCCGAGCCACGACGGAGTGTGCCCAAGAAGGGGGCCGTCGTCAACAAAGAAGCCGCGAAGCTTGAAAACAAACTCAGAAAGAGACGGGAGGCCGAGGTAGCTAAATTCGAGCGATTAGCATATCTCTTGCAGATCTGGGCGGTCGACTTGCCAGTGTTGTTCGGACTGTTGTGCGCGGGACTCGCGACGGGTTTCGTATTTCATCGTGCCCCGATGTCTGAAACGGATCCGGCGAGCGGCGCATTCGATATTGGTTTCCACACCGGCACGCTCGTGATGCACCTCGCGATCTCGCAGTTTATTTTCTACAGTATTTACCTCTGGTGCTCCGCCAACATCCTACGCGAGTACCGGCGCAACGCGCCGCCCCGGACCTAACCCGCGCCGCGCTCACCACGACCAAGGACGACCATCGGAATCATGAATGCCTACGGCGCTAGCGTCGCCGCGGTCGAGCCGCACGGGCTCGACGCGATCGGCGCGCAGGAGCGCCACGGGAAGCCGAGCGATCTCTTTCGGCTGTGGTTCGCCGCGAATGCCGAGACGGCGACGTTTGCCGTGGGCATCCTCACGACGGCGCTGTTCGGCACGTCGTTCGCGGGCGCGGCGCTCGGGATCGTCGCGGGGAACGCGCTCGCGTACACGGTGGTCGGGCTGCTGTCGCGCGGCGGGCCGCGGTTCGGTCTGCCGCAGATGGTCGTGTCGCGGCGCGCATTCGGGCGCGACGGCAACGTGGGCCCCGCCGTGCTCGCGTTTCTCGCGGGCGTCGGCTGGTTCGCGATCGACAGCGTGTTCGGCGCGCAGGCGCTCGCCGCGCTGGCGCACGTCGCGTATCCACTCGCGCTCGCCCTCGTGCTGACCGCGCAGATCGTGCTCGCGGTGTACGGACACAACGCGATCCACGCGTTCGAGCGATACGCGGGCGTGCTGCTCGCGCTCGGCTTCGTCGCGATTGCGGCCGGCACGCTCGCGCATGCGCACCTCGGCGCGCCGTTCGATCCGCACGCGCCGGCCGCGGCGGGCGGTGAGATCGGCGGCATCATCTTTTCCGCGGCGCTCGCGTTCTCGTACGCGATCGGCTGGGGGCCCGCCGCGTCGGACTACGCGCGATATTTGCCGGACTCGAGTTCGCCGCGCGCGGTGAGCTGGTGGGCGGCGCTGGGCGGTTTCATCCCGTCGACGCTGCTGGAGCTGCTCGGCGCAGCGGCGGTGACGGCGGTCCGCGCACCCGGCATCGCAGCCGCGACGCCGGCCGACACGATCCGGTTGCTGTTCGGCGGCGGCCCGCTCGCGACGATCGGATTGCTCACGGTGCTGCTGGGTACGCTGAGCGCGAACTGCTTGAACTTGTATTCGGGCGCGCTGTCGGCGCTCGTCGCGTGGGATGCGCGGCGGCGTCCGGCCTTCGCGGTGGCGGCCGGCATCGCGTTCGCATTGCTCGCGGCGGCGCTGTTGCTCGCGGCGCGCGCGAACGATCCGACTGCCCGCTACGCGCCGTGGATCGTCGCGGCGGCCGCGCTCGCCGTCGGCGCGCTCGTCGCCTCGGTCGTGCGCTGGACCCTCGTGCGCTGGCAGTCGGCGCTCGCGGTCGGCGTGCTCGGCGGCGCGCTCGCGCTCGCGGGCAGCGATCCGGCGAGCACCGCGCACCTCTACACGAACTTTCTGTCGCTGCTGTCGACCTGGGCCGCGCCGTGGGCGGCCGTGCTACTCGCCAAGCGGGACTTTTCAACGGCACGGGCGACGAATACGCCCGCGCTCTTCGCCTGGCTCGCCGGGATCGCGGCGTCGCTGCCGTTCTGGCAGCAGTCGTGGTTCACCGGCCCGTTTGCCGCGGCGCACCCGCAACTGGGGGACGTGTCGTACTTCGTGTCGTTCGCCGTCGCGTTCGCGATCGCAAGGGCGCTCCGCAATGCCGCTCGGCTCGGAGGAGTAGGCTAGCGCCGGTCCGCGAAGGAGGCTCAATGACGAAGTTTCGACTCGTGGTCGTGACGAGCTTGGCCTTCTTCGCCGGGTTCGCCGCAGCGCATCTGACGGTCCCCGCGCACGCCGACACGGCGACGGCGGTGCCGGCCCCCGCGATGACGCCGCACTATTATCCGGACCTCTCGCAGCTCACACCGGCACCCAGCGCGACGCCGCCGTTCACGGTGCTCGTCGCGAACGCGCCGGGCGCGAGCGTGACGTACCTCGTCGGAACGCTGCCGGCTCACACGCATCCGGTCGCGAACGAGATTCAGTACGTGATCGCGGGGAGCGGGACCGAGCAGTTCGGCAACTGCACGGTGAAGATCCAGCCCGGGACGCTGCTCGTCATCCCGCACGGCTACGGACACTCCGGCATGAAGATCGCGCCGGGGCACGGTCCACTTCGGCTGCTCGCCATCAAGACGCCGCCGGACACCCTATCGGGGCCGCCGCAGCCATTGCACTGTCTGCCTTAAACGGGGAAGCGAGCCGGTGCGCGTCGCACTTGGCGCCATGACGCATACCACCATCCGCACCGCGGTCGTCGCGGCCCTCGCGTTCGGCGCGGGGCTGGCCGTCGCGCATGCGCCCCAACCCGCGCGCGCCGCCGCGCCGCCGCTCCAAGCCGCCGTGATCGACATCGCTGCGCTCGCGCCGTCGGACCTGCCGACGCCGGCCGCGGCATCGCCGAACCTGCGCAGCAAGCTGCTGGCCGTCGCCGACGGCGCGACCGCCCAAGTCCAGATCGGCACGGTCGCCAAGCACTATCACGCCGATGCGAACGAGATCCAGATCGTGATCTCCGGCTCGGGCACCGAATGGCTGGGCGACAAACAGGTCGCGCTCAAGCCCGGCACGATGCTGATCATCCCCGCCGGCACGCCGCACGCCGGGACGACCGACGCGAACCTGAAGATCGTCGCGATCAAGACGCCGCCGCAAGCGGCAACGGACGTGCACCCAGTTCCGTAACGAGCCCCGTCACGCCGTCCCTGGTCGCAGAGGGAGCCGTTACTGCAACGTCCGCGCAGTCATGACGCCGCGGCGGTTCGTTCCTTTTCTTTGAAGAACTCGTAGGTGTTGCGCATCCCTTCGATCAGCGGAACCTGCGCTTCCCAGTTGAGTTCGCGCTTTGCTTTGGCCGGGTTGAAGTAGACTTCGCGGGCGTCGCCGGGGCGGCGTTCGGCATGCGTCACCGGCGGTTCGAAGCCCGTCACCTCGACCATCGCGCGGTAGATTTCGTTCACCGATGTTTTCTTGCCCGTGCCGATCACGTACGTTCCGGCGGAGCCTTGGGTGAGCGCCGTAACGTTCGCGCGCACGACGTCGCCGACGTACACGTAGTCCCGTGTCTGCTCGCCGTCCCAGTCGATGCGCACGCCCTGGCGCTGTAAGAATTTTCCGAGGAAGATCGCGATGACGCCGGCTTCGCCGTTGGGGTCCTGGCGCGGGCCGTAGACGTTGCCGTAGCGCAGCGCGGTGTAGTCCAGGCCGTGATCGCTGCGAAAGAACCGCAGGTAGTGCTCGGTCACCATCTTGGTAATGCCGTACGGCGACACGGGGCGCTGCGGCGAGCTCTCGTCGACCGGCATCGCGTCGACGTCACCGTACGTTGCCGCGCTCGACGCGAAGATCACCTTGCGCGTGCCCGCCTTCACCGCGGCCTCGAGCACGTTGAGCATGCCGATCACGTTGACGTTCGCATCGTACTTCGGGTCGCGCGACCCGATCGCCACGGAGTGCTGCGCGGCGTGATGGCACACGACCTCCGGCTTGAACTCTTTGAAGATCCCCTGGATGCCGTCCTCGCGAATGTCCATGTGCACCAGGGTCACGCCGTCGGGGATGTTCTCGCGGCGCCCGCCGCCGTGCGACCACAGGCTGTCGACGACGACGACCTCGTGCTTCTCGGCGACGAATGCGTCGACGATGTGCGACCCGATGAATCCGGCTCCGCCGGTGACGACGATACGCATGCGAGCACCCAGGATTCGGTCTCCTCGGGCGCTCTCCCCTAGCGGCAGCAGACGAGCGCGTGATGGAACGGTGTGACCCGCGCTCCGCTGCTGATTCCCGCGATCGGATTCATCGCCGCGATCATCGCCGACGCGCACGGTCTCGCCGCGGCTGCGTGCTTCGTCGCCGTGGGGTTGGTCGCGTACCGGTGGACGCGCCTGCTTGCGGCGTTCGTGCTGGCCGGGCTCGTGCTGGCGAGGTTGTATGGGCATCCCCCGATGGTCACGGAGGAGACGCGCACGTCGCGCTTCGCCGGCACCGTGACCGGCGACGTTCGCGTGGACGAGAACGGCGCGACGTTCCCGCTCGCGCTCGACGGCGGGCTCGTCGTGCGCGCGCACGTTCGTGACGCGACGATTGTACCGGGGGCGCGTCTGGTGGTGCGTGGGCGGCTCGTGCCGTTCGAGGAGGCGCGAAATCCCGGCGAGCCGTCGCGGCGCGCGATCGCGCTCGGGGAAGGTTTGGCCGGCGAGCTCGCCGGCGATCGCGTCGTCGCGCGCGCACCGCCGGATCCGCACGATATGCGAACGTGGGCGGCGCGCGCGCGGGCGGTGTTGTCAGCGCGTTTGCGTTCGGTGCTGCGCGAGCCGGAAGCGACCGTGCTCGCGGGCGCGCTCTGGGGCGAGCGCGGCACGCTGCCGCGCGAGCTGCGAGACGATTTCCAGGCGACCGGCACGGTGCACGTGCTCGTCACCGCGGGCTTGCACGTGGGTTTGATCGCGTGGGTCGTGATACGCATGCTGCGGCTCGCGCGCGTGCCGCGCGCGCCGGTGTCGTTGGCTGCGATCCCGTGCGTGATCGCGTACGCGTGGCTGAGCGGCGCGCACCTGCCGTCGCAGCGCGCCGCGGCCATGGTGGCCGTCGGATTGCTCGCGCGGGCGTACGGCGCGCGGCTCATCTCGTGGAACGCGCTCGCACTCGCAGCGCTGGTCGTCGCGACGCTGTGGCCGGCGTCCGTGACGACGGTATCGTTCGCGCTGTCGTTCTCGTGCGTCAGCGCGATCGTGCTGTTCGCGGGTGAGTTCGGCCACAAGCTCGAGCGCTGGACGATGCCCGAGCGCGTGCGCGAGGCGCTCGCACTGACGATCTCGACGCAGATCGGCGTGTGGCCGCTGAGCGCGGCGACGTTCGGCGTGCTCGCGCCGTATGCCATACCGGCGAACGCGATCGTCGTTCCTGCGACGTGCTGCGCGATGCTGGCGGGGATCGCCGCGCTGGTGTTCGCGCACCTGCCCGTGCTCGGCGAGGCCGCCGCCACGCTCACGGCCTGGTGCGTGGACGTGATCCTGCACGTCGTGGGCTCCTTCGCGGCACTGCCCGGCGCGCGCGTATGGGTCGCGCCGCCACCAGCGCTCGCGATCGTCGCCTACGACGCCGTCGCGCTGGCGGCGGCGGTCGCATTACGGTGCAACATGCTCCGCGCGCTCGCGCTGATCGGGCTCGCGAGCGCGGGGGTGCTGGCGACGACGCTGCGTCTACCGGACGGGAGGCTGACGATCACGATGCTCGACGTCGGGCAGGGCGACGCAATCGTCGTGCGCACGCCGCGCGGCCACACGATCCTCATCGACAGCGGCGGCCGCCTCGAACGTGGTCCGGGGTCCGACGGCCGTTCACCCGCGGAGCTCGTGGGCGAGCGCGTGGTGCTCGCCTATTTGAAACGCGAGGGGATCCGCGACGTCGATGTGCTGCTGAATACGCACCCGCACGGCGATCACGTCGGCGGCTTCCCGGTCGTCGTGCGGTCGCTGCACGTGGCCGAGGTGGTGGACAGCGGACAGCAGTACGGCGGCCGCGCCTTTCAGGACGGGCTACACGAGGCGGCGTTGCGTAACGTGCCCGTGCGGCCGGTTCGGTGCGGCGCTCGCTGGTCGAGCGACGACGGCGTGACGTTGTCGGTCCTCTCGCCATGCGGCGCACTCTTCGCGGACGGCAAGAACGACGTCAACGAGAACTCGGTCGTCACGATGCTCGAATTCGGCGGCTTCCGCGGCCTCTTCACCGGCGACGCGGGCTTTGAGGCCGAACAGCGGCTCGTCGACAGCGGCATCGATCTCCATGCCGACGTCCTCAAGGTCGGCCATCACGGCTCCGCATATTCCTCGAGCCCGGAGTTCCTCGCTGAAGTGAAGCCGCGTTTCGCGCTCGTGAGCGTCGGCCGGCACAACCTGTTCGGGCACCCGGCCCCCGTCACGCTGGCTCACCTCCGAACGGCGGGCGCCGGCGTGTACCGCACCGACCGTTGCGGCGCCATAACGCTGGGAGTATCCGGCACACCGCTCGTCTCAACGATGATTGATTGCGGACCAAAACCTCATGAAGGGTTTGGGAGATGACCTGTCTCACGTCGCGGGACTGCAGACCACTATTCAAAGGAGACCGGCGTCGTGGCGAACCCGTTCGTCGAGTTTGAGCTGAACACCACCGATGTCGCCGCGGCGAAGGCTTTTTACAGCCGGCTCTTCGACTGGCAATTCGACGACGATCCGATGGGCTCGGAACCCTACATCGCCATCGACACCGGCGGTGATGTCGGGGGCGGGATCGTCAAGAACCCGGTGTCCGGCGATCCGTCCGCGTGGATTCCGTACGTGGCCGTCGACGACGTCACCGAAGCGACGCAGAAAGCGCGCTCCCTCGGCGCGACGATCTGGAAGGGGGCGACCGAGATCGCCGGCCACGGCACCTACAGCATCATCGCCGATCCGACCGGGGCCGTGCTCGGGCTCTGGACGTCGAGCGAGGAGTGATCCGGGCTTAAAATGGCCGCCCTTTGGGCGGGCGAGGCCGCGGGCAGCCCGAGCCGCTTGCGGTGACGGTCGGGACGTTGTGCAGCGCCGTCACCTGCACGCCCGGCCTCGCGGATAAGCGGCTCGACGAGCTTTCGCAGTCGCTCCCACGGGACGATGCGATCCATTTCGGTGAGAAAGACCGCGCGCTTGATGGTCTTCGCATAGCACTCGAAGGTCGCATCCGCGAGCAAAATCTGTTAGTCGCTCATCGAACGCGTCATTATAGGCGCTGGACCACCCTGACGGAACGGAAGCACCGCGCGGCGATGAGGCGCTCGCGGCCGCGTTGCTCATGGGGAGGAACACGGGCGCGCGACCATCGAAGGCGCGCTGGGCGCATGAACACCTCGCGGATCGTTGGCAAGCGACTTGCATTCGATGCGACGCTCGAGAACTGGGCAGAGGGCATGGACTATTGCGCCGTCCCCGTCCCGGCAAAGATCACCGAGGCACTCGGGACGCGCTCCGCCGTTCTGGTGATGGCAACGGTCAACGACTCGAAGCCGTTTAAAGTGAGCCTGTTTCCGGTCGGCGGCGGTAAGCATTACATCCGCATCAAAGCCAAGGTTCGAAAAGAGACTGGGACCAAGATCGGGGACGGCGTACGCATCCGATTCACGGTGCTGGATCGGGAGGACGTGACCTACCCCGCCGACTTGGTCTCTGCCCTCCGGGTTGCGGCCATTACAAGCGCCTTTAATGCCCTGACGCCTGGACGGCGAAATTTTCTGATTCGTCGGATCGACGAGGCCGTTAAACCGGAAACGCGTCGAAAGCGGGTGGAGGAGGCGGTCAAAGAGGGCCGGCGCTCCAAAGCGCCACGACCCAAGCCCGTGCGGTAGATCGCCTTCAATCGCACCGTTTCCTGATTCGGGGCAACGCATGACATGCGTAACCGTTCATACATCGCGCCGGCCGAAAGCGGTGGGACGGCGCAACTCGGCGTCGGCCCAGGGCGACGAATGCAAATGAGCCCGCTTCCGGCGATCCGAGCGACTCTTTGACGGTCGCCGGGCACGATGGTCGTTCGCGGCCGGCAAAATGTCATGTCGCAACACAGGTGATTTCACTGCCGTTACCAGTCGCCCGGCTCTAGCTACTAAATTGGGCGCCCTTTGGGCGGGCGCGGCCGCGGGCAGCCCGAGCCGCTTGCGGTCACGGTCGGGACGTTGTGCAGCGCCGTCACCTGCACGCACCCGTCCGAATCATCCGGCCGTATCCACACGGACCGCTCGGCCGCGGGCAGGGCGACGTGCGCGGCGCCGCCGCTGACGACGTACGACTCCGCCTCGTAACACGTGACGGCGTTGCACGGCGTCCGCTGCCACGTCCACCTCACCAGCACTTCTCCGTTGCGCACGCGCGCGATGCACTCGACCTTGGCGGCGGCGTCCGTGAGGCGGGAGCACTGCAGCTGCGTGCTCGCGGCGACGATGACCTTGGGCGCGTTGAGCGCGTACGGCGCCGGCGTGGGCGTCGGCAGATGCGGCAGCACGATGTGGCGCGGGGTCGGCAGCGGCGTGCTCGGCGCCGGCGTGCGCGGCAGCGGCGCGGGCGCCGGCGGACGCGGCGTCGGGTCGGACGGCGTGTCGAGGTCCCGTTCGAACCACGCCGTGCAGTCCGAACCGAACGTGCCTCGGCGACAGCCTTGCACTTTGAACACGTAGTGCGTGCCCGGCTGGGCGAGGCAGCACGTGAACTTGTGGGCGTCCACGGAGTCGATCTGCTTTTCCGGCCCGCGGTTGATGCTGTACCGGACTTGGTGGAAGTCGTACGGCTGTTGGGCCTCACCGATCTCGGCGCCGAACGAATACGTGAACACGACCGAGAGGCCGCGCACCGTTCCGTACCGCTGGAGCTGTTGCGGGGTGATCCACCCGTGGGAATCTTGCAACCCCACGCGTGCGTCCGCGATGCCGCCGCTTTCGGCGTTCGCCGCGGGCGCGAGCGGGACGAGCAAGGTCATCATCACGATCAGTGAAACGAGCGCGCGCTTCATGAGTGCACCTCCGATGCGATACAAGTTTGCGCTATGGAATTATAGCACGAACATGCGTTCGCATCAATGCGGAACGTACATTGTCGTGCGGTAATTTTCGCGATTCGCACGAATTGAAAGCGCGACCGACGACGTCAGCTACGCGCGCAGCAGAAACGCCGTGGTGTCGCGAACCTCATGCGCGTATGACAAGGCCGTCGCCGTCGTTCGCGAGCGTTATCGTACTTGCGCTCGCCGCTTCATGCGCATCACCGCCGCCGGGCGGCTCGTTCGATCGCTCTGCGCCGGCGCAGATTCCTTCGCCGCCGGTGGTTCATGGGGCCGTGCAGGCCTGGCGTTCCGCGTTGCCGGCAGGCTGGGCCGTGTCGCAAGTGGCGATCGGCGACGACGCGATCGTCATGGGCGGCCAGTTGGACCTCCGCGTCCTCGATGCCAAATCAGGGCGGCTGCGTTGGCGGCGCGACGGTATGGCGTCGGCACTCGTGATCGGCGAAACCGTCGCCTACGGCACCACCGCAGGCGCGGTCGTGTCGCGCTCGCTGCGTGACGGAACCCTCCGCTGGAAACGCGGCGGGGTCTGTACCGCTCCGCGGTCCGGCATGGCCGGGCGCGTCTCGGTGATCGTCCGCAATGCAGACGACTTCATCGCCGGCTGCTTCGGCGGAGGCGTCGCGCGCATCGCAGCCGGTTCAGGCGTCCTACGCGCGCTCGCGGAAAACGCGCTCTTCTCGGCGGACCAAGTCGGCGACATCGTGCCGCTTCACACATGCGCGCTCGCGGTTACCGGATGGTCCAGCGGCGCGGCGATGAGACCGCACGCGGCGATCCTCGATTGCAAACGGCTCCGCGCCATCGTTGCCGACCGGCAGCAAATGTGGGTTCTCGGTTCGATCGGAAACGTAGCAGTCCTCGACGTTGTCTGCTGCTCCCGGCGTCTGGGCGGGTACCGGCCTGCGACGATCGTTCGCGCGAACCTCACGACCGGCGCGCTCTCACCGGAAGTCGATCTCACGCCGGAGCCGGGTCGCTACCCTGCGAACGAGCGGCAAGACGCGATCGCGATGCTCGACGGACATGAGCTCTACGTCATCGTCGACCGGTCGCTGTACGGATACGGCGATCCGCGGGCGCTGCGTGCGTCCCCACAGCGAATCGCGGCCGACCTGGCCGATTTTCCAGTCCTGCTCTCGCACGGCCTCATGGCAATGCGGGTGCGCGTCGCGGGGGGAGCGATCGCAGACGAGATCGTGCGGATTCGAAACGGAACGCTAGAACCCGTCTGGAGCGCGCCCGAATTGGGGTCGATCATCTTCGGTTACGAACCCGGCGTGGCGCGCGATGTCGTGAAGATCTCCCATTCGGATGGAACCGCGGCGAGCCAGCTGTTCGTGCGATTGCCTGACGGAGCACAGCTGTCCGTGACGGACCCATGTCAACTGTGGGCGGCGAACCAGCAGATCGTCGTAACGCTCTGCACCACGAACGAGGTCGTCGGAAACCGTTACCGGCAGTATGTCGCAGCGTATCGATGGCCCGGACGCAGTAACAAAGCTCGCCAGGCGATCACGAAGTAATCCGACCGATTTTTCCGTGCGCGGCTTTCTGACTTCGTCATCGACGCGCCTGCGCCATCACTCGACGTTGAGGTTGCGGATATCATCGAAGCCGCGCCGTTTGCGATGGCGCTCCGAAGAGACGCCCCTAGTTTGAGACCATCCAACGGCGTCGTGTTGAAACGGCGTTGCACCGATTGCGCCGAACGGTAATGCCACGCATCGTGCGAACGGATACGCTCACGGTGCTTCGGTGGTCCGGCGCGCCGTGACGCGCGCCGGTTCCGACCCGCCGCCGTAGCGCGCTCGCGCCTTCAATTTTGCCTTCGCCGCTTCGAGCTCGCGGTCGCGCGGCGGGGCGTTCGTCAACAGCGACGCCAGAAGCTCACGCGCTGCGACCGTCACCTGATCCACCGCGCGCTCGAACGTCGCTTCGTTCGCCTTCGACGGGCGCGTGAAACCACTCAGTTTGCGGACGAACTGCAGCGCCGACGCGCGTACCTCATCATCTGTCGCCGGCGGCGCGAAGTTGTGCAAGGTCTTGATGCTGCGGCACATCGATCATCTCTCCGAGCGGGGCGGAACCCCCGGCTTCGCCGGGCGGCGGCCCCTCTCATGGTGCCCGCTGGGAACGCTTGCGAAGATGCTCACGAACGTGCCGAACTCGCTGTTCGTCGCGATCCGTTTCCTTGCCGCGTTCGCACTTGGGCGGCCGTTCGTGCGGTCTGCTCCCTGGCGCGCAGAGCGGCAGCGGTCAGTGAGCCGGATGAAGTAACGGCTCGCCCGGCTTCGACGCCTGAAATAGCACCAGCTGCATCGGCGTCGTGCCGCGATTGCGCAGGCGCATGACCACATTCTTCGGCTCCATCATCGCCTCACCGGCGTGGCGCATCGCGGGTTTGCGGCCGTCGCGATACTCCCACATCGGGTTACCGCTCACGACATACACGAATGGCGGCGACGGATGCGAGTGCCAGCCGGAGTCGAAGCCCGGCGGAAACGTCGATTGCAAGATGCGGACGATTGCCGAGCGCGTTTTGGGCAGGTCGGTCGTCGATACGGCCAGCACCAGTCCGGGCGGCGTTTTTGCGCCGGCGTTCCCAGCGCCGGCCGCGCGCGCTGTCGGCCGCGCGCCGCTCAGCGTGAGCGCGACGACAACGATAACGACTGCAGCGCGCACGCTCGCGACGCTCATAGAACGACCACCGTTCCAATCATATTTTCCGTGTCGTCGTGGAGGATGCAGTGATATGTATACGTGCCGGGTTTGGTGAACTGCAGCGCGAAGCTCTTGCCCGGTGCAAGTAAGCCGGAGTTGACGAGCGTCGAACCGTCGTAGACGTTGCCGCCCGACGGCGGCGAGACGGCGGGCAAGTTCGGAAACGGTGCGCCGGCGGGCGCGACCGTGACGGTATGGAGCGCGTTGTTGGATTGATTCGTCCAGGTGACGGTGTCGCCCGCGTGTACCGTTACCGAGTTCGCCGACACATCCGGGCCGTCGAGGAAACGCATGATCGTCACGGCGGACGGCATCCCGATTGCGAGCCCCGGGGCTATGCCTACCGCGAGATGCGGGCCGCCGGCGGGATAAGGAAACTGCGCCAACGCACCCGTCCCGAGCGCAAGGTCGGCAGATTGAGCGGCGGCCGCGCCGGACAACGCCGTCTGATTGCTGGGCGGGTATGGTGTTCCCGCCGGCTGCACGACGATCGTACCCCTCATCCCGGCATGCAGTAAGCACGCGTATGTGTACGTCCCCGGCTGCGTGAACGTCATGCTGTACGATTTTCCGAGCAGTTGAAAGCCCGAACTCGTGTACGTGCTGCCGTCGTACGTTGAGCCGCCGGCCGGGAGCGGGTTCCCCGGATCGGTCGGCGGCGGCAGCGCCGGTTTCGGTCCGAGCAGCGTGACCGTGTGCGGTTCACCCGACGGAAACGCCCAGGTCACGGTGTCGCCCGCGTCGATCGTTAGCGCGCTCGGATAGAAGCGCAGGGCCTGCATGGCTTCCATGTTCATCGAGCCGCCGGCAACGATCGTAAAGTTGCCGGGACCGGTGTTGAACGGCGGCGGCGAGGCCGCGCCGTTGTTGCACGCCGCAAGTATCAAGAGGGCGGCGGAAGCCGCCGCGCGCGCGATCACGAGAAGAGTCATCAGCGAAACCCTCACAATAACTCGGCACATCCGTGCCGTTATGGCACTCTAGTGCCATAACGTTCCGCCATCGTACCTCCCGCGCCCGGGCGAAGTCAAGCCGTCGCGGCACAGGTGTGCCACAACCGCCACGGCGTACACTACGATTCGAGATGCCTGCGCCTGCCCGCCGGAGGGAAAATCAGCGCAACCGAACGCGCGCGGCTCTGCTCGCCGCCGCCGGCGCCTTGATGCGCGAAGGGCGGCGGCCGTCGATTCCCGACGTGGCGGCCGCCGCCGGAATCGCCCGCCGCACCGCCTATCGCTACTTTCCGAGTGCCGAGCAATTGCACACCGAGGCGGCCCTAGAGACGCTCCGCCCGGCGATGGAAGGCGCGCTGGCGACGATGTCCGGCGCTAATCCGGAGGCGCGGCTCGAGCGAACCGTGCGCGAAATGCAGCGGCTCGCCGCCCAAAACGAAGACCTCTTGCGCGCCATGATTCGGCTGACGGTCGATCGACGTGCGGCCGAGCAAACGACGGGACATGCGCCGGTTCGCGGAAGCCGGCGGATCGACTGGCTCGAAGCAAGCCTCGCGCCGATCCGCTCGCGCCTGACGCCGCGGGCCTTCGCGCGCCTCATCTCCGCCGTGTCGCTTTGCGTCGGCGCGGAAGCGCTCATCGTTTTGCGCGACGTGCGTGGTCTCGACGAAAAGCGCGCCGCCGACGTTTCGAGCTGGGCCGCGACCGCGCTGCTGCGGGCAAGCCTCGCAGAACCCGCCGCGAAGCGGACGAAGCCGCGCTCGGCCGCGAAGCGGTAGTAGTCACCGGTCAAGGGCGCAACGACGCGTCAGCGAATCACTGGGACCCATGACCGGCATCCACGACGTCGGCGGTAAGCCCGGATTCGGGCCGCTGGCGATCGAGCACGACGAGCCGCCCTTCCACCACGAGTGGGAGGCGCGCGTCCTCGCGATCAACCGCTTCTTGCTGAAGGCGGGAACCTATACGCTGGACGAGTTTCGCGCGACGATCGAGCGCATGCCGCCCGCGGACTATCTCGCGGCGTCGTACTACGAGCGCTGGCTGTTTGCGATCGAAACGCTCGTCCGCGAGAAACGCGTGCTCGGTGTTCGCGATCGGTGACCGCGTGCGCGCGCGGGTGATGAATCCGCCGGGGCACACGCGCCTACCGGCCTACCTGTGCGGGCGCCCGGGACGCATCGACGTCGTGCTCGGCACGCTGCCGTTCCCCGATGCACGTGCGACCGGCATCGTGTCGGCCACGCAGACCGCGTACACCGTGCGCTTCGCTACGCGCGACGTGTGGGGCGACGACGTCGACCCGCGCGGCAGCATCTGTGCCGACCTCTTCGAAACATACTTGGAGCGCGCCGAATGAGCCACGTCCACGAAACGTCCGCCGATTCATCGAACCGCGTCAAGTCACTCGTCGCTGCGCTTGAGGCCGCGCACGTGCTCACGGAGCGCGACCTCGACGCCACGGTCGAGTCGTTCCTGACGAAGGCGCAGCCGGCCACCGGCGCACGCATCGTCGCGCGTGCCTGGGTCGACGATGCGTTCCGCGGCCGGCTGCTCGCCGACGGCAACGCGGCGATCGCGGAGCTGGGCATCGACCTCGCGCACTGGGCGCCCGTAAAGCTGCGCGTCGTGGCGAACGAACCACTGCACCACAACCTGATCGTGTGCACGCTGTGCTCGTGCTATCCGCTCGCGCTGCTCGGCCCGTCACCCGCGTGGTACAAGAGCGAAGCGTACCGCTCGCGTGCGGTGCGCGACCCGCGCAGCGTGCTCGCGGAGTTCGGCACGCAGCTCGGCGACGACGTTGAAATCACCGTGTGGGACAGCACCGCCGAAGTGCGCTACCTCGTGGTGCCGATGCGACCGCCGGACACCGCCGATGCGAGCGAGGAGCAGCTTGCGGCGCTGGTGACGCGCAATGGAATGATCGGCACCGCGCTGGTCTAGAACGCGGGAACACCGCACGAACGCACCAAAGAGCCCGCGCATGAGACGGATCATCGCCACGCTCGTTGCCATCGTCGCGTTCGCGCCGGTGGCGGCGTCCGCCGACGAGGGGATGTGGACGATCGACCACTTCCCGGTCGCGCAGGTCGCCAAGAGCTACGGCTTTACCGCGACTCCCGCGTTTCTCGACCACATTCGCGCCAGCTCCGTGCGGTTGCCCGGGTGCAGCGGGTCGTTCGTGAGCCGCGACGGCCTCATCATGACGAACCACCACTGCGCGCGCGGCTGCGTGCTGGCACTCTCCGATCCGCAGCATAACTTCGTCGCCGACGGATACTACGCGAAGGCGCCGCAAGACGAGCGTTCCTGTCCCGGCTTCCAAATCGTGTCGCTGCTCGGTATCACGCACGTCACCAAGCAAGTCACCGCGGCGACGGCCGGCACGACGGGCGCGGCGTACAACGCCAAGCAGCGCGCCGTGTTCGCGAGCATCGAGAGCGCGTGCGCGAACGGCGACCCGCTGATCCAATGCCAGGTCGTGCCGCTGTATCACGGCGGGCTTTACGACCTCTACCGCTACAAGAAATACACCGACGTGCGCCTCGTGTTCGCGCCCGAGGAGTCGATCGCGTTCTTCGGCGGCGACCCGGACAACTTCACGTTCCCGCGCTACGACGTCGACTGCGCGTTCCTGCGCGCGTATGAGAACGGCAAACCCGCGACGCCGCCCGACTACTTCCGCTGGAACGCCGCCGGCACCAAAGACGGCGACCTCGTGTTCGTGCCGGGCAACCCCGGCTCGACGTCGCGGCTGCTCACCATGAGCGAACTGGAGAACCTGCGCGACAGCACGCTGCCGCGCACGCTGCGCGCGCAGTCGGAGCTGCGCGGATTGCTCACGCAGTTCTCCGCGGAGAGCCCGGAGCACGCGCGCATCGCGCGCAACACGCTGTTCGGCGTCGAGAACGGGCTCAAAGGCAATTGGGGGCGCGAGGAGCAGCTGCTCGATCCGGTGTTCATGGCGCGCAAGGCCGCCGCGGAACGTGCCGAGCGCGCGGCAGTCGAGCGCAATCCCGCGCTGCGCGCAAAATACGCCGGCGCGTGGAACGCGATCGGCGAGGCGGAGCGTCACGCGCGCGACCTCAGTCTGCCGTATTCGTGGCGCGAACTGCAAGGCGCGCCGGGCGCGTATCTCGGCAACGCGCGCACGCTGGTGCGCGCGGCCGCGGAGCGCGCGAAGCCCAACGCGCAGCGGCTGCGCGAGTATCAGGACGCCGCACTGCCGCAGTTGCAGGCACGTCTCGTCGCGCCGGTCCCCGTGTATCCCGACCTCGAGCGCGTGACGCTCACGCACAATTTGACAAAGATGCGCGAATGGCTCGGCGCGGACGATCCCTACGTGCGCGCGCTGCTCGGAAACGACGCGCCACAGACGGTCGCCGACCGCATCGTCTCGGGCTCGAAGCTCGGCGATCCCGCCGTGCGCAAGGCACTCTACGACGGCGGTCCCGCCGCGGTCGGTGCGTCGACCGATCCGGCCATCGTGCTGATGCGCGCGGTCGACGACGCGGCGCGCGCGACGCGCAAGCAGTACGAAGACGAAGTCGAAGCACCGCTGCGGCTCAACGACGAGAAGGTTGCGCAGGCCGATTTCGCGCTGCACGGGCTCGCGACGTATCCCGACGCGACGTTCACGCTGCGCGTGTCGTACGCGTCCGTGCGCGGCTACGCGGAGAACGGGCACACGATCGCGCCGTACACCACGATCGCGGGCGCGTACCGCCACGCGACCGGCAGCGATCCGTACGCGCTGCCCAAGAGCTGGCTCGACGCGCGCAGCACGGTGAAATCCGACACGCCGCTAGACTTCGTGATGACCGCCGACATCATCGGCGGCAACTCCGGCAGCCCGGTGATCGACGCGAAGGGCCGCATCGTCGGGCTGATCTTCGACGGCAACATCGAGTCGCTCGGCGGCGCGTACGGCTACGACATCCGCCAGAACCGCGCGGTCGCGGTCGACTCGCGCGGCTTGCTCGAAGCGCTGCGCGCGGTGTACCACGCCGACCGCGTGGCCGCCGAGCTCGTTACGCCGTCGGGCGGTTGAGCAGGTCGGCGACCTCGCGCGCGAGCTGCGGCAGCGGGTCGGACATCACGTGGGTGCGGCGCACCTCGGTCTCGTCGCCGTGGCCGCCGCTGAGCAGCAACTGCATCGACGTCACCGCCTCGACCCGCGCCCAGCGGTCGCCGAGCCGCCACACCGGGTCGGCGCGCTCGCTCCACGTCTGAACGACGTCGCCCGGGCTGTCGACGAGCGACGGAACGAGTTCCCGCAGGGTGGCATATACGTCGCGCGTCCTCACCCCAGCATGTTCCGCTGAAACTCAAGGGACACCCTGCGGACCGGCGTACTCCAGGGCATGCCGCCGCAAGCGCTGACCGCCGACGACCTCGAACGACTGCGCCGTTACGACGCGCCGACGGTCGCGAACGCGATCGAGACGTTCGACGTGCGGCCGCGCACGGCGGGCTATGCGTCGCCGGCGATTCGCAGCATCTTCCCGCAGCTCGGCGTGATGGTGGGCTACGCCGTGACCGCGCGCGCGCGGGCGAACACGCCCGTCGAGGGCAGCTACTCGCGCCACGGCTGGTGGGACGCCGTCGCCGCGGCACCGGGGCCGCGCGTCGCGGTGATCCAGGATCTCGACGACCCGCCCACCGGCGCGTTCTGGGGCGAAGTGCAAGCGAACATTCACCGTGCGCTGGGCTGCGTGGGCGCGGTGACGAACGGCGGCGTGCGCGATCTGCTCGAAGTCGAGCCGCTGGGATTTCAGTATTTCGCCGGCTCGGTGATGGTGTCGCACGCCTACGTGCACATGGTGGACTTCGGCACGCCGGTCACGATCGGCGGCCTCGAGATCAAGCCGGGCGATCTGATCCACGCCGACCGCCACGGCGTGCAAGTGATCCCGCCGGAGATCGCGCGCGACATCCCCGCCGCATGCGAGAAGATCGTCGCGCAGGAGCGGACGATCATCTCGCTGTGTCAGTCGCCGAACTTCACGGTCGACGCCCTCAAGCGCCTCGTGCCCTGACGTCACCCTGACAATCGGCGCCCGTTAGTGCGGCGTCGTGCTCTTCGTCGCGGGCGCGCGCTCCGTCCGCGCGGCGGGCGGTGGCGCGGAGCGCTGTTGCTGAACGGCCGCCGGCTGCGGCGCGGCTTGCTGCACGGGGCGCTGGTCGGCGGTCGCGCGGCGCGGCGCATCGTACGACCGCGGCCCTTCGGTCACGTTCGCGCGGCGCGGCGTGTCGACGGGGTGCGTCATCGGCTGCGCGTCGCGCACCGCCGCCGCATCGTGCGGCGTCGTCGCGTTGCGCGCGCCCGTCGCTTCGCGCGCCGCCGCCGGGTGCGTCGTGTCGAAATGGCGCCACGCGTCATCGGGCGGCTGGGGCGCGCTCCGCTGCACGACCGCGCTCGCGGACGCGCTCGCGGACGCGGCGGTGTGCGTGACCGGCGTGCCGCGGCTCGCGCCGAAGCGCGACCACGGATCGCTCACCGTGCGCGCCGCGTTCGCGTTCACGTTCGTATTCGTGGGCATCATCGTCGTGGTCGTGCCGTTCGTCACGGGGATGCGCCGCGCAGACTGCTCCACGGCCGGCTGCGGCTGCACGGACACGGGCTTCACCTCGGTGGCCGGGCGCACGCGCACGGCCGCCGCCAGGTCGGCCTGCTGCTGCACGAACGGGGTGCGCCGCACGGCGATGGTGTTGCCGGCGAACGTGCCGCCGATCAGCGCGGCGCCGACGGCGAGCGACGTCGCCGCGGGACGGTTGCTGAAGCGAAGGTTCGCATCGCTGGGCACCACGGGGACGACGCCGCGCAGCGGACGAACCGCGCGCAGCTTCGACTGGTCCACGGACCGCATATGCGCGAAATCACCCTTGGCGAAGCGATCGTGCGACACCGACGTGGCCCAGCGCATGTTGCCGAAGCCACGCTGCCCGTTGTGCGCGTCGCCGTTGTTCACCACCGTGACGTTGCCGTTGTTCACGTTGCCGTAGTAATAGTTGTTCGTCACGTACGTCACGTGGTTGCCGTAGCCGTTGCCCCACCATGCGTAATACGGCTCGTATGGCGCAAGCGGCACCCAGCCGATGTCGCCGAAACCGAAACCGACGTTTCCGAACGATAGGAACGCGACGACCGCCGGCCGCCAGACCACGAACGAGCGCTCGGGATACCAGCACCAGCCGTAGGCCGTGCTGCGGTACCAGCGGCCGTAGTGATACGGTGCCCAGCCCCAGGGCTCGTAGCCCAGCCACGTCCAGCCGAAGCCTTCCTCCCACATCCAGCGGCCGTCGCGGTACGGCGCCCACGTCGAGGCGACGTTGTACGGCACCCACACGCGGCCATAGCCGCCGTCGGTAATCCAGCGGCCGTACGCATCGAGGTCGTCGATCCCCGCCACGCCGGGCGCGGCGTACGCGGCGCTCGCCAGCGCGCGCTCTTCGCGGTCGTCGCGCTCGCGGTTGAAGCGGTCGAAGTCGTCGTACGCGAGCGCGTCGGTGCTTTGGATCGACGGGTTCGCCGACGCGCCCTGCGCCAGCAGCGTCGAGCCCACGGCCAGCGTCTGCGTGCCTTGCGGCGTGACGATGTCGGCGCTCCCGGCGCGGACGGTTACCTGCGTGCGGCCGGCGGAGTCGACGCTCACCCGGTAGCCGCCGCTCGTCCGGGGCCGGATGGAGATGGAGGGCGTGTCGATCTGCGAGCGGCCGTCGGTGCCGCGCAGCAGGCGCAACTCCACCGTGCCTGCGGCGAGCTGCAGCTCGCGGTCGGACGTGTCGAGGTGCGTGAAGCGCATCTGCACGTCGGCGCCCAGCCGCACCGACGACGAGCCGTCGAACTGAATCTCCGCGCGCGCGCCGTCGCCGGTGGTCACGTAGTCCGCGCCTAGGACGGGCGCGTTGATGGCGGCCGCCAGCGGCGTTGCCGAGTCGCCGCGCTGCACCGCGACCGCGCCCTGGATCAGGCTGATGCGCGCGACGCCGACGCCGGCGGATGCGGCGTCGGCCGCGCCGTCCGCGCGGGCCGTGCCGGGCACCGCGACGGTGAGGAGAACGGCTGCGGCCGCGAGCAGCGCGACGGACTTCCGAAAGCGGGATGAATGCATGAAGCGCCTCCGGCGATGAGCGTAGAGCGGTAGGCTGAGAACGCTGTGAGATTGTCGGGAGTTTCCCGCGCGCGGGGACGCCCGCATCAACGCTCCAGGACGTAAGTCCCGGGCGCGTCCGCGAGCGGTGCGTACTTGTCGCTGCCGGTGGTTGGCGGCGCAGCGGTTTTCTCCGGCGAGCGCTGCGCAAGCCAGGCCGTCCAGTCGGGCCACCACGAGCCTTCGTGCTTAGGCGCGGCGGCGAACCACGCGTCCGGTTCGGCCCGGTTGGGCGCGCCCGCCGGCTGGCCCCACCACACCGCCTTCTTCTTGCCGGGCGGGCTGATGATGCCGGCGATGTGCCCGGACGCGCCCAGCCGGAAGGTGGTTTCGCCCGAGAACAACTGCGTCATCGTGTAGACCGAGCGCCAGGGCGCGATGTGGTCGTCTTGCGTCGCGACGCAGTACGTGTCGCGGTCGACGCGGCGCAGGTCGATCGGCACGCCGTCCACCTCGAGCGCGTCGGGCTTGGAGAGGTTGTTCGCGACGTACATCTCGCGCAGGTAGTACGAGTGCGTCGCGCGCGGGATGCGCGTCGCATCGCTGTTCCAGTACAACAGGTCGAATGCGGGCGCGTCCTTGCCCAGCAGGTAGCGGTTCACCGCGACGCCCCAGATCAGATCGTTCGCGCGCAGCATGTTGAACGTGTCCGCCATCTCGCGCCCGCTGAGCACGCCCTGCTCGCCCATGCGCTCTTCGATGTACGCGAGCGCTTCGTTCGACAAAAACGACATGAGCTCGCCGGGATCGGCGAAGTCGACGAGCGCGGCGAAGAACGTCGCGGTGTTCACCAGCGTGTCGCCCTTGCGCGCAAGGTATGCGAGCGCGGTGGCGAGCAGCGTGCCGCCAATGCAGTAACCGATCGCGTCGGCCTGCTCGCTGCCCGCGATCTCCGCCGCGACGCGCATCGCGGTCAGCGGGCCCAGACGCATGTAATCCGCCCACGCCAGGTGCGCGAGCGACGCGTCTGGGTTGCGCCACGACACCACGAACGTGTTGCGCCCTTCGTCGGTGGCGTACTTCACGAAGCTGTTCGCGGCTTGCAAATCGAGGATGTAGAACTTGTTGATCCAGGGCGGCACGATCACCAGCGGCCGCGCGTAGACCTGCGCTTGCGTCGGCGCGTACTGGATCAGCTCGATGAGCTCGTTGCGGAACACCACCTTGCCGGCGGTGGTCGCGACGTTCTTGCCCACGGAGAACGCCGACTCGTCGACGAGCGCCGGGCGACCCGCATTCACGCGCCGGTCTTCGGCCATGTTCTCCAGGCCGCGCCGCAGGTTCGCGCCACCGCTGCGCATCGTCTCCTCGAGCACCTCGGGGTTGAACCACGGCACGTTGGTGGGGCTCATCGCGTCGCAGAACTGCTTGGCGAAGAACTTCACCCGGCGGCGCGTGGTGTCGTCGATCCCTTCGGCCTGGTCGATCGAGTCGAGCACCGCCCTCGTCGCGAGCAGATACCCTTGCTTGAGCGCATCGAAGTACGGGTTCGACGTCCAGGTGGGGTTGGTGAAGCGGCGGTCGCTCGGCTCCGGCGCGATGACGGGATCGCCCGCGGGCGCCTCTGCGCCGGCGACGGCGTTGGCGTCGCGCATGGCCACGTCGGTGAACGACTTGGCCAGCTCCAGTTGCGTTTCCAGCAGCTTGCCCGGCGTGGCCATCATCGCGCGCCAGACTTCCATCGACATCGCCCCGACGCCGAGCGGATCGAACGGGTTGTTGCTGCTCATAGCGGACTTCCGTAGTTCTACGGACGCCCCGGCCCGCCCCCGGGCGCTACCGTCGGGCCATGGAGAGCATCAGTCCCAGCCCGATCGCCGGCGGCGGCGACGACCCGGCGACCTACGAGCGCAACGTCGAGAACTTCATCGGCACCGTGCGCGTCCCGGTGGGGCTCGCGGGCCCGCTCGCCGTTCGGGGCGGCGCGGCGAACGGCACGTACTACGTCCCGCTCGCGACCACGGAGGCGTGCCTCGTCGCCTCCTACAGCCGCGGCGCGCAGCTGATCACGCGGGCCGGCGGCTGCGCCGCACACGTGCTCGACGCGCGGATGCGCCGCACGCCCGTGTTCGCGTTCGCCGACCTGGGCGAGACGATGCTCGTGGAGCGATGGGTGCACGAGCACGTCGAGCAGTTGCGCTCCGCCGCCAACGCGACGTCGCGCCACGCGCGCCTGCTCGAAGCCACACCGGTCATCGAAGGCAATCACCTGTACCTCGACTGCGCGTACGCGACCGGTGAAGCGGCCGGGCAGAACATGGTGACGTTCGCGACCGAAGCGCTGTGCGCCGAGCTGCTCGCGCACGCACCGGTGCGCCCGCGTTCGTTCGCCGTGGAGTCGAACGCGTCGGGCGACAAGAAAGCCACGGCGCACGCGCTGATGTCGACGCGCGGTCGCAAGGTATGCGCCGACGTGGCGATCCCCGCCGCGCTGCTCGAAGAACGCCTGCGCGTAACGCCCGCGATGCTCGCGGCATACTGGCGCACGGGCGCGGTAGCGTCCGCGATGACGGGCACGATCGGGATGCAGGGGATGTACGCGAACGCGCTCGCGGCGTTCTACGTGGCGACCGGCCAGGACGTCGCGTGCGTCGCCGAGTCGGCAGTTGGGATCACGCGGCTCGACGTCGCGCCCGGCGGTGCGCTGTACGCGTGCGTGACGATGCCCAACGTGGTCGTCGCCACCGTCGGCGGCGGCACGGGTTTGCCCACGCAGTGCGCCGCCTCGCGGCTGCTCGCGCACGGCGACGCACCGCTCACCGCCGACGCGCTCGCGGAGATCGTCGCGGCCATCTGCCTGGCCGGCGAGATCTCGCTGACCGCGTCGCTGTGCGCGCACGAGTTCTCCGCCGCGCACCACCGCTTCGCGCGCGCGGGCGCCGGAGCGCACGCCGAAACGATCCTCACGGGAGCGCCGGCATGAACCGCTGGCTCACGTACGCGCGCGAACGCTTCCCGCTCGCGCAGAACGGCGTGCTGATCGCGGCGTTCAGCGCGTCGGCGATCGCGTTCTCCGCGCTCGCGCGCGGCGCCGGCCATTTCCCGGCGTGGTATCTCGTCGCGGCGGGGTTTGCGTCGTCGTTTCTGATGTTCGCCCTGCTGCGCATCGCGGACGAGTTCAAAGACGCCGGCGACGATGCGCGCTGGCGCCCGTACCGCCCCGTGCCGCGCGGCCTGGTCTCGCTGCGCGCGCTCGCGGTTGCGGGCGCGATCTGCATGGGTCTGCAGCTCGCGATCGCGCTGGCGGTCGACGTGCGGCTCGTGCTGGGGCTGCTGATCGTGTGGGCGTGGTTCGGGCTGATGAGCGCGGAGTTCTTCGCGCGCGGCTGGCTGCGCGCGCACCCGATCGCGTACATCGCCTCGCACATGGCGATCGTGCCGCTCATCGACTGGTACGTTTCGTCATTCGACTGGCTCGTCGGCGGCGTCTCCGCGCCGCACGCGCTGGGCTGGTTCCTCGCGGTGACGTTCCTCAACGGGCTCGTCGTCGAGGTCGGCCGCAAGATGCGCGCGCCGCAAGACGAGGAGCCGGGCGTCGACACGTACACCGCGCTGTGGGGCCGCACCGGCGCGACCGCCGTGTGGGCCGGCGCGATCGCGTGCAACGTCGCGCTGGCGACGGTCGCCGCCGCGCATGTCGGCTTCGCGCGCGTCGATCTGCCGGTGTTCGCGGCGCTCGCCCTCGCCGCGCTCGCGTGCGGCATCGCCTTCCTGCGCGCGACGCGCGCCGGCAGCGGCCGCCGCGTCGAGGCGATGACCGGCATCTGGACCGTCGGCTCCTACCTCTTCCTCGGCATCGTCCCGCTCGGAGTACACGTGCTGTCATGATCGTTCTCGAAACCCTTGCCGAACGCGGCATCCTCTTCCCCGGCGACGCGGCGGCGACCGACGCCGCGCGCACGGGCGGCAAAGCAGCAGGCCTCAGCCGCTTGCGCGACGCCGGCTGCGACGTCCCCCCGTGGTTCGTCGTCACGCCTGACTACGACATCGATGCCGGCCGCGACGCACTGCACGAAGCTCTCGCACGCCTTACGGCGGACGACCCCCATTGCCACAACGGCGATGAATGTCCAGACATCGCGCTGCGCGACGACCAAGCTGAATGTCACCCTGACGTGCTGTCAGGTGCGGCTGAGCTTGTCGAGGGGTGCGCCACGACGTTTGCCGTGCGCTCGTCGGCCGTCGTCGAAGACGGCGCCAACGCATCGTACGCGGGCCAGTTCACGTCGCTGCTGTTCGTCCCGCACGACGGTGTGCTCGACGCGATCCACCGCGTGCGCGCCTCCGCCGCCAACGCGAATGCACGCGTATACGACGCCGCACGCGCCGGCAGCCGCACCGCGACGAGCGACGGCCGGCTCGCGATGCCGGTCGTGGTGCAGCGCATGGTCGACGGCGACGCGAGCGGCGTCGCGTTCGGCATCGATCCGGTAGACGGCAGCGACGTCGTCGTCGTCGCCGCGGCGTACGGGCTCGCTTCCGGCATCGTCGACGGCGACTGCACGACGGACGCCTGGCGCGTCGCGCGCGACGGGACCATCGTCTCGCGCACGATCGTGGAGAAAGACCGCATGCACGTCCGCGCACCGGGCGCCGGGACGCTTCCCGTCACGGTCGACGCAGCGCTGCGCTCGCGCCCCGCGCTCGACGACGTCCGTGTGCGCGCCGTCGCGTCGCTCGCGCGACGGATCGCGAACGCAACCGGCGCGCCGCAAGACGTGGAGTTCACGTTCGCGGGCGGGCGGCTGTGGGCGCTGCAGGCACGGCCCGTTACCGCGGTCGCGCGCGCCGAGGCGCCGGTCGCGATCTGGGACGACAGCAACATCGCCGAAAGCTACGGCGGCGTGGTGGGCGCGCTGACCTACTCGTTCGCGCGCGACGCGTACGCGGGCGCGTACCGCGCGTTCTTCCGCCTCGCCGGCGTCCCGCGCGACACGCATCGACGCGAACGCGCGCACGTTCGAGGCGCTCGTCGGCCGCATCGACGGCCGCATGATGTACGACCTCGTCGGCTGGTACCGCATGCTGTCACTGCTGCCCGGCTACCGGCTCAACCGCCGCCTGATGGAAGAGATGATGGGCGTGCGCGAGGCGCTGCCCGCGGACCTGGCCGATGCGATCGCGCGCGATTGCCGGCGCGGGCCGGTGGGCGATGCGCTCATGCTGGCGCGCACCGTCGCGTCGCTGACGGTCACGGCCGCGCGATTGCCGCGCGACGTCGCGCGCTTTCATGCGCACGTCGATGCGACGCTGGCTGAAGGGGATGAAGTGTGGCGCACCGTTCGACAGGCTCAGCCGGATACAGGCGCTCGTCGCGCTCGTGCACGAATACCGCCGGCTTGAGCGCGCGCTCGTCGACCGGTGGGACGTGCCCATTGCGAACGATTTTTTCGTCATGCTGTCGTTCGGCTTGCTCAAGCGCGCTGCGGGCGCGTGGTGCGGCGATGCGTCGCTGGCGCCCGCGCTGATCTCCGCGAGCGGCGGGATGACGAGCGCCGAGCCGGCGCGCGCGGTGCGCGAACTCGCCGAGCTGGATGCGGCCGGCGACCGCCTCGGCTTCGAGCTCGAGTTCGGCGCCTACCTCGCGCGCTTCGGCGACCGCTGCGAGAGCGAGCTGAAGCTCGAGAGCCCAACGCTGCTCGACGATGCGAGCCCGCTGCTGGAAGCGATCGCGCGGCTGCGCAACGCGCCGCCCGAAGACGTGCACGCCGGGATCGCGCTGCGCCACGCTGCCGAGCGCCGTGCGCGCGCCGCGCTGCGCGGGCAGCCGCTGCGCGCATTCGTCTTCGCGCGGCTGACCGCGTGGGCGCGCGCCCGCATCGTCGCGCGCGAGAACCTGCGCTTCGAGCGGACGCGCGTGTTCGGCCGCGTACGGCGGATCGTCGTCGCGATGGGCGAGGCGCTTGCCAAGCGCGGCGCGCTCGACGGCGCGCGCGACGTGTTTCACCTCACGATCGACGAGCTGCTGGGCTACGTCGAAGGCACGTCGGCGAGCCGCGACCTGCGCGCACTCGCGGCCGTTCGCCGCGCGGAGAGCGCGCGCTACGCCACCGCGCCCGCGCCGCCGAACCGCTTCGCGGCGCATGGTCTGCCCGTCGCGCCGCCCGCCGCCCAGACCGCATTGGACGGCGACGACACGGTGCGCGCAGGCACGCCGTGCTGTCCGGGCGTGGTGCGCGCGCGCGTTCGGGTGGTGCGCGATCCGCGCGAGACACTGCGCTCCGGTGAGATTCTCGTCGCCGAACGCACCGATCCCAGCTGGGTGATGCTCTTCCCCGCCGCCGCCGCGATTTTGGTCGAGCGCGGCAGCCAGCTCTCGCACGCGGCGATCGTGTCGCGCGAGATGGGAATTCCGTCCGTCGTCGCGGTTCGCGGGCTGACGGCGTGGCTGCGCGATGGCGACCTGGTCGAGCTCGACGGCGCGACCGGCGTCGTGCGGCGCGTGGAGGCCGCGTCATGAGGAACACGTTGCGGTACGCGCAGTGCTGGGAAGACGCCGACGTGCTCGTGTCGGCACTGGCGGTGCGGCCGGGCGGGACCTACGTCGCGATCGCGTCCGCAGGCGACAACGCGCTCGCAATGCTGGCCGCAGGTCCGGCCCGCGTGATTGCGCTCGACCGCGAGCCTGCGCAGCTGGCCGCGCTCGCGCTGCGCGTCGCGGCCTACCGCGTCCTCGCGCACGACGAGCTGCTCGCGCTGGTGGGCTCGCGGCCGCACGCGGACCGGCTCGCGCTCTACGCGCGCTGCCGCCCGCAGCTCGACGCGACCGCGCGCGCGTACTGGGATGCACGCCCGGGCGCGATCCGCGCGGGGATCGGCGGCGCCGGGCGGTTCGAGCATTACCTCGCGCTGTTCCGCACCGTGGTGCTGCCGCTGATCCACTCCGACCGCACGGTGCGCGAGCTGCTCGCATGCGACGACGCCGAGCGTGCGCGCTTCTACGACGAGCGCTGGGATACCATGCGCTGGCGGCTGGCGTTTCGCGCGTTCTTCGCCAAGCCGGCGATGAGCGCGCTGGGCCGCGATCCGCGGTTCTTCGCGCACGCCGATGGGCCGGTATCGCAGCGGCTGCTCGCGCGCATCGCGCACTCGCTGCGCGACGGCGACGCCGGAACGAACCCGTACCTGCGCTGGATCCTCACGGGCGCGCACGGCGACGCGCTGCCGCTCGCGCTGCGGCCGGAGTCGTTCGACGCAATTCGCGGTAACCTCGACCGGCTCGAGATTCGCGAAAGCACGCTGGAAGAGTTCGTCGGCGCATACGACGGCGAGCTCATCGACGGCTGGAACCTCTCCGACGTGTTCGAGTACGTCGACGACGCGGCGTACGCGTCGCTGCTCGCGCGGATCGCGGCGATCTCGTCGCCGCGCGCGCGGCTAGCGTACTGGAACATGCTGGTGCCGCGCCGCCGGCCGGCGTCGCTCGCGCCGTTTCTCGCCGCCCGCGAAGACGTCGCCGCGCCGCTGCGCGCGCGCGACCGCGTGCCGTTCTACGGCGACTTCGTGGTGGAGGAAGCGCGATGACCGCCGTGCTCGCCGCCGTCGTCCTCGCGCTGCTCGTCGGTGGGATCGGGCTGCTCGCGCGGCGGTTCGCGTGGGAGGCTGAAGCCGCGCGCAAGGCGTCGCACGTCGCCGTCGGCGTCGCGTGCGTCGCGCTGCCGTGGCTGTTCGCCGGCGTCGCGCCGGTGCTCGCGCTCGCCGCCGTCGCGTGCGCCGGGCTGCTCGTGCTGCGCGCGGTTCCGTGGCTGCGCGCGCGGTTCGGCTGTGCGCTGCACGGCATCGCGCGCGCGTCGTACGGCGAGTTCGCGTTCGTCGGCGGCGTGGGGCTGGCGTTCGTACTCGCGCACGGCGACAAGCCCGCGTACGTCGCCGCGATCCTCGCGCTCACGTTCGGCGACACGCTGGCCGCGTTTGTCGGCCGCAAGTTTGGCCGCCATCCTTATGCGATCGGACGCGCGCGCAAGTCGGTCGAAGGCTCGGCCGCGTTCTTTGTCGTCGCCCTGCTCGCGTGCGCGGCGTTCCCGCGCGCCGAGAGCGTGGCGGCGGTCGCAGCGTTCGCGCTGGCCACAACGTTGGCTGAAGCCTGCACCGGCGAGGGCTTCGACAACGCGACGATCCCGCTCGCCGGGCTGCTCGCGCTCCGCCTGTTCGGAGGACTCGCCGTATGACCGCCGCGCACTCGACCACGACCCCGCCCGATGCGGCGTTGCAACAGCTTCACGACGGCGTCGTGCAGGCGCGCTGCTCGCTGTGGTGGCGCGCGACGCCGTCGCATGCCGGCCGGCGCACCGGTTTCATCGGCGCGATCGAATCCGCGCACGACGCGGCGCTCGCCGCGCTGCTCGTGCGCGCGGCGCAGCACGTGCGCGACGCCGGCTGCGCGCTCGCCGTGGGCCCGGTCGACGGCGACACGTGGCACCGCTACCGGCTCGTCACGGCGAGCGACGACACGCCGCCGTTCCCGCTGGAACCGTACACGCTGCCCGGCGCGCTCGCGCCGTGGGAGCGCGCGGGGTTCACGCCGCTCGAGACGTACGCGTCGTACCGCGACGATGCACTCGGCGAGCGCGACCCGCGCGCGCCGTCGCTGACGGCGCGCCTGCACGAAGCCGGCGTGACGCTGCGCGCCCTCGACCTCGCGCGCTTCGACGACGAGCTCGCGCAGGTTCACGCGCTCGCGCTGCGCGGGTTCGCGCGCGCGCCGCTGTTCGCGCCGATCGGGCTCGACCCGTTCGCCGCGCTGTACCGCCCGGTGGCACCGCTGCTCGACCCGCGGCTGTGCCCGGTCGCCGAATACCGCGGCCGCATCATCGGCGTGCTGTTCGCGCTGCGCGATCCGCGCGCTCCGGATACCGTTGTGCTCAAGACCGTCGTCCGCGACCCGGACCGGCGCTTCGCTGGGCTCGGGTTCGTGCTGACCGACATCGCGCGAGCCGCAGCGCACGCGCTCGGCGCGACGCGCGCGATCTCGGCGCTCCAGCACGACGGCAGCGTCGCGCGCTCGCTCGCGTCGCGCGCCATCCCCTTCCGCCGCTATGCCGTCCTCGCCAAGGAGCTATCATGAACGTCATCGAGATTCTCCGCGCGCGCGCCGCCGCGCACCCCCACCGCATCGCGTTGCTCGATGCCTCAACGCAGCGCGCGCTCACCTACGCCGAGCTGGACGCCGCGAGCGCGCATGCCGCCGCATCCGTGCGCGCGCGCGGCTTGCGCGCGGGCGACACGGTGCTGCTGCTGCATCCAGTCGGGATCGAGCTGTACGCCGCGCTGATCGGCATGCTGCGCGCCGGGCTCGTCCCCGCGATCCCGCCCCCCGGCGTCACCCGCGCGTCGCTTCGCCGGTGCACGCAAAATCATCCGCCGCGCGCGGTGCTCGTCGGCGGGATCGGCTGGCTCGCGCTCGCCGCGGTCCCGTCGCTGCGGCACGCGTTGCGCCTGTCGACGATGCCGGTGCCGCTCGCGCACGACGTCCTGCACGCTGGCGCGCCTGCAGCGAACGGCAACGTCGAAGCATGCGCCGACGACGCGCCCGCGATGCTGACGTTTACCAGCGGCAGCACCGGCGCACCGAAAGCGCTCGTGCGCACGCACGGCGTCGCGCGCGCGCAGGTGAACGCGCTGGCGCACGCGCTCGCAGGGTCGCAAGCGCCGAGCGGCGCGACGTCGCTGTGCACCATGCCGATGGTTCTGCTCGCCGAGCTCGGGGCGGGCGCGACGTGCGTGCTGCCGGGCATCGACCTCCGGCACCCCGGCCACGCCGACGCAGCCGCGCTCGCGGAGGTGATGCGCGAGCGCGGCGTCGCCCGCATCGTCGCGTCGCCGTCGCTGCTGGCGAACCTCGCGAGCGCGCTGCAGCGGCGGCAGACTACGCTCCCCGCGCTGCGGCTGATCGCATCGGGCGGCGCACCCGTGATGCCGCCGCTCGCCGCCGCGCTGCGCGCCGTCGCCCCGAACGCGCGCGTCCTCGCGGTGTACGGCAGCACGGAGGCCGAACCGATCGCGCTGCTCGACGCAGCGCACGTCGAACCGTCCGATCACGCGGCGATGCGCGCCGGCGCAGGCCTGCTCGCCGGCACCGCATGCGCATCGAGCTCCGTCGCGATCGTGGCGGCGGCGCGCGGGCGCCGTGTTCGGTCCGTTCGCGGACGACGGCGGCGTGGAGCGCCACGTGCTCGCACCCGGCGAAGTCGGCGAGATCGTCGTCAGCGGCCCGCACGTCGTCGCGCGCTACGCCGACCCCGCGGCCGATGCGATCACGAAAATCCACGCGGGTACGCGGACCTGGCACCGCACCGGCGACCTCGGTTATCGCGACGCGCGCGGCCGCCTGTGGCTCGTCGGCCGCGCTGCGGCGACGATCGAGGACGCACGCGGCACGCTGGAGCCGCTCCGCGTCGAGTGCGCGCTTTCCTATATGCCGGGGATCGCGCGCAGCGCGGTCGCGGGCTCCGACGGAGTGCGCGTGCTCATCGTCGAGCCGCTCGCCGGGCATGCCGTCGACGAGCGCGCGATTCGCGATTCCGTGGCGTTCGCGCACATCGACCGCATCGTGACGGCACCGGTGCCCGTCGATCCGCGCCACGAGGCGAAGGTCGACTACACCGCGCTGCAACGGATCGTTCGCCGCTACGCGCGTGCCGCCTGACTTCGCGCGCGCGCTGCGCGCGCACGCTGCTCTCGCCGCGCGCGACGACGAAACCATCCATGCGCGCGGCGGCACGATGCTGCTGGCGCACGGCCGCCCGACGCCGCGCGCGGTCCTATTTCTGCACGGCCTCACCGCGAGCCCGATGCAATGCGACGGGCTCGCGCGGCGGCTGCACGCGAACGGCGACACGGTGCTCGTGCCGCGTCTGCCGGGCCACGGCGCGCGCGACCGCCTGACGACGCAGCTGCGCGAGCTTCGTGCCGCGGAGCTCATCGAGGCGGCGTACGAAGGCCTCGCGATCGCGCGCGGGCTCGGCAGGTCGGTCGTCGTCGCCGGCTTCTCGCTGGGCGGCCTGCTCGCGGTGTGGCTCGCGCAGCACGAGCGCGTGGACCACGCGATCGCGATCGCACCGTTTCTCGGCGTGGCCGGCATACCCGGCACGGCGACGGCGGCGCTGGCCGCATCGCTGCGCACGCTGCCCAACGCGTTTCTGTGGTGGAATCCGATCGAGCGCGAGCGCCAGATGCCGGACCACGGGTACGCGCGCTTCCCGACGCGGGCGATCGCCGAGGCACTCGGCATCGCCACGGAATTGCGCGCGCTCGCGCGAACGACGCCGCCCGTGACCAAGCGCATCACGCTGGTGACGAACGAGAGCGAGACCGCGGTGAACAACGGCGCGACGCGCGCGCTCGCGGCCGCCTGGCGCGCGCACGACGGCACCGACGTCAACGTACACCGCATCACCGGCCTGCCGCCGTCGCACGACATCGATCGAGGCGCTGCGCCCCGGCACCGTCGCGCGCCGCGCATATCGAACGCTGCTACCGATCCTGCACGACACGCCGCGGTGAGCCGGCGCAGCTAGCGCAGCGCGAGGCGCATGCGGTATTGACGGGCGAACTCATGCCACGCGTGGTGTGCGGTGAACGCGTCGTGCAGCACGCCGCGCGACGGCTCGTTCACGAGCGCGACCTCGTGCGCGCCGGCCTGCGCGTCGAGCGCCGCCAGCAGCGCGGCGGCCGACGCGGGGTCGTGCGCGCGGGCGTCGATCACGCTCGCGCGCTCGCGGCGCCGCACGAACGCGTACGCATTCGGCGCATCGGGTACGCCGACGAACAATGCTTCGAACGGCGCGGCGGCGGCGACGCTTTCGGGCTCGCGCTGCCATGACGACGCGGGCGTGCGCGCCAGCTTCGTGACCGTTGCAGCGTCGTACGCGACCGTGCGCGGCTCGGCATCCGTGTCCGCGGGCGGGTGCAACGGTCCGCGCGTCCACACCACGACCTCGGCGATGTGTTCGAAACCCGCGTGCTCGTAGAGCCGAACCGCCGGAACGTTGTGCGTGAGCACCTCCAGCTCGACGCTCGTCGAGCCCGATGCACGCGCGGTCGCGAGCGTCTCGTCGAGGTAACGCCGCGCGAGACCGCGCCCGCGGTACTCCGGCACCACCCCGAAACCGCCGATCCACGCGCGCTCGCCGCGGAACGCCAGCAGCACCATACCCGACAGCGCGCCGTCGACCGTCCAGCGATGCGAGCGTGCAAGATCGACATCGTTGCGCTCGACGTGCGCACGGAATGAAGCCTCGTCCATTGCCGGCCGGTCCCCGTACACGTCGCCGCGAAACGACGCGTTGAGATCGTCGACCGTCATGGCACGCCGAGCGCGTCCACGAACGCCGCCACGCGCTCAGCACCAGGTCCGGTGCGTCGCGGTGCGGGCTGTGTCCGGCGCCGGGGACCATCAGCCTCTGCGTACCCGGGATTCGCGCCGCGATCGCATCGAGCTGCGCGGTCGTGCCGTACTCGTCGGCCTCGCCTTGGATCAGCAGCACCGGGACGCGCACGCGCTCGGCGTACGACTTCGATGTTCCAGTCGCGAAAGCGGGGGTCGAGCCAGATGTCGTTCCAGCCGGCGAACGTCGCATCCGGGTCGGCGTGATGGCGCGCGAGCTTCGCGCGTAAGTCCGTCGTCGCGTAGGCGGCCTTCGCTGCGGCGATGCTGCGCACGCTGATGTCTTCGACGAACACGTGCGGCGCTTCGAGCACGAGCGCGCGCACGGCGCCGGGATGCGCGCCCGCGCAGATCAGCGCGATCGACGCGCCGTCGCTGTGACCGAACAGCACCGGCCGTTCGATCCCGAGCTGCGCCGAGCAGCGCCGGCAGCACGACCTCGCCCTCGTGGTGCATGTAGTCCGGCTCGCGCTTCTCGCGCAGCACGTCCGAGCGGCCGTAGCCGTAGCGCGAGTACGCGACGACGGTGCAGCGCGTGCGCGCGCGCAGCCGCTCGCGGCAGGTCGCGCCACAGCGAGATCGAGCCGAGCCCTTCGTGCAGCATCACGATCGCGCGGCCGCGCCGGATCGCCGTCGTAGCGGACCGTCTCCAGCCGCTTGCCGCCGGCGACGACGTCGCGCGCGAGCGGCTCCCGGCCCGTGGGCTCGCGCGTCAACGTTGCTCGCGCGCGCGCAGCACGTGGCGCCGGATCTTCCCCGTCGCCGTCTTCGGCAGCTCGTCGACGAACTCGATCCAGCGCGGGTACTTGTACGGCGCCAGGCGGCTCTTCACGTGCGCCTTGAGCGCGTCGGCGAGCTCGGGCAGCGGCTTCACGCCGGGCTTGAGCACGACGAACGCTTTCGGCTTGACGAGATCGCTGTCGTCCGCGACGCCGATGACCGCGGCTTCGAGCACGTGCTCGTGCGCGACGAGCGCCGACTCCACCTCGCTCGGCGACACCCAGATGCCGCCGACCTTGAGCATGTCGTCGACGCGGCCGCAGTAGACGAAATAGCCGTCGTCGTCCTGGCGGTACTTGTCGCCCGTGCGCGTCCACTCGCCGGCGAACGTCGCGCGCGACTTCTCGCGGTTGTTCCAATAATACGCCGCCGACGTCGGGCCCGCTGATCTCGAGCTCGCCCAGCTCGCCGGGCGCGACCTCGCGGCCGTCCTCGCCGACGATGCGCGCGCGATAGCCGGGCACCGGCAGGCCCGTCGTGCCGTAGCGCACCGCGCCCGGCCGGTTGGAGACGAAGATGTGCAGCATCTCCGTCGAGCCGATCCCGTCGATGATCTCGACGCCGAAGCGCGCCGTCCAGTTCTTGCCGATCTCTTCGGGCAGCGGCTCGCCCGCCGACGTGCACAGCCGCAGCGCGAGCTCGTCGCGCGCAGGCAGATCGGGATGCACGAGCAGCGCGCCGAACAGCGTCGGCACGCCGCAGAAGATCGTCGCGCGCTGCGTGCGCAGGATCGTGCTCGACCGCGTCGGGCGTCGCGCGCGCCGCGTGCAGCACCGCCGTCGCGCCGACCGACATCGGAAACGTCAGCGCGTTGCCCAGCCCGTACGCGAA
This sequence comes from Vulcanimicrobiota bacterium, assembly GCA_963792235.1. Taxonomy (GTDB): domain Bacteria; phylum Vulcanimicrobiota; class Vulcanimicrobiia; order Vulcanimicrobiales; family Vulcanimicrobiaceae; genus Vulcanimicrobium. The sequence continues at coordinate 64,337 of CAWBVR010000035.1, forward strand.
GAACAATTTCGCCGCGGAGTACACGACGTCGTCCTCGCGCATCCCGAGCACGTCCTGCGCGAACAGCTCCGCGGTGCGAATCAAGCTGGTCTGCACGTGCACGGTGCCCTTCGGCTTGCCGGTCGAGCCCGACGAGTACAGCCAGAAGCACACGTCGTCGGGCCGCGTCGGCGCGGCGTCGGCGAGCGGCGTCGCGCGCGCGGTCAGCGCCGCGAGCGTCGGATGCGGGCCGGCGTACGTGCCGCGCGGATCGGACACGACGAAGCGGCCCGCTCCAGCTCGCGAGCCGCGCGGCTTCTTCGTACTGCGGCAGCAGCTCGACGGAGACGATCGCCGCTTTCGCGCGGCTGTCGGCGAGGATGAACGCGTAGTCGAGCGGCTGGAACAGCGTGTTGACCGGGATCGGCACGACGCCGGCTTTGATCGCGCCGAGAAACACGGCGGGAAAATCGATCGTGTCGAGCAGTCCGAGGACGACGCGCTGCTCGGCGTCGAGCCCGAGCTCGCGCAGCGCGCCGGCGGCGCGGTCGACGCGCTCCGCCAGCTCGCCGTACGTGTACGCGCCGAGCGTCGTCGACGAACGCGGTCTTCGCCGGCGCGCGCCGGCAGGTTGCGCCCGACGAGGTCGGCCGCCGCATTGTAGAACGCCGGACTCGGCGGCGGTCGGGGGTGCGGGCGACGCGTCGATCACGGCGAGCTCCAGTCGGCGACGGTGCCGGCCCCTGGACTCGGAGCCGTTCGAAGCATTATAGTGCATGTCACGTGGTTTCGCAAGCGTGATAGTGCATTCCGCCGGCGACGACGACGCCGCCTTCCTGACGGCGCTCGGCGACCGGGTGCGCGAGCTGCGCGCCCGCCGCGGCATGACGCGCAAGATCCTGGCCAAGGACTCCGGCGTCTCGGAGCGCTACCTCGCCCAGCTCGAGACCGGCCAGGGCAACGCCTCGCTCGGGATCCTGCGCCGGGTCGCCCGCGCCCTCGACGTGCCGCTGGAGTCGCTGATCGCGGACGCCCCCGAGCCGCCGGCCGAGCTCACGCAGAGCTTCGAGCTGCTGCGCCGGCTCGGCCCGGACCAGCTCGCCGAGGCGCGCGCGCTGCTGCTGAAGACGTTCGGCGACGCCGACGCCGCGGGCCGCACGCGGCCGGATCGCGCTGATCGGCCTGCGCGGCGCCGGCAAGACGACGCTCGGGAAGCTGCTGGCCGAGCGGCTCGGCGTCCCGTTCGTCGAGCTCGACCGCGAGATCGAGCGCGAGAGCGGCGTGTCGCTCGCGACGATCTTCGATTTCTACGGCCAGGCCGGGTTCCGGCGGATGGAGCGCCGCTGCCTCGACCGCGTGATCGACGAGCACCCGCGCTTCGTGCTGGCGACCGGCGGCAGCATCGTCTCGGAGCCGTCGACGTTCGAGCGGCTGCTCGCGGCCTGCTGGACGGTCTGGCTGAAGGCCGCGCCGGCCGAGCACATGGAGCGGGTCGTCGCCCAGGGCGACATGCGCCCGATGGCCGGCAACCGCGAGTCGATGGCCGACCTCCAGCGCATCCTCGCGGGCCGCGAGCCGCTCTACCGCCGGGCCGACGCGGAGGTCGACACGAGCGGAAAACCGGTCGCGGAGGCGCTCGAAACGCCTGCTGGCCGCCGTGCCCGGCGACGGGAAGGTCGGAGCACGATAATGCTTGCCATTGCCCTCCAATATGCAGTATAGTTCATCAACGATGATGACCGCCGACGCGCCGGCCGAGTCCGGCCTGGTCACCTTCGACACCTCGCCCGAGCGCTATCGCCACTGGAAGCTGAGCGTCGACGGGCGGGTCGCGACGCTCGCGCTCGACGTCGATGAGGACGCCGGCATCCGGCCCGGCTACAAGCTGAAGCTCAACTCGTACGACCTCGGCGTCGACATCGAGCTGCACGACGCGCTCAACCGCATTCGGTTCGAGCACCCCGCGGTCGCGTGCGTCGTCGTGACGAGCGCGAAGGAACGGTCGTTCTGCGCGGGCGCGAACATCTACATGCTCGGCACGTCGTCGCACCACTGGAAAGTGAACTTCTGCAAGTTCACCAACGAGACGCGCAACGGGATGGAAGACTCGAGCCGCCACGACGGGCTGCGCTTCGTCGCGGCGGTGAACGGCGCGTGCGCGGGCGGCGGCTACGAGATCGCGCTCGCGTGCGACGAGATCCTGATGATCGACGACCGCTCGACCGCGGTGAGCTTGCCCGAAGTGCCGCTGCTCGGCGTGCTGCCCGGCACCGGCGGCCTGACGCGCGTGCTCGACAAGCGCAAGGTGCGCCGCGACGTCGCCGACCTGTTCTGCACCAACGCCGACGGCGTGCGCGCCGAGCGCGCGAAGGCGTGGAAGCTGGTCGACGCGATCGCGCCGCCGTCGGAGTTCGACGCGCTGGTGCGCGAGCGCGCCGCCGCGCTCGCCGCGGCGTCGCCGCGCGACGCTGCCGCGCGAGGGATCGCGCTGCGCCCGCTGCAGCGCACGATCGACGAGCGCGGCTATCACTACACGCACGTCGACGTGACGTTCGACCGCGCCGCGCGCAACGCGACGATCACCGTGCGCGCACCGCGCGAGCCGCAGCCCGGCGACGCCGACGCGATCGTCGCGGCGGGCGACGCGTGGTGGCCGCTCGCGCTCGCGCGCGAGCTCGACGACGCGATCCTGATGCTGCGCACGAACGAGCCCGAGCTCGGGCCTGCTGCTGCTGCGCACCGAAGGCGACGCGGACGCGGTGCTCGCCGTCGACCGCACGCTGCTCGCGCTGCGCGAGCACTGGCTCGTGCGCGAGACGATCGGCCTGCTGCGGCGCACGCTCGCGCGGCTCGACGTCACTCGCGCAGCCTGTACGCGATCGTCGAGCCGGGCTCGTGCTTCGCGGGAACGCTGCTGGAGCTCGCGCTCGCCGCGGACCGCACGTACATGCTCGCGCTCGCGGACGACGACGAGCACGCGCCGGCGATCGCGCTGGGCGAGACGAACTTCGGCGCGTACCCGATGGTGAACGGCCGCACGCGGCTCGAGACGCGCTTCGACGGCGACGCCGGCGCGTTCGAACGCCTGCACGGCGAGCTCGGCCGGCGCTATCACGCCGAGGACGCGCTCGACGCGGGCCTCGTCACCGTCGCGCCCGACGAGCTCGACTGGGACGACGAGATCCGGCTCGCGCTCGAAGAGCGCGCGTCGCTGTCGCCCGACGCGCTGACCGCGATGGAAGCGAACCTGCGCTTCCCCGGCGCGGAGACGCGCGGAGACGAAGATCTTCGGCCGCCTCTCGGCGTGGCAGAACTGGGTGTTCTACCGCCCCAACTCCACCGGCGAGACCGGTGCGCTCAAACTCTTCGGCAGCGGCACCAAACCGCGCTTCGACCAGGAACGGGTCTGACTCACATGGCGATCGACTACGCGGAACGCATCCCCAACAACGTCGAGCTCTCGTCGAACCGCACGCTGCAGCGCGCGCTCGAGCACTGGCAGCCGGCGTTCCTGTCGTGGTGGAAAGAGATGGGGCCGACCGATTTCAACGCGGCCGACGTCTACTTGCGCACGGCGATCTCCGTCGACGCGAAGGGCTGGGCGAACTACGACTACGTGCGCATGCCGGAGTACCGCTGGGGCATCTTCCTCGCGGAGCCGGAGACGGACCGCCGCGTCGGCTTCGGCGACGACTTCGGCAAACCGGTGTGGCAGCAAGTCCCCGGCGAGTACCGCAGCACGCTGCGCCGGCTGATCGTCACGCAAGGCGACACCGAGCCCGCGTCGGTGGAGCAGCAGCGGCTGCTCGGCCACACCGCGCCGTCGCTGTACGACCTGCGCAATCTCTTCCAAGTCAACGTCGAGGAAGGCCGCCACCTCTGGGCGATGGTGTACCTGCTGCACGCGTACTTCGGGCGCGACGGCCGCGAGGAAGCCGAAGAGCTGCTCGCGCGCCACTCCGGCGACGCCGACAACCCGCGCATCCTGCAGACGTTCAACGAGCCGATCTCCGACTGGCTGTCGTTCTTCATGTTCACGTTCTTCACCGACCGCGACGGGAAGTTCCAGCTCAAGTCGTTCGCGGAGTCGAGCTTCGACCCGCTCGCGCGCACGTGCCGCTTCATGCTCACCGAAGAAGCGCACCACATGTTCGTCGGCGACACCGGCATCTCGCGCGTCGTCAAGCGCACGCTCGAGGTGATCGCGGAGACTCGGCACCGACGAGCCCGGCGCGATCCGCCGCGCGGGCGCGATCGACTTGCCCACCATCCAGCGCTACTTGAACTTCTGGTTCAGCTCGTCGCTCGATCTGTTCGGCTCCGAAGCGTCGTCGAACGCGGCGGCGTACTTCGCGCAAGGCATCAAGGGCCGCCCCGACGAGAAGAAATATCCCGACCACGTCCTGCGCGACACCGCGTTCGAGCTCGCCGTGCCGGACGGCAGCGGCGGCGTGCGCGCGGAGAGCGTGCCGCTGCGCAACGCGATGAACGAGGTCGTGCGCAACTCCTACGTCGAGGACTGCATGCGCGGCCTCACCCGCTGGAACAAGCTGATCGAAGCCGCCGGCCACGCGTTCCGCTTCACGCTGCCGAGCACGCGCTTCCGGCGCACGATCGGCAACTGGGCCAACGTGCCGACCGATCCCGCGGGCAACCCGATCGCGCAGGCGGAGTACGACGCGCGCATCGCGTCGTGGCTGCCCAGCGACGACGACCGCGCGTTCATCACGAGCCTGATGCAGCGCGTCGTCGAGCCCGGCAAGATGGCCGCCTGGATCGCGCCGCCGGAAAAGGGCATCAAAGACCGCCCGGTCGACTACGAATACGTCCGGCTTGCCTGATTCGCGCGAGCCGATCCGCAGGGCCGAACGCACGTCACGCGCACGCGCGTTCGCTTCGGCGAGACCGACGCGGCGGGCATCGTGTTCTACCCGACGTTCTTCGTCTGGTTCGACGTCGGCATGAGCGGTTTGCTGCGCGCCGCGCTCGGCGGCGAGCTGACCGACGCGCACGGCCGCCCGCGGTTTCCGGTGCCGATCGTGGAGGCCGGCGCGCGGTTCGTCGCGCCGCTGCACTTCGACGACGCGATCGCGATCCGCTCGACGATCACCGAGCTGGGCACGAGCTCGCTGCGCGTCGAGCACGCCGTGCTGCGCGACGGCGTCGAGGTCGCGCGCGGCTTCGAAGTGCGCGTGCTGATCGAACCGCGCGAAGACGGCCGCATCGCGGCGGCGCCGCTGCCGCCGGAGCTGCGCGCCGCGCTCGCCGATCCGGCGACGACGGAAGACGCCGGGGCCTGACGAAGCTCGGCGCGATGCCGCTCGACCCGTCGCTCCTGCTGTTCGTCCCCGCCGACCGCCCCGACCGCTTCGGCAAAGCGCTCGGCTCCGGCGCGACGGGCGCGATCCTCGACCTCGAAGACGCCGTCGCGCCCGACCGCAAATCGTACGCGCGCGATCAGGTGCGCGCGTTTCTCGACGCGCACGACGATCTCGAGCGCGTCGCCGTGCGCGTCAACCCCGGCGACACGCCGGACGGCCGCGGCGATCTCGCGATGCTCGCCGGCGCGCGCCGCATCGGCGCGGTCGTCATCCCGAAAGTGCACGACGTCGGCGGACTGCGCGCGCGTTTCGGACGAGCTGGGCGACGTGCCGCAGATCGTCATCATCGAGTCGGCGCGCGGCGTCGCGCACTGCGAGACGATCGCGCACGCGGCGCACGTGCTCGCGCTGGCGTTCGGCCCGTACGACCTCGCCGCGGAGCTCGGCGGCGTCACCGACACCGACGTGATGCTGCCGCACCGCGCGCGCATGCTCGTCGCCGCGCGCGCCGCGGAGCGCTGGGCGATCGACGGCCCGTCGCGCGAGTACGGCGACGCCGCGATCCCGGCGCGCGACGCCGAGCACGCGCGCCGCCTCGGCTACGACGGCAAGCTGCTGATCCACCCCGCGCAGATCGCCCCGGTGCGCGCGGCGTTCGCACCATCGGACGCCGACGTCGCGTACGCGCGCCGCATCGTCGACGCCGCGGCGCGCTCGAACCCCGCCGTCCTCGACGGCACGATGATCGACCCGCCGATCGTGATCGCCGCCGAACGCGTGCTGCGCCGCGCGGCGTCCGCATAAACTTCAGGCCCGGATCGCTCCAGGCCCTGCATACCTCGCGCCGCTGCAGCGACATGTGCGAGGCTGTCGACGATCATACGAATTCACCGGCTCTAATGTCAATAAGAAAAAGCCCGGACGTCTCCGGGCTCGGCATCATACGCGCGTTCGCGCATCATGTCATCTCCGGATGCGCGGAAACTTTGGGCCCGGATTACTCCGAGCCCTGCATGCCCCGCGCCGCTGCAGCGACTATGTGCGAGGTGCGTTGATTTTACTTTTCCAGGCGCATCATGTCAAGACAATTCCTAGCGCATTTGCTACCGCGCTGCGAATCGCGAAGAGATCATCCGCAGTCATGACTGGAATGATCCAGTTTCCGCCAAGAAAAATCCGGTCCAGCCGGATCAGCCCTACGTGGGCGACGAGATCGCCTTTCGCCCAGCACGTCCGCACGTCCGGGATAGCGTCCGCCCGGGATCGGATGATGCCATGGCAACGTTGCTTGCGGCTCGACCTCGCTCAGCGGAACAATGATCACGGTCGCATCAGTCATGTACTTGAAAGCGCGCATCGGCGAAACCACGACGACGCGCCGCTTCTTCACCATCTCCGGACGAAGATATCCTTCGAAGTTGCAGATGACGATCGATCCCGGCGCCGGGACGAACGAAAGGCCCACGCACCGGTGATAGCAGCGCGGAATTGCCGGACCATGATCGGAATGTGATCGTCAGACTGCGTTCGCTTCGCCCACTGCCGGGGACGGGATGCGCGCTCGCCGAACGCACCGTTCGCACGCAGCCGCGCAATCTTCTGCTCGTCGTAACCGAGCAACTCGCGCAGAACCTTCTCCGTATGCTCGCCTAATCCGGGCGCGCGCCGGTGTTCGACGGCTGCTTCGCCGACGCGCACCGGGCTCGCGATCCAGCGCGCGGTTCCGAACGCCGGGTGCTCGACCTCCGAGACGAGGCCGCGCGCCGACGTTTGCGGATCGGCCAGCGCCGACCGCACGTCGTTGATCGGCCCGCACGGCACGCCCGCGGCGGTCAGCGCCGCGATCCAGTCGGCCGTCGTCCGCGTCACGAGCACGTCTTGCAGCGTCGACGTCACCAGCGCGCGGTTCTCACGGCGCGCGGCGAAGCCGCGGAAGCGCGGGTCGTCCCGGACGTGCGCGATGCCGAGCACGTCGACGAGCCGCTGCCAGAACTTCTCCTTCGCGCACACGATCACGACCCAGCCGTCCGACGTTCGGAAGTTCTGGAACGGCACGATGGACGGGTGCGCGGAATACGCGAGCCGCTGCGGCTCGTACGCGCCGTCCGGCGCGAGCGCCCACGACGCGACGTACGTCAGCATGTTCATCGCGGTATCGAACAGGGACGTGTCGCAGTCGCACCCCACGCCGTCGCGCCGCGCCGCGTGCACCCCCGCCAGCAGCGCGAGCGCCGCGACGAGCCCGCCGCTGTAGTCCACCACGGACAAGCCCGGATTTCGTCGGCGGCCCGTCGGGATCGCCGGTCAGCGACTGCCACCCCGCCAGCCCTTGCAAGATGTAGTCGTACGCAGGCTCCGCACTGCGCGGCCCCGTCATCCCGAACCCCGACAGCGACACGCACACGATGCGCGGGTTCACGTCCGCGAGATCCGCGTAGCGCAAACCGAGCTTCGCGGGGATGTCGCCGCGCAGGTTCGAGTACACCGCGTCGCTGACGCGCACGAGGTCGTGGAACACCGCTTTGCCGGCGTCGTTCGTGAGATCGAGCGCGACGCTGCGCTTGTCGTGGTTGAACGTCTCGAAGAACAGCGAGTCGTCGCCCGACTGGTACGGCGGCACCGCGCGCCCGACGTCGCCGCCGGTGCGCACGTCCTCGATCTTGATCACGTCCGCGCCGAGCTCCGCAAGGTGCACCGTGCCGAACGGCCCCGCGCCGTACTGCTCGACGGCGATCGACGCGAACGTCTTCGAGCGGTCTCACGTCGAGCGCGGCATGCCGAGCACTTTGTGCCCGAGGTACGCGAGGATGAGGTTGTTCGACAGCGGCGCGACGGTGTACAGCCGCGTCTCGCGCGCGATCCGCTCGACGTCGTAGTCGGCGGCGAAGCCGTTGCCGCCGAGCGCGTCGATCGCCGCGTTCGCCGCCTGCCACGACGCTTCGCTCGCGAGCAGCTTCGCGGTGTTCGCCTGCGGCCCGCACGGCTCGCCGCGGTCGAAGCGCTCCGCCGCGTCGCGCCGCATGAGGTCCGCGGCATCGAGCGCGGCGTGCGCGCGCGCGATCGGGAACTGGATCGACTGGTTCGCGCCGAGCGGCTTGCCGAACACCTCGCGCTGCGTGACGTACGCCGCCGCGCGCTCGACGAGAAACCGCCCGTGCCCCACGCACTCCGCCGCGATGAGGATGCGCTCCGCGTTCCAGCCGTCGATGATGTAGCGGAAGCCGCGCCCTTCCTCGCCGATCAGGTTCTCCGCCGGAATCTCCAGGTCGTGGATCGCGATCTCGTTGGTCTCGTTGTTCATCCACACCGGGATCGGCGTGACGTCGATCGTGCCGGGACGCAGCCCGCGCAGATCGACCAGGAACACCGACAGCCCGCCGCCGCGGTCGCCGGCCGGCGCCGGCGCGGTGCGCGCGAGCAGCAGCATCGCGTCGGAGTGCTGGAAGCGCGACGTCCAGCGCTTGCGGCCGTTCACCACGTACACGTCGCCGCGCCGCACCGCCGTCGTCTCGATGCGCGTCGTGTCGCTGCCCGCGACCGGCTCGGTCACGCCGAACGCCTGCAGCCGCACCTCGCCGCTCGCGATCCGCGGCAGCCACGCGCGCTTCTGCGCGTCGTTCCCCCAGCGCAGCAGCGTGCCCATCGTGTAGAGCTGCGCGTGCGCGGTGCCCGCGTTGCCGCCGGCGTGGTTGATCTCCTCGACGATCACCGACGTGTCGCCGAGGCCCAGGCCGAGCCCGCCGTACTCGGGCGGGATCAGCGCGGCGAGGTAGCGCGCCTCCGCGAACGCCTGCGCGAACGCGTCGGGGTACGCGCGCTTCGCGTCGAGCTCGCGCCAGTACGCCGCACCGCCGAGCCGCTCGCACAGCGCGCGCACGTCGGCTCGCAGCTTCTCGCGGTCCACGTTACGCGAGCAGCGTGTCGCGCGGGTCGTGGCCGCGCTTGTACACCATGAACGTGCGCTCGTACGCGATCACCGTCTCGCCGCGCTGGTTGACGCCCGTCGTGCGCGCCGTCACGATGCCGACGTCGGCGCGCGACCCCGACTCGCGCTTGGCGAGGATCTCGCTCGACGCGTAGATCGTGTCGCCGACGAACACCGGCTTGGGCAGCTTCACGTCGTTCCACTGCAAGTTCGCCATGACGTGCTCGCTCAAGTCCGAGACCGACAGCCCGACGGCGAGCGACAGCGTGAAGCACGAGTTGACGAGGATCTTTCCGAACGGCGTCTTCGCCGCGAGGTTCTCGTCGAAGTGGATCGGGTTGGTGTTGAGCGTCAGCATCGTGAAGAGCGTGTTGTCGGTCTCCGTCACGGTGCGCCCGAGGCGGTGGCGATAGACGTCGCCGGCCTCGAAGTCCTCGTAGTAGCGGCCGCGCCAGCCTTCTTTGATCACACCCGGCGCGTTCGCAAGGCTCCCGGCGCGTCCCTAGACGGCGACCGGGCTAGAGCCCGGGGACGCGCGGCCCCCAGCCGCCGAACGACGCGCTGCCCGCGCGCGAGCGGGCGGATCGTGCGCACCAAGCGCACCGAGTCGGGTGGATATGTGATGGTCTTCATGCCCGATGTACGGTGCACGGCCGTTGCTGTTTCGGCGCGCCGCGCGTCGCGGCGGCCGGAGCGACCAGGCCGGCCGGCGCGCCGCGCAAAGAAATTCGAACGGGCGCAACCGAGGAGTCGGAGGCCGGTTCTCGGAATGTGACGCCCAATAATCCGGCTCTTGACGGCACGCGAGTGTCTCGAACCGGCCTCTCGCCCCGTCGAGGAGCGACGGAGCGTTCCCCCTCCCTAAGGCGCAATGGAACTACACGACGCGGCGCCGGCCGTCACCGCACGGCCGCGACGTCGCCCGGCGCTCGAACCTGCACGCTCGGACAAACCGCGCGCGCCGCACCTTCGTCCGTATCAGGTCGAAGCCCAGCAAGCGATCCTGGAGCACCGCGCGCGCGGCGTTCGGACGCAGCTCGTGTCGCTCGCGACCGGCCTCGGCAAGTCGGTCGTCATCGCGACGCTGCCGAAGCTGCTGTCGCTGCGCCCCGGCGACGTCACCGTCGTCGTCGCCCACCGCGACGAGCTGATCGAGCAGCTCGTCGACAAGTTCCGCGTCGAGAATCCCGAGGCCGTGATCGGCGTCGAGAAGGCCGAGCGCCGCGCACCCGAAGAGTGCAACATCGTCGTCGCGACGGTCCAGACCCTCGCCGAGAAACGGCTCGAGGACTTCGTCGCCCGCTTCAAGCGCCGCATCTCGCTGTTCGTCATCGACGAAGCGCACCACGCGGCCGCGCCGTCCTATCGCGCGATCGTCGACGCGGTCCTGGCGCAGCGGCCCGAGGCGATGATCCTCGGCTTCACCGCGACGCCCAACCGCGGCGACGGCGTCCGGCTCGTCGACGTGTTCGAGAAGATCGTCTACACGATGGACGCGCGCAAGGGCATCGACGCGGGCTACCTCGTGCCGGTGAAGTCGTACGCGGTCGCGACCGGCGTCAACCTCGACGAGGTCGCGTCGCGCGGCGGCGACTTCGTGATCGGGCAGCTGGCGCAAGCGGTCAACATCGGGCAGCGCAACGAGCGCATCGTCGCCGCCTACAAGCAGAACACGCCGGGGCTCAAGGCGCTGGTGTTCACCGCGTCGGTGGAGCACGCGCGCGACGTCGCCGAAGAGTTCGTCGCCCGCGGCGTCAACGCCGAGTGGGCGTCCGGCGAGACGCCGCGCGAAGAGCGCGAGCGCATCGTGCGCGACTTCCGCGGCACCGGGATCGACGTGCTCGTGAACTGCGGGCTCTACCTCGAAGGCTTCGACGTCCCGTCGGTCCAGGTGATCCTCAACGCGCGGCCCACCAAGTCGACGACGCTCTACACGCAGATCACCGGCCGCGCGCTGCGCCCGCTCGACGACATCGCGTCGCCGCTCTCGAACACGAACTCCGCGCTCGAGCGCCGCGAGCTGATCGAGAAGTCGCCCAAGACCGGCCGCGATCGTGATCGACCTCGTCGACCAGGCGCAGCGCCACCAGCTCGTCACCGTGCCGTCGCTGTACGGGCTCCCGCCGCACATCGACGCGCAAGGCCGCATGACGGCGCAGGTCGCCGACAAGTTCGAAGAGCTGCTGCGCCGCGATCCCAAGCGCGCCGCGAAGGTGCGCACGCGCCGAAGAGATCGAGACGGCGCTGGTCGAGATCGACGCGTTCAACGGGCCGCGCGAGATCAAGCCGACGTGGCAGGCGATCGATCCGGTCGACCACTGGCGCCTGGAGCTGCCGCCCACGCGCACCGCGCTCGACCGCAAGGGCCGCCCCATCCCGGAGTTCTCGCGCAAGTGGGACCAGTGGGTCACCGAAGCGCGCCGCATCGCGCCGCACGAGGACGCGGAGCGCTTCGCGAACCGCATGCTCAACGTCGACCAGAAGAGCGTGCGCTGGGAGAAGCGCCGCATCGACGTCAAGCGCGACGCCGCGAAGTACGTCACGCTGTACTCCACCGAAGATCTCCCCGAGCGCGTGATCGAGGTCAGCTCCTCGCTCCCGGGCGCGCTCGGCAGCGCGTACCAGCGCGTCGACGAGATGCTGTCCGGCTACACGCAGATCCCCGCCAACGCCGCGGCGCCGCGCCCGGCGTCGGCCGCCGTGCACAACGGGCACGCCGGCGCGGCGCGATGAAGAACAACGGCGGACGCCGCCGCGGACGGCGCACCCGCGCGCGCAACGCCTAGCTTGCGACGCGTCGATCGGCGCGCTCGGCGCGCTCGCGATCTTCGCGGCGTCCGTCGCAGCCCGCGCCTCGCGACGGCATCCGTACACCGAGCCCGGCCACCTGCGCCTGGGCGTGGTGCGCACGATCGACAACCTCAACCCGCTGCTTGTCCGGTCAAGCCGGCGTCACCGACATCGCGCAGTTCTTGTTCAGCGGGCTGATCCGATACAACGACCGCGGCGACCCGATCCCCGACGCGGCGGCGCAAGTTCCGACGCGCGAGAACGGCGGCATCAGCGCCGACGGCAAGACGATCACGTATCACCTCCGGACCGGACGTTCGCTTCGCCGACGGCAACGCCGCTGACGGCGGACGACGTCGTGTTCACCTGGCAGCAGGTGATGAACCCGCGCAACAACGTGCCGTACCACTTCCCGTACGACCAGGCGCAGAGCGTCGACCGCGAAGGACGCGCACACCGTCGTCGCGCGGCTGCGCGCGCCGTCCGCGCCGTTCGTCGCGGGCTTCTTCCGCTGCGGCGCGCAAGGCTCGATCCTTCCCAAGCACCTGCTCGCCGGCAAGCCCGATCTCAACCAGGATCCGTTCAACACCAAGCCCGTCGGCAGCGGCCCGTACGTCGTGCAGCGCTACGACCCCAACTCGGTGATCGAGATGGTGCCGAACCCGTACTGGTACGGCGGCAAGCCGGGGCTGCAGCGCATCACCTACCGCATCGTCCCCAACGAGAACACGCTGCTGGTGTCGCTGCGCACGCACGAGCTCGACTTCTACTGGGGCGCGCCCGAACAGCAGTAGCGCGAGCTGCGCGGTCTGCCGGGCGTCGCGGTGAACGCCGCAGCCGTCGGCGCAGTACGAGATGCTCGTGTTCAACGCGCGGCGCGCGCCGTTCTCCGACCTGCGCGTGCGCCGCGCCGCCGCGCAGGGCGATCGACTTCAAGACGCTCGCGCGCAAAGTCTATCTCGACGTCGATCTGCCGGACTGGGGCGACGTCTTCCCGCGCTCGTGGGCGTACACCGCGCAGCCCGATCCGTCGCCGTACGATCCGGCCAAGGCGCGCGCGCTGCTCGACCAAGCCGGCTGGAAGCCCGGGCCGCGACGGCGTTCGCGTGAAGGACGGCAAGCGGCTCGAGGTGGAGATCGTCGACCGTCGCCGGCGTGATCACGCGCCAGAACGCGGAAGTGCTGATGCAGCAGCAGCTGCAAGCGAGGTCGGCTTCGACCTGCACGTCCACAACGCGCCGGCGAACATGGTGTTCGCACCGTACGGCGCGGGCGGGCTGCTTCGCGAGCGGGCAAGTTCGACCTCGCGCATCTACGCGTGGACGCAGTATCCCGATCCCGACGACAGCCAGACCGCCGGACCGGAGTCGATTCCCGCCGCACGGCGCGAACTATTCGCGGCGTCGCCGACGCGCAGCTCGGCCGAACTGCAGGCGCAGGCGCGCGCGACGTACGACCGCGCGCAGCGCAAGCGCTTGTACGCGCAGGTCGAGCGCCGCGCTCGGCGAGGTGCTGCCGTTCCACACGATCGTGTGGCGCGCGAACGTGAACGCGTGGAACGACGACCTGCACGGCGTCAAGCCGGCGCAAGCGGTCAGCGACTTCTGGAACGTGGGCAGCTGGACGCTGTGATCGCAGGCGGGTGAGCGAGACGCGTGGATCCGGCGCAGCGACGCGCTGGCCGAACCGGTCGCGGCGCTCTACACGCTCGCCGCGCCCGGAGTCCGCGTCGAAGGCGGGGCTCACGCCAAGCCGACGCGCACACCACCGACCTCACCGAGGGCTGGCGCGACCGCGTGCGCGAGGCCGCGTTCCGCGCGACCGAGACGCTGCGCGCCGCGGCGTCGACGGAGACCGACGCGCGCGTCCGCGAGGACATCGACATCCTGCTGCGCGCGGCCGACGACGTCGTGCGCGGGATCGAGGTCCACGACGCGCACCTGCTGCAGCTGATCGACGTCGCGCGCATCGCGTTCGCGGGCATCGCGCGTGCTGCTCGACGAGCAGAACCCGGTCGAGCGCAAGCAGCTCGCGCTCGTGCGGCTGCGCCGCTACGCCGGGCTGGAGCCGGGCACCGTCCCGCTCGCGCACGCCGCCGAAGCGGAGACGCGCGCGCGGCTCGCCGTCGCCGGGCCTGACCGCACCGTACGTGCAGCAAGTGAAGACCGCGCTCGCGCTGAGCCCGGTGCTGATCGACGGCATCGGCGCGCTGCTGCGCGCGTCGGGCTTGCGCGGCTGGGACGACGCGTTCGACGCGCTGCGCGCGCAGTGCGCCGCGTACGCGCGCTTCGTCGAGGCCGAGGTGCTGCCGCGCGCGCGCACCGACCACCGGCTGCCGCCCGAGGTGTACGCGTTCGCGCTGCACGACGTCGGCGTCGACATCCCGCCCGCCGAGCTCGCCGCGCGCGCGCACGCCGCGTTCGACGCGATCCAGGCCGAGATGCAGGCGCTCGCGCCGCGCGTCGCCGCGGAGCACGGCTTCGACCGCGCACGACTACCGCGACGTGATCCGCGCGCTCAAGGCGCAGCAGATCCACGGCGACGCCGCGGCGATCGTCGACTTCTACCGCAAGCGGCTCGCGGAGATCGAGGCGATCGTGCGCCGCGAGAACCTCGTCGCGCTGCCCGACCGGCCCGCGCGCATCCGCGTCGCGACGGTCGCGGAGAGCGCCGAGACGCCGGCCGCGCACATGAACCCCGCGCCGCTCGTCGGCAACACCGGTCAGGTCGGCGAGTTCGTGCTGCCGCTCGACGTCCCGCCGGCGGCGGGCGAGAGCGGCACCGAGCGCGCGGACGACTTCACGCACGACGCGGTGACGTGGAGCCTCACGGCGCACGAAGCGCGCCCCGGCCACGAAGTGCAGTTCGACCGGATGCTGCGCGGCGGGCTCTCGCTCGCGCGCGCGGTGTTCGCGTTCAACTCCGTCAACGTCGAAGGCTGGGCGCTCTATGCCGAGCACATCGTGCTGCCGTACATGCCGCTCGCGGGGCAGCTCTGCTCGCTGCAGATGCGGCTGCACCGCGCGGCGCGCGCGTTCCTCGATCCCGAGCTGCAGAGCGGCGCGCGCACGCCGGACGAAGCGAAGGCGCTGCTCGAACGCGACCTCGTGTACTCGCCGCCGTTCGCGCGCAGCGAGGTCGAGCGCTACACGTTCCGCGCGCCCGGCCAGGCAACGTCGTACTTCTACGGCTACACCAAGCTCGTCGCGCTGCGCGCGGAGACCGAGGCCGCGCTGGGCGCGCGCTTCGACCAGCGCGCGTTCCACGACTTCATCCTCGACCAAGGACTCGTCTCGCCGGACGCGCTGCGCGCTGCGGTGCGCGCGCATTTCATCGCCGCCGGGTAGGCAACTTCGAGCGTCACCTCCCGGTTACGTGGTCCGTGAAAGCCACCGTCTACCACGGCGAGCGCGACGTGCGCGTCGAGACCGTCCCCGATCCGAGCATCAAAGCACCCACCGACGCGCTGGTGCGCGTGGTCGACGCCGCCATCTGCGGCTCCGACCTCTGGCCGTACCGCGGCGTCGCGAAGTGGGCGGACGGCGCGCGGCTGGGTCACGAGTTCACGGGCATCGTGGAAGCGGTCGGCGCGGACGTGCGCGGCGTGCGCGTGGGCGATTTCGTCGCGGCGCCGTTCTCGTACGCCGACGGTTCGTGCGACTTCTGCCACGACGGCCTCTACACGTCGTGCAAGCACGCGGGCTTCTGGGGCGGCACCGACAACGACGGCGGCCAAGGCGAGTTCGTGCGCGTTCCGTTCGCCGACGCGACGCTCGTCGCGATCCCGGATGCGATCCGCGACGACGCCGGCAAGCGCACCGCGGCGCTCGCGCTCACCGACGTGATGGGCACCGGCTATCACGGCGCGGTCAGCGCCGGCACGAAGCCGGGCGGCACGGTCGTCGTCGTCGGCGACGGCGCCGTCGGCTTGTGCGCGGTGCACTCCGCGCGCTATCTCGGCGCCGAGCGCATCATCGCCGTCGGCCACCACGCGGAACGGCTCGCGCTGGCGCAGCGGTTCGGCGCGACGGACGTGGTGGACTCGCACGCGCCGACGCCGCCGAGACGATCGTCGAGCTGACGCACGGCGGCGCGCCGCAGCGTCGTCGAGGCAGTCGGCGTGCAGAGCTCGCTCGACCTCGCGCTGGCCGCCGTGCGCGACGGCGGAACCGTCGCGTTCGTCGGCGTCCCAGCGGGCATGGAGACGCTCGCGTTCCGCCGCCTGTTCAGCGGCAACGTCTCACTGCGCGGCGCGCTCGCGCCGGTGCGCGCTTATCTGCCGGAGCTGATGTCTGCGCTCGCCGACGGTTCGATCGACCCGTCGCCCGGTGTTCACGCACAAGCTCCCGCTCGACGGATCACCGCAGGGCTACAGCGCGATGGATCAGCGCGTGGCCATCAAGGTCTGCTTGGAGGTCTCGGCGCCGTAGGGCGACGCGACGCGCACGAACCAGCTCAGCAGCAAGCCGATCAGCACGGCGTCGTCCGCGATGCCGAGCAGCGGGATGTCGCCGAGGATGTTGAGCGGCGAGAGGATGAACAGCAGCGCCGCGAGCGCGAGCAGCTTGAGCCGCAGCGGCACGCGCGCATCGCGGACGAGGGCGTACGCGCGAACCGCCTTCCGGCGCGACGTGAGGAGCAGTTTGAGAAGACCCATACGCCCCTGCTAACGCGTTCCGGCGCCGGATGTTTCGGTGACTCGCCGTGCAGGAGAAGCGCCGGCGGGCAAGCGTCAGGAGGCTCACGCACGACGACGGGAAAGTGAACATCCCGTGCCTAGCTCTCGACGCGCCGCCGCCCTCCCCTCACGTGCCGCCGAGCTGGACGAGGCACGTTCCGCGTGGGACGCGGGCGAGTACGAACGCGTCCTCAACGCTGCTCGGCAGCACGAAGTTCGACCGCCGCGAGGACCGCGTCGCTTCGGCGGTGCTGCAAGCGCGCGCGCTGCTCGCGCTCGACCGCGCAAGACTCAGTAGCTGCCGCTTGCTGCAGCGCGCGAGCAAAGAGGTCAAGGGCGCGGAGGAAACCGTGCTTACGCAGATGCTGCACGGCGCGGCGCTGACCCTCACCGGCCGCCGCGAGCAGGGCGAGAAAGCTGCTCGATGAGACGGCCGCGCTCGCGAAACGCGCCGCGCCGCAACTCACCGCGGAGGTCGCGTACTATCGCGCGTTGAGCCGGTGGTCGTCGCACCGCCTCGCCGAAGCGGAAGAGATCGTCGAAGCCGCGCTGCCCGCCGCGAAAGACGTGCACCGCGCACGCCTGCTGCAGCTGCTTGGGCTGGATCGACGTGCGCGGCGAGAACTACAGCGGCGCGGCGCGCCAGTTCACCGCGGCGCTCGAAGAGCTCAACCGCGCGAAACAACCCGACGCTCAGGGGCGCGCGCGCCTGCTGCACGCGCTCGGGATCATCGCCGCGGAAACCATCGATCTTCGGCTCGGACGACTCGTGCGGCGCGAATACGAGACGAACACCTGGTCCGAGGACACGCGCATCGAGCGCTTCCACGTGCTCGAGTATCTCGCATGGCTGTCGCTGCTCGAAGGAAACGTCGGCCGCGCGTGGGACGAGCGCCAGCGCGCCTTGTCGCTCACCGTCGATACGGCGTACTCACGCATCAGCATTGACGAGCGCCGCGAACATCGCCGGCATCGTGGGCGACCGTTTCTCGGAGGCGCGCTACTTCGAGCTTGCCGGATCGCTGTTGCTGCGCGGCGACCAGCTCGCGCTCGACGTCGACCGCCGCATCGCGATGCTGGCGTTCATCGCCTCGGCTCCGCCCGCGAACGTCGATGCCGCGCGCAAAGTGTTCACGCTGTACGAGCGGACGCGCCCGCGCAAGACCGAACGGCTCGCACTCGAAGGCGACCGCCGCCTGGAAGGGTTCGAGCTCTACGCGCGCGGCAAGCTGTCGATCGCCGAAGGCCGCACGCAGCAAGGCGTCGCGGAGCTCGAGAAAGCGCTCGATCTCTGGTCGCGCCTGGGATACCGCCTGCGTGTCGCGGTGACGGCGAACGACGCTGCGCTCGGTCGACCGGCGATCCGCGCTATGCGCAAACCGCGCTCGAAGCGCTGCGCAGCGCGCCGAACGCGTGGCTGCGTGCGGCGCTCGAGCGCGGGAGCCGAGGCGACAATCCACTCGCCGCAGCTCACGCCGGCGGAGCGCCGGGTTCTCGCCGAGCTCTGCAAGGGCAAGAAAGCGCGGGAGATCGCCGACACGTTCGACCGCAGCTTCAACACGATCAACAACCACACGCGCGCGATCTTCACCGCGTTCGGCGTGCGGAGCCGCGCGGCGCTCGTCGCCGAATGCGCGCGGCGCGGCATCCTCGACGACCTGAACTCGGCGCGCTGACAATACCCGGGGGGGGCGCGAACGCGCCCCCTCATGCTTTACGGATGTGTCGGCGGCCCGCCGCCGCTGCCGTCGAAGGCGGTGACGTGGGCGTGGCCGGAGAGCGCCGGCGCGGCGGCGTGCGCGTGCGGCGCGGCGATTCCGATCGCGAGCGCGATCGCGGCGATGAGTGATGCGAGCATGAGTTTCCTCCGTGGTTGCGCATCGCAAATCGCGATGCGCTCCAGAGGATGCTCACACGCATATTGACCAGTCCTTGCCACCATGTTGCCAAACGCACGATAGCAAGGAGTACATGGCCGAAAGGTACCGTTTCGCGTCGCCATTCGCGCGCGCGCGAACCGCTACACGGCGCGCGACGCGTAGAACTTCAAGTCGACGCGCGCGCTCGCGCCGTCGACGGTGAGGATCGCGTACGAGTACAGCGGGTTCAGCCGCTTGTCGGTCGGCGAGCCCGGGTTCGCGATCAGCACGCGGCCTCTCGCGCGCGACCAGCGGCCGGTGGCTGTGACCGAACAGGATCACGTCGGCCTCGCCGCCGGCTCGGCGAACGCGTCCAGCGCGCGCGACTTCGTGGTGCCGCGCCGGCCGTCACCGTGGATCATCCCGATGCGAACGTCCTCGACGCGCACGATCTTGCGCCGGCCGAAGCGCTCGCGGATCGCGGCGCCGTCGTTGTTGCCGGCGACCGCGTCGAACGGCGCGATCGCCTCGAACAGCGGCACCGCGAGCAGATCGGTCATGTCGCCGAGATGCAGGATGCGCGTGACGCCGGCACGCCGCAACCCGCGCTCCAGCGCGCGCGGCAGCGCGCGCCCGAAGCGCGGGAAGTGGGTGTCGCTGACGACGCCGATCACCGTCACGCCTTCACGGTACCCGGTTCGTCGACGCAGCGCGCCGAGCGTGGTGAGCCCGGCGCCGAGCGCGTAGACGAGCGCGGCGAGCACGGCGCCGCAGCCGAACGCGCGGCACGCGCACGAAATCGCGCGCGCGACCGCGCGCTGCCGGTCACGGACCAGCACGGCCAAGACCTGCGGGGTGTACAACACGAAAAAACCTCCGAAAGAGCGGAGGCTTCACCAAAACCGACGTGTGCGAAAAACAGTCAGGTCAGCGTGATGCGGCCTCCGAGAATGCAAAACCGGAACGCGAAACGACGAACATCGTCCACGTGCAGGGGATGATAGCGGGCTGAAGTCGGTCCATACGCGTCCTCCTTTCACCGTCCGCCGAAAAGCGAACAGACACCAAACCTATCACGCGCGCCACCCGTCGCGTCAACACCGCGAGCGCGTCAGTGCGCGGACCAGCCGCCGTCGATGGAAATGGGCGCCCCGGTGATCGACACGGCGAAGTCGCTGCACAAGTACGCGCACAGCGCGCCGACCTCGGCCGGCTCGATGAAGCGCTTCGTCGGCATCGCGGACAAGAACGCGCGCTCGAGCGCCTCGTCCTCGCTGATGCCGCCGCCGTACGATTTCACCAAGTCCGGCGCCTGGCCGCGCACGAGATCGGTCATCACGGCACCCGGGCAGATCGCGTTCGCGGTGATGCCGTGCTCCGCGCCTTCGACGGCCGACGCGCGCGTCAGCCCGATGACGCCGTGCTTCGACGCGACGTACGCGGCTTTGTACGGAGACGCGACGAGCCCGTGCACGCTCGCGACGTTCACGATGCGCCCGCGCCCGCGCGCGAGAAAATGCGGCCACGCGGCCTTCGTCGCGTAGAACACGCTGTCGAGATCGATCGCGCGCACGTTCGCGTACTTGTCGTCGGGAAAGTCCGCGATCGAGCGACACGAACTGCACGCCCGCGTTGTTCACGAGGTTGTCGAGCCCGCCGAGCTCCTGCGCAGCGCGGTCGACGGTCGCGCGGATCGCGCCGCGATCGCGCACGTCGCACGCGTACGCGCGCGCGGCGACGCCGAAGCGCGCGCGCGAGCTCGCTCGCCGTCGCGGACGCCGTCTCGCCGTCCAGGTCGACCACCGCGACCGCCGAGCCCGCTTGCGCGAGCGCCTCCGCGCACGCGCGGCCGATCCCGCGCGCGCCGCCCGTCACAAAACTTACCCGATCGCGTAGGTCGATGGAAAGCAAGGTCGTGGTACCTCCTCGCGAAGGAGATCGCCTCGTGGGTACATTGGTCCTTTCCGGCGTCGCTCGCTCGTTCGGCGACGTCGTCGCGGTGCGCGACGTCTCGTTCACCGTCCCGGCCGGCACGACGTTCGGCTTGCTCGGCCCCAACGGCGCGGGCAAGACGACGACGATGCGCATGATCCTCGGCATCCTGCTGCCCGACCGCGGCAGCGTCACGTGGGACGGCGCACCGGTCGACCTCAAGGTTCGCCGCCGCTTCGGTTACCTGCCGGAAGAGCGCGGGCTTGTACGGCAAGCTCAAGGTGCGCGAGCAGATCACGTACTTCGGGCGCCTGCACGGCGTGATGCCGCCCGACGACACCAAGCGCGCCGACGCGTGGATCGAACGGCTCGGCCTGAGCGCGTACGCCGACCGCCCGTGCGCCGAGCTCTCGAAAGGCAACCAGCAGAAGGTGCAGGTCGCGTGCGCCGCGCTGCACGAGCCCGAGCTGCTCGTGCTCGACGAGCCGTTCTCCGGGCTCGATCCCGTCAACGCGGAGACGCTGCTCGACGTGCTGCAATCGCTGCAGCACGCCGGCACGACGCTGATCCTCTCGTCGCATCAGATGTGGCAGATCGAGGATCTGTGCAAGTCGTTCTGCGTGATCGCGGACGGCACGGTGCGCGCGAGCGGCACGCTCGAAGAGCTGCGCACGGCGTGGCCCACGCGCATCGTCGAGATCGAACCGCTCGACGACGCGCTGCGCGGCGTGCTCGACGCGACCGCGGGCGCGCGCCGGCTCCCCGAAGCCGACCGGCCCATCCTCGCCTACGAGATCCCCGCCGCGGCGGACACGGCGGCGCTGCTGCGGCGGCTCGTCGCCGCGGGCGACGTCACGCGGTTCGAGCGCGTCGACCCGAGCTTGCGCGACATCTACCTGCGCGCGATCGGGGCGGCTGCGTGAACACGATCGGCGTCATCTTCAGCGCGGAGTTCACCCGGCGCATCAAATCCAAAGCGTTCCTCGCGGGCACGCTCATCGGCGCCGCGAGCATCCTGCTCATCGCGATCCTGCCGTCGATCCTCGGCGGCGCGATGTCGAGCTCGTCGAAGAAGATCGTGCTCGTCGGCGACCCGGCGCTCACCGCGACGGCGAAGACGCTGCTGCGAGCGCGACTTCGAGATCACCGCGACGCTGACGAAGCTCGACGCCGCGCCGACGCCGGCGTTCCTCGACGCGCACGGCAAGGCGTCGGCGGTCGCGATCCTCAGCCGGCCCGTCGGCGACGGCCTGCGCGTGGTCGCGTACGCGCGCGATCCGTCCGCGTTCCGCGAGTCGTTCGGCAAGGATCTCGCGCCGCTGCAAGTCGCGCTCGCGACGGGCGTCCCGGTCGAGCGCGTCGCCGCGCACCTCAACGTCACCGTCGACGTGCACGACGTCTCGGGCCGCTTCGCGGACGCGAGCTCGGCCGACGCCGCGAAGGGCGTCGCATACCTCTTCATCATGATGCTCTACCTGTCGATCCTGCTCAACGCGCAGTCGATCATGACGTCGGTCGCGGAAGAGAAGACGAGCCGCATCGCGGAGCTGCTCGTGTCGACGCTCGATCCGTCGCGGCTGCTCGCGGCGAAAATCCTCGCGGCGGCGGCGACCGGGTTCATCCAGCTCGCGGTCTGGGTCGCGGCGGGCGCCGTCTCGGGCCGCATCGCCGCCGCGATGTTCCCGCAGCACGACGGGCGGACGAGCAGCACGACGATGCTCGGCGCGTTCGACGTCTCGACGCGGCGAGATACTCGCGTTCCTCGCGTTCTTCATCGTCGGGTTCGCGCAGTACGGCGTGCTCTACGCGGCTGCCGCCTCGCTGATCAATCGCACCGAAGACCTCGGCAGCGTCGCGGGGCCGCTCGTCGTGCCGGTCGTGCTCGGGATCATCCTCGCGCAGGTCGCGCTGCAGTTCCCGAACAGCCCCAACATGGTGATCTGCTCGCTGATCCCGCTGATCTCGCCGTTCGTCATGTTCACGCGCGTCGCCGTGTCCGACGTTCCCGCGTGGCAGCTCGCGCTGTCGCTCGCGATCAACGTCGGTTCCGCGGTGCTGCTGGCGTGGCTGTCGGGGAAGATCTACCGCGTCGGCATGCTGCTGTACGGGCGCGCGCCGTCGCTCAAGCAGGTCGTCGCGACGCTGCGCACGTTAGCGCGAGCGGTTAGCCCGCGGGCGTC
Source organism: Vulcanimicrobiota bacterium (assembly GCA_963792235.1). Lineage (GTDB taxonomy): Bacteria > Vulcanimicrobiota > Vulcanimicrobiia > Vulcanimicrobiales > Vulcanimicrobiaceae > Vulcanimicrobium. The sequence goes on from CAWBVR010000035.1 coordinate 87,001, forward strand.
TCCGCCGGAACGCCGAGCGCGATCGCGCCGCTCACCGAGATCGCGGTCGCGGCCGCTGCGCTTCGCGATGTAGAGCGCGGCGTCGGCCGCTTCGGTCAGCGACCGCGCGCGCCGCGTGCGGCGCGGCGAGAGGCTCGCGACGCCGGCGCTGATCGTCAGCACGCCCAGCGGCGAGCCGGGATGGATGATGCCCAGGCAGCGGATCTCTTCGCGCACGCGATCGGCGATCTGCGAGGCGCCGGCGGAGCCGCAGTCCGGCAGGATGATGACGAACTCCTCGCCGCCGTAGCGCGCGACGAAATCTTCCTTGCCGCGCAGGCTCATCGCGATCGCGCGCGCGACGGCGGCCAGCGCCTCGTCGCCGATCGGGTGCCCGAACGTGTCGTTGTACGACTTGAAGTGGTCGACGTCGATCACGATCATCGCGAGCGCCGTGTCGGTGCGCGACGCCTTGCGCCACTCTTGCGCGAGGCGGCCTTCGTACGCGCGCCGGTTGGGGATGCCGGTGAGCATGTCGCGCAGCGCGGCGTCTTCGAGCTCGTCGCGCTCGTCGACCAGCGACGACGCGACGCCCTCCGCGAGCCGGATGCGATACGCGAGCGCGGCGAACAGGATGACGACCTGCCACATCATGCCGAGCGCCGGCGCGGCGATGGTGAAGGCGGACTCGTGCACGAGCCCGTTCGCGCCCGCGCGCCCGATCGTGATGCCGACGATCGCGCCCGCGAACGCGAATCCCTGGGCCGTCGCCGTCGCACTCGTCAGCTGCCGGCCGACCGAGATCGATGCGACCGCGCACACGAGATAGCCCGCGGTCAGCGCGGGATCGAGGCCGGCGTACAAGCCCGAGCCGATCACGACCGAAGGCCAGAGCACGTACAGCTCGCCGCCGACGAGCAGCGCGCCGAACATCGCGATGGACACCCAGTAGATCGATTCGCGACAGCAGCGAGTTGTCGCGCAGCGACTTGCACAGCACGAGCAGCACGATGCCGTACGCCGCACCGCCCGACGAAGCCGATGAGCTCCGGCGCGACGCCGTTCTCCGGCCACAGCCAGCGCGCCGCGGCGCCGATGTCGGCGACGTCGGCGAGCACGAACGCCAGCATCATCAGCGCGAACAAGCGCGTACGAGCCGTCGAGCAGGATGGCCGCGAGCACCGCGCTGCCGAGCGCGACGGCGAGGATCGCGCCGATCATCAGGACGTTCGGCACGTCGATCAAGTTCGCGCGCACCGCTTCTTCGCTCGTCGAGCGCGGGCGCGGCGACGAGCGCGAGCGAGATCGGGCGCGCGCCGTCCGGCGTCAGCCGCACGTAATACGTCTGTCTGGACGGATGCGCCGGGTGCAGCACGATCCGCTCCGGTCCGGTGCGCAGCGTGCCGCCCATGCCGCCGGCGTAGAACGGCGTCGCGAGCAGCGAACCGTCGGGGCGCGGCGCGTACAGCGTGCCGGACCCGTCGTAGCCGTGCACGACCAGGTACGCGTCGCCGGCGACCGCCGGCGAGAACCGCAGCCACAGCGCCGCGCCGTGGCGATGGCCGCGCGGATGCTCCGCGGCGGCCCGCGCGCCGAACGGGGCGTTGAGGACGGCGGACAGCGGGCGCGACCCGGACGCGTCCCAGTACGCAGCCGCCGCTAGCTGCTGGCGGCCGGAGGCAGCGCGTTCCGCCGCATCCGATGCACCGGCGGGCGCCGGCAGCCCGGTCACGGCCGCACCGCGAGCACCGCCACCGCCGCCGCGCGAGCCAACGCCGCGACCGGGCGCGCGCGGCGTCCGGTCGTTTCAGCGTGCGGCGAAGGCGGGCTCGGCACAGGGGCCTTTCTCGGGTGGGGTTGCTGGACGATCAATGGATGCCGCCGCTGGTCGGGGTGGGCCTCGGCGTCGGCTGCGGGGTCTGGGTCGGCTTGGGCGTCGGGGTCGGGATCGGCGTCGGCGTCGGCACCGCGGTCGGCGTCGGCACCGGCGTGGGGGAGGGCGTCGGGCGTGGGCGTCGGGCTGGGCGACGGGGTCGGTGTCGGCTTGGGCGTCGGCGTGGGGACCGGCGTCGGCGTCGGCACCGGGGTCGGCGTCGGGACCGGGGTGGGTTTGGGCGTCGGGGTGGGAACCGGCGTCGGCGTCGGCACGGGGCTCGGAGTCGGTTTCGGCCTGGGCGTCGGAACCGGCGTCGGCTTGGGCGTGGGCGTCGGGACCGGTGTCGGCGGCGGGGTCGGCGTCGGCAGGGCGATGGTGTGAAGATCGGCGGCGGCGACGACGGATCGTAGGGCGGCGTCGGAACCGGGCGACGGCGCGCTCACCGGGTAGTCGCACGCCGCAGCCTCGAGCGGCGCGTTCGGCGGGGTGTTCGGCAGGGGTTCCGTGCTGCCGACAGGCGCGGAGTCCTTGGCGGGATCCAGCGCGCGCTCGATCGTGTTCGCGTAGATGCTCGGCAGGCAGCGGCCGACGGTCGAGAGATCGGGCGAACGATAGAAACGTTCGGTCGCGGTGGCGGTGCCGCCGTACGATGCGTAGGACGTCGGGATGTCCGCGGTGACCGTCGGATCGCTCTCCAGCACGATGAACGCGTGCGATAACCCGTCGCCGGACATGATCGCGTTCGCCGGCGTGCACGATGCGGTCAGCGAGCGCGGGCGGAAGAATTGGGACACCGCGACGGCTTGGCCGGCGATGTCGGTGCCGCCGTTGAGCACGTCGGCCGGCGGCGTCGGGCACGGAAGCTGCATGATCGACGCCGTCGAGCCGACGCCGTTGTAGAGCATGTACAGTGAGTAGTCGTGGTAGGGCTGGCTCTGCGTCGCGAGCACGCCCGTGTATCGCACGACGCTCTGCACGCGTTCGTTGATCGTGCCGAGCTGCGTTCCGTAGAGCACGCCGTACAGCGTCAGCAGCGCAACCGGGAGCGCGATCGCGCTCTCGATGAGCGCCGCGCCGCGTTCGGAATGCCGATTCATCCGCCGCATCCCAGCGAGGCGTCGCTCAGGGTGCCGAAGTACGGCCGGATCGGCACGGAATTCCACCAGCCGGTGAACGCGCTGAACTCGTTCTGGTCGATACCGAAGCGGTAGCCGTTCGAGTCCGGGTACGCACGGCTGCCATTGCCGCCGAAGTCGGTGGTGTACCAATCGACGTTGAGCCCGTCGTCGGACGTCGATCCGGACCATGTCTCCGGCGTCTGATACCGCTTGCCCGTCCACCCATTGTTCAGCTGGCCCGGCTGGAACCAGTCCTGCTCGACCATCGCGGACGTCGCCGCGGCGCGCGCGATCACGCGGAACGGTTTCGGCTGGAAGTTCAAGAACGCGGGGATCGGCGACGGAATGTCCGCGCACACCGAGACCTCGGTGCGCGCCGGCATCAGCGACTTGTTGACGCCGCTCGCCGCGTTCATGTAGTCACCATACGACGGCGTGATGAACGCGCGCGCATCCTTCTGCACCGTGAACACCGGCGAGCGCGGGCTGAAATCCAAGAGCTTGTAGGAGAAGGCGCAGTCGCCGCCGCCGGTCTTTCCGCAGACGCGCGGGATTGGCGAGGTGTGTCACGAGCGCGCGGGCGTCGCTCGGTCATCGTGGCCGAGTCCATGTTGGCCGTGATCCGGTTGAGGAGAACGATCTCCTCACGATAGCGCGCGACCGCTTTGAGATATCCCGCGTACAGCGCCGCATAGCGCGCCGGGCACGAGCTGTCGGCCGAGCATCCGCCGTTCCCGTACGCCGTCAGCTCCAAGCCGTAGAGGATGCTGCGGATGCGGTACTCCTCGACCGCGCTCGCGTACAGCACCGAGTTCATCTCGTTGAACTGCTGCGTCTGCAGCGCCAGCACGGCTTGCGCCGCGGCATCGGCGGCGTTCTGCGCGCGGATCTGCCAGCGCACGATGTCCGCGTAGCGGACGGCCATCAGCACCATGACGAGCATCGCCACGATGCCGAGGCACCAGACCGGCAGCACCTGGCCGCGCTCGTGATGCCGCGTGCGCATGCTCAGCACGCCGCTCCGGGGGTGAGCGGGAATTGCCCCGGCTTGTAGTTCGCGGCCGGAAGACCACCTTGCTGGGCGGAGTCCCACTTGTACACCGAGCACAACGGCTGGTTGGTGGCGCGGTTGAGAAATTTTTGGGCCTGGCCGAGGCTTGCCGAGTCGCCGATCGTGGCCGGCAGATCCTTGGACAGCTGCGCGTAGACGTTCTGGTGGTACAGCGTCTCCCAGAACACCGCAGAGTTGAGCGGCGCGATGCCGTTGGGCGCGCGCGACCAATTGTCTTGGTCGAGATACTCCGCGAGACCGAGCGCGAGATAGCTCACGGTGACCGGACAGCCGTTCCAGAACGTCGTGGCATCGTCGGGCACGTCGCAGAAGCGCATGTAGTGGAAGCCGCCGAAATACGGCGGCGTGTTCTCGCCTTGGGTGAAGTAGTCGCTCGCGAGCCCGAACGAAGCGTCCGTGTTGAAATCGTTGCCGTCGATGTTGCCGTGGATGCCGGTCTCGCGGAACGTCGGCTCGATCCCGACGCCGGTCACGGTCAGCACGCTGCCCGCGCTACCGAAGACGAGGAGCGACGGCGCCGTGTGGGTCACCGTCGAGATCGTTTGCAGCGGCTGCATCAGCGACACGCCGCCGTGCCGGTTGTCCGATACGTCGAAGCCATAGCTGGTGTCCACGTTCGCCTTGGGCGGCATGTAGGTGCTGCTGGCGATGGTGGCGGTCTGCGACTGGCCGAACGCTTTGTGCGTGGCGTCGTCGGGGTCCAGTCCGGTCGCATTGTCCGGATAGGTGCCTTTGATACCGGTCTGGTGCGCGTGGTAGAATGCCGCGCCGTCGGCCGCGACCTGCTCGTAGCCGACCAGCGCGATGCGCAGCGCACCGACGATCAGCGACAGCATGATCGTCAGCACGAGCGCGGTTTCCGGCAGTGCCGCTCCGCGCTGGCTCACGGCGCGTCTCCGGGGACGTGCTCGCTCGAGCCCGTCAGCGCGGCGGCGGACGCGTCGAGGCTGTTGGTCGCGCTCTGGCCGAACGCGGCGATCAGCCCGAGCGTGCACATCGAGAGCAGCGCCATGACCAGTGCGTATTCGACCAGCGTACCGCCGTTTTCGTCGCGGAGCAGACGCCGCAGGAGCACCGCAGGCATCACCGCACGATCACGTCCGGCGTCATGACGAACACGACGTCCGTCTCGCTGGTGCGGTAATTCGTCGAGCGGAACAGCTTGCCGAGGATGGGCAGGTCGCCCAAGCCCGGAACCTTTTGAATGTTCCTCTGCTCGATGCGCCGCAGCAGGCCGCCCATGACGACGCTGTCGCCGTCGTGCGTCACGATGTCCGTCTTCAGCCTGCTCGTCTTGAGCGCGGGCACCACGAAACCGTTCACTTGGATGCCGGCTGAGAAGTCGAGGTCGGACACTTCCGGCGCGATCTTCGTCTGCACGGTGCCGTCCGGCAGCAGGGTGGGTGTCATGTCGAGCTTGACGCCGTACTCTTTGAACACGATCGACGTGTTGCCCAGCCCCGACGAAAACGCATACGGGATTTCGCCGCCCACGAGGAACGTCGCGGCTTGACCGGGCGACGTGACGAGATCGGGCGAGCTCAGCACGCGGGCGTGGCCGCTTTGAATGAGGAGATCCAGCGTCGGCGCGAGCCGCACGAGCCGGAAGAACGGCGCGATGTTCAGCGGCGGCTTCGTTTGCCGCAAATCGGGCTCGATCGCGTTGAAAACCGGGTCGACGATCTTCCATCCGCCCGGCGAGCCCGGATCTGGCAGAGCGCCCTGAAGATGCAGGCCGAGCTGCTTGAGCCCGGTGCGGTCGATCTCCAGGATGCTGACCTTGATCGCAATCTGGGTCGTCGTCTCCGTCGCGATGCGGTCGATGATCTTTCCGTCGGACGACAGTGCCGTGCCGGCGACGCTCCGCACGCGGCCGAGCGCCGCTTCCGCCTGCGACCGGTCGTGAACGGTGCCGCTGACGACGAGGTTTCCTTTACCGTCGGCCTCGACGCGCACGCGCGACAGGCCGGCGTCGGCCGACATTGCGCGGTTGACCTCGCCGAGCGGGTTGGCGATCGTAACCGCGTTGACGATCGAGACCTTCTTGTCTTTCGCGAAGCCCTCGAAGCGCGCCAGCACTTCGTTGACGTGGGCCTGCTGCGTTGTGTTCGCGACGTTGCCGGTGACGAAGATCGTTCCGGGCGACTGCGACACGGCCAGGCCCGGCACGTTGAGGCTTTGGCGGATCACCTGCTCGACGGAATCGAGGCTGGGCTCGGTGACGACGACCTCGTAGTCCTGACGATCCGAGCGCGTCCAGATCGCGACCGTCGTGCGGCCCGGCGCCTTTCCATTGATCACGAGCTGGTTCCCGGTCGGAACGATGCCGGCGACGGTACCGTCACCGACTGCGACGCGCGTCATGCCGGGTGCCGGCACGATCAGCGACGATCCGACCGACAGCGAGATCATACGCGTCTGCGCGAACGCGGGCTGGGCCGGACAGAGACAGGCTGTTACGGTAGCGGCTGCGAGCGCGAGCGCGCCGTGTCTGAGCACGTACATCGAGTGCAGTATGACATGGCCGCGCGCGTTAACGCGTCAACGCCGGGCAGACGTAGAGCCAAGATTCAAGTGAGCTATGTTCACAGACGCCTCCCGGCGGGATAGACTCCAAAAGCCGAACCACCGAGGAGTCTGCAATGTCACCCGCCCGTCTCGCATTCGCAATCACGCTCATCGTCGCCGTCGCCGCACCTGCGGTCGCGGCGGAGCCTTCGATCCCGCTCGCGCGGGTCGCTGCCGAGAACGGATATGCGTATGCGTGGCTGGCTGGTGAAGGTGCGGTCTCTCTCAGCCGGCCGGGTGTCGTCGTCGTCCTGCGCGCGGGCCAAAAGCTCTACCGCGTCGGCGAACGCGTCATCTCGGCTGACAGCGCTCCGTACTACGATGGGACGGATCTCGTCGTCAGTCCGGCCGTCGCAGCGAACCTGCGACGGATCGCGCAGGCATATCCGGTACCACCGCCGCCGCTCGCACCGCCCACGCAAACGGCGACGGTCACCGGAAGCCTTTCGGTGGAGGCCCGGCAGGTCGCCGGCCGGGACGCGATCGCGGTCAGCGGTCGCGGCCCGGCTGACGCACCCGTCTACGTCACGCTCACGGGCGAGATCTCGCGCGACCTTCCGGTCGTCGTGCTCTCCCGCATCGTGACGCGCATCAAGCCGGACGGCACCTACCAGGCAGACATCGGAATCTCGTCTGCCCCACCCCGAGACACGGTCGTGATCGCGACCGTCACCTCGGTGACCGGTGTGAAGCCATCGAGCGCGCGCGTCGTCCTCAAGCCGACGAGCCCGGCGGTGCTTTCACCACTCGACAAGATCCCGGAATAACCGGACGTATCGTGTGTCCAACCGGAGTCGGGAGCTTGCGGACGATGAGTGCGGTGCGACGCTCGTCGAGTACTCGCTCGTCGTCATGCTGATCGCCGCCGTGGCGATCGTCGTTCTCACCGCGATCGGGAAGGACGTCGCGGGAATCTTCAGCGGTATCCTTCCGGCGCTCCAGCCACCGTCTTGACGCAGTGCGTCACCGATCACCCACACCAAAACACGTCCACGAAAGGACTCGTCTCGTGCTCAACGCTTTTCGCTCCATGCTCCGTAACGATGAGGGCGCCACCCTCGTCGAGTACTCGCTCGTCGTCGCGCTCATCGCCGGCGTCGCGATCGTCATCATCGGCAAGCTCGGTACAGAGCATCAACACGCTGTTCACGACCGTGAAGACGAACGTCGACACCGCCAACACCGGCGTCGGCAAGTAGCAGCCGTCGTGGCGGGCGAGACCCTGATCGCAACGATCATGCTGGTCGCCGTCTCGCTCGTAGCAGCGTATACGGACCTGGCGCGGCGGCGAATCTCGAACGTGCTCACGTTCGGACTCGCTGCCGTCGCGCTCGGCCTGAGCTGCTCGCACGGCGCACTCGCGTTCGCCGCCATGGTGGCGGCATACGTGGCGCTGCTCGTCGCCGGCACCATCCCCTTCTCACGCGGGTGGATCGGCGGTGGTGACGTCAAGCTCATCGCAGCCGGCGCGGTCTGCGCCGGTTGGCCCGGACTCGTCTCGTTTCTCCTGATCACATCCCTCGCCGGCGGAGCGCTCGCAATCATCGAGCTCCTCCGGGCGCGCCGTCTGCAGTTCGCACTGATGCAGCTCGCAACGGCCGCGTACGTCGGCGGCCTCGGCCGCGGCGTGATCCTCGAACCCGATCGCCGCAGGCTCCCCTACGCGCTCGCGATCCTGACCGGCGCCCTTTATCTGCTCGCTTCGGAGACCATCGCACCATGGTTGCAGCTCGTCCACGGCTAGACCGCCGTACAACCACCCTTCTGATCGCGGCGGTCCTGGCTATGGGGACCGGCCTGCTGACCTTCAACTACCTCACGTCGGTGGGACGCCACCAGAGCGCGGTCGTTGCCCCGCGCCGGGTCGTCATCGCCGCACGCGACATCGTCGCCCACGTCCCGATCAAAGCCGACATGGTCACGACCGTGATGCGCCCGGGCGACGCGATCGAGCCCGACTCCATCGGTGACCCCACCCAGGTCGTCGGGCGCATCGCCGCGGTCTCCGTGCCCGCCGGCGGCAGCATCTCCACGTCGAAGATCACCACGATCGCCGCCAGCACGCTCGTCATGCGCGTCCCGCGCGGCATGCGCGCGGTCGCAATCCCGCTCGACCGCGTCAAAGGCGTGGGCAACCTCATCCAGCCGGGCGATCACGTCGACGTCATCGCCGTGACGCCGCCGCGCGCGAACACGCAGCCCAAGGCAGCGACGATCCTACGCGACGTCCAGGTGCTCGCGATGGGCACCACGCTCGAGACGCCACAGGGCGCGACGCCCGCGCCGGAGTCCGGCTTCCAAACCGCCTCGCTCGCGGTCACGCCCGATCAAGCGAAGCTGCTGACGCTCGTCGACCTCAACGCGACGCTGCGCCTCGCGCTGCGCGCCCCGGCGGACGGAGCGGCGCGCCGCCCGACGATCGGCGAGAAGATCGACCTCAGCCAGCCCGCCGCCGCCGCGGGCGCACAAACGCAGCGCGTCGCGCAGGCCCCAGCCGCGGCGGCCCCCGCCGCGCCGGCCGCCGTCGCGCCCGTGCCGGCGCCGAAGCCGGCCGCGCCGCGCTACACGGGCCCGCAGATCATCCAAGGCGACAAGGTCATCCGATGAAGGCGAACGTTGCGATCGTCGTCGGCTCCAAGGGCGGCGCCGGCGCCACGAGCCTCTGCGTCGAAGCCGCAACGCACCTCGGCAAGCGGATCGAGGTCGCGATCGTGGACGGCGACCTCGTCGGCCGCCGCGCGACCGCCGTGCTGCTCGACAAGGTCCGCGCGCTCGACGCCGCGCGCACCACGCCGAACATGGCGTTCATCGAAGAAGGCCGCACGACGATCGTCGAGATCACCGCCACGCTGCACGGCGGCTTCACGATCAAGCCGGCCGACGTGCAGGCCGTCGCCGACGACCTCAACGCGCGCAAGAACGTCATCATCGTCGATGCGCCGCAACCGTTCGCGGCCGCGGTCCGGCCCTTCGTCATGCAGGGCGGCCGGTTCGTCATGATCGTCGAGCCGTCCATCCTCGGCATCACGAGCGCGCGCGTCACGCAGCTGGAGTTCCAAAGATTCGGCATCCCGCCCGACCGGCTCGACATCGTGTGCGTCACGCGCGATCCGCGCAACGCGCTGCCGCGCAGCCGCGTCGAGTCGGCGCTGGGCCGCCGCGTCGCCGTCGAGATCCCGCCGCTGGGCGACCGCAAGCACGAGCGCGCGATCGAGATGTTCGTCGAGCTCATCGCGACGCCGGCATCGCAGGCCGAGCCGCTCACGCTCTCCGCGTCGTCGCAGGCGCCCGTCGGCGACCGCCGGCTGGGACCGCGCCGTCCCCAGGATCCCAAGGTCGTGCCGATCACGTCGGCATCGTCGGCCACCTCCGCTGCGCCGCAGTTCACGCCGCCGCCGTCGGCCGCCCAACCGGACTACACGAAGTACGACGCGCTCAAGGCCGAGATCCACGACGAGCTGATGCACCGCATCGACCCGTCGAAGATGAGCCGCGCCACCGACGAGCTGTCGAAAATGAACGAGCTGCGCGCGCACGTCGACGCCGTCGTCGGCGAGTTGCTGCTCGGCCGCGATGATGTCGGTTCCGCCGAAGAGAACGCGCGCCTCAAGATCGAGATCGTCGACGAAGCGGTCGGCCTCGGGCCGCTCGAAGACCTGCTCCGGCTACCCGACGTCTCCGAGATCATGGTCAACGGGCCCAACAAAATCTACATCGAGCGCAACGGCCGCATCGAGGCCACGGCGAAGCGGTTCAGCAGCGACAAGCACTTGCGCGCCACGATCGAACGCATCATCGCCCCGCTGGGCCGCCGCGTCGACGAAGCCGCGCCGATGGTCGACGCGCGCCTGCCGGACGGCTCGCGCGTCAACGCGATCGTCGAGCCGCTCGCCCTCAACGGTGCGGTGCTCACGATCCGCCGGTTCGGCACGCGCCGCATCACCGCGCAAGACATCATCAACCTGGGCGCGTGCGCGCCCGAGCTGCTGGATTTCCTGCGCGCGTGTGTCGAAGCGCGCCTCAACATCGTCGTCGCCGGCGGCACGGGCTCCGGCAAGACGACGTTCCTCAACGTCCTCTCGAGCTATCTCCCCAGCCACGAGCGCATCGTGACGATCGAAGACGCGGCCGAGTTGTCGCTGGTGCAGGAGCACGTCGTGCGCCTCGAAGCGCGGCCGCCGAACATCCAGGGCGCCGGCGAGGTGCGCATCCGCGACCTCGTCCGCAACGCGCTGCGCATGCGCCCCGACCGCATCATCGTCGGTGAGGCCCGCGGCGGCGAAGCGCTGGACATGCTGCAGGCGATGAACACCGGCCACGACGGCTCGCTGACCACCGTGCACGCGAACAGCGCGCGCGACGCGCTCTCGCGCATCGAGACGATGGTGCTGATGGCCGGCTACGACCTGCCGATGCGCGCCATCCGCGAGCAGCTCGCGGGCGCCGTCGACTTGATCATCCAGCTCAACCGCCTGCGCGACGGCTCGCGCAAGGTCACCGCGGTGTGCGAGGTCGTCGGCCTCGAAGGCGACGTCGTGACGACGCAGGAGATCGCGCGTTACGACCAGCGCGGCATCGACAAGGAGAACAAGGTCCGCGGCTCGTTCGTGTTCACGGGCGTGCAGCCGAATTGCCTCAAGAAGTTCCAGGAGTACGGCGTGACGTACGACGTGCGCGCGCTGTCCGAGATGGAACGGGTCGCTTCATGGTAGCGGCCTTCGCACCGTACGCGATCGTGCTGGGCGTCATCGGCACGATCGCCTTGAGCGTGATCGCGACGTGGGACCGCGTCGAGCGCGCGCTCGAGAAGTTCGCCGGCGGGTTCGGGGTCGACATCGACCGCGCCGACATCGGCATGTCCGCGCAGCACATCGGCGCGATCCTCGCGGTCGCTTCCGGGGTGCTGTGGCTCGGCCTCATCGTCGTGCTGCATCCAGACATCGTCAACGCGGCGCTCTACGCCCCGATCGCCTTCGCGGTGGTCGCGCTCGCATTTCGCACGTGGATCCGCTCGAAGGTCGCCAAACGCCTCAAAGCGTTCAACGAGCAGCTCGAGCTCGTGTTGCGGCTGATCTCCAGCGGCTTGCGCGTCGGCTTGAGCTTGCGCCAGGCGATCGCGCTGGTGATCGACGAGTCGCCCGAGCCGGCGCGCACGGAGTTCTCGCGCGTCGTCGCGCGCTCCAGCATCGGCGTCCCGATGGACGTCGCGCTCGACGATCTCGTGAAACGCGTGCCCAGCGACGAGCTCCAAATGTTGGTCGACGCGATCGACGTCTCGTCGAAGACCGGCGGCAACCTCGCGAAGATCCTCGACCACCTCGCCGGCACGATCAAGGCGCGGCGCAGCATCCAGCGCAAGGTCCGCTCGCTCACGGGCGAGGCGCGCGCCAGCGGCTGGGTGATCGCCGTGCTGCCGGTGGGGTTGGGCCTGTTCATCATGGGCACGCAACCGCCCATGCGCGAAGCCATGTTCGGCACGCCGATCGGTCACTTGAGCCTCATCATCTTCGTGGTGCTCGAAGTCGTCGGTGCAGGCTTGGTGAAGGCGATGATGAGGCTCGACGTCTGATGGGCATCGTCCTCGTCATTGCGATCCTCACCACCGGCGCGCTGTTCGGCCTGGGCTTCGCGCTGCTGGACCGCGGCGACGACATGGAGCGCCGGCTCGCCGAGCTCGAGCGCACGCCCACCGACGACAACCAGCGCGGGGGCAAGATCGTGCGGTCGCTCGTCGACGAGAAGGAGAGCGCCGCGCTGAGCACGCGCTTCGCGGAGGCCGGCTGGTACGGCACCACGGTCGTGTCCTTCACGATGTGGCGCATCAGCCTCGCACTCGGCGCGGGCGCGCTGTGCGCGCTGGGCGCGCAGCTGTCGCAGATGTCGCTCACGTACATCGCCGTCGTCGGCGGCGGCGGCCTCGCGCTGGGCTTCGTGTTTCCGTCGTTCGTGCTCGACTCCGCGTCGCGCAAGCGCAAGGCGGACATCGCGCGCCGGCTCCCTGATTTGCTCGACATCGTGTCGACCACGGTCGAGGCCGGCACCGCGCTCAACGGCGCGCTCGGCATCGCCGTGACGCGGATGGAAGGCGCGCTGGCGGACGAGTTCCGCATGACGCTCTCCGACATTCGCGTCGGGATGTCGCGCACCGACGCGCTCACCGCCATGGCGCGCCGCGTGAAGCACATCGACCTCACGTCGCTGGTGACGGCGCTCGTGCAGACCGAGCGCCTCGGCGGCAACATCGCGCACCTGCTCGACGAGCTCGCCGAGGAGACGCGCAACCGCCGCATCTCGCGCGCGGAGGAGCTCGCGGCAAAAATCCCCGTCAAAATGGTCGTCCCCATGGCGTTTTTCATGCTGCCGGCGCTGCTCGTGATGATCTTCGGCCCGGTTGCCGCCCAACTGCTGAGCGCGCAATGATCACGATCTTGTTGGCCACCGTCGCATTCGCCGGCGCCGCGGCACTCGGTCTGCTCGCCGCGCGCGGCGTGTGCGGCTCGGTCGCCGAATCCCCGCCGGGTGGCCCGCCCCCGGGCATCGTGCCGCAGCACCTGCTCGTCTTCGCGTCCGCGCTGCTGGGCGCGGTCGTCGCGTGGCGCGGCATGCCGCTGCCCGGGATGGCGATCGTGTGGCTCGCGTGCGGGCTGCTCACCGCAATCTGGGCGTCGGACGTCCTGCGCGGCATCATCCCCGACGTGTTCACGCTGGTGCCGCTCGGCGCGATCCTGCTCGCCGCCGCGCTCGCCGGTCATTGGGAAGTCTGCATCGCCGCCGTGGTGCCCGCGATACCGTTCGCCTTCCTCGCGTGGCGCTCGGACGGCATGGGGCTAGGCTGGGGCGACGTGAAGCTCGCGATGCTGGGTGGTCCGCTCATCGGGATGCAGCACGCGCTGATGGCGTTCGCACTCGGCTGTCTGGCCGCCGTGGTCGTCGCCCGCGTGCGCAAGGTTTCGCACCAGCCGGTCGCGTTCGCGCCGTACATGGCGTCGGCGATCGCGCTGCCACTCGCGCTCGTCACGCCCGGGTTCTGAGCGATGGGCGTGCTCTACAACCGGTCGACGAGCGAGATCCTCTCCGACCGGGTGGAGATCGTGCGCACGCCGTTGCGCCCGATCGCCGCGCTGCTGCCGCGACGCCGGCCGCCGGACGACGGTGGGCTGTGGTTCGACACCAGCGACGCGTTCCGCCGGCTGGGCACGCGCGCGCGCGCCGACTTGATCTTCCTCGACCGGGAGCTGTGCGTCGTGCGGCTCGAGCACCGCGTGTCCCCCGGCCAACCGGTCGTGTGGTGCCGCGACACCGACTCGGTGCTCGCGATGAGCGACGGCTTTTTCGCCCGTACCGACGTGCTCGTCGGCGATCTGCTCTGGTTCGAAGACTCGCTGTCGACGCTGCTCTACGCGGTCAGCTCGCGGCCGGCCTGAGCTGCGACCGCGGAGGACGGAACGCCGGCCAGCAGATGGACCGCGTTGCGCGCCGCGTCGTCGAACGCCCGCTGCGCGGCGGCGATCCACGGTGCGGACGGTTCGCCGGAGAGCAGCGGCGCCGAGTGCAGGCGCAACGCGGCTGACCAGTGCGCCGCCGCGGCGTCGAGATCGCCGCGGCCGTACGCCGCCGCCGCGACCTTCACGTGCGTGCTGAAGCGGTTCGCGGTGCTGACGACGTTGCCGAAGCGCAGCGCGACGGTGTTGCGGCGCACGAGGAAATACTCATCGACGGCGTCGCGGCCCACGCACTCCGCGATCGCGCGGCGGATCGTGCTGCAGGTATTCACCAGCGCGTCGGCGGCGGCGCGGCGCTCCATGTCCGGCCAGAATTCCCGGATCAGCTCGTCGCGCGTCGCGGCGCCATCGCTGCGCACGGCGAGGTACTGGATCACCGAGCGCGCGCGGCGGCGGCCGAAGGACACCTCGCCGTTGCCGATCGTCACGCGGAAGCGCCCGAACATGTGCACCACCGCGGGCGCGGGCCGCGCGGAGCCGCGGCCGTCGCCGCGCAGCGACGCGACGACCGGGTTCACGCAATACGACTCGCCGTCGCGGTCCACGAAGAACGCCGCCTCACACGCTTCGCGCAGGTCGTCGGCACCGCCGGCGACGCCGCGCGCGATGCGGTCGAACGCCGTTGCGGCGAACGGGGCGTCGGCCGCGGCATCGTCCACCAGCTGCGCGACGAACGGGCGCGCCGTCGCGAGCCACCGCGGGTACGCGGCGCCGAGGTTGCCGCCGATCGCGGACGCGTAGCGAACCGTGCCCGCGACCGCGAACGCCCAGCCGCCTGTCGCGGCAAGGAAGCGCTGTCGCTCCTTCGCACTCGAAGCGACGTCGTGCGCGGCGCACAACCGCTCGATCTCCTGCTCGTCGAAACGCAGCACCGTCGCGTCCGCCAGCGCGGCGGGCTCGGCGAACGCGGTGTCGTCGAACACGAGCGCGTTGCGCACGAGGTAGACGAACCGTACGCTCGCGGGCGCGGTCTGCGATAGCTGCGCGAGAAATGCGCGCCCGTCCGCCGCCGCGCGATCCGCGTCGTCGATCACAAGCTCGCCCTGCGGAAGCACGGGGAGCAGCGCGCGCAGATCGCTTTCGGTCGCGCCGTGTCCGACGGTGAACCATTGCACCGAACGATGACGCGCCCACGCGGCCACGGCGGTGGTCTTCCCTGAACCGGGCTGGCCCGCGACGATGCGCACGCGCCGCTTCGTGTTGCGATCGAGCCATTCGTCGAGGTGGTGCCGGACGATCGCGTCCGGCGGCAGTTTCGGGAGATCCATGGTGTCGAGCTCGCTTCCGTGCATGTGGCTTCCTGGGAAGCTACGTTGCCTCAATCCGCATCGCAGCGTCGGGCGCAGGCACGCGCCCTTCCATCCGGCAGAGCCCGTCCGTGAGCTCTTCTGCGTACGACGCCAGCGCCGGAAAAACGTCGCCGTCGAGGAACGGGCCGCGCACGACGCGCAGCGCGGCCGCCGCGTGATCGCTCGCCGCGTCGTGGTCGTCGCGGTTGGCCGCGTCGTCGGAGTCGGCCAGGTGCGCGCGCACGCGCCGCGCGTCGACCGTGAAGAGGTCGAGATTCAAGGCGATCTCGTCGCCGAACGACACGTAGTGCGCCAGCGAGGCGTGGCCGGTGACGGCGGCGAGCGCGCGGCGCATCGTGCTGCACGCGCTGCGCAGGCTCTGCGCGCCAAGTACGGGATCGGCGTCGGGCCAGAACGCTTGGATCAGCTCGCGGCGGCTCGCGCGGCCATCGCGCCGCAGCGCGAGATAGGTGAAGATCTGACCGTCGCGGCGGCGGATCCACTCGATGCGCTGACCATCGAAGCGCATCTGCGGCGCGCCGAACAGCTCGACCGCGAACGGGAGCAGGGTCCGCGTCGCCGTGGGCGACGCGACACGCGCCAGCCGCGAGATCACGCGGTAGGGGCGGCAGACGCCGTCGACGAGCTGCACGAACATGCCGCGCGCTTCGAGCCGGTCGAGCGTCGCGTCGTCGGCGGGCTCGCCATCGAACACCCGTCGCGCGCGAACGGCCAGCGCGGCCTCGTGCTCCGCGAGCGCCGTGTCGACGAACTCGTTGATGAGGCTGCCGCTCGCGCGCTGCCAGCGCTCGAGCGCGCCGTCGAGCGTGCGGCCGGACGACGCCGCGTGGCGGACGGTGCTGCACAGCGCGAACGGCCAGCCGTCGGTGTCCATCACGAGCCGCGCGATGTCGCGCTCGTCCCCGCGCACGACACGCGAGCTGTCGACGAACCGCGCCGCTTCGTCGGGTGTGAACGCGAGCCGGCCGCCGCTGCACAGCGCCGCGAGCCCCAGCGAGATCAGCCGCGTCGTCTCGAAGAGTTCGCGCGTGCGCGATGCGTAGAGGAACGTCACGTTCTCGGGACCGTCGAACACCAGCCGCTGCAGCAGATGGCGGCCTTCCTCCGATGCGCGGTCGGCGTCGTCGACGAGGATCTCGCGGCGCCCGAGCGACGCGAGCGCCGCGAGCAAGCTCTCCGTGTCGGCAACCGGGTCGATGCCGAGCGCCTCGCACACGGCGGCGCGGATCGCGGTCGCGCCGTCGCCGCGGCGCAATGAGACGTAGGCCGCCGGGAATCGCGACCGCGTCGCGTACAGGACGAGGGCCGTGGTCTTGCCGCAGCCGGCCGGCGCGGCCAACAGGCGCAGCGGGAAATCGGCGTGCTCGGCGAGCCACAGCGACAGCCGCTCCCGGTGGATGGCGTCCGGAGCGAGCTTCGGCAGACGTCGCTTTGAGGCGACGCCGAACGCGGGCTCTTCCTGAGTCAGCACGGCCACAGTTCTCGCGTCATACCCTACACGTCGGAAACTATGACCTTTGGCCCAGGACCTTCGGGTAAAATTCTGGTCAACCGAGGAAGGCGGCCCGGCGGCCCGCAAGCGACGGCGATGAACATGTGGCTCGTCCGGGACCGGACGACCGGCCGTGTCCTGGCCTGGCGCGTCCGCCGCGCGGACGGCTTCTTCTCTCGTATCGTCGGCTTTTTACCGCGTTCCGCCATCGCCGCCGAAGAAGGGCTGTGGTTCGAGGGGTGCAGCGCAATCCACACGCTGGGCATGCGTACCGCGCTCGACCTCGTGTTCCTCGACCGCGGCCTGTGCGTGGTGCGCAGCGAGGCCGGCGTCCGGCCGCAGCGGCTCTACGTCGGCGCCCGGGGCGCCCACGTCGTCGCCGAGTTCGGGCCCGGCTTCCTCAAAGCCAACCCGCTCGCTCCCGGCGACGAGCTCGCGCTGGAGCCCGTCGGTTAGCGCCGCATGTGAAGCGGCCGCACCAGCGACATCAGGCCGCGACCGCGCTGCGTCGTGACTCGGACCGTGTAGGAGCCGCCCTCGCGCGGCGCGGTCAGGGTGACGCTGCGGTCGCCGCGGCGGACGTCCGCGCCCGCGACCTCGATGCCGTCGCGGTCGCGCACGATCTGGACGCGCGCGCCGTCGCCTGACGGGACCGTCACGGTGACGGGCGCGCCGGGTGACACGGGATCCGGGCGGACCGCGAACGAGTCGCCGCCCGCGCCTTCCAGCACCGTCGGTTCCAGCGGCGGCGCCGTGCGGGCCGGGACGGCCGTCGCAAGGCTCGTGGCCTGCGCCGAGGGCGACCCGCTGGGCGACGGTGCCGGTGACGCCGGCTGCGCGGCGGCGGGGAACGGCATGCGCGTCTCCTGGCGCGCGCCGGCGCCGCCGGCCCGGGCGATCAGCGTGTACGGCTCGCGCTCGCCCGGCGGCGGGGCGGGGATCAGCACGCTGCCGCGACCGTTCTTCGTCGTGGCGCTATACCAGGTCGCGCCGTTGCCGTCCACGACCGAGAGCTGCAAGTCGCGCGCCTGCGCCGCGGCATAGCGCACCGTGACTCCGCCGTTGGGCCGCGGCGCATCGACGGACAAGCTTTCGATCCGCGGCGGCGGCGTCGCCGCGATACGGACTGCGGGCGGCGGCGTCGCGCGGGCGTAGACCGCGTCGCGCGCGTCGCTGCCGAAGGCGTTCGCGGCCGTCACGCGCAGGCTCGCGGCGCCCGGCACCGCGATCGTCATGGTGCCGGCAGCGTCGTTAAGCGCGCCGTGCGCGACAACGTCGCCGTGCGCGTCGCGCACCTCGTAGGTGCGATTGCCGCTGCCGACCGTCGCCCAGCGCGCGACGGTGGTGCCGTTGGGACCTGCGAGCAGCGTCGCGTCGACCACGCGCGGGCGCTCCGCGGCGACGGCCATCAGCGTCCCGCCGGCGAGCAGCCCGGCGGCGCCCAGCGCGATGACCGGCCCGACCCAGCGGCGGCGCGCCCGCCCGCCGCGCGGCGGCGGCGCCTCGACGATCATGTGGATGCCGTCGCCGCGCACGTCCGCGGTGACGCGCTCGTACGCAAGCGTCGGGTCGAGCGTGAAGCCGGTGCGCAGCGCGGCGTGCGGCTGAATCTCGACCGCCAGCGCGGCGACCGGCCCGGTCTCGTCGAGCCGCACCGCGCTCACCGTCGCCGCCAGGATGCCGGGCGTGCCGTTCGTGATGCGAAGCTCGTAGCGCGCGCCGGCGGCGTCGGCGCCGACCGGTTCCAGCTCGCACGCGACGGCGCCGGCCGGCGTGGCGAGGAGACCGCGGCCGCCGCGCGACGTCACGTCCGGGATACCGAGAGCGCTCCTGCCCCTGATCGCGATCACGTTCGTCGACGTGCTCGGCTTCTCGCTGCTGATCCCGATCCTGCCCTTCTACGCCGAGCACGTCGGCGCATCGCCGACCATCGCCGGTGCGATCTCGTCCACGGTCGCCGTCGCCTCGCTTCTTTCTTCACCGTTCTGGGGCCGCTTGAGCGATCGGACCGGGTGCACGGGTCGATCGCCGCTCCCCAACGATGAGGTCGTGCAAGCGATCGCGTTCGAATCCGAGCTGGCGCTCACGACGAGTTTCGCCGATCCGCGCAAAGGCGCTCGCGCGCTCATCCGGGCCCTGCGCCGAGCGCCGTGGCTTCCGCGGTTTGGATCGCGAGCGTCAGCTCGCGCAGGAACGACGACGCGTCCATGACGATGCCCAGCGTTTGGTGCGAGCCGCGGTCGGTGAGCTTCGTCACCGATGCCGGGTTGATGTCCACGCTCACCGTTTTGCACGTTGCCGGCAGCAAGTTGCCGACCGCGATCGAGTGCAGCAGCGTGCACACCATCAGCGCCATGCCGATCTCCGGCACGAACTTGCGCATCGCGCGCTGGCATTCGATCACGTCGGTGATCACGTCGGGCACCGGGCCGTCGTCGCGGATCGAGCCGCACAGCACCACGGGGATGTTCTTTTGATACGCTTCGTACATCACGCCGGCGCGCAGCATCCCGCTGTCGATCGCCTGGCGGATGCCGCCCGCGGCGCGCAAGCGGTTCACCGTGCGCAGGTGGTGCACGTGCCCTTCTTCGACCGGGAACGCGTCTTCCAAGTTCACGCCCAGCGACGTGCCGAAGAACTGCGCTTCCATGTCGTGCACCGCGAGCGCGTTGCCGGCGTACAATGCCGTGACGTAGCCGTTGCGGATCAACTCTTCCAGATACGGTGCCGCGCCCGTGTGCACGATCGCCGGCCCGCCTACCAGCAGCACGCGCTTGCCGGAACGCAAGACCTTGAGCAATTCACGCGCGATCTCGCCGAGCAGCGCGTGGCGCGGCTTCTCGCTCGACACCGCGCTGGCCATGAACTCGAACACGGCTTTGCGGCGCTCGCGCTGCGGCACGCTCACCTTCACGCCCGCGTGGCCGACGATCACCTCGTCGCCCGCTTTCACGTCGTACGGCGCCACCGTGATCGGGCCACCGTCGTCGATCACGACCGCGCAGTCCATCTCCGGGTTGGCGACGGGCATCCACATGCCGTTCACGCGCACCTCGGTCGCGTAATTCGTCGTCGCATAGAACTGGTCGGGCAGCACACCGTCGGCGGGCGCCGGCTCCGTGGAGACGTCCCCCTCGTCGACGACTTCGGCGCCGGCGGCGCGCAGCATCTCGATCAACTCGTCGAGATACGCCGCGTCGTCCGCCTCGATGCGCAACCGCGCGCACGACGGATCCTTCTTGGTCTGGCCCGAGTCGAAATCTTCGATCACGTACTCCGCGCGCTCGTGATCGGTCAGGATGCCGAGCACGCGGTTGAAGATGCCCGAGTCGAGGATGTGTCCGCGCAGCTCGATCCGGCGGACGAGGCCGAAAGACGGCGAAGCGGAGGAAGACATGGGGCTCGTGTTCGTACCGACGCCGCTCGGCAACCTCCGCGACATCACGCTGCGTGCGATCGACGCGCTCGGTGATGCGTCGCTGATCGTGGCCGAGGACTCGCGCGTTGCACGGCGGCTGCTCAACGCGCTCGACCTCGCCGGCAAAGAGATCTGGACCTATCACGAGCACAACGCGCGCGCAACGACCGCTGCGATCCTCGCCCGCGCGCGCGAGGAATCCGTCGCGGTGGTCACCGACGCAGGGACGCCCGGGATCAGCGATCCCGGCTCGGCGCTCGTCGCGGCCGCGCGCGAGGCGGGCGTCCCCGTCGAGGTGCTGCCGGGGCCGGCGGCCTTCGTGGTCGCCGCGGTGCTGTCGGGGTTCGACCTGCGGCGGTTCGTCTTCGCCGGCTTCCCGCCACGGGCCGCGGGCCAGCGCCGCGCGGCCTTCCGCGCGGCGCTCGGCGACACGACGGTCTGGTACGAAGCGCCCCACCGCATCCGCGACAGCCTCAACGACCTCGGCGCCGTGGCGCCGGACCGGCGCGTCTTCCTCGTGCGCGAGCTGAGCAAGCTGCACGAGCAGCAGGCGCTCGGGACGGCGGCCGAGGTGGCCGCGGCAATCGCGGAGCCGGTGCGCGGTGAGATCGCGTTCGTCGTCGAGGGCGGCGCCGCGCCGCGCGAATCGATCGCGCAGACGCCGGCGAGCGACCTCGACGCCGCGATCGACGCGCTGCTGGCGGACGGCCTCACCACCTCCGCCGTCGCGAAGCGGCTCGCCGATGCCGGACACGGCGAGCGCCGCCACCTCTACGCGCGCGTCAGCGACCGGCGTGCCGAAGTGCGCGATAGCGCCCTCGCTGAGGTGCGCGATAGCGCCCTCGCTGAAGTGCGCGATAGCGCCCTCGCTGAAGTGCGCGACAGCGCCTTCGCTGAGGTGCGCGATAGCGCCCTCGAAGGCCGGGCCGAACCGCAGTGACGAAGCGGCACGGGTGCCGCCCCGCCCGACCGTGCCGACCCTCGCAAGCCGTTCTACGTCACGACCCCGATCTATTACATCAGCGGGACGCCGCACATCGGCCACGCTTACACGACGATCGCCGCCGACGCGCTGGTGCGCACCGCGCGCGCGCACGGGCCCGCGCGCGCCCTGACCGGCACCGACGAGCACGGCCAGAAAGTCGCCAACGCGGCGGCCGCGGCCGGGATGACGCCGCAGCAATACGTCGACTCGCTGGCGCCGAAGTGGCGCGAGCTCGCGCCTGCGTTCGACGCGCGCTTCGACGACTTCATCCGCACGACGGAGCCGCGCCACATCCACACGTGTCTGGCGCCTGTTCGACAAGATGCGCGCGAACGACGACGTGTACGAAGGCGTCTACGAAGGCTGGTACTGCACCAACGACGAGACGTTCTGGCCCGAGGCGAAGCTGATCGACGGGCGCTGCCCCAACCCGGAGTGCCGCCGCCCGGTGCAGTGGCTATCGGAAAAGAACTGGTTCTTCCGGCTTTCGAAATACAACGCAGCTTCTGTTGGAGCTATTTCGCTCGAATCCGAACTTCTTGCGGCCGCAGGCGCGCTACAACGAGATGATGGCGATCCTCGAGGAAGGGCTCGAAGACTTCTCGATCTCGCGCTCGTCGTTCGACTGGGGCATCCCGCTGCCCGGCGGCGGCGTGCTGTACGTGTGGTACGACGCGCTGATCAACTACATCAGCGCGCTGGGCTGGCCCGAGGACGGTGACGGGCTGTACGCGACGTTCTGGCCCGGCATGCACCTGATCGGCAAGGAGATCGCGCGCTTCCACTCGATCATCTGGCCCGCGATGCTGATGTCGGCGGGACTGCCGATACCGCAGCGCGTGTTCGCGCACGGCTGGATCACCAGCGACACCGGCGCGAAGATCAGTAAGTCGAAGGGCAACGCGATGGATCCCTTCGCGATGCGCGACGAGTTCGGCGCCGACTCGCTGCGTTATTTCCTGCTGCGCGAGGCGCCGTTCGGCAGCGACTTCTCGATCTCGATCGAAAAGCTGCGCATGCGCCACAACAGCGACCTGGGCAACGATCTCGGCAACCTGCTGCGCCGCTCGCTCGCGATGCTGCAAAAATATCGCAACGGACTGGTGCCCGAACCGCACGAAGGCCGCGTGCAAGAGTTCGTCGCCGACCTTCCGGTGCTCGTGCGCGAGCACGTCATGGCGCTCCGGTTCCGCGAAGCGATCGATGAAATTTGGAACCTCGTCACGCTGCTCAACCGCGCGATCGACGAGCAGAAGCCGTGGGAGCTCTACAAGCACGACCGCGGAGTCGAGCTCGACGCGCTGCTCTACGATCTCTGCGAAGGGCTGCGCTGGCTGAGCTTGCTGCTGTTCCCGTTCATGCCGTCGAAGATGACCGAGATATGGCGGCAGCTCGGGCTCGACGGCACGCCGGAACGGCAGTGGGCTGACGAGCTGGTGTGGGGGCGCCTCGCCGCCGGGACGCAAACGAGCCCCGGCGCGGCGCTGTTCCCGCGCATCGACGCTCCACCCGCGGAAGCGACGGCGTAGCGCCGAAAGCGCCGGCCAAAGCTCGTTACGGCGGTGCGTAATTCGGGCTGCCGTTCGCGCGCTCGCGGTCGACGAGCGCTTGGCATTCCGCCTTGTAGAAGATGCACACCATACGCGAGAACGGGAACGGGTGCGGCAGCGGCCAGCCAGCCGGCGGTTCCTGCACGACGTACAGCTTGTACGGATGATCCACCGGATCGTCGTTGCGCGGGAACTGGTGAGGCCACGGGATGAGCACGTGCTCGGAGAACCCGTCGGTGTAGATGAAATCGCAGTCCATGAAGTGCCACACGACGTTGCCGCGGTACCACGTCTGCGTGGGACGGCACTGGCCTTGCGCCGATGTGAGGTCGCCGCGCGAGCCCGCCATCACGAGTTGGTAGTGCTTCATCGTCGTCGCGGGACGCCGGCGTTGCTGCGGCACGTCCGTGAGCGAGCGCTGCGCCTGCGCGATCGTCTTGCTGAACTGCGCGTCGAGCGCGGCGATCTGCTGCGCCGTGTACGCGCCGCGGGCGGCGGGCCGCGACTGCGTGGTGCCCGCAGATGACGTCGTCGTCGCGCTCGTCGTCCGCGCCACGGTGCGCGGCGGCTGCGTCGTGCCCGGCAGCGGCTGATGGATCGTGCCGTGCCGCGGGCGATAGGTCGGCACCGCGGTCGGTTCGGCACTGGGCACGCCCATCGCGGGCGGCGGCAGCGTGGGAACGGCGACCGTCACGTGGCGGGGCACGGGCGGCGGCGCCTGCGCCTGCGCAACGCGCTGCGGACGCGGCCGGCGCGGCGGACGCTGCGCCGGCATGCGCCGCATTGCACGCGGGACGGTGCGCTTCTCGATCGTGATCGCGTCCGACGTGGCGACGAACTCGGCCGGCGTGGGCGACGGGTGCGGCAGTAGCTTCGCGACCACGGGCGCGAGGCGGCGCGCGACCAGCTCCCACGCGCCGGCGCCGGCGAGGTGCACGACGAGTGAGAGGACCAGCGCAACGACGAGCAGATTGCGCCCGCGCTCGTCGCGCTCCGGAAAGAGCTCCATGCCGCGCTAACCGCCACCGGAGGGCGAATCGCCGTTGGCGCGCTCGCGGTCGATCACCGCCTTGCACTCCTCGCGGTAGAACGCGCACACCGCGCGCGAGAGCGCGAACGGATGCGGCAGCACGAAGTTGTCCGGCGGCGGTTGCCCCGGGAACTCGTGATGCCGGCCGTCGTGGCGGAAGAACGGATCGTCCTGCCGCGTGAACTTGAACGGCCACGGAAACGCGACCGTCTCGGCGTACCCGTCGGCGTAGCGCACGGTGCAGCGCAAATAATACCACGTGTACGCGCCGCGCGTCGTGCCGTCGTCGAGCGGATCGCACACGCCGTTGCCGCCGGTGACGTCCTCGATGTTGCCTTCGAGGTACTTGTTGTAGCGTTTCATCGTCGTCACGGCGGCGGGCGCAGCGGCCTGCGGCGCGGCGGCGGCGTCGTGCTGCGCCTGGCCGATCGTCTTGCGGAACGTCGCGTCGAGCGCGGCGACGTCGAGCGTGCCGCCCGCGGGCGCGGCGCCGCGCGCACCACTCGGCGCGCGCACCACGGCGACGCGCTGCGCGCGCGGAACGTGGATCTTCGCGATGCGCGGCGCAGCCGACGGTTCGGGCTGCGGGGCGAATGTCGGCCGCGCCGGCAGCGGCGCTTGGAACGGCGCGGCGGCCGGATGCGCGGGCGGGCGCCGCGTGACGCGCGGTGCGCCGTGCGCGACGCGCGGGCGCGGCTTCGGAGTGGGCGTAGGCGTCGGCGGCGGCAGCCGATCGATCGTGATCGGCTCCGTCTGCGCGACGACCTCGGCGGGATGCGCCACGGCGCGCGCCGTTCGGGCAAGCAGCGCCCACAGCGATCCGCCGGCGGCGTGCAGCGATAGCGAGAGGACCAGGGCCAAGGCGAGGAAGCGACGGCTGCGGCGGTCGCGCTCGGGGAACAACTGCACGGGAGGCCTAAGGGTTCACCATGATCGACACGCACGCCCACGTGCACGACCGCTCGTTCGACGACGACCGTGACGCGATGCTCGCGCGGGCGCGTGCGCGCGGCGTCGGCGCCGTCGTCACGATCGGCTGTGACGTGGACGATAGCGGCCGAGCCTGCGAAATTGCTGAACGGTACGGCCTCGCGGCGACGATCGGCGTCCACCCACACGAAGCCAAGGACGCGCCCGACGATCTCCCCGCGGCGTTCGACGCCTTGCGCGCGCGCTACGGCGCGCGCATCGTCGCCGTCGGCGAGACGGGGCTGGACTACCATTACGATCACAGCCCGCGCGACGTGCAGCGCGCCGTGTTCGCCGCGCAGCTCGCCTACGCGCGCGAGCGCGAGCTGCCCCTGGTGTTCCACCAGCGCGAAGCGCACGAGGACTTCGTTGCAGGGCTGCGCGCCGGGTACGACGCGCGCGCGCAGCGCGGGATCGTGCACTGCTTCACCGGCACGCCCGATGAAGCGCGTGTGTTCGCCGGCGAGTTCGGCCTGCTGCTCGGGATCGGCGGCGTGGTGACGTTCAAGACGGCCGGCGCGCTGCGCGCTGCGGTCAAAGACGTCGGGCTCGACGCGATCGTGCTGGAGACAGATTGCCCGTATCTTGCGCCCGTGCCGCACCGCGGCGCGCGCAACGAGGTCGCGTTCGTCGCCGACACGGCGCGCGTCGTCGCGGACGTCCTCGGCGTGAACGTGGACACCGTCATCGCGCGCACCGATGCGAACGCGCAGCGCGTGCTGGGCCTCGAGGTCGCTGCGTGATCCTGCCGCGGACCGAGCGGCCGGTGCGCGCGACCAACGCGATCTCCGGCGAGCACGAGTCGCGCTGCATGATCTTCACCGGCAAGGACAGCGCCCGCGCGCTGAAGGACCGGACTGAGATATCCGATCTCCTGCAAGACGCGAACAACTTCGTGTGGTTCGACCTCGCCGAGCCGACGCAAGACGATCTGCAGTTGCTCAAGACCGAGTTCGAGCTGCATCCCACGGCGATCGAGGACGCAGCGCTCGTTCACGAACGCCCGAAGATCGAGCGCTACGACGACTACTGGCTCGTCGTCCTGCACGCCGCCACCATCGAAGGGGAACAGCTCGTGCTCCACGAGCTCGCCGTCTTCGTCGGCAAGAACTTCGTGGTCACGATCCGCGCCCATCCGTTGTTTCCGCTCGACGAGATCGAACGGCGTTGGCTCGCGAAGGGCACGTTGCCGCACACGTCTGCGGGCCTGCTGTACGTCATCCTGGATACCATCGTCGACGGCTACCACCCGGTCGCGCACGCGTACGACGAACGCCTGCTGAAGCTCGAGAACCGCGTGCTGCACGTCAAGCGCAACCCGCCGCAGGAGGTGCTGCGCGACGTGCTGCGGTTCAAGCGCGATCTGGTGCGCTTCAGGCACGCGGTCGCGCCCATGCGCGACATCCTCGCGCCGCTGCTTCGCGGCGAGCTCGACGGCGACCATTCGTCGCTCGCGGCGTACTATCGCGACGTGTACGACCACGCGCTGCGCGTCACCGACCAGGTCGACTCGATCCGCGACCTGCTCAACAGCACGCTGGACGTCCACCTCTCCTCCGAGGCGCACCGCCAAGGTGAGGTCTCCAAGCAGCTCACGATCATCGCGACGATCTTTCTCCCGCTCACCTACATCACGGGGTTCTTCGGCCAGAACTTCGGCTGGATGATCAACCACATCACCGACGCCCGCCAGTTCTGGTGGCTGGGCATCGGCGCTCAGCTGGTAACGCTTGCCCTGCTCCTCGTCTACTTCAAGCGCAAGGGCTGGTTTTAGACTTTATCCGTCAAAGCCGAGACGGCTTTGCCGGCTAAAGCCGCGCCCTGTCGGGCGCTATCCATTGGGCACCGTCATCTTGGCTGCAGGCTGACAAAGGCATGAGGGCGGGTTGCGGCACACGTCTAAGATGGGCGGGATGGTCACGGACCCAGCCGGCAAGGGCGCCTACGTTCGCGAGATGTTCGCGGCGATCGCCCCGCGCTACGACCGGGCAAACAAGCTCCTTACCGCCGGGGTGGACGAGGCGTGGCGCCGCCGCGCCGTAGCGGAGCTCGCGGCCCCCTGCGGGGGGAGGGTGGCGGACCTGTGCTGCGGCACCGGCGACCTGGTGTTTCACCTGCTGCGCACCGACCCGGCCATGCAGGTCGTCGGCGTCGACTTTACGCCCCCGATGCTCGACGGCGCGCGCAGCCGCGCGCAGCGCGAAGACCCGGCTGCCCGCGCAAGCTTCGTTCAAGGCGACGTGACCCGGCTGCCGTTTGCCGACGCGAGCTTCGACGGCGCGACGATGGGCTTCTCGATGCGCAACGTGGTCGACGTGCTCGCCACGCTGCGCGAGGCGCGCCGCATCCTCAAGCCTGGCGCGCGTTTCGTCAACCTCGACGTGACCAAGCCGCGCAACCCCGTCGTGCGCCGGCTCTTCGGCATGTATTTCTACGGGCTCGTGCCGCTGGTCGGCGGGCTGGTGGGCGGCTCGAAGACCGCGTACCGCTACCTGCCCAACTCGCTGACGAACTTCCCCGACGCCGACGGCCTCGCCGCGCGCTTCCGCGAAGCGGGCTTCGCGGACGTGCGGACGATCCGGCTGGGCTTCGGCGCGATCGCGCTGCACGTGGGAACGGCCTGATGCTCGAGCGCACGCCCAGCGACCGCGACCACTACGCGATGGTCGAGGAGTACTTCCGGTCGTCGTTCGGCACCGCCAACGAGCTGATCACCGAGGCCGTGCGCCGCATGCTCGCCGCCGGCGGCAAGCGGCTGCGCCCGCGCTTCACGCTGCTCGCCGCGGAGTCGGTGGGCGGCCGCGCCGAGGAGCACTTGAAACTCGCGGCCTTCATGGAGCTCATCCACGTCGCCACGCTGATCCACGACGACGTCGTCGACGGGGCGGCCACACGCCGCGGCGTCAACGCGACCGCGGTCGACTTCGGCAACCGCATCTCCGTGCTCGCCGGCGACTATCTGTTCGCGTGGATCTTCAAGAACGTCACCGCCGACTACGCGCACCCAATCCCCAACGTGCTGAGCTCGACGCTGGCCGACATCACCGACGGCGAGGTGCTGCAACTGCGCGCGCTGGCCGACCTCGACACGACGCTGGCCGGCTACGTCGAGATCGCGACCAAGAAGACGGCCTCGCTGTTCGCCGCGTCGGCGGAGTGCGGCGTGCTCGCCGCGGGCGGCTCGCCGTTCGCCGTTCGGGCGCTGCGCGACTTCGGGACCGCGTTCGGCATCGCGTTCCAGATGCGCGACGATCTGCTCGACCTCACGGCCGACGAGGCCACGCTCGGCAAGCCGGTAGGCAACGACCTGCGCGAGCGCAAGATGACGGTTCCGTTGGTGTTGGCGCTGGAAGCCGGTGATCGGGAATTCCGGTCCGGTGTCGAACGTTTCTTCGCGGCGGACGACGACGAGCACGGCGACGTGGCGCAGGTCGTGGCCGGGATCGCGGCCCAGGGCGGCCTCGCCAAGACGGAAGCCGTCCTCGCGGCGTACGTCGAACGGGCGAAGCAGTCGCTCGCGCCGCTCGGTACCGCCCCCGCCCGCGCCGAACTCGCCGCGCTCGCGGACGCCCTTCTCTGAACCGGAGACCCCTATGTTTGGATCACCCATGGAAATCGCCGCCCTGGTCGGGGTCGCGATCCTGATCTTCGGCGCCGACAAGTTACCGAAGCTGGCCCGCAGCGCCGGCCAGGCGAAGAAAGAGTTCATGGTCGGGCAGGCCGAGGCCGACGTCGCGGCCGAGCGTGCGCGCGAAGACGCGCGCCGCAGGGCCGAAGCCGAGACCGCCGCGGCCGCGAACGCCAGCGCGGTGAACGGCGTCGGGCAGCCGACCATCGTGCCCGACCCGCTGACCGGCGCCCCGGGCCCGACGACCATCGCTCGACCGAACGAGTAAGGCAGGCTGAAGGTGCTCGCTGAGCGGGGGCCGCTCGACGACCGCGAGCGCCAGGTCGATTGGGACCAGAAGGAGATGCCGTTCACCGAGCACCTGCGGGAGCTCCGGAACCGGCTCTTCATCTGCGTGGTGACGATCGCCGGGATCGCGGTGTTCGCGCTGTGGCCCGCCAACAAGTTGATCCCGATCTTGACCCGCCACTATTTCCCGGGCATCGAGCTCAATGCGTTCGGGCCTGCCGACGCGATCTGGGCGATCTTCAAGCTGTCGCTCTATATCGCGATCGTCCTCGGCCTGCCCGTGATCCTGTACCAGATCTGGATGTTCGTCGTGCCGGCAGTGAATCCGAAGACGCGCCGCATGGTGTACTGGTACGTCGCCCCGTCGCTGCTGCTGGCGGCAGCCGGCATCGCGTTCGCGCACTACCTCGTGCTGCCGCGCGTGATCAGCGGCCTGCTCTTCATCACCGGCACGGTCGCCAAAGCGACGTTCGGGATCGAGCCGACGATCAATTTGATCCTGCTGCTGTTCCTCGCGTTCGCGATCGTGTTCCAGACGCCGGTCGTGATGCTGCTGTGCGCGCGCATCGGCTTGATCAACAGCACGCTGCTGCGCAAGTACCGCAAGTACATCGGCTTCGGCATGCTCGTCGCGGGCGCCGTGCTCGCGCCCGACGGCAGCCCCGTCACCATGACGCTGCTCGCCGCGCCGATGTACGTGCTGTTCGAGATCTCGATCTGGCTCATCGTGTTCATGGAGAAGCGTTGGAAGCGCGAAGCGGCAGCGGAAGCGGCGTAGCGCGCGCGAGCGCGCTGGGCGGGCTGCGCGACGAGCTGGGACGAGACGGTCCGGCTGTTCGCCAACGTCACGTTCGGCGTGTCGCTGCTCGCGATCTGGGGTTTTCTGACGCTGATCGGCGTCGTGATCGAGCAGGGCAAAGACGCCGCGTTCTACGCCGGGCGAGTACGCGCCGTCGCTGGCGCGGCTGATCGTGCGGCTCGACCTCGGCAACATCTACCACAGCGCCGCGTACATCGGCATCCTCGGGCTGATCTTGTGCTCGATGACCGCCGCGACGTTCACCAAGGTGATCCCGCGCCGCATCCCGCGCTTGAACCCGGTGAAGATCGACGCGATCCCGCTGCACGCGACGGTGCGCGTCGCGGGCGACGTGGAGAGCGCGCGCGAGCGGCTCGCCGCGTTCTTCGCCGAGCGCGGCTGGCAGGTGCGCAAGCGCGAGTTCGGCGGCACGGAGTGGACGTTCGCCGACAAGAACAACTGGGCGCGCCGCGGCGTGCTCGTCGCGCACGTCGGCTTCGTGCTCATCGCGACCGGCACGACGATCTACTGGGCGAAAGGCTACAGCGGGCAGTTCGCGGTGCTGAGCGGGCAGACCGCGACGATCCCCGAGAACGGCGTGAAGGTCGATCTGAAGCGCTTCGCCTACCGCATCGACCCGATTCAAACCAAAGCCGGCACGGTGTACCAGCCGATCGACTACGTGTCGAACGCGACGGTGACCGGCAGCGACGGCAAACCGCAAGCGGCCGAGATCCGCGTCAACCATCCCGTACGAGGTGGACGGCATCGCGATCTACCAGGCGACGTACGGTTTCGCGATCGATTTCCGGCTCACCAAGGACGGGCGGCCCGTGCCCGTCGCGGAGCATCCGCTCAAGGAAGGCGAAGGCTTCGTCGATCCCCGGGACGTCGCGCGCGATCCAGTACCAGCGATTCGT
The DNA here is from genome assembly GCA_963792235.1 of Vulcanimicrobiota bacterium. Lineage (GTDB taxonomy): Bacteria > Vulcanimicrobiota > Vulcanimicrobiia > Vulcanimicrobiales > Vulcanimicrobiaceae > Vulcanimicrobium. Next base: position 117,505 of record CAWBVR010000035.1, read on the forward strand.
CGGCACGATCGACCGCACGACGGGCCGGCCCGCCGCCGACCCGCGCCCCAACGATCCCGGCGTTGTGATCCAGGCCTACGACGGCGACCAGCCCGCCGGCGCGGCGCTGCTCCCGCTGGGGCGGCCGCGTCGATCTCGGCGCCGGCTACAAGCTCGACGCGGCGCGCTACGTGCTGTACTCGGGCTTTCAGTACCGCTACGATCCGGGCATCCCCGTCGTCGGGCATCGGCGCGTTCGTGCTGCTCGCGGGGTTGTGCATCTCGTTCTACTTCCTGCCGGCGCGGCTGTTCGTGCTCGCGCGCGACGCGAAGCGACGGCGGCACCGAGGTCGGCATCGCGGCGACGACCGTCAAAGGCTACGACGTGTTCGAAGACCGCTTCCGCGAGATCGTCGACGCGCTGCGGCGCACCGAGCCCGCGCCGCCGCAACGCCCGCGCCCGCGACCAGCTAGAAGGAAACCGCTCATGGATCCAACCAGACAGTCGATCGACCAAGCTGCTGCTCGTCGTCGGCATCGCGGCCTACGTCACTGGGCGCGTTCGTGCTGCTCGGCTACTTCTTGTTCCGCAAGCCGCTGCTGCGCGCGATCGGCTTGCCGCTCGCGGTCGTCGGCGCGTGTCGCAGTTCGCCGAGCTCGGCGCGCGCTGGTGGATGACGGGCGTGTGGCCGCTGACGAACCTGTACGGCTCGCTCTCGCTGTTCAGCGCCGTCGCGGTCGCGATCTTCGTGATCTTCGCGCTGCGCTACGACCTCGCGTTCGCGGGCGGCCCCGTGCTCGCGCTCGCGGCGATCGCGCTCGGGTACGCGACGACGTGGAACGAAGGCTACATGCCGGCCGTGCCCGGCGCTGCAGTCATACTGGATCAAGATCCACGTGCCGATCGTGATCAGCGCGTACGCGTCGTTCATGGTGGCGTTTTGCGTGTCGCTGATCTACGTGATCAAAGCCGCGGTCGAGCGGCGTTACCAGCGCGGCGGTCCGGCCGTGCGCGGCCTCGCGGCGGGCGCCGGCGGCGGCAACGCCGATCTCGCGATGAGCGCGTACGCCGCGACCGCCCGGCACGATCACGCGCGCAAGCGACACGCCGGCGCTGTCGCAAGCGGCGGCGGCCGGCGATCCGTTCGCGCAGTGGATGGCCGGGTTGCCGTCGCTCGCGCGGCTCGACGTGATGCAGTACCGCATCATCGCGGTCGGGCTGCCGCTGCTCTCGCTGGGCATCATCACCGGCGCGATGTGGGCCAAGGAAGCGTGGGGCGCGTACTGGCAGTGGGATCCCGAAAGAGACGGCCGCGCTGGTGTCGTGGATCGTCTACGCCATGTACATGCACTTGCACACGCGCCCGGAATGGCGCGGCACGCGCACCGCGTGGTTGAGCGTGCTTGGGCTTCGCGACGATCGTGTTTTGTTATCTCGGCGTGAACATCTGGATCAGCGGCCTGCACTCGTACAAAATGTAGACTTTATCGGTCAAAGTTCACGCTTGCGCGTGAACTTTGCCCGCTAAAGCCGCGCCCGTTGGGCGCTATCCATGATGCGCACGTGAGCCTGAATGTCGCAGATGGGGTTACCCAGGGACCGTGCTGCCTTGGCCCGGTTTTTGTGGCGCCGCCGGCATGGGCGTTGGGGCTGCGACCGTTTCCGGGTGCTCCCAGATGGTCTTCGCCGCGGCCGGCAGATGGTCGGGGGTGCGCTTCATGAAGTACGTCAGCTGCCAGATCGACTTCTCGTCGAGCGCCGGGCTATAGGACGGCATGCCGGTGAAGCGGATGCCGTGCTCGATCTTCCAGTACGTGTCGCCTTCGGGGTCGTCCATCACGTCGTGCTTGTTGAACTGCGGCGGGCGCACGCCCAGTCCGCGGGCGATCGCGTTGGGCGTCGAGTTCGCGGTGCCGTGGCAGACCGCGCAGTTCTGCACGTAGAGCTTCGCGCCGTTCTCGATGTCGGCGTCGGTCTGCGTGTACGGATAGGGCGGCTGCGGCGCTTCGCGCGCGGTGGTCGCCTTGAGCGACGTGTGCGCTGCCCAGGTCTCGCCGGGGAACGGCGGCGCGTCGGCGCGAGCGGGGACTCGGCCCGTCGTCACGGCCCCATAAGCGACCAAGGCCATCGCGATGAGTGCGGCCACGACGCCGCCGAAAAATCCACGCATATCGTGGAGTCTTCTCCGTTTCGCTGGGAATCGAACACGCCGGGAGGCGCAACGTCCCGTGGTGCGGTTGGGGTTTGATGAGAGATGGCCATCGCACCGCCGCGCGGCAAATCCCTCGACGAGCTCCGCTTCGCCAACTCCTTTGCGGCACTAGGCGACGTGTTTTCTGAACGTCGCACCCCGGCTGGAATCCCGGGCGCGCGCCTCGTCGCGTTCAGCCCCGAGGCCGCCGCGCTGATCGATCTGCGGCCCGGTGAGGAACAGCGGGCCAAGTTCGCCGGCGTCGTGAGCGGTAACGCGCTCGTGCCCGGCATGGAGCCCGTCGCGTCGCTGTACGGCGGCCACCAGTTCGGCGTGTGGGCGGGGCAGCTCGGCGACGGGCGCGCGATCCTGCTGGGCGAGGTCCGCAATCATTCGACAAGCTCAGGACAAGCTGACGATCCCTGGGAGCTGCAGATCAAGGGCGGCGGGATGACGGCGTTCTCGCGCTTCGCCGACGGCCGGGCGGTCATCCGCTCCACCATCCGCGAGTTCCTCGCGAGCGAAGCGATGCACGCGCTGGGCGTGCCGACCACGCGCGCGCTCGCGATGGCGGCGGGCGACGAGCCGGTGCTGCGCGAGCGCGTCGAACGCGCCGCGACGGTGATCCGCATGGCGCCGACGTTCGTGCGCTTCGGCTCGTTCGAGATCTTCCACCACCGCAAGCAGCCCGAGCACGTGAAGACGCTCGCGGACTACGTGATCGACCGCTTCTATCCGGATTGCGGCCACGGCGACGACCGCTACGCGCGGTTCTTCGCAGCCGTCGTCGAGCGCACCGCGGCGCTGATGGCGCACTGGCAGGCCGTCGGCTTCGCGCACGGCGTGATGAACACCGACAACTTCTCGATCGTCGGCGTGACGCTCGATTACGGCCCGTACGGTTTCCTCGAGACGTACGAGCCCGGCTTCATCTGCAACCATAGCGACGAGAGCGGGCGCTACGCGTTCGACCGCCAGCCCACGATCGGGCTGTGGAACTGCTACGCGCTCGCGGAAGCGCTGTCGTCGCTGATCGAGCGCGACGCGCTCGACGCCGCGCTCGCGCAGTACGAGCATGTGTACCGCGCCACGCTGCTCGATCTCATGCGCGCGAAGCTCGGCGTGCTCGATGCGCGCGACGACGATGCGCAGCTGGTCGTCGACATCTTCGGCCTGCTCGAAGCCCGGCGCGTCGACTGGACGAACTTCTGGCGTGCGCTCTCGCACGCGGACGCCGATGCGCTCGCGATGCTCGGCGACGACGCGTCGTCGGCGGAATGGTTCGCGCGTTACGCGCGGCGTGCCGCGGACGATCCGCGCGACGGCGCGGCGCGGCGCGCTGCAATGCGAGCGGTCAACCCGAAATACGTGCTGCGCAACTGGGTCGCGCAGGAAGCCATCGCGGCATGCGAGGCGGGCGACGACTCCGTCGTCGGCTCGGTGCTCGACGTGCTGCGCGCACCCTTCGACGAGCATCCCGAGCACAGCGCGTGGACGCAAGCCGCGCCGGCGCAGTACGCGGGCTTGTCGGTGAGCTGCTCGTCGTAGCCAGCGGCGCGCGCTTGACGCATGGCGGGGTCGCGCGGTAGAATAGTTCGTGACGAACGATCTCGACGAGGCAACCGCCGACGTCGCGCGTCTGTACCCCGCGGTCTACCATCGCTTTCACGTCTCGAAGCAGCGGCTTCCCGGCACCGACCTCACCCCGCGCATGCTGTGGATCTTGCAGCACCTCGCGTCGGTGGGCCCGTCGACGCTCGGCGAGCTGGCGGAAGCATCGGGTGCGAAGAAGTCGACGACGACGGAACTCGTCGACCGGCTCGAGAGCAAAGGCTACGTGGGGCGGATGCGCGATGAACGCGACGCGCGGCGCGTGTTCGTCGGACTGACGCCGCAAGGCGAACGGCGTGCGCAGCGCGCGCCGAGCGTCCTGGCGGACGACACGCTGCGCGCGGCGCTCGCGCGCATGACGGCGGACGAGCGCGCTGCGCTCGTGCGGGGGCTTCGTGCGCTCGTGCGCACGGGTGAGGAGATCGGCAAATGACCACGTGCGAGAGCTGCGGCTACGAGATGCACGGCCCCGACGACCATGCGCCGGGCGACGAGCACAGCCGGCACTGCCGCTACTGCAGCAACCCCGACGGCTCGCTGCAAGACTTCACCGAACGCTTCGAGCGCATGGTGCAGTGGTCGCTGCGGCGCGACGGTTTGGCGCGGCCGGAGGCGGAGCAGCGCACGCGCGCGTACATGCGAACGATGCCGCTGTGGCGCGATCACCCGGCACTCGCGGAAGCCTGAGCGTGGGACGCGAAGCGCGCTGCGCGGCAACGTGGGGCGCGCACCACGGCGACGTCACGGCGCTGCTCGAATCGACGGAGCTGATCGTGCGCGGCGGGTTTCGCGCGCGCGCACCGCTCGCGTCGTTGCGCGACGTGCGCGCTGAGGGCGGCACGCTGTTCTTCCGCGCGGATGGCGACGACGTCGCGCTGGCGCTCGGCGCGGCGGCGCCACGCTGGGCGGCGGCGATCGCGAGCCCGCCGCCGTCGCTCGCCGCGAAGCTGGGCATCACCGGAAAGCGCGTGCTGATCGACGGCGCGCTCGACGACGACGCGCTCGCCGCGGCCGTCGCAACCGCCGCGCGCGCGGGCGAGCACGACGCTGAGGCGATCGTCGCGCGGGTCGACGACGCCGACGAGCTTGCGCGGATCGCGCACGCACGGCGCGCGCTGCTCGACGCGGGCGTGCCGATCTGGGTCGTCTACACGAAAGGGCCGCGCGCGCCGCTCGGCGAGACGGCGGTGCGCGCGCTGCTGCGCGAGCGCGGGCTCACGGACCTCAAGGTCGCGTCCGTATCGCTCACGCTGACCGCGCTGAAGTTTGCGCGCACGCTCCGCGCCCGGCGCTGAAATTTCTCTCGGGCCGCCGAGGACGCAGGACCGCGCGCCGGGAACGCGGGCCGGGTGGAACGACGACAGACCGAGGTTCGGTTACTGATTCGCGGGATTGCGCGCGGCGTCGCGAGCACGGAGGTCGCGGAGCTGTTCGCGCCGTTCGGCGGCGACCCCGAGTCGGTAGCGCTGCCGCGCGACCGGCGCACGCGCCGCCGCAAGGGCATCGCGTACATCATGATGCCGAACGCGGCGCTCGCCGCCGCGGCGATCAAAGCGCTCAACAACACCTCGCTGCAAGAAAAGACGATCACGATCGAGGCCGCTGCGGAGCGCCCGCCGAAACGCCCGCGCCGCTTCAACGGCCCGCCGCGCCGCTTCTAGCGCAGGCGCACTACTGCAGATATTTCTCGACGGTCTCGGCGCTGCGCTCGTGCGCGACGTTGGGGTCTTGTCCGAACTCTTCGCGGGCGCGCCGCTGGCGCAGCAAATCCCACAGGCGGTCGAGCTGGACGTTGATGTCGCCCAGCCGGGTGCGCTCGGCGGACGACGCGGCGCCGCCCTTCTCGAGCAAGCTATGCTCCTCGCCGACGAGGCGTTCGATCTGCTGGTGCAGTTCCTGGTCGTTCACGAGCGCTCTCTTCCCGTTCCGGCGGCGAACACCCACGGGCCGCGCAGACGCGCCGGCGACCAGGCGAACCCCAGGCGGCTGCGGCGTTCGGCCGCTTCCCTCACGAAGGGGACCGCTGCGTGCTCCTACGAAGGTACGCGAGTTTTGCGGCGCCGTTGCGTACACTTGCGGGTAAGGCGACCCTAGCAACGGCGCGAAACCGCCGTGTCATCGAGGAGAGATCGTGGCTCACGCAGAGGCGTACAAAGACCCCGGCACGCCGGAGGAACAAACCCGGCGCACCTTCATGGCAAACGCCGTCATCGCGCTGGGCGGCATGATCGGGCTCGGCCTCACGATACCGCTGCTCGGCTCGCTGATCCCCGCCCCGGATGCGACGGCCGACGCATGGTCAGGGCTCACCCCCGAGCAGGCTGCGGCATTCAAGAAGGCGACCAGCGAACCGGTCAAGGTGACGTTCAACGTCCACGAGACCAACGGGTACCTCGGGGCCACCGACACGGAGCAGTTCGTCTGGGCCGTGCGAGCGACCGACGACCAGATGAAGAAGGCGCGGCCGGAGCTGTTCGAGGGGACCGACAAAACGCCGTATCCCGTGGTCAACATGGGCTTCACCGTGTTCAGCCCGATCTGCCCGCACTTGGGGTGCAAGTACAGCTGGAATACCGCGCAGAAGAAATTCATCTGCCCGTGCCACGGTTCGGAGTACAGTGAGCTCGGCGTGCACGAGGCCGGGCCGGCGCTGCGCGGCCTCGATCCGTTGCCGCTGCGCGACTACCAAGGCAAAGTGCAGATCACGTGGATCGAGTACAAGTTCAACTCGCCCCAGCTGATCGTCCAAAAAGTCGGCTGAGGGAGAACGCGGCTACATGCTGACTTGGCTCGACCAGCGCACCGGCGTCGTCACCGCCACCAAGGATTTTCTCACCGAGGACGTTCCGGGCGGCGCCTCCTACTGGTACGCGTTCGGCAGCGCGACGCTCTTCGCGATGATCATCCAAATCGCGACCGGCATCTTCCTGACGTTCCACTACTCGCCCTCGACCGCGACCGCGTATGAATCCACGAAGTACCTCATGGAGAAGGTGCCGTTCGGGCACTTCGTGCTGTCGCTGCACTACTGGGGCGCGTCCGCGATGATCGCGCTGATGGCGATGCACTTGCTGCAAGGGCTGCTGTGGGGCGCGTACAAAAAGCCGCGCGAGCTGCAGTGGATCGTCGGCGTCCTGCTGTTCATCATGACGCTCGTGCTCGGCCTCACCGGCTACCTGTTGCCGTGGGACCTCAACGCGCTGCTCGCCTCGCGCGTCGCCATCAACATCTCCGGCAACGCGCCGGTTCTCGGGCCCGCCGTGCTGCAGTTCCTTCAGGACGGCAACGGGATCGGCACGCTGACGATCAGCCGGTTCTTCGGCATCCACGTGTGGCTCGTGCCGGCGCTGCTCGTCGGGCTGGTCGCGATGCACCTCGCGATCTTCCGCTGGAACGGACCCGCCGGGCCGCCGATCGACGAGGCGCCCAAGCTCAAGCCCGGCCGGTTCTGGCCGGAGCAGATGTTCATGGACACCGTGCTCTCGTTCGCGATGTTCGCGCTCATCGTCGTCCTGAGCTGGGTGTCGCCCGCGCCGCTCGACGACAAGGCGGATCCCAACAACGAGCTGTTCGTCCCGTATCCCGCCTGGTATTTCCTCGCGCTCTACGCGCTGCTCGACATCGTCGGGACGTTCCCGCCGCAGATCGTGCAGCTCGCCACGCTGTTCGCGACGATCGTCGGGCCGACGCTGCTCGTCGTGCTCTTGCTGGTGCTGCCGTTCGTCGACCGCAACCCGTCGCGCCGGCTCTCACGCCGCCCGTGGGTGCTCGGCGGCACGGCCGTCGTGATGATCGCGGCGATCGCGCTGAGCTTCATCGGGCAGTCGAACGTGGTGCGGCAGCAGCTCGCGCACAACATCATCGGCCCCCACGCGCCGGTCGCTACAGCGCCGACCAGCGGTGGAACGCTGATGGGCGGCCCCGTCGGCGCCGGTACGACGAGCAGCAGCACGGCGCAGGGCACGACGCCGGCAAAGGCCGGCAACGGCGCGTCGGTGTACACCGCGAACTGCGTGTCGTGCCACGGCGCGCAGGGGCAGGGCGTCCCCAGCACGTTCCCGCCGCTGGCAAGCAACCCGTTCGTGACGGGCGATCCCAAGCCGGTGATCGGCGTGCTGCTCAACGGGCTGCACGGCAAGATCGACGTGAAGGGCCAGTCGTACGACGGTCAGATGCCGCCCTGGAAGGACACGCTGACCAAGGCGCAGATCGCCGACGTGATCACCTACATCCGCAACGCGTGGGGCAACAAAGCCAGCACGGTGACCGAAGCCCAAGTGGCCGCGGGCGGCAAGTAACGCCGGCCGCTTCAGCCCAAAGAGGAGCGAGCCCGCCGTTTCCGGCGGGCTCGCTTTTTCAGCCGGGGGCGGTCGATCCCGACGATCGATGACGGCCTCAGCCCTTGTCGATCAGTCGCGGCGTTTCGCGTTGGCTTCGCGTGCGACCGGAGGAAAATTTGACGCACTCACGCCTTTGAACTCAACGCATCTCGTCCTCGGGAATATCAACCTGAATATGGAGTTCCTTTAAACGATTCGGACTCACAATCGACGGTGCTTGCATCAATAAGTCTTCCGCCTTCTGAGTCGTCGGAAACGCAACCACTTCACGCAAATTTTGCTCGCCGGCCAAGAGCATCACGATGCGATCGATCCCGGGTGCCGAGCCGCCGTGAGGCGGCGCACCGTAACGAAACGCGCGCAACAGCCCGCCGAAATGCTCTTCGACGTAATCACTTGGATAGCCGGCAATCTCGAACGCCTTGAACATGATCTCCGGCACATGATTACGAATCGCACCCGACGACAACTCATAGCCGTTACATACAATGTCGTATTGAAACGCCTTGATGCTCAACGGGTCTTCCGAAACCAGCGCGCTCAAACCACCTTGCGGCATCGAAAACGGATTATGACTGAATTCGATACTGCTCGTCTCTTCATTACGCTGATACATCGGAAAATCAACGATCCAGCACAGCTTGAATTCGTCATCCGCGATCAGACCGAACTCTTCTCCTAACCGCCGCCGCAAAGCACCGGCAAATTTCTCTGCCCAGCTTTTCAATCCGCATACGAAGAATACGCCATCATCAGGGCTGACGTTCAAGGCTTGCCGTAGCCGGAGAACTTCGCTCTCCGTCAGAAACTTGGCGACCGGGCCTTGTGCTTCGTCATTGCGAAATATCAAATAAGCGAGCCCCGCGGCTCCCTGCTCCTTGCTCCAAGTCGCTAATTGATCGAAAAATCGCCTGGGCTTCGTACTGCATCTCGGAACTGCAAGCGCTCGAACGATGCTGCCGCCTTGAATCGCCTTGCTAAACGTCTCGAAGCCCGATTCGCGAAATATCTCCGTGACATCGGCTATCTTCAGCGGATTTCGAAGATCGGGCTTGTCCGTTCCATACTCTAACATCGCGATATCGTACGGGATCCGCGGGAACGGAACAGCGGTTACGACCTTGCCGCCGCTAAACTCCGTAAAGACGCCGTTCAACACGGGCTCCAGCGCATCGAAGACCTCCTCCTGGGTCACAAAACTCATCTCGAGATCGAGCTGATAGAATTCGGTCGGGGACCGATCTGCTCGACCATCCTCATCGCGGAAGCACGGCGCTATCTGAAAATACCGGTCAAATCCCGCAACCATCAGCATTTGTTTGAACAGTTGCGGCGCCTGCGGCAACGCATAGAACTTCCCCGGATGGAGCCGGCTCGGCACCAAGAAGTCTCGCGCACCTTCCGGTGAACTCGCGGTCAAAATCGGCGTCTGATACTCCGTAAATCCCTGCTCTCGCATTTTTTCCCGAAGATATTGAATAACACTCGAGCGAAGTATCATGTTCCGATGGAGTGGTTCGCGGCGCAAATCCAAGAAACGATTGCGCAGACGTATTTCCTCAGGATAGTCCGTCTCGGCCGTCACCGGCATCGGAAGCGGTGCCGCTGCCGATAACGTTTCGAGGTGCGTCGTGACGACTTCGATATCGCCCGTCCTAAGCTTCGGATTTACTGCTTCCGGCGCCCGCACCTTGACGTTACCGCTTATCGTGATAACGCTCTCTAACGACGTGGCTTTTGCTAGGCCAAATACCGCACTCGTGGAATCGACGATGCACTGCGTCGTCCCATAGTGGTCGCGCAAATCAAGAAAGAGAAGATTGCCATGATCTCGTAAGCGCGCGACCCAGCCCGATAACCGCACCTCCTCGCCTTCGTTCGCGGCAGTAAGTTCTCCACACGTATGTGAGCGATATTTGTGCATATCGACGATATGTTCGACATTTCTTATTGAAGCCATCCAACGAAGCGCGGCCGCACGAATGGGCACGCCGGCGACGAACCGCCGGCGTACCGTTGGATGGACGTCAAGCGTATGCTGTCGCACGACCGCTGATACGGCGTGCCGCTCCGCACGGCGATGCTACGCCGCGCGGGCGTGGCCGGCGACGACCGCGTTAGAGGATGTTGACCCGCTTGGCGCCCTTGTTGGTGCGCACCGTGATGTAGGGCGGCGGCTTGGTGCTCGAGACCCTGCGCGGCACCGCGGTGACCCAGATGAGGCGCTGCACGCACATCATGTTCTTTTTTCGCGGGTCGCGGAATTGCGTCAGATTATACTGCGGCGGATAGATCGTCAGGAGCGACGGGTCGAAGCGGGCCGCCTGGCACGCATCGTTGACCAGCGCTTGGCCCGAGAGCGTGTAGCCGGTCGACGTGCGCCGCGCGCGCAGGTACCGCGCGTCAAGCGCGAGCGCGCCGAGCACGCCGGGTGTGCCGCCGGTCGCCGTACCCGGAGTCGGCGCTGCGACCGGCGTCGCTATGTCGGCCGGAGCTTTGGTCGGTGTCGTCGGTGCCGTGATCGGCGGGGTCGCCATCTGCATCGGCGGCATGGTCGACGTCTGCGCGGACGCGGCGGTGGGCGCCGCCCCGAACAGCAGTGCCGCGCTCGCCAGCGCGGAGATCACATGAGTCGTGTGCATCGTCGTCATCACCCTCGTTTCGCAATGCTGGGCGCCGGTGAGCCGGCGCTTCGGGTTGTTCGCGCCGGTCGGTGCGAAAACCCGGTCGCAACTCGAGGCGCCGACCGGCTCAGCCGCCGGAGCAATCCGCGCCGGCGACGTACAGCAGCGCGGCGCTCGGGTGCTGCGCGAACGGCGTGCGCATCACGATCTCCGCCGTGCGCCGGAACGAGCGCGCGAGTGCCGCGAGACGCTGCGCTTCTTGCGGGCGGGCGACGATCCACGCGCCGCCGCCCGGGCAGATCGTCGAGACGAACCCGGCATCGTTCTTGATGTCGCGGACCGGCGGCGACGTGTAGAACAGCAGCCCGTTGCCGCCGCTTACGCCGCCGATCGCGACGACGTCGCCCGGCCGGCGGCTCGCGTCGATCGTTCGCGCGATCGGCGGGATCGGCTTGAGCGGCTCGGCCGCGGGCTCGGCGACGATCGCGATGAACAGCACGAGCGCGCCGCTCGTGAGCGCGAGCACGTACGGCGACCACGCAGCCGTGCTGCGCCGCGCGATCGCAACCGCCGTCAGCACCGAGCCGACCAGCATCGCCACGCCGAGCACGACGAGCTGGCCGTTGAGCGCGGCGAGGTCGACGTCGAGCCGGTTGCTGTGCGAGAACCGCGCGATCGCGAACGCAACGCAGCCGACGAACACCGGGATCGTCGCCGCGGACACGACGGCCGCGCGGCGGTCGGCGCCCGCGCGCACGCGCTCGAACCACAGCGCGACGAGGATCGCGAGTGCGGGCAAGATCATCGCGACGTAGTTCGGCAGCTTCGTGCTCGCGAAGCTGAAGAACGCGAACGGCACGACGGTCCATACCAGCGCGAGCCGCGCGAACGCACCGTCGGTCCGTTGCGCCGCGCGCCACGCCGCGGCGAGCGCGACCGGTACGAACGCGATCCACGGAAAAAAGCCGAGGATCAGCACCGGCACGTAGTACCACACCGGGCCGGTTTGATTTTCGATCACGCCCGTGTACCGGCCGAACGTGTAGTGGCCGATCAATTCGCCAACCGCGGCGGGCCCCACGCGCAGCGCGAGCGCGAGGAACCACGGCAGCGCCACCACCACGTATGCGAGCGCCGCGAGTGCGAGCGCGCGGCGGCGCGGCGCCGCGATCCGGCCCGCGCGCTGTTCCCACAGCGCCCACACCCCGATGACGAGGACCGTGACGACCGGCGCAACGGGGCCCTTGGCGAGCGTTCCTACCGCGAGCGCGAGCGCGCCGTACACGAAGGCGACGTCGCGCCGCCGTACGTCGCCCGTCGGCTCGAGCGCGCGGTACCACCACAGCACGGCGGCGGCGATCGCCAGGTCGAGCAGCGCGTCCATGATCGCGAGCCGGCCGACGATGGCTTGCATCAGGCTGGTCGACAGCACGATCGCAGAGATCATCCCCGCGCGCTCGCCCGCGATGCGCGCGGTCGCGTAGCCCACCGTCCCGCCCATCGCGATCGTCGCGAGCGCCGACGGCAGCCGCAACGCGAACGCCGTCGGGCCGAACACCTTGGCGAACAGCGCCGCGATCCAGAAGTACAGCGGCGTCTGGACGAACCACGGCGTCGCGTTGAGGTGCATCACGACCCAGTCGTGCGTCAGCAGGATCTCGCGCGCGACCTCTCCGTACGCCGTCTCGCTGTTGTCCCACAGCGTGCCGATGCCGAGCCCCGGCAGGGTGACGAGCGCGGCAAGGAACGCACCGATGAGCGCCGCGCGCGCGGGGACGGATCGCATCTGCTGGAAGATAGGGCTTGTGTATCCCGTCGCCCTCTCGGTTCGCGGCCGGCGCGCGGTCGTCGCCGGCGGCGGCGCCGTCGCCGAGCGCAAAGTTCGCGGACTCCTCGGCGCCCAAGCCGAGGTCGTCGTGGTCAGCCCAACGCTCACGCCGCCGCTTGCCGCGCTCGCCGAGGCGGGCGCGATCGGCTGGGAACCGCGGCGCTACGCGCCCGGCGACCTGGCCGGTGCGCTCCTCGCCTTTGCCGCGACCGACGACGACGCGACCAACGCCGCCGTCACCGCCGATGCGCGCGCGGCGGGCATCCTGGTCAACGACGCATCGGACGCCGCGCGCGGCGACTTCGCGACCCCGGCGGTCCACCGGTCCGGCCCGCTAACGGTCAGCGTCGATTCCGGCGGCCTATCACCGTCGTTCACCAAGCGCATCCGCGACGAGCTCGCCCTGCAGTTCGACGCGCGCTATGCGCGCGCCGCGGCGACGCTCGGCGCGCTGCGCGAGCGCGTCCAGACCGTCGTGCCGCCGGAGCGGCGCGCCGCGGTGATGCAGCACTTCGCGGAGCGGGACGTCGACGAGCTCGCCACGATGAAGCCGGGCGCGGTGGAGCACGAGGTGGAGCGCGCGGCGGACACGCTGGCAGGGGTCATCCCAGCCCAGACCGAGCCGCTGGTGTGCGCGACGCGGGCGAGCCTGCTCGCGATGACCCAGGCACGCATGGTGATGGCGGCGCTGGCGGGGGCCGGGCTTCCGTCGACCGTCCTCGAGGTCACGACGCGCGGCGACGCCGTCCAGGATCGCTCGATCGCGGCGATCGGAACCGACAACGTGTTCGTCAAAGAGCTGGAGCTCGCGCTGCGCGAGGGACGCGCCGACTACGCGGTCCACTCGTGCAAGGATCTGCCCGAGCACGCTCATCCGAGGACATGACCCTGGCCGCCGTCACCGCGCGCGAAGACGCCCGCGACGCGTTCTGCTCCGAGCGCTACCCCGCGTTCGCCGACCTGCCCGCCGGCGCGCGCGTCGGCACGTCGTCGCCGCGCCGCCGCGCGCAGCTGCGCGCGCTGCGGCGCGGACCTCGTGTACGACGACGTCCGCGGCAACGTCGACACGCGGCTGCGCAAGCTGCGCGACGGCGAGTACGACGCGATCGTCCTCGCCTGCGCGGGCCTGAACCGGCTCGGCGTGCGCGCGACGCACACGGTCCCGTTCGCGGTCGACGTCGTCACGCCGGCGGTCGGCCAGGGCGCGCTCGGGATCGAGACGCGCGCCGGCGACCCGCTCGCGCACCGGCTGGACGCGGTCCTCGGCGACCCGCCACGTCGCTGGCCGTGCGGGCGGAGCGCGCCTTTCTGCGCACGGTGCACGGCGGCTGCCAGGCGCCGGTCGGCTGCCACGCGACCTGGCGCGACGGGCGCTTCCGGATCGTCGGCGCCATCGCCGCGGCCGACGGCAGCCAGGTGCTGCGCGTCGGAGCGCGACGCCGTGATCGGCATCGGCGACCTCGCGTCCGCCGAGGCGGTCGCCGTCGCGCTCGCCCGCGACCTGCTCGCCGAAGGCGGCAGCGACGCTGCTGGGCGGCGGGCCGCTGAGCGGCCGCGTGTTCTTGCTGCCGCGCACGCAAGACCGGCCCAGCCGGATCGCCCCCGCGTTGCGCGACGCCGGCGCGGAGGTCGTCGAAGCGCCCGACAGCGCGAGCGCCGCTGGCGGCGCTCGGCGGCCGGGTGCCGAGCGTGATCCTGTTCCCGTCGTCGGGCTCGGTCGGCGCGATCACCGACTACCTGTCCGGCCTGCGCGGCGGCGGGCACCGGCCGCTGGTCGCCGCGATGGGCGCGTCGTCGTCGGCCACGGCCGGCGCGCACGGCTGGCCGCCGGACGTCGTCGCACCCTCGCCGGAAGTCGGCGCGTTCGTGCAGAGCGTGACGCGCTTTCGTGTTGGAGAACGGCGCATGAACATCGCCCAGCGAACCACCCTCGTCGCGCGGCCGCGGCGGCTGCGCTCGAGCGCCGGCGATGCGCGCGCTGGTGCGCGAGACGCAGATCAACCGCGACGGCCTCGTGCAGCCGCTGTTCGTCGTCGAAGGCGACGACGTCGTGCAGCCGATCGGCTCGATGCCCGGCGTGTCGCGCTACTCCGTCGACGCCGTCGTGCGCGAGTGCCGCGAGCTCGACGCGGTGGGCGTGCGCGCGGTGCTGCTGTTCGGCATCCCCGACGCCGCGCAGAAAGACGCGTACGCGACGGTCAACTACGATCCGAACGGCATCGTGCAGCGCGCCGCGCGCGCGATCAAGGACGCGCTGCCGAAGCTGCTCGTGATCGCGGACCTGTGCAACTGCGAGTACACCGATCACGGTCACTGCGGCATCCTCGACGACTCCGGCGACGTCGACAACGACCGCACGCTCGACGTGCTCGCGAAGACCGCGCTCACGTACGCGCGCGCCGGCGTCGACATCGTCGCGCCGTCGGACATGATGGACGGCCGCGTCGCCGCGATCCGCAGCGCGCTCGACGACGAGGGCTTCACCAAGACCGCGATCATGTCGTACGCGGCGAAGTACGCGTCGGCGTTCTACGGCCCGTTCCGCGAAGCGGCCGAGTCGACGCCGTCGTTCGGCGACCGCCGCACCTATCAGATGGATCCGGCCAACGTGCGCGAGGCGCTCAAAGAAGTGCGGCTCGACGTCGAGGAAGGCGCCGACGTCGTGATGGTCAAGCCCGCGATGGCGTATCTCGACGTCGTGCGCGCGGTGCGCGAGATGACCGATCTGCCCGGTCGCGGTGTACCACGTCAGCGGCGAGTACTCGATGCTCAAAGCCGCCGCCGAACGCGGCTGGATCGACGAAGAGCGCGCCGT
Organism: Vulcanimicrobiota bacterium; assembly: GCA_963792235.1. Classification (GTDB taxonomy): domain Bacteria; phylum Vulcanimicrobiota; class Vulcanimicrobiia; order Vulcanimicrobiales; family Vulcanimicrobiaceae; genus Vulcanimicrobium. The sequence goes on from CAWBVR010000035.1 coordinate 132,894, forward strand.
CGACGAGACGCTCACCGCGATGGCGCGCGCCGGCGCCGACGTGATCATCACGTACTTCGCCAAAGACTATCTGCGGAGACACCGGTGACGGAGCGAGCGCAGCGTAATCACGCCCTGCCCGGATTGCGTGTTGCGAGCTCGGACGTGGGGGCCCCACGCGAAGCGTGGGGGGCGCGGAGCCTGGGGCGGAGCGCCTTGCAACCGGGTGCGCGCGTGAGCAACATCGGGGTGTGCATCCTCGCCGGCGGCGAAGCGACGCGTTTGCCGGGCAAGCTCGCGCTCGAGGTCGGCGACGTGCCGATGCTCGTGCGCGTCTACCGCAACGTGTCGCCGGGGCGCGAGACGTGGCTGTCCACCAAAGGCGAGCTGCCCGCGGAGATTCGCGCGCACGTCGACGCGCCGCAGGTCGTCGACCGCTGGCCGCTGCGCGGCCCGCTGTCCGGTCTGCTCTCGACGCTGAGCGAGATGCGCACGGAGTGGGTGTTCGCGGTCGCGGGCGACGCGCCGTTCGTCGACGCGGCGTTCATCGACCGGCTCGCCGCGCACGTCGCGCCGCAGCACGAAGCGATCGTGCCGATGCACGACGAGAACGCGAAGCGCATCGAGCCGCTCGCCGCGCTCTACCGCCGCGAAGCGTTCCTGCGCGAAGGGATGCCGGTGCTGCTCGGCGGCGAGGGCGCGCTGCGCCTGGTGATCGATCGCTTGAAGACGCGCTACGTCCCGGTGCGCGACGAGCAGGCGTTCGCGAACGTCAACACGCCCGACGACTACGCGAAGCTGCGCGGAGTGATCGCATGAACCGAGCCGGTTCCGAAAAGGCGTTCGCCGCGGCGAAGCGCGTGATCCCCGGCGGCGTGAACTCGACCGTGCGCGCGTTCAAAGCGGTCGGCGGCAACCCGGTGTTCGTGCGCGAGGCCAAGGGCGCGTACCTGACCGACGTCGACGGGAACCGCTACCTCGACTACGTGCTGTCGTGGGGGCCGATGATCGCGGGACACGCGCATCCGGCCGTCGTCGAAGCGATCCAGCGCGCCGCCGAGCGCGGCACGTCGTACGGCGCGCCGACCGAGGACGAGACCGAGCTCGCGGAGATCATCGTCGCCGCGGTGCCGTCGGTGGAGAAGGTGCGCTTCTGCTCGTCGGGGACCGAGGCGACGGCGAACGCGATCCGGCTCGCGCGCGGCGTGACGGGCCGCGACAAGATCGTCAAGTTCGCGGGCTGCTACCACGGCTCGGCCGACGCGTTCTTGATCAGCGCGGGCTCGAGCGCGCTGACGATCGGCAAGCCGGATTCCAAAGGCGTCACCGCGGGGACCGCGCGCGACACGATCGTCGTGCCGTACAACGACGCCGATGCGGTGCGCGCGGCGTTCGAGCAGAACCCCGGCGAGATCGCGTGCGTGATCGTCGAGCCGTACGTCGGCAACATGGGGCTCGTGCTGCCGCTGCCGGGCTTTCTCCAGCGCTGCGCACGCTGACGCGCGAAGCACGGCGCGCTGCTGGTCTTCGACGAGGTCCTGACCGGCTTTCGCGTGGCGTACGGCGGCGTCCAAGCGCGCGAAGGCGTGCTGCCCCGACATCACCACGCTGGGCAAGGTGATCGGCGGCGGCCTGCCCGTCGGCGCGTTCGGCGGCCCGGCGGCGATCATGGACCGCCTCACCCCGGACGGCGACGTGTTCCAGGCCGGGACGCTCTCGGGGAACCCGATCGCGATGGCGGCCGGGATCGCGACGCTGCGGCTGCTGGACGCGAGCACGTACGTGCATCTCGAGGCCCTCGGGCGGCGTCTCACCGATGGCATGGCCGAGGTATTCCGGCGCGCGCGGCGTCCCGCACACGGTCGCCGCGGCCGGCTCGCTGTTCGGGTTCTTCTTCGCGGACGGGCCGGTGACGGACCTGACCAGCGCGAAGCGCGCCGACACGGCGCTGTACGGGCGCTTCTTCCACGCGATGCTCGACCGCGGGTTCTACTTCGCCCCCTCGCAGTTCGAAGCGGGCTTCCTCTCGCTCGCCCACAACGAGGCGGAGATCGACCGCACGATCGCGGCGGCCGGCGACGCGCTCGCCGAGGTGTACGCGTGCCGCTAGTCTGTCTGGGGCTCTCGCACCACACCGCGCCGGTCGACGTGCGCGAGCGCCACGCGTTCCCGCCGCAGAAGATGGGCGAGGCGCTGATCGCGCTGCGCGACTACGAAGCGGTCCGCGAAGCGGCGATGCTGCAGACCTGCGGGCGGCTGGAGATCTACGCCGAGCTCGAGGACTACGAGATCGGCGTCGGCCAGCTCAAGTCGTTCCTGGGCAACTTCCGCCACGGCGACGTCAGCGACATGGACTCGTACATGTACACGCTGCTCGGCACGCAGGCGATCGATCATCTCTTCCGCGTGAGCACCGGGCTGGACTCGATGCTGATCGGCGAAGCCGAGATCCTCAGCCAGGTCAAGGACGCGTACGTGCAGGCGCAGCGCGCGCGCTCGCTCGGCAAGACGCTGCACACGCTGTTCCGCGAAGCGCTCGAAGCCGGCAAGGACGCGCGCACGCACACCGCGATCTCCGCCGACTCGGCGTCGGTCGCGAGCGCCGCGGTGCTGTACGCGAAGCAGCATCTCGGCGAGCTGACCGGCAAGAGCGTGCTGGTCGTCGGCGCGGGCAAGATGGGCGCCGTCGCGGCGCGCCGGCTCAAGGCCGAAGGCGCGCGCGACATCGTGCTGCTGAACCGCTCGCACAAGCGCGCGCAAGACGTCGCCAACGAGCTGGGCGCGATCGCGCGCGTCGCCGACATGCCGGGCCTCGTCGACGCGCTGCGCGGCGTCGACGTCGTCGTGACGTCGACCGGCGCGTCGCACTTCGTCCTCACGCCGGGCAACGTCGCCGAAGCGATGCTCGCGCGCCCGCACCGCCCGCTGTTCATCGTCGACATCGCCGTGCCGCGCGACGTCGATCCCGAGGTCGAGCGCATCCCCGGCGTCGGCGTCGTCGACGTCGACGCGCTCAAGGGCGTCGTCGACGACACGCTCGAGAAGCGGCGCGAAGCGATCCCGCTGGTCGAGCAGATCATCGCCGAGCACGTCGAGCGCTTCCAGCAGTGGTACCAGTCGCGCGTCGCCGTCCCGGTGATCGCGTCGCTGACGAAGAAGGCGGAGTCGATCCGCGCGCGCGAGCTCGAGCGGCTCTTCGCGCGCATCCCCGGCCTGACCGAGCGCGAGCGCACGCTCATCACCGGCATGTCGATGACGATCGTCTCGAAGCTGCTGCACAGCGCGATCGTGCGCATCCGCGACAAGGCGGTCGAGAACCGCGCCGAAGCGCTGACGCACGCGAAGATGCTCGACGAGCTGTTCGAGCTGCGCTCGCTCAACGGCGACCCGACGTTCCACGTGCCCGCCGCGACGCCGGAGGAATCCACGGAGTGATGACGGCGGCAAAGTCTGGCTGGTCGGTGCGGGCCCCGGTGATCCGGGGCTTTTGACGCTGAAGGGGGCGCGCGCGCTCGCGCAGTGCGACACGCTGGTGTACGACTACCTCGCGTCGGCGGCGATCGTGGGGCTCGCGCCGCCCGACTGCGAGAAGATCTACGTCGGCAAGAAAGCCGGCCAGCACACGCTCTCGCAGGACGAGATCACCGCGCTGATCGTGCAGCTCGGGCTCGACGGCAAGAAGGTCGTGCGCCTCAAGGGCGGCGACGTGTTCGTGTTCGCGCGCGGCGGCGAGGAAGCGCACGCGCTCGCGGAAGCCGGCGTGCCGTTCGAGATCGTCCCGGGGATCACGTCGGCGATCGCCGCGCCCGCGTACGCCGGCATCCCGGTGACGCATCGCGACCACAACACGTCGTTCACGATCGCGACCGGCCACGAAGATCCGACCAAGGGCTACTCGTCGCTCGACTTCGCGAAGCTCGCGAACCGCAAGGCGACGACGATCTTCCTGATGGCGATGGGCAACCTCGCCGGGATCGTCGCGAAGCTCAAAGAGCACGGGCTCGAGGGCGACACGCCGGTCGGCATCGTGCACGAAGGCACGAAGCCCGCGCAAGAAGTGCTCGTCGCGACGATCGACACGGTGATCGCGCGAGGTCGCGCGCACGGGGATCTCCGCGCCGGCGATCGTCGTGATCGGCGACGTGGTGCGCGAGCGCGAGCACATCCGCTGGTTCGACGCGCAGCCGCTGTTCGGCAAGCGCGTCCTCGTGACGCGCCCCGCGCACCAAGCCGACGACTTCGCGACGCGGTTGTGGGAAGTGGGCGCGGAGCCGATCCTCGCGCCGACGATCGCGATCGGCCCGCCGGACGATCCCGCCGCGGCGCGCGCCGCGGTCGGCACGCGTGCGCGAGTACGACTGGGCGGTGTTCACCAGCCGCAACGGCGTCGACGCGTTCTTCGACGTGCTCGGCGAGCTCGGCCGCGACGCGCGCGCGTTCGGCGACGTGAAGATCGCGGCGATCGGCCCGAAGACCGCGGAAGCGCTGGCGGCGCGCGGCATCCGCGTCGACCTCGTGCCGCCCGACGTTCGTCAACGAAGCGGTCGCGGCGGAGCTGCTGGCGCGCACGGCGCCGGGCGACCGCATCCTGATCTACCGCGCGCAAGAAGCGCGCGAGGTGCTGCCCGACACGCTGCGCGAGCACGGCCGCATCGCGGACGTCGTCGCCGCGTACAAGACCCGCTTCGTCGACGATCCGGAGCTCGCGCGAAAAGGCGGCGCACGCCGACATCGTGACGTTCACGAGCTCGAGCACCGTCGCGGGCTTCGTGCACAACGTCCCGGACGCGGCGCACGCGCTCGCGCCGAAAACGGTCGCGGCGATCGGCCCGATCACCGCGCAAACCGCCCGCGACGCCGGCATCCGCGTCGACGTCGTCGCCGAAGAGTTCACGGTGGAGGGGCTGCTGCGCGCGCTCGTCAATAGTCACGACGTGCTTTCCGTCGTGAGCCGTTAAGGAGGCCGTCATCGGCGCCCGGCCTACGCTCGTGATCACGACGTGCTCGGCGCGAAAACCCGTCGCCCCGGACGCGTGCCGGCTGCGCGCGCGCGATTTGCAGCGGTATCTGGGCGCCGCGGCCGCGGTCGCCTCCGGCGCTTGACGTGCGCATCCGCAAGCTGTTCGCATTCGAAGCGGCTCACGTGCTGCCGTACCACGCCGGAAAGTGCGCGCGCCTGCACGGGCACTCGTACCGGCTCGAAGTCACGGCGAGCGGGCCGCTGCGCGAGGACGGCCCGGACCGCGGCATGGTGATGGATTTCGGTGACCTGAACAGCATCGTCGACGCGGCCGTGATCGACCGCCTCGACCACCGCGACCTCAATGAGATCGTCGACAATCCAACCTGCGAGCGCGTGCTGCTGTGGATCGCCGGCGTGCTGGCGCCGCAGATACCGCAGCTCGAAGAGTTGGTGCTCTGGGAGACCGCGACGGCCTGCGCGGTGATGACGCGCGAAGACTTGGCGGCGCACGGTTGACCTCGCCGTCGGCGCGGTGTTGGCGGGAATCATCGCGCTCGTCGCTTGGCGCTTCCATGCGCTGACGCGGTCCGGCGCGGTCGCCGCGTTCGTCGTCGGGACGCTGACGTACGCCGCGGGCACCATCGGCTTCACGCTGGTGCTGCTCGCGTTCTTCGTGTCGTCGGTCGTGCTCTCGCGGATCGGGCGGGCGCGCAAGCGCGCGCTGTCCGACATCGGCAAGGGCGGTGCGCGCGACGCGATGCAGGTGCATCGCGAACGGCGGCGTCGCGACGGCGTGCGCGGTCGGCTTCGGGTTCACGCACGACATTCGCTGGGCGCTCGCGTTCGCGGGCGCGTACGCCGCGGCGACCGCCGACACGTGGGCGACCGAGATCGGGACGCTCGCGCGGCACGCGCCGCGCTCGATCGTGAGCTTGCGCCCGATCGCCACCGGCCTATCGGGCGGGATCACGCTGCCGGGAACGCTCGCGGAGATCGCCGGCGCGCTGTGGATCGGCATCGTCGCGCCCGTCGGCATCGTGCTCGCGTTCATCGGAGGCAGCGCCGATTTCGGCTGGAGCTCGAACGTGCCGAGCATCATCGGGATCGGCATCGTCGAGCTCGCCGTCATCCCGCTCGCGGGCATCGTCGGGCGCGACCGCCGACTCGCTGCTCGGCGCGACGCTGCAGGAGCTGCGCCGGTGCGACGCCTGCGACCGCACGTGCGAGACCGACCCGCACGCGTGCGGCAACCCGACCGCGGCTCGTGCGCGGCGTGCGCGGCTTCTCGAACGACGTCGTCAACCTGCTCGCGACCGCGGCCGGCGCGGCCGCCGCCGTCGGGCCTCGCCGCGGCATGCGTCTGAGCGGTCCGCCGGCCGAGATGCAAGTGCCGAAACCGACCTCGGTCGGCGCGTAGTCCAAGCCGTCGTGCGACGATGCGTCGCACCCAACACCATGGCAAGCGAACATCGTCAAAGACCGCGACGTCAGCGAGACCGGCTCCCGGCTGATCCTGATCACCCTCGGGATCATGGCCGCGACGCTGATGCAGACGCTCGACTCCACGATCGTCAACGTCGCGCTCCCCACCATTCAGGGCAACCTCGGCGCCACGCAGGAAGAAGGCGCCTGGGTCGTCACGGGCTACATCATCTCGGCGGTGATCGTCATCCCGATGACGCCGTGGCTGCAAGCGCGCTTCGGGCGCAAGCAGTACTATTCGGTCGCGATCATCGGGTTCACGATCGCGTCGATGCTGTGCGGGTCGGCGAGCTCGATCCAGCAGCTCATCCTGTACCGCGTCATCCAAGGGCTGTTCGGCGGCGGGCTCGTCGCGACGTCGCAGGCGGCGCTGCGCGACACGTTTCCGCGCCATCTGCTCGGCGCGTCGCAGGCGGTGTTCGCGCTCGGCGCGATCGTCGGCCCGTCGGTCGGCCCGACCGTCGGCGGCTGGCTCACCGACAACTACTCGTGGAACTGGGTGTTCTTCATCAACCTGGTGCCGGGGATCTTCGCGGCGATCGTCGTGCTGACGATGATGCGCAACCCGTCCGATCCGAAGCCGATCCCGATCGACGCGCTCGGGCTTGGCGCTGCTCGCGATGGGCCTCGGCTCGCTGCAGTACATCCTCGACGAAGGGCAGCGCAACGACTGGTTCTCCGACCCGGTGATCCGGCTGTTCGGCTTCACCACGGTGCTCGGGATCGCCGCGTTCATCTGCTGGGAGCTGTGGGGAACGAAGCGGCCGCTCGTCGATCTGCGCGCGTTCAAGTACCGCGCGATCGCCGCAGGCAGCGCGCTCGGCTTCGCGATCGGTTCGGTGCTGTTCGGCGCGACCGTGATCTTGCCGCAGTACGTGCAAGGCGTGCTCGGCTTCACCGCGACGCTGTCGGGCGAGCTGATCTTCGTGCGCGCCGCGTTCATCGCGCTGCTGACGCCGTTCATCGCGCGGCTCGCCGGGCAGCGGGCGCATCGACACGCGCATCCTGCTCGTCACCGGCTTCACGCTGATCGGCGCGAGCCAGATCTGGCTCGGCTACATCACCACGTCGCAGAACGACTTCAACTCGCTGCTCGGCCCCGCGATCATGGCCGGCGTCGGCTTAGGGCTGATGTTCGTGCCGCTCTCGATCGCCGTGCTCAGCGCGATCCCGCCCGAGGTGGTGCCGAAGGCGGCGTCGTTCCAGGCGCTGTCGCTGCAGCTCGGCGGCTCGTTCTCGACCGCCGCGCTCATCACGCTGCTCTCGCGCCGCAACGCGTTCCACCAAGCGGTGCTCGCGCAGACGGCGACGCCCGACAACACCGCGCTGCAAGTCCTCATCCAGCACACGCACAGCGCGACCGCGGCGCTCGGCAACCTCTACGCGCTGATCCTGCAGCAGTCCACCGTGATGGCCTACGCCGACGCGCAGTGGGCGCTGGGCGCGCTCACGTTCTTCCTGCTGCCGCTCGTGTTCGTGCTGCCGCGCCGCCGCAAGGGCGCCGCGGCGCCGGCTCACATCCCGGTCGAGTAGCCGCCGCCTACGCTACGATGCGGCGGCTTTCGCTCCGTACTTCTTGTCGAGATACGGGATGATGTCGTCGTCGTCGTCGAGGACGACGTCGCCGTCGACGAGCACCGGGATCGACGTCTGACCGGACACTTGCTTGACGACGTCGCGCTCGGCGTGCGAGTGCGGTACGTTGACGGTCTTGTAGTCGAGCAGCAGATCGGTCATCTTCTTGCGGACGCGCGCGCAGTACGGGCACCACTCGGCTTGGTAGAGGACCATATCGGTTTGTCGACCCATCGACACTCCAGCACAATCGCGCGGCGAAAAAGGTTGCGCCTGCGTCCGCGTCGGAGTTCCCGGCCACTCACAGCGATGTTGGTGTCAGCCCCTCCGACCCCACGGCGTGACCGCACCGCGATCGCCATCTCGATCGCCGTCCATTGCTGCGTCCTGGCCGTGCTCGCGATGCTGCCGGGCGCGACGTTTCCGGCCACGGACCCCGACGAACGCACGCTGCTCGTCGGCCAGATTCGCATCGAGCACCGCCCGCCGCCGCAGGATCGCGCACACACGGCGAGCGCCCGCCGTCCCTGTGATCGCCGCAGCAGCAAGCGGTACGGCCCGTGATCCACGTCGCGGTGATCGCGACGGGGCGCGCGGCGCGCAAGATGCTCGTCGCCACCGAAGCGCGCGCGCGTACGTTCCGCAGGCCGCGGCCGCACGCAAGCGACCAGCCCGTCCGGTGAACGACGCGACCACGCGGGTGGCCACCGTCGTGGCGGCGACCCAGCCGAGCACGGAGACCGCGTCGCAGCCGGCGCCGACCACCGCACCGGCGGCGCCCGCGCCGAGCCCCGTCGCCGCGCAGCGCGAGGACGGGATCGGCAACTTCGGCGAGACGTATCCCGCGTCGGTCGAGCCGTCGCTGCGCGCGACGCTGTTCGCCGGCGATCAGCGGCATCGTCGTGCGCATCACCGTCGACGAGAGCGGCCGCGCGACGTCGATCGAGTTCGTCCGCCCGCCCGCGGACGCGGCGCAGCGCGAAGAGCTGCGCACGCGGCTGCTCGCCGCGCACTTCATCCCCGCGAACTGCAACGGCCTTGCGCTGCACGGGAACGGTCGAGCTGAAGAACTAGCTCAGGCGGCCTTCTCGAAGTCGAACGGGATGCCGAGCTCGCCGGCGAGCTTCTGCAGGCCGTCCCACACTTTGACGTGCACCGGCACGCCGTGCTCGCGGTTGTACAGCGTCTTCTCGTGCTCGATCTCGCCCGCGACGTAGATGCGCTCGTGGCCCGGCGCTTTCGCCGAGTCCTTGAACGCGCGCAGCTCGGTGTCCATGTCGGCTTTGAACTGCTCGGGATCGCGGAAGCCGTCGATCTTGAACGCCGCGAAGAAGTGCGAGATCTTGCCGGGCAGCGGGCCGTCGCTCGGGTTCGGAAGGTCGTTGCCGAACGCGCCGCCCGACGAGCACGCCGCACAGGATGTCGACGAGCAGGCCGAGGCCGTAGCCCTTGTGGCCGCCGTTGTCGACGCCGTAACCGCCCAGCGGCAGCAGCGCGCCTTTGAGCGCGACTTGCGGGTCGAGCGTCTCGTGGCCGTTCGCGTCGATCGCCCAGCCCGGGTTGAGCTGCTTGCCCTTGCGGTTGTAGACTTCGAGCTTGCCCTTGGGCACGGTCGTCGTCGCGAAGTCGAGCACGAACGCCGGCTCGTTCTTCGCGGGGATCGCGAACGCGAGCGGGTTGGTGCCGAGCATGATGTCGCGGCCGAACGTCGGCGCGCCGTAGCGCACGCTGTTGGTCGACGCGATGCCGATCATGTCGCGGTCGAGCGCGAGCATCGCGTAGTAGCCCGCGATGCCGAAGTGGTTGGAGTTGCGCACCGCGCCGAACGCCGCGCCGGACTGCGCGGCTTTGTCGAGCACGCGCTCCATCGTGCGGTGGCCGGCCGGGTGGCCGAGGCCGTTGCCGGCGTCGGTGAGCACCGACGTCGGCGTCTCGCGCACGGTCTTCAGCTCGGCCTTCGGATCGAGCTGGCCGGCGCGGATGCGGCTGACGTAGTACGACTCGAGCCGCGCGACGCCGTGCGACTCGACGCCGCGCAGGTCGGCGGCGACAAGCACGTCGGCGACGATCGCCGCGTCCTCCGCGGGGACGCCGACCTTCTCCAGGACGGTCGCAACGAAGGTTCGGAGCCCGGGCTCGGCCGCAAGGCGATACTCGGACGTGATGACGTCGGCCATACCGGTAGTGTACCCCCACGGCCGCGCCGAACCTACGACCGATGACCTCTTCCCGACGACAGGCTCCGGGTCCGGCCGCGGCCTTCGACGACGGGCTCCTCGACGCGCTGCGGGCCGCGGTCCCGGGCGGGATCCTGACCGCGGCCGAGGACCTGATCGCCTACGGCTTCGACGGGACGTTCTACGAGCGCACGCCGCCGCTCGTCATCCTGCCCGGCGACGACCGCCGAGGTGAGCGCGGTGCACCGCATCGCGACGCAGCGCCGCATCGCGCTCACGCCGCGCGCGATGGGCAGCGGGCTCTCCGGCGGCGCCGTGCCGCTCGACGGCAGCATCGTGCTGGGCGTCGCGCGGATGGACCGCATCCTGGAGATCGACGAGATCGACCGCGTCGCGGTGGTGCAGGCCGGCGTGATCAACGCGAAGCTGCAGGCCGAGGTCGAGCGGCGCGGGCTGTTCTATCCGCCCGATCCGTCGAGCCTCAAGCAGAGCGCGATCGGCGGCAACGTCGCGGAGAACGCGGGCGGCGCGCGCTGTCTGAAATACGGCGTGACCGGCGACTACGTGCTCGCGCTCGAAGTGGTGCTGCCCGACGGCACGGTGATCCGCACCGGCGGCCGCACGGTGAAGAACGTGACCGGCTACGACTTGCGGCGGCTGTTCACCGGCGCCGAAGGCACGCTCGGCACGATCACCGAGATCACGCTGCGGCTGTTGTCGAAGCCGAAGTTCGCGCGCGCGGCGCTCGCGGTGTTCGAACGCATCGAAGACGCCGCCGAAGCGACGACGGCGGTGATGGCGAGCGGCGTGCTGCCCGCGGCGATCGAGCTGGTCGACAACTTCACGATGCGCTGCGTCGAGGAGAACTCGCCGATCGGCTTGCCGCTCGACGCCGACGCGATCCTGATCTTCGGCGTCGACGGCAACTACGAAGCGGTGCTCGCCGACGAGCTCGCGACGATCGAGCGCATCGCGCGGGCGCACGGCGCGCGCGACGTGCGCGTCGCGGCGAGCGATGCGGACGCGGCACGGCTGTGGGCGGCGCGGCGCTCGATCGCGCCCGCGCTCGCGCGGCGGCGGCCGAACAAGCTGGGCGAGGACGTGTGCATCCCGCCGCGCGCGATCGCCGCGCTGATCCGCCGCGTGCGCGAGATCGCGGCGCAGTACGCGCTGGAGATCCCGGTGTTCGGCCACATCGGCGACGGCAATTTGCACCCGAACATCCTGTGCGACAAGACGAACCGCGAGGAGATGACGCGCGTCGCCGGCGCCGCCCGCGCGATCTTCGAAGCGACGGTGGAGCTGGGCGGCACGCTGTCCGGCGAGCACGGCATCGGCCTGCTGAAAAAGCAGTTCATGGAGCTGGACCTCGGCGCCGACGCGATCGCGGTGATGCGCAAGATCAAGGACGCGATCGACCCGCTGGGCATCATGAACCCGGGCAAAGTGTTCCCCGATCCCGGCGGGATCGACGCGTTCCGGCTGTGAGCGGGCGTCAGTCCTCGCGCTCGACCAAGGGACGACCAGCTCGCGCGCGATCGTGTTCGACGCGCGCGGCGAGGTCGTCGCGTTCGACCAGCGCGAGTTTCCGCAGCATTTTCCGCAGCCGGGCTGGGTCGAGCACGATCCGCTCGACATCTGGCGGTCGCAGCTCGACGTGGCGCGCGGCGCGCTGCGCAACGCGTCGCTCTCGGCCGCGGACGTCGTCGCGATCGGGATCACCAACCAGCGCGAGACGACGATCCTGTGGGATCGCGCGACCGGCGAGCCCGTGCACAACGCGATCGTGTGGCAAGACCGGCGGACGGCGCCGCTGTGCGAGGAGCTGCGTGCGCGCGGCGTCGGCGAGCTCGTCACCGCGCAGACCGGGTTGCTGCTCGACCCGTACTTTTCCGCGACGAAGATCGCGTGGCTGCTCGAAAACGTCGACGGCTTGCGCGCGCGCGCGGAAGCCGGCGAGATCGCGTTCGGCACCGTCGACTCGTGGCTGATCTGGAACCTCACCGGCGGTGCGCGCCACGTCACCGACGTCACGAACGCGTCGCGCACGATGCTGTTCGACATCCACCGCTTGCAGTGGAGCGACGAGCTGCTCGCGCGTTCGGCATCCCGCGCGCGCTGCTGCCCGAGGTGCTGCCGTGCACGGCGGAGTTCGGGACGACGGCGGTCGCGCACTTCGGCGGCGCGATTCGCATCGCGGGCGTCGCGGGCGATCAGCAAGCCGCGCTCGTCGGGCAAGCCGGCTTCGCGCCCGGTCTCGCGAAGAACACGTACGGCACCGGCTCGTTCGTCGTGCTCAACACCGGCGACCGCGTCGTGCGCAGCGAGCACGGCTTGCTCTCGACGGTCGCGTTCGCGTTCGAACCCGGCCGTGCGACGTATGCGCTCGAAGGCTCGATCTTCGTCACCGGCGCGGCGGTGCAGTGGCTGCGCGACGGGCTCGGCATCATCGAGCGCTCGTCCGACGTCGAGCGGCTCGCGCGCGAGGTGGACGACAGCGGGGACTGCTTCTTCGTGCCCGCGTTCACCGGGCTCGGGCGCGCCGTACTGGGACCCGCACGCGCGCGGCACGATCGTCGGCATCACGCGCGGGACGACGCGCGCGCACCTCGCGCGCGCCGCGCTCGACGCGATGGCGTATCAGACCGCCGACGTCGTCGCGGCGATGGAGCGCGACGCCGGCATTCGTCTCGCGGAGCTGCGCGTCGACGGCGGCGCGTCGGCGAACGCGCTTGGCGATGCAGTTCCAGGCCGACGTGCTCGGGCGTGCCCGTCGTGCGCCCGGCGTGCATCGAGACGACGGCGCTCGGCGCGGCGTACCTCGCCGGGCTGCAAACCGGGTTCTGGAGCGACGTCGATACGGTCGCGCGCCAGTGGCGCGAGGACGCGCGCTTCGCGCCGCGCATGGACGCGTCGCGGCGCGAGCGCGCTGCTGGGCCGGTGGCGGCGCGCGGTCGAGCGCAGCCGGGACTGGGCGCGCGATTGAACCGTGCTGCCGGACTCGCGCGGCTCGCGGACTGGGCTGTGACGACGCCACGGATCCTCGGCGTCGATAGCGGCGAGCGAGGGGACCCGCCGCCATGCCCGCCGTAGCCTCACCGCCCGGCCTTTGAGGAGGTCCCATGCCCGACCATACCGCGTTCGCCGAACTGCTCCGCGCGCTTGCGCGGGAACGTGCGCGCACGCTGGTGATCGGGGGGCTGGCGAAGCGGCTGCACGGCGAGGTCACGGACGCCTACGACCACTGCCTGTGGTACGACGCCGACGAAGAGAACGCGGCCCGCGTCTACCGCGCGCTGTCGCGCATCGGCGCGCCGCTCGACGGCATCGAGGTCCCCGACCTCGCCGACGTGGACTACGAGTTCCGCCACGGCGAGGGCGACGCGGAGATCTGCTTGTTCGGCGGCCTGGACGGGGTAACGTTCGCCGACGCCTGGGTCGACCGGCTCGAGACGCACTGGCGCGACGTGCCGATCTGCGTGATCGGCCGCCACACGCTGCGCGCGACGGAACTCGCCGAACGCGTCGTCTGAGCCGCCGCGCGGATCAGGGCGCGGGCGTGGGATGCAGCTTGCGCGTGAAAAATTCCAGCGCCGTGCGCGTGCGGTGCAGCAGGTTCGCTTGCGTCCACCCGGCGCGGTGGCGTAAGCCCGGATAGAGCATCGACTCGAACGGCGTGGCGCGCGCCTGGAGCGCCGCCATCAAGCGCGTCGAGTTGTCGAACGTGACGTTGTCGTCGGCCATGCCGTGTATCAGCAGCAGCGTGTTGGGCGCTAGCCGGTCCAGCCGCGCCGTCACCTCGGAGGCGGCGTAGCCGGCGGCATTGTCGCGCGGCGTCCCCATGTACCGCTCCGTGTAATGCGTGTCGTAGAGCGTCCAGTCCGTCGGCGGCGCCATCGCGACGCCGGCAGCGAAGGGCGAGTCCGGCGCGGTGAGCAGCATGAGCGTCATGTAGCCGCCGTACGATCCGCCCGTCACGCCGATGCGCGCCGCGTCGACGTACGGCAGCGTCGTCAAATAGCGCACGCCCGCGAGTTGGTCGGCGACTTCCCACGTGCCGAGCTTGCGATCGATCGCAGTCATGAACTTCACGGAGCGATCCGGCGTGCCGTGATTGTCGAGCGAAAACAGAATGAAGCCCGCTTCGAGGTACAGCTGGTCGGCGGGGCTGTGCCACACGTTGCGCACCGTCGCAGCACCCGGGCCGCCGTACACGTCGACGATCACCGGGTATCGCTTCCTCGAATCGAATCCGGGCGGCGTCCGCATCGACCACCAGAGCTTCTCGCCGTCGGACGCTTCGATCGTTCCGAACGCCGGAACGCTGAGCCGCGCCGCATAGGGAAAGAACGGGTGGCCCTGCGCGAGCGCATTCTCTTCGATCCAGCGCACGAGCGTACCGTCGGCGCGATAGAATCCCGTGCGCGGCGGCGTGCTCGCATCCTGATATGTCCCCGCGAACGCGTCGCCCGTTTTCGCCACGGTAACGTCCCACCAGCCGCCGCCGCTCGTGAGGGGCTTCGGCTCGGCCGGTTCGCGATACGACACTTCGTAGAGCCTGCGCTCGAGCGGCGTGTCCTTGGCCGCGGTGAAGAGCACGGCGCCGCGCGCCTCGTCGATGCCGGCGACGTCGCTGACGGGCCAGTCGCCGTGTGTGATCCCGCGGATCAGCGCACCACCACGCTCGTGCAATTCGAGGTGACGATAACCGGAGCGCTCCGACGACCACAGGAACGAGCCGTCGCCGAGCGGGCGGAAGTCGTGCGACAGGTCGACCCAATGCGGGCTCGTCTCCGTCAGCACGATGCGGCTCGCGCCGGTTGCGGGATCCACCGCGAGCACGTCGAGCCGCCGCTGATCGCGGCTCTGGCGCTGCACGTACAGCGTCGTACCATCCTTCGACCAGTCCACGCGCGCGACATAGATGTCGGCGTTCGCTCCGAGATCGACGGCGATCGTGTGCTTCGTCGAGACATCGACGACGTGCAGGGCGACCTTCGCGTTCGGCCGCCCGACGCGCGGGTAGCGCTGGCGCACGACCGTCGCACCGGTCGCGCCGATGTCGAAGCGCTCGACGACGTCGACGCCGCGCTGATCGACGTGGGTCAGTGCGATGCGGTGCTCGTCCGGCGACCACCAGTACCCGGTCTGCCGGCGCATCTCTTCCTGCGCGATGAACTCCGCGGTCGCCCAGCTCTGCAGCTCGCTGCCGCCGGTCGTGAGCGCGCGCTCCGCGCCACCCGCTGACGGCGTGACGTACAGGTTGTCGCCGCGGACGAACGACACGAACGTGCCTTTGGGCGACACCTTCGCGTCGATATGATCCGCGTCGACGTGCGTCAGTGCCTTCACCGAGTTGTCGCGGCGCGTGTAGAGCCACAACGCGCCCTCGACGGGGACGAGGATGAAGCGCCCCTGCTGATCCCAGTCGTAGCCCACGACGCCGTGGCTTTGGATGCCTTGGCGCTCGCGGCGGCTCTTCTCCGCTTCGGAGAGCACGCGGTTTTTCGGAATGAGCGCACGCCCGTCGATCAGCAGCCGCGGCTCGCCGCCCGCGACGTCGGCGCCCCACAAGTCGGTCATCCGCGGATCGTCCGCTTTGGCCTTCAGGTACGTCACCATCGTACCGTCCGGCGACAGCGCGACGCCGCGCGCTCGCGGTCCCGAAAGATCAGGAGCCGCATACACGCGTTCCGGCGTCAGCTTTTCCGGCTGGACCATGCTCAGTACCATCCCTGCTGCGAACAAAGCAGCGAACGACATCGTTGGCATCGTTAGGTCAGATCGTCGATGAGCGAGCGCGCCTCGGCGTCCGCTTCGGCGAACGTCACGTCGCCGTCGACCGCGCGGTCGTACGCCGCAGCGACACGGCGTTTCACGTCGGTCTGCGCTCGCTCGCGCTCGAAGTCGCGATCGGTCGGCCGGTACATCGTCACGTTCTCCGCGAAGTTGCGGCGCGCTTCGGTGAGCGAGTAGTCGAGGTTCGGCCCGCCGGCGATGTCGTCGGGCGAGGGCGACCCCGGCGGACGCCGCTCCGCATCGTCCTGCCCGTCGTCTTCCCAGCCGCACAGCGGGCAGATGTCGTACGCACGCCGCCCGTTGATCGTGGGATAGCCGCAGCACGGGCACGTCGCCCGCACACCGTCGGCCAGCTGCTCGCGTAACCGTTGTTCCGGCGTGAGCTCCGGCGCGAGCACGTCCTCGAACGTGTCCCGCCGCAACTCGAACGCTGCGCGGTCGAAGCTCAGAGCGTCGTCTTCCCCAGCGCGCTCAGGATCAGCTCCACCGCCAAGATCGCGGTTTGGTTTTCGCGGTCCAGGATCGGGTTGATCTCGGTGATCTCCAGCGAGCCCAGCGTGCCGCTCGCCGCGACGCCTTCCATCAGCAGGTGCGCTTCGCGGTAGGTGATGCCGCCGCGCACCGGCGTGCCGACGCCCGGCGCTTCTTGCGGGTCGACGCCGTCCATGTCGAAGCTGACGTGCACGGAGTTCACGCCGTCCGCGACGATCGCGAGCGCTTCGTCGACGACGCGGCTCATGCCCAGCCGGTCGACATCGGCCATCGTGAACGCCTTGACGCCCAGCTCGCGGATCACGCGCTTCTCGCCGTCGTCCACGTCGCGCAGGCCGATGAACACCATGCGCGCCGGGTCGACCGCGTGCTGCTCGAGCGCGAAGTGCACCGGCATGCCGTGCACGTTGCCCGTCGGCGACGTCAGCGGCGTGTTGATGTCGCCGTGCGCGTCCACCCAGATCACGCCGGGCGCTTTGCCGCGGGCGCGCGCGATGCCGGCGATCGTGCCCATCGCGATCGAGTGGTCGCCGCCGAGCACCAGCGGAAAGCTGCCCTGCTCGACGACGTTCTGCACGATGTCCGCGAGCTCGTCGCAGACCGCTTTGATGATCGGGAAGTACTTCGCGTTCTGCTCGGCGACGGTCGCCGACTCGGGCACCGGCACGCGCAGGTTGCCGTGGTCGGTGACGGTGAGGCCGAGCCGCTCGAGGGATTCTTTCAGGCGCGCGTAGCGGATCGCCGACGGGCCCATGTCGACGCCGCGCCGGTCGGCGCCCAGGTCCATGGGGACGCCGACCACGTCGACGCGCGCGAGCGGCGTTCGGCGAGCGGATACGGCGGACGAAGGCTGGGTGAGCACGCCGTCCCATTCGCCGCGCGCTGCCGCCCAGCCCCGTGAGCGGCCGCTCCGGACGCCTAGGTCAGGGCGCCGGCGGCCGTGGTTGTGCGGCTTGAGACTGCACGATCGCGGGCCGCGTGTCGTCAAGCGGCGCGTGCGTGAGCGCCGGGCCCGTCTCCATCACCGGGACCGGTTGCGGCAGCAGCTGCTCGCGCAGCACGCGGATCATCGCGGCCACCGGGACGGCGAGGAACGTCCCCGCGAGCCCGAACATCTCGCTGCCCGCGAGGATCGCGAGCACGATCCAGAACGGCGAGAGCCCGACGTTGTCCTTGAGCACGCGCGGCGACACGAAGTTGCCGTCGATCTGATGGATGACGACGATCAGCACCGCGACGATGACCGCGTGCAGCGGGCCGCCGTTGGCGAGCGCCAAGAGCACGGCCGGTACGAACGCGATCAGCGCGCCCGCGTACGGGATGAAGTTCAGCGCCCCCGACACGACGCCGATCAGCAGCGCGTACGGCACGTGCATGAACAGCAGCATGACGGTCAGCATGCCGCCTAGGATCGACCCGTCGATGAGCTGGCCGCGGATGAAGCCGCCCACGACCTGATCGAGGTCGGCGATGATCGACTCCGTCTTCGCGTGGAGCTTCTGCGGAATCAGCCCGAGAAAGTTGGCCTTGAGATTCTCGGCGTCCAGCAGCATGTACGCCGCGAGCACCGGCACCACGATCACCGTCGCGAGGATCGACACCGTCGACAGCACGACGGTCAGCGTCTTCGATGCGGTATCCAGCGCGTTGGTTTGTAAGAATCCGGCGACTTGCGTGGGCAGCGAGGCCAGGTACAGCCGCTCGTCGAGCGGGAGCCACCGGACGTACTTGTTGTTCGGGTCCTGAAGGATCTGCCCGACGTGCGTCACCAGCCCCGGGATCGCCTTGATCGCGCCTTGCACGTCCGCGACCAGCGCCGGGATGATGAGCTGCGCGATCGCGATGCCGAAGATGACGATCACCAAGTAGACGAGCAGGATCGAGACGCCCAGCGGAAGCCGTTCGTTGAGCCGCCGTACCAGCGGGAACACCAAATACGCGAAGAACAGCGCGATGACGAACAGCATCGCCGTCGCCTTGACCGCACTGAGGAACTGCAAGAAGCCCACGAGCAGGTAGATCGCGACCGCGATCAGCGCGAGCGTCTTGAGCCAGAGCGTGATGCGGCGCTCCGCCCGCGACATGGGGCGGCGCGGGCGCGGGACGTCCGGCGGTCGGGCGGCTGCGTTCACGAGCGTCCCTGTTCCCCGAATGCGACAGGCCGCCCCGCATCGGCGTCGTAGGAGGGCGCGATGGTCTTGCGGCGTGCGGCGTTCCTCGCCCTCGCGGTGGTCTGCTGTTGCGCCACCGCCACCGGCTGCGCCCGTAATCAGCTGCCGCCGGGAACGGTCCAAGACTGGGTCCGCTGGTTTCACGAACTGGGAGCCGAAAATGCGCTGAGCGGACGCGTCGTCGTCGGGCGGCCGCAAGCACCCTGTTGAGCGACCTTCGACGACCTCGTGCGGCGGGCTGTCCTGGCGCACGGCCGACGCGACGTGGATGCCGACGCTCCAGAGCTCGTATGCGGCGTACACGAGAAGCCCGAACGGCGCTACGGTGTTCGAGATGCTCGCCCACGAAATGGAGAACACAACCGGAGGCGCCGTGGGCGTCGCGGCGATCGCCGGCGCGAACGCGCTCGGTGCCACTGCAACTACTGCCTTCGTCAGCGAGCCAACATCGCTGACGGCAGGTCTACTTTGAGGCGGGCGCGGTCCACGATGAGCCGTCGGCATAGTCGACTTCATCAACGCGCACGTTAAGCGTCGCCGGCTGTGAATCGAACAAAACCTGCGGTTCCGTGCTGCCGCCGTTCCAGTAGGACGAAAGCATGACCGTTCCGACGAACGGGCGGCAAATTTGGTCCTGCGATGCGCCTGAATCGTAACTTCCGCTGCGAGGGCGAAAGTCCACCGGTTCGTCTTGTCCGAGCGGTGCATTGTCGGCGCCAAGATGCGAGAAGGCAAAGCGAACCCGTTTTATGGCCTTCACCGATTTGCTCATGAATTTGACGCACTCAGCGGGCGTTCCGGGATTCCAGCTAAACGATTTTGTAATTTCGATGCCCGATGCCGGCTGTTGCAGGAACGAACCGGCGATATCCGGCGTTGCCGGCCCAAACACCGCGTGCGAATAATCGATCTTGTTCGGAATGGCGGCCGCTGCAAGGGCACCAGGTTGCTGGGGAGCAGCATGCCACGATGTACCGTCCGCATAGTCGATGGCGCTGATCCAAGTGACGAGGCGCGCCGGCTTGCCAAAAACCAGCAACTCGAGCGGGACCGCGGCATCGCGCGGGCCGCCGGACCTTGGCACTGAGCGAACCGTTCCACCCGCGACAGGAATTTGCATGCGATGCACGTGGCGGGTATGTGTTTCGAACATCCCAGGGATCATCCACGATGTCGGTGCCATCGTCCGCAATATGTGAAAACATAAAGCGCACGTGGCGAACAGTGCGACTGCCGGCATTTGTAAACGACACACATTCTTGCGTGGCGTCTGCCGGTTCCCACGAAAACGACTCGGTGATGTGCACGTCCGCGTCCGTTTGCGCGAGCGATGCGCCAGGCACCGTAGGCGCCGCATACCACGAGGTGCCGTCCACGTAGTCGACCTGCGCGACCGAAGCTACCATCGACCCGAACCCCCCGGCGCCATAGACCGATCCGCCGCGAACGCCAAAATTTCCGGGCCCGCACACCGTTTCATTCTTCCCCTGAACAAGGGTGCCCGGCGAGAATTTCCCTTTTGCCTCGTGCAGGCCGCTGTACAGAACGGCCCCGTCAATCCCGATCAGCGAAAAGAGAAACAGGACACGGTATGCATCGACGGGAGACGTATTTGTAAAAGCGACACACTTCCCGCTCATGCCTATCTGCGATGTCTCAAGCAGGCTGACTCTCGAAATCGTAATGTGCGACGCCGGGATATTCCGTATCGCACCTTGCTCGGCTCGCGCCACGATCGGCAACAAGGCAATCGCAAGCGCGCCGAATAGTCGCGCGTTCATCGAGGGAGCCGGGTACTTTGGTCCAAACCAGTCCACTGATCGTAGGTCGCGCTTATCGTGGTGCCATATGCGACTCGAGGCCAATCTCCCCAATTCAAAGCCGGACTGATCCATCTGCGCCCATGGAAAAGGCAGTCAAGAGGGGCTAGGCCGAGGTCGACGGGCTTGAACTGCTTTAACACACTCTCTTCAACGATCATCGGCGTACTTTTCTGGGTCGGGTGCTTCGTCGCTCCGTGCTGGTAAAATGCTAAGGCGAACGCGTCTAGGGCGTCGCTTTTTCCGGAAAACAGGTACAACGATAGCCGCGCTGGCGGCGCTCGGCCCGCGACATGGGGCGGCGCGGGCGCGGGACGTCCGGCGGTCGTGCGGCTGCGTTCACGAGCGTTCTGTTCCCCGAATGCGACAGGCCGCCCCGCATCGGCGTCGTAGGAGGGCGCGATGGTCTTGCGGCGTGCGGCGTTCCTCGCCCTCGCGGTGGTCTGCTGTTGCGCCACCGCCACCGGCTGTGCCCGCAAGCAGCTGGCGCCGGGCACCGTCCGCGTCGGCATGGTCACGGACGTGGGCGGCCTGGGTGACCGCTCGTTCAACGACTCCGCCTACGCCGGGCTGGTGCGCGCGAAGAACGACCTGCACGTCGACACCACGGTGCTCCAGTCCCGCTCGGCCGCGGACTACCAGATCAACATGACCGTGCTCGCGAACAAGCGGTACGACGAGATCTTCGCGATCGGCTTCCTGATGGCCAAGGACGTCCAAGAGGTCGCCGAGCGCTACGCCAAGCGGCACTTCTCCATCATCGACGCGGTCGTCGACATGCCCAACGTGACGTCGGTGACGTTCAAAGAGGAAGAAGGCTCGTTCCTCGCCGGGGCGCTCGCCGCGATGACGACCAAGACGAAGACGATCGCGTTTCTGGGCGGCATCGACATCCCGCTGCTGCGCAAGTTCGAGGCGGGCTTCGCCGCGGGCGCGCGCGAGATCGACCCCAACGTGAAGGTGCTGGTGAAGTACGTCGGCTCGTTCGACGACGTCGCGTCGGGCAAGGAGCTCGCCGGCGTGCAGTTCGGACAGGGCGCCGACATCATCTACGTCGCCGCGGGCAAGGCGGGCCTCGGCGCGATCGATCAGGTCAAACGGCGCGACAACGCGTTCGTGATCGGCGTCGACTCCAATCAGGACGCGATCGCGCCCGGCAAGATCCTCACCAGCATGGTCAAGCGCGTCGACATCGGCGTGTTCCGCGTCAGCACGCAAGCCGCGGCGCACAAGCCGCGCCCGGCGCACCTGACCCTCGGCCTCAAGGAAGGCGGCGTCGGCCTGACCGATTTCCAATACACCAAGAGCGTCGTGACGCCCGACAAGATCGCGACGCTCGCGAAGCTCAAGGCGCTGATCGTCGGCGGCACGATCGTCGCGCCGTCCACGCGGGAGGAACTGGCATCGTTCAAACGCGTCCCGCTCTGACGCTGACCGGCGTGCGGCGCGCGCTTCGGCGCCGTGCAAGCCGTCGACGGCGTCGACCTCGAGCTGCAGCCCGGTGAGATCCACGCGCTGGTCGGTGAGAACGGCGCGGGGAAGTCCACGCTCGCCGCGATCGCGTACGGCGCGGTGCGCGCCGACGCGGGCACCGTCGACGCGAACGGCGTCGTCGGGCTCGTGCACCAGCACTTCAAATTGATCGAGCGCTTGCGGGTGTGGGAGAACGTGCTGCTCAACCGCGAGCCGCGGCGCGGCTGCGTGATCGACGTCGCCGCCGCGCGCGAGCGCGTGCGCGCGCTGGCGGCGACGTACGGGCTCGCGGTGGATCCGGACGCCGTGGTCGAGACGCTGCCGGTCGGGCATCAAGCAGCGCGTCGAGCTGCTGCGCGAGCTCGACCGCGAGCCCACCGTGCTGCTGCTCGACGAGCCGACGGCGGCGCTCGCGCCCAGCGAGATCGCGTCGTTCTTCACCACCGTTGCGGAGCTGGCGAAGCGCGGCACGGCGATTCTCGTCGTCACGCACAAGCTCGCCGAAGTGATCGCGTACTCGCAGCGCGTCACGGTGATGCGCGCGGGACGCGTGGTCGGATCGCACGTCACCAGCGAGACCAGCGCCGACGCGATCGCGCGCGAGATGGTCGGCGGCGAGGTGCCCGCGCTCGCGGCGCGCGCGGCGACGACGCCGGCGCCGCTGCTCGAGGTGCGCGGGCTGTCGGCGCACTCGGCGACCAGCGCGCTCGCGAATGCGACGTTCGAGGTGCGCGCCGGCGAGATCGTCGGCGTCGCGGGGATCGAAGGCAACGGCCAGACCGCGCTCGCCGACGCGCTCGCGGGCGTCGTGCCGTTCACCGGCGAGCTGGTCTACGAAGGCACGCCGCTGCGCCCCGACGACACGCCCGCGTCGCGGCTCGCGCGCGGCATCCGCGTGATCCCGCAGGACCGCCGCCACGAAGCGCTCGTGCTCGACTGGAACGTGCGCGACAACGTCGCGCTCGGGCGCCAGCGCACGCTGCCGCTGGCGCGCTTCGGCGACGCGGCGCGCGAAGTGATCGAGCGATTCGACGTGCGCCCCGCCGACCCGAACGCGATCGTCGGCCAGCTCTCCGGCGGCAACCAGCAGAAGATCGTCGTCGGGCGCACGCTGACCAGCGCGCCGAAGCTCGTCGTCGCGTACCAGCCGACGCGCGGCATCGACATCGGCGCCGCGCGCGCTCGTGCAGTCGCGGCTGATCGAAGCGCGCAACGCGGGCGCGGGCGTGCTGCTGATCTCGTTCGAGCTCGACGAGATCTTCGCGTGCGCCGACCGCGTGCTGGTGATCGCGAACGGCGCGTTCGTCGGCTCGTTCGAGCGCGCGAACGATCGACCGCGGCCGCATCGGCGCGTTGATGGCGGGCAACGCATGACCGCGGCGTTGCGCAAGGGCGCGCTGCGCGATCTCCTCGTCGTGATCGTCGTCGTGTTCGGCGTCGGCTCGATCGCGATGCTGCTCGCGCACGTGTCGCCGGTCGTCGGATTCGGCGCGCTGTTCGACGGCGCGTTCGGCACGCCCGAAGAAGTCGCCGAGACGCTCGTGCAGGCGACGAACCTGCTTTTCCCGGCACTCGGCATCGCGCTCGCGTTTCGCGCGGGGTTGTTCAACATCGGCGCGGAGGGCCAGCTCATCCTCGGCGGCTTCGCGGCGGGCTGGCTCGGCGCGCAGCTGCCGCTGCCGCCGTATCTCGCGGTGCCGATGGTGATGCTCGCCGGCGCGCTCGCCGGCGGCGCGTGGGGCGCGATCCCCGGCTTCTTGCGCGCGCGCTTCGGCGCCAACGAAGTGATCGCGACACTGATGCTCAACGTCATCGCGGTGCTGCTCACGACGTACCTCGTCACCGGACCGCTGCAGCAGGGCGGCGGCGGCGCGTCGGAAACCGCGGCGCTGCCGAAAGCCGCGCAGATTCCGGATCTCATCGCGCTCGTCGCGGACCCGCACCTCACGCCGGCGTTTCTGATGACGCCGTTCGTCGTCGCGATCGTGCTCGCGCTCGTGCTGTGGTGGGTGTTGCGGCGCACGGTGTTCGGTTACGAATTGCGCGCCGCGGGCGACGCGCCCGAAGCCGCCAAACGCGCGGGGATCGACCTCGGCCGCACGGCATTCGTCGCGATGGCGCTGTCGGGCGCGATCGCGGGGCTCGGCGGCGCGATGATCGTGTCGGGCGGACTGCATCGCTTCAACACCGGGCTGTCGCCGGGCTACGGCTTCATCGCGATCGCCGTCGCGCTGGTCGGCAATTTGGACCCGCGGTGGATCATCGTCGCCTCGATCGCGTTCGGCATGCTGCAGAGCGGCGGCATCGCGATGCAGGCGGAGGCGGGCGTGCCGCGCGAGGTCGTGTCGCTCGTGACCGGCTTGGTAATCATCGCGCTCGCCGGGCGGCGCGTTATCGCGAACCGGAGGTCCACGTGAACGCCACGCTTGCCGCCGTGCTCGCGATCCTAGGGCTCACGCTGGTGAAGGCGACGCCGCTGATCTACGCCGCGCTGGGCGGCGTGCTGAGCGAACGCGCCGGCGTGGTGAACATCGGGCTCGAGGGGATTCTCATCGCGGGCGCGTTCACGTCGGTGGTGGTGAGCGGCGCGACGGGCAGCCCGCTGCTGGGCGCGCTCGCGGGCGTACTCGCCGGGATGCTGCTCGCCGCTATCCTTGCCTTCGCTGCGACGCGGCTGGGTGTCGACCAAATCGTCGCGGGGACCGGCTTGAACATCGCCGCGCTCGCCGGCGGCGGCGTTCGGACTCGTGCTCGTGTACCACCAGCCCGGCGCTTCGCACGAAGTGCCGGCGTTCGGCCACACCGGCGAGGTGGTGTTCATCGTGCTCGCGTTCGTCGCGGCGGCCGCGCTGCAGTTCGTGCTGACGCGCACACCGTGGGGCCTGCGCGTGCGCGCGTGCGGCGAGGACCCCAGCGCCGCCGAGTCGGCGGGCATCGACGCGCTCGCCACGCGCTTCCGGGCCGTGGTGATCGGCGGCGCGATCGCATCGCTGGGCGGCGTCTACCTCTCGCTCGCCGAGCTCGACCTGTACTCCGACGGCATGACCGCCGGCCGCGGCTTCATCGCGCTCGCCGCGGTGATCTTCGGCCGCTGGACGCCGCTGGGCGCGACGGGCGCGGCGCTGTTCTTCGGCTTCTTCGCGGCGCTGCAGTACTCGCTGCAGCGCGCCGGCGTGCCGAGCGAGCTGATGCAGGCGCTGCCGTACCTCGCCGCGCTGGTCGCGCTCGCGGGCTTCGCCGGCCGCGTCCGCGCGCCGGCCGCCGACGGCGTCCCCTACGTGCGGCAGTAGGCCGTTACGACTAGCTCAGCATCACAGAGCCGAAGGTTGGCTGAGTGTTGGACTACGGCAACTTGACTTTCGTCGCAGCTTACCGACAATAGGAAGACAATGCGGGTACCGCGACGACTCGTTGCCATCGTCGTCAGTCTAGCCGTTCCGTTTGCCGTCGGTTCACCCGCCGGCGCCGCGAACGTGCCCGGCCCGCTCGCGGACTTCCAGGCGCAGCTCGCCGCGTTCTCGCTGCGCGCGCCGGGCCACGTCGGGATCGCGGTGCAAGACGTCGCCACCGGCATGACGACCGGGATCAACTCGGGCACCGAGATGCCGGCTGCCTCGACGATCAAGATCCCCGTGATGGTCGAGGTGTTCCGCCAGCTCGCCGCCGGCAAATTCGACCTCAACACGCGCGTGACGCTGCGGCGCTCCGACAAGGACTGGGGCTCCGGCGATCTCGCCGGCGGCCGCGCCGGCTCGAGCTACCCGGTGTCGCGGCTGCTGGCGCTCATGATCGACGTGAGCGACAACACCGCCACCAACATGCTGATCCGCCTCGTCGGGCGCCCGCACATCAACCAGGAGATGGAAGACCTCGGCCTCACGCACACGCGCTTGACCGACTTCATCCGCTCCGAAGGCCCGCACATCCGCTGGGCGCTGCGCTCGAGCCCGGCCGACATGACGCACCTGCTGCGCGCGATGGCGCAGAAGCAGCTCGTCGACGAGTGGTCGTCGCGCGAGATGATCAGGATCCTCACCGGCCAGGAGCACAACAGCCTGCTGCCCGAGCCGCTGCCGGACGGGACGAGAATCGCGCACAAGACCGGCACGCTGCACGACACGCTCAACGACGTCGGCATCGTCTACGAAGGCGAGGACCCGTACGTCATCGCCGTGATGACGACCGACCTGCCGACGCTCTCCTCCGGGCCGGCGCTTCATCCGCGGCGTGTCGCGGCTCGCCTACGACGCGCTGGGCAAGTTCGCGACGTGGCGCGGCACCAACGACTTCAACCCCGACGCCGAGTCCGAGCGCGCCGCGCCGACCGACGCCGCCTCGCCGACGCCCGAGCAGCAGATGTGGACGCCGCAGAACGTCCCGCGCGGCCCGCGCCCGCTCCGCCGACGCCCGCGCCCTGAGCGCGAACCGCCTCTAGCTCGCCGCTTTGTGACGGCCCGCGTACGTGCGGGTCAGCCAGTCTTCGTATTTCGGGATCAGGCCGTGGATCGCGCGGTCGTACGCGTCGATCAGCGCGGTCGCGATCGGGCCGCGCTTGCCGTCGCCGACCGGGCGGTGGTCGATGGACTCGATCCACTGCACGCCCGCCGCGCTGCCGGTGATGAACAGCTCTTCCGCGACGACGAGCTCGCTGCGGTCGATCGGGCGCTCGACGACGTCGAGGCCGAGCTCGTCCTTCGCCAGCGTGATGATCGCGCGGCGCGTGACGCCTTCGAGGATGTTCTGCGACGGGTCCGGCGTGTAGAGCACGCCGCGCCGCACCATGAACACGTTCTCCGCCGAGCCTTCGCACACGTGGCCTTCCGCCGACAGCATGATCGCTTCGTCGAAACCGTTCATGCACCGCTTCGCTCTTGGCCAGTGCGCTGTTGACGTAGATGCCGGTGATCTTGCCGCGCGCGGGCGCCATCGTGTCGTCGATGCGCCGCCACGAGCTCACGCCGACGCGCAAGCCGCGGTCGCTGTCGAAGTAGCCCTCGAACGGGATCGCGACCATCGCGAACGCGTCCTTCACGCCGTGCAGCCGCACGCCGACGTCTTCGTTCGCTTTGTACGCGAACGGCCGCACGTAGACGTCGCTGCGAAAGCTGTTGCGCGCGCAGAGCTCGACGGTGAGCTCGCACAGCTCGCGCGTCGACGTGCGGTAGCTCGATCATCAGGATGCGCGCCGACTGCGCGAGCCGGTCGAAGTGGTCGGCCAGCTTGAGCAGGTACAGCTCTTCCTCGCGCGCGTTCCAGAAGCCGCGCACGCCTTCGAAGCACCCGGTGCCGTACTGCAGGCCGTGGGTGAGCAGGCCGACCTTCGCGTCGTCGTAGCGCGCGAAGCGGCCGTCGGCATAGACCGTCAGATCGCCCAGGTGCATGAGGTCGGGTTCCTCCGGTGGTAAGGAGGGCGTCGTGCGCGAGGTGTTCACGACGTTCCTCCGCCTGGGGTCGACGTCGTTCGGCGGGCCGATCGCTCACCTCGCCTATTTCCGCCGCACGCTTCGTCGAAGAGCGGCGGTGGCTCGACGAGGCGACCTTCGCCCGGATCGTCGCGTTTTGCTCGGTGCTCCCCGGGACCGACCTCGAGCCAGGTAGGGATGCTGATCGGGCTCACGCGGGGCGGGCCGCTGGGCGCGTTCGCGGCGTGGCTGGGGTTCACGGCGCCGTCGGCGATCCTGATGACGGCGTTCGCCGCCGCGCTGGGCGGCGCGGAGCGGCACGCCGTGCCGGCTTGGTTCGACGGGCTCCTTGCGGGCTTGTTCGCGGCGGCGGCGGCGGTCGTCGCGCAGGCCGTCATCGGGCTCGCCGGCTCGCTCTGCACCGACCTGCCCACGAAGGTCATCGGCGTCGCGGCGCTGTTCGTCACGCTCGCGCTTCGCCCGTATCCGGGCTTCCAATGGGTGTCGATCGCGCTGGGCGCGCTCGCGGGCGCGCTGGTGCTGCACGCGGCGGGCCTGCGCGCCGACGCGCTGCCGATCCGCGTCCCGCGCCGCGTCGCGGTTGCGGCGGCGTTCCTGTTCGTCGCGCTCGTCGCGGCGACCGCGTTGCCGAAGACGCCGACGATCGCATTTCTCGCGACGCTGATTCGCGCGGGCTCGCTCGTGTTCGGCGGTGGGCACGTGGTGCTGCCGCTGCTGCAGAGCATGGTGCACGACGGGTTGATCAGCGCGCAGAACTTCTTCGCGGGCTACGGCGCGGTGCAGGCGATGCCGGGGCCGCTCAACACCTTCTCTTCGTTCCTGGGCTACGCGAACACGTCGCCGCTGCACGGGGTCCCAGGCGCGCTCGTCGCGACCGTGCTCATCTTCGCACCGTCGTTCGCGCTGATCTTCGCGATCGCGCCGGTATGGAACCGCGTCGCGGGCGAACCGCGCGCGGCCGGCGCGGTGCGCGGCGCGAACGCGGCCGTCGTCGGTTTGCTCGGCGCGGTGCTCTACGATCCGGTGCTGCGCTCGCTCGGCACGAGCCCGGTGCGCATCGCGATCGCACTCGCGGCGTTCGCGGCGATCGCCGGCTGGCGCGTCGCGCCCTGGATCGTCGTCGTCCTCGCCGCGGCGCTCGGGGCGGCGCTCGGCGCGTAAACGAGCCGAGGAGGACCGCCGCACGGGACGGAACGCGGTCGGACGTGAGCTGGGAGTGGATCGAAGGATCGCGCGCGTTCGACCTGACGTGGGGCCTCGTCACCGCGGCGATGTGCCTCGCGCTCGCCGTGCCCATGCTGTGGTGGTGGCTGCCGGAGCACCGGCGCTCGTTCTTCGGCGCCGCGATCGATCCGCGTTACCGCCTGCAGCTCGCGTACGGGCTGTTCTGCATGGCGATGGCGGGGACGAACATCGGCTGCCGCGCGATCCCGCACGACGACCTGCCGTTGGTGCACCCGACGTTTTTCCTGATCACCGTCGCGCTCGTCGCCGCGTTCGCGCCGCGCGTCGTCGCGATGGCGCTCGCCCGGCGCTCGCAACAGACGTAAGCGCGTGACGCGATCGTTCGCCCGCGCCGCCGCGATCGCAGCGCTCGCGTGCGCCGGGATCGCTACCGCCGTCGTAGCCGCGCCCGGCGTGACGCTGCTGCCGACGGGCTGGAGCATCCGCGGTGCCGACGGCCCCGTAGCAACGGTCGGCACGCTGCCGCAAGGGCTCGTCGTCTCGCGCGACGGCTTGCGCGTGTTCGAGCTCGAAGCGGGTTATCGCAAGCCCGCGCTGCGCGTGCTGGACGCCGCGACGCTCAAGGAGCTCTCCAGCGTACCGCTCAGCGGCGCGTTCGGCGTGCCGCTGCGCGACCCGGAAGGCGACGGCGTGTGGGTCAACGTCGCAGGCGCGTTTCAGGAACAGATCGCGCATGTCGACCCGGCGACCGGCGTGGTCGACCGCAACGTGTCGCTGCCGATGCCGTTCTTCCCCGTCGCGCTCGCACGCGCGCCAGGCGGAACGCTCGCGGTCGCGGGCGATCTCGGCAACCGCGTCGACTTCGTGGATCCCGTCGCGGAGCGCGTCACCGGCAGCGTCGGCGTCGGCCGCCATCCCGCGGCGGTCGCGTTCAGCGCCGACGGCAACACGCTCTACGTCGCGGATCGCGCGGAGTCGCAGCTCGACGTCGTCGACGTCGCGTCGCGGACGGTGCGCGCGCACATCGCCGTCGGTTTGCACCCCGTCGCGCTCGCGACCGACGGCCGCCGGCTGTACGTCGCCGACAGCGACGACGACGACGTGGCCACGATCGATCTGGCGACCGAACGCGTCATCGCACGCGTACCGCTTCCGTTCGGTAGCCGCGACGCGATCGGGGCGTCCCCAAACGGGCTGGCGCTCGACGGCGAGCGGCTGTACGTGACGTGCGGCGCGGCCAACGCGGTCGCGGTGTTCCGCACGACCGCGGACGGCCTCGCGCCGGCTGGTGCGATTCCGGCGGGCTGGTATCCGACCGCGGTCGCCGTCGACCACGCGCACGGCGTGCTCTACGTCGCAAACGGCAAAGGTGAATCGGGCCATGCGAACCCGCGCTACAGCGTGCAGCCCACGTCGACGCGGCTCGCGAACCCGGCGCCTGCGCAGTACGTCGCCGATCAGCTCGCCGGTTCCATCCGGCGGATCGCGGTCCCCGACGATGCGGCGCTCGCGCGCGGCCTCGACGACGTGCGCGCGCTCGCGCAGCACGAAGGTGTCCCGCCCAGCGCGATCGTGCGGCGCGGCGGCCCGATCCGCCACGTCGTGTACGTGATCAAAGAGAACCGGTCGTACGATCAGGTGCTCGGCGACATCGCGGGCGCCGACGGCGATCCGGCGCTCGTGCTGTTCGGTGCGAAGGTCACGCCGAACCAGCACGCGCTCGCGCACCGCTTCGGCACGTTCGACCGCTTCTTCGAGAACGCGCACATCAGCGCCGACGGCCACAACTGGTCCACCGCCGCGTTCGCCAACGACTACCTCGAAAAGATGTGGCCGCCCAACTACGCGGGCCGCCGGCCGTTTTACGACTTCGAGGACGCCGCCGACGCCGCCGTCCCGCACGCGCGCTATCTGTGGGACGACGCCGTCGCGCACGGGGTGAGTCTGCGCAACTACGGCGAGTTCGCCACCGCGGGCGCGGCCAAACCGACGCCCGTCTCCGTGTCGGACGACGCGCTGCGCGCGCACACCGACCGCGCCTTTGCGACCTACGACCTCGACGTCACCGACGTCTCCCGCGTCGCCGAGTGGAAGCGCGAGTTCGACGCATACGAGCGCACGCGCACGCTGCCGCAGCTCGAGATCGTGCGCTTGCCGCGCGATCACACGAGCGGCACGCGCGCGGGCGACGTGACGCCGCAAGGGATGGTCGCCGACAACGACCTCGCCGTCGGCCAGCTCGTGGACGCGATCTCGCACTCGGCCGACTGGGCGAGCACCGCCGTGTTCGTGATCGAGGACGACGCGCAGAACGGACCCGACCACGTCGACGAGCAGCGCTCGACGTTCTACATCGCGTCGCCGTACGCCGCCGGCGGCGTGCAGCACACCGCGTACACGCAGGCGTCCGTGCTGCGCACGATCGAGATCCTGCTCGGCCTACCGCCGATGTCGGCGTACGACGCCGGCGCGCGACCGCTCACCGCGGCATTCCAGCCGAAAGCGAACCTGCAACCGTTCGATGCACTTCCGGCGCAGATCGACCTCGGCGAGAAGAACCAAAAAACGGCATACCGTGCCGCGGACAGCGCAAAGCTCGATCTCGCGCACGCCGACCGCGCCGATCCCGGCGAGCTCAACGACATCCTATGGCACGCGGTGAAGGGCGCGCGCGCGACGCCGCCGCCGTACGGCCTCTTTCGGTGATCGCGTCGTGACCATCGCTCGAACGGGTACGTCAAAAGTCGGCGCTCCCACCGTTGTCGGTCGGAATTGGAGTACGCCGGAGTAGGATCGACATCATGGACCACGTGATCGCCGCCCGCGCGCAGATGGGCACCTCGCTCGCGTTCCACATCGTGTTCGCGGCGCTCGGCGTCGGCCTGCCGCTGCTCGTGATCGTCGCCGAGGGCATGTGGCTGCGCACGAAGCAGCGCGCGTACTACGACCTCGCGCGCACATGGGCGAAGGGCATGGCGATCCTGTTTGCGGTGGGCGCGGTGTCGGGCACGATCCTGGCGTTCGAGCTGGGGCTGCTTTGGCCGCAGTTCATGAAATACGCCGGCGGCATCATCGGCCTGCCGTTCTCGCTCGAAGGGTTCGCGTTCTTCATCGAAGCGATCTTCATCGGCCTGTACTTGTATGGCTGGGACCGCTTGAGCCCGCGGACGCACTGGCTGAGCGGCCTGCCGATCGCGATCAGCGGCGCCGTCTCGGCGGGATTCGTCACCACCGCGAACGCGTGGATGAACATGCCGACGGGCTTTCGCATCGAGCACGGTAAGGTGGTCGACGTGCAGCCGCTCGTGGCGATGCTCAGCCCGCCGTGGCTGGTCGAGGTGCTCCACACCACGCTTGCCGCGTACGTCGTCACGGGCTTCGGTGCCGCCGCGATCTGCGCGTGGGCGTTGCTGCGCGACGGCGCACGAGAACGGCGCGAGCAGGTTCGCGCCGGCCTGACGATCGCCATGATCGTCGCGAGCATCGCGATCCCGCTGCAGATGATCGTTGGCGACGTGGTCGCGCGCTTCGACGCGGACAACGAGCCCGTGAAGTTCGCCTCGATGGAAGCGCTGTTCCACACGCAGCGCCACGCACCGATCACGGTGGGCGGCATCGTCACCGCCGACAGCGTGCGCTATGGCTTGGAAATCCCCGGCGCGCTGAGCTTCCTCGCCGCATTCGACGCGAACGCCGAAGTGAAAGGCCTCGAGCTCGTGCCCGCCAACGACCGCCCACCGGTGCCGATCGTGCACTACTCGTTCGACGTGATGGTGGGCACCGCGACGCTGATGCTGCTGATCGCGCTCGCGTGGGCGTTCGTCACGCTGCGCAAACGCGCGGCACCGCGCTGGCTGCTGACCGGCATCGCGCTGAGCGGCCCGCTGTCGGTGATCGCGATGGAAGCCGGCTGGTTCGTCACGGAGTTCGGCCGCCAGCCCTGGATCGCGCGCGGCCTGCTGCGAACGACGGACGCAGTCACGATCGCACCGGGCCTCGACGTGCAGTTCTACGCGTTCTCGGTGGTCTACGTGATCCTCGCCGCAACGTGCTGGTGGCTGCTGCGCCGCGTCGGCACCCACGCGCACGGCGGCGAACGCGCGGCGCTCGCGGAACATACACACGCATGACGCTCGTCCTGGGCGCAGCGGTCGTCGCGCTCGGCGCGCTCGCGCTCTACGCGGTCTTCGGCGGTGCCGACTTCGGCGGCGGCGTGTGGGACCTGCTCGCCAGCGGGCCGCGCCGCGACGAGCAGCGCGACACCATCTCGAACGCGATCGGCCCGGTGTGGGAATCCAACCACGTCTGGCTCATCTTCGCGCTGGTCGCACTGTTCACGTGCTTTCCGCCGGCCTACGCCGACATCGCGACGTACCTCAACGCCCCGCTTACGATCGCACTCGCCGGCATCGTGCTGCGCGGCGCAGCGTTCGTGTTCCGCAACTACGCCTCGGACGCGGTGACCATGGCACGCAGCTGGACGATCGTATTCGGCGCCTCGTCGATCATCGCACCGTTCTTCCTGGGCGACGCGGCAGGCGCACTCGCCACCGGCGACTATGCCTGGACGTCCCCGTTCGCACTGTCGGTGGGCCTGTTCGCCGTCGCACTCTGCGCGCAAATCGCGGCGGTCTTCCTGGTCCGAGAATCCGCCGACCGCGCGCTGCGCGACGACTTCCGCCGCCGCGCGGTGCGCGCAACGCTCGCCGTCTGGATCATCGGACTGCTCCCGGTCCTGCTCGCGCGCGGCGCGGAACCATCGTTCTTCGCAGCGCTCACGGCGCCGTCGGCCCGCATCGCGATCGTCACCGCGATGCTGCTGGGCATCGTCGTCATGCTCCTGATCGCCCGCCACCGCGACACGCTCGCGCGCATCGCCGTCGGAGCCGAAGCCCTCGCCGTGCTCGCCGGCTGGTTCGGCGCGCAAGCCCCATCGCTCGTCCCAGGCCACTGGACGCTGCAAGCCGCAGCCGCGTCCCCGGCCATGCTGCTAGCGTTCCTCATTGCAGCCGCAGGCGGCGCACTCGTGTTGATACCATCGCTGCTCTTGCTGTTCGCGGTCTTCAAAGGCCGGGCACCTTCATCATGAAAACGCTCGGCTTCGCCCTGTTCCCAACCCAGCTCGGCACCTGTGGAATCGCCTGGAACGATCACGCCGTCACAGGCGTACAACTGCCGGAAAAAGACGAGCCGGCAACCCGCGCCCGCATGCAGCGCCGCTTCCCGAACACCCCGGAAGCGGAGGCGCCGCCGGGAACACGACGCGCAATCGAAAGCATCACGGCGCTCCTGAACGGCGACCGGCGCAGCCTCGCGGACATCGCGCTCGACACGCACGACCTCGCACCGTTCGACCGGCACGTCTACGAAGCGGCGCGCAAGATCCCACCGGGCACGACGATCACCTACGGCGAGCTCGCACACCGCATCGGCGAACCGCACGCAGCACAAGCCGTAGGCCAAGCACTGGGCCGAAACCCGTTCGCCCCGGTCGTCCCATGCCATCGCATCGTCGCCGCTGACGGAAAAATGCACGGCTTCTCCGCAACGGGCGGCACGACGACGAAGCTCCGCCTGCTGACGATCGAAGGCTGGCGCTCGAACGAGCCGACGCTGTTCGAGGCGGCACCTTGAGCGGCTCGACGCCTCCCTAGCTCGCAAGAGCAGCCGCTGTGCCGCCGCACGGTTGCTTTTTTGACGAGCAGGGTATCCCTCCCACCGTGAGCGCCGCCGCTGAAGCCCGCGCACGCGCAGCGCGAGCCGAACCGCCCAAAAGCCGACTCGTCCACTTCCTGCGAAGCCTCGGCCCCGGCATCATCACCGGCGCGGCGGACGACGACCCGTCCGGCATCTCGACGTATTCGGTCGCAGGCGCGACGACGGGCCTGTCGATGCTATGGCTCGCCCTGATCACGACGCCGATGATGGCGGTGATCCAAGGCATGTGCGCGCGCATCGGCATGGTGAGCGGCGTGGGGCTCGCTGCAACGATGCGCAAGCTCTTCCCGCGCTGGCTCGCGTTCAGCCTCGCGGGCCTGGTGATCGTCGCCAACACGTTCAACATCGGCGCGGACCTCGCGGGCATGTCGGCATCCGCACACATGGTCGCGGGCCTCCCGGTGCTGCTCTGGGTGATCGCGTTCGCAGCGGTGCTTCTTTTGACGGAGTTCTATTGCTCGTACGCGTTGCTGAGCCGCGTGCTGAAATGGCTCGCGCTAGCGCTGTTCGCGTACGTCGTGACGGCGTTCTTGGTCCGCCCCGACTGGGGCGACATCCTGCGCCACGCCGTAATTCCGGAGTTTCACAAGGACGGACACTGGATCACCACGGTCGTCGGCGTGCTCGGCACGACGATCTCGCCGTACCTGTTCTTCTGGCAATCATCGATGATGGTCGAAGAAGAAAAGGACAAGGGCCGCAGCACCGTCGCGTCACGGAAAGGCGCGACGAAGGAAGAGGTCGCCGACGCGCACGCGGACGTGAACACCGGCATGATCTACTCGAACCTCGTGATGTTCTTCATCATCGCGACGACCGCGGTCACGCTGGGCGCGCACGGCAAGCACGACATCGCCACCGCGCAAGACGCGGCCGAAGCACTGCGCCCGCTGGCCGGCAACTTCGCGTACATCCTGTTCACGCTGGGAATGGTCGGAACCGGCCTGCTCGCAATCCCGGTACTCGCAGGCTCATCAGCATACGTCGCGTCAGAGATGCTGTCGTTCCGCACGGGCCTAGGCGAAAAACCCAAACGCGCACCACGCTTCTACGCGATCCTCGCCGCCGGAATCATCGTCGGCATGATCCTGAACGTGATGCGCCTGGATCCGATCCGCGTGCTGTTCTGGTCCGCGGTCTTCAACGGCGTCGCCGCCGTACCGCTGGTGTTCGCAGTGGTAACGATCGCAAGCAACCCCAAAGTCATGGGCAAGTGGAAAAGCTCGCCGGTCGCACGAGCATGGGGCTGGCTAACGTTCGCCTTGATGACGCTAGCCGCAATCGCAATGTTCGTCTACTGGAACCAGCAATAAGCACCGTGCCGGAGACGGGGGCGCGACGCCGTCGCGGAGGGGCGTCGCGGAGGCGCGGAGCCCAGGATGGGCGAGAGCGCCGGAGCGCCGAGCGACCGTAGCGCAGGAAGCGCGAAGGGAGCGTCCCCGCAGCGGCGGTGTCGCGCCCCCGTCGCGCCACAACAACCGCTAGAGCTTGTAAGCCGCCTTGAGATCGGTCATAGCCTGCGTGAGAACGGCGTGATAATTCCCATCAGCCTTCCCACCAAACTTCGCATCGATATCGTTCATGACCTGAACGTGAATGGGATGCGAAACGAGATTGTCGAGCATGTACTCGACGTCGAACTTCCCGTTCGAAACCCCGGCGGTATACAAAGCGGCGGACAGCGCCTTGCCATCGGTAGGATCGACCGCAGGCTGCGCCGGCAGCGGCACCTTAGCGGCAGTGACGATCTTGAGCGAATCGGCAATGACGAAGTCGAACACGTTCACGAACGAGGTGACGTTGTCGGCGCCGAACTTCGCGGTGAGGCTCGCGAGCTCGGCCTGCGTGAGCGGCCCGGCCAGCGTGCCGACCAGCTTCGTGGTCTGGAAGTTGGCCGGCCCACCGCCGGCGACGATCAGCGAGAGCGTGAGCGGAAGGTTCGGCGCGCCGCCGTAGACGGGCGCGGCTGAGAAGCGGGCGTGGTCCATGCCGCCCATGGTGTCGGCGGCGCCGGCGGGAACCGTCGCGGCGGAGAGGCTGCCGACGAGCGCGACGAGCGCCGCGGTGCGGAATCGGAACATCGAAGTTCTCCCTCGGAGTGCGGGTGAGCCGGACGGCCGCAGCGGCGGCGCATCCGGCTACTAGACGGCCACCGCGGCCCGCCGGATTCCCGCTCGCCCCAAAAAGAAGAGGAGCCGAGCGCCGTGACCTAAATCACGACAATATGACGCCTTCCGCTTGACCGGAAGCGAGCCTGACAGCGCCTTACAGGAGTATGCATGGCAACGACCACGTCAGCCGGCGGTAATCGCTGGGCTATCGCTTTTGCCGGGGTGATCGTCATGATCTGCCTCGGCACCGTCTACTCGTGGAGCATCTTCACGCGCCCGCTGATCGCGACGCAGCACTGGTCGAACACGACGACCACGTGGGCCTTCGCGCTCGCGATCTTCTTCCTGGGCGTCGGAGCCGTGATCGGGGGCCGGTGGCAGGACCGCGTGGGACCGCGGAACGTCACGATCACGGGAGCGATCCTGTGGGGACTCGGCAACCTGCTGGCCGGACTCGGGACCACCTCGCTGGGCGCCTGGTGGATCTATCTGACCTACGGCATCATCGGTGGCCTCGGGCTCGGCATGGGCTACATCACGCCCGTGGCGACCGTCACGAAGTGGTTTCCCGACAAGCGCGGCCTCGCCAGCGGCATGGTCGTCATGGGCTTCGGGCTCGGCGCGTTTTTCTATAATCAAATCGTCCCGAAGATCGGCTCGTTCGCAAAAGCCGCAAAAGACGCCGGCGCATTCATCACCGCGAAGGATGCAGCAACCAAGGCCGGTACGACGTTCGATCCGTCCGCATTTCCGGTTACAGCGGACGATACTGCGGCCGTGATGGCGATCTTCATCTGGTCCGGCATCATCTTCGCCATCATCGGCGGCATCTGCGCGACGTTCATCAAGAACCCGCCGCCGGGCTACTCGGTGGGCGGCGCGGTCGCGACTGCGGCGCAGAGCGGCTACAGCTACACGCCCACGCAAACGCTGCGCACTCCGCAGTTCTACCTGCTGTGGCTGATGCTCTTCCTCAACGTCACCGCCGGCATCTTGATCATTTCGAACGCGGTGCCGATCTACAGCGATCTCACCGGCGCGGCCGCAGCAGCCGCCGCACCGATCTACGGGTTCCTCGCGGTCTTCAACGGGTTGGGTCGATTCTTCTGGGGCGCGGTGTCCGACAAGATCGGCCGTAATTACACGTACGTGCTGATCTTTGGAATCCAAGCGGTGGTGTTCTTCCTGTTGGGCGGACTGCACAGCTTCGTCGCGGTCGGGATCGCGTTCGCGATCGTGCTGCTGTGCTACGGCGGTGGCTTCGGCACGATGCCGTCGTTCAACGCCGACTACTTCGGCACGAAGTTCCTGGGTCAGAACTACGGCATGATCCTCACGGCATGGGGAACGGCAGGGATCGTCGGACCGATCGTTGCGGCGAAGGTCAAAGATGCGACGGGCTCGTTCACCAACGCGCTCGTCCCCGTCGCGGTGATGCTGCTGATCGCGGCAGTGCTGCCGTTCTTGACCAAGAAGCCGGCGCCGCCCGTGACGGCAGCAACGGCCGGCGCGGTGTAGCGACCCGGGCGGCGGAACGGTTCCCAGAGGAGGGCATCGCGAGCGGTGCCCTCCTCCGCGATATACGGTGCGCTATGAATTTGCTGACGCTCGGTCACGGGACGGCGACCCGCGACGAGCTTGCGACGTTGATCCGCCAGGCCGAGATCCAATCGATCGTCGATGTCCGGACCGTGCCGAAAAGCCGCCGGCATCCGCACGTGTGGCGCGAAGCGACGACGGTGTGGATACCCGAGCTTACCGGCAGCGACTATGTTTGGGAACCGGCACTCGGCGGTTTTCGCAAAGGCGGTCGGGAGAGCAGCAACGTCGCGCTGCGCCATCCGTCGTTTCGCGCGTACGCGGACTATATGGAAACCGGCGCGTTTCTGGTCGCTCTGGACGCCCTGCTCGCGCGGGCGGCACAACGGCGCGTGGCGATCATGTGCTCCGAGACGCTGTGGTGGCGCTGCCATCGCCGCCTGATCTCCGACGCGGCCGTGCTCTTGCGCGGTGCTGACGTGCAGCATCTGATGCACGACGGCACGCAGCGGCCGCATGTGCCGACCGCCGGCGTGCGCGTCACCGGCGTTGGCACGTTGCGCTACGACGTGCTGTTCGAAGAGGAGCAGCCGGAGGTCACGGAAACACCGCGCGCGCGATGACGACGCCCGCGAACGCCGCGACGACGCCTATTATCACGCATCGTCGTCGGCGAGGACGCGCGCTGGCACGGCGAGCCGCTCTACGTCGCGATCGTCGAGACCCTGCGCCGCGAGAACGTCGCGGGCGCAAGCGTGTCGCGGCGTCGAAGGCTTCGGATCGCATCACGAGATACGGCTCAACCGCATCTTCACGTTCGGCGCGAAGATGCCGATCCTGATCGAAGTCGTTGACGCCGAAGCGAAGATCGCGGAGCTGCTACCGCGGCTGGAAGAGATGGTCGCCGACGGGGTCATCACGCTCGAGCGCGTGGCGTTCCGGCGTTTTCTCGGGTCGGCCTGACGGCGTCCACTCCACCGAGCGCAACCGCCGCACCAAACGGCGAGTCGAAACGGCCGATGCAACGACGACATTTAGGCAGCGACGGCCCGCTCGTTTCCGCACTCGGCCTGGGCTGCATGGGCATGTCCGATTTCTACAGCGCCGACCGCGACGAGAGCGAGTCGATTCGCACGATCCACCGCGCGCTCGAGCTGGGGATCGATTTCTTGGACACCGCTGACATGTACGGCGTCGGCCGCAACGAGGAGCTGGTCGGGCGCGCGATCGCCGGCAACCGCGACGCCTACTTCGTCGCCACCAAGTTCGGCAACGTGCGCGCGGCCGACGGCACGTATCTCGGGGTGAACGGGAAGCCCGATTACGTGCGCAGCGCGTGCGATGCGTCGCTGAAGCGGCTGGGCGTGGAGACGATCGATCTCTACTACCAGCACCGCGTCGACCGCAACACGCCGATCGAAGAGACGGTGGGCGCGATGGCGGAGCTCGTGCGAGCAGGTAAGGTGCGCCATCTAGGCTTGTCGGAAGCCGCGCCCGACACGATTCGGCGCGCGCACGCGACGCACCGCATCGCCGCGCTGCAAACGGAATACTCGCTGTGGACGCGCGACCCTGAAGAGAACGGCGTGCTCGCGACCGTGCGCGAGCTCGGCATCGCCTTCGTGCCGTACAGCCCGCTGGGACGCGGCTTCCTCACGGGCACGCTGTCGAGCGCGGACGCGCTCGACGCGACGGATGCGCGCCGCACGCACCCGCGTTTTCAAGGCGACAACCTCGCCGCGAACGTCCGCCTCGCCGACGCGGTGAAGGCGCTCGCGCAGCGCAAGGGCTGCACGCCCGCGCAGCTCGCGCTCGCGTGGCTGCTGTCGCGCGGCGAGGACATCATCCCGATCCCGGGCACCAAGCGCGTACGTTACCTCGAGGATAACGCGGGCGCCGTGAACGTGCAGCTCAGCGACGACGACCTGCACGCGATCGACGCGGCGTTGCCGCCCGGTGCAACGGCGGGTGACCGCTACGCTGCGGCCGGGATGGCGGGGCTGAACCTCTAGGCGCGCCGCCTTCCGCGCAGCACACCGACCACCGCGCCGGTGATGATGAACCCGATCAGGCCGTAGCCGGCGTCGATGAGGAACAGCGTCATCGTGCGCTGCGCGTACGAATACAGCATCGCGACCATCGGCACGTAGACGCACACGCCGACCAACAGCCCCACCTGCGCCCCCTTCAACGCGTCGGCGCGCTCGTAGTGCCACAGCATGTTGTCGAAGCAGTACGACACCAGCAGCCCGGCGACGAACGAGATCACGAACGGCCAGAAGCCCGCGCCGGCCAGCACGTCCTTCGGCGTGCCGACCGCAGCCTGCCAGGCACCGCCGAGCGCGATGTACCAGATGGCGCCGAAGGCGAACAGCACGATGGTGCCGGCGATGATCCCGACATAGTTGGGGCGACGTTCGGTCATGGTAAAATCCCCTCGACAGAGGGCGGCCGAGCGGCCGCTGTGGGACAAGCCTAGCGCGCCGGGCCCGCGAAGTCCAGCGATTCCGTAAGATTGCGTAGGCCGGGATCGTGCCGGTCCGCGCCGTACTGTCGCAGCATGATCTCGCGGGTGCAATTCGTGCTAGGCGCGTCGTCTTCGCTCGTGGCGGCACCGCTGATCGCGCGCGCCGATGAGCCGGCGCCCGAAGCGTCCGCCGAATCCCTCGTCCAGCCCGCGGCTACACCCTCGGGCAAACCCTCGCCGAAGCCGCGTCCGTCGCCCAAGGCGCACGTGCACGGCGCGAACGGCATCACGCGCATACCCGAGGGCAAGCCGGTCGAGTGGAAGATGGAGGTGCTCGACGGACCCGAGTTCCGGCTCAGCGCGTACCGAGGCAAGGCCGTCTTCGTCAACGTGTTCGCGACCTGGTGCGGTCCGTGCCGCGTCGAGCAGCCCGACGTCGTCGCGTTCGCGCGCGCGCATCCGGACGATACCGCGGTCATCGGCATCGACATCCAGGAACACGACAACGACGTGCGCGCGTATCGCAAGGAGTTCGCGATCCCGTACCCGATCGCAATGCACCGCGGAATGCTGACCGTCCCGGCGGTCTTCAAGAACGAGGATTTGATCTTTCCGACGACGCTGGTGTTTCACCGGAGCGGGATGCTGTCGTGCGCGTGGATGGGAGACCAATCACGCGAGTGGTTCGAAGCGGAGCGCGAGTACGCGCTGAGCAGTTAGCGGCGCGCGCTCATTCGGGGTGGCGCAGGTACGCGCGCGGATCGTCCGCGGAGTCGCGGCCCGCATACACCACGGTTTCGCGCAGCACGTAACCGCCGAGCAGCGCCAGCGACGACGTGAGCAGCGTACGCAGGCGGTGGTGCTTCGCCGGCCTCTTGCGCGACAGCACGGACGGCAGGTTCAGCAGCGCGGGCAGCGCGATGCCCAACCCTAACGTGAACGTCCTGAGCTTCCTGCCCCGTTTGCCCGTGAACACGGGCGACGCCGCATCGCCGGCGCGGCGCTCCCAATCGAGCAGCAGTGCGGCTTCGGCGAGCGACGCGAACAGCTCGATCGTCTCCAGCTTCTTGCCGGTGCGCGGCGAGCCGCCGAAAAGCGCGAGCAGCAAACCCTGCAACGCGGCGCCGCTCGACGCCGCGGAGCACGCAAAGATCGCCGGGATGTGGCGGCGCCCCGTGTACCACGCCGGGATCGCGGTGGCCGCAACCAGCACGCCGGTGTACGTCGACAGCAGCGCCGCCGACGGCGCGCCGGTCAGCGCGCGCAACGGTTTTGCGAGCCAGCCGAACGGGTTGAGCGGGACGAGCCCGTCCTCGCGCGCCTGCTCGAGCGCAGCGAACCCGGCGTTGGTGGAAAACATCATCAACACGTAGACGCCGACCGACATCGGCGACTTCAGCTTCACGATGCGCAGCATGTTCAGGAAACGCTCGGGGCGTCCGAGGTCCTTCACCAGCAGCGCACCGCTCAGCATCGCGCCGGCCAGCGCGGCGTAGCGGCCGTTGCGCACGAGTTCCGCGTCGCCGGGGTCGCCGCCGCGCTTCGCGAGCGACGCGAGCGCGGCGCTCGCTGCGGCGGCGCCGCCCACGAAGAAGTACACGGAGATGTCCGAGCCCCAGTGCGCCTTGCGCAAGATGGGGTGATCGAAGTACGTCTCTTGGTCGCGCCCGAACCCGCCGTCGTTGCGCTGCATCGACGCCGCGACGGCGTCGGGCGAAAAGTTGCCCGCGGCGGAGTAGTTCTGGCCGTGCGGTTGCGACGTCTGCACTACGCGGCGTCTCCGGTACGGCGGAACACGCGCGTCCCGAGCAGCGTCAAGGCCGCTGCCGCGAGCAGACCCGAGGTGTACGCGGCCGGCTGGAAGCGCGACGGCAGCACGGGCTTGGGCGGCAGGTTGAAAACTTCGGGGCGGTCGGGGATCAGGAAGAACGCGTTGAGCGGGCCGACGTCGCGCGTCTCCTCCCCGTCGACGCCGTACAGGCGCACTTCTTTGCCCTGCGCGCGAAGGTTCGCCACGCGCGCCTCCGCTTTCACGCGGAGCTCGTCGACGCGCCCGAACAAGATCGAGTCGGTGGGGCACGACTTCGCGCACGCCGGCTCCATGCCGTCTTTCTGGCGGTCGTAGCAGAGCGTGCACTTCTGCGCGACACCCGACTTCGGCTGCACGGCGACCACACCGAACGGGCACGACGGCACGCAGTAGCCACAGCCGTTGCACACGTCGGGCTGCACGTAGACGTCGTCGAACTCGTTGCGCACGATCGCGCCCGTCGGGCACGCCTCGAGGCAGCCCGCGTTGGTGCAGTGCTTGCACACGTCCGACATCATCATCCAGCGCGACGCCGCGGGAACTTCGCGGTCCATCTGCTCGACGAACGCGACGTGGCGCCACGTCGTCGACGACAAGCGCGACGTGTTGTCGTAGGAATTGGCGGTCAGCGCGTACCCGTCGGACGGGAGCTGATTCCACTGCTTGCACGCCACCTCGCACGCTTTGCAGCCGATGCAGAGCGTGACGTCGGTGAAGAAGCCCATGGCGGTGGTCTCGGTCACGGTGCCGTCAACGACGCGTTCCATCAGCCTTCACTTTCTTGGTGGTCGAGGTCATGGCGGCGGCGCGAGCCCGCCATGATCTCGCTGGGCGACGCGATCTCGCTGTCGAGCTGCTCCGCGGTTCCCGCTTCGATGCGGCCGCCGCGCTCGGGTTTGCCCAGCGGCGTCTGCTCGTCGGCCGGCACCGGCAGCCACGTCGGCCCTTCGTGCGACGCGCCGCGGCGGCCGAGCCTCACGTTGCACGTGAACACTTTCGCCTCGTGGATCGACACGTTCGGATCGGCGACCATCGGCGGCAGCACGTTGGCCGAATCGCCCGTCACCAAACCCTGATAGCCGAAGTGTATCGGCATGCCGACTTGGTGCACCCACTGCTTGGGCCCGATCTTGAACGGCGCGATGCGCCCCGTGACCATCGCCTTCGCTTCGACCTCGCCGCGCGCCGTCGACACCGTGACCCAGTCGCCGTTGCGGATGCCGAGCTCGACCGCGAGCTCGGGCGACATCTCGCAGAACGCTTCGGGCTGCAGCTCGGCGAGCCACGAGTTCCAGCGCGTCATCGCGCCGGTGAGGTGGTGCTCGGTGAG
This sequence comes from Vulcanimicrobiota bacterium, assembly GCA_963792235.1. Lineage (GTDB taxonomy): Bacteria > Vulcanimicrobiota > Vulcanimicrobiia > Vulcanimicrobiales > Vulcanimicrobiaceae > Vulcanimicrobium. The sequence goes on from CAWBVR010000035.1 coordinate 176,408, forward strand.
GCGGTACGTCGAAAGCACGTACGGATACTTCGGGTCACCGATCGCGTGATACGGGTTGTCGCGACGGCGCCATTCCTTGAGCACGGGATTGGTCTGCTGGTGCGGGTACAGCGCGTTGGGCACCGGCGACTCGCGCGGTTCGTAGTGCGTCGGGAACGGTCCGTCGACCGTGCCTTGCACGCCGAAGATCTCCGCGACGCCGTACTCCTGCATCAAGAACGGTGCGGTGCCGTCGTGCGCGTCCATGCCTTTGGCGCCGGGCTGCGCGCGGAACGACGGCGGCTTGGCGACGGGAGTGCTGAGCGAAGATCTCGCAGCGTACTCTTGCATAAGAACGGCGCGGTGCCGTCGTGCGCGTCCATGCCTTTCGCGCCGGGCTGCGCGCGGAACGACGGCGGCTTGGCGACCGGGAAGTCGGGCACGTCGAGGCCCGTCCACTTCTTCTGGTCCTCGTCCCACCAGACGTATTTCTTCTCTTCGCTCCACGGCTTGCCGTCGGGATCGGCGGACGCGCGGTTGTAGAGGTTGCGGCGGTTCGCGGGCCACGCCCACGCCCACTCGAGCGACACCCAGCCGTCGCCGTTGCGGCGGCGCGTGTTGTTCTGCCCCGGCGCCGGGAAGCAGCCGGTGTAGATCCACGCGCCGGCGGCGGTCGTGCCGTCGTCTTTCAGATCGGCGAACGTTTTCATGTGCTCGCCGGTCGCGACGACGTAGCCGTTGATCTCGCGCAGCACTTTCTCCGCGTCGGGCTCGCCCAGCGCGCGCTCGTGCGGATCGTCGTGCTCGTAGTTCCACGTCATGTCGAGGATCGGCCGGTCGATCGCGCGCGTCGAGTCCGCGTAGAGCTTCTTCACGCGCAGCCCGAGGTTGTACGCGAGCGACAGATCGCTGCGCGCGTCGTCCGGCGGATCGACGGCCTTCTCGTGCCATTGCAGCAGGCGCATCGTGTTCGTGAACGAGTCCGGCTTTCTCAGCGACGCCCGCTGCCGGCATGAAGAAGATCTCCGTGCCGATCGTCGCGGGATCGACGCCTTCGCGCTTCCAGAACGCCGCCGTCTCCGTCTCGAAGATGTCCTGGCATACCATCCACTTCAGGTTGCCGAGCGCGGCGCGCTGCAGCGCGGCGTTCTGCCCGCCGACCGCGGGGTTTTGGCCCCACAGAATCAGGCCTTCGATGCCGCCGTCCTTCATGGTGAAGAACATCGGCATGTGCGAGTGATCGCCCGTGTTCTTCGGAAGGTAGTCGAACGCCCAGCCGTTCTCCGCGGTCGCGGCGTCGCCGAACCACGCCTTCATCTGCGACACCGCGTACTTGGGCCAATTCGACCACCAGCCGGTCGGGTTCGCCCAGTTCTTCTTCCAGTTCTCGAACGAGTCTTCACCGCGTTCGAGCGACGGCGACTTGATGTAGCCCGGGAAGAGATCGTACAGCGTCGCGATGTCGGTAGAGCCCTGGATCGACGCGTGCCCGCGCAGCGCCATGATGCCGCCGCCCGGGCGCCCGGTGTTGCCGAGCAGCGCCTGCAGCGTCGCCGCGGCGCGAATGTTCTGCACGCCGACGGTGTGCTGCGCCCAGCCCATCGCGTAGCAGTACGTCATCGTCTTGTCGCGGCCGCTGTTCGCGACGACGAGCTTGCACAGCTCGATGAACTGATCTTTGGGCGTGCCGCAGATGCGCTCGACCATCTCGGGCGTGTAGCGCGCGAAGTGCTTGCGCATGAGGTTGATCGCGCAGCGCGGGTGCTGCAGCGTCGGGTCTTTCTTCGGCCGCTTCGTGCCGTGCTCGGGATGGCCGCCGCTCGCGGCCGACGTGCCGCCGCCCTGCGCATCGAGGGCGCTGCCGTTCGCTTCGCTCGTCTCGCCGCCCTGCGCTCTCGTCGAGCTCGTACTTCCACGTCTTCGGATCGTACGTGCCCTTGTCGGGATCGAAGCCGGAGAAGATGCCGTCGAGGTCTTCGGTGTCGGCGAAGCGCTCGTCGACGATGTAGCTCGCGTTGGTGTAGTTGACCACGTACTCTTTGAAATACGCGTTGTTCTGAAGCACGTAGTTGATGATGCCGCCGGTGAACGCGATGTCGGTACCGCTGCGAATCGGCAGGTACTGGTCGGCCAGCGCGCTGGTGCGCGTGAAGCGCGGGTCGATGTGGATCACCTTCGCGCCGCGTTCCTTCGCCTTGGTGACGAAACGGAAACCGACGGGGTGGTTCTCCGCGAAGTTCGACCCCTGGATGATGATGAGGTCGGCGTGCTCGAGGTCCATCAGGAACGTCGTCGCGCCGCCGCGGCCGTAGAGGGTGCCCAGACCGGGCACCGTCGAGCTATGTCAAATGCGGGCCTGGTTCTCGACGAAGACCGCGCCCCACGATCGGAAGAGCTTCGCGATGAGGTAGTTCTCTTCGTTGTCGAGCGTCGCGCCGCCGAGCGACGCGATCGCGGTCGTGCGCGCGACGCGCCGGCCCTGCTCGTCGAACTCCGTGAACGTGCGGTCGCGCGTGTCCTTGACGCGCTCCGCGATGCGGTCCATCGCCCACTCGTACGGCACGTCGGTCCACTCGCTCGCGAACGGCGCGCGGTACTTCACCGTCGTCCAGCGGTTCGGGTTGACGTGCAGCTGGAACGTCGCCGCGCCTTTGGGGCACAGCGTCCCGCCGCTGATCGGCGAGTCGGGGTTGCCCTCGATGTCGAGGATCTCGTTGCCCTTGCTGTACACCATCGTGCCGCAGCCGACGGCGCAGTACGGGCACACGCCGGGCGACTTCTTGGCGTCGGAGATCCGCGACGTCAGATTCTGCGAACGCTTCGAGAGCACGTTCGGCAGCGGCCCGACGCGCTTGCCGATCGCGTTCGCGGCCCCCGCGAGGAGCGAGGTGAGGTCGATCGTGGGGCGTTTCGTGCTGGCCAAGATTTCCTCGCGTGAACGGGGAGCAAGCTGGGTCGGGACGGCTTCGCGACGGGTACGACGATCCCCGTGACTCGAGCCGTACTCTTCGACGTCGACGGAACGCTGATCGACTCCAACGACCAACACGCCCGCGCCTGGGTCGCGGCGCTCGCCGAACACGGGCACGAGGTGCCGTTCGAACGGGTCCGCCCGCTGATCGGGATGGGCGGCGACAAGGTCCTGCCGGAGCTCGTCCCCGGGCTGGAAGAGGACAGCCCGGAAGGCAAGGCGATCGGCGAGGCCCGCAAGCGCATCTTCAAGGAGCGCGAGCTGGACACGATCCCGCCGACGCGCGGCGCGCGCGAGCTGCTCGAAGCGGTCCGCGCGCGCGGCGCGCGCGTCGTCGTCGCGACGTCCGCGAAGAAGAGCGAACTCGACGGCTTGCTGGCGCGCGGCGATCTCGGCCCGCTGGTGGACGTTGCCGCGACCGGCGACGACGCAACGGACTCCAAGCCCGATCCCGACATCATCGGCGCGGCGCTGAAAAAGGCGGGCGTCGCGGCGAGCGACGCGGTGATGGTCGGCGACACGCAATACGACGTCGAAGCCGCGCACCGCGCGGGCGTGGCGTGCGTGGCGCTGCTGTGCGGCGGCAACGACCCGGCGACGTTGCGCGCCGCGGACGCGGTCTACGCCGACCCGGCGGCGTTGATCGCCGCGCTGGACCGGCCGCCCTTCGCGTGGGCTACCGGCAGATGATGAACTCGTGCGTGTGGTCCTGGAAGATCGACCAATTGCGCTCGAGCGAGTTGCCCGGGACGTAGAACTTCGTGGCGATGTCGTTGTAGCCCGGCACGAACCAATTGGTCCACTGCCCGCTGCCGAACGTCTTGTAGCGGTAGGCGACGATGTGGCCTTTGTACGACGACGCCCGGTCGATGTTGAGGTCGAGCGTGCTCTGCCAGGACACGCCGCCATACGGACCGTGCTGCTCGATCGTACAGAGCGCGGGCTGGCCGGTGAGATTGTACATCATATTGTCGCCTGCGGCGGCGGCGGGAGCGGCCGTGGCGGTGGAGACTGCGACTGCGGCGACCAGCGCCGTCGTGATGCTCGACGCGATGCGAGCGAAGGCTGATTGCGAACGTGTTTTCATGGTGATCTGCGCTTTCTGCGGAGGCGGTGATGTCGCGACAACTCATTGCCGCCCCCCCATCGTAGCGGCGCGGCTTTCACGTCGCTTTCACGGCGGCGCTTCAGCGAATGCGGAAGATCGGGCCGCGCGGCATGAACGGCAGCCGCACGACGGCGACGTGCAGCAAGAACGTCGCGAGCTGGGCCGGCGTGAGCGACTGGACCGCGTTCAGCGCCGGCCGTTGGCGTGGTCGAGCGCCGTGTCGACGGCGCCGTAGAGGTCTTTCATCAGGAACGGCTTGGTGAGAAACGCGTCCCAGCCGTCGCGCGCGGCCGGCATGCGCACGCCGATGCGCACCAGCGGCGTGCCGTTCGCGCGCGCGACGAACGTCTCGGCCGACATGCCGAGCCGGTCGGCGTCGACCAGCGCGACGTCGAAGTGGCCGTCGGCGATCGTGCGCAGCAGCTCTTCGCCGCCGGTCGCGACCGTGACCGCGTAGCCGTCGTCGCGCAGCGTGTGCGCGACGTACGAGCGCGCGTCGCCGTCCACGTCGAGCAGCGCGATGCGGCGCGACGCGACCGTGCGGTGCGCGGGCCGCGCCGGCACGAACACGCGGAACGTGGAGCCTTGGCCTTCCACCGAGTCGACCCCGATCGTGCCGCCGTGCAGCTCGACGATCGTGCGCGTGAGGTACAGTCCGAAGCCGGTGCCGCCGATGCCGAGCGCGCGCGCGTTGCTGGCGCGCGCGAACCGGCCGAACAGCTTCGCGCGCTCGCCGTCGGGGATGCCGATCCCGCGGTCGCGCACGGTGAACTCGACGCCGCCCACCCGCGCGCGCAGCGCGACCTCGACCGGCTCGCCGCCCGGCGAGTACTTGATCGCGTTGCCGACGATGTTCTCGACGACTTGGCGCAGCCGCGCCTCGTCGCCGTTGACCACCAGCGGCGCGCCCGACACGCGCAGATCGATCGGCCGCGTGACCGAGAACACGCGCACGACGTCGCGCACGAGCGCGATCAGTCGACGTCGGCGAGCACGAGCGCGAGCTCGTTCTGCTCCAGCCGCGACAGCGCGAGCGTGTCGGTCGCCAGCGACGCGAGCCGCATCGCGCTCGACGAGATCATGCCGAGATACTGGCGCGACTCGCTGTCGAAGCGGTCGTCCTCCGCGAGCACGTCGGCGAAGCCGACGATCGTCGTGAGCGGGCCCTTGAAGTCGTGCGCGAGCATCGCGATGAGGTCGTTCTTCACCTGGTTGAGCTCGACGACCGCGTCGCGCCGCGACGCGAGCTCTTTGTACAGCTCGACGTTGCGCGCGGCGACGGCGAAGTACTGGCCCAGCAGCCCCAGCGCGAACACGTCGGCCGTGCCGAGCTTTGTGTCGCGCTGCACGTCGAGCACGTAGGCCGTGCCGCCGCCGGAGCCGGGCACGCGCACCGCCGCGCGGTGCTCCAGCTCGTCGAGCACGCAGACGTCGCTGCGCGACGCCAGCGCGACGAAGTCGTCGCCGGGCGGCGCGTCGTCGCGCGACGACAGATCGGTGGTCGCCGCGAAGCCGCCGCGCGGGCGCGGCGCGTACAGCGTCGCACGCCCGTCGACCAGCTCGTGCACGCCCGAGAGCAGCGCGTCGACGAGCACCGTCGGTTCCAGCGAGGCGAACAGCGTGCGCGCGATCG
>CAWBVR010000036.1:0-23782 GCA_963792235.1 Vulcanimicrobiota bacterium
TCGTCGATCTGCGCTCGATCCGGCCGATGGACAAAGGCACGATTTTGGAGTCCGTGCGCAAGACCCGCAAGCTGCTCATCATCCACGAGGACAACAAGTTCGGCGGGATCGGCGCGGAGATCAGCGCCATGGTCGCCGAGGAAGCGTTCTTCGAGTTGGACGCACCGGTCCGCCGGCTCGCGGGGCCCGACGTTCCGGCGATGGGCTACGCGGCGCCGCTGGAGGAAGAGTTCATGACCTCCACCGAGGAGATGGTCGAAGCAATGAGAGAGCTGGCCAAGTTCTGATGGCGACCACCATCACGATGCCGCAGCTCGGCGAGACGGTCACCGAAGGCACCGTCGCGCAGTGGCTGAAACAGCCGGGCGACAGCGTCGAGAAGTACGAAGCGTTCGTTGAGGTGTCGACCGACAAGGTCAACGCCGAAGTCCCCTCGCCGGTCACCGGCGTGATCCGCGAGCTGATCGTCAAGGAAGGCGAGACGGTGCCGACGGGCGCGCCGATCGCGATCATCGACGACGTCGCGGCGGAAGCCACGCCGGCGCCCAACGGCAGCGCGTCGCCGTCCGAGCAAGTCGCGAGCAACGCATCCAACGCCGAAGCGAACCATCAGGCCAGCGATGAGCCGGTCCCCGGCGGCAACGTCGGTCTGAGCGGTCCTACGTTCAGCGCGCCGAGCAACGGCTCGAGCGTACCCGCCGAAAAGATCATCACGCACGACGGCGCGTCGTCGCCGCAGCAGAAGATCCTTACCGACAACGGCATGCTGCTCGGCAACGGCGTCCGCACGTCCCCCGCAGTACGGCGTCTTGCCCGCGAGCACCGAATCGATCTCAACCGCGTGCAAGGCACGGGCAACAACGGCCGCATCACGGCGAACGACATCCTCGCGGCGGCGAAAGCGGGCCCGAGCGCGGCCGTCGCCGCGACGATCACGGCAGATAACGCTGAATACACGGCCCCCGCGGCGCCCGCCGCTGCGGGCGCCGTCGCGCCGGCGCTGAACGCGCCGGGCGCGACCGCCCCGCCAAAGGCGCCCGGCACGGCGAAGCCGGCGTATGCGGGTGCACAACCGGGCGATCTCATTCCGCTGACGCAGGCGCGCAAGATCATCGCGCAGCGGATGGTGGAGTCCAAGCATACCGCGCCGCATGCGTGGACGATGACCGAAGTCGACGTCACCAACGTGTGGAAGTGGCGCGCGCGCGAGAAGGACGCGTTCGAGAAGGCGTACGGCGTGAAGCTGACGCTGCTGCCGTTCTTCGTGCGCGCCGCGGTCGAAGTCGCTGGCGGCGTTTCCGCTCATGAACGCGTCGTTCACCGACGAGGGCATCCGCGTGCACCGCGACGTCAACGTCGGGCTCGCGATCGCGGCCGGCGGCAACCTCATCGTGCCGGTGATCCGCCACGCCGACCAGCTTTCGATCAAGGGGATCGCGCTAGCGGCGGGCGAGCTGATCGACAAAGCACGGCGCGGCAAGCTCGGCGCCGACGATCTCGCGGGCGGGACGTTCACCGTGAACAACACCGGCGCGAACGGCTCGATCCTCTCGGCGCCGATCCTGGTGCCGGGCCAAACCGGGATCGTGACGACCGAAGCCGTCGTGAAGCGGCCCGTCGTGCGCGACGACGACGCGATCGCGATCCGCTCGATGATGAACGTCTGCCTCTCGCTGGACCACCGGGTGGTCGACGGAGCCGTCGCGAGCGGCTTCTTGAGCGATCTCAAGAAGCGGCTTGAAGCGATGGGCCCGGCGGGATCACTTTAACCACACGCGCGCGGCGGGGAGCAATGCTCCTCGCCGCGTTCGCCGTCACCGCCGCCCCCGTACTCGCGGCGATCGACGACGAGCCCAGCGGCGTGATCCCATCGAGCGCAACGCTCGCCCGGGTCCGCGCGCTCTACGACCGCTCGCGCCGCGACCACACCCGCAGCCTCACGATCCTCGAGGACTGGCGGCTCTTCCAAGACGGCATCGTCGGTTCGTACAAGGTCAACCGGCTCGGCAAGGACGTGCGCGAGACGACGTCGCTGGGGCCCCTGACGTACGAGCGCGGCGTGTTTCGTGGCCTGCGATGGGAGCAAAACCGTAACGGCATCACGTTCACCTACGGCGGCGTGCACGAGCAACGCGACGCCGTCAGCGACCGCGCGTTCCGCGATCCCGCCGAGGACCGCAGCGTCCACGTGATCGGCGACTCCGTCGCGTTCAATGCGTACGTCGTCGAGGTCAACCCGCCCGCGGGCCGCCACGAGTGGCTCTACATCGACAAGCGGACCGGTAACATCGCGCGCCGCGAGTACGTCGAGCGGCGCCGCCGCTACACGAGCACCTACGACGACTACCGTTCGGTGGAGGGCATCCCCGAGCCGTCGCGCGTGCGCACGACGGACTCGTTAGGGAACGAGCGCGAGCAGATCCTCACGACCCGGACGCTGGACACCACGCCCGACCTCAAGGACGTCGACATTCCGCCGTCGCGCCGCATCGTGGAGTTCCCCGCGCGCGAGGCGACGGTGCGGCTGCCGGTGCGGTTCGTCAACGGCCTTGCGGTGGTGCGCGTGATCGTCGGCCGCGGCGCGTACGACTTCTTGCTCGACACGGGCGCGGCGGGGATCGTGATCGATCCGTTCGTCGTGGAGCAGCAGAGCCTGGAGTCCTACGGCAAGCGCATCGGTGCGACGCTCGGCACCTTTCCGGAGACGACGACGATCGTACCGCAAATGACCATCGGCGGGTTGCGCATGCGCAACGTCGTCACGCGCGTGGTGCAAGTGCCGTTCCACATCGACAACCACACGCGGCTTGCGGGCCTGCTGGGGTTCGACTTCTTCGCCGACACCGTCGTGCACCTCGACCTGCACAAGAACTTCGCGGAAGCGCTGGTGCCGGACCACTTTCGTGCGCCGCCGGACACGGCCACCGTGGGCATCGGCCTCGACGACAAGACCCCCGCCGTGCACGTGCGCGCCGGCAATGCGAACGGCCGCGTCGTCCTCGACACCGGCGCGAACCGCACGGTGTTCGAGACGCTGTTCGCCGAGCGCGGCGATTTCACGCCCGACCGCGTCGCAAGCACGATGCACGTGCGCGGGATGGGGGGCTTCGCGAACGCGGAAACGACGCGCCTGCCCACGTTCGAGCTGGGCGGTATCTGGACGCGTGACGCCACGGCGGACGTGTCCAACGCCGACCTCGGCACCGAAGACGTCGACGGCATCGTCGGCACCGATCTCTTGCGGTCGTACGAGCTGTGGTTCGACTACCGCGCGAACGCGGTTCACCTGCGGCGCGCAAAGGACACGCTGCCGCACCGCGGCCGGTAGCGTCCGCCTAGCGGCGCCGTTCGCGCCGTTCCCGCGCGCCGCGCAGCACCGACGCGATGAACGCGCTCTTGCTCTCGGCGTACGAGTCGCGGTCGTCGCGGTAGCGCTCGGCGAGCTCGCGTTTGAGCGCCGCGTACGCCGTCGCGAGCTGCGGGTCGGCGCGCAGCGCGTCGCGGAGTGCGAGGTGCGCCTGCAGCGCCGGCGCGCCGGCAGCGCAGACGTAGAGGTGGTGCCGCGGCTGATCCGGCGTCGCGCGAAACGCCTCTCGGCCCGCGATGCCGAGGTCGCCGAGGTGCTCGTAGCCGAGCGTCGCCAGCCGCTCGACCACCGCGCCGAAATCATCGGTGTGGCGGATCACGACGTCGACGTCGATGATGGGTTTTGCATCCAAACCGGGGACCGCCGTGCTGCCGACGTGCTCGATCCCGACCGCCAATTCGCCGAGCGCCGGCGCGAGGCGGTCGCGCAAGCGCGCGAACGCCGCGGGCCACGCCGGGTCGTACGGGACGACGACGACGGGCTCGGCGCGCTGCTCGGGCGAGATCGGGTCGACGCGCGGATCCTTCATCGTACGCGATTCATGGTCACGGCGAAGTCCGTGGGCCGTGCAAATCCGCAAGTCCTTCAGGTTCGACCACCGGTCGCTCAACGAGCTGCTGGACAACCCGACCGCAAATTACGTCGCGCTGAGCCGGCGCTGTGGGAGACTTCGAGCGCGTGCATCGTTGTGAGAGGGGTGATCCGCCGAGCCGAGTCCGGGTACAGTACGCTCGTAACGGACCCCAGTCAAGCCAAGAGAGGCTCCAACACAGATGATTCGTAAACTCGCACTCGTTCTCACGGCAGCCGCCGTCGCATTCATCCCGCTCGCCGCGTCCGCAGCCATCACGCCGGGCACCACCCTGGTCGGCACGATCGATCAGAACGTCAGCTCCAAAGACGCCGTCGTGGGGCAGCGCGTCACCATCTCGAACGTGCACTCGCAGGACAACAACGTCACCGGCGCCACGATCTACGCCCACGTCGACGACGTGCAGCCGGCCGGCCAAGGCACGCCCGGCAAGGTGTCCATCACGTACGACACGCTCAAGACGCGCTCGGGCAACACCTATCAGCTCGCGGGACGCACGCTGGGCATCACCGAGAACACGAAGAGCAACGCCGTGAACGAAGTAGGCGGCGCGGTGGCCGGCATGATCCTCGGCAACATCGTCGGCAAGAAAGTCGGCACCAACGCGGGCGGCCTGCTCGGTGCGGCCGGCGGCTACATCTACGCCAAGAACGCGAAGCAGAACGTGACGATCCCGGCGAACTCCTCCGTCAGCGTCCAGGTCGTCAGCGCGCGCCCGCAGGCCTCGCGCGGCCGCAGATACTAAGAAAGACGGGTGCTCCAACTCGCTGAGATCTTCTACAGCGTGCAAGGCGAGGGGACGTGGACCGGGACACCCGCGGTCTTCGTCCGCCTCGCCGGCTGTAACCTCAGCTGCGCGTTCTGCGACACCGACTACGCGCTGAAATTCCTGGATTCGGGCGGCGGCGTCGTGAAGCGCGTGCGCGCCGAAGGCGGCGCGTGCCCGATGGTCATCCTGACGGGCGGCGAGCCGCTCGCGCAGCGCGAAACGCGCGCGCTCATCGACGCGCTGCGCGCCGACGGGCGGCGCGTGCACATCGAGTCGAACGGCACGCTCGCCACCGAGCTGCCTGACGACGTGTGGCTCACCGTGTCGCCCAAAGAGCGCCTCGCGCCGGCCATGGCGCGGCGCGCGAACGAGGCGAAGCTGATCGTCGACGGCCGCGTGCCCGAGGAATGGATCGGCGCGTTCCCCGAAACCACCCCGCTGTTCTTGCAGCCGGAGGGCAACAAGCCGGCGAACGTCGAGCTCGCGGTCGAGGCCGCGAAACGCAACCCGCAACGGCTTCGCCTCTCGCTGCAGACGCACAAGTTCATCGGCGTGAGGTGATCTCCATGACGTCAGGAAGCCGGCTGTTTGCCGAATACGGCGCGTATCATCGCGACCGGCGCAATCTGATTTGCCACGAGATCGGCATCCCGCTGATCGTGCTCGGCATCATCGCGCTGCTGCGGCTGGTCGGGATCTCCGGCGCGAGCGTCCACGTCGACCTCGCCGCGCTCGCGATCGTCGCGACGTCGGTCTACTACCTCGCGCTGGGGCGCGAAGTGCGCACCGCGGCGTTCGTCGCCGTCATCGGCATGGTCGTGCTGTACGTGATCGCCGCGTACCTCATGTGGCCGTTCGCGGTTGCGGCGTTCGTCGTCGGTTGGATCTTCCAGTTCATCGGGCACGCGTACGAAGGCAAGTCGCCGGCGTTTCTCACGAACCTGTTGCATCTGCTCGTCGGCCCGCTGTGGGTCGCGAGCCATCTGGTGCCCGCGTCCGCATCCTCGTCGTCTGCGCGGTAGCGCAGGAGCTGGCCGCGCTCGGCGCGCGTGACGGCGTCGACGTCGTAGCCGTGGGCGTCGGTCCCGTTGAAGCGGCGTTCGGCACCGCGCGCGCGCTGGGCGCGGCGCCGTACGACGCCGTGATCAACGCGGGGATCGCCGGCGGCTTTCGCGACCGCTGCACCGTCGGCGACGCCGTCGTGTGCTCGCGCGAGGACTTCGCCGATCTGGGACTCGAGGACGGCAGCGCGTTCCCGCTGCCGGGCGGGCTCGAGCTCGTGCGCCACGTCGAAGCCCACCCGTCGCTGCTGGCGCCGTTCATCGGCGGTCTCATCCCGGTGATCGTCGGGCGCGGCGTCACGTCGGCGACCGTCACGAGCACCACCGCGCGCGCGCTCGCGCTCGCCTACCGCTTTCGGTCGGACGTCGAGTCGATGGAGGGCTTCGCCGTGCTGCGCGCAGCACAAGCGGCCGGCGTGCGATCGATCGAGATTCGCGGCGTGTCGAACCTCGTGGGCGAGCGGTCGTCCAATGAATGGAACTTTCGCGCCGGGGCGACCGCCGCGGTTGCAACGACCGACGCGCTGCTCGACGTTCTGCTGTCGGGATGACCACGCCAGACACGCACCGGAAACGCTATTCGCTCGCCTATTCGCCCTGCCCCAACGACACGTACATCTTCGCCGCGCTCACCAACGGGCTGCTCGACGGTGCGCCGCAGGTCGACGTGGTGCTCGACGACGTCGAGGCGCTCAACCTCGCCGCGCGCGAAGGGCGCTACGAGCTCACGAAAGTGAGCTACGGCGCAATCCCGTATCTGCTCGACAAGTACCGCATCCTGCGCGCCGGCGGCGCGCTCGGGCGCGGCTGCGGCCCGCTGGTGATCGCGCAGCCCGGCGCCGACGGCAAGGCACCGCTGCTGACGGACTTCGGCGAGGACGCCGTGTTCGCGATCCCCGGCCGTTTTACGACGGCGTACGCGCTGCTGCGCCTCGCGCTGGGGCGCGAGCCGCGCACCGCCGAGATGCGGTTCGACCGCATCGTCGACGCGGTGCGCAACGGCGAGGTCGCCGGTGGGCTCATCATCCACGAATCGCGCTTCACGTACCAGCATGCGGGGCTCGTGTCCGCCATCGATCTGGGCGACTGGTGGGAGGCGACGACGGGCAACGCGATCCCGCTCGGCGCGATCCTCGTACGGCGCGACGTCTCCGATACGGATGCGCGCGCCATCGACGACGCGATCCGGCGCAGCCTGCGCTTCGCGCGCGAGCGCGAACGCGACATCATCGCCTACGTGCGCGCGCACGCGTTCGAGATGAACGACGACGTGATGCGCGCGCACATCGGCCTGTACGTCAACGAGTACAGCGACGACGTCGGCGAGACGGGCATCGCCGCGGTCGACGACCTGTTCGCACGCGCCGCGCAGGCGCACTTGATCCCCGCCACCGCCCACCCGGAGTTCGTCTAGCATGCAGCGCCGTTCGTTTTTGGTCGCAGCCGGTGCAGCCGCGCTCGTCGCGCCGCGCGCCGCACGCGCCACCGAGCCCGTCGCGCGGGCGCCGCGTGCCATGAGCGAGAAGCCCGCCGTCGCGCTAGGCGACGACGTGTTCGTGCGTGACGCGTGGCGCGAGCTGCGCGGGCGCACCGTCGGCATCGTGACGAACCCGAGCGGCGTACTATCTACCGGCGAACCGCTCGTCGACGCGGTGCACCGCAACGGACAGATCGCGGTGAAAGCACTGTTCGGCCCCGAGCACGGCATCCGCGGCACGGTCCTCGCCGGCGAAACCGTCGGCTCCTCGACCGACGGGAAGACCGGCTTGCCGGTGCACAGCCTCTACGGCAAGACGCGCCATCCGTCCAGGGAAATGCTCGACGGGATCGACGTGCTGCTGTTCGACATCCAGGACGTCGGCGCGCGCCCGTACACGTACGTCTCGACGATGGCCTACGTGATGGAATCGGCGGCGCAGTACGGCAAAGAAGTGTGGGTGCTCGACCGGCCGAACCCGATCGGCGGCACGCTGCTCGACGGCCCCGTGCTCGATCCGAAGTTCAAGTCGTTCATCGGACTCTACCCGATCCCCGAGCGGCACGGCATGACGGTCGGCGAGCTCGCGCGCATGTACAACGAGCACTTCGCGATCGGCTGCAAGTTGCGCGTCGTGTCGATGCAAGGCTGGACGCGCGAGATGCTGTGGGCGGACACGGGCCTGCGGTGGGTGCCGACGTCGCCGAACATGCCCTACGCGCGCACGACGCTGGTCTACCTAGCGACGGGCCTGGTCGACGAAGCGGGCGTGAACAACGGCATCGGCACGGACCGCCCGTTCGAGTACGCGGGCGGCTACACGTTCGACGCGGCCGCGTTCCGCGACGCGCTCGCCGCGCGCCGCATCCCAGGCGTGGAGTTCGAGCCGGCGGACTGGTCGCCGGTGAGCGGCTTCTGGGCCGGCAAAACGCTGCACGGCGTGTCGATCAACGTGACCGACGCGCACGCGTTCCCCAACGTGCGCACGGCGATCGAAATTCTCGCGGCCGCACGCGCGCAAGGCAAATACCACGTCGCGCACGAGCAAATCATGGACCGCGACTGGGGCACCGACGCGGTGCGCCTGGCGCTGGACGCGGGCACCTCACCCGACACGATCGTCGCAGCCTGGGCACCGGGCCTGCGCGCGTTCAAAACGCTACGGTCGAAGTATTTGCTTTATTAAATCAATTCCTCATTCGGACCCGGCAAAGCCGGGGAGGACTTCGCCGCTCGTCAAGAGCGACGAAGTCTATTCGCCGCGCAGGGCGGCGCGGGCTCGCAGCTCGCGGATCTGCCAGACATGGATGAAGCGCTGGATCTCTTCCGTCGTTTGCTCGGCCACGTCGACGAACTGCAGGCCGTGGGCGAGCTTGCGGCGGCGCAGGCGCAGGAACGTCGTGATCACTTTGGCGCGCACCGTTATCTCGGTGAACGGGTCGGGGGGGACCATGATCTTCTTCTGCAAGCGCCCGCGGGTCGTCGTCTCGACGATCTCCTTCTCCACGTGGACGTCGTGCACGAGGTGGTTGGGGAGCGTGAAGCGGAGGTCGACGTGCGTGTCGTCGACGAGATCCTCGTCGCCGATGAGGCGTAGGCTGGCGGCGGAAAGGTCGGTGCCGACCGCGGTGCGCATGCCCGCGCGGCCTTCGACGGCGTAGACGACGGGGAACTCGACGACCGCGCGATAGGCCTGCCGCTGCTCGTCCGAGGTTCGCACCCGCACCAGCGGCTTATGCCGGCCGGATTTTCGCTTCGACCACTTCTTCCAAAAGAACACCGAGCAAGCGCATTTCCAGGAACTCGCCCTCCGCCCTCCGTAGCGCACCGGATCATGGCCGTGTCTCCGTTCGCCTCGCGTCTGCACGACGCGCTCGGCCCGGACGTCGTCCGGACTGCGCCGGAGGACCTGGCCGTGTACGCCTTCGACGCGTACTCCGAGGACAAGCTGCCCACGGCGGCCATCGTCCCGCGCGACGCGCGCGAGATCGCCATCGCCGTGCGGATCGCGCGGGAGTGCGAGGAGCCGATCGTCCCGCGCGGCGCAGGCACGGGGCTGTGCGGCGGCGCGGTCCCGTCGCGCGGTGGGCTCGTCGTGTCCTTCGCGCGGATGAACCGGCTCGTGGAGCTCGACGTGCGCAACCGCCGCGCGCGCGTGCAGCCCGGCCTCATCAACCTCGACCTTTCGACCGCGATCGCGGCGCACGGCGTGTTCTACGCGCCGGACCCGTCGAGCCAGAAAATCTCGACGATCGGCGGCAACGTCGGCACGAATGCGGGCGGCGCGCACTGCCTCAGCTACGGCACGACGACGAATCACGTGCTGGCGGTGGAATACGTCGACGCCCAAGGCGACGTGCACCGCACCTCGATCGACGACGCGGGCTACGACCTCACCGGCGTGCTCGTCGGCTCCGAAGGCACGCTGGGGATCGTGACCGAGGTCGAGGTGAAGTTGCTGAAGCTGCCCGAGGCCGTGCGCGTGTGCGTCGCCGCGTTCGCCGACGTCGAAGCGGCCTCGGAAGCAGTGTCGGCGATCATCGCCGCGGGGCTCACGCCGACCGCGCTCGAGATCATGGACGCGCTGATCACCCGCGCCGTCGAAGCGCACTATCACGCCGGCTATCCCGAGAACGCGGGCGCGGTGCTGCTGGTGGAGATCGCGGGCGCGCAAGACGACGTCGCCGCCGGCGAAGCGGCGCTCGCGAAGATCGCACGCGCGCACGGCGCGCTGTCGTGGCGGGCGGCGCGCGATCGCACCGAGCGCGACGCGCTGTGGGCTGCACGCAAGGGTGCCGCGGGCGCGATCGGCCGCATTGCGCCCAACTACTACATCCAAGACGCGTGCGTGCCGCGCACCAAGCTGCCGCAGGTGATGCACGCGATCGACGAAATCGCGCGCGACTATCAGCTGCCGGTGGGCAATGTGTTCCATGCAGGCGACGGCAATTTGCACCCGCTGCTGATCTTCGACCGCCGGGACAAGCGCCAGGTGCAAGCGGTGGTCGAAGCGGGGACCGATATCCTGCGCACGTGCATCGACATGGGCGGGACGATCAGCGGCGAGCACGGCATCGGTTACGAGAAGAAAGAGACGCTGTCGTTGGTGTTCTCCACGGACGATCTCGCCGCGATGGGCAAGGTACGCGAGGTGTTCGACCCGATGCGCGCGTTCAACCCCGACAAGATCTTCCCGAGCGGCGCGATGTGCGGCGAAGTCGGCGCCCGCGTCGGCGCCGCTTCGACGAGCTCAGGACAGGCTTCGTGATCGCGAAGCGGCCGCGCGCGAAGCGAACCGCGCTCGGACCGTACGCGCTGGGGACGCTCCAGCCCGCGCGCGTGTTCGAGCCGAAAGCGCCCGAAGAGCTGGCTGCGACGCTGCAGGCCGCGGCTACGGCCGGTGAAGCCGTCGTCGTGCACGGCGGCGGCACGCTGCAGGGCGCGTCGAACGCGCCGTCGCGCTACGACGTCGCGCTGTCGACGAAAAAGCTGACCGCGCTGTACGACTACGATCCGCGCGATCTCACCGTCGGCGCCGGCGCGGGCACGACGCTTGCGGCGCTCGCGCGCACGCTCGCGGAGCACGGGCAGTTTCTCCCGCTCGATGCGCCGCTCGCGTCGCAAGCGACGCTGGGCGGCACGCTCGCCGCCGGCTGGGCCGGACCACGTCGCGCAGCGTACGGCCGCCCGCGCGATCTGCTGATCGGCGCAACGCTCGCGCTCGCCGACGGAACGCTCGCGAAAACAGGCGGGATGGTCGTCAAGAACGTGACGGGCTACGACATGGGCAAGCTCTACGTCGGCTCGCACGGCACGCTCGGCGTGATCGTGCGCGCGAACTTCAAGGTGCTGCCCGCGCCGCGCGCGCGGCGGCTCGCAATCGCGCCGTTCGATGAAGACGAGCGCGAGCGGGCGATCGCGCACGCGAGCGCGCTCGTGCTCGAGCCTGCGGCGCTGCTCGTGCTCGACGGCTTTCGCGAAGCGCTCGGAACCACGCGCCCGCGCTTGATCGCGCTGCTCGAGGGATCGGAGCACGTCGTCGACCGCGGGACGCGCGAGCTGCGCTCCGCGCTGGGCGCGGCGGGTGTCGCGGAGACGCGGCTGCTCGACGGCGAGGACGCGGCGCGCGCGTTCCAGGCGGTGCTCGACGCGTACGTCGCGCGCGAAAGCGACGCCTCGGTGACCTTGCTGTCGCGCGGCCTGCCGTCGGAAGCGGGCGCGCGCGCGCAGCGCGTGCGCGCCGCGATCCCGGGCGCCGAAACGATCGCGGACCTGCGCACCGGCGACGTCGTCGTGCGCGTTCGTGAGATCATGAGCGTGAACGGGGACACTCCATCGGTGGGCATCGATCGAATGGTTCGCGATCTCCTCGGGCGCGCAACCGTGCTCGCCGCGGGCCCTGCCGCGCGCGCCGACGCGTGGGGCGATCCGCCGTCGACGCTGGCGACGATGCGCGCGCTCAAGACGGCATTCGATCCGCAGGGCGTGCTCGCGCCGGGACGGTTCGTCGGTGCGCTTTAAGCATCCCAAGCTGCCGCGCATCCCCGCGGTGCTCAAGCGCGACGTGCGCCGCACGCTGGCGACCGTGTTCAGCCGGCCCAGCCGCATCCGGCGCTTCCTCGCGCTCGGCCCGCGCGGCTGGGTCGCGACGGCGCGCTTCGTCGGCAGCGTGATCCCGCGCGCGGGCCGCGAGCTCGCCGCGATCCGCGCGCGCGCCGAACACATCCCCGACCGGGCGCTGCGCGAACAAGCGCTCGCGTCGATCGACCAGAAGGCCTACCACGTGCAGGGCGGCTGCATCCTCGCGACGTTCATGCCACACGAAGCGGCGCACCGGTACATTGCGATCGTCGCGTCCATCGAGACGATCTACGACTACCTCGACAACCTCTGCGACCGCCTGCCCGGCGTCACGCAGCAAGCGTATGCGACGCTGCACGCTTCGCTGATCGATGCGCTCGACGACCGCCGCGAGCCGCAGGACTATTATCGCGACGGCCCGCCGGGCAACGACGGCGGTTACTTGCGCTCGCTCGTCGACGCGGCGCGGGCCGGCTTGCGCGCGCTGCCGAACTACCATGCGGTGCGCGACGACCTCGTTGAGATCGCGCGCTTCTACGCCGACTTACAAGTGCTCAAGCACGGCCCTGCCGGCGCGCGCGAGCTCGCGTGCGATGCGTGGTATGCGCGTAACCGCGAGCGATTCCCGGGCCTGTCGTGGTGGGAGTTCGCCGCCGCGTGCGGCTCGTCGCTTCCCGTGTTCGCGCTGATCGAATTGGCCGGCCGCGCGCGGCTGGACGCACACGAGATCGACGCGACGGTGAAGGCGTACTTCCCGGGCGTCTCGGCGATCCACATCCTGCTCGACTATTTCATCGATCAAGCCGAAGACCGCGAGCACGGCGAGTTGAACTTCGTGGCGTGCTATTCGTCGAGCGCGGAAGCGGTCGTGCAACTGCGCCGGCTCGTCACGGCAACGCTCGCGCGCGTGCGCACGCTGGCCGGCGCGGCGCAGCACCGCTTCCTCGTCGAAGCGATGTGCGTGTTCTACCTCACGCACCCCAAGGTGTTCGAGCAGCGCCTCGACGCGGAGAGCGCGGCGCTGCTGAGCGCGCTGGGCTGACGTACGGCGTCAGCCGCGGTCTTCGAGGCGCTTCTTCTGCCAGTTGATGAAGTCGATCGCTGCGAACGCGACGAACAGCGCGTTGGCGATCAGGGTGGCGACGCCGAGGTAGCTGCGGTACCACTGGTTCTCCGAGACGGCGTAACCGAGCGCGAGGCCGAGCAGCACGGCGAGCAGCGCGCGCGTGGAGAGCGCCAGCATCGGGCGCTTCTGCCCCAGCAAGAACGCCGAAGCGAATGCGAACATGAACACGTACATATTGATCGCGTTGGCAGTCATCCTGATTCTGTGTTCGGCGCCCCGCCGGCCGGTTCTTAGCAATCGGAACACTCCTGGCCGAAATCGAACGCGCCAGGTGCGAATGCGGCGGCCGTGAAACGGCGAGAGCGTGCAAGCGTTGCGTTCGCTCGGTACGCTCCTCGCGGCGGTCACGCTCGTCGCCGTCGCGCCGCCCGCGCCGCTGACCGGCTTCACCCCCGCGTCGAACGCGCGCGAGCGTATCGACGAAGCGCGCTTCCTGGACCTGCCGAGCGCCCAAGGCGCGCTCGACCACGCGGCGGTGATCGGCGCGCACCCCCACTATGCCGGCACGCCGGCCGACCGCGCGCTCGCCGAATATACGCGCGACCGTCTGCGCGAGTACGGCTTCGAGGCGCGCATCGAATCGTTTCCCACCCGTGTCGACACGCCGCGCAAGCTCGCGCTGGAACTCTATCCCGACGGGCACGTGTACGCGCCGCGCAACGGCGCGCACCACGCGCGCGGCACGCCGCCGGAGGGGCTCGACCTTCGCGAAGTTGGCGATCCCAGCGATCCCGCAACGCTCGATCCCGCGGTGGGCTTGCCGTTCAACGCGGGTTCCGCGGACGGCGACGTGGTTGCGCCGCTCGTCTACGCGCACCGCGGGCTGCCCAACGATTTCGCGCGGCTGCGCGGCGCGGGCGTCGACGTGCGCGGCGCGGTCGTGCTCGTGCGGTACGGCGGCGCGTTTCGCGGGCTGCTGGCGCACAACGCGCAAGACGCCGGCGCGGCCGGCATGATCCTCTACAGCGATCCCGCCGACGACGCTGCACGCCCGCCGGCCGCCGTACAGCGCGGCTCGTTAGGCGACGGGATCCGCATCCCGGTCTTGCCCGTCAGCGCCGACAACGCGCGGACGCTGTTGCGCGGTTTGCGCGGACCCAACGGGCCGGCGGGTTGGGGCGGCGCGCTCGACGCGCCGTACCCGCTCGCAAAAGGCCCGGCGCTCGTGCACCTCGTCGTCGCGCTGAACCGCACGACCACCACGCTGTGGAACACCGTCGGCGTG
This sequence comes from Vulcanimicrobiota bacterium, assembly GCA_963792235.1. GTDB lineage: Bacteria > Vulcanimicrobiota > Vulcanimicrobiia > Vulcanimicrobiales > Vulcanimicrobiaceae > Vulcanimicrobium. Next base: position 14,199 of record CAWBVR010000036.1, read on the forward strand.
CTGCGCGGCACGCAACCAGCGCAGAGCGTGATGCTCGGCGCGCATCGCGACGCGTGGGTGTACGGCGTCGGTGACAACGGCGCGGGCACGATCGTGCTGCTCGAAGCGGCGCGCGGCTTGGGCTATCTCGCACGCGGCGGCTGGCGGCCGACACGCAGCATCGTCGTCGCGCTGTGGGACGGCGAGGAGATCGGCTTGCGCGGCTCCGCGGCGTATGCCGCCGCGCACGCGGGCGAGCTGCGCACCGGCTGTGTCGCGTACTTCAACGCCGACGAGAACGTCGTCGGCCAGACGCTGCACGCGAGCGCGGTCGGCGCGCTCGGAGCAGCAATCGTCGATGCGACGCGCGCCGTCGCCGACCCGGCGCGCGAGCGCACGACGCTGCACGATCGCTGGAGCGGCCAGCGCGGCGGCATCGACGTCGGCACGGTCGGCGGCGGCAGCGACCACGAGTCGTTTCTGTTCGCATTCGGCACGCCCGTGGGCGAGGCGGGCTTCGCCGGACCGTTCGGCCCATATCATTCCAGCTACGACACGCTGCGTTATGCGACGACGCGCAGCGATCCGGGATTCGCGCTGCACCGCGCGGCCGCGCAACTGTACGGCGTGCTCGCGATGCGCTTCGCCGCGGCCGACGCGGTGCCGTACGCGTTCGCATCGTACATCCCGGCGCTGACGTCTGGCGTGGCGCGCCTGGAGGCGCGCGCGCAGCGCGACGGGCGTTCGCTGGATCTCGCACCGCTGCGCAGCGCGATCGACGAGCTCGCCCCCGTCGCGCGGCGCGCGGACGACGCGATCGCGCGCGGCGAGGGGCCCGGCACGGACCGCACGCTGGCTGCGGCGCAAGCGATCGACAACCTCGCATACGGCACCGAAGGCTATGCGAGCGTCGCCTTCCCCGAGGTCACCAAAGCATACGCAAGCGGCGACGCTGCCGCGTTGCGCGCCGCGCTCGAGCGCGCGCGCAATGCGATGCAGCGGGCGGCGGCGAGCCTGCGCTAGCGAGCGGGCGCTCTGCGCTTAGCCGGAGGGCACCCGCGGAATGCCTTGGCTATGCGTATTCTTTCGGGCGGTGCAGCAGCGGCGGCGTTCGCGCTCAGCACCATGTCGGTCGCCGTCGCGGCGCCATGCACGATGGCCGGCATGACGATGCACGGCATGATGCCGCACTGCACGATGGCGACGGGCCCCGTCGTCTGGTGGACGGCGAGCACGAAGACGTATTATTTCAAAGGCTCCGCGCAGTACGGCAAGGGCAAAGGCGTATACGCCTGCCGCGCGACGGCCGTCGCCAGCGGCGGCCACGCCGGCCACCGCATGATGGGCGGGTCGCACGGCTCGATGGGCGGATCGCACGGTTCGATGGGCGGTTCGCACGGCTCGATGGGCGGCTCGCACGGCTCGATGGGCGGCTCGCACGCGATGCCGGGCTCCTCGATGCCCGCGACGCAGACGATGGCGCCGATGCCGCGCACCACGCCGGGACCGGGTCTCCCCAACTCCACCAATGCGGCGCCGGGCAGCATCGGTTCGCCGATGCCGTCGTCGAGCGGAAACCCGATGTCGGGCAACCAGGGCAACACGGGCGCACCCGGCGCAGGCGGCCAGGTTCCGAACAACCCTGCCTCGTCATCGAACAGCAACCCCAACCCGAGCCCGAGCCCGCACCCCTAGCCGTATGCGCACGGTGACGACGGCTGCAGCCGCAGCGCTGCTGGCGTGCGCCTCGCTCGCGACGGCGGTCGGACAGACCGCCGTTAGCGACGCGGCCGCGAGCGCGAAGAAGTCGGCCGCGACCAAAGCCTGCACGTCGGCGACCGACGCGCTCGTGTGGTTCGTGCCGGGTGCAAAGCTGTTCTACCGCAAGGGCCAGCACGGCTTCGGCAAAGGCGTCGGATCGCTGGTGTGCCGGCACATCGCCGTCGGCAAGCACGCGAAGGCGGCGTCCGAGCCTAGCCCGCCGCCGGCCGAACCGAGCGCGGCGCCGGGCAGCAGCATGCCGAACGGCGATGCGAGCACCGCCCCGGCCCCGATGCCGATGACGACGGCGGACCCGAGCCCGCTCCCTGCGGCGAGCGCGGCGCCGACGATGCGGCCCTAGCGCGCGTTCTCGGGCACGTGCAAGGAATTCCGCCGGCACCGCCCGCCCTCGTCAGCCCCGCCCCCGCGCCGTCCTCGTCACCCTCGCCCATGCCCGCCGGACCGTGGATCGCCGCGCCGCGGCCCTGGAACCAAGCGGCCTGGTACGCGCAGCACGATGCCTATGCCGCGCGCGCACGCCAAGGCAACATCGACGTGCTGTTCCTGGGCGACTCGATCACCGAGTATTTTGCGACGCGCGGCAAGGACGTGTGGGACCGCGCGATCGCGCCGCTCGGCAGCGTCGTCGACTTCGGCATCTCCGGCGACCGCACGCAGTTCGTGTTGTGGCGCGTGCAAAACGGCGAGCTCGACGGGGCGAACGCGCGCGTCGTGGTGCTCATGATCGGCACGAACAACCTCGCGAGCGCGACGCCGGAGAACATTGCGCACGGGGTCGGCGCGATCGTCGGCACCGTGCGCGCGAAATTGCCGAACGCGATCGTCGTGCTGAACGCGCTGCTGCCGCGCGGCACGCCGGACGATCCGCTGCGCGCGAAAGCGGCGGCGGTCAACGCACTGATCGCGCCGCTCGCCGACGGCGTTCACGTGCGGTGGCTCGACGCCGGCGCGGGCTTCGTCGGCGCCGACGGCACGATCCCCGCCGTGCTCATGCCGGACAAGCTGCACCCGTCGGCGGCGGGCTACGACGTGTGGGCGGCAGCCTTGCGGCCCGTGCTGCTCGACGCGCTCTCGAAATAACGGCGCGCGAGCCGCAGCATCGGCCGCTCAACGTAGCGGTACGCGAGAAACGACACCGCGATCGCGAGCGCGTAGCCGCCGAACACGATATCGATGCGCGCGGGCGTGCCGTGCACGTGCACGCGATTGAGCGCGAGCCCGAGCGCGCCGATGACGAGCACGTGCCAGAGGTAGAGCGCGTAGCTCGCGTCGCCTTGTGCGCGCAGCCACCGCGGCGCGAGCACGCCGTGCTTCTCCAGCCCCAGCGATGCATAGACGAGCAACGCCATCGGCACCCCGACGCCCCACGGCCGCCACCACGCGATCGCGAGGAACTCGCGCCCGGAGTACGCCGTCGCGACGCACGCTGCGACGACGAGCAGCACTGCAAGCGTAAACAATGCGCGCGGCGTAAGGAACGCCCCGCGCAAGACGGCGGTCCCGATGACCATGCCGAACACGAACTCCAGGTTGAACCAGCTGCCCAGCACGCGCACCCAAGGATTCGCGGGCGGCCCGAAGGCGCCGATGAGCACGACCGCCAGCAGCCAGATCGTTGTCACGAGGGGAAGGTACCGCCGTTGGAACCGCAGCGCGACCGCGAACACGCAATAGAACACGAGCTCGTACGTCAGCGTCCAGCCGACGACCAGCAGCGGCTCGCCGCGCTGTGGCAGCGCCAGGAACGACAGCAGGATGTCGGGCCGCGCGCTGCGGTGGGCGCCCGTCGCGCTGGGCACGAGCAGGTACGCGACGAGTACCAGCGCGGTGACGATGATGTACGGCGGGTAGATGCGCGTCGCGCGCCGCGCGAGAAAGCGCCGCGGCGCCGATGTCTCGCCGAACCACGTCGCGGTGGAGACGAGCATCACGGTGCCGCTGATCACGAAGAACAGGTCCACGCCGTACGTGCCCAGCACGTGGAACGGCGTCGTCCAAGGACGGCCCGGGAGATAGGTCGACTCCACCGCGTAGGCGTGAACGACGACCACCATCAGCGCAGCGATCGCGCGGAGCGCCTGGACGTTCCCGAGCACGCCCCGAGGTTCGACGCGACGCACGGTGCGCCCGCGTCGTCCAAATCATGATGCGAGTGACGATCCTGGGCGCGAGCGGCTTCATCGGGCGCCACCTGAGCGCGGCGCTTCGCGCGCGCGGCGACGAAGTGGTCGAAGCGAGCCTGCGCGATCCCGCCAAGGCGGCCGCTGCGAGTGCGGGCAGCGAGGTCGTGGTGAACCTCGCCGGCGCGCCCGTCGCCGTGCGCTGGACCGCTGCGGCAAAAGCGGAGATGCGGTCGTCGCGCATCGATGCGACGCGCGCGTATCTCGACGCGCTCGCGCGCGTCGAGCCGCGGCCGCAGGCGTACGTCGGCGGATCGGCGATCGGCTACTACGGCACGAGCCTCACTGCCACGTTCACCGAGGCGAGCCCGCCGGGCGACGATTTCCTCGCGCGGCTGTGCGTGGAGTGGGAGGCCGAGACCGACCGCGCCGCCGGGCTCGGCATGCGGGTCGCAAAGCTGCGCACCGGGCTCGTGCTGGGGCTCGGCGGCGGGGTGCTGGGCCAGATGTTGCCGATCTTCAAGCTCGGCGCCGGCGGCGCGATCGCGACCGGCAAGCAGTGGCAGTCCTGGATCCACATGGACGACGAGATCGGCATCGCGCTCCACGCGATCGACGGGGTCGAGGGCGTGCTCAACGCGACGGCTCCCGAGCCGGTCACCAACGCCGAGTTCACCAGCGCGCTGGGGCGTGCCGTCCACCGCCCGGCGATCCTGCCCGTCCCGGCCTTCGCGATGGCGCTCATGTTCGGCGAAGGCTCGACGGCGGTGACGGAGGGCCAGCGCGTCTTACCCGAGCGCACGCTGGCGACCGGCTACGTGTTCCGGCATCCCGAACTCGACGAGGCATTGCGCTCGCTGCTCGGCTAAAGCCGGCCCGGCTGGTCGGCCATAGGGCGAATGTGGCGGGTTCGGCGAACAGCCGAACCCACGATGGCGACGACATATTCCCCCGGCCTCGGCGGGTTGCTCCCGTCGACCATGTCCGACCAGCAACTTTCGATCCGCGCGATCTTCGAGCACGCGATGCACGCCCACCCGCGCAAGCAGATCGTCTCGCGCGACGGCGCGCAGATTCTGCGCTTCACGTTCGCCGAGTTCGGACTGCGCGTCGCGAAACTGGCCAACGCGCTGCGCACGCTGGGCGTGAAGCCGGGCGATCGCGTCGCGTCGTTCGCGTGGAACGGCCACCGTCACCTCGAGCTGTACTACGCGGTGCCGATGATCGGCGCCGTGCTGCACACGGTGAACATCCGGCTGTTCCCGGACCAGGTCGCGTTCATCCTCGACCACGCCGACGACCGCTTCGTGTTTTTCGACGGCTCGCTGACGAAAGCGATCAAAGCCGCGGCGGACTTGCAGCCGGATTCGGGCCGCACGTTCGTGCAGATGGGTACCGCAGCGGAGCCGCTCGACGGCGCGCTCGACTACGAGACGCTGCTCGCGCCGGAGCCGGAGACCTACGACTGGCCCGAGATCGACGAGCGCGCGGCGGCGATCCTATGCTACACGTCGGCGACGACGGGCGATCCGAAGGGCGTGATGTTCTCGCATCGCTCGACGTTCTTGCACGCGCTCGCAAGCGGGCTCGCCGACGCGCTGGGGATCACCGAACGCGACCGCGTGCTGCCGATCGTGCCGATGTTCCACGTCAACGCGTGGGGCACGCCGTTCGTGTGCCTGATGGTCGGCGCAGAGTTCATCATGCCGATGGAGCGCCTCGACCCGGCCGGCGTGATCGAACTCTGCGAAGCCGAGAAGGTGACGCTGTCCGCGGGCGTACCGACCGTGTGGATGGGCGTGCGCGACGCGCTGCGCGCGCAGAACAAGACGCTGTCGACGGTCAAGCGCATCGTCATCGGCGGCTCGGCGATGCCGGCGTCGCTGATGGACGATCTCAACGCGATGGGCATCGACGCGATCCACGCCTGGGGGATGACCGAGATGTCGCCGATCGGCACGGTCAGCCGCGGGACGTCGCTGCTCGACGGCGATCCGGAGAAGCAACAACGCGAGCGCTACAAGCAGGGGCGGTTCTCGCCCATCGTGCAGTGGCGCATCGTCGACGAGAGCGGCAACGACGTGCCGCAGGACGGCAAGTCACGCGGCGAGTTGCTGGTGCGCGGTTTCGCCGTCGCGAAGTCGTACTACAACAACGAGATCGCGAGCGCGACGGCGTTCGAGCGCGACGGCTGGTTCCACACCGGCGACGTCGTGACGCAGGACGAGTTCGGCTACATCGAGATCGTCGACCGCGTCAAAGACTTCATCAAGTCGGGCGGCGAGTGGATCTCGTCGGTCGAGGTGGAGAACATCCTGATGGGGCATCCGGGGCTCAAAGAAGCGTGCGTGTTCGGCATCCCGCACCCGAAGTGGCAAGAGCGCCCCGTCGCCGCGGTGGTCGCGCGCGAGGGGCACGACGTCGACGAAGCCTCGGTGCACGCGTGGCTCGCCGACAAGCTCGCAAAGTGGCAAACGCCGGACCGCGTGGTCTTCGTCGACACGATCCCTCGTACCGGAGTGGGGAAGTTCCTCAAGCGCGACCTGCGCGAACGCTACAAGGGCATGTTCAGTAAAGAGTGACCAAGTCGTCCGCCGATCGCATTAGAAAGGTCCCGGTCTCGACACCTATGGCTGACGAACGTCTTACCGTCGAGGAACACCGTTGCAACCTCACCGTCAGACGTATATCGCCGCACGGAATCGTATATCGTCGATGGAAAGCGCCTTGGCGACATGGAACCGGCGTTTCGTGGTGACCCGAGTTTCGACCATCGATATACATCGCGCTTTGTTCAGTCATCCTGACGTTTATCATTCGTAACCGCGTTGCTCCTGGGATTGTCACCGAATGGCTGAAGGATCCAATGGCAAACTGAACGCGACGAAATAGCGGCGGAACGTTCTCGGGCGCTCGAGTTGTTTAAGAACGACTTGCAAACTGTACTGGAACGCTACAGGGCCGGTATCCCCACTCTTCATCAGGCTAGAGCAGATGTAATTGCTATGCTCTACGCAAAGCTCTTAGAAGCGTGGCGGCAGTGGGAGGTGGTAGTTGCGACAATCGAACGAGGAAGTGGCACGGCGGAGATATTCATCGACGCAATTTCCGCGACGGAAGCGTTCGGTTCGGAGTATTTTCGAGGCAGGCTGTATCTCACGAGAAGCGGCGTAACGCTTCTCTCGTCTGCGCAGACTGCCCTCGAATTAATGCGAACATGCGTGCAGATTCAGCCGATGCCTCGTACGGAACTGATTCTTGAAACCTACGATGTAATGGATGAAACGCTCGCTGGACTACAAGGTCAACTCGAAGACGAGTTTCGACTGATCCTGGGAACCGAGGATGAGATCAAGTAGGCTTTGGAATGTTGCTAGCCCGCCACGCATTTTGAGAACACCTGCGGTGGCTTTTCTCTTGGTTCGAGCTGAATCACATTTGCGGTGTAGGTCCTATTGCGCGGATCTTCGTCCAAGGCCAACCCCTAAGGAGGCCGCCGAATGACGTCCCAGCAGCCTCCAATCGTGCAGCACGTTGGGGCGCTTACTCAGGTTGAGTTACCGTCACCGCCGTCGTAGCGCGAGGGCCACGCAGTCGGCGAAGCCGCGGTGCACGCGTGGCTGGCCGACAAGCTCGCGAAGTGGCGACCCCGGACCGCATCGTCTTCGTAGACACAATCCGCGCACGGGCCTCGGCAAGTTCCTCAAGCGCGGCCTGCGCGACGCATAGAAGGGGGGGCTCGCGACGGAGTGAGCGAGACGCCAAGCCCACTCCAGCCTGCGAGGTTTGGTTGGGTTTCGTACGGAACGTGTCTGCTGTAAGGTATCATACGGAATCCGACCCGTGCACGCGCGCTCGCGCGCTGGAAGCAAGGTCCCTCTTTGGACGCAACTGAGTGGTCGCTCGTCACCACTGACGCACGAGAAGCGGCCCGGACTCGAACCGCGATCCGGCAATTTCTGGCGCTGCAAGCGGACGAAGTGGAGTCGGATCTCGACGCGGCCGAGCTCATCGTCGGCGAGCTGGTGGCAAACGTCATCCAGCACACGCCCGGCGCCATCGGCATCAACGTCGAGCTGGAAAGGGCACGAGGCAATCCTCGTCGTCAGTGACCGCGGTCCCGGGGTTCCCGCCGTGCGCAGCGTCCGCCGAGGACGCGACATGCGGACGCGGCCTTTTTTTGATCCAGGCGCTGGCGCGCGAGGTGAAGATCGACGCAGTGCCCGGGCACGGCTCCCGCGTCGTCGTCCACTTACCGGTCCACCGCCGCTAGTTGCTGCTAGTATTCATCCTGCTGGTCGCCGGAACGCCTCCGCATGCCGGCGGCGTAACGTCCTACGTCGATGCGTCCAGGGCCGGAGCCAACATCCTCGAGATTGTGGATGTTTCGCTCGCCGCTCGCGAGCACGCGTACGTTTCGATGCTACTCGAGAACTTTCCGTGTTCCAGCGGTGTCCCGCACCGCTCGGACGACATGCCGTCGTGGTAGCCGGTATGACGATCACGCTCCCTAGAAGTCGCGCGCTTCGGCTTTCTGCGATGAGCTCAACGTCGTCGAGCCGTGGTTCCGAGGTCCGCACGACTTTCGCAGGCTCCGCGATTCCGCGGAGCGCGAGCGGCGAGTGCATGCGTTCTACACGCGGGCAGCGGCCCTCCGACGGGGCATCAAGCATCCACCGCACGTCGCGAACGGATATTTGCATTGCAAATCGTAGCAATCGGTGATCACAGCGTACGTCGGAACGCGGCAGCCCGGTAGTACGAAGAGCAGGTAACGATGAAAACGATCGTGCTTCTCTGGGCAGATCGAGAACGCCATCGATGAGTCGATGCTCGATAGAAGCAGCGGGATAATTGATCTAGCAGGAACCAAAACTCGCATGTCTGGAGAATTGTGTGTGGGCTTCCCCAAAGGCGGGACGATGCGCTGTACGGCGGTGCCGATAAGTTCCGTCCCGTAAATTCTTTAACAAAGGATAACGTAATGACCATCTCGCGGCTCCAGGTCCTGACCGGTGCCTTCTGCGTAGCGGTTTGCGCCGGGACCGAAAGACACGCGGCTCAGGCCGTCAGGCCATACCGGGCGAAAACGACGGCGGAACTCATGACACAGCTGGTTACACCAACTATTTCAACGTTCATGCGCTTGTCCGTGCGGGGCGGCGAGTTCTTCGGCCACGACTTCAAGCTGACGAGGCAAAAGCGCGAAGCCGACTGGAGCTTGCAGCGAGGATCGTATAACAAACTGCGCGGCTACTGGGTGTTCCTCCCCAGCGTGCGAAAGTGCTGGCAGGCCGTAAATGCGAACGGGCCCCTGCGCTATTGGAATGAGGACGGCGCCGCGCAGGCGGTTAAGAATCCCGAGGACTGGGAACTGTTCCTCTTCGAGCCCATCGACCTCAACGACGCCACGATCGAGGGACCCGGAATGTGTACGGCCGCTACATCCGGTATCACGGAGGGGACCGCTTCAGCTGCGATGCCCCGTCCATCGTGGACGGCACGACGTTCGTCGCCCAATTCAACTAATGTCGGACGCCCTCGCTTCGCGTTCAGGTAGACGGGAAGAGGCCGCCGATCGCTCGGCGGCCTCTTCGGCCATAATCGCGTCGCACCGGTTATGTCAGTTCGTCAGTTCAGGTTGACCTGGAACAGCCCCGCGGCGCCCATCCCGCCGCCGACGCACATCGTGACCACGACGTA
>CAWBVR010000037.1:0-10755 GCA_963792235.1 Vulcanimicrobiota bacterium
GGTGGCAAGCGGAACCCTGAGCTACCGAGCGGCGTTGTGGGATTAGATGCGGGGCGGTGGCCTCGCCTCGTGATTAAGGCGTCCGTCACGTGGGTAGGTCCGAAAACGGCTGAGCAAGCGAGGTCTCTCGCTGCGCTCCCGTTCCCCGGGCCGGCCACGCCGGCGCCAACGCCCTTCTCGACACAACACCTTAGCTAGGGAGTATTACGTGAAACGACTGAGCACCGGGCTCTTGGCCGCGCTGGTCGCGGTCGGAATCGGTACGACGTCGGTGTCGGCCTCGAACTCCGCGCAGACGCATGGCAACATCGGAACCAACGCGCCCACGCAGATCGCACAGGCCCCCGCCGGCGCACCGCCCGCTGACTTCGGCACGCCGCCTTCCGGCGAGGTCCCGATCCTCTTCAACGACCGGCATGTCTATTCGAAGCCGGACCGCCTGAAGGCGAACCGCGTCCTCGCCGCACTCGTGCGTGGCAATACCATTCTCATTCCGCTCCGCTCGATGTTCGAGCAGATGGGCGCGACGGTTTCGTACGATCCGGCCTCCAAGACGGTCGACGTCTCGAAGCCCGGCTCCGACGTCAAAGTGACCGTCGGCAAACCGGAAGTCGTCATCAACGGCGAGAGCCGTCCGCTCGACGTGCCTCCCGAGATCTACAAGGGCGCGGTCGTCGTACCCGTTCGCGTGATCTCCGAGGGCATGGGCGCCTACGTCCAATGGGTGCCGGACCGCCGCATCGTCGTGGTGCGCTACGTCTCGCCGCCGTCGGCTCCGCCGCCGCCGCCCCCCACCCCGACGCCGACCCCGGTCGTCACGCCGCCGCCGCCGCCGCCGGCCACGCCGGTCCCGACGCCGACTCCGGTCGCGCGTAACCCGTACGAGCACTTCATCGTCGGCGACTACATCTTCTCGCCGAAGGTCTACAACGAGTTCTCGCCGGGCAACAAGGGTGTCGGCGGTTCCTACGCGGTTCGCGGAGCCGTGGAGTTCCCCGCATTCGGTCTGCCGTGGATGCTCGAGGGCGACTATCGCTCGTGGAGCTACCCGCACAACAGCGGCATCGGACCCGGCGCCTTCACCAGCCCGCCGACCGTCGACGGCAACCCCTGCCCGCATTCGGGCCTGTCGACGACGTTCACGCCGGCGACCGGTGACCAGGGCTGCGTCACCGTGATCGGTGCGTACGGCCAAACCGCCGTCCCGTCGTTCACGGCGCGCGACACCGACTTCGACGCACGTCTCGGCCTCAAGATCGCCGAACCGCGCATCTACATCGGCGTCGGCTACCTGCACCGTGAGGAGAACTACGGCTATCCGAAGCAGAACGGCTTCGGCTTCGGCGCCGAGAAGCTCCCGGACCTCGACCAGAATTTCTCGGTCTTCGGGAGCATCTGGTACTACCCGAGCATCTCCGGTAACTTCACCTTCCCGGCGGGAGCGAACCCTGCGAGCCTGGTCGGCACCACCGACAAGTTCCAGCAGCGCTTCCTCAAGTACCAGCTCGGCGGAACGCTGAGCCTGGGCAACTCCGGGCTGTTCCTCGAGGCCGGTTTCCTCGGCGACTCCATCAAGGGCAAGAATCTCTCGCCTTCGGATGCGTCGCACGCGGGCGGCTTCGTCGGACTCGGGATCAAGTTCTAAATCGACCCTCCGCTCACGCTACGGCGTGACGGAAAGCCCCCGGCTTTCGCCGGGGGCTTTTTCTTTGTCTGGGCCGCTCTGACAGATTCGGTTAGCGGTGCGGGATCGGCGTTGGGCTTGGCGAGCTCATCGCGTTGATCACGCTCTGCGGCGCCGTGCCGGGGTACGGCGTCGCCGGAACCTGACCGTTCAACGGCACCGGGGCGGCGGGCTGCGGCGAGGGCGCCGTGGACGTGCTCGCAGGGTCGGTGCCGCCCGGTGCCGACGCCATCGCCGGCGATGCGGGGACGACGGTTGCCTGACCGTCCTCGCGGCGCGCGACCTGGACGACGTTGCTCCTGGGATAGTCGTGGCGCAGCCACGCGAACGTCGCGTGGACGTGCTTCACGCCGTCGTCGGTGTGAATCTTCAGGTAGAAGCGCTCAAGGCCCAGCAGCGTGCCGGGCAGCCAGCTGTCGCACGGGTACTTGTGCTGCCAGTCGTGGATCGCGTCTTCGGTCAGCGCGATCGCATTGGTGGTCGACGGCGCCTTGGCGGGATCGACGTCGATCTTGAGCCCTTGGTCTTTGATCGTGTTGCGGATGCCGAGGATGCTCATCTTCAGCTTTCCGAAGTACTCGTCGGCCGGGGCCACCCGGCACTTCGGAGGCGCTTTTGCGGCGATCTTCGCTGGTTTGCCGGGCGCGGATTTGCCGGGCGCGGTGGCGGCCTTGACAGGCGTCTTTGACGCGGGATTGGGCGGGGCGGTCGACGGCACAGCCGCAGTTGTGGCGGCTGCGACGAGCGAAACACATGCGATCAGTCGTTTCACTCAGGTGTCCTCATACGTGATCCTGATATGCGAGGAGCGAGAAGCGATCAAGATCGCCCTCGAGGGTTGGAGACTAATTAGGTGAGTGCTCGTCCGACACCCGTCGCCGTGGTGCAAACGCGCGCGCACGATCGCGCCGTCTTCGCGGAGCGATGGCCCGCGCTGCTCGCGCAAGTCGCCGCCGCCGCCGAATCGGGCGCAAGGCTGATCGTCGTCCCCGAAGGGACCGTCCCCGCCTACGTTATCGGCACCGCGCCCGTGGAGCCACGCGAAATGGAGGCTGCGGCGCAAGACGTGATCGCGGTCGCAGCGCGCACCGGAGCCACGATCGTGTACGGCGGCGCGCGCGCAGGCGAGCACGGGCTTGCGAACAGCGCCTACGTCGTGACGCCCGCCGGCATCGCGGGTTACGCCGACAAGTGCTTGCTGTGGCACTTCGACCGGCGCTGGTTCACCGCGGGCAGCGCGTTGGAACCGATCGACACACCGGTCGGCCGCTTGGGCGTGTTCGTCTGCGCGGACGGCCGCATCCCCACGATTCCGAGCACGCTCGTCGCGCGCGGCGCGGAGATCCTCGTCGTGCCCACCGCGTGGGTGACGAGCGGCCGCGATCCGCATGTGTTGGAGAACGTGCAAGCGGACCTGATGATCGCCGTGCGCGCGCGCGAGAACGGCGTGCCGCTCGTTGTCGCGAACAAGGCCGGCGTCGAGGCGCGCAGCGTCGCGTACTGCGGCAAGAGCCAGATCATCGCGGCCGACGGTACGGTCGTCGCGCTCGCAGCGCAGGACGATGAGACGACGCTGCGCGCCACGGTTGCGATCGGTCCGCCGACGGTCGCGCTCGCGCAGCAGCCGCCCGCCGTGCGGCGGCTCGCAGGCGACCCGCTGCCCAACGCGTTGCGCATCGCGGTCGCGCTCCACGCCGACGCGGAGCTGCACGCGCTCGCCGCGATCGAAGACGCCGGCCTGACGATCGACGCGCACGCGCAGCCGCCCAGCGCCGACGTCGCGCTCGTCGACGACGAAGCGATGCTCGACCCGCGTGCGCTCGTCGCGCCGCGGCTCGAGGGCGTGCGGCTGTTCGTGTGGCGTACTTCGACAAGCTCAGCGCAGGCGATCGAAGCGCCGTGGGTGGTGCCGTTTGCGCGCACGCGCGCCGTCGAGCTGCGCGCGTACGTCGTCACGCTCGACTCCCTGCGCCGGCGCGCGTTCGCGGTCGATCCCGACGGCGCCGTCGTGTGCGGCACGTTCGACGGCTTCGAACTCGCCGCGTTCGCGTTCGACCGCGCACGCACCGACGCGTGGAGGGTTGCCCCGGCGACCGACGTACGTGACGCCCTCATGCGAGTCCGCGATCTCTCTTCCGTGCCGGCGAACGTACCGGCTAGCGTGCCGGCGGCGACATGAGCAATCCCGCCAAAGATTTCACAGAAGCGCACGAACGGCACGAGCACGGTCGTGAAGGCCCGAGCTGGGTGCCGCTGGCCGCGGCGGTGCTGGCCGTGCTCGCCGCAATCAGCGGCTACTTCGGCAACTTGCGCTCCACGGAAGCGCTCGTCCAGAAAAACGACTCGATCGTTGCGACGACCAAAGCGTCGGACACGTGGGCGCAGTACCAGGCCGAGCGCATCAAGTACTACATCGCGCAGACCGCGCTCGACGGCGGCCCGGGGCCGAGCGCGAACGTGCAGTCGCTGAAGAGCCATGCCGCCGAGGAGAAAGCAAAGGCGCCGCCGCTCATCGTGAAGGCAAAAGCGTTCGAGGAAGAGGCGCTGCACCACAACGAGCGATCCGAACGGCTGTTGAAGCAGCACGAAACGATCGAGGTGGGCACGACGCTGTTCGAGGTCGCCATCGTGCTCGTGTCGATCACGGTGCTCGTCGGCTCGCGGCTCCTGCCGCTCGTCAGCGCGGCAGCGGCCGTGCTCGGCCTCGGCTTCTTCCTGATCGGTCTGACGCGCTGACGCTGCCGCGTTTGCTTCGTGCGCTCGCACGTGCCGCCGCAGGCGCCGCGATCCCGCTGCTGTGGGCGTGCGCCGTGGCGAGCGCATCCGGCGCGACGCTGCCCGTGTCGCTCGCACCGCCCGCGCCGTTCCCGCTCGTCACGGCGTCGAGCGTCGAGCGCGAGCCCGTCGCGCCCGGCGTCACGCGCGCGACGTACCGCATGTTCACGTCCGCCGGACCGCTCGTCGTCTCCATGGTCACCGTGGATTTGCAAGAACCGACCGTGCGGCTCGGCGCCGTCCTCGCGCACGACACCATCGTATCGCACGACGAGCCGACGTCGTCGATGGCGCGGCGCACCGGCGCCGTCGCCGGCATCAACGGCGACTACTTCGACATCAACGCGAGCGGAGCGCCGCTGGGCGTCGTGGTGCGCGGCGGCGTGCTGGAACGCACGCCGAGCGCGCGCATCGCGCTCACCGTCACGCGTGCGCGCGACGTGCGCTTTCAGACGTATCGCTTCGCCGGCAGCGTGACGTTCGGCGGCGTCGTCGTGCCGCTCACCGCCGTCAACGAGTGGCCGCCGCAACGTGGTGCGACGCTGCTCACGCCGACCTTCGGCACGATCCCGAACGCGAGCGGCGTCACGCTGCTCGACGTGCAGCCCGCTCGCGACGTCACCCCCGGCACGCCGCCGTATGAGATCGCCGGCGTGACGACCGCGCCACCGTGGCCGGCGGCGCCGGGGATACGGCTTGCGTACGGCCCGGCCGCCCAAGCGATCGGCCCGGTGCCCGGCGCCGGCGACCGCGTTCGCATCGACTTCACGACGGATCCGCCGCTCGGCGACGTCATCACCGCCATCGGCGGCGGGCCGGAGCTGCTGCATGCGGGCGTGCCGGTCGATGATCCGCTCTCGCCCAACTATGCCGACCGCGACCGCCGCATCCCCGCGTCGGCCGCCGCGCGCTTCCCCGACGGTACGCTCGCGCTGGTCGTGGTCGACGGGCGCCATCCCGCGACGTCGATCGGCGTGAACCGCGGCGAGCTGATCGCACTGCTGCGCGCGCTCGGCGCGACCGACGCGATGCTGTTCGACAGCGGCGGTTCGGCGACGCTCGCCGCGCGCGTGCTCGGTGATTCCGATGCGACCGCGGTGAACGAACCGTCCGACGGCGTCGAGCGGCCCGTCGCCGACGGCCTGTTCGTGTACAGCGACGCGCCGGTGGGGCCACCCGCGCGGCTGGTGGTGCGGCCGGCGCGCATCGTCGCGCTTGCGGGTGCGCGCGTGCCGTTGAAGTCGCGGGTCGTCGACGCCAACGACCACGGGCTCGGCGACGCGCGCGGCGCGTGGCACGCTGCGCCTTCGCCGCTGATCGCGTCGATCGGCGACGACGACGTGCTGCGCGCGGGCGCACGATCCGGCGCCGCCAACGTGCGGATCGCGCGCGGCGGCGTCGCAAGCGACGTCCCCGTCGAGGTGGTCGACAGCGTCGTGCGCCTGATCGTCGGGCCGGCGCGCGCAAATCCCGATCCGCACGCAACGCTCGCGCTGACCGTCACGGCGTTCGACGCGCACGACCGCCCCGTCGCCGTCGACGGCGTCGTCCGCTGGAGCGCGAAGGATGCTGCGGTTGACGCGCGCGGCCGATTGGCGGCAGGCGATCGCGACGCCGTCGTCACCGCGACCGCGGGCGGCGCAAGTGCGACGGTGACCGTCCCCGTCGGCCGCCACGCGGTGCCGCTCGCACTGTTCGATGACAAGCACCGCGCGAGCTGGAAGCTCGTGACGGCGCCGCCGAACGGTCCGGGCGCGCTCGCGTTCGACGGCGACCGGCTGCGGCTCGATTACGACTTCACCTCCGGCGAGCGCGCGGCGTACGCGGCGACGGACATTGCGCTGGGCGAGCCGCTCGCGCTCGCGTGCGACGTCGACGGCGATGCGAACGGCGAAGCGCTGCGCGCGACGCTCGCCGACCGGTACGGCGACCGTCAGACCGTGACGTTCGCGCGCGCGATCGACTTCAGCGGCACGCGGCGGCTCACGGTGAAGGTGCCGGTGTCGCTCGCGCCGCCGATCGCGCTGCGCAACGTCTACGCCGTCGGAACGCTCGCCAACCCGCCCATCACCGCGGCGGGCACGCTACTCGTGCACGACTGCGCCGCGAACGTCGCCGGCGCCGGCGCGCAAGCCCCCGAACGGTAGCACGCTCCACGCGAGGCCGGCGACGAACAGCACGGCGCCGGCGATGAGCGCCCAGGCCGGCGGCG
Organism: Vulcanimicrobiota bacterium; assembly: GCA_963792235.1. GTDB lineage: Bacteria > Vulcanimicrobiota > Vulcanimicrobiia > Vulcanimicrobiales > Vulcanimicrobiaceae > Vulcanimicrobium. The sequence continues at coordinate 6,672 of CAWBVR010000037.1, forward strand.
CCGCTGCGACGGCGAGCTCGGGATACGCGCCGACCGTTGCGCGCACGCGGAGGCCGGCGACCGTGACGACGCGGCCTTCACCCGCGAGCACGATCCCGAGCGGTCTTCCCGCGTCGTCGGCTACGCTGAGGACGAGGGTGGGCTCCGCCGCGCGGGCGCGCCCGGCGCTGAACTGCGCGAGTTCGTGCGGCGTGAAATACAGCGCGCGCACGACGCGGTGCTGCCCGGGCGCGTTGAACGTGTCGAACGGCACGTCGAGCGCGCCGATGCGCTGGCGCTGGTGAAATAGCAGCACCGGCGAGAGGAACGACGCGTTGGTGGGCTGCGTGACGGTGAGGTGCGCGCCGCGTTCGTCGTAGACGTCGACGTATGCGGCGGGATGCGGTTCGAGATACAACAGCGACTCGCCCAGCGCGCGGCGCGTCGACGGGCCAACGACGACGTCGCCCGCGGATCTGCGCCGCAGGATGACGGCCGCCGATGCGCGCGCGATCGTGTCCGCGTCGGCGGCGCCGAAGAACGCTGCGGCGCCGAGCGCGGGGATCGGCACGACCGTGCCCGGCGTGCCGGACACGATCGCGGTGTCGGGGCCGAGTAAACCCGAGGCGAGCCCGGCGAGGCCCGCGACGACGGCGCCTGCCATTGCGAGCAGCAGCCGTTTCCCGGCGACGCCGTCGGTGCCGCGCCGCGCGCCGTTGGCGTATGCAAGCGTGACCACGAGCCCGAGCGCCATCGCGAGCGCATACTGCCAGGTGTGATACAAGGCCGTCTTTGGATAAAAATCTTGCGCCGCGGCGAGCGCGATGACCAGCGCGGCGACGACGAGCGCGGCGATCCGCGCGTTCACGAGCGCGCGAGCGCCGGTGCGACCGCAGCGCGCATCTGCTCCAGCGTCATCGCGCCGTCGATGCCTTTCACGACGTGACCGTCGCGCCCCACGATGATGCTCGTCGGCAGACCGATGCCTTCGTACGCGCGTCCGTACTGCTGCTGCTCATCGACGAGGATCGGAAACGTGATGCCGAACTGCTTCCCGAACGCGAGCGCCGCCTCGGCCGACTCGCCCTGGTCGACGCTCAGCACGATGACCTTGTTCGGGTTTTCGCGCGCGAAGCGTTCGAGCGCGGGCATCTCCTCGCGGCACGGCGGGCACCACGTCGCCCAGAGGTTGAGCAGCACGACCCGGCCGCGGTGTCTCGCGAGCGAGTCCGTGTGGCCGTCGGTGCGGCGCACCTCGAACGATTGCGCGGGCGCCCCCGCGAGCGCCGCCGGCCCGCCGCCGCCCGCTCGGGCGGGATCGGGGGCGTTGTAGCATGCGCTCAGGAATACCACCGCAGCGATGACGACGAACCGGGACACCCGAGGCTCTTCGTGCTGAAGGGAGCCGTTCCGTCCCCGTGGCGCGCGGGCTCCATTCGCGCGGCGGGTGCTACGCTGGCGACGTACGAGGCGGGCAGCGCCGCGCCCGGCGCGCCGGTGGTGCTGCTGCTGCACGGTCTGGGCCACTGGTCCGACGGCGCGTGGGGGCGCCTCGTGCCCGAACTCGACCCGGCGCTGCGCTACGTCGCGTTCGACCTGCCAGGCTTCGGCGCGAGCGACAAGCCGGCGGCGGCGTTCGACCTGGCATACTTCCGCCGCGTGCTCGACGACGCCGTCGCCGCACTGGGCTTCGAGCGCTTCGCGCTCGTCGGACACTCGCTCGGCGGGTTCATCGCGGCGGATTACGCGGGTGCGCATCCCGAGCACGTCACGCACCTCGCGCTGATCGCACCGGCGGCGTTCGCGCGCACGCGCCGGCACCTCGTGTTCGCGCTCGCCGGCGGTTTCGCGCGCCCGCTGTTCGAACGCCGCCCGTCACGGCGCGTCGTCGAGCGCATCGTGTTCGGCAGCGTGCTCGACCCGAACGCGCTGGCAAGCGACGACGTCGAGCGCGCGTACGAGCTCTCGCAAGACCCCGCGCTGCGCAAGGCGTTCGCAGGCGTCTATGCCGGCGCGATCCAAGCATTCGCGCACGCCCGCGAGCTGCACGCGGGGTTCGCGCGCTTCGGGGGCCCCGTCTTCTGCGCCTGGGGCGCGCACGACCGCTACATCGGTCTGGGCGCGTTGCGCGACGTCGTGCGTGTCTACCCGGACGCGAAGACGCTGATCCTCAACCGCAGCGGCCATCTGCCGATGATCGAAGAACCGCGATTGTTAGCAGCAGCGATGCGAGAGTTTTTCGCAAACTAAATCATGCAGATTTGGGCGTATCGCGGCGTCTGGCGAGGCGCAAGGCGCGAAGTGTGCTACGGCACACGAGCGCCGCAGCAACGAAGTCCAGACGCCGTGAGACGCCCAAATCACCAGTCGCCCATGCGTTCTGAGTCAACTTCGCCTTCGAATACGATCGTGCCGCGGGCGAGGATCGCGGAAACGACAGGGACGCCCGCGTAGCGAAGGTCGCGGTTCATCGCGTCTTCCGCCGAGTGCGACATCAATGCTGCGAAGCGGCCCAGGACGTCGGGTGCGCACAGCACGCGCTCGGGCGCGACGTTGTAGAGGCGGCGGAAACCCGCGAGGGCCGCTTCGAAGGCCTGCTCGTCGAACGTCGCGCCCAGCGCAACGGTCCAGCGCACGCGTTCCAGGGCTCTCTCCCTAACCGCCCGAACCGCAAGCGCGATGACGGCCCGAATCCTCGACGGACGCGCGCTCGCCGCCGACCTGCACGCCGAGATCGCGGCGCGCGCGGAGCGTCTGCGCGCGCGCGACGCCGTGCCGCGCCTCGAAGTCGTGATTGTCGGCGCGGATGAGGCGAGCAAAGCGTACGTGCGCAGCATCGAGAACGTGGGCAAGAAAGTGGGCGTGGACGTGCGCGTCGCGGCGCTGCACGCCGAGGCGGACGAAGACGCCGTGCGCACGCTGCTGCACCTGCTGGGCGGCGATCCGCTCGTTCACGGGATCATCCTCCAACAGCCGCTCCCCGCGCACCTGGGGATTCGCCGCATCGCCGAAGCGATGCCGCCGCACAAAGACGTCGACGGCGCCAACCCCGTCAACCTCGGGCGGCTCGCGTTCGCCAGCGGCACGGAGTTCGTCCCCGCAACGCCGGCGGCCGTGATGCTGCTGCTCGAGCGCAGCCTGCGCTGGCCGCTGCGCGGTGTGCGCGCCTGCGTCGTCGGCCGCTCGAACGTCGTCGGCTTGCCCGTGGCGCTGCTGCTGATGGCGCGCGACGCGACGGTGACCGTCGCGCACAAAGAGACGCGCGACCTCGCACGCCTCACGCGCGACGCCGAGGTGCTCGTCGTCGCGACCGGCGTACCGAGCCTCGTGCGCGGCCACATGGTCGCGCCCGGCGCGACGGTGATCGACGTCGGCACGACCTACGTCGACGGCAAATTGGTCGGCGACGTCGACTACGCGGAAGTCTCGTCGGTGGCGGGCGAGATCACGCCGGTCCCCGGCGGCGTCGGCCCGGTCACGAACGTCGCGCTGATGCGCAACGTCGTGCTCGCCGCGGAGCGCCTCACGGACGCATCGTGATCGAGGTTCGCGAGAAACGCCCCGCCGACCAATCGTGGATCGAAGAACTGCTCGTCGAGCGGTGGGGCGCGACGATGGTGGTCAGCAACTGCATGATGTTCGACGCCGCAGCGCTGCCCGCGCTCGTCGCCGGCGAACGTGACGGCCTCGCGACGTACGTGCTGGAACCGGACGGCGTCGCCGAGCTGGTCAGCCTCGACGCACGCACGCCGGGCCGCGGCGTCGGCACGGCGCTCCTCGAAGGCCTTGCGGCGCTGCTGCGCGCGCGCGGCGTCGCCGTGCTGCGCCTGACGACGAGCAACGACAACGTCGACGCGCTGCGCTTCTACCAGCGCCGCGGCTTCCGGCTTACGCACGTTCGTCCCGGCGGGCTCGACGAGGCTCGCAAGCTGAAGCCGTCGATCCCGCTGATCGGCCGGTACGGCATCCCGCTGCGCGACGAGCTGGAGCTTCGCCTCGACCTGTAGCCGTCAGTTGAGCGAAAAGTGCTTGCCGAAGAACTGCTCTTGGTGCGTGCGGAACTCGCCGCCCGGCGCGTCGTCGCGCACGACGCTCTCCTGTTTGT
>CAWBVR010000038.1:0-173083 GCA_963792235.1 Vulcanimicrobiota bacterium
ATCTTCGTCGCGATCTCGATGAGGATGCGTTCTTGCAGTTCCTGGTGGTAGATCAGCCGCGAGATGGAGTCGTGATCGTGCTCCGCGCGCAGCTCGGCGTGCGATGACGATTGCCGCTGCCCGACCGCGAGGATGAAGATCAGGATCAGCTGCAGCACGTTCGAGCACGTCAGCAAGAACGTGAACGGGAACGGATCGAACTTCGTGATGCGCGCCGGCGATGATCCAGACGATCTGCACGATGACGGCGAGGAACAGCGCGATCGGCGCGCCCGTCGAATCGGCGATCTTCTTGCACGTCTTCTCGACCGGCGACAGGCTGTCGCTGTGCTCTTGGTTGACGTCGTGGACCAGCGGATGATCGGTGACGTCGAAAGCCGGGGCGGTGGTCGTCGTCGCACTCATGGCGCCGGTATACGACGCCGCTTGGCTGGTTCACTTGCAAGGCGGGGCGGGTGCCGACAGGCTGCGCCATATTCAAGGATATGCTGCGAGACGCAGGTGGACGGGGCTTCTCTTCGTCGCTGCGAACCGCTCCGGCGATGGCCAAGCTCAGGGTCGGGCTGACCGGGGGGATCGGGTCCGGGAAGAGCGCCGTTGCGGCGTATTTCGGCGAGCTCGGTGCGACGGTGATCGATGCCGATGCGCTCGCGCGCGAGGTGGTCGCGCCGGGGTCCGAGGGCCTGCGCGAGATCGGCGCGCTGTGGCCCGAGGCGATCGGGGCGGACGGCGCGCTCGACCGGGCTGCGCTGGCGGCGGTCGTGTTCGCCGACGATGCGGCGCGCGCGCGGCTCAATGCGATCACGCACCCGCGGGTGCGCGCGCGCGGGGCCGAGCTGGAGCGCGCTGCGCCCGACGGGCTGGTGGTGCACGTCGTGCCGCTGCTGTTCGAGGGCGAGTTCTGGCGCGCGTGCGACAAGACCGTCGTCGTGATCGCTCCGGCCGACGTGCGCGTTGCGCGCGTCGTCGCGCGCGACGCCACGGAGCGCGCCGCCGTCGAGCGACGCATGGCCGCGCAGATCGATCCGGCGCTCGCCCGCGGGCGGGCCGACTACGTCATCGAGAACGACGGCGAGCTCGACGACCTGCGCGAACGCAGTGCGTGGGTCCACTCCGCGCTGCTGCGCGACCTCGCGGCCAAGACCGCCTGACGCCGCAAGAGGTCGGCGCGGGCGGCGGCGAAGGCGGCCGGGTGGCGCAGACCCTCCCCCTTTCCCCGGCCGTCGGCACCGTGCGCTCGTCGATCCGGATCGCATCGATCGGCACCTACCTCCCCGAGAAGCGGCTGACCAACGCCGACCTCGCGGGGCTGGTCGATACCGATGACGCCTGGATCGTTCGGCGGACCGGGATTCGGGAGCGCCGCATCGCCGCGGCGGACGAGTACACCAGCGACCTCTGCATGGCCGCGGTCGCCGACATGCAGGCGCGCGGCGGCCGGCTCGACGGGGTCGACTACATCGTCGCGTGCACGTCCACGCCGGACTACGGATTCCCCAGCGTGGCGACGCGTTTGCAGCATCGCCTCGGTCTGGGCAAGATCGGCGCCATCGACATCACGGCGGCGTGCGCGGGGTTCACGTACGGGCTCGACGTCGCCGATGCGCTCGTCAACACGGGGCGCGCGCGCAAGGTGCTCGTCGCGGCCGGCGAGACGATGTCGAAGGTCATGGACTACCAGGACCGCGGGACGTGCATCCTGTTCGGCGACGGCGCGGGCGTCGTGCTGGTCGACGCGCCCGAGGACGCGCCGCGCACGCTGCTGGCTCGGCGCGCCACCAGCGACGGCGCGCTGGGCAAAGAGCTGTTCCTGATGGGGCTGCGCAGCGAGATCGCGGGCGTGGTCGAGCCCGAGCGGTACCTGCGCCAGAACGGGCGCGCGGTGTACGAGTGGGCCGTCACGGCCGTCACCAACGGCGTCGCCGAGCTGCTCGACGCGGCCCGGCTGAGCGCCGCGGACGTCGACTGGTTCGTGCCGCACAGCGCCAACGCGCGCATGATCGAGTCGATCTGCAAGCGCACCGGGATCCCGTTCGCGCGCGCGCTGATGAGTCTGGAGTGGTGCGGCAACACCTCGGCGGCGTCGATCCCGCTCGCGCTCGCGCCCGCGGTCCACGACGGCCGCGTGCAGCCCGGCGACGTGGTGCTGCTCTACGGCTTCGGCGGTGGCCTGGTCGAGAACGGACTGCTGCTGCGCTGGTCGTAACAGAGGACGGATGCGTGCTCCTTCGATCGCCGCCCTCGCTGCCGCCCTCCTTGCCGCGCTGACGCTCGGACCTGCACCGTCCGCGGCGCAGAGCGGGATCGCGCTTCCGCCCGCCGGGACGACGTCGCCGCGGCTTGGCGCGCTGGAGACGGCGTACGTGCAGCGGCTGTTCGCGGACCAGCCGTCCGCTGCGACGCAGGCCGGCATTCACGCGTACGACGACCGGCTGCCGGACCTCTCGGCCGCCGCGGTCGCCGCACGCATCGCGAGCGCGCATGCGCAGCTGGCCGAGCTCGACGCGCTGGCGCGCTCGGGCGAGAAGCTTACCGATGAGGACGCCGCCGACGCGCAGATCATGCGCGCCGCGCTAGAACGCCAGCTGCTCGACGACGAGACGGAGCAGCGCTGGAAGCACTACCCGAGCGCGTACACGTCGGCGGCGTCGTATGCCATCTACGGTCTGTTCTCGCGCGAGTTCGCGCCGCTCGACGTGCGCGCGCGCTCCACGATCGCGCGCGAGCGCGCGATCCCGGCGCTGCTCGCTGCGGGCAAAGCCAACGTCACGACGGTCGATGCGACGACCGCCGAGCTGACGAAGTCGGATCTCGCGGGCGCGGTCACATTCTTCACCAGCGTCGTGCCGGCGGCGTTCGCCGAGCTGCACGACGCCGCGCTGGCGCGCGAGCTAACTGAAGCCAACGCTGCGGCGGTTGCGGCGCTGCGGGACTACCAGGCGGCGATGACGTCGGGGCCGCTCGCGCATCCGAGCGGGACGTTCGCGATCGGCGCGGCGTCGTTCGCGCGGCGGCTCGAGCTTCAAGAAGGGCGCGCGCTGCCGCTGGATCTCTACGAGCGTGTCGGCCAGCGCGCGCTCGACGAGACGAAAGCCGCGTTCGTGGCGACCGCGGCGAAGATCGATCCCGCGCGATCGGCCGCGGACGTGTACGCGGATCTGGGCAAGCAGCACCCCACCGCGGACACGCTGCTGAGCACCGCGCAGAGCTCGCTCGCGGACTTGCGCGCGTTCGTTGCGAGCAAGAAGCTCGTCACGCTGCCGCCGGAGTTCGACGTGCGCGTGCGCGAGACGCCGTCGTTCAACCGGCAGACGTCGTTCGCGTCGATGAACACGCCCGGCGCGTTCGAGCGCGTTGCGACGCAGGCGTACTACTACGTCACGCCGCCCGATCCGGCATGGACACAAGCGCAGCAAGAGCAGCACCTGTCGTTCTACAACACGTATGCGTTCCCGGTGATCAGCGCGCACGAGGTGATGCCGGGGCACTATCTCAACTTCGTGCTGCACAAGTTCGCGCATCTCTCGCTGGTGCGCGCGATCTCGGGCAACCCGTCGTACAGCGAAGGCTGGGCGCATTACGACGAGCAGATGATGGTGGACGAAGGCTGGGGCGACGGCGACCCGCGCGTGCGGCTCGCGCAGCTCGCGCTGGCGCTGCAGCGCGAGGCGCGCTATCTGGTCGGCTTGCGCGAGCACACGCAGGGGATGACCGTCGAGCAAGGCACGCGGTTTTTCCAGGACAACGCGTTCATGCCGGAGATCGCGGCGCGCCGCGAAGCGCTGCGCGGCACGCAGGACCCGCTCTACGGCTACTACACGCTCGGCAAATTGGAGATCCTGAAGCTGCGCGACGACTACCGTAAAAAGATGGGCACGTCGTTCACGCTGCAGAAGTTCCACGACGCGTTCCTCGCGCACGGCAACCCGCCGATCGCCGTCGTGCGCAAGCTGCTGCTCGGCGCGGACGACGACGGCAAGCTGCTGTAGCGAAGCTAGACGTCGGTCCCGTTCTTCGCCGCGACCTTGGTGCCGAGATACGCGCCCTGCCCCAGACCTACCAGCACGACGAGCGCCGGATCGACGTCCGGATACTGAAACGCCGTCGCGTCGACGAAGACGGCGCGCGCGGTGATCGCCGTGACGATGTAGGATGCCGCACCGACGACGGTCCACGCGAGCATCTGCACCTTCGCGAAGCTCGTGACGCTCCCGCTCTGATTGTCGGTGACCAGATCGGCGTACTTTGCGGTCGTCCCCGTGCCCGCAGTGGAAGCGAGCGTCGACGACGTCGTCGTGGGCGGCGAGCCCGCGGGCGCCGCCGTGGATCCGGGGTTGGCTGATGCGATCCCCTTGGCGGTCGCGGCCGTCGTGATGCTCAAACCCATCAGGATCAGCAGATCGACCGGTATCGTCGGCGGCTGCTGCGGCTTGCCGTCGCACGGACCGCCCGCGGGCGTCGAGGCGGCGGGCGGCGGTGTCGCGTTCGTCGTCGTCGTGGTGTTTGTGGTGGTGGTCGTCGTCGTCGTCTTCGGGTTCGCCGGCGGACACCAGGGCTTGAAGCCGCCTTGCACGTGCGACGTGAACAAGAACGCGTACGCGAACAAAACGACTTCCGTCCAAATCCAGAACTGGCATTTGGACGTGCTGAGCTTCCCGTCGGCGCCGACGATCAGCCCCTTGATCCACGACCCCGAGGCAATCTTCGAGATCACCGGAAACATGAGTGCCGCGATCGCCCCGATCGCGTATGCGATCCACGGTTGCGCAAAGAACGATGAGACAGCTGCCATGTCACCCCTCCGCCGGCGTTTGCGCCAACCTACTCTGCCGCGGGCTGAATTCCTTGCCCGGGCTACTGCGCCGGTGAGGGTGCGTTTTCGAACGCCGGCGCGCTCCGGCCCACGTCGAACACGCGCTCGTCGCCGTACGCGTCGAGGAAGCCGCGCACGACGTACGTTCCGGTCGGGCGGATGCCGAGCGCGCGCGAGAGGCGCAGCGTTCCGGTGCCGTCGCGCAGGCGCGGCGTGCCGCCGTCGACGTACGGGACGCCGGCGATCGTGATCACCGTGCCCGGCTTCGTCGCGAGCGCCGTCGCGATCGTCGCGGGCGGATCGAACGTCACCGGCTTGTTGACCACCACGCCGAAGTTCGTGCCGAGCATCGCAACGCGCACCGTGTAGCGGCCGGGCGCGAGCGCGCGGTGGTCGTCGGTGGTCGAGTCGACGATCACCTGCGCGACGCGCAGCTGGCCCGGCGGCACGTCGAGCTGGCGCGTGATCGGGATCGGTTTGTGCGCCGTCAGCGACGACCACACCGGCGCTTCGTCGCGCAGCACGTCGACGCGGAAGAGGTCGGCGGTCGGGAAGCGGAGCTGCACGACGTGATCTTCGGCGTTGCGCAGCGTGATCGCGACGGTGAACGGCGCCAGCAGCGCGGTGCCCTGCCGCTCCAGCGTGATCTCGGCCGATACGCCGCGCGGCGCGGGGGACCCGGTCGGGCGCGACGTGGCGAACGCGGCCAGCGTCGCGGCGAAGAGCTCAGCGCGCGTCATCGCTCGTACGGAGCTCGTCGACCGGGCGTCGCGCGAACGGAAAGGCTTGCGGCTGCACGAGGGTGATCGTCTTGTGCGCGACCCGCAGAAGTCCCACGTCGGCGAGCACGTTCAACTCCTTGGTGAGCGTCTCGCGGCTGGTTCCGATCAGGTCGGCGAGGTCTTTGTGGGTGAGGTTCATCCCGATCCGCACCGCGCCGCCCGGCTCCGGCACGCCGTGCTCGGCCGCGAGCCGGCCCAGCGCGTCGACCAGCCGGCCGGGGACGCTCTTGCCCATCAGCTCGGCTAGCTCGTGCTCCGCCGCGGCGAGCCGGCGCGCCACCCCGCGCGCGAACGCGCGCGCGACGGCGACGTCGCGTTCCAGCGCCGCGCCGAACGCCGTCGCCGCGATCGCGTCGGCTTCGACCGGTTCGATCGCGACCGCGCTGGTGGCGCGCACGCCTTCGTCGACGCCGGCGAGCTCGCCGAACGCATCGCCCGCGGTGCGGATGCCGACGATGATCTCCGCACCGGACGCGGTGGTGCGCACGAGCTTCACCCGGCCGCTGCGCACGAAGAAGACGCGGTCCGCGCGGTCGCCCGGGCCGTAGGCACTCTGGCCGCGCGCGAGCCGCACGCGCTGCGCGCCCGCGAGCAGCGCGGCGCGGCGCGCCGGCTCGAGGTCGGCCAGGTTCATGCCGTGCGGCCGTTGCGCAGCACGCGGCCGGGGCGCGCGCCGGTGAGCGCATTGTCGCGCACGACGGCGCGTCCGTTCACGTAGACGTCACGGATGCCGTCGGGCGGGACGAACGGGTGCTCGTACGTCGCGCGGTCGACGACGTGCTCCGGATCGAACACGACGAGGTCCGCGTGCATCCCGGGCGCGATGATGCCGCGGTCGCGCAGGCCGAACTGCGCGGCAGGCAGCGACGTCATCCGGCGCACTGCCTCGGCGGTGTCGAAGACGCGCCGCCGGCGCACGTAGCGGCCGAAGATGCGCGGGAACGTCCCGTACGTGCGCGGGTGCGGCACGCCGCGCGCCGTGATCCCGTCGAACGCGCGCGCCGACGCGTCGCTGCCGATGCTGCAGAACGGCGCGCTGAGCACGGTCGCGACGTCGTCCTCGCTCATCGAGAAGAAGACGGACTCGACGCGCATCTCCTCTTCGATCAGCAAACGGATCACCGCGCGCTGCGGCGTCGTGCGCCAGGTGCGTGCGATGTCGTCGATACGCATGCCGGCGAGCTCGGCGTTGCGTTCGCCGGCGACGCTCGTCACCAGGATCGTGTCCCAGCCGTCGCCGCCCAGCGCGGGATCGCGCGCGAGCTGCATCGCGAGCGCGATCGACAGCGCTTGTTCGGGATCGCGCAGGCGCTCGAGCGCGGCTTCGTCGCCGCCTTCGCGTACGTTCGGCGGCAGCACCGTCGCGAGCTCCGTCCACGACGCGACGTACGGGTACGCGTCGCAGCCGACGGCGATACCGCGTGCGCGCGCGCGGTCGATCGCCGCGAGCGTGCGGTGCACTTTGCCCCAGTTCTTCTTGCCCGCCGCTTTGTGATGCGAGCACTGCACCGCGACCTCCGCGCGCTCCCCGACCGCGAGCGCTTCGGCGATCGCGGCTTCGACGTCGTCGCCCTCGTTGCGCACGTGCGACGCGTACAGCGGTGCGCCCGCGTCGCGCGCGGCGCTCGCGCACGCGACGAGCTCGGCGAGATCCGCGTAGCGGCCGGGTTCGTAGATCAAGCCGCTCGACACGCCCAGCGCGCCCTCTTCGATCGCGCCGCGGATCAGCCGGTTCTGCGCCTCGATCTCCTCGCGCTCCAACCTCCGCGCGGCGGGGCCCGCGACGCACGAACGCGTCGTGCCGAGCCCGACCAGCGATGCGACGTTGAGCGCGACGCCTTCGCGTTCGACCAGCGTGAAGAACGCGTCGAACGAGGTCCACTGCACGTCGAGCCGGTAGTCGCGCGCGTTGCGGCGCGCTTTGATTAGCGCGGAACCGTACAATGGCGCGACCGACATGCCGCAGTTGCCGCCGATCTCCGTCGTCACGCCCTGGCGAATTTTTCCTTCGCAGCGCGGATCGACGAGCCAAAGCTCGTCAGAGTGGGAATGAACGTCGATGAAGCCAGGCGCAAGCGCAAACCCGTCGCACGGAACGCGTTCGTGCGCATCGCGATCGGTAAGGTCCCCGATTGCGACGACCCGTCCGTCCGCGACGGCGACATCGGTGGTGAACGGTTCGCCGCCCTGTCCGTCATAGACGCGGGGGCGCTCCAAGATCGTCCAGAGCAGCGTTTAACCTAGCTTCCGCTGGGTACGAGGCAGACGGTGGGCCGACAGCTCAGGGGGACTATTTCCAACATGGCGACCAACGACAACATGACCACGACGAACGGCGGCGGGATGAGCGTTCGCGAGGCCGGGAAACGCGGCGGCGACCGCGTGAAGGCCAAATACGGAAGCGAGTTCTACGAAGCTATCGGCCGCAAAGGCGGCGAGGCGACGAAGAGCAAGTACGGGCCGTCGTTCTATGAGGAGATCGGTGCCAAAGGCGGGCAGAAGCTGAAGCGCACGACGAAAACGGCCGGCTGACGCATGGCCGACTCCAAGAAGCCCGCTGTGACGAAAGCGCGGACGGAGAAGGTCGACGGTGAGATGTCGGTACGTGAAGCCGGTAAAAAAGGCGGCGACACGGTTCGCGACCGTTACGGTTCGGGATTCTACGAAGAGATCGGTCGCAAAGGCGGCCAGGCGACGCGCGAACGTCACGGCGCGGAGTTCTACGAATCGATCGGCCAAAAAGGCGGCAAGGTCGTGAAAGACAAGTATGGGCCGACGTTCTACGAGCAGATCGGTCACAAGGGCGGTCAGAAAGTCAAGAAGCTGATCGCCGAAGCGAAGAAGAACGCCGCACCCGACGAGACCTAGCGAAGAACCACGGCGCATCCACATTCCGCGCAGCGTTCACGAAACGCTGCGCGGTTTCTTTTTCGCGCGCCGCCTCACGTGCGCGTGCCTTCCATGCGGCCCACCGTGACGTCGCCGGTGCGGAAGTTCACCTTCGCGTTCGCGAACGTCGCCTTCGTCGTGCCTTCGGTGATCGTCGCCGGGTGGTCGAGCTGCAGCTCGCGCGTCGCGCCGATGTAGTGCGCACCCACGGTCGTGAAGCGGCGGATGCGGCCGCCGGGCTCGGGCTCGACGAACGTCACCGGACCGCTGACGGTGAAGTCGTTGGTGATGCGGTTCACGACCACGCCGTCGGCCGTCATCGTCACGTCGGGTTTTCCCGGGCGGTGGATGCGGCCGTCGCGCACGTGCGCGATCGTCGCCGACGTGCCGTCCGGGCTCACCGACGCCGTGTCGAAGTCGAGCGACCACGCGCGCTGGTCGATGCCGCTTGCCGTGGATCGTGCCGCCCTTGAGCACGTCGTTGGCCGCCATGCGCGGCACCGTCACGTCGTTGCCCGCGCGTCCGATCTCGTAGCCGACCCAGCCGAGAAACGCCAGCACGCCGACGACCACCGGCGGGCGCCAGTCGAGCCGCATCACGCGCGCCGCCGCAGCGCGAAGAACGGCACGACGACGATCAGCGCCAGCGCGAGCCCGATCGGCGTCGGGCCGAGCCGCGCGTAGAGCCCGGGCGCGGGCGCGCCGACGTCGCCGACGACCACCGCCGCACCGCCGAGCGACGTGCGCTGCGTCCACGTGCCGTCGGGCGCGACGATGCCGCTGATCCCCGTCGCCGCCGCGCGCAGCACCCAGCGGCCGGTCTCGACCGCGCGCAGCGTCGCGCCCTGCGCGTGCTCGTACGGTCCTTCGGTCGTGCCGAACCACGCGTCGTCCGTCGCGATCAGGAACAGCGACGGATCGTCGCGCAAGCGCGCGTGCGCGATGTCGCCGAACACCGATTCCCAGCAGATCAGCGGCGTCGCGCCGGCATACGTCTCCTGCACGTTGGTGCCCGGCTTGAAACCGCCGATCTGGTTCGCGTACGGCAGCGAGCGCAGCCATGCCGGTCCCGGCAGATACTCCGCCATCGGCACGAGCTGCTCTTTGACGTACAGCCCCGCGACGTCGTTGCGGTTCGACGTGCGGGTCGAAGATCAGCAGCGCGTTCTGCAGCGTCGTGCCGTCGTCCCAGAAACCGCCCACGTACAGCGTCGTGCCGAGCTCGCCGCGAGCCGCGCGAAGCGCGTGCGCAGCGCGGGCGCGCGCAAGAGGTCGGTCGTGATGACGGTCTCCGGCCACAGCACGAGCGCCGGATGCTGCGCGCGCAGCGCTTTCGTCATCGTCGTGTAGCGGTCGAGCGCGAGCGCGAGCCCGGTGTCGCTGCGCTTCACGGTCTGCGCGATCCCGCCTTGCACCGCCGCGACGCGCCGCGCCGGCACCGCATAATGCCGCGCGGGCCAGAACGCCCACGCCGCGAACGTGCACAGCACGACACCGGCCCACACGAACACCAAACGTGCGCGCGCGCCGCGCGTCACCGAAGCGACAAGCAGCCACCAGCCCAGCGACGCGCCGAGCAGCACCGTCGCGAACGTCAGCCCGTAGCCGCCGGCGAACGCGGCGAGCGGGCGCAGCGGCGAATCGACCATCGTGATGCCGAGCTGCTCGAGCGGCACGCCGAGCGCCGACGTCGAGCGCAGCTGCTCGCCCAGCGCGAACGCCGCCGCCGCGACGAACGGCACGGCGCGCACGTCGCACCGCCGCGCCGCAAGCGACGCGACGACCGCGGCGAACGCGAACGCGAGCGCCTCGACGAGCGCGGGCCCGAGATCGAGGATCGGCGCCGCGGGCCCGACCAGCGCGCCCGGCGGTCTCGCCGAACCACGAGAAACCGAGCGTGAAGAACAGCAGCCCGCTGAGGTAACCGACGAGCGCCGCGCGGCGCGGCGGCAGCGCGCACCACGCCGCAACGAGTCCCGCGGAGGCGAACGGAGCGAGCCACCACCACGTTGTGAGTGGGAAGGCGAGATGCAGCCCGAACGCGCACACCAGCGCGACGGCCGTGCTGCGAACGGTCGCGGAGGAGAACAGCGTGCGTCGGCTCGGTATGGCAGTGGTGGTTGCGGCGGTGTTGATCATCTCAGGGTGTGGTCGTCAGGTGACCGGCTTGAACGCGCCCAACGCGAACGCGCTCGTGCCGGAGGGCCAGACGCTCATTCGCTTCGACACGGCGGGCACACTCGACTTCGCGAACGTGCAGTATCTCATCGTCATCAATACGACTGGGAACGACCAGCAGCCGACCGCTCAGGGCTTCAACTCCGATTTCAAGAACTGGTCGTACTACTTCATCGTGGGCGGCGCGTCGGGCGTGGCGAGCGACCCGCTGCTCTACCAGATCTACCAAGACCCGGTGAACGGCGGGTCCAAGTCGTTCCACTTGAACTACCCGTCGAACGCCGTGAAATTTCAGACCTCGATCCCCACGGGCAACTCGGCGTTCGGTTTCCAGATCACGTTCAACCGCTGCCTGCTCGACGAGCCGGCGCCGTCCGCGAGCCCGCCGCCGATCACCACCACCAACCGCGTCTGCCCGCCGTACAATTTCAGCGAGTCGCTGTGGAACATCAGCCTGTTCACGCTGGACCGCGGCTCCAACCCGATCGACTCGCTGAGCACCACCAACCCGAGTTCGGCCGACTACAAATTCGACGTCGAAACCGCCGTGTCGGTGAACAAGAACTACTTCAAACCCGCGAACAACACCACGCTGTCGAACTCCGGCTCGCAGATCACCGGCATCGAAGTGTTCAGCCAGCCGCCGAGCGGGACGGTGGTCACGCCGAGCCCGTCTCCCAGCGCCAGCCCGTCGGTGAGCCCGACCCGCGCGCCGATGTCGCGCTAACGCCGGCGGGCGCTACTCGGAATCGCAGGGCGGGTGGCCGCAAATGCAGGTGGCCTCCATCTCTTCGTCCGTCGAGTCGCGCTTCTCGCAGTCCTCGCTGCAGTAAGCCGCGCCCTCGACGCCCCCCGTAACGGTGCAGTTGCACTCCTGATACTCGCAAGGCTGCGTGTACGTGTTCATACGTGCCTTATACCGCAGATGACGGCGTGTCGATCAACCTGCCAGAGAGGAGGCGTGCGCGAAGTGCACGCCGCAGGGTTCGGCGCAGCCGAACCCGTCACGGCCCGCCGCCCAGCCCGAACGACTGCGTCGAGAAGCTCTGCGGGATGATCGAGCTCAGCGAGGTCTGCCCGATACCGAAGTTGACCGAGTGCGACGGGAACGCCAGCAGGTCGATGCTCGCCGTGACCTGCTTGGTGTCCTGGCTGTACGACAGCCGGATCTCGTAGCAGTCGCCGACGATGTGGCGGTAGTAGATGTTCTTGCTCTCGAGCCGCATATGCGCTTTCCAGTTCACGAACGTCGAGAACTGCAGGTCGCTCTTGTAGCCGAACGGCGTGGAGATTTGCACGCTGGTGCGGTCGAAGCCGTTGCCCGGGCCGGGCAGGAAGCTGCCGCCGAGCAGCAGCGTCGAGCGCGGTGACGGCCGCGACGTGAGCTGATAGCCGACCGACTGCGCCTGGCGGTTGAAAAACGTCGTCGCGGTGAGCGAGAGCGAGTACACGTCGCCGTTGAAGATGCGCAGCACGTCGTTGGCCTGTTTGCTGCCGTTGCCGAGCACGTCGATGGATTTGAACGGTTCGGCGAACGGGCCGTTCACGTGCGACTCGCTGTACGAGATCACGTTGAGCACGTGGCCCCACAGCGGCGTGGTGAGCGTCGCTTCTTGGCTGACCTGCGCTTTGAGATCGCCCGTGCCGTAGGCGTCCTGCTGCACGGTGACCGTCGCGGCGAAGTCGCTGGCGAGCACGTGCGCGAGCACCGGCCCCATGATGAAGCGCGCTTCGCCGCGCGACGTCGTCAGGGTCGCCTGCGGGTCGTTGTACACGCCCAGCGTGTACTGCGCGTTGATCGGCAAGAACCGGAGGCGCGGGAACAGCGGCTCGTGCGGGTGGATCGCGATCTCAGGCTCTTTTTGGATGTTGCTCGCCGTGGTCGAGTCATAGCGGTCGTACATGATGTCGTAGTCGTACGAGCGCCCGATGTAGTGCGAGAGCGTTTGAAAGTGCAGCGTGTTCGTGGGGTCGTAGCCCAGGTTCTGGCTGGTCGTGTACGACACGATCACGTCGTTGCTCAGCTTGGGCGAGAACGCGCGGTGATCGGTGATCCCGTAATTGTTCGACGACGCTTGCGAGCCCGTGGACGAGCGGTTGAAGCTGTAGTTCTGCCGGTCGCCGCGCTCGTTGCCGTGGTCCAGCGCGGCGGTGAGGTTCAGCTGCGGCGGCAGCGACACCAGCGGACCATAGTTGCCGGTGTAGGTCAAGCCGAACTGGCCGCGCGTCGAGCGCGAGAACGCCTCTTGGTCCTTGAGCGTGAGGTTCTCGTTGTTCGTGCCGGTCGTCTTGTTCTTGAGGCGGTAGAAGTCCACGTCGGTCTGCCGCCGCCCGTCCTTGCGCCGCAGCGTCGCGACGTAGCCGAGCCCCAAGCCGATGCGCGTGTACTCTTCGATGCGGTAGTAGCCGTAGTAGTAGTCGCTGGGCGAGAACCCGAGCCGCGCCTTGATCCAGAAGCCTTCGGCCTGCGAGTAGCCGATGATCGGCACGAAGCCGGGGTTGCGCTTCGTGCCGCTCTCGTCGCGGTGCAGCGAGATCACCACGATCGGCAGGTAGAAGATCGCGAGCGCACCGAGGAACAGCACCGCGCTGCGCGCGATGGCTTTGTCGCCGGGATACACGTCGAGCGTCTTCGATTCGAGGTGATAGCCGCCGCGCGAATTCTCGCACGTCGTGATGTTCGCGCGCTCCACGTGCGTGGTGCCGGCGCGGTCCGTCACCATCGACGTGCCGGCGAAATGCAGTTTTCCTTGCTCGACGCCTTGCGTCGACTCCCCGCGCCCGCGGATCAGCGTCGCCTTCTGCGTGTTCTCGTCGAAGCGAATCGACTCGGCGTACAGCGTCGTGTCGCCGGCGCGGTTCTTCACGAACGTGTTGCCGGTGACGTCGATGTAGCGCGAGCCGTCGTAGTGCGCGTGGTCGCCGCCCAGCACGCCGTCCTGATAGAAGATGTTGACGTGGCCGTCGAGGTCGAACGGCTCGCCCGGCTTGTTGGTGCCGCTGAGCTTGTCGCCCAAGATCGCGTACGTGTTCGGCTCGAGGATGTCGCCCGGCGACGGCGAGGGCGACGGCACCGCCGCCGGCGAGGGCAGGCCGACGGGCCCTGCGCTCACGTGCG
Organism: Vulcanimicrobiota bacterium; assembly: GCA_963792235.1. Lineage (GTDB taxonomy): Bacteria > Vulcanimicrobiota > Vulcanimicrobiia > Vulcanimicrobiales > Vulcanimicrobiaceae > Vulcanimicrobium. The sequence goes on from CAWBVR010000038.1 coordinate 13,781, forward strand.
GCGCCGGGATCGGGCTGCTCGACGGCGGCACGCTGGTCGGCGTGATGATCACGGGCGCGGGCGACCCGCTGGGCGACGGCGACGCGCTGGGCAGCGGCGGCGGCGTGACCGCACCGGGCGACGGCGTCGGCGGCTGCGGTACGAGAATTTGCGGGCCCTGCGGCGACACCGGCGGCCCGACGTAGGGCGGCAGCGTCGGCGAGGCCGACGGCGACGGGGTGGGCGCGGGCGACACCTGGTCCGCGGGCGCGACAGCGGTCGCCTGCGCGCGTGCGGCGGTGCCGCAGCCTTTCGACAGGAGCGCCAGCGCGCGGGCCGACTCGTCCTCTTGCGACCACGCGGGCACGGGGATCGAGCAGACGGCAAACGAGAGCGCGACGGCGATCGCGCCCGCGCGTCGGGTGAGCCGAGTCACCGGTCCTCGCGCCAGACGAGCCATCCGCCGACCGCCGCCATGATGACGTTCGGCAGCCAGGCGGCAACGTACGGGTCGAGCGCGCCATTCTTGCCGAACGCGCCGAAGAGCGCGACCATCCCGTAGTACACGAACAGCACCATGATGGAGAGCACGATCCCCAGCGTGCGGCCCTTCTTGCCGAACTTCACCGCCAGCGGCAGCGCGACGATCACCGCGATGAACGACGCGACGGGGTAGGCGTACTTGGATCCCAGCGTCAGTTCTTGCACGGCGAGATCCGTACCGCCCTGACCGGTCTGCTTGCGAAACTTGATTTGCTGCGCGAGCCGCTCGGTGTTCATGGTGTACGTATCATTGTATGAGGCGCTGAGAAAATTCTGGCCGTTGTCGCCCATCGGCAGCGACATGTGCAAATCTTTGACCATGACGTCGACGGCGCTGATCTGGCCGTCGGACTTCACCTGCGTGCGCACCGCGTGCTCGAGCACGATCGACGTGCCCTCCAAGCGCGCGGTCTTCGCGGTGAGCACCTGCACGTACGGCGTGGTGCGGTCGGGCTGGTAGATCATGACGTTCTGCATCGTCTTGCCGTCGGGCGCGACGGACTGGATGTAGAACGTGTTGCCGGTCGACGGGTCGGAGCGGAAGATGTTCGGCTCGATCGGCAGCGTCTGCGACTTGTAGAGGATCTGGTAGAAGCTGCGGGTCGAAAGGTCGGTGGCGACGGGCGCAATGCGCTCGTTCACCTGAAACGCGGTGAACGCCACCAGCGCGCCGGCGATCAGCGGCAGGCGGATGATGCGAAAGAACGAGACGCCCGACGTGCGCAGCGCGCTGATCTCGTTGTCCGCGGCGAGCCGCCCCATCCCGAGCAGCGTACCGAATAGGCACGCGAACGGAAACGCCATCGGCGTCGCCTGCGGCATGCGGAACACGAGGAAGCGCAGCACCAGAAAGATCGGTGCGCCCTTGTTGACGATGTAGTCCGCCGCGAGCACGAAGATGTTCGCGAACCAGAACAGGAAAAATGCGGCGAGCGCGAACCCGAACGGCGCCGCCAGCTCCTTGAGCACGTAGGAGTCGAGGATGCGCAGCAAGCGCGGCGTCCGCGGTGGTGCGGCGCGCGCGAACGTGGGCGTCCGCACGCCCGGGTAGGTGGTCATGGCCCTAACGGATGCCGGCGACGACGCGGTCGACGTACGCGCGCGTCTCGGCGAAGTTGGGGATGCCGTGCGCAGCATCCACCGCACCGGGACCGGCGTTGTACGCGGCGACCGCGAGCCGAACGTTTCCTTTGTAGCGCCGCAGCAGATCGTGGAGGTAGCGCGTGCCGCCGTCCACGTTCGCGTTGGGATCGAACGGGTTGCCGACGCCGTACATCGAGGCGGTTCCAGGCATGAGCTGCATCAGTCCCTGAGCGCCGACGCGCGAGACGGCGCTTGGGTCGCCGTGAGACTCCGCGTCGATGACGGAGGCAACGAGCTTGGGGTCCACGGAGTTCGCCGACGCGTAGGTCCGCACGATCGCGTCGAGCTTGGCCGAACCCAGCGAGTGGGGGCCGCCGGGCACGAAGCCGCCACCGCTGCAGCCTGAGAGGCCGGCGAACACGAGGACGGCAGAAAGCAAAAGGGCGCGCGAGGACACGTCACTTCCTATTTCGGCCGAAATCCTGGGGCGGCCTTGTCGCGCCGGACGACGAGACCGGTCCCGAACGGAATCTGGACGTTTCGTCACCCCGCGATACCACCACGCCGCCCTGGCACCCGCTTGGCGAACCCCTGCGGCCAGCCTGAGCTGGTCGAAGGGCAGTCGCAGTCCGACGCTATCCTCCGCCCGGTCGGCAGGCGAACCTCGGACAGATCAACGACGGCGCGCCCGGCGATTTGGCCCAGCGGGCGGCAGGCGGTCGATGCCGTTTAGGGGCGCGAACATTTCGAATGCCGCGGCATGCGACGACGATCGTGGCCGCGCCACGTCGGGTCTGTACGGGTGGGCAACCGTTAGCAGCTTTGCTCGGTGAACTTCGGTGGTAATCGCGTTGTTTGCGCGAAAACGTACAGCCCGCGACGCGGACGGTACGCCGCCGGGCCGACCGGTTCGCGTGTATAGCGCTGCGCGCGGTGGCTGCTACTGTGTCACGATCGCGTGGGCAACGACCGTTTCGGCCTCACGCAGGAGTTCTTGGCGGAGATGCTCGGCGTGCGCCGTCCCACGGTCAGCGTTGTGGCGAGCAATCTCCAAGAAGAGGGTCTCATCCGTTACGTGCGCGGCATCATCACGATCGTCGACCGCGCCGGATTGGAGCGCACGACGTGCTCGTGTTATCGCCTTCAACGTTCAAGCTACGCGCGTTTCTTGCCGGGCCTCTTGAAGGGCCCGTAGGACGCTGCCGCGTGTCGCGCACGGTGTCTGGAGTCTCAGGGGCGCCCGATGTTGACGAGCCACGGAAGGGGGTGCTTCTCGATATCGCCCTCGGGTGGGAGCCCGAGTTCGGCTCGCCGTAGCACCTCGAAGTCCCTGCGGAGCACCCCGTAGCACCCGCACGCCGCCTCTGCGAGCAGGTCGTGTGAGGGGATGAAGAACGTGCCCCGCGAGAGCCTGATCAAGCCGGCGTTCTGTAGTGTACCGGCGGCGACCGTCACCGTCGCCCGGCGCACGCCGAGCATCATCGAGAGAAACTCTTGCGTCAGAAGGAACGTGTCGCGCCCAAGCGACGCATTGTGTGAACATCGTTGGGACCGCTCGTGCGCTTTTTGTACGGTACCGGACGGATCAACGGCTGAACCCGCCGCCCGGCGTGCGACGCCGGCGGCAGACAAGAAGGCCAGCGAGGCGTTTCGCGCCAGTTGCTCAATGTGAAGCGGATGCGGCCTGGTTCTGATTTTGACGCGCTGCAGCGATGGATCGTCGATAGCGCCGACCAACTCGCCAACCATCATCCGCAGCGCAGATTTCGCACAGCATTCGAACACCATGAAGGACGGTGCAGCACGTGAAGCGTCGGGCCATCACGGCGCTCACCGCATACTACATCGTCACCGGCGCGTGGCCGATACTGCACATGCGTTCGTTCGAGGCGATCACCGGACGGAAGCGTGATCGATGGCTGGTGAAGATGGTAGCCGCCCTCGCGCTTGCCAACGGCGTGACGCTGGCGGTGGGGCTCCGACGCCGTCCGATCGGCGCCGAGACCATCACGCTTGCCGTCATGAGCGCCGCGGCGTTCGCGGTGATCGACGTTACGTACGTCGCACGCGGGCGTATTCGTTCGGTCTACCTCGCTGATGCCGCGGCGGAAATCTGCTTGGCCGCCGCGGTGCTTTGCGGCGGTTGACAGCGTCGACGTGACGTGTCGCCGGGTTGCGCATGACGCTATCCCGCACGTTCTCGATGATGAAGAGGGGAGCGCGGAGCTTCTTTCTGCCGAGCATGCCACGAGTATCGGGCCGGCCGCACATCGGGTCTGTACGTTTCAACTCGATGGCGACTTTGCTCAATCCGGCGGCGCGATTGCGAGCGGAAGACTGTACGAAATCGTTCAACCTCTACGCGGTCGGTACGGCCCCGAACTGACCCAATCGAGTCGACGCGCGTACGATTCTACCGTGAAGACGAATGCGAGAGCGCTTTCATCGACGGCCTCACCCGCGGCGGTTACGCACGCGTCGCAGGCATTGTTCGCCGAGGTCGTCCTGGAGCGGCTGCTCGGCAAGGTCGGAGCCGAGTACGCGAACGGCGGGGACGGCACGCGCACGCGCCGCACGCTGGCGTGGGACTGCGGTTGCATGGCGACCGAGTGCGACCCGCCGTGGTTCCGCCTCATCAACTGCCGGCAGCACCGCGGCGCCGCCGCCTGAGCAGGTGCGGCCGCGCTTCGATTCCGTACGCTAGCGTACCACGCGGGCCCGCGCAAGACGCACACGGCGGGTGAAGCAGAAAGGCACCCGCGAAGTTGCGCAGCGAGCGCCGTCCGAGGCCACGATACCATGCGCAGTCAGCGTGGTGGCGAGCAATTTCCAAGAAGAGGGTCTCATCCGTTACGTGCGCGGCATCATCACGATCGTCGACCGCGCCGGATTGAAGCGCCGCGTAGAACGCCGGCCGTTGCTCCCGTCCCCTTATGCGCCGGTCCGCGTTCACAAACTCGGCAAGCTCGTACATTTGTCGCACCGATCGGGCACGATCTCAACGTGGCCATAAGGAGCGTCGAGCGGCCGCTCGTTGCGTGGCCTGTCGATCTCCGCGACGTGCGAAAGCAAGCAAGTATAGATACCCGCGTGCGCGTGGTATATCGAACATACTCCTCGCGAAAGTCGCTGACGCCGTTGAGGTGCTTTTTCATCGGAGTTTATCGGACGTTGTATCAGTATTTGGTCGTCGGAGCCGGGCTTGCCGGCAGTACCATCGCGGAGCGTCTCGCGAGCCAGCTCGACGCGTCGGTACTCGTCGTGGACAAGCGTCCCCACGTCGCGGGTAACACGTACGATCCGCTCAATGAGAACGGCCTCAGGTTCCACCAATACGGACCGCACATCTTTCATACGAACAGCGCGAGCGTCGTCGAGTATCTGAGCGCGTTCACCACGTGGCTGCCGTACGAGCACCGCGTCCTCGCCCGCGTGAACGACGCGCTCGTGCCGATCCCGATCAACCGCACGACGCTGAACCAGCTCTACGACCTTCATCTTTCGCCCGAGCAGGCGGCTACATTTCTGGCCGCTCGGGTGGTACGTTTCGACCGGATCGACAACTCGGAGGACATGATCCTCTCGCGCGTCGGACGCGAGCTCTACGAGATGTTCTTCCGCGGCTACACCCGCAAGCACTGGGGCATCGAGCCGCGCGAGCTGGATGCGGCCGTGTGCGGCCGGATCCCGACGCGCACGGACGACGACGATCGCTACTTCACCGACAGGTTTCAAGCGATGCCGGCGGACGGGTTCGCGGCCATGGTCGAACGGATGCTCGCGCATCCCAATATCGAAGTCGTGACCGGTTGCGACTTCGCCACGATCGCGGATCGCGCGCGTTTCGACCACGTCATCTACACGGGACCGATCGACGAATACTTCGGCTACCGCTACGGCAGGCTGCCGTATCGTTCGTTGCGCTTCGAGTTCGAGACGCGCGACGTCGCGTGGGCGCAGCCCGTCGGCTGCATCAACGAGCCCTCGTTCGATGTGCCGTTCACGCGCACGACCGAGTACAAGCACCTGACCGGGCAACAGCACGAGAAGACGGTGCTTTCGCGGGAGTATCCCATGTCGGAAGGCGATCCGTATTATCCGATCCCGCGGCCCGACAACCGGGAGTTGTATCGCAAGTACGCCGCGCTTGCCGCAGCGCAACGGACGGTCACGTTCGTCGGCCGGCTTGCGGAATACAAGTATTTCAACATGGACCAAGTGGTCGCGTCCGCGTTGACGACGTTCGAAGACTTGGCGCGGACCTCGGCCGTTGCGTCCTGAAATCTGGGCGTCGCCCGAGCCGACCGTCGCGCGCATCGCGGTCGGGCGCTGCCGCGACCAGTTGCGAGAGTCCGGCCACGAGCAGCGCCACGACGACATCGACCGTATCGCGGCGCTCGGCGTCGCGGCAACCCGCTATCCCGTTCTTTGGGAGAAGGTCGCGCCGCACCATCCGCAGTCGCGCGACTACAGCTGGGCGGCGCAGCGGCTCAACGCGCTGCGCGACGCCGGCGTGGAACCGATCGTCACGCTGCTCCATCACGGCAGCGGGCCGCGTTGGACGAACCTGCTCGATCCGCGTTTTCCGGAACTTTTCGCGGACTACGCTGCGGCCACGGCGCGGCAATTCCCATGGGTCCGCCGGTGGACGCCGATCAACGAGCCGCTGACCACCGCGCGATTTTCGACGCTCTACGCGGCCTGGTATCCGAACCGGTTCATGGACGACATCGCGTTCGGCCGTGCAATCGTCAACGAGATGCGGGCCATCGCGATGGCGACCGAGCGCATTCGCGCGGAGATCCCCGACGCCACCTTCTTGCTGACCGAGGACGCGCAGGCGTTCACGGCCGGGGACGAGGCGGTCGAGGCGTACGTGGAGCACAAGCGCGAGCGCATGTACCTCTCCTGCGAGCTGTTGCAGGGCCGCATCGTCGACGGGCATCCCATGCACCGGTACCTCGTGGAAAGCTGCGCCATCACGGAGGCTGAGCTCGGCCTGCTGGCCGCGCGGCCGCAGCCGCCCGACGTGATGGGATGGAACTACTATCCCAACTCCGAGCGCTGGCTCGAAAGCGACGGCCGGGGCGGACACCGCAACATTCCGCTGGTCGACCTGGAGCCGGCCAACATGGGGCTGCAACCGATCCTCGAGGCGGCGTACGCGCGGCTGCGGATTCCGTTCGCGCTCTCGGAAGTGCACGTGATCGGCACCGAGCGCGAACGCGCGCGGTGGATGCTGCAGCGCTTCGCCGACGCCGAGGCGGTCGCAAAGCGCGGCGTGCCGATCACGGCGTTCGGCGCGTGGGCCGCGTTCGGTATGGTTGATTGGACGTCGCTGATGTGCGAGCGAAACGCCCATACGGAAGACGGCGTGTACACGTGGGCCGGCGCCGAAGGGATCCCGCAGCCCACGATGGTTGCCGGCGTGGTGAGCGAGCTCGCTGCCGGATGCACTCCGCAGATGCCTGCGGAAGACGGATGGTGGGAGCGCGACCGGCGCGCCGTTGCCTGACGACGTCATCCTCACCGACGGCATCGTCGAAGTCCGCGTCGCGCGGTCCTACGGCCCACGCATCACGTCGTTTCGCCGTGTCGGCGGACCGAACGTTTTCGGCGACGCCCCGAACGCGACGCGTATAACACCGCTCGGCACGTGGCGCGCGTACGGCGGGCACCGGCTGTGGGTCGCGCCCGAATCGTTCCCGCAGACGTACACGATCGACGCCGCGCCGCCGGTCATCGCCGGGGGCGGCGCGCGCGCAGTAGTGCGGCGTGCCGCGGACGGCCGGACGCCGTTCACCGTTGAGATCGAGCTCGACCTCCAGGCCGGCACCGGCGAGGTGCACGTAACGCACCGCGTACGCAACGACGGCAAGGACGCGGCAACCATCGCGCCCTGGGGCATAACGATCGTCCAGCCGGGCGGCATCGCCGTCATCCCGAATCCGGAGTTCCGCCCGCAGCCCGAGGCGCTGCTGCCGGCGCGCCCGTACGCGGTCTGGCACTACACGGCGCTCGACGATCCGCGCCTGCGGTGGGGTGCGCGAACCGTCCGCATCCGATGCGATGCGGCACTCGCGGCGCCCCTGAAGCTCGGCGCCGGCAACGAACGCGGCTGGTTCGCGTACGTGTGGGAGCGAAAGGCCTTCGTCGTGCGAACCACATACGCGCCCGGCGCGGCGTATCCCGATCTCGGCTGCTCGACCGAGGTGTACACCGAAGGCGCGTTCTGCGAGGTCGAAACGCTCGGACCGCTCGTACGCCTGGCCCCCGGCGAATCCACCGAACAGCGCGAGACGTGGTCGTTGCTGGACGACGTCGACGACGCCGACGACGCCGCGCTGATCGACCGCGTGAGCGCGGCGATGCAATCATGAACGAAACGCCGCCCGATCCCGGCATGGTGCGCGACGAAATCGTTCTGCCCGACGGTCGTCTGCTGTGGTTCTATACCTTTGCCCCCAGCGAGAACGGCGCCTTGGAAGACGGTGAGCCCACGTGAGCGAGCTGCGCTGGCACCCGTTGCTGCGCGAGTGGGTGGCGACCGCGACGCATCGCCAAGAGCGCACGTTCTTTCCGCCGCCGGACTACTGCCCGCTCTGCCCGACGCGGCCAGGCGGGTTCCCGACCGAGGTGCCCGCCGAGACGTACGACATCGTCGTGTTCGAGAACAAGTTCCCCTCGCTGCAGCGCAACCCGCCGCCGCCTGAGATCGCGGGAACGGCGCTCGAGCCCGTTGCCGCGGCGTACGGCGCGTGCGAGGTGGTGTTGTACACGCCGCAGCACGACACGACGCTCGCGCAGACGTCACCTGAGCGAATCGAACACCTCGTGCGCGTGCTCCGCGACCGCACGCGCGCGCTCGAAGCGCGGCCCGGCATCGCGCACGTGTTCCCGTTCGAGAACAAAGGCGAAGCGATCGGCGTCACGCTCAGCCATCCGCACGGGCAGATCTATGCGTACCCGTTCGTCCCGCCGGTCGTCGCGCGTGAGATCGCGGCGAACGAGGCGCACCGCGACGCCGGCGGCGGCTGCCTCTTTTGCGATGTGCGCGATGCGGAGCGCGCCGACGGGCGGCGCGTCATTGCCGAAGAGCCGGGGTGGATCGCGTACGTCCCGTTCTTCGCACGCTACCCGTACGAGACGCACCTCATCACGACGCGGTGCACGCCCTCGCTCGTCGACCTCGACGACGACGCCGTGCGCGGGCTCGCGCGGCTGCTCAAGCGCGTGCTGGTTGCCTTCGACGCGCTGTTCGACGCCTCGTTCCCGTACATCATGGCCGTCCACCAGGCGCCGGCCGACCGTGCCGCGCCGTACCACCTGCACGTCGAGTTCTATCCGCCGATGCGCAACGCAACGCGCCTGAAATATCTCGCCGGATCGGAAGCGGGAGCGGGAATGTACATCAACGACACGCTCGCCGAGGAGAAGGCCGCCGAGCTGCGCGCGGTGATGCCGCCCGCGCCGTGACGGACGTCGTTGCGAGCGCACCTGGGCGGGTCAACCTCATCGGCGAGCACGTCGACTACAGCGAGGGGTACGTGCTGCCGCTCGCGATCGACCGCGCGACGACGGCGCGCGCGGTACCGCGCGACGACCGCCGCGTCCGCGTTTGGTCCGCCGACCGCGAGGAGGAAGCGACGTTCGACCTCGACGACGCGGACGCGACCGCGCGCGGCGACTGGAGCGATTATGCGCAAGGCATGGCGCGCGCGCTGGACCGTCGCGTGCGGCTGCGCGGCGCAGACCTGCACGTCTCCACGACGGTGCCGATCGGCGCCGGATTATCCTCGTCGGCGGCGTTCGAGCTCGCCGTCGGCCTCGCGCTGCTCGGCGCGGCGGGTGCGGAGATCGATCGGCGCGAGCTTGCGCGCGCGGCGCGCGAGGCAGAAAACGGGTTCGTCGGGCTGCGTAGCGGCATCATGGACCAGCTCGCATCCGCGTTCGGCGTGCGCGATCACGCGCTGCTGATCGATTGCCGCACGGCCGGCGTCACGCCGGTGCCCATCCCGCCCGGTGTCGCGATCGTCGTCGCCGACACCGGCGTGAAGCACGAGCTGGCGTCGTCCGCGTACAACGACCGGCGCGCGGAGAGCGAGGCGGCGGCGCATGCGCTCGGCGTGGCGTCGCTGCGCGACGTGACGCCCGCTCTGTGGGAGGCGCGCGCGACGGTGCTCTCGCCGTTGCTGCTGCGCCGCGCGCGCCACGTCGTCAGCGAAAATCAACGTACGCTGCGCGTTGCGGCCGCCTTGCGCGCGGGTGACCTGCCTTCGGCCGGTGAGGCGATGAATGCCTCGCATGCGTCGCTCCGCGACGATTACGAGGTGAGCGCGCCGGAGCTCGATCTCCTCGCTGACACGGCACGGCGTGTCCCCGGCGTCTACGGTGCGCGCATGACCGGCGGCGGCTTCGGCGGTTCGATCGTCGCGCTCGCGGACCGGGAGGCTGCGGATGCGCTATCGGCGGCGCTCGACGCGACGTTCGCGGGGCGATTCGGAAGGCGCCCGGTGACGATGCTCGTGCAGCCGTCCGACGGGGCGGCGCGCATCGCGTAGCCGGCGGATTTTCCCCAAGACTTAACGAACGAAACACCCCGGCCGATACGTTATCAGAACGGACGGACGGAAGTGGCGACAGTTTTTGAGCCGCTTGAAGCGGTATTTCCCGGGGTTTATCACAACCCGGTTTTTCCGGGCGACTTCCCCGACCCATCGGTGATTCGCGTCGGCGACGCGTTCTACGCCGTCACCACGTCGACGGACTGGGCGCCGTTCTTTCCGATCTTTCGCTCGTTCGACCTCGTCCGGTGGTCGATCGTCGGCCACGTCTTCGCGGAGCGCCCCGCATGGTGCGTCGGCAACTTCTGGGCGCCCGACCTCGTGGAGCGTGACGGGCGATTCTTCGTGTACTACACCGCGCGCCGTGCGGACGGACCGCTGTGCGTCGCCGTCGCAACCGCCGAGCGTCCCGAGGGGCCGTACGTGGATCACGGGCCGCTCGTCGGTCAGCATTGCGGATCGATCGACGCGATGGCAACGGAGGACGAGTTCGGGGATCGCTGGCTCCTGTGGAAAGAGGACGGCAACAGCGTCGGCGGCCCCACGCCGCTTTGGGCGCAGCGCCTCGAGCCTGCCGGCACCGCGTTGCGCGGCGAGCCCGTCGAGCTCTTCCGCAACGACCAGCCGTGGGAAGCGAACGTCGTCGAGGCGCCGCATGTCATCCGCCGTGACGGCTGGTTCTACATGTTCTACTCCGGCAACGCGTGCTGCGGCGAAGACTGCGCGTACGCCGTGGGCGTCGCGCGAGCGCTGACGCTCACCGGGCCGTGGGAGAAGTACGCGCACAACCCGATCCTCGCCGGAAACGACGCGTTCAAGTGCCCGGGCCACGGCGCGCCGGTGTGCGATGCGGAGGGCCGCTGGTTCTACCTCTATCATGCGTACGAGCACGCGCGCGACGGGATTTTCGTTGGCCGCCAGCTTTGCCTCGACGCGATCGAGTGGAGCGAAAACGGCTGGCCGACGATCAATCGCGGCCGCGGGCCGAGCCGGCACGCGCCAGCGCCGCTCGGGACCTTGCGCCTCCCGCCGCGGCGCTCGCGAATCAGTGCGAACCTCGCCGCGCCACTCGATCGCGCGTGGGAGTGGCCGCAGTCGGATCGCCCGGTCGTCACGCGGGACCGGCGGGGCACCTGCCTCACGCCGGCGTACGCGCGCCGGCCCGACGACCCCGTGGCCGCCGTCCTCGCGCGGCGCACGTCCTGCGGCGATTACGCCGCGGTCGCCACCTTGGAGCCGAACGAATCCGGTGCGGGGACGCTGGCGTCGCTCTGCGCCTACGGCACACGACGCGACGCCATCGGCATCGGCGTGCGCGACGGCGCGATCATCGTATGGCGGCGCCGCGGCGGACGGTTCGTCGAACTCGCGCGCGCGGCGCTCCCACGCGGGCGCGTGGTGCACTTGCGCTGCACCGCCATCGACGGACGGTCGTATCGCTTCGCATACGGTGTCGACGGGCGCTCGTGGACGACGCTCGGCGACCGCATCGACGGCGCTTGGCTTCCGCCGTGGGATGCCGGCGTTCGTGTCGCCGTGGCCGTCGGCGGTGCCGACGCGCCATTCGCCCGGTTTCGTACGCTAGACATCATACCGGCGCCCGCGCCCGTCACCTCGCTCGCCGACCGAATTCTACGACTGCGCCGGACGCTTCAGAGGCGAGACGGCGTGCGAACGCTCACGGCTCGCGCCCGCGCGGCGGGTACGGAGGCCGTATGAACGAGCATTCCGCTTGCGGCTGGCTCGGCCGCCGTGTTGACCTCCACGCCGTAAACCATCCGCTCATCCGCGACGGATTTGTTTCATCGGTGCTTCCGCACCGCATATTCGTGTTGTCGCGGACATACGATCCCGGTGCGGGCGACTGGATCATGCGCACCGTGCCGCTCTTCGACGTCATCTCGATCGGCTGCGCGTCCGCCGAAAACAACTGAGCATCCCTCAAATCTCGGCAACACAATTCTGGGGGTGTCGTGCTGCCCGTCGACGACCACTCAGATAGGGGCTGCTACCGACGGCCTTGCCGAGGGGAATGAGGTACAGGATGCAACCGAAGGACCGGGCGATAACCAGGCCGATCGCGACCGAGCCGACGCTCTCGCCGACTCAGGCGCTCGCTAACCAGGAGCCCCTGCGCGAGGATCCGCTCACCGATGAGGCCCGCCGCGCGGCGGAGGTGCTCATCCACCACCTCTTTGCGCCGTCGCAGCAGCGCGTGGACGGGCTCGAATACGCGGTCGCGTACCAGCTCGCCGACGGCGCGGTCGGCGGTGACATCGTGGATGTCTACCATTTCGACAACGGCAACGTGGCTGTTGCAATCGCCGACATCTCCGGTAAGGGCGCGCAGGCAGCGGTTCATGCCGCGCTCGTGAAATACGGCTTGCGCTGCTTCGCCTCCGAAGGCTTGACGCCCGAACGTGTGTTGCGCTCACTGGACCGTGTTTTTATCGAAAACAACGCATTCGAGCGGACCGAGTCGTTCGCGAGCGTCTTCCTCGCCATCATCGACGCCCGCCGCCGCGCGCTCACCTACTGCTCGGCCGGCCACGAGCCGATCTTCATTTGCTGCAATGGTGCCGGTCCGGTCGCGCTCGCGCCGACTGCGCCCCTCGTCGGCGTATTCGACGACCAGCACCATCTTTTCAAACAACGTCTCGTCGAGATTGGCCCCGGCACGGTGCTCATCGGCACAACGGACGGCGTCACGGAATCGCGAGATCCCAACGGGAACTTCTACGGGATGGCGCGCCTCGAGGCGGCACTCGCGGGCGCATGCGCGGCCACGACGATGACCGAAATCCTCGATAACGTCCTGGCCGACGTCAAGCGCTTCACGCACGGCGTCATGCGCGACGACGTCGCCGCATTCGCAGTGAAGATCCTATAAACCGGTGCATAGCCGCGTTGCGCGCATCAGCTACGGCCGTCTCATCAGACGTAGCTGACGGCGAACGCCGGTTACACGAGCACCGTCCATGCCGCCGCCGGGAACCGCAATTCGAAGACGCATCCCTGGCCCGGCGTGGACGCGACCGACGCGAGTCCGCCGTGACGCTCCGCGATGCGCCGCACGATCGCCAAGCCTAGCCCGGACCCTTGCACCACGCCGCGGGTTTCGCTGCCGCGATAGAAGCGGTCGAACGCGCGCGCGCAGTCCGCTGAACTCAAGCCCGGTCCGTCGTCTCGCACGACGAGCGCGATGCCGTCGCCCGCGCGCCGCACGGCGACCTCGACTGCCGATTCGGGCGCGTACTTCAGGGCGTTCTCGACAAGATTTTCTAACGCCATGCGAAGCTCGTCTTCAGCGCAGAGGACTGCGACCCCGTCGAGTCGCGGCTCGACCGAGAACGCGATGCGCCGGCCAGGCCAAGCCCGCGCGAACGCCGCCACGCGCTCCTCCGCGACCTGCACCACGTCCACCGCTTCGCTGCTGGCGCCCGTCCAATCCGGCGTATCCAAACGCAGCAGCAGCAGCAGCCGGTCGACGATCGTCCGCAGGCGTCGCTGCTCGCCGGCGAGCGTTTTGATCGTGCGCCGGCGCTCGATCGCATCGTGCTCGTTCGTGAGCGCATCGATGCAGCCGCCGACGATGGTCAGCGGCGTGCGGAGCTCGTGCGCGGCGTCGCCGACGAATCGGCGCATCTCGCGCTCTGACTCCTCCTGGCGCTCGAACGCGGCCGAGACACGTTTGGTCGCGGCTTCGTATGCTTGCGCCAGGCGGTTGAACTCCCTGAACTTGGTCGAACCGGCGACGCTTTGCGGGCGCAGCTCACCGGCGCCGAACCGCTCGAGCTCCGCGGTGACGGCGTGCAGCGGCCGCAGCGCAGCGTTCGCGAGGGCGCGGGCGAAAAGCGCGGTCAGCACTGCGCCCGCGATGAGAAAGAACGCCGCCGCGACGGCGATGTCGCGCATGCGCGGCAGCAGCGCGTCGTCGGCCGGAAAGAACATCACCGTGGCTCCCGCCGTCTGCAGGCGCTCGGGATGCAGCATGAACAGGCCCGCGAGCGGCATCGGGCCTTGCGGCCCGTCGGCCAGCGGACGATCGCGCCACGCGCCATGCACGAACACCGCTCCGGTGCGCTGCTCCACGACCGCGACGGAGACGTACGGCGTTTGCGCCTTGGCCACGAACCCCGGCGCGCCGCCGCGCACCCCGCGATCGTCGAGCATCGCCGCGAACGGTGCGGCGCGGAGCACGGCGGCATGCATCTGCACGCCGAGCGCATCCCCCGCGCGCATGAGCGCCAGCACGGCGAAGCACAGCACCAGCAGAACGACCACGGCGAACCCGGCAAGCGCATAGCCCGCGCCGAGCCGCGTCGCGAACGAACGCATCATCCTTCGCGAATCGTGTAACCGACGCCGCGCACCGTGTGGATCAGCCGCGGTTCGCCGGGGATATCGATCTTGGCGCGCAGGTAGCTGATGTACGTGTCGACGGAGCCCGGCAGCACGTCGCGGTCGCCCCAGATGCGTTGGAGCAATTCGTCTTTGCTGAAGATGCGCCGCGGTCGCCGCAGCAGGGTGAGCAGCAGATCGAACTCACGCGTGGAGAGACGGATCGTGCGCTCGCCGCGGCATACGACGCGGCTCGCGACATCGACGCGTAAATCCGCGAACGAGTACCCTTGCGGGATATGGAGTGAAGGACGCCGCAGGAGAGCGCGCAGGCGCACGAGGAGCTCGTCGACGTCGAACGGCTTGGACATGTAGTCGTCAGCGCCGCGCGAGATTCCGTCGATGCGGTCGCACACGTCGCCCCGTGCGCTGAGGATCAACACCGGCGCCTCAGTCTCGCGGCGGATCATCGGGAGCAACGAAATCCCGTCCACTTTTGGCAACATCACGTCGAGCACGATGATGTCGGGCCGCCATGTGCGCGCGAGCTTGAGGCCCTCCACGCCGTCCGCGGCGCTGCGCGCCTCGAACCCGGCCCGGCGCAGCGCGCGCTCGAGAAACTCGCGTATTCCGCTTTCGTCCTCGACGACGGCTACGCGGGGCGCCGCGAACGAATCGCGCGGCACGAAGTCTGCATAGTCCACCCGTCGAGCATAGCGGCCTCTTCGCTGAATTTCCTGTGAGTTTTCCGCGCCCGGACTCAGCGTGACACCGGACGGTGTGACCAGCATGAATTCCATCGTTCAGCGATTCCGCACCGCCGCCGCCGCCCTGCTCGCGGCTTCAACCGTCCTAGGCCCGTGCGCCGCCCCGGTGCGCGCCCAGGACTCGGGCGGCGAGATCGTCGTCACCGTGCGCGACGCCACGTCCGGGAAGACGCTCGCTGGAGCCCGCGTCCTGCTTTTGGGGCCCGTGTTCACCGCCTCGAGCACCAGCACAGTCGGCGAAGTGCGCTACACCGACGTCCCGCCCGGTATCTACCGCATACGCGTCGTTCACGCGGGGTATGCGGCATCGCGCGCCGAGACGGTCAGCGTCGCGGCCGGCCGAGCGTACGCGGTCCGCGTGACGCTGTCGGGCAGTGGCCTGCAAACGATCGGGACGACGTCGGCGCGGAGCGGCGGACGCGTCACGGCACGCGTCGATGGTGCCTCTCGCGAGCGCGCCGTCTCTTCCAGCCTCGAGGACGCGCTCGACAAGCAAGCCGGTGTGACGATTACGACGCAAGGATCGGATCCGAACTCGTCGCTCTCCATCTCGCTGCGCAACCAGGACGAAAGCCAGACGGGACTGACGCTCGACGGCGTTCGGATCTCCGCGCCCGGTACGGCGACGAACCTGCGCGCATTCAGCACCGATCTGTTCTCCGGCGCCGGGGTCAGCTTCGCGCCGAGCGCCGGCGCACCGGCGGGAACCGTGAGCTTTCGCACGCTCGAACCGACCGCGAACAGCCAGTTGTCCGGACAAGCTTCGATCGGCACGTTCGACGCATGGACCAGCTCGCTCGCGGCGACCGGTACGATCGGGCATCTCGCCTACGCGTTCCAGCATACGTCGCGTGCTTCGAACCGCCCGCAGACGTTTCAGACGTACCTCGACCAAAGCGGCTTCACGTACGAGCACGGAGGCGAGTCGCGGCAGCTCGGAGATCTCGCGAAGCTGCGCTATAGCTTCAAGGACGGGAAGACGACACTGACGGCTGCGGGAATGCTCGCGAACAACCGCTTCGACCTGCTGTGCACGCAGGCGACGACGAACGTCCCGTGCGGTTCCGGCCCCGGGAACACCGCGTCGTTTCGAACCGGCTTCGCGTACGCGACGATGAACACGCTCGCGGGCGACGCGACGGTGTCGCTGAGCGCGTTCACCAGCGCGACCTCCGGCACGATCGACGAGAGCAACCGCTATAGCAACGGAATCGCTACGCCGTTCTCGGCGGCGAACACGACGCTCACGCGCGGTGGAACCCTTACGCTCGGTGCACCCCTCGGAACGCGACACGAGCTGACGCTCACCGCCGGGACGTCGTCCTCCGTCGGAACGTCGACGCCGTCCCGTTCCGGATTGAGCATCGGCGCCGCGCGCGGCACGGCGACGACGACTGCGGCTCTTTCCGACGCCTTTCGTGCATCGCCGAAGCTGATGCTGACCGGAACGGTCTCGTTTGCCGGCGAGGCGTACGCGGGAAAATCGACGCTGGGGTCGCTCGCGGCCACCTATCGTCCCGGTGACGCCGACACGCTGACGCTGAATCTCGCCGCGGGCGGCACGCCGGGCGGGCTTGGCTTCGTGCAGGGCCTCGCGGACCCGGCCGACGCGCAGTTCGACTGCAATTCCGGAACGACGATCGTGCGAAGCGGCGGCGACGCACCGCAGTCGCAGGTACAGACGTCGGTCGACCTCGCCTGGACGCACACGGCGCGCGGAAACCGCTCCGTCACCGTCGACATGTACCGCCGCGTGCAGCGCGGCTCGCTGGTCATGGCACTTATCCAGGCGAACGGGACCAACACGCTGAGCTCCGCGTATGTGAACGCGCTCGCGAGCGCGTGGAGCGCGCGGTACGTTTGCGGCGGCACGCCGTTCGCGTCGTCCGGTGTGTATCTCGCGCAAGCCGTCGCGGGGACGACGCAACGTTATCAAGGCGTCGACGTCACGGCACGCATGCCGTTGGGGCGCGGAGTGGTCGCGTCTGCAACCTACGCGCTGGACCAAGCAACGCTCGTTGCGGTGCCGCGATCGGTCGCGGAGCTCGCGAGCGACCTCGTTGTCGGCGCGCAACTGCCGGGACGTCCGATCCACCGCGCAGGCCTCACGCTGGACGGCTTCGCGCAGAAGTCGGGAACGGAAGCGATCCTCAACGTGCAGTACACCGGCTCGAACAACTTTCAGCATCTCGGGCCTTACGCCGTCGTCAGCGCATCGTTATCGCGTCCAGCCGGCGGGGGACGCATCACGCTCACCGAGTCCAACATCTTCGGGACGGGCTACACCGCGTTCGCGACGGACTACGGCGCGCAAAGCGTGGCCCTGTCGAACGGCAGCGCCGTCACGCTGCCCGTAGTTCCGCTGGGCGCAAGGACGCTGCGGCTCACGTACGGGTTCACCTTAGGCGGATCGCCGATCCGTTCGAGCTTCGAGTCGAGCACACCGGCGGGATCGCCGACGCAGCAGCTCGTCCGGCAATTCGCCCCGCGCTTCGAAGCCGCGCCGAGCGGCGTCGATCCGTTCACGCCGGCGGTCGACCGCGGCGAGTGTGCCGCGAGCGACCGCGAACGCGCGACGCCGCTCTTCGCCGCGCTGAGCACGCTCGTGCGAACGGGTACCGGAAGCGTACCGGGCTTCACCACGACGATCAATCGGAATGCGACCGGGGAAATCGCGTCGGTTCAGCTCCAGCCGGAGTTCGCCGGTACCCGGCCCGCGACGAGCGGCGGATCCGGTGCAGCGCCCGGCCGTCCAGACGGTCCCGGTGGCGCGGGTGGCCCCGGCGGTCCGGGAGGTCCCGGGGACGACGGCCCTCCGCCCGGGAACGGCGGTGGGCCGGCGGCCGACATCGCGCAAAATCCCGCGTTCGCGCGGATGCGATCATTCTTCGCGTGCGCGTACGTGCAGGCGATGAGCAGCGACGAAGCGCGCGCCGCCGGCATCGCCGTTGCGCCCGCCGGCAACGCGGGGCCGCAAATCGGACTCTACGCCGTGCCCCAGCGCGGCATCGTCGTCGTTCGTCCGCCAGAACTTCCGGCGGGCGGCGGCAGCGTCGCGCAACCATCGCCCTCGCCCGCGCCGAGCGAACGCACGTGATCCGCATGCCGAACCGTTCGTCGCGCGCGCTGCGCTCCGCGCTGCTCTGTGTCGCCGTGATCGCCTATCTCGTTCCGCCCGCGGCGTCGCGCGCAGCGAATGCTCCCATCGTCGTATCCGTAGCGGTGAGCGGAAACGCCAAGATTCCCGCGGATCGCATTCTCGCCGTCGTCGCGACGAAAGCCGGCGACCCGTTCGATCCGGCGACGGTCCAGAACGACCTGCGCGCGATCGCGGACCTCGGCTTCTTCGCCGATCAGACTCCGCCCGTCATTCACGCGGAGAAGGGCGGGGTCGCGATAACGTTTCGCGTCATCGAGAACCCGGTGGTCACCGCGATCCGCTTCAGCGGCAACACGAGCATGTCGGCGGACACCCTGCTCGCGCTGATGGATACCGCTCCGGGTCAGGTGTTCAACCTGAAGACGTACCAGAGCGACGTCCTGAAGATCAACAGCTTCTACGACAAGTCCGGCTTCGGCGGACAGCTACCCTCGCACGTCGCCGACGTGAAGATCGGTCCGGACGGCGTCCTCGCCATCACGATGCAGGAAGGCCTGACGGTGCGCAACGTCGTGTTCACGCCCGCATCGGAAGGCGCGGATCCGCTGCTGCCCTCGGTGCTGCTCGAACGCGCGCTCGTCACCAAGCGCGGCAGTTCCTATTCTGAGGCGCAGCGCGACCAGGACTACGACGCCCTCAAGAACCTGTACGAAGCGCACGGTCTGAAGATTGGCGACATGGAAGCGGGAATCGATCCCGCGACCATCGACGCCAAAGCCGGCACCGCCGACGTTCGCTACACCATCGCCGTGCTGCGCGTGGGCGCCGTCCAGATCACCGGCAACACGAAGACGCGCGACGACGTCATCCGGCGCGAGTTGCGCCTGCAGCCCGGCATGCTGCTGACGGACGCGGCGCTCCGCAACGACTACGAGCGGCTCAACAACCTGGGCTTCTTCGAGAAGATCGATTATCAGGGCAAGCCGGGGCCGGACCCGAAGCGCCCGGGACTCATCACGGTGACCTGGATGGTGAAGGAGCAGCGCACCGGTTCCGCCAGCGTCGGCGCCGGCTATACCGGCGGCTCGACGGGAACCGGTTTTACGGGCAACGTCTCGTTCGGTGAGAACAATGTGAACGGCACCGGCGACGGCCTGCAGCTGAAGCTCGAGCGCGGAGCGCAAGTCAAAGACGGACAGCTCACCGCGACGATACCGCACCTCGGGTCCACGGAGCGCTCGCAGAAATACAGCCTCGGGGTCTCGCTGTACGCGCAGGAGCAAGTCAATGCGTACGCGGTCTACTACGCGACGCCCGCGCCTTCGGCCAATGCCGTCACGGCGACGTCCGCGCAGGGCACTCCCGTGACGCTGGTTCCGACCGATTCGACCAACTACGCCGCGGTGTCGGGCGTGTACGCGAACTATCGCTCGCGCGCCACGGGCGTCTCAGCGACGGTCGGCCGGCG
This sequence comes from Vulcanimicrobiota bacterium, assembly GCA_963792235.1. Taxonomy (GTDB): domain Bacteria; phylum Vulcanimicrobiota; class Vulcanimicrobiia; order Vulcanimicrobiales; family Vulcanimicrobiaceae; genus Vulcanimicrobium. The sequence goes on from CAWBVR010000038.1 coordinate 33,626, forward strand.
CATGAACGACGTGCTGATGCTGAGGACGGGGTTGAACGTGCAGCGGGTCGCCGCGTGGGCGACGGCGCCGAACGGTTATTACTTCGCCTCGACCACCGGCGCCAACGTCGTGACCACCACCACGTCCACGGTTACCGGGAGTACGAGCGTCAGCACGGCACTCGGCATCACGGCGCCATCGATCGCGTCCATCGACACCACCAAGCCATACTCGCTCAACAGCGTGCTGCTCGGCCTGACGGCCGACACGCGCGACGACGTGCGCAACCCGCGCCGCGGAACAAGCGCCTCGCTCAGCGACGAGATCAGCAGCCGAAGCCTCGGATCGATGCTGAACTACTCGGTCGTGACGTTCGATGCGGCGCGGTTCTTTCCGGTCGGGCGCAATGAGACGTTCGGCATTCACGCCCGGGCCGGCATAACGACTGGCGCGATTCCGTCGTCCAAGCTCTTCACGTTCTCGGAACAGGACCTGCGCGGCTATTCAACGGTGTTCTACGGCACGGACATGGCGCTCGGTCAGGCGGAGTTCCGCATCCCGCTCACGCCCGACCGAAAGTTCTCGATCGTCACGTTCGTGGACGTCGGCGCCATGCGCGTTCGGGGCGGCAAGTCGGTCGTCGACAACAGCGACGGGACGGTGACGACGCGCGACCTCAGCCGCTTCACCGCGCACGGGGACGTGGGCATCGGCGTGCGGTTCGACATCCCGCAGCTCGGGTTGCGATCGCTGCGCCTCGACTTCGCCAAAGGCAGCCAAGGCACGCACACGTCCTTCGGCATCGGCCAAAGCTTCTGACCCCGCTCGTCTCATGGAGGTCGCCTTGCTTTCTCTTCCGCGTATGTTGCTCGTGACCGTGCTGATCGCGCTCGTCGCCGCTTCGTGCGGCCCGCTGGCGGACGTCGTGACGTCCTCATCGGGCACCACGACGGCATCGCTGCGTGTCCTGCACGGCTCGCCCGACGCCGGATCGCTGGACGTCAAGATCGATAGTGTCAGCACCGGAACCTCGCTGCTCAGTAGCGCCGCATACGGCGCCGTCGGCGCGTACGTGTCCGTCAACACGGGTGCGCACTACGTTGAGATCATTCCGGGCGGCGGCTCGACGGCGTCGCTCACGTGCACGTCGCCGTCCCTCGTCGCCGGAACGAAGTACACCGTGGTCGTCGCCGGCACCGCGGCCAAAGGCTACGGCACGACGCTGGGCGTGCAGTGCCAAACGTTCACGGAACCCACGTTCTCCACGCCGTCCGGCGACTACACGCTCGCGGTGCACCATGCTTCGCCGGCGCTCGCGGCCGCGGGATTCGGCGTGCTTTCGTTCGGGACGTACGCACCCGGCACGCAGAGCTATCAGGCACCGGTGGGAACGGCGGCGTTCACGCCGCTGTCGAGCAACGCCACCGCTAGCGGCTCGGTCACCACCGATGTCGCCGTCGGCGTCACGACGGCGCCCGGCGTAGGCTTCTGGTTCGCGCCGCAAACGTCGGCCGCACCGGCGACGGCGGTTACGACGATCCGCCCGTCGCAAGGCGTCGCCGGCGCGGCGGGGGTTGCGGGCAGCGGCGATACCGGCGATCTGCTGCCGTCCGGTTCGCTGATCAACTTCTCCGTGTACGTCATCGACGCCCAAGGCGGCGGGCTCGCACAAGCAGTCGGCGCTTTCGATTAAAGAGCGCGCAGGGAGTTCATGTGACCTATTGCAGCATCGTCGCCTTAGACTGGCGGCGGAACGTTCAGCGATATTTCTTAGAAAGCGCCGCCGACAGCATGCGCAGCGTTTTCCGCGGCATTTCGCAGCACACCCACGGCGCACACGAAGAGCGGCTGTGTAAGATGCGGTCATGGCACATCCTTCCGAACCGCGCATCAAACGCAGTCCGTTGCAGCGAGCGAGGTCGCATGAACGCGTGGCAACGTATTCGATCCTCGTCATCGTCGCCGTCATCGCGACCCTCGTCGTAAAGACGGTTGTGGTTGGCGGCGCGGAACCCCCAGCCGAGCAACAGCGGCTTGCCAGCATGATGACACCGGTCGTGCAGTTTATCGTATCGATCGCGACGCTGGGTCTCATTCGCAATCAGGTCAGCGTCGCGGTAGGCCAGATCGAACAAGCCGAGCAGAGCGAGGCGCGCCGCCTGCGGTTGACCGCCCGTAACCGTGGCCAGTAGGCCCCGATGCAAGGCCGGTGCTTCGTTCTGTCAGGCGATCTGGACTACGTTCGGTGCGGCGACGTTCGTCACGCCCTATCCGAGTTGCAACGTGGCAGCGTCGTCGATCTGTCGGCGGTGCGACTGATCGATGCCTCCTTTCTCGGAATTCTGGCGTCGCACGCGAAGCGGCTAGGGCCAAACAGCGTCACGCTTGTGGTGACATCGCCGCACGTGCGGCTCGTCTTGTCCATTGTGCATTTCGACGAGATCTTCAGAATTGTCGATTCTGCCACCCACATTTGAAAGAAGGCTCTGTCATGACTAGCACCTCATTCCGGTGGCCGTCCCTCATCCGTCAGATTTCCGGATGGGTCGTGTCATTACTGCTCGCATTTGTCTTCCTCGGCGCTGGCGGCGCGAAGCTCGCCGGCCAGCCGATGATGATCGAGCAGTTCCGCTCGTTTGGCTACCCGATCTGGTTCATGTATCTCATTGGTGTGGTCGAGTTCTCGTGCGCAGTGCTCGTCCTGATTCCGCGAATGCGCCGCATCGCGGCGGTCGGCCTCGCCTGCATCATGGTCGGAGCGATGGGGTCGCTGCTGCTTCACGGTCCGCACGAGCGGGTGGCCGGTCCCGCGATCCTGCTCTGCGTTGCGCTCGCAGCCTATCAGCTCCGCGGCGGAAGCGCGCTTCAGAAGCTCTGACCAACCCCGAACGACACGCGTCGACGAAGCGTCAGACATCGGCAACGACGCTCACGGCCCTGGGGTACGGTCTTCAACGCTCGCGCCCGACGCGAACGCCGCACGCACGCCACGGACGCCGACCGACCAGTGTGGTGCGTCTCCGTCGGGCGCGTCGATCGGGTGCTCCGAGAAGGCGATCGTCATGATCGCCACGTCGTCCGTGGGCTCGTAGCCCGTGAAGATCGCGTCGCGGATCGCGGCAGCGGGGTTGTCGAGGCGGCGAAGCGCGATCGCGGAAACGGCTTCGAGGATCCGGCGTTCGCCGGCTAACAGGTCGCGATCGTACTCCAAAAGCCCATCGGTGTAGAGCACCAGAATGGCTCCGTGTTCGACCTGGACCTCGAAGCTGCGGTAACGGGAATCGTGAGCGACGCCGAGCGGCAAGCCATCGTACTGAAGGTGCTCCGCGACGCCATCCAAGCCGACCATGATCGCCGGCGGGTGGCCGGCTGTCGCGTACGCAACCCGCAGCGTGGACGGATCGATGTAGCCGCAAATGGCGGTCGCGAACTTTGTGTCCTGGAGCATCAGCGCGACGTTCGCACTTTCGAGAACCTTGCCCGGGTCGGTGGCCCCGAGCGCGACGGCAAGTATCGCCTCACGCGCGCGAGTCATCGTCACCGCCCCGTCGACGCCATGACCGGCGACGTCGCCGATGGAAAACATGATGCGCCCGTCGGGCAGTTCGAACGCGTCGTACCAGTCGCCCCCGATCATTCCCGTGCGCGCCGGGACATACGTTGCGGAGAAGCCGACATTGTGGACGACCGGAAGCTGCCGCTTCTGGAACTCCTCCTGCAATCGGTCGGTGATCTGTTTTTCGATTTCGAGGCGTAGCCGCTCGGCCTCGTTCTCCCGCGCCATGCCTTCCAGCAATCGAGCGACGCGTTCACGATCGCCGGCATGCGCCGCGGCAACGACCTCCTCGGTGAGGACAACTGATCGCCCGATAGGAACGACCCGAGCGAGAAGCGCAGCCGCGGCGAGCGCCTCGCGATCGTCGGCGCCCAGCGCAATGAGCCCGTCGTGCACAGTCACGTCGGCGTTTGGTTCACCCGTCGGTCCTTCCGCGAATCAGGCCGGCACTCCCGTGCGGCGCCGTGGGAACCGAGCACCCAGGCGGGGTGTGATGGCGTTCGTGGCGCGTATCTCGGCGCGACATCTGACGCCGCGCCCGGCCGTATCATGCCGCGGCGGTCAAGAAAGCTCCGAACGCCGCGCGATAGCGCAACGCGGTCGGCAGTGCCAGCGCGATCAAGACGAAGGGCGCCCACAGCGAACGCGGCGCCATCGTCGCGTGGAAGGCAAAGCTGTTGTAGACGAACGCGGCGAGCATGATCAGCGCCACCGGAACGAAACGGTTCAGCAGTAACAGCACCCCGATCGCGAGCTGCACGGCGCCGACGAACAGCGCGTAGTGCGACGCGAAGAACACGGCGTCGAACTGGCCGGCGAGTCCGGGCTGGGGCGGCGGGTTGCCGAAAAAATACATGCTGCCGCCGGCGAAGGAGAGGCCGGCTCCGAGCAGCAGGCGGGTGGCGGTCGTTAGGATGTTCAGGGTATATACCGACACGTCGAACGGTGCCGCTCAGAATCGACACGCCGCAGCGCGTTCGAGCAAGTATTTCTGATCGCGCGCGTTTCGCGCGAGCGACGCGGCGTGCTCGAACTCGGAGCGCGCTTCGGTGCGGCGGTCGAGCTTGAACAGCAGATCGCCGCGCACGCTGGGCAGCAGATGGTACGCGTGCAGCGTGGATTCGTCGCGCAGCGCGTCCACGAGCTCGAGCGCCTCCTGCGCGCCGTACGCCATGCCGATCGCGACGGCGCGGTTCAACCGCACCACCGGCGTCGGCACGAGTTGCGCGAGCGCGTCGTACAGCGCCGCGATACGCTCCCAGTCGGTCTGCGCGAACGTGCCGGCGCGGGCGTGGCACGCGCCGATCGCCGCCTGCAGCGTGTACGTGCCGAGCGTGCGGCCGAGGCGTTCGGCGCGCTCCAACGCGGCGAGGCCGCGTCGTATCAGCAAGTGATTCCAGCGCCCGCGATCCTGATCGTTCAGCAAGATCGGCTCGCCCGAAGGGCCGACGCGCGCGCGCATCCGCGACGCCTGGATCTCCATCAGCGCGACGAGCCCATGCACCTCGGGTTCCTCGGGCATGAGGCCTGCGAGCACGCGGCCCAGCCGCATCGCGTCCTCGACGAGCTCCGGCCGCAGCACGTCCTCACCGGCCGTTGCGGCGTAGCCTTCGTTGAAGATCAAATAGATCGACTCGAGCACCGAGCGCAGACGCGCCGCGCGCTCCGCGACGGGCGGAAGCTCGAACGGAACGCGCGCTTCGGCGAGCGTGCGCTTCGCGCGCACGATGCGCTGCGCGATCGTCGGCTCCGGAACGAGGAAGGCGCGTGCGATCTCGCCCGTCGTGAGGCTGCCGAGGAGGCGTAGCGTCAGCGCGACGCGCGCCTCCGCGGACAAGACGGGATGGCACACGACGAACATCATGCGCAGCAGATCGTCACCGATCTCCGCGTCGACTTCGGCGAAACCGTCGCCGGCGGGCGCGTCGTCGACGATGTCGCGGCCGAGCTCCTCGGTCTTGCGCTCGCGCGCCGCTTCCCGCCGCACGAGATCGATCGCGCGGCGCTTCGCCGTCGTCATTAGCCACGCTCCGGGATTGCGCGGAACGCCTTCGCGCGGCCACTGCGTGAGCGCCGCGACGAAGGCGTCCTGCGCGAGCTCTTCCGCCCGTCCGATGTCGCGCACGACGCGCGTCAAGCCGGCGATCAGCTTCGGTGCCTCGATGCGCCAGATCGCGTCGAGCGCGAGATCGGTCTCGGGCGTCATGCGTTCAGAACGGCGTCGGCCCTACTTCGTGCAGATGACACGTACCGGTGCCGATGATGTCGAGGAAGCGTTCCGTGAGCGTGGTCGCTTCCTCAACGTCGCGCACGTCCATCAGCGCGTACCCGCCCACGACCTCTTTCGCTTCGGTGAACGGGCCGTCGGTCGCGGTCGTCTTGCCGTCGCGCCGCGACATGATCTTCTCGAACATGTCGTTGTCGCGGCCGCCGGTATCGATGAGCACGCCCCGTTCGCGCAGCTCGGTGATGTAGGCGCCCATGCGCTCCATCTCGTGCGGGTCGGGAGCGCCGGCGTTCGCCGGCGGGATCGTGAGGATCGAGATGATCTTCACTTGCTGCCGTCCCGCAGGCGCTCTTCTTGTTCGCGGACGTCGTCGGGCAAGTTGTCGCCGAAGTCTTCGAGTTCGAAGATCTGGCGGATCTCGAGCTCTTCGCCGCGATCGAACGGCGCGGACATGAAGCGGCTGATGATCTCTTCCTTCGACTTGCCCTGCACGATCCAAAAGCCGGCGAGCAGCTCTTTGGTCTCCGCGAAGGGGCCGTCGGTCACGGTCGGGCGCCCGCCGTCGAACCGCAAGCGCGCGCCCTTCGAGCTCGCCTGCAGCCCGTCCATGGCCAGCACCACGCCGTCTTTGACGAGCTGCTCGTTGAACTTGCCCATCTCCGCGAGCTGCTCGCGGGTGGGCAGGACCCCCGCCTCGCTGTCTTTGGTCGCTTTGACCAGAACCATGAATCGCATCGACATCTCTCCGTCTTCGGGTGCGTGTACCGATACGTCGAACGGCCCCGCGACCTTTCGACATCGGTCCGAAAAAAAGTCAAGTCCCCTTGCATCGAACATTTGTACGTTTCAAATTCGAAGCGATGCGGCGACCAATGTTGCGAAATCCTCAGCGAGTGCCTCGAGCGAAGCTAGGATAAGGCTCGCCTCGTCGCTGCGTCCAAGTATCTCGCCGAGGAGCTCGACACCCGGGCCGCCTCCGCCGCATAGGTCTCGTATGTACTTCGCGCCCGTGCGGGCGATGTGACGGACGCCCCCGTCGGCAGGCAGTTGACGCAGTACCGCTTCCATCTCTGTCGCAGTTCCGGCGCGCAAGAGACGATACACATCCGCGATGTCCTTGCGCACCGCTTGAAATGCTTCGCTGCCTTGCTCGAAGCGTTCGCCGATCTTCCAGCCTTTCGCGACCAGGAGCGCGAGGATGCTCGCGACCTCGACGGTCATCGATTCCGAGTCATCGTCCTCTTCGACCGAACAAAGGCGCATGGGAGAGTGATCCAGGAGACAGAGCTCGAGGCCCGGCTGAGAATGCGCCGCCCTGCTGTCGCGTGTGCTGTAACCCTCCGCTTTCCATAGGTGTGCCAGGCCGTGCGGAACGAGAATATCGAGCTTTGAGGCGTATCGCTCGTCGGGCGGTGCGTTGGCGCGCGAATAAAACCCACCATACTCCGTGCGAAAAATGAAACCGGCTTGTTCCAGTCGGTCCGGAATCGTACGGGCACTTCCGATCTTTCGCGGGTCCGCGGCGAGGTCGCCGTCGAGCGTGAATGGGGCAATGGTTGCGATGCCGTCGGGGGCTCGCAAGTATGCCGCTTGCGCCCCCACCAAGACAAAACTGCCTTCTGGTAGTGGTGCAAGCGCACGCAGCGCATGGATGAGGGTCCGGCGCGCGATCGCGTACCCTCTACCGTCGCCAGGCGGATTCATGCTGCTTCATCCACGCGACCAGTTCGGAGTACTCGTCAGGCGAGCGTGTCGGCAGCGTGAGCAGATCGGCTGCAATCTGTGTCGGGCAAGCGAGGATCAAATCGGCGCGCGTCGTCAGCGTGCGCTCGAACGCGACGCGATCGAACGCTTCGATGAAGCGAACATTCCCAATGTGCTCGGATCGTCTCAGCGATAACGCTTCTCGGGCTTCTTCGATGTCGTTCACATACATGTCGATCGTTAGGGGAACGGCCGCCGGCGCGAGCTCTGCGCTCGCGAACGGCCCGGTGATCGCGTAGGGCAGAGCCCAGTTAGAAAGACCGCTCTGAACGGCGCGAAGGCCGCGCGGTTCCAGGAAAGATTCTGCTCGGCGGTCCTTCTGCAGATCTGTAGACCACCGCTCGAGAAGTGCTTCCCAGTCGACAGACGCGATGGAGCCGTTGCTGCTCCGCTCCAGAAGTCGTTCTCGTTCCAGGAACGAGACGATGCGCGAGACGTTGCCCGCATGAACGCTTGTCTCCGTGGCGATCTGCCGCACTTTGAGCGGCGGTCGCGTATCGCACAGAAACCGAATGACCCGGCCGGTGATCGGCCCGCGAAGTGACGTCCGCGGCCGGTGCTCGCCGTCATTTTTCGGAGCTTTATTCGACCCCGTTCGGTCGATCAAGAGCGAATCGCTCGACAACCATGCATTGCCGGTCGGGTCCAAGAACGAAATGTTGCGTTGCTTGAAAAGCTGTCGCGAGCGGGCGCTAACGTGCGGGGCGACGATGAGGAGGCGCTCGCCGGCAGCTAATCCTTCGCTCAAGCGTTCGAAGCGATCGATGTCACGCGGATCGATTCGCCCTTTGACTTCGACGGCGAAAATACTGGCCGGGCCTTTAGGCGGGCGAATGTCCAAGGTCCCGTCAACCCCCGCGCGCCCATTCGTGCGTTGTACTTGAAAAGACCAATCATCCGGCAGCAGGTCGCGAAGCGTGCAAGCCAAGGCGTTGCTCATTTCGCCTTTGGTGCTCGCATTGAGCATCGGGGCTCTCCTAGGCATACGCCCCCTCGCCGTCTGTAATGTTGCTCAAATTGCCAATGTTGCTCACATCAAGCAACATAGCATTCGTAGGCAACAGAGTCAAGGATGCAAACTTCTCGGCGTGAGCCAGCCAGAGGGCTTATGGGGCCGTAGACAGTTCCCATCTACCGGATGTGGCTACGGGTCAAGCGCCGCTTAGGCCAGTCCTTCGGTCAGTCGAAACAGAACGCCGGAGTTTCTTTCGCCTATTCCAAAGTGCTGGTTCGGCATGAAGACGAATTCAAGATCGAGCGTGGCCTTTGGTTCCTGGCCTGCGGCTCGTATCTTGTTTGGGATGTAATCCGGATCGCTCGCTCGCGATCGCCGCATTCCATTCGGCGAGCGACGCTCTGTTACACCGGTTCGATCGTGAACGGTGAGCTGGACGTGCACGTCAATATGACGAACCTGGCGAAATCCGACGGAACGCTTTTATTCGAGCTACGCGATCCGAAGTCGAAGCTACCGTCAACAACGTGAGCGGAAAACATATCGTCAACCCCGGCACGATCCCGGTGTCCAATAAAGTCGGCGTCCCATTGAACCGGACCGTGCCGGCGAGCGCCGCGCCCGCCTCCTCGCCGAAACCGTAACGCTGCTCAGCGGGCTGTGAGGTCGCCTCACGATATCGAACACACGTTCGGCGCGCTCTGGAGCGATGCCACACGATCTCGTGTATCAATTCACACCGACCCCGTTGCCGCCGGGTTACTGGTGGGCTATAGTGGTCCACAGTGGAACGAAGTGGAGACCAGTGGAGGTTCTAATGGACCGTCCGCTGTTCACGGGTTCGGTCGACCACAGCCTTGACGACAAGGGCCGTCTCGTCGTGCCCGCACGCTTTCGCGAGCGGCTGGGCGCAGGCATCTTCCTTACCATCGCGCTCCCGGACCCGTGCCTCGCGCTCTACCCGGCCGCCGCGTGGGGCGACGTCTGCGCGCGGATCGACGCTGCGCCGGTCAAGGACCCCAAGTTCCGCGCCTACGTCCGCCGGCTCTTCGCACACACCGAGGAGCTGAGCACCGACGCCCAGGGTCGCCTCGTGATCCCGGCCGCGCTGCGCGAGTACGCGGGCATCGAGAAGGACGTGGTGTCGATCGGCTCGCTGACGCGCGTGGAGGTCTGGTCGAAAGCCCGCTACGACGAGCACGTCCGCGACCGCGGCGACCTTCCCGACTTCGCGTCGGAGCTGGGGCTGTTTTGATTGCCCGCGCACATCCCGGTGCTGGCGCGCGAGACCGTGGACGCGCTGGCGATACGCCCGGGGGGCGTCTACGTCGACGCGACCTTCGGAGCCGGCGGTCACTCCGCGCTGATCCTCGCGGCGCTCGGTGCGGCGGGCCGGCTGATCGCGTTCGATGCGGACCCCTCGGCGGGCGCGCACGCGATCGCCGACCCGCGCTTCACGCTGGTGCACGCGAACTTTCGCGCGCTGGCGGAGCGGCTCGATGTGCTGGGCGTGGCGCAGGTCGACGGCGTGCTGTTCGACTTGGGGGTGAGCTCGATGCAGTTCGATGAAGGCGAGCGCGGCTTCTCGTTCCGCGCGGCCGCGCCGCTCGACATGCGCCTCGACCCGACGACCGGCGAGAGTGCGGCCGATTTCCTGGCGACAGCCGACGAGAAGACCATCGCCGACACGATCTACACGTTCGGCGAGGAGAAGAAGTCGCGCCGCATCGCGCGCTCGATCGTCGCGCTGCGCGACGCGGGCACGCCGGTGCGCGACACCGCGGACCTCGCCAACGTCGTCGCGCGGGCCGTGCGCTCGCCCGCGCACGCAAAGATTCATCCTGCGACGCGCACGTTCCAGGCGCTGCGCATCGCCGTCAATGACGAACTCGGCGCGCTCGAAGCCGGGCTGCATGCCGCGCTCACCCGCACGGCCGTCGGCGGTCGCGTCGCCGCGATCAGCTTCCACTCACTCGAGGACCGTATCGTGAAACATACGTTCCGCGACGATCCACGCGTGCACGTGCTGACGCGCAAGCCGCTCGTCGCCGGCGAGGACGAACTCACGGCGAACCCGCGCGCCCGCAGCGCGAAGCTGCGTGTCGCCGAGCGCATCGACCCATCACTCCACGAGCTCCACGGAGGGAACCACGCATGATCGCCGCGCAACGCGCCCCGCTCCCCGAACCGCGCCGCGTCGTGTACGTGCGTGCCGCGACGCAGCGCCGCGTGCGCCGCACGCGCCTGCGCATGCGCGCGCCCGTGCTCGCGCTGCTCACGCTCACGCTCGTCGCGCTGATCCCGCTGCTGGCCTACGTCACGCTCACCGCGAACCTGACGTCGATCAACTACGCGCTCGCGCGCACCGACCGCGAGCGCCTCGCTCTGCTCGAAGACACGCAGCGGCTCGACGAGCGCATCGCGCGCCTGCAATCACCCGACCGCCTCGCGGCGCTCGCGGGCAAGCTCAAGCTGCACGACCCGCACGTGTACGCGGTCGTGCGCGTTCCTGAACCGAAGCCGCAGCCGCGGCCAACCGGCTTCGCCCTCTTCGCGTGGTTCAGTCAGAAGTGAGCGCAGGCAACGTGTTCGGTAGAAATCTCGCCCGCAAGGGGACGCGCCACGTGTGGCGCTCGGTCCACGTTGCGGCGCGAAGCGCCGCAACCACGAAATAATGGCGGCGCGTGCGTTCGCGCGCGTCGCACCGTTTCGGGCGAAGGTCTCGCTCGCCGCGGTCGTCGTGCTCGCGATGGCGTTGGCGCTCAAGCTGGGCGACGTGCAGATTCGCCAAGGCCCGTGGCTGTCGAAGACGGCGCTCGCGCAGCACCACGTCACGCTGGAATCGTTCGCCAAACGCGGCGCGATCCTCGACCGCGAGGGCGGCGTGCTCGTGCGCTCGCTGCCGTCGGAGTCGATCTTCGCGGAGCCCGCCGGCGTGATCGATCCGCACCGCATCGCGCTCAAGCTGGCGCCGCTGTTGCGCAAGCCCGCGCCGGATCTCGAGGCTGCGCTGCGCGACCGCGCGCAGTTCCGCTGGCTCGCGCGCAAGGTTCCGCACGAGGTGGCCGAGCGCGTGCGCGCGCTCAACTTCACCGGCATCGGCACCAAGGGCGAAGAGACCGGCGTGCGCTTCGTGGCGTCGGGCCGGCTCGCGTCGACGGTGATCGGCTATACCGGCACGGAAGAGAACGGCCTGGGCGGGATGGAGTACTCGCTCGACTCGCTGCTGCGCGGCACGCCGGGCAAGGTGCAGATCGAAGCGGATCTCTACGGTCACGCGGTGCCGCTGGGCCAGACGCACGTCGTCGACCGTGCCGTCCCCGGCAAGACGATCGTCACCACGCTCGATCCGTATCTGCAGTTCGAGAGCGAACGGCTGCTGCGCGCGTCGGTGAAGAAGTGGCACGCGCTCAACGGCACGGCGATCGTGATGGACCCCTGGACCGGCGAATTGCTCGCCGTCGCCAACATGCCGGACTACGAGCCCGCGCGATTCTCGGCGTACCCGCCCGATGCATGGCGCGACCGTGCGATCTCCGATGCGTACGAGCCGGGCTCGACCTTCAAATTGATCACGGCAACGGCGGCGCTGGAGAGCGGCAAGTTCACGACGGCGTCGCGCTTCCCGGCGCGCGACGCGCTCGTCGTCGGCGGGCGCACGATCCACAACGCCGAGGACGGTATGATGGCCGCGAGCATGGGCGGCAGCGAGAACTTGGAAGAGATCATTGCGTTCTCGCACAACGTCGGCGCCGCCGAGGTCGGCCTTGCGACCGGCGGCACGTGGATGAACCGCATCATCCACCGCTACGGCTTCGGCGATCCGACGCACGTCGAATTGCCCGGCGAGAATCCCGGCATCGTGCTCGAGCCGTCGGAGTGGAGCGGCTCATCGCTCGCGACGATCGCGTTCGGCCACAGCATCTCGACCACACCGCTGGCGATGGTGCGCGCATACGCCGCGATCGCCAACGGCGGACTGTTGCTGCGCCCGCGCATCATGTCGGCGATCGAGAACGCCGACGGCACCACGGTCTACAAGTACGGCCGTGAGACCGAGCGCCGCGTGATGTCGGCGAAGACGGCTGCGACGCTGCGCAAATTCCTGCGCAGCGTCGTGCTGCGCGGCACCGGCAATCCCACCGCGAAAGTTCCCGGCTACACCACCGCCGGGAAGACTGGGACCGCGCAAGTCGTCGAAAACGGCGCATATCTCTCGGGCGCATACGTCGCGTCGTTCATCGGCATGATCCCCGCCGAGCACCCGCGTTACGTGATCCTGGTGAAGGTCGAGCGCCCGCACGGCTCGATCTACGGCTCGCAGGTGGCAGCGCCGGTCTTCGCCGACCTCGCCCGCGCCGCGATGCTGCACGCCGGCGACATGCCCGCGTTCGCCCCGCAGCACGCGCCCGCGAGATCGCACGCGGCAGCTTCGGCTCCGCATCCTTCGGCCGCCGCAACGCACGCCGACGCGGCAAAACGGCGCTTGGTCCGCGACGGGCCTGCGGCGAACGAGACGAATTGATGCGAGACACGGCGCGCCTCGTAGCGACCTTGCCGGGCGCTCGCGTCGCCGGCTCGCTCCCGCCGTCGGTCGACGCGATCGCAACGGACTCCCGCGCGGTGAAGCCCGGCACGCTCTTCATCGCGCTGCGCGGCGAACGTACGGACGGCCACGCCTTCGTCGCCGACGCAATCGACCGCGGCGCAACGGTCATCGTCATGGCGGAGTCCACCCAGCCCAACGTCACCCAGAGCTCGTCGAAGGGTGCGCCACCCAGGCCGGCGTCCGCGCGGAGCGTCCCGGTCGTCACCGTCCCCGACACCCGCATGGCCGCATCGGCGCTCGCGGACGCGTTCTACGACCACCCGTCGCACGACCTCACGGTGATCGGCGTAACCGGCACCAACGGCAAGACGACGACGACACACCTCGTGCGCGACGTGCTGCAAACGGCAGGCGTCCCGTGCGCCATCATCGGCACGCTCGGCGGCTCGTTCGACACGCAGACGTGGCCGCTGTCGAACACGACCCCGCTCGCGCTCGAGCTGCACGCGTTGCTCGCGGCGCAGCGCGACGCCGGCGCGAAGGCCGTCGCGATGGAAGTCTCGTCGCACGCGCTCGCGCTGCACCGCGTGGACCACGTGCGCTTCGCGATCGCGGTGCTGACGAACGTCACGCGCGACCACCTCGACTTCCACGGCACGATGGACCGCTACGTCGCCGCAAAGCGCCGCCTGTTCGACCTCGCCGACGACTACGTCGTCAACGCCGACGATCAATGGGGCGTGAAGATGCTCGGCGAGCTGATGGACCTGCCCGGCACGACGGTGCCGTACTCGATCGACGCGGACTACCCCGGCGGACTGCACGCCACCGACTTGCGCCTCGCGGGCGACGGCTCGACGTTCCGCGCCGGCGACCAGCAGTACGCGATCAACTTGCCGGGCCGCTTCAACGTGCGCAACGCGCTCGCCGCGATCGGCGTGGGCAAGCTGCGCGGCATCGAGGGCGCGACGATCGCGCGCGGGCTCGCCGCGACGCGCGCCGTGCCGGGCCGCATGGAACGCATCGGCGCGTTCGGGATCGACGCGATCGTCGACTACGCGCACACGCCCGACGCACTGGAGAACGTGCTCAACGCGGCGCGCGAGACGACGCGCGGCGATTTGATCGTGGTGTTCGGCTGCGGCGGCGACCGCGATCCCGGCAAGCGCACGCAGATGGGCGAGATCGCCGCGCGCATCGCCGACCGCGTGATCGTGACGTCCGACAACCCGCGCAGCGAGGACCCGATGACGATCGCGCGCACCATCGCGAACGGCTATGACCGTACCGACATCGAACTCGACCGCCGCGACGCGATCCGCCGCGCGATCGACCAAGCAAAAGCCGGCGACACGGTGGTCGTCGCCGGCAAGGGCCACGAGACGTACCAGATCGTCGGCGATCAAACGCGCCCGTTCGACGACCGCGACGAAGTCCGCATCGCCTTCTCCAAACGCGGCAGACGATGACGAAGAAATCGGTGATGGAGCGAGCACAGCGTGATCGCGCCACGCCCGGATTGTACTTGCGAGCTCGGACCCGGGGGCCCCACGCAAAGCGTGGGGGGCGCGCAGCCCAGGGCGGAGCGCCGTCAAAATGAGATTACCGACGCGTGACGCGATCGAGGCGACGCGCGCGCACGTGCTCGGGGAGCACATGCCGGAATCGCTGCTGATCCAGACGGACACGCGCGCGATCGAGCGTGGCGCGACGTTCCTTGCGCTGCGCGGCGAAAACTTCGACGGCCACGCCTACGTCGACGAAGCCTTCGCCCGCGGCGCCGTCTGCGCGATCGTCGACGAACGCTTCGTGGCACGCGGCACGGACGCCAATTGTCACCCTGAGCCTGTCGAAGGGTGCGCCACGATCGTCGACGGCTGGGCCAAGCGCCACGCCGTCCTCGTCGTCGAAGACACGCTGCAAGCGTACCTCCACCTCGGCGGCTTGGCGCGCGCGCGCATCCACGGCCCGGTCGTCGCCGTCACCGGCAGCACGGGCAAGACCACGACGAAGCAGTTTCTGCTCGCGCTGCTGCGCGGCGCCGGGGTCGCCGTCACCGCGACGCCGGAGAACGAGAACAACGAAGTGGGCGTCGCGAAGTTTCTGTGCGGGCTCGACGACGGCGACGAGCGCGTGGCGATCGTCGAGATGGGCGCGCGCAAGTACCGCGACCTCGACGTGCTCGTCGCAGCCGCGCGCCCCGACGTCGGCGTGCTCACCAACGTCGGCGAAGCACACCTGGAGATCATGGGCTCGCGCGAGCGCATCGCCGACACGAAGTGGGCGGTGCCGTCGGGCGCGCGCCGCGCGGTGCTCAACCTCGACGACGCCGTGTCGCGCGCGCGCGCCGAATCGCTCGCGATGCCGCCGACGTGGTACGGCATCGACATGGAACGCCCGCCGCACGGGCAGCGCGGCGTGGTGATCGAGCCGGACGCCGTCTGGACCATCGCGGAAGACGGCACCACCGAGACGCACCACATCGCGATCGGTTTCCCGGGCGACCACAACCGCCGCAACCTCGCCGGCGCGTTCGCGGCGGCCCTGCTGTGCGGCGCGACAGCCGGCGCGCTCGCCGCCGCGGTGAAGACCGTGGCGCTGCCGCACGGCCGCTACGAGATCGTCGAGCTGGCCGACGACGTGCGCTTGGTGTTCGATGCGTACAACGCCTCGCTGTCCGGTACGCTCGCGACGCTGGCGACGTTCGGCCGCGAGGAAGCGGAGCGCCGCATCGCCGTACTCGGAAGCATGGCGGAGCTGGGCGACGACGCGCCGTCGATGCACGAGAAGATCGGCGAGATCGCCGCGACGCGCGCCGACGTGGTGCTCGCGGGCGGCACGTACGCCGCCGACACCGCGCGCGGCGTGCAGTCCAAGGGCGGCGCCGTCGTGCGCTACGACTCCAACGACGAAGCCATTGCATGGCTGCACGCGAACGTTCGCCGCGGCGACGCGATCCTGCTCAAGGGCTCGCGCAAGTACAAGATGGAACAGATCGCCGAAGCGCTGGGCGCGGAGGTGTTCGCCTAAATGATCCCGGTCGCGATCCGCGAGAGCGGTCTCCCCGAAGGCCTCGTCGCGATCCCCGTGCGCACGCGCTTGATCGCGCCCGGCGACGATCTCGCGGCGGTCGTCGGCGACGCGGTGCGCGGGATCGCACGGCCGGGCGACGTCGTCGCCATCGCGGAGACCGCCGTTGCGATCGCACAGTCGCGCTTCATCCCGGCCGAGTACATCCGCCCGTCGCGGCTCGCGCTGATCATGTCGCGCTACGCCGGCGGGATGGCGACGGTCAGCCAGCCGGAGTCGCTGCAGCTCGTGATCGATTCCGCCGGCCCGCGGCGCGTGATGTGGGCCGCGGTCGCGCACGTGCTCGGGCGCCTGCGCGGCAAGCGCGGCGCGTTCTACGAGATCCTCGGCGAAGAGATCGCCGCCATCGACGGCTACACCGGCACGCTGCCGCCGTACGAGCGCGCGATCGTGCTCGGCCCTGCGGACCCAGACAGCGTGTCGGCCCAGCTCGCCGACGCGCTCGGCGTGCACGTCGCGATCGTCGACGCGAACGACTTGCGCAAGGCGAAGGCGCTGGGCGCGTCGCCGCACGCCGACCGCGACGCGGTCGAGCGCGCGCTCGTCGGCAACCCGCACGGCAACGGCGACGAGCAGACGCCGATCGTCGTGCTGGCCTGGCGCGGCACGGGCCCGCACCCACTGGTGACGCCGTGAGCGACATCCGCATCGACCTTCCGTGGTACTTCTTGCCGCTCGTGATGCTGCTGCAGTGGCCGTTCGGCCTGGGCGTGCTGGCGGCGACGCTGCTCGTCGCGGGCATCCCCGCGTTCATCATCGCCGCGCTGCTCGGGCGCCCGCTCATCGACCGCCTGCGGCGCGCCTCGGCCCGGCAGACCGCGTACGAGGACGCGCCGCAAACGCATCAGGTGAAGACCGGTACGCCGACGATGGGCGGGCTGCTGTTCGGCATCGCGCCGGTCGTCGCGCTGCTGCTCGCGCCGTCGCGCACGACGCTCGCGCTCGCGGTGCTCGTGTACGGCTGCATGGCGATCGGCGCGATCGACGACGTCGCGAAGATCCGCGGCGGCAAGAACAAAGGGCTGCGCGCGGTTCCGAAGTTCGCACTGACCGGCGTCGCGGCCGTCGCGTTCCTGATCGTCGCCGAACCGCACCAGACGGTGCTGCTCGGCATCGGTGCGGTGCCGCCGTGGCTGTGGTACGGTTTGTCGATCTGCGTCGTGCTCGCGACCACGCACGCGGTCAACCTCACCGACGGCCTGGACGGTCTCGCCGGCGGCACCGTGATCCCGCCGCTGCTCGTGTTCACGTGCGCGTCGCAGTACGCGGGCTCGCCGCTGGGCGTGCCGCTCTTCGGAGCGGCGACGGCGGGCGCGGTGCTCGGTTTCTTGCTCTACAACCGCCATCCGGCACGCGTGTTCATGGGCGACACGGGGTCGCTCGCGCTGGGCGCCGCGCTTTCCGGCGTCTCCATCCTCACCGGCACAGCATTGTTCTTGTTGCTCATCGGCGGCGTGTTCGTCGCTGAAACCTTGAGCGTCATCATCCAAGTCGCATCGTACAAGACGACGCGCCGGAGGGTGTTCCGGATGAGTCCGCTCCACCACCACTTCGAGCTCGGCGGGTGGCCCGAAACGGTCGTCACGACGCGCTTTTGGATCGCTTCTCTCGTTCTCTCCGTGCTGGGCCTCGCCCTGATTTCGCGTACAGCAACATGATCGAATCAACCAGCGGCCGTTTCGACCGCACCGACCACGCCCTCGTCATCGGCCTCGGCCGCAGCGGCCGCGCGAGCGTCGACGTGCTGCGCACGCGGCTCGGCTCGGTCGTCGCGACCGACGAAGCGCCCGCCGAACAGCTCGCCGAAGCGCTCGAAGACTTGCGCGCCTACAACGTGCGCTTCGTCCCGCCCGACGAGCTCGACGAAGCCCTCGAGCACGTCACCGTCGCGGTGCTCTCGCCGGGCATCCCGCTGAACAACCCGCTGGTGCGACAAGTGCAAGCGAAGGGCATACCCGTGTTCAGCGAGGTGGAAGTCGCGTATCGCCTCTGCGCGGCGCCGATCGTCGCGGTCACCGGCACGAAAGGCAAAACGACGACGACCGCGCTGATCGGCGCGCTGTTCGCCGCGGCCGGCAAGACCGTGCACGTGGGCGGCAACATCGGCAACCCGCTGATTCGCGAGACGGTCGATGCGAAGCCCGAGGACTGGGTGATCGCCGAGGTGTCGTCGTTCCAGCTGGAGTCGATCCGCTCGTTCAAGCCGAAGATCTCGCTGATCCTCAACGTCACGCCCGATCACCTCGACCGCTACCCGTCGATGGAAGAGTATGCCGAAGCGAAGATGCGCATCTTCGCCAACCAAGGCCCGGGCGATTACTTCGTGGGCAACCTCGACGACCCGATCGTGGCGTCGGCGCCCGGCGAGGACAACAACCGCATCAAGACGCGCGCGCTGTGGTTCGCAAGCGAACCGCACCGCAACACCACGCTGTACTTGCGCGGTGAGACGATCGTGTACGCGCCGCCGACGGGCGACCCGCGCCCGATCGACATCCTTAGCACGAGCGAGATTCCGCTGCTCGGCCGCCACAATGTCGAGAACGTGATGGGCGCCGTGCTGGTCGCGCTCGCCGCGGGCCTGCCGGTGGAAGCCGTCCGCGAAGGCGTGCGCAACTTCCGGCCGCTCGCGCATCGCCTGCAGCCGGTGGCAGAGATCGAAGGCGTGCGCTACGTCGACGATTCGAAGGCGACGAACCCAGGCTCGGTGATCGCCGCGATGCGCGCCTTCGACCGCCCGATCGTGCTGATCGCCGGCGGCAAGTCGAAAGGCACCGACTTCGCGGAGCTCGGCAAGGTGCTGTCGTCGCGCGCGAAAGCGGTGGTGCTGATCGGCGAAGCGGCGGAAGAGATCGCGGGCGTCGTAAAGCGCGCGAAGGTGGAGATGGCATCGTCGATGGACGACGCGGTCCGCCGCGCCCGCGACCTTGCCGACGAGGGCGATGTGGTGCTGCTGTCGCCGGGCTGCGCGTCGTTCGACATGTTCCGCTCCGCCGAGCACCGCGGCGACATGTTCGCCGAATCGGTACACGCCTTCCAACACCCGGTGGCCGGTGCACGCTAACCGCCGCTCCTCCGCGAACACGGCCCACCGCAGCGCGTACGCGGAGAATCGCAATGTCACCCTGGGCCGGTCGACGGGTGCGCCACGACCGCGCCAGCGCACGCCGTTGAAGCCACCAGACCCGCTCCTCCTGGGCCCGGTCGCATTCCTCGTCGCACTCGGCCTGGTGATGGTGTTCAGCTCGTCGAGCGCGATCGCGTACTCGGCCTATCACGATACGGCGCACCTCTTCAAGCGCCAAGCCGTGTACCTGGTCGTCGGCTTGATCGTCGCCTACGCGGCATACCGCGTCGATTATCACAAGCTGCGCAAGATCGCACCGGGCGTCGTGCTCGTCGCGTTCGTGCTGCTCGTGCTGACGCTGATCCCGCACGTCGGCTACGCGACGGGCGGCGCGCGACGCTGGCTGGGGATGCGCGTGCTGTCGCTGCAGCCGTCGGAGTTCGGCAAGCTCGCGCTGGTGCTGTTCCTGGCGGCAAAGCTTTCGGCGCTGGGCGAAGGCGTGCGCTCGCTGTCGAAAGGCGTCTTTCCCGCGCTGGTGGTCACGCTGCTGCTCGCGGTACCGGTGCTCTTCGAGCCCGACATGGGCACCGCGTCGCTCTACATCTTCACGGCGTTCGCGCTGCTGTTCGCCGCGGGCGCGCGCATCGAGCATTTGATCATGTGCGTGCTCGTGATGCTGCCCGCCGCGCTGATCGCGATCGGCTCGTCGGCGTACAAGCGCGCGCGCATCTTGGCGTTCCTGCACCCGTGGAAAGACCCGCAGAACACGGGCTTCCACATCGTGCAGTCGCTGCTCGCGCTCGGCAGCGGCGGGATCCTGGGCCTGGGCCTGGGCGCCTCGCGCCAGAAATATTTCTATCTGCCCGAAGCGCACACCGACTTCATCTTCGCGGTGATCGGCGAAGAGCTGGGCATCCTGGGCGCGCTCGGCGTGCTCGCGATGTTCGTGCTGTTCGCGATCCGCGCGGTGATCGTCGCGCTGCGCGCGCCCGACCGCTTCGGCATGCTGCTCGCCATGGGCTGCACGTTCATGATCGTCATCCAAGCCTTCGTGAACATCGGCGTCGTCACCGCATCCTGGCCGGTCACGGGCGTCCCGCTCCCGTTCATCTCGTTCGGCGGCTCGGCGCTGATCGTGTCGCTGATCGCCGTCGGACTGATCGCCAACGTCGGCCGCCATCGAACGACACCGTGATGGGCCGGCCGAGCCCGGCGTAGAAGTGCTCGCGATGCGCGCCCGTATCCTCGCCGCCATCCTCATCGTTGTCAGCCTGAGCCTGTCGAAGGGTGCGCCACAACCCGCATCAGCCGCGGTCGAGGGACCACCGCTGCTCGTGGCGACACGCCATGTGCTGGTCTACGTCGACGGCGACAAACGGCAAACCGCATCCGCCGGTGCCGACACCGGCAACTACCGGCTCCTGGGCACGCTCGACGACGGCAGCATCCTGGTGAGCTATTACGACGCGGGTATGCTCGACGTCGAAACGGTCTCGCCGTCGCTGAGCACGCGCACGCTCAAGACGTTCTCGCGCGGCACGTCGTTCATCGCCGCGGCGACCGACGGCTTCATGGCCTACGACAGCCTCAACCAGCTCATGCGCCGGTACGACCTGCGCGGCAGCACGTCAGGCCCGCCGATCGCGCCGATCGGCGCGCGTGACGCGCTGGGCATCGGTGATGCGCTCGTCGTGGTGCGCGGGGGCCGCGTGTCGGTGTGGGACCGCGGCGGCCGCCTGCGCCACGAGATCATCGCCGACGCCGGTGCGATCGTGCCGCTGCCCAACGCGCGCTTCGCGATCACCGACCAGCGCTACGGCGAAGTGCGGACGTACGACACCTCGCTCTCGCTCGTCGGCACGCTGCGCATGCCGAACCGCGCGCCGCGCGCGCTCGCCGCGGCGCCCGATGGCGCGCTCGCAGTGCTCACCGGCACGCCGTCATGCCTGAGCACCGACACCGAAGTCGACGTCTACGACGGCCCGACGTCCGATCAGCCGCGCGCACGGATCCGCCAGAACATCAGCACGGCAATCGGCCTCGCGCTCACGGCAGATGCGGTCTACGTCGTGAACGTGGGCTGCCGCGGCGACGGCGACGGCTCGATCGCCGTGTTCGGCCGCGACGGCACGCCGCGCGGCATCATCACCAACGTCGGCTCACCGACGGGCGTGCTGCCGCTCACGCCTATGGTACGCTGATGGGCTTGGGACATCGCTCCACGCTACGAGTATCGCGAACGGCGCTTCCATAGCTGTACCTGCGCCCTCAGTCGGGCAAAACGGCCCGCCAAGCCGACCCTACAGCGTTACAATCGATCCCATCAATGCCATCGTTGCATCTACGAGTCAAGATCAGTACGTCCGGAATAGCGATCCCACCGTCGGGGGGTGGGAAGATTGCGGGTCGATGACGACGAGACAGGGTTACGATGCAGCATCGAGACTGGTTTCGACCACCAAGACGATGAACGTCAATACGGCGCTTGCCGACTGCGCAAATTATGCTGCCGGTCCGGACACGACGCCGCTCTACTCCTACGACGCCGAAAATCACCATATTTCCACTTCGCTCGGCGCCGATTGGACCAACAGAATCCAGTGGAGTCCCGGAGGTCACGCGTACAACTTCGAAGGCTGGACGCTTCACTACGACGGAGACCAAATTTTATTTGTTACCGATTCTAACGGCACCCTGAGGCAAGCAAAAGTTGACGCTCTTGCGGACATCAACGAAGCGGCGTATGTCACGGTGTTGGATCGCGGTGTAAGCAACGAATACGTGAGCCAGCACAATGGCGCGTACTACAGCGGGGTTTCCCTCGGCACGTCGCTGTATAGGCCAGCAGGATCTTCGGCGTCGTCGCAGTCGGTTCCATACATCTTTTACGGATCAACGAACGACCCGATGTGTAAGAAACCGGGCGCGGGCCAGTTCGGGGCATCCTGTTCGGGTCTCGGAAACCTTGAGTACACCCGTCTCGAGGGGTTCGCATACAATGGCTTGACGTTTCAAGGAGTTCGAGCCGTCGACGACGCCAGCGGCCACTGGACAACGCCTGACGCCTATGCCGGTGACGTGCATGATCCCATGAGCCAAAAAGCTTTCATGTGGGATCGCAATAATCCGTACGCGTATTCGGACCCCAGTGGATTTGTGCCGCAACGGTTTATTTCTTGTGAATGCGGGACCCCAGTATTGAGAGCGGTCCCTAGACAAGTGGCGTACATATTCCAGTCCAGAGGTGTCCCCGGCCCGCTTCTTCCGCTGATCGAGCGTTGGATAATCGAGGGCAACGCCGAGCGCGCCGCAGCAGCGCGGGCTGCATCGGCGGAGCGGCTAGGCGCAAGCCGTGCGCAGGGGCTGACCTTCGAGGAGCAAACCGGAACCGCGGGAGCGAAGAGCCGCGTCCAGTATCCAAATGGTCGCATTGGTTATCCCGACAAGCTAACGGCGACGACTATCGAAGAGGCCAAGTCAGGAATGTATCAATCGTATACCCGCCAGTTGGCAGGGCAACAAGAGTACGCGCGCCAGTTTGGCCTAGATCACTACCTTCACATGAGGGAGGGCTCGACCGTTAGTGCTCCACTCAGGAAGGCGATTGACACTGGTAGAATCATTCTAAGACTCTGGCCATGACGGCCAAAATGTCATTCGAACTTCGTAATCGCGCTATTGAAGCAGCCGATAGAGAAGTCGTCAGCGAATTGCAGAACCGTTCCGGGATCTCCATATCCAGCATAAGCGACCTTGTACAAACAAGGCAGAGTTATTTTCCAGCATACCCGGTGCTGTTGGATTTGCTGCGCCGCCCTTACCCCGTTCAGATTCGTGAGATGATCGTACGCGCTCTCACTGTCAAGGATGCGCATGACGTGGCGTTCCCGACTCTGGTGCAGATATATCGCGATCCGTCACATAAGTCCGACTCGAATGACATCGGATTTAAACCATTCCGATTTGCTCTGGCAAATGCCATAGCTTTCCTGGCGTCGCCGAAGGAGCGTAGCACTCTTAAGGAGTTTGCTCGCGATGCGAAGCTCGGAGCGTCCCGATCCGCGTTCATTCATGCGATGCGAACGTGGCGTGACCCGGAGGTCGACGACCTTGTGCTCGGGGCGCTGGGCGAACCGGACCTGCGGTACCAGGCGATTGTGGCCGCCGGCACTCGGCGGATCACGCGCGCGCTGCCGGCTATCGAGGCCGCCGCCGCAGATAGAGACCCAGAAGTTCGCCGAGTCGCTTCGCGAGCCATCGACCGCATTCGGGCTAACGCGGTGAACCAATCACACAGCCAGAAGGAGTGAAGAGACTTTAGGAACCTATGCAGCCGGAATCAGATTTAAACCAACCGCAATGTTAGAAGATATTGCGCTGAAGCGAACCTCGTTGCGAGCGTGGCCCGATGTGCGGGTTCGACCCATACGACATGCCGATCACTGATGGCTATCCGGCGCTCAAGAGCTTCGCCGCAATCATCGTGATCTGGCTGATTGGCTCATCTCCACTGGAGAGGCGCCCCGATAACCTCACGCCGGCGCGCTGAGCCGCTCCGTCAGGTACGCGACGAGCCGTTCGAACGCGGGATACGTCGTGCTCGCGTTCGCGTGGTAGCTGTTGGTGAATACGGAGTGCGCGCCCGCCTCCACGTGATCGAGGTCGTGCCGCTCGAACGCGTGCTCGGGATCGTGTTTCTCCGGCGTGGCCAAACCGAGCATGTCCTGCAGCGCGTTGAACCGCTCGACCGGCGACGTAGTGTCGTCCTTGAAGCGAAAGCCCAGGTACGTCACGCCTTCGGCCGCGCGCCGTTTCACGCACGCCAGCTCTTTCTCGTCGATGTGCAGCGAGGCGTGCGCCTGCGGCGTGAGGCCGAACGGCAGCGCCGGTTCGGCGAGGACCGGCGCGACCAGATGCGGATCGCACATCATCGCGAGCGCGAAGTTTCCGGTGAGGCACAGCCCGATCACGCCGATGCCGCGCCCGCCGTGATGCGCGAACAGCTGGCGCCCGAGCGCGCGCAGCGTCGCGGTGATCGGGCTGGAGCGGTGCTGCGCGAACGCGGCGAACTCGCGGCTGATGCAGACGTGCAGGTATTGCGCCGCGCCGTACAGCCCGCCGCCGGGATGGTTGGGCGTGCCGAACAGGACCGGCATGTACACCGTGAAGCCGCGCTTGCCGAGCCGCACGCCGAACGCGACGTCCTCGGGCGTCAGGCCGGCCACCTCGTGCAGCACCATGACGGGCGGCCCGTTCCCGGTGCGGTAGTAGGCCCACGTCTGATGCTCGTCGTCGGTGAACTCGGCGCGCACGCAGTCGGGGATGTCGACGGGCGTGTCGGCGGCGGCCGCCAGCGGCACGGCCGCACCGGCGGCGATCCCGCCGAGCACGAAGCTGCGTCGCTTGATGCGACCGTTCGCCATGTCGTGTCCTCTCGAAGCGCCGCGCCCAGCTCGTCCGGCGAGGGCCGTTTCACCGCGCGCGGGAAGCCTCCCCTCCGTGACACTGCGCGTCGCGTTTACCGGCGGGGGGACCGGGGGCCACATCTATCCGGCGCTCGCGATCCACGACGCGCTGCGCGCCCGCTATCCGGACGGCACGGCGTACGACGCGCGCTTCTTCGGCAACGAGGACGGCCTCGAAGCGACGCTGGTGAAGACGATGCCGATCGCGTTCGTGCCGAGCGCGCCGCTGCAGCGCTCGCTGTCGCTCTCGACGCTGCGCACCATATTCGCCAATGCCGCCGGCGTTTTCAAATCGCTTCGCGCGCTGGCGCGGTTCAAGCCGGACTTCGTCGTCGCGACGGGCGGCTACGTATGCTTCCCGGTGGTCGTTGCGGCGCGCGTCTTGCGGCTCTTCCGAATCGTTCGCGCGCGCATCGCGCTGCTCGAGATCAACGTTACGCCCGGGCTGACGAACCGGCTCCTCACGCCGCTGGTCGACGAAGTGTGGACGACGTACGCCGCGTCGGAGGCGTCGTTCGGGCGCAAAACCGTCGTCACCGGCGCGCCGGTGCGCGCGTCGTTTTCCATCGCGAAGGACGGCCCGAGCGCGCGCGAGCGGCTGGGCCTCGAGCCCGACCGCACGACGATCGTGGTGATGGGCGGCAGCCAAGGCGCGCGTTCGATCAATGAAGCCGTCGCGGCGCTCGTGACGCGGCGCACGCTCGGCGACACGTGGCAACTTTTGCACGTCAGCGGGGAACGCGACTACGAGTACATGCACGCTGAAGAGCGCGAGCTGGCCGCGGGCAACCGCGTCGAGCTCGTTCCGTATCTCGACGATCCCGCCGATGCGTATGCCGCGGCGGACGTCGTCATCGCCCGCTCCGGCGCGTCCACGCTCGCCGAGCTCGCGGTGACGGGCACGCCCTCGATCCTCATCCCGTATCCGCACGCGGCCGACCAGCACCAGGCGCACAATGCGGCGCTGTTCGAAGCCGCGGGCGCCGCGGTGGTGCTCAAGGACGCCGAGGTGGACGGCGACCGGCTGTGGTGGACGCTGCGCGACGTGCTGGAAACCGACCGGGTCACGCAGATGCGACAGGCCGCCCGGTCGCTTGCGCCCCGCAACGCGAGCGCGGCGATCGTCGCGCGCATCGAGACGGCCGTTAGGGCCGCGGGTCCCGCCCAGCTCTGGGACGAACGCTTCTAGCCCGTGACGGACACCGCGTATCATCTCGTCGGAGTCGGCGGAATCGGCATGAGTGCGATCGCGCGGCTGCTGCTTGCGCGCGGCGCCCGCGTCAGCGGCTCGGACGTGAAGCGCACGCCGCTAATCGAGGAGCTCGAAGCCGAAGGGGCGACCGTCGCGATCGGCCATCGTGCAGCGAACATCGCCCGCGATACGGACGTCGTCGTCGTGTCGTCGGCGATCGCGCACGACAACCCCGAGTTCGAAGAAGCGGTGCGCCGCAAGCTCGACGTGGTCACGCGCGGCGCGATGCTCGCGGAGCTGGCCAAGGGCCACAAGCTGATCGCGGTCGCGGGCACGCACGGCAAGACGACGACCACCGCGATGCTCGCGACGATCTTCGAGACGGCGGGCCTCGACCCGACGGTCGCCGTGGGCGGCGTGCGCGCCGACACCGGCACCAACGCGCGCGCCGGCGAGGGGCATTGGTTCATCACCGAGAGCGATGAGTCGGACGGTTCGTTTCTGCACCTCAACCCGACGATCGCCGTGGTGAACAACATCGAGAACGACCACATCGCGTCGGACGACGATTTGCCGCGCCTCATGCAGCAATTCCAGCAGTTCGTGAACAAGGTGCCGGCGACGGGCCGCGTGGTGGTGGGCAACGACAACCGCGCGAGCAAGGTGGTGGGCCGCCAGGTGGTGGCGTCGTCGCTGGTGACGTTCGCGACGCGCGCCGACGCGCACCTGACCGCAACCGACATCACGTACGCGAACCTCGGTTCGCGCTTCACGGTGTGCGAGCTGGGCGCGTCGCTGGGCGAGATCGAACTGCACGTGCCGGGCGAGATCAACGTGCTCAACGCGCTGGGCGCGCTGGGCGCCGCGCGCGCCGCGGGCTTGCGCTTCGACGACGTCGCGCGCGGCCTCGCACAATTCCGCGGCGTACAGCGCCGGTTCGAGATCGTGGGCAAGGGTTCGCTCACGGTTGTGGACGACTACGCGCACCACCCGACCGCGATCAAGCAAACGCTGGCGGCAGCGCGCGAGTTCATGGGCGAAACACCGGTGATCGTCGCGTTCCAACCGCACCGCTATACGCGCACGCAATATCTGAAGGACGATTTCGCGCGCGCGCTGCACGGCGCGGACCGCGTGATCCTCACGCCGATCTACGCAGCGGCGGAGAAGCCGATCGACGGCGTAAGCGAACGCAGCATCGGCGAGCCGCTCGAAGCGTCGGGCACGCCGGTGACGTACGTCCGCGACGTGGAAGATCTGCTCGAAGTCGTGCCACGCGTAGCGCCCAACGGCGCACTGGTGCTGATGCTGGGCGCGGGGTCCATTTCTTCCGTTGCGCACCGACTGGGGAATCTCGTAACAGCGAGCGCGGCCCCCAATGTCACCCTGAGCTCGTCGAAGGGTGCGCCACCCAGCGTGCCCGCCTAGGCGTCGGCCCCGCCCGAGCATGAAATCGGTCCCACTCCTCGATGAAGAAGACCGCACCGCCCTAACCGCACACTTCGGCGATCGCGCCCGCTTCAACGAACCCCTCGCCCCGTACACGTGGTGGAAAATCGGCGGCCCGGCCGACGCGCTGGTGGACGTCCACACTTCGGACGAGCTCGCGTTCGTGCTGCGCCGCGTCTTCAAACGCCGTCTCCCGATGTTCGTCCTAGGTCAAGGCTCGAATTTGCTCGTCGGCGACGGCGGAATCCGCGGCATCGTCCTGCGCCTCGAAGGCGACTTCACCACGCTCGCGGTCCGCGCGGAAGAAGACGCCGTGGTGGTGGAGGCGGGCGGCAGCGCATCGCTCCCGGCGCTGTGCACGAAGGTCGCGACCCTGGGCGGCGTGGGGATCGACGGCCTGGCCGGCATCCCCGCGACGGTGGGCGGCTCGATCCGCATGAACGCGGGCACCGACCGCGAGATCGGCGAGTTCGCGCGCGAGGTGATCGTGCAGACGCCGGCGCGCCCCGACCCGCACGCGATCGACGTGGCCTGGCACTACCGCCAGACGACGATCCCGCGCGACGCGATCGTGGCGCGCACGACGCTGCGCTTCGAGCGCGGCGACCCGAAGGCGGTCCGCGAGCGCCTGCAGTCGCGACTGGTTCGCAGGAAGGCGACGCAGCCCGTCGCGATCCCCAACTCCGGCTCGTGCTTCCGCAACCCCGACGGCGACCACGCGGGAAGGCTGATCGAGGCCGCCGGGGCCAAGGGCTGGCGCGAAGGCGGGGCCGAAGTGTCCCCCTTGCACGCCAACTTCATCGTCAACACGGGCGGCGCGTCCGCGCGCGACGTCGCCACGCTCCTCGCCCGGGTCCGAAGAGCGGTCGAAGAGAAATTCGGCGTCGATCTGCACCTCGAAGTCCACCTGGTCGGAGAATTTACGGACACCGAATGCCCAGTTTGAAAGTCGCCGTGGTCATGGGCGGTCCGAGCGCGGAACGCGACATCTCGATCGAAAGCGGAACGTGCGTGATGCGCGCGCTCACGGCGCTGGGTCATGACGCGCGGAGCTTGGATTTCGACGCGCGGTTTGTGGATGCGATCCGCGAGATCGCGCCGGATGTGGTGTTCAACGCGCTGCACGGGCCTGGTGGCGAGGATGGGACGATCCAGGGGATTCTGGACTGGATGCGTGTGCCGTACACCGGCAGCGGCGTGGCGGCGTGCGCGATCGCGATGGACAAGCACATCACGAAGAAATTGCTGGCGGCTGAGGGACTGCCGACGCCGGCTTGGGATACGTTTGATTTGGCGGGCGGGACGTTGCCGTTGTTGCCGGGGTCGTTGAATTTGCCGCTGGTCGCGAAGCCGCGGAGCAGCGGTTCGAGCGCGGGCGTGGTGATCGTGAAGACGCACGAGGCATGGACGAAGGCGATGATCGAGGCGAGCTCGCGGACGCCGGAGATTTTGGCGGAGGAGTTTGTGCCGGGGCGGGAGTTCTCGTGCGGCGTGCTCGGCGAAGAAGCGCTGCCGGTCGTGGAGATCGTTTCGTCGGACGAGTTCTATAGCTACGACGCAAAGTACAAGCCGGGCGGGTCGCGGCATCTGATTCCGGCGCCGATCGATCACGATCTGACGGCGCGGTTGCAGACGCTAGCGCTATCGGTGCATCGGCTTATTGGATTGCGCGATTACTCGCGCACGGATTTCATCGTGACGGAGCAGGGCCGGCCGACGATCCTCGAGGTAAATGCGCTGCCGGGAATGACGCCGCAGAGCCTGTTGCCGGACGAGGCGCAGCATGCGGGAATTTCATACGAGGCGCTGGTGGAGCGATTGTTGCAAAGCGCATTGGCGCGCGGGAGCGAAGTCCGGATTTCGTAAGCGAATTGGAGAGGACCACTTCACCTATCAAGTCTGTTTAAGCTCCACTTACTGGATTATGATGATCGCTTTGAGATCAACGTATGCATAATGATAAACAAGCCTATAGCCGGATAACTGAGGACCCTAGGTAGCATAGCATCCCACGGTGACGTACGGTGAGCGAGGATCACGAACGGCCAGCTTGCTCGTCGACCTGCCATATGCCCCATGGCAACGCATAATGCTGCTTAAGCATCTGGCTTGCAAAATGTTGGTCCACGGTTGCAGCGAAACTAATCATGCCACGCAAATGGCGTTCGAGACTAAGCTCCGAGTCGAAGTTCCTTCGCATCGCGTGCGCAGCCGGACCGTTCAATCGCAAGTAGTGATAGTGCATTCGCATCCGGGCTTTGAATTCACGGGAAAGTCTGGCGCTCTCCATTTACGATCAACCCAAGGACTATCTTCCGTGATCCAGGAGGGGCCACGACGATCTTGTCATCATTGAGCCGAAGCCCATGTATTCTGAGCCTCTCGCGTACGAGCGAAATGATTTCGTGCACGTCTGTCCTTCCGAAGCTGCTCGCACTGGACGAGAAGAACAGATCGTCAGCATACCTAGTATACGTTACGTGCTCTCGCAGCATCAGTGCTCCAATTCTTTTATCGAAATCAGTCATAAATATATTCGATAGAAGTGGGCTCGATGGCGCGCCCATGGGCAGAGCTCCGGCCGGGACTTGAGTCGAAACATTTGGGTAAACGTGGTAATGTTTGGAAAGGCGGTAGAGCAGCTTTGGGTCCTTGCGCGTCGGAATTCGCGTGCAAAGCCGCGCAAGTTCAAAGGACATCAGACTTTTGTAACCCAGGCCCCGGAAAATACGGTACACTTGCGCTTCATGCACAGAATGAAAAAAGTCGCGAATATCGAGCTTTACGAGCCAGCGCGAGCCCGCGTGTGCTTCGGCGCAGCGATAGATCGAGCTACCAGGGAAAAATGCAAACGAATATTGGGACGGCACAATCGCGGATAAAATATGCTCATGAATCCAAGACTGAACCCATCTTAATTGGCGGTCGGGAATCGAAATCTCGCGCTTGCTCCTATCCCCGCCACGCTTATTTATCCTGATTGTAAAGTATGGGTCCGCGCTGCGAGCGATCACTCTTCTGAGGAACGCGTAGTCAACATTCGTAAGCTGCGCAAGATGTCCGAGCGTTAGGACGGGTACAGCAGAGCCAGTTCGCGTGCGAACAATATCGCGGAGGGCAATCGCTTCATAGAGCACGCTGTCCGCTACGCCGCGAGCTTTACCGTTTATGAAATATGTGTGAGAGGATTCGGAGATCATCTACCATCTCGCAGCGCGAGGTGCGAATCTGGCGCCGAATGGCGCGTCATGGCACGTGGATACCGGAAGGCGACGTACCGCGCCATCCACGTGTCATAACGCGAGAGCGAAGCGTACGATTTTCCGAAGGTGTCCCGCAATCGAGACACCCATGGACGAACATGTCGTCCAACTCTAGTTGTCTCCGTCTCCCCTCAGACTCCTAGGATAATACGGATACGTTAATCCGTCAAATGCGGGGCTCGGCATTCTTCGCATGATCCTATCCAGTTCCGAGCGTCCTCGCGGGGTCAGTCGGAATCGCGGTGACAGGAGACCCAGCCTGGTCGTCGACTCGACGAGCCGAATACTGTCTTCGATGTGAAGACCGGCATACAGCGACAGATGGTGATGCATAACGGAGCCGAAATGCGCATTTGCTCCCACAGCACTTAAGAAAGTATATAGTTGGCGGTCGCTATAGGGCAGCGCATCGATTGCTGCCGCCACCGAGTCGTTCACTGGTGGCTCGGGGCTGACTTGCACGGTAGCCGCATGCTGGTCGCCACTCAGGAACATGGCACGAAGGTCCGCGGGAATTGTCTTTTCGGGAAATAGCGGAAAGTACGCGTCGCGCTTGGCCCACAAGAGTTGTGGCACCGTGTTCGGGCAGCCGTAATCGAATACTAGCGTCGTTGCCATATCACGATACCCCCGCGCATATCTCGGATTCTTTGCGTAGCGCTCAAAGAGCGACAGAAGGGCACTAAACTGATCTCGGCGGAGATCAGCTTCTTGTATAGATCGGATCGGGCGGCTGTATTTTACGATGACGCTGGGTCTTCGAAGGCGCGTCAGCGTCGCGACAGCAGCTAGCGTAGCTGCGTATGCGAGTACAGCAAAGTTTACCCAACCTAATGAATGCCAGCTACGAATTGTAGGATGACTATGGAAATGTTTGACGAGCGTTACTGCCCGATTGCCGGAACTTAGATTGTCGTCTACAAAAACGATCCAGCGGACCTTGTGCTGTCGCATCGTAGCGATGGAAGGATGGTCGAGAACGGCCGAGTGAGCTCGTTGGGCGTCTCTTGTAAAATGACCAGTCCTCCCGTCACTACCCCCTTTTGGCTCGAACTTGCGAGGTTTGTGGGCTTCGTCCATGCCGAAAAAATGAGAAGTCTTCTCGGTCGTCGTTAGGTCGCGCAACGTAAAGATCGCGACCTTTCCATCATGTTCGGAATCGAAGTCAGTCAGGGTTCTTAGAAGGTGCCGCTCGGCATGACTACCGGTGACCAAATCAAGCATCCCGAGCAGAAGCTTCGCTGCGACTATGTCTTCGTCGGAGCTAAATTGATTAAGCCACTCGCGGGTACGGGGGTGATTTACGAACTCTGCTGATGACATGCTCCTATGATGAGTTCGACGTTGGCACTTCTCAAGGCCTGCGGCGTAACGCGCATGGTCCCCTATGCTGTCTGAAGTGGGCTTCAGGCGTTCCCTGAGTTTACAGCTAGAACTGAAGTACTAACCTGACCGCAGGCACACGACGGACGAGGCAACGTCGCTGCGGCCCTGCTATACTGAACCTCGCCGTCTCGAAGACAACCGACAGCCGTCATGAAACTCAATCTCAATGAGCGCGAGCGAGAGGTACACGCCGAAATTGGGAAAACGCCGCCGCAGAGTCCATGCGAGCACGGCGTCTTACCTGGAATCTGCCATTCGAAGCAATTTCCGAGCCCGGCAGACGAGCTGTTCGTTTTACCTCCCTCGGACGATGACAGAATCGAGGCGGTAAAGTCTCCGCGCATTCTGCTGGCAAATGGCCTCGGTTCAGACCAACTTCTACTGGCTCGTCTCATGCCTTTGGCTAAACGGAAAGGCACTTAGCCGGTACGCTAGCAATTCCGGTCATTGAGCTCACTTCGCGCAAGCCAGCGTGCAATCCACTAGAAGCGGATGTCCGGCACCGTTTCGATCGTTTCACGACTGTTTAGCGCATTAAGCGCACTCAACCCATCACGGAAGTACATCAATTCCTTACACCCGTTCTGCCAATTGCTGCAACCCCAGAATCCCGCATCGCTTTTGCGGCTAAGCTGCAAAAGCATTGTCCCGTCGCAGCCATGCGCGGAGCACTGTATCGTCGGTTCAAAGAGGCGATGGATTTGGTTTTGAGTATATGCGAGGGCGAGAATGCCGACGGCGGCAGCGCCAGCGTTCAACAAGGTTTGAGTTGCTGAAGCAACGGTAGAGCCGCTTGTGATAATGTCATCGACCAAGAGAATCCGGCGACCGCGCAGCTCGCCGCGCGCTCTGAAAACTGCGGCAACGTTGGCGGCCCTCTGCTCGTGTGATCCGGCGTCGCGTTGGCGTGGATAGGACAAAGGGCACTCGAGCGCGGTCAGGTCGACGCGCTCGCTAAGCGCGACCTCGGGACGACGTGCTGCTTCCTGCAAGAGCCAGCCTACGTGATCGTATTCGCTTCGGGGCTTAGGCGGAATACGGGTGAGCAGATCATAATTGAATCGCCCTACGAGCGTGCGCAAGCCAAACCCAAGCGGGCGGAAGAGGGGCTTTGCACGCGCGTCACAGGTTTTCGCTGAAAGGATACGACGTGAGAACTGGTGCTTTGCGTAACGCGCTTCTCGCGGCGGAAAATATCGTCCCATAATCCCTACGACAAGGTTTCGGGCGAGAGTCCGATTGATGACTGGACTCGCGCTCAGGATTCCGGTGCCTGTCAGCAAGATGCCGGCGCCGTTCCAGGCGGCGGCTTTTCCGCGCATCGTCGCAAGGGACCTCACCGACATACCCGCGGTCGCGCCCTCGCCTGCGTTGAGCGAGGGCATTGACGAGTCCTGAGACTTGATCGAAGTACAAATCGGCCAGCACGCCCTGGAAACCTCCGCCGATTTGGACCGTGCCGACACGTGTCGGCAGCGCTTCGGGAAGATCGTGTTCGTCGTTCGTTACATAGACTGTCTGACAGGGTTGGACTCCCACGATCTCCATTCCGACGCGGATATTGTGCGCGACGTCATTCGCAGCTGCAGTGTTCCAGAAAAGCACCGTGAGGATGTCGCCAAACGCATCATTCCAGGCATTGAACCTAGCCACATCTGGCACAAAAACCAATACGCTATGAGTCTTGGCAATCAACCGCCAAGTATCTTCCGTGCCGACGTCATTGGCTCGAAAGATGATAGCGCGAATGTCGTTTACCTCAAGCAGCACCGACGTTGACTACACTTAGCCGAGGAGCTTGTTCCGGCGCTGGCATGAGCCCCTCACGCTCCAGTACACCAACGAGATCCTCGATGGTCGCGAAGACATGTGCACCTTGCGCGGCATACTTCGTCGGCCATCTCAGCTTAGAGTTCTCGATCGCGCTGCGCGGAATGAACAACTTTCGACCCTGCTGTATTGCTTTACGAGCCTGGATCAAGGCCCCGCTAGTCTCAGCTGCTTCAATAACGACGGTGCCCAGCGCGAGCGCGCTCATCGTGGCATTTCGCAGAGGAAAGCAAAGTGGATGGGTCTTGGACGATGGAGCGAATTGAGAAATTACGGCTCCGAAACGTCCAATCTGTCGCTGCAGGTCGGAATGTTCCGTCGGATAATAGCGCGTCAGCGGAGTTCCAATCACAGCGATCGTAACGCCGCCCACATCAAGGGCGCCTTGATGCGCTGCCGCGTCGATCCCGCGCGCTAGGCCCGACGCGACTGCAATACCGCGTTTTGCCAAAAGTTGCGCGAGCTTACGAGCTCGGGCGCGTCCCTCCTCCGACGCCTCCCGGGTGCCGACGATTGCGACTGCAGGCATATCCAGCACATTGACGTCTTGCCGTACGAACAAGAACGGGGGCGCGTCGGCGGATGCGGCCGCCAGTCGAGCCGGATAGCCTGGTTCACCACGCTCAAGGATGAGGTCGCCGGGCTCGAGAGCACGCATAGCCACAGCCACGCGTTTGGCGGCACCTATCAGTGCATCCGAATCGATATCGAGCCGTCCAAGGCGTCCGGCGAGTGCAGCGGTGATCGGCCCGTCGAGGTTCGACCCGGTAGCCTGTAGATGGGCCCACGCTTCATCGGCGGCGGTTGGAACTCGCAGCAATTCAAACAGCGTGAAGTAGAGCGTAGCGCGGCGCAAGGCGTACTGCTGGTCGCCGAACGCGGTCCGTCCCATGTTCACGCGGCGTTCTTCGGCTCGACGGGCAGAATCGCTCCTCATGGCTTATCGAACATATGTTCGGTAGCGTGGGTTGCCATCCCTTCTCGGCGTGGGCTAGCGGCGCCGCAACGCGTCGCGCAGCCACCGACAGTCTCACTCATGCCAGGCTGGCCCGACAGGCTATTCGGCAGAGCACTCAAGTCTCTTGCCAAAAGTGCGCACTTCTGCTAATGTTCGCAGCAATAGATAGGGCGCCGCGGAGGAACCGCACATGGATCAGCTGCCCCCGGAATTTGCCCCTGGCGGTCGTTACCACCGCCGCCTACTTCGTGTCCTTGATCGCGCCTATACGGCTCATGGCGCAAATCACGATGCGGAGATCGGCTGCGACGGTTACACATTTGGCACTGGTGTCTGGCGGGGCGCCTGGTTTTTTGCTGGCAGGGAGTTCGAAGGAATCCGCGGCGCCGACCCGCTGCATCCGGGAAATGCGTTTTTCATTCGATTCACCTCGCCCGATTGTCGCCTTTTTTTGTACCGCGACCGCGGAAAGGGAGATATCGACAAGCGTTATCCCTTCAGCGGAGCATCGGGTGTCAAAGATCGAATCGCAGAGAACAATTTTGCTTACCAGGCGACGTTCTCGTTCATGGCGGACGTCCTGCAAAAGCAACGGACCTTAGTCAGTAGCGGCGACCGCGGCTCGATCCCTGATTTAGTCCTGTTGCATCGCGGTTCTCCTGCGGAAGGACTTACCCGCGCTGCGATCGGGCTTCCATTGTCTCGCGGCGAAGCGGATTCAGCGTGGATTTTAACACAACCATCTATCAAAAAGGCGTCTCGCCACGCGGCGGCGGTGTTTTTGCGGCGAACGACTCGGAGTCCCGGGCCGCATCAGACGTTCCTCCGTTCGATCAGCGTGATGTTGCCGAGTACGAGATTTCGCCTGAGAAAGCGAAGGAGGATGGCGAAAAGCGTCAGGGCGGCGATGATCGCCGGAGCTCATAACTCCCGTATGCCACTGTGAAGACCTCCGAAAGTAACGCAGTCGCCCAAGCTCGCATCTCCAGAGCATTATTTGATCGCATTCGATTACGTCTCGCTCGAGAGTATAACGGTTATCGGAAAGTCGATCTTGCGAAGTTGGTCGATCTGACGCCCTCGGCTATCACGCAGTTTGAAAACGGGACGGCGAAACCATCCCCTGCTAAATTGATCGAACTTTCGATGGCACTTGGCTTTGTACCGACCTTTTTCGCAAGGGATGGTGCACGAAAAGACGGCGAGCAGCTAACAGCGAGCTTCGGCCGCGCTTTCTTCCGGAGCCTACGGTCCACCCGGCAGATTGAACGTGATCGTGCCGATACTCAAGCGCTATTTGTGAGCGAGATCGTAGCGGCAATTACCAAACGGGTTAGATTGCCCAGTGTGAACATCCCGTCGTCGTTGCACCTACCCGAGAATGCGACAGCCGAGATGATCGAACACGCGGCGGACGAGCTACGAAATTTCTGGAAAGTGCCAGCCGGCCCGATCGCGAACGTCGTCCGTCTCTTAGAAGCAAATGGGGTCATCGTGACCCGTTGTTTCCTAGGGTGCGATGACGTGTCGGCATTCTCTAGGTGGTTCGAAGAACGTCCTATCGTAGTGCTAAGCGCGGCAAAGGACGATCTCCCCAGGTTACGGTTCGACGCCTCTCACGAATTAGGACATCTTACGCTGCACTCTGTTCCGGAGCCCGGAAATGGCATGTTAGAAGCCCAGGCGCAGGCATTTGCGTCTGCATTTCTTATGCCCCAGGATCAAATCCGCGCTCAACTTCCTCGAAGCCTCGATATCGAACGGTATGGGCAGTTGAAGCATACCTGGGGCGTCTCTATTCAGGCCCTTCTCTACCGCGCCCACTCTCTTCACCGGATGAGTGACGCGACCTATCGCCGCGCGATGATGACATTTAGCCGCAATGATTGGCGTCGGCAAGAACCGTTTCCGCTTATTGGTTATGAAGAAATCACCTTGCTTCCACGCGCTCTGGATTTGGTTCAACAGACCAAAGCGTATTCCATGGCCGATCTTGCGACCGAGACGCGACTTCCTCTTGACTTCGTTTCGGAAATTGTCGGTCGCCCTGTTAACGAAGAACTGCCGTCATTGACGATTAGAGCGTAACAAATTCTAGCTTTCGCGTTTTGTGCGAGTTCGTTGTCCCGACCACGTTGGTGTGGAAGCCAGCTAATCTGGGACGACAGACTAACGCGAACGCATTCGATGACCTTAAATTGGGTAGCGAGGGCAGCGGTAAACCCGACCGATGCTGGACGGCATCGTTCTGGCGCGGTCACATCTCCGCCCCCGGCTCAACGTCACTTGTTTGACGGACCGATGGCGGAGGCAGCGTCCGACCGAACAGAGGCGTCCGTGGCGCTCTGCTCTGGGCTGCTCACGCCGGTGTTGACCTGGTCGGCCCATTTGGCCAGTGCCGCGATTCCAACAAGCACCAGCAGTGTCGCGCCTAGGACCGGGACATACTTGTCGGCCTGCGCCTTATCGTACGCCTCGAACTCTCCGGACAGCTTGGCTAGCTTGCGGGTTTCCAAATATCCTTTGCGATTCTGAAGCGTGAGGGTCACGCATGTTCGTGCTATAATCCGGTAGCGAACTCGTTCGCAATTTATCACTAAAGCGGCTCGGCCGGTGCGCAAACACCGACCGAGCCCGTCACCCGATGGAGTTAACATCGAATGACAACACGCGCGTTCGACGTATCAACGTCGAGCCCTCGGCGCGACTTTTCCGCTGCCGAAATCCGTCCGTTTCATCAACCCGGCCCGGTGACCGCGTGATGGCGCCGCTCACCGAGTTCCACGCCACGATGGCGGACGTAACCAACGACGAGCACCAGAACATGGCCGGCCTGGTGCAGGACGACGACTTCAACGCCGACGTGGTCGTCCGCTTCCTGCGCGCCAACGGCATCGACGCGAGCGTCGACGAGCCGACCGGCGGATTTCGTTACACGGCCGCCGATCCCACACGTGCGTCGCACGTACGGTTCGCCTGCGTCTGCCTACGCGCGTCGATCAGCTACGCGATCGAAGCCGCGTACTGGTGCATCAAGGCCAAACGATGATGCCGCGACGTTGGCAGTCCCCTCTCCCAAATCAGCGCAACGGACACCACAGACGTCGCGCCGGTCGAACCACTCTCGGCGCGTATCGTACGCCTCCGCATTGCACGCGGCTACAGCGTCTACGATCTGGCGACAGCAGCCGGCGTCTTCGCGGGCACGATCACGTGCCTGGAATCCGGCAAACCCGCCGACAAGCGGGTCTTGCCGGCGCTGGCAGGAGCACTCGGCGTACCTCTTTGCCGGCTCGTGTGCGGCGAGCACAACTGCGTCGAACGAGCGTGCGTGCGGCCGCGGCCGCTCGCACGCGACAGCAGCGGCGTTGGCTAATCGTCCGCGAGCCGGTAGCCCAAGCCCGCGGCGGACGTTCGACATCGAAGTCGTAACTAGTTGCCAAGGGTCACCAAGAAAAGCCGCGAACTGTTCACTGATGCGGGTGAGTTTGTATATTTCGCGATCCGAATTCCGGACGACCTGGTCGTAGCCATGGCAGCGATGCTTGGGCCGCGGCCAGATCTTGCAAAGGTTCGAACAATATTCTGGCGTAGGTTCTTTGAGTGGCTCCTCGAGCTACTCGCGCTGGGGCTCCTTCCATGGTTCGCTCACCTCATCGTTTCAGGCGGGACTGATAGCGCGTGGCAACGCCCGGAACTCTACTTATTCGTTATGGTGATCAGCGTGACGTCTGTCTTTGACGTGATCAAGGACAAGGCAACGATAAACGTTACGAAACCTCTTGCGGCCGTGACCGGGATCGTGGGAGCGGTCCTTGCTCCGGCTGCGTACGCCCGGCTGTCCCTGCCGCTCCCAGTGAGAAGTCCCGTCCCGCCCGGCAACCAATTCCTTCAAAGCGCCGTTTTATGGATCATTGTGGTGGCTCTCGTGGTATATGGGTGCTACCGGGTTCCGATTATCATCGGCCGGGCTAAGGGAGAGGCTGAGGCCATCGCCGCAACGGGCGGCGGGCAGAGTGAAGGAGGCTAGCATGAATCCAGACGTTTTGCTTCGGGTGGTCCAGGCGGCTGTGGGAGTCTTCCTCATCCTCAATGTCGCGACTGGAATCTCAGCAGCGCTCACCGCTGTGGCCCGCAGTCGCAAGGCGGAAATACTGACCTTCCAGATGTTGAAAGCGGTCCAGAGCGCTTCGACCGATGGCGACCACACGGCCGCGCGCGCGTGACGCAGTTGCGTACGCGAAGATAATTCTGGGGAGGTCGACGGAAGTCGGCTCACCTGGTTGTTACGACCAAACGGGGCCGCCCGTCCGCGAATAGTCCCTTTTGAAGCGGCACCGCGGTAAAAACTCTCGTGCGAGGAGCTGAAGTGCCTGACAAACCGCAGCCGACGTCGGCCGTTCCCCCGCCCCCGCCGACGAACAGTCAGCTTCACGAAGGCTGGAAGCCGGCCGCTCCGTCGCCATCGACCCCGAAGCGTTGACGGACGCCGCCGGCTTAGGTATTCAATCAGCGGCACCCAGCGCGTTTGTCCAGAACTACGTTCAAACGGTGCCGCAGCGTTCGAGATAGTCGCAGCCATCCGGGGCATCGTTCTTTCTAACACCTCGGCATGGTCCGGCTGCCGCGGTGGACGAAGCCAGGAGCAGGCGGGTCCTGTCGGGCATGGGAACGCGCGCAAAAATGGCACGTCCGCGCTCCCACGTCGGACAAACGCACCGCTGCGGCGGACACGTCCCGCGACCAGATCATCGCGCTGCTCGCTGACGACAAGCCGCGCGACGCCCAAACCTTCTCGAGGACGGCCGCAAACAACGCCTCTTTACCGCGAGGACGACGACGAAGCACTGACTGTTTGTGGTCGTGAACGCCTGGCAGTAGATTGTTGGCCGAAAGGTCGCCGGAACGACGAACCGCGCTCTGGTACTTTATGGGGAGTATGGAAGCGAGATGGACGCCAATCGATTACGCCGAGACGATGTCAGCGAGATGCAGGCGTTCATCGCGCTTTGCTCGGGTCACGCCGTTGTGATCGCTCCACTCGAACGTATGTTGACCACGACAGAGGCGGGTAATCTTCTCGGGATTACGCGGCAGTCTTTGACGCGCCTTATCGAAGCCGGCGACATTCCGTGTAGCTTTACCGGCCGCCACCGCCGCATCAAACTCGCCGACGTGTTGTCGTACCAGCACGACCGCTCGGCACGCGCCACGCGCTACTCCAGCGGATGACCGCGGAGGCAGCTGCAGCCGGAGAATACGACACAATAAACCGCCGGCGGCCGACTTGACCGAATCCACTTACGCCTGAGGAACGCACGTGAAATGCATATGGCAAAAATAAGCGCGAGGCCGAGGACGTCACGTTTGAGCTTGGCAGCGAAAATGCGTTTGCCGATAGTGGCCTTGAGAACGCGGACGAGCTGCTTGAACGCCGACCTCACCCATGCCATCAACACCGAAATACACGCTCGCGGAATGACCCAGGTGGAGGCCGCAGAACGCCGTCGGTGATTGTGCCCGGTCGGATGCTTGTGTCGCTAACCGACGATGCCACTGTCGGCAATGACGACGATCCAGTCCTTGACGCATTCCTCGCGTTCCTCGAGGAGGACATGCGACTCCATCCGGATCGGTTAGAGCCCCTTTCTGCCGGGTCCATTGCGCGAGCGGTCGAGCTCACCGATGGTATCGCGGTGAGTGACGACGAGATCTTTCCGAACGACGTCACGATTTGAGCCCCCAGCCGTTCGATGAGCGCAACGGCTGGAAGCTCTATCAGCATCCGGCGAGCGCAAGCGGGCCGTGATTGAAGACCCACCACAGCAAGAACGGTGGCATCGGGACACTCAAAGTGCGAGAGGTTGCCTAATCTGAGTTAAAGGCCCTAAGATACGCCGGGCCGGGACTTCGCGGTCGTGAACCACGCCGCGATTCGCTCGCGCATCGCAGCCTCGTTCGCCTTGAATTGCGGTATCCGGTGGCCATTGCTTCCCGATGGATGCGGCATCCCGACGAGCACGCGTTCATCGGCGACCTTTCCGGTATCACAGAGGTGTCGTACTCCGGTTGCGGCGGGCGCCGAGCGGCACGATAAGCGATTTCGCGGCGCCTTCTAGCCGTGGGGCCAGCAATTCTTCGATCATGCGCCGGAACAGCGGAATTTCGGCCAAGTCCAGACCCGCGCCGCGGAAATTGTGGAGATCAGGCGCGACGAACACGGGGAGAACAAGCGCTGACGTGGCCGCGACGTCATCCCGCCCTTCATCAAAGAGTTGGGCGCTTTCGCGCGATGCCAAATGCTGCGGGAAATCCAAGAGCGTCGAGCATACCGCACAGGTTTCGACGCATCGTGCCTGCGAACGCAACGCGGTGGCGCAGGATATTCGAGTAGGCGACTGGATCGTTCCGCACATCCGGCGATGTCTCGGTAAAGGCGCGCGCAGCTTCCTGCATTTGCGAGAAGCCTGGTGTGAGCCCAACGAAGATGACCCGTGCATTCGGCGACGGCTGCGCGCCGAGCCCCGCGTAATACACGCGATAGCGGCCTTCCGCTGCCAGCAGGTATCGATCGTCTAAAAGTGTTTCTTTGTCGAACGAAGTCGGCGCGTATTGGGCACGCATCGCGGCGAGTCGCTCCGCGCCGAACGGCGAAGTGCGTTGTTCCACGTCAAGCCTGCCCCGCTGGTAGCACGAGATCGATGAGCAGGCCCCGCTGACCGTTCATCTGCCGCGCGGTGAAATGCGGTGTAAGAACAACCCGCGTGATGGAATCGTCCGCCAGCGCAAAAGGACCCGAACGCGTCCACTCGCGATGCCGCGGAAACAGCTTCTTGAATTCGTCCCAGTATTGCGATCCATATGCGACGTCGATTCGTGGACCGTAGCTGAGGTGTTCGGAGAGTAGCGCAATCCGCTTCGGCATCTGATCGTCGCGGTAGAGCTCACGGGTTCCATACTCAGGGAATATCTCGCCATAGGGCCACTCGGAAATTCCAGGAGCCGGCAGCGGGAGGAGTTCTAGGAGCGCCCCGCGTTCGTGCGTACGGCCAAGGCGATCGCGTTGATACGCACGGACCTGATCCGCCGACGCTTCCCGATTGTTATCGAACGAGAGCAATATGCGAATGATGAGATTCCAAGTGGGTTGAATTGGAGGCCGCTAGCCCGACAGGTACTTTTCCGGGTGCGCATTCGCCGATTCCGCTAAGTCAATCATCGGCGTGAAGGCCGATCGCGCGACGAGTTGCTCCTCCAACGGCGGGGGAAGGGTAAGCCCCTCCTCCATCCCGATGAAGACAGCCTCCGCCCGCGGATTGCCGAACCCAAGAAACTTTAGGAGACGGTCTCGATCGATGTGAGTGTCCACAGCAGCCTCCGTCACAGCCCTCAACTCTGGAGCATGACGACGTCCGTTCGGCAGACTATGCCGACTCTCTTGGGTGAAGCGTTATACTCAGCATGCGTCAGCGACAGCGTAAATCGCAGGTTTCCGAGGCCCCGGCACGAGAAACGGATTGGACGATGCCCCGTTTGCGGTCTTTGATTGCGCACCGAAGCGCCCCCGCTGGCACGTTCCGCGGCCAGATCATCGCGTTGCTCGCCGACGGCAAGCCGCGCGACGCACAAACAATCCTCGACGAAGGCCGCAAGCGAGGGTTGTTCACCACCGCGACCACGAAGCAGTCCGTCTACGAGAACCTGCTGCTCTACATTCAGCAAGAAGCCGCCAAGGGCCGCAAGCCGGCGGTCGTAGAGGACCCGATCTCCCGCAAGTTTCGCGCCAACCATCCTATCGACGACTGGCCCGCCGTCACGCTCCCGCCGCACCCGCGCTACATCAAACCGCGCGCTCTCGAAGCGATCACCGCGCGCCTGCTGAGCACCGTAACCGGCGCGGACTCAACGGCGTTCGAGCAGGCCGTCTGCGACGCGTTCGCGCTCTTCGGCTTCATCGCGCAGCACGTGGGCGGCACGTACGCGCCCGACGGCATCCTCGACGCGCCGCTCGGCCCGCTCGCGTATCGCGCGGTCCTCGAGTGCAAGAGCACGCCGCACGTGAAGTTCGTCAGCCAGCCGCGTCCGGAAGAAGCTGCGAAGTTCCGGGCATCGTCCAACGCCGACTTTGCCGTCCTCGTCGGTGAGTTCACCAGCCGCACCGACTTCATGCAAGAGATCCAGCTGCACGCGATCTCCGTGTGGACCGTGGAAGACATCATCACCGCGCTGCGCAACGACGTCGACGCTTACGAATGCCGCGCCCTCTTCGCACCCGGCTTCGTCACCGAGCGCCTCACCGATCTCGTCTGGAGCCGCAGCCACGGCGAAGAAAAACGCGAGCTCGTCGTGCGCCAGATTCTCCGCCGCGAAGGCTACGCCGCGCAGTGCACGCTGATCGGCGAGGTCACGGCGGCCGACGCGCCGGTCCTCTCGCTCGACGCCGCGATGCTGCTCGTGGAATCGGCCCTGCGTCGAGCCGGAGCGAAATCGGGTGCAACGCGCGAGGAAGTGCGCGCCGCAATGGACGACCTCGTGCGCGCACGCGAAGCCGTACGCATCCCGGACCGCGACGGCATCATCATCC
The DNA here is from genome assembly GCA_963792235.1 of Vulcanimicrobiota bacterium. Lineage (GTDB taxonomy): Bacteria > Vulcanimicrobiota > Vulcanimicrobiia > Vulcanimicrobiales > Vulcanimicrobiaceae > Vulcanimicrobium. The sequence goes on from CAWBVR010000038.1 coordinate 76,941, forward strand.
GCCGCGGACTCTAAAGGCTCACGGCACTCGCCCCGGAGAAGCCGTCCGCATTTCCGTACCGCCCGTGGGGATAGGCAAAGACGCCTACGAGGGGTTGGGCGCCCGATGCCTCGAAGTACGTTAGGCGAAGAAACCGAATCCCTTTTGGCTGGATTAGGTGCCGATTTATGACCCTATCAGAAGCGGTCACAATGTCATTGGCTAGATATGCGTCGTTTGGTGGCCGTGCACCGCGCTCAGAGTATTGGCGCTTTACACTCTTCCACTTGCTTGTAATCTTGCTTGCGATGGTCGTTAGCTATCTTGCGATGCTTGCGAACCCTGCCTTGGGAATTATCTTATACTCGATCGTTTTTTTTGGAACGTTATTGCAACATCTGGCGGTCAGCGTTCGCAGACTTCACGACGTGAACCAAACTGGCTGGTGGTATCTGGTTGGGTGCGTACCGCTACTGGGCACAATAGTTCTGCTCGTTTTGTTTTGCACTGATGGGACCCGTGGGCCGAACAGATTTGGTGCTGATCCGAAAGCCACAGTTTCAGCAGCGGGGAGCACCTAGAGGGGCCGGTTATCTCCACCGATCGGCCGGCGCGAGCACGTAGTGCTTCCAAACGTAGCCCAACGGCAGCATGAGCGGCACGATCACGAGGGCCGGGGCAATCCCGCCGAACGAGGCAGCTGTAACGGGATCGAGCGTGTGGCCGAGGTACGGCGGAAGCCAGGCCGCGAGTACCCAGATCGTTTTCCAGACGAATTCGAAAATCAACAGCGGCATCATTCGGACCGGATATCGAACGCCGAGTAAACATAGCAGCGTCAACGCGCCGAAGAAGCTCATGCCGAAGGCCTGCCAGAAATCCCAGGGCTGCGCGCGATGCAGGATCGCCGGCCAGGTATGCGCTCCTTGCAATAGTCCGAGCAGCAAATACGCCGCCCGCATCACGTAGAGACGATAGAGCGGAAGCTCTCCCCGAGTCTGAACGTCGGTCATGGCATGGCCTACCTACGCGCGCCTTTCCGCTTTGTTTCGCGCCGCTCGGCACGGGGCCCTCACCGCCTCGCCACAAGAAAACGGAACGTAGTTAAGAGGCCTGAAGTACGCCGGGCCGCATTTCAGGCGCGATCGTGCCGGCAACCGTCATCGATGAGCTCCTCAGGTGGACGGCGTTCCCGGACGCTGTGGGTATTCCAGCCCAAATAGGAGCCGCCCCCGGACGCGTCGCAGCCGCTATACCGCCGCAGGCGGTCCGAACCAAGTGGTTAGCGCGTCATCAAGGCCCAGCGAATCGCGGTCTCCCACCCACGCAACGTATCCGTCGGGCCGGATCAACACGGCAGTCGGAGCGGTGACCGCGCCAAGTGCCGGCATTTCCCACGCGCCGTCATATCTCGCGTCGATCAGCTTGACGCGATCCGCCCACGGGGTGATGTCGACGCGGCCTGGTTCACCGAGGTTCAGCAGCAGCGGCCGGGCATCGTGGAGCAGGGTGAATACCCGAAGCTGGCCATCGTCGGTGACCACATCGAGATCGGGCATGCGGCGTCCGAGCAACGGATGTCCCTCACCGAGATCGTAATGAATGTCCAGACCAGACATCATTGCTGCGAATCGCTTCCGCGGCTCGTCCATGGCGAAGAGTTCCGAAACGATGTCGCGGAGCGCATTCGTGCGTTCGTCTGAGCGACGAAGCGCGACCGACGCCATCGTTGTGCGCAGCACGCGGGCCGCGACCGGGTGGCGCTCCGCATGATACGAATTCAGGACGCTGTCCGGCGACGTCTGGTGGACCACCTGCGCGAGCTTCCAACCCAAATTCACCGCATCTTGGACGCCGGTGTTGAGGCCTTGGCCACCGTCCGGCGCGTGCACGTGCGCGGCGTCGCCGGCCAGCAGCACGCGTCTGTCGCGGTAGGCCGCGGCCTGCCGCGTCACATCGGTGAATCTGGAGATCCACGTCGGGCTATGAATCCCGTAATCTGTCCCGCACGCGGCGATCAGCGCCTCGCTGAGATCGCGCAGGGTCGGTTCTGTCGCGGCTCCGACGTGCTGTTCGGTCACCATGACACCGATAGGCCCCGTTTCTTTGTAGACGACCTTGCCGTCCTGGATCTCGTACTCCATCCTGCCGAAGGAATGGATGCCAAACGCATTGCGGTGGATGCCCAATTGCGGCTCCTCCGTCATCTCAACCTCGGCGATCAGGTTGCTGGTTGTCGCGTCCCATCCGGGGAATTCGATGCCGGCAGCCTTACGGATCAGGCTGCGTCCACCGTCGCACCCGACGAGATAATTCGCCCGCAGCGACTGACCGTCGGATAGCGCGACGTCGACACCCGTGTCGTCTTGCGCAAAACCCGTCACCTCGCGTTCGCGATAGATTGGCACCGCTAGTTCGGCGACCCAGCCCGCGAGTATGCGCTCGATGTGCTTCTGCCAAAGCCCGAGACCGTAATTGTGCCGTGTAGGGAAATCACTGATGCTCAACGTGGCCCCCGCAAACCCTGCGACCTGAGCCACCTGCCCCTCCGAGAGGAACCGATCGGCGATTCCGCGTTGATCGAGAACCTCGATGGTGCGAGAATGCAGACCGCCGGCCCGCCAGCCGGGGAGGTCGTGGCTGGCGCGCCGTTCGACAATGGCAACATCGACGCGCGCCAATGCCAACTCGCCCGCCAACATCAAGCCGGTCGGGCCCGCGCCCACAATGATCACATGCATCCGGCCATTATGCGCCACGGCCCGGGGCTTGCCGCAAGCCCCCGCGCATGGTGTATAATGAAAGTGGAAGAGGGCCGCGAACGAGCGCTACGCTTGCCCCGCCGGTGCTTGAAACGTCAATGCGTTTTTACGCAGAGGCAATCGGCGATCCGATTGGCGAGCTTACTCAACCGCGCGTGACGGCCAGCTCAGTAATGCGGTAGCGTTGACCGGTTGAGCGCTGCAACGATAAGCGTTCGTGCGTACGCAGTGTCCGCACTTACCGGCGTGTTGAAGGCCATTCCCCGCCGCCAGTTTGCCGGCGCCTCAGCATGAACGCCGGTGAGAATGACCCAACCTTTCCCGACCGACCCTTCGACGACCGCGGGGGTTCCGTCGGGAAATTTACCGATAACGTCGCCCCATCCGCTCAGTTGCGGGCCGTCCTCCCAATAGTGATCGAGTGCCGGCCCTTTAGCCGTCGTGATCCGCACTGCTGCCTTGCGGGTACCGTTCTTTGCGGCTGAGTAGAAGCCGAACTTCACACCCGAGCTCAGATCAAAGCTGTGGTAGGGCGGAGGGAGACTGCCTGCTAAAAAGCCGCCCGCGCAGATCCCGAGGTAATTCAGGCCACCCTTCACCGCGTTGCGAACGTTCGCGGTCGTGCCTGCCGTCAGGCTGTTGCCCATGTCGACGAAATTTCCGCCGGGCACGATGAGCAGGCGGTATTCGGAAATCGCTGATTCTTCCAGCGCGTTCAACTGCATCGAATCCACAGTCGAATAGTCGAGGTGGCTGCTGTTCAGGATTGCCTCGATGGCTGCTACGTCGTTAGCCGACGTTCCCGTTCCGGTAAACAGGAGAATAGGGGCATTCGCGCTTGCGCTTGCGGGCCGAAGACCGCAGGCCGTCAAGGCCGCCGAAATCAGGACGAGAGAAACAGCAATGAAGCGGCGCCATTCACGTCGGTGCCGGCCGACACCGGCCCCCGTTATCTCCACCGATCCGCCGGCGCGAGCACATAGTGCTTCCAAACGTAGCCCAACGGCAGCATGAGCGGCACGATGACGAGGGCCGGGGCAATTGAGCCGAACGAGTCAGCTACATTGGGATCGAGCGTATGGCCGAGGTACGGCGGAAGCCAGGCCGCGAGTACCCAGATCGCTTTCCAGACAAATTCAAAAATCAACAGCGGCATCATTCGGACCGGATATCGAACGCCGAGTAAACAGAGCAGCGTCAGCGCGCCGAAGAAGCTCATGCCGACGCCGTGCAGAAATCCCAGGGCCGCGCGTGATGAAGAATCGCCGGCCAGGTATGCGCTCCTTGCAATAGTCCCAGCAGCAAATACGCCGCCCGCAGCACGTAGAGACGATAGAGCGGAAGCTCTCCCGGAGCCCGAACGTCGGTCATGGCAAACCTCACTGGATCTCCCCGCTTGGTTCGCCCCGCTCTGCGTGGGGCCCCTCAGCTCCTCGGCACAGGACAACGGATCGTATTTAAGGGGCGCTGACGGCGATTCGTCGGCAAGCCAACGCACTCCGTGGAGAAAATGCATTAGACGATGTGGTTCGGAAACTCGCAATAGTTGTACCGCAGGCCCTGAAGAGGACTAGAGATTTTCCTTTCCGCTTGGGCGCAACTTTAAGCTCACGACGACCCAAAGAAGCGCGGCGACGGCGAACAAGACTGCTACGTAGAGCGTGTCGGATTGGCGCACCTTCGCCCACACGAGGAGTTCGATGACGGCGGCTAAGCCAAAACCGATCGCGGCACCAAGCGCGAGCGTCCCCCGATGTAACGTGTTCATTGAACGGACGTTCTCGTGACGATGTGCGAAGACCCTAGGAGCCCCAAGGTGATGCCCGCCGCCTAACAAAATTGTTGGTGAGAACGTTTTGTCAGTTAGGTTTATTCGCATGTTACGGTACCGCTCATTGCGCGCGGTTTTGTCGCCAATCTCGCTGGTCCGCCGCGACCTCCGACACTGACGGTGCGCGTGGCACGGTAGCGCCGAAGGAAGCGAACGTGAGGCCGCCCGATGGGAACAAACGCTTCATGCGCACGTCCACCGCTCCGCCTGCTCTCTTCGTCCTCGCCGCAGTCGTGCTCGCGGCCGGGTTTGCGCCGATGACCCGCGCTGCGGCGGACGAGCCGCCCGCGCCGCCCGCTCCTGCGGTGACCGCCTCACCGGTCGCGGTTCCGTCGCCGGCGGCGGCCACAACCACGGTTGTATCCGGCATCGCGGCCGGCACGCGCATCCGCTTTCATGTCGACGCGCCGCTTTCGTCCGCCACGAGCAAGACTGGCGAAACGTTTGCGTTCACGCTGCTCGATCCGGTGCAAACCACCGGTGGGCGCGTGATCCCGCCCGGCACGAAAGGCAGCGGCACGTTGCTGCTGTCGGGTCATGCCGGCTCCGGCGGTCACGAAGGCGATCTCACGCTCGGCCTCGACACGCTCGACTTGGGCGGCGGTCAGACGCTGCGCTTCGACAACCAACGCTTCGAGATCAACGGCCGCAATCGCAAAGCCGCATCGAGCATCCTCGGTTTCATTCCGATCGTCGGCTACGCCGCGATGTTCATGCGCGGAAGCGACGCGCGCATCGATCCCAGCACCCCGATCGAGACGGTACTCGCGCGACCTGCGCTCATCTCGAACTGACCACGACCACACGGTGCCGCGGCCGAAATGACGCTCACTCCGGGCCTTCGTCGATCTCGTCGTTGGTGAATGCGTGGCCCCCGGCTCCCCAGCCGCCGTCGACGGAATGCAGGACGCGAACGACGACGCGCTCACCGATCGTCGAATCTGACGATGCCGCAACAACTGCGGCGGTCGCGTCCGCGATGAAGCGCCGGCGGCGGCGGAAGGATGCGAGCGCGACCGCGGGAAGGACGACGTCGATTCGCACGCTGGATGCGACGCGTCCGCCCATCGTCACGCGCGGGGCCGGAAGGACGTGCAAATTCACTCCCATGATCGATGCGACGCGCTCGTCGCCGGTCGCATCAATGGCGGCGAGCAGCGCCTGGAAGACGCCGGCAAGGATTACATGCTCAGCGGCGTCGTCGAAAACGCCGGCAGAAGTGATGATATCAACGGCCACGAACTCGACCGCTCAGTAATCGCCGACGTCGAGGTCGACGGATTGCACGCCAACGAAAAGGCTCTGCTCGAGCTGCGAGACGTGTCGGCGCGCGTGAGCGACTTGCTTCACGACCGCCTGCACGATGTCGTTATCGAGTAACGGCGCGAAGCGGCGGCGATCGGAAGGTTCGAGGACGCCGCGGGTGATGACGAGCGTCACCGCGAGCCGCAACAGGACGGCGAGGTTCGGGTCGGCCGACTCGGCACGCCTGCGGCGGAAGAGCTCGTCCGGCGGTACGTGCAATGCCCGCAACTCGTCCTGCGCCTCCGCGACGGCGCGGGCGCTGCGCATCCACTGCGCCACGGCAAGCCGAATGGACGCGATCTGATCCTGGCTCAGTTGCTGGGCCGTCCGAACTTGCGCCGTCTGCTCCGGCGCCCGGGTAACCATCATAACGGTTACAGGGTAGCGCGCCGCGAGCGGCGTTGTCAAGGCTTTGGCCTTGCCATGTAACCATATGTTAGGTTACACTCGGGGCAACGTGACTACCGCGACGGCGAACGACCCGCAATTTCCCTTCCACCACGGCCGCGTCGCCCTAAGCTTCGTGGGCACGGTCGGCGACCGCGGCTCGCTCGCAACGGAACGTCTCGCTACGCCCCGCGCGATGGCGGCTTGGCTCCGCGCGTCGGGCCTCAGCACCGAAACGGTCTCGCCGTCTCAGGCTCAGCTTCGCCGCGCGTTGGCGCTGCGCGAAGCGATCGCGCGCGCCGTTCAGGCGGTCGTCGCGGAGCGGTCCCCTAGCAAGGCGGACGTCGAGCTCATCAACGGCGTAGCGCGGCGATGGGCGCCGCGACTCGCGCTCGATCCCCGCACGCTGACGCTCGCGCGGAGCGCCCGCAATCCCGTCGAAACCTCGTTCGGCCGCATCGCGGTCGACGCCATCGAATTGCTCGCCGACCCGGACGAACGCTCACGCCTTCGCACCTGCGGACTGGACTCGTGCGGCGCCATCTTCCTGACCCCGGCCGGCCGCAGAGAACGCCGCTGGTGCTCGATGGAACGTTGCGGCAACCGCGCGAAGGTAACGTCCTTTCGCAGTCGACAGGGTACATGAAGAAACGGCGCGCGCCATCAAGAGGCTCGCACGCACCCGAAGGGACACCCGCATGCTGATCGCCGCCTTGCTGTTCGACGACATGACGCCGCTCGACATCGTCGGCCCGCTCGAGGTCCTCGCGCGCGCGCCGCGCGCCGAGGTGGTGATCGCGGGCCTCGCGCGCGGCACGGTGCGCGATCCGAAGACGCACTTCACCTTCGTCGTTGACGCCTCGCTCGACGAGGTCGCCGCCGCCGACGTGCTCGTCGTCCCGGGCGGACTCGGCGTCGACCCGCTGTGCCGCGACGAGGCAGTGCTGGAATGGATTCGCCGCATCCACGCGACGACGCGCTGGACGACGAGCGTCTGCACCGGCTCGATTCTGCTAGCCGCCGCGGGATTGCTCACCGGCGCGCCGGCAACGACCCACTGGGCCTCGCGCGACGGACTCGAACGCTACGGCGCGGTATACACCGAGCAGCGCGTCGTGGAGCACGGCAAGATCGTCACCGCCGCGGGCGTGTCGGCGGGGATCGATATGGCGCTGCACCTGCTCGCGCGCATCGGCGGCGAACAGCTCGCAAAAGCGGTACAGCTGTCGATCGAATACGACCCGCAGCCGCCGTTCGACGCCGGCTCTCCCGCGAAAGCCGGCCCGGAGCTCGCAAACCTCGTCCGCACCGCAACCGCGCGAGCGCGCACCGCGACGCGCTGATGGAACACGCCGTGGGGGTTACGTTCGGGTCGCTCGACGGGTTAACACGTCGTGCGCTAATCTGCCAGGGTTTCGCGCGGACGAAGGGCAGATCCCGATAACGGCTTGGCGCAGTGCGATGCGCGTGGAGCGCGTTCACCTATGCTGCGTTTGGTTTGCGCTCGTGGATGCCGAATTTATTGCCTTCGGGATCGGTGACGAACGCGACGAAGCAGACCGGTGTTTCGTGGACTTCGGTCACCGGAACCTTGAGATCGAGCAGCCGGTGACGTTCCGCGTTGATGTCGGCCACTTCGAACGTTGCACTGAACGACGTGCCGGGCGTGATGCCGAGCGGCTCGCCGTTGCCGATCCCGAATGTGACGCCGTCGACGTCGAACTCGGCCCAGTGATCTCCGAACAAGTCGCCGGGTGTGAGCCCGACCGTGTCGCGATAGAACGTCTTCGCCGCCGGTAAGTCGCGAACCGAGTAGGCGATGAAAGCCAATCTCTGAATCATGAAGTTCTCCTACAGGCGCTATCGCCGACCGGCGTGCGGGTGCCGTCGCTCTTTGTCGAGGTGGAGCTGTTCACCGCTTTTTCCGTGAATCGGAGCGTGCCGTCGTTGATGCGGCTGGTGAGCATTGCGAAGAGATCGGGGAAGTAGCTGTCGTGGTCGCCCCACGGCCATGGTCCTCGCTTCGGGAGCGCCGCGCTCGCGCGCTCCACGTAGCCTGAGGTTAGGCTAAGCAGCGGCTTGCGCGCGACCTCGCCGCGCGGCAGCGGCGTCGCGCTCGCGAGGCGGCGTCGCTTCATGTAGCGGACGAGCTTTGCGACGTAGCGCGCGCTAACATCGACCTTCAGCGTCCACGACGAGTGTGTGTAACCGAACGCGAACGTGAAGTTAGGGACGCCCTCAAGCATCGTCCCCCTGTACACCAGCCGGGTGGAAATGTCGACGCCGTCGCCGTCCACGCTCAGCTGCACGCCGCCGAAGAACTGCATCGACAGCCCGGTTGCGCTGACGATGACGTCCGCCGGCACGTGCCGACCGTCTTCGAGCTGGATGCCGTCTCGCGTGAACTCTGCGATCCGTGCCGTCACGACGGACGCGCGCCTATCGCGGATCGCCTCGAAGAGGTCGCTGTCGGGGACGATACAGAGGCGCTGGTCCCACGGTTGGTACGGTGGGTTGAAATGCACGTCGACATCGTGCAGCTTCTCCTCGTACGCCGGTCCGAGTGCCTTGAGCACGCCGCCGCGCACGAACCTTCGAAAGCGGTCCGGTTTCGTGCGAGCGAGGCGGTGCGTGTACGCGCTGAAGGCGGCGTTCTTCCAGCGGATGACGTGCTCCGCAAGGCGTCTTGGCAAGCGCGAGCGCAGCTTCTTTGCGATCGAATCGCGCGACGGCAGCGAGACGATGTAGGACGGCGTGCGCTGAAGCATCGTCACGTGCGCCGCCGTTTCGCTGAGCGCGGGGACGAGCGTGACGGCCGTCGCGCCGCTGCCGATCACGACGACGCGTTTTCCGGCCACATCAAGATCGCCGGGCCAGAATTGCGGATGGACGACGGGACCGGCGAACGCCGACATGCCCGGCCACTCGGGCGCGTGCGCGCGTGCGTAGTCGTAATAACCCGCGCACGCGAGCAGAAATCCGCACGTGATCGTCAGCGTCCCGTCTGCGATTTCGCACGTCACCGTCCAGCGCGCGTCCGCACTCGACCAGTCCGCCGCGATGACCTTATGGCCGTACCGGATTTGGCGGTCGATGCCGTAGTGCCGTGCCGTCTCGGCCACGTACTGCCTGATCGTCGCGCCGTCCACAATGGACTTCTCGCCATGGTACGGGCGGAACGGAAACCCGAGCGTCACGATATCGGAATCCGAGCGAACTCCGGGAAACCGAAACAGGTCCCACGTGCCGCCGAGCGCCGTCCGGCTTTCGAGAATGGCGTACGTGAGCTTCGGATTTTGCTCGCGCAGCCGATACGCGGCGTCGATGCCGGAGATTCCGGCACCGACGATGACGGCGTCGAGATGCTCCGGCGGGCGATCGTTCACCGCCGCCCGATTCGAGCGCGGTCCGCGAGTACCATGCAGCGGATGCGATCTTCCGCACTTAGAGTGAGGTGCACGGGATCATCATCGTGTCGCCGCCCTTGCGACAAGGGACCAACCCAGGGCGGCGCCGATCGCTGGACCGTAACGTTGCGCGGGGGACGCACGTGATCGCCGCGTATTACCGACCCATGCACGTCCAGCCGGTCACGCTCACCGGAACGCACGTACGGCTGGAGCCATTGACAATGGACCACGTCGAACCGCTCGCGCGCGTCGGGCTCGATCCCGAGCTCTGGCGCTGGATTCCGACGCCGGTCACGACGGTCGACGAACTGCGCGAGTACGTCGCCGCAGCGCTGGACGAACAGCGCCGCGGCGTGGCGGTGCCGTTCGCGATCGTCGATGCTGCGAGCGATGAGGTCATCGGCAGTACCCGCTACGGCAGCATCGTGCCGGAGCACCACCGCGTCGAGATCGGCTGGACGTGGTACGCGGTGTCGCACCAGCGGACCACGGCGAACACCGAAGCGAAGCTCCTGCTGCTCACGCACGCGTTCGAAACGCTCGGCGCGACTCGCGTCGAGTTCAAGACCGACGCGCTCAACGTCAAATCGCGCACGGCGATTCTGCGGCTCGGTGCCGTCGAAGAGGGCACCTTTCGCAAGCACATGCACACCGCGTCCGGGCGCTTTCGGGACACGGTGTACTTCTCGATTCTCGACACCGAATGGCCCGCGGTCAAAGCACGCCTCGCCGCGAAGCTCGCCGGCTCATGAAGGGCCGGCCGCCGCCGTACGCATTCTGCCCGTAGGGCGCGGCGTCACGTCCCGGCGGCAGGTAGGGCATACGAACGTTTAACACGGAGAGCAAGAATCTGCCAGGGTTTCGCGCCGACGAACGGCAGACCCTAATAACGGCTCGTTTCGGTGTGCGGCCGTTGAAACGGTCGTGAAAGCCGGATCGCTACGATGAAACGGCGGCGATCGCGCGCCGCGACGCACTCAACACTGAAATCTTGGAAAGGCGTGCCATGGTCAATCTACCTGGAGTGAACCATCTCGCAGCCCAGGCGCGCAAAGCGCCGCTGGTCGCCGCGATCGTCATCGCTCTCGTCACGCTTGCTGCCGCGGCGGTGTACGCCGCGTGCTGCAACCCGTTCGTGTTTGGGATCATGCCTCCGGAAGGGCCGGCCGAGGGATCGAAGCAGACACAAACCGGCAACGGAGAGACGTACGTCTACAAGGTCACATCGGTCAACCGCGCTCGCGGTACGACGTTCTCGCGCAATGGCGTGTTGTATCTCACGGTCAAGGTCACGCCGACGGGATACGAGATCAGCGATCCGCGCGGCACCGGCAAGACGGTGATCAAACTCGAAGCACACTGATTAGCTCGCCCCGTGACCGCACGCCCAGCTTGCGGTACGCGGCGGCGACATGAGCCTCCACGGTTCTCTCGCTGAGCGAGAGCTCGTCGGCGATCGCGCTGTTCGAAAGGCCGAGCAGCGCGTAGTCGACGACCTCTCGCTCACGCGGCGTCAGCTGCGTCGCGCTCGACCGGCGCTGCGATTGGGCACCGAGCCGGCGCGGTGGCCGCAGCGCGCCCATCGTCTCGCACAGGGCAACGCTGCGCGCCGGTTGTTCGGCGAGCTCGTACGCTTCCGCTTCGAGCAACGGCAACCCGAGCCGTTGCATCAGCGCCGCAGCGGATTTCGCATGACGCACCTTCGCGTCGCGGCTGCCGAACCGTGCGGCGGCGTACGCGTCGAACAGTTCCCGGCATGCCACGGCATACGGGTCGTGGATGAGGGTGTCGCCGAATCGCGCGCGGACGGCTTCGACCACGGCCTGCGAGCAGCAGACGGCCACCGGCAGCAGCGTTTCGCAATCGTCCCACGCCTCCGGTAACGCCGCCAGCATCCGCTCGAGCAGCGCCACCGCGGCCGGCTCGTCGCCCACCGCCAGATGGTGTTCCGCAATCGTCGCGGCGAGCGGGCCCACGTGGAGGGGCTGGTTCGTGGCGAACGCTGCTTCCAGCACGTCAGGGTGATAGCACCGCCGGTAGAGCGCCTCGTCGCGGAGCACGGTCGCGAGCGCCACGCCGAATTGCGCGGTGAGAATCCGGATCGTCACCGACTCGTGGAGCTCGGCGAGAACCTCGAGCATCTCGTCGTGCGCCGCGCTCAGCTCACCGGAGAGGTAGAGCGCGTTGACGTGGCCGAGCCTGGCGAACGCAGCGATATAGAGGACGCCGTACGTGCGGCCGGTATCGGCGGCTTCGCGGAACGCCGAACGCGCGACGTCGAACCGGCCGACTTTGCGCGCGTTGATGGCGTAGGTGGTGAGCACGAACCCGATCAGGGTCGGATCGCCGTGCTCTCGTGCGATCGCCATCGCCGCTTCGGAACGTTCCCCCCAGCCGTCGACCTCGTTCTTCGAAAGGTGCAGCATCGCGCGCGCGACGTGGTAGCGCACGGCGTGGCGCGGTTCCGCCGCGGTGAGCAGCGGCTCCGCGATGCGAAGATAGGATTCGGCCTCGTGCCATTCTTCGCCCAATGCGTGCAAGTGCGCGAGGTAGGCGGCGCTATCGAACACCAACGTGTCGTTGCCGCTCTGCCTTGCCAAGTCGAAGCCATGGCGCAAGACATTGATGGCGCGGTCCGGTTGCGCGGTGCGCCGGTAGGCCAAGGCGAGATCGATGTCGATCTCAACGAGCCGATCCGTGTTTGCGGCGGCGGTGTGGTGCGCGAGCGGCACGTCGAGATGTTCGATCACTTTCTGCGGCACGCCCAGCGACGCATACGCCGCCGCCGCCTTCTCGTGCAGCACCACCAGGCCGCGTTCGTCGGCGACACCGCATGCGAGCGCGCGTTCATACTGCTCCGCGGCTTCCGTGTACGCGTGCCGCAGCTTGGCCAGATCACCGGCCTGCTCCGCATATTGCGCGCACTCGGTAAAACACGCGGCACACCAGTAATGGTCCGCGAGCTCCACGATGCGCGTGTCCCGGTCCGGTTCGCGCTCGATCTCCTGCGCGATGCGCACGTGCAGCGCGCGCGTCTGCATCGCGAGGATCCCGCTGAGCATCGTATCGCGCGTCAGCGCGTGGCGAAAGCTGAACCAGCCGGGCTCCGCCGCGTCTTCGACGAGGAAATGCTCGTCGACCGCCAACCGCAGAAACGGTTCGAGCGAGTGGACGTCGCGGCCGCCGAGGCGGGCGAGAAACGCGGCGGCGAAGCGGCGCCCGATGAGCGCGGCGATCTCCAGCAGCCGCATCTCTTCGTGGCCAAGCCGCGCCAGCCGTTCGAGCAGCAGGCCGCGCAACGACACGGGCAGCATCGTGCGCGCGTCGCCCGAGCGCACGCCGTCGACGGCGCTCTTGAGGAACTCTTCGGCAAACAGCGGGTTGCCTTCGCTGCGCTCGCGCACGTCGCGCAACGCTTCGGTCGACAAGCGCACGTTCGGCGGCAGCGTCGCATCGATGAGTTCGTGCACGTGCGCGCCGCTGAGCGGCTCCAGTTCGACGAGCTGCACGTGTCGCGCGCGCATCGCGCGGCCGACCAGCGCGTGCAGGGGGTGCGTCTCCGCGAGCTCCTCGGTGCGGTAGGCGACGACGATCAGCACCCGCGCGTCGTGGAGCGTGCCGATCAAGAACTGCAGCAGCTCGAGGGTCACCGTATCGGCCCAGTGCGCGTCGTCGAGGATCATCGCGAACGGGCGCTCCGATCCGGCATGGCGCAGGGCGCCGGTCACGCGCTCGAACAGCCGGCGCTTGTCGACCAGATCGTCGCCGGTCGGCGCGGCGAGCTGCGCGCCGGCCTGCGCAGGGCCGCGCTCCGCTTCGAGCGCCGCGACGACGTCGAGCACCGAGCCCATCGGCGACGGCGCGTACTCCATGCACGTCCCGCGCACGCCGCGCATCCCGCGCGGCAAGTGGCGTCGCAGCTCGTCCACCAGGCGCGTCTTGCCGGCGCCCGCCTCACCCGAGATGAACGCGAAAACGCTCTCCCCGCCGGCTGCGCGGCGCGCGAGATTTGCCAAGGCCGCGAGCTCTCGATCGCGCCCGACGAGACGAGGGCAGTACAGCGGGGTCCTGACCACCTCTGCGTCCTGCGGAAAAAGGAGGGGGACTCCTTCCCCGCCGTGGTTCGTCTAGGTACTGAAATGCGGTACCGGTGCGAATGGTCGCGTCCGCCCGCGGCCGCTACGATCCTCTCATTGAAGCACGCGCCGCTTTCGCGGCAGAGATGAGAGCTCGACGTGAACGTTGTCCAGATCGAAGTTCTGACGGGGCGCGCGTTGGTCGACGGGGCTGAGATCGTCCTCTGCGACACTCACCGGCTGCTCGTGTGCGCGCTGGCGCGCTGCCGCCACCCGGTGCCCCGCGAACGGCTCGAAGCGCTGCTGTGGCCCGACGACGACGCGGCCCGCGCGCGCAACCTGCTCAACATCGCGCTGCACCGGCTGCGCAAACGGCTGGGCGACGACGCGATCGTGCAATCGGCGGAGGGCTATCGCTTCGGCGCTTCGGTCGTCCTCGATCTGTGGGAGATCGAAGCGTTCGCCGCGCGCTTTCGCACCTGCGAGACACCGAACATCACGACCGCGGGCCGCTGGCTCGCCGTGATGCGCCACGTGTGCTGCGGCTCCGTGCGCCGGGCGTCCGATCCGGAGTTCGTCGCCGCGCTGGAGCGCCGGCTGCTCACCGCCGCACGCGACGCGACCGACCGCCTCGCGGAGATCGCGCTCGCGTCGAACCGCCCCGACGTCACGCTCGCGCTCGTCCGCGTGACGCTCGACCACGACCCGTGCGACGAGCGCGCGCGCGAGCTCGCGATTCGCGCGCACGTCGCGCGCGGCGACCGCGCCAGCGCGATCCGCGAATACCGCGACTACACCAAAGCGCTGCTCGACGAGCTGGGCCTCACGCCGGCGTTCGCCTTGGCGTCGCTGGTCGCGTCACACGCGAAAGCGATGTGAAAGCGCAGTCGCTACGCTGGCGGTGCGGCATTTCTTGCCGCGCACACCACCACGTTTCGAAAAGCACTGGAGCTCACGATGATTCACTCCTCTCGTTCACGTACCACGGCGGCGGCGCTCACGGCAGCGCTGTGCGTCGGAGCCTTGTCGGCGCAGTTCGCCGTCGCGCAGACCGCGCCCGGTCCGGCCGCCGCCCACGCGGAAGCCAAAGCGGTCCCAACCCGCGCCCCGGACGACCTGCCCGGCGGAATGGTCCTGCACAGCTCGGATCCGAACGTCGCGTCTCGGGCGATCTCGGCAATGAAGGGGCAAGATCCCGCGACCTATCGGATCGAGCTGACCGATCCGAAAACCGGTCGTCGAACGATCCTCGGTTCGCTCTCGCCCGACGTCCTCGAGAAGGGCGACCCGAACGCCTCGTTGGCGCGCCGCTGGCGGCCCGGCCGAGGCATGATCATCATCTTCATCTACGTCCGCAGCGCGACGAACCGCGCGGCGTACGCGCGGCTCAACGCGGCGCTCAGCAGCGCCGACAAAGCTGCGTACACGTTGACCGAGGTCCGCTAGGTCATGCGGCTCGGATCGCTGCAGGGCGCGGTTCGCCGCGTCCTGCAGCCCCCGTTCGGGGTTGCAGCATTCGCGGCGGTCCACTTCACGTTCGTCGTGCTCGGAGCGCTGACCATCTCGGTCGAGAGCTCGCCGATGGGACCGTTGCGGGCGATCGTTCCGCTGTACGTCAACGCCGCGGGCCTGGACGGCAGTTACCGGTTCTTCTCCCCGGACATCGGCGACCAGACGATCGCGTTCGTCGACACCACGTCGGCGTCGCGCGAACGGCGGCACCTCATGGTGGGCAACGTCGCGGGCGAAGCCGACTTGCGGTTCGTCAACTTCATGAGCTTCATGGTGCTGATGGACAAACGCCATCTCCTCGCGCGCGTGCTCGCGGTGCGCACGTTTGCGCAGGATTCCCATGCGACGCACGCGAGCGTCGTCATCGGATCGTACCGCATGCCGACGATGCGCGAGTACCGCGCCGGCCGCAGACCGTTCTTGGAACGCGATTTCTCAACCCAGTTCGATAAACGCTCGAGGGCAAAGTCATGAACGCAGTTGCAATCATCCGGGACGCCGCGCGCCGGCTCGTGAGGCCTGTTGACGCACGACCGCTCGCGCTGCTGCGCATCGGACTGGCCGCAGTGCTCTTGGTGAAGGTCGCCGTGGAGTGGAGCGTCGTGCCGGCCCTGTACGGCGAGCAAGGACCGCTGGCGTGGTCGGTCAGCGAAAGCGCAGCGATGCCGGGCGCACCGACGCTCGGCTCCGCCGCGACGCTGCTGGGTCACGCCGGTATCTCGGCGGATGCCACGCCGTTCGTCGTGGCGGGCATCTTCGCGCTCGCGCTGCTTGCGCTACTGCTCGGCTGGATGACGCGGGCTGCCGCGCTCGTCGCGTGCTACGCGCACTGGACGCTCAACGTGACGGGCAGCCTTTCGACATACGGCCTCGACATGTTCGCGTCGATTCTTCTCTTTTATTGCGTCGTTGCGCCGGTCGGGGACGCATGGTCGCTCGATGCACGCGGCACGCGGCTCCGATCATCGGTCTCCAACAGAATTTGGGTGTTGCTCCTGCAGGCGCATCTGTGCGTCGTGTACCTCAGTGCCGGCCTCTCCAAAGCGCATGGCGCCGACTGGTGGAACGGCGATGCGATCTGGAAGGCGCTGATGCAGCCGCAGTTTCACCACAACATCGACTGGTCGTGGCTCCCGTGGGTGCCCGGCATCGCGTTGGCCTTGTCCCTGATGACCCTCGTCTTCGAATCCGGCTACGTGTTGGCGGTCTTCGTGCCGCGCCTTCGCACCGTCTGGCTGGCGAGCATCATCGGCATGCACGTCGGCATCGCGGTGTTCATGGATCTCCGGCTCTTCGCGGCGATCATGATCGTGTTCAACGTCGCCGCGTTCGCGCACGAGATCGAGACGGACGTGATCCGCTGGGCCGCGTCCTTCCGCAACGGCGCTCGTTCGCGGCTGACGTCAGCCGTTGCCGCGATCGTAGCACGGACCTAGACGCACCGGCCGGCCTGCGGACATCGTGCCTACCGTTCGCCCGGTCGCGGCGCCTGTCTGAAGGTCCTTCGTGGGTACGTCTGTAAGTACACGGACGTGGTTGCTCTGAAATTGACCCGCGTCGGCAATTCCGTCGGCGTCGTGCTCCCGAAGGACACGCTCGCCCGGCTCAAGATTGCAGCCGGCGACACGGTCTATCTGACCGAGTCGCCTGACGGCTTTCGGCTCACGCCGTACGATCCGGACTTCGGCGCTCAGATCGCCGTCGCGGAGAAGGTGCTCAAACGCCGACGCGCCGCATTGCGTGAGCTTGCCAAATAAACGAAGGTGGATCAGGCTCGATGTGGTGCTCGCCGCGCATGAAGCCGTGATCGGTGAACACGGCGGTTCGTTAGGGATTCGCGATCTGTCGCTGCTCGAATCGACCCTCGCGCGCCCGCAGCATGCAGACGCATATGCGGAATCGCCGCTCGACGTTCCACGGCTAGCGGCGATTTGTGCGCTGGGCATCAGCCGCAATCATCCGTTCGTCGACGGCAACAAGCGCGTCGCGCTGGTCGTCCTCGAAACGTTTCTCGAGCTGAACGGATACACGCTCGCCGCCGGCAATGCCGAGTGCGTGATGATATTTTGGGCGCTCGCAGCGGGCGAGCTGACCGACGACGAATTCAGCGACTGGGTGCAGAAGAATGCCGTCGCACGAACGAGGAGGCATCGGAAGTGACGACGACGATCTATCGAGCGCGGCGCATCGTCACCATGACGGACGACGCGCCCGAAGCGTTCGCCACGGCGGGGGAACGGATCGTCACGACGGGATCGCTCGCGGCCTTGCGCGAGCGGTTCGCCGGTGCGGAGGTCGTCGACTTCGGCGATGCCGTGATCGTGCCGGGCTTCAACGACGCGCACGCGCACCTCGCCGTCGCCGCCGAGGACATGCTGCACCTCGATCTCTCCATCGACGCGGTCTCGTCGCTTGCCGAGATCATCGCGAAGCTGCGTGAGTCGCTGGCGCATACGCCGCCCGGCGGCTGGCTGCGCGGCAGCCGCTACGACGACGCGAAGATGGCCGAAGGCCGCGTCCTCACCCGCTGGGATCTCGACGAGGTCAGCCGCGATCATCCGATCCTCGTGCTGCAGGTTGCCGGCCATTGGGGCGTCGTCAACTCGAAGGCGCTCGAACTCGCGGGGATCGACGAGTCGTCCGAAGCGCCGCCGGGCGGCAAGTTCGGCCGCGACGGCAGCGGGCGGCTCAACGGCATCCTGTTCGAGATGGCGATCTTCGACTTCGCGTACCCGCAGGCGACGCATCTGCCGCAAACCGTTGCGCCCGCGAGCACGCCGGAAGATCGCCTGCGCGGCCTGAGCCTCGCGATGCGCGCGTTCCACGCCGCGGGCATCACGTCGGTGACCGACGCGCTGATCGGCCCCGACGACATCGCGCTGCTCGAAGAGTCACAGCGCCGCAAGCAGCTCACGATGCGCGTGAACATGCTGCTGCACTTCGAGCACTACGATCTGCTGAAGAAACGCGGCCTGACCACCGGCTCCGGTACCGACCGGCTGCGGCTCGGCGGCATCAAGTCGTTCGTCGACGGCGCGATCGGCGGGCGCACGTGCTTGATGGAAGAGCCGTTCGAAGGCACGACCGACGACTTCGGGATGCAGACCCTGTCCGATGCCGAGCTGCGCGACGTCGTGCGCATGACCCACCTCGACGGTAACCGCGTGTGCGTGCATGCCAACGGCGACCGCGCGATCGGCAAGCTGCTCGATCAGCTCGAAGCGGCGCAGAACGAGCGCCCGCGGTCCGATCTCCACCACCGTATCGAGCACTGCAGCATCGTCAACGAAAGCATCCTGCAGCGCATGAAGGCGCTCGATGCAATCGCCGCGCCGTTCGGTAGCTACGTGCACTATCACGGCGGCAAACTGCTGGAATGGTACGGACCGGAACGCCTCGAGCGCATGTTCGCGCACCGCTCGTTCATCGACTACGGGATCACCGTCGCCGGCTCGTCCGATTATCCGTGCGGCCCGTATCAGCCGCTGCTCGCGCTGCAGTCGTGCGTCACGCGCACGGGGTACGACGGCACGCCGCTGGGGCTCTCGCAGCGCATCACGCCGCGCGAAGCGCTCGCGCTCTACACGATCAACGCCGCGTGCGCGGCGGGCGAAGACCACGTGAAGGGCCGGCTCGCGCCGGGTTACGTCGCCGACTTCGTCGCGCTCGACGACGACCCGCTGACCGTGGAGCCGTCGACATTGGGTTCGCTCGGCGTGCGCGCCACCTACGTCGGCGGCACGAAGGTGTGGGACGCCGCCGGCTGATGTCCGGCCTGGTCGAGATCCAGCTCGCGCGCGATGTCCTCGGGCATCTCTTCGTCAATGATCCGATGATTGACGAGCGTGTAGTAACCCAGGACTCGCGCCGGCGCGTTAAGCAGCACGGCGACCTTTGATGCAGACCGATATGCTTTCTGCGCTTGGAGCGCGACTTCGCGCAGATAGCGCGTGACTGAGTCTGCTCCACAATCGAAAACCCCTCGGTCGTGCTCCGCGCCGAGGGGCTCGATTCTGATGTCCGGCAACGGTATTACGTCACGACGCGGAACGCATCGAACGCAAGGAGCTTTTTCAACGCCTCGCTCGGTTCCGGCGGCTTCCTCAGGAGCTCGTAGAAGCGATGCCGGTTATCGTCCGCGATCCGCGTCACTTCTAAGTCGCTGAGAACGCGACGGGCGCGCTCGGCGGCAGCTTCGACGACGAATGCGGTCACGTCACCGCCGGTTGAAATGGCCGCGGCTTGCTCCAGCATCTCTTTTACGTCGCGGGCTATTCGCAAGTGAATGCGATCGCGGTCCGGGGCTATCGCGCGAGATGCGTTCTTCGCGCCCGTCGACCTTTTCACCATAGATTCGTATTGTACGCCAACTGGCGTACGACCACAGACCCATGGTCGCCGATTTTGGCCGTTTCGTGCTGATGGTCAGCTGAGGAGGGAAGCTGCTCGCTTGTTCACCATGCCGTAAGGGGCGGACTCGTGCCGCCGTTTCCGCACGAGTGCTTTACGTGCGCTAAACAAAGCGCGCCGCATGCCGACTATAGATGCACATGACCGGTGCAGCTCGTCTGAACCAATCTGCCCTCGAGCGGCTCCTGGGAGCCGGCCAGCCCTACGCAATCGCCCGCGTGAGCGGGCTGACGCCCGCGCTGGGCTGGAGCTGCGGCTGCCGGGCGATCCAGGACGAGGCCGGCGCGTACACGCTCATCACGTGCGAGAGCCACCTCGACGTTTCGGCGCGCAGCGCGCAGATCATGACGTTCCGCTAACCCTGGCCTAGGTTCGCGCGGCCGAACACCGCCCGGCGCGGCAGCTCGCCGGCGCCGCGAATCATGTGCCGCAGCCTGCGGGACGGGGCGAATCCCGCCGCCACGGCGAGCTCGACCGCGGCCTCGTTATTCGCGGGCACGTAGAGCACCGGCTTGCGGTCGCCCAGTCCGGCCAATGCGGCGCGCAGCAGCTCGCGCGCGACGCCGGCATCCTCGGCCACCCATGGGCCGGGGACGATGGTGCGCCATGGCGTGTGCTGCACGATCACATACCCGCGCCCATCCGCGGCGAGCAGCGCCTCGTGCTCAACGAGCAGCGGATCGAGCATCGGCGAACGGTCGGCGCCGAACGCGGCCGCGTCGATGCGGAAGATCGTCGCGGCATCGTCCGAACGCGCCGCGGCGACGCGCTCTCCGGGCGGCTGCTGCACGACCCGTTCGCGCGCGAACACGACCGTCTCGCCGAAATCGGCGAAGCCGAAGCGCTCGTAGAGCGGCGCACCGGCCGGCGTCGCGTCGAGCCGCACGTCGCGAAAGCCACGCTCGTCGCACCACGCGATCAGGGCCGTCATCATGGCGAAGCCGATTCCACGCCCGTGCAGCGCCGGATCGACGCCCATCAGCGACACATACGCGCTGGTTCCATAGTCGTTGCCGAACACGGCGCCCGCGGCGCGTCCGTCGTACTCCGCGATGAGCGGGAAGACGCCGCGCTGGCGGAGATGCGCCTCGATACGTTCGCGATACGTGCCCTGCATGCCGTACGCCGCGCGCAGCACCGGGTCGATGTCGCTCACGTCGTCCGCGGTCATGCGCCGCACGCGCACGCGCGCGCCGTCAGATCGCGGCACGGCGCTCAGTGCGCGGCGGCGAGCAGTGCGGGGATCGCGCGCGGCTCCACCGCGCCCATCGCGATCAGGCGGGCGGCGAACGTCTTCGCATCCAGCCCGCTCGCGGCGCGCGCGCGCTCGATCGCGTCGAGCCCCGCGAAGTAGGTCGCGAGCTGCACGTGCGAGAGCTGCAGCCGGTGCCACTTGCTCTCGGCCTCGGAGCTCTCTTGGAACGCGCCGTCCACCATGAGCGCGATCGCTTCGTCGTGCGTGAGCGTGCCCGCGTGATACTCGGCGTCGAGCAGTGCGTTGGTCGCTTCGCGCAGCCGCCACTTGAGCTGCGTGAGCTTGAGCGCGGCATCGTCGGGGCGAAAGCCTTGCTCGATCATCAAGCCTTCGGTGAAGCACGCCCAGCCTTCGATGAACGAGCCGTTGCCGAACACGCGCCTCACCAGCGACGGGTTCGTGTTGTTCGCCCGCACCTGGACGTAATGGCCGGGCACGGCTTCGTGGATCGACAGCATGCGCACGCCGGCGTCGTCGTTCTCGCGGAAGTACGACGCCACACGCGCGGCGCTCCAGTCCTTCGGAATGGGGTCGACGTTGAAATACGACGGCTCGGCGGGCGGATCGAACGGGCCGCTGGTCTCCATGCTCGCGGCAGCGGTGCCGCCTTGGATCGGCGGCGTCTGGCGCACGCGCAGCGTGTTCGGTTGCGGCAGCGCGATGAGACCCGTGCTGCGCAGGAACGCTTCATTTTCGGCGACGTCCGCCCGAGCCTGGTCCAACAGCGTGGCGGGCGATGCATGCTGCTGGGCAATCGTGTCGAGCACGCTGCGCACGATCGTGTTGCCGTCGGGGGCGCCCGGCGTCCCGGCGGATGGATGGCTCGCGCCGTAGATCGGCCGCGCAATCGCCAGCATCGCGGCACGCGTCGCGTCGATGCGCGCGCGTGCGCGCTGCTCGAGCTCGGCGGGCGTGAGGTCCACGCCGGTGATCAGCGGGAACAACTTCGCATATGCTGCGGCGCCGATGCGCGGCTCGTCGTGCGCGCGCGTCTTGAGCGGGCCGTCGACGAACGTTTTGAACGCGCGCACGGCGGTCACCGCGGCCGGCAGCGCCGTCGCCAGTTGCGCCCGCACGGCAGCCGACGCGCCTTGCTGCACCGCGACGTCAGGAAGCGACGCATACAGCTCCAGCGCGCCGCCGAGCTGCGCGCTCGCGAGACCTTGTGCGGGCTGCGTGGTGTGCTGCAAATTCGCGATCGCGGCATCCGTCACGCCGTGCATCGCGCGCAGCCGTGCGACGATGTGGCCGAAGCGCTCGTCGGCGGGACGCCCTTCGCGCACGAGCTGCACGAACACCGACTGGCCGATCAGGCTGACATAGAGCCCGGGATCGGTGCGCCACGGCGCGAGCAGCTCGTCCTCGACCAGCTGCGCGTCCAGCGTGTCGAGCATGGCCGTGCGGTCGGCGCGCACGTCCGCGCCGTCGTCGGGACGCGCCGTCGCCGCAAATCGCGCTCGCCATGCGCGCAGCGACGACATCGCGCGGTCGTGCCCGGCGGTGGACACGTCTTCGAGCCGGTCGGCACCCGTCCGGATCCCGAGCATGTCCGCGTAGACCGGGTTCTCCCGCGGGAAGTCGTCGACGTAGGCCTGCATCACGGTGCTGAACGTCACCCCAACGTCCGCAGCCCTCGCGCCGAACGGCACCAGTGCGAGCACGGCGGCCAAGCACGCGGCGACACCCCTCATCCCGCTCGCATACGCTGAACGGCTACTCGCTTCCTAGATTCCCGCTACCGAAGAATGCACGCGATCGACAAAAAGCCGGAGTAGGAACGGCACCCAGGCCAGAAGACACCCCCTCCTTTCCGGAGTGTGGTCGTTTGAAGCGTCTCGTCATCGGTATTCTCGCTGCGGTGCTGTGCGTTCCGCAGGCCGCGCCGGCGCAGCCGGCGCCTGGTCCCGCAAACGCATCGCCGCCGCCGGCGCAGGTGTTGCCTGCGCCGCAGCCGTCGCCCACGCTCGCGGCGCAAAAAGCATCCGCCGCTGTCGTGCGCGCGACGCTCGCCAACGGAATGCGCGTCATCCTGCTGCCCAACAAGCTCGCGCCGGTGGCGACGACGATCGTGTCGTACGGCGTGGGCTCCGACGACGACACGATGCCCGGTATCGCGCACGCGACCGAGCACATGCTCTTTCGCGGTACCACGACGCTTTCGGGCGGCCAGCTCGCCGACATCGCCGCGCGCATGGGCGCGGAATACAACGCCGCGACGACGTTCCAGTACACGCTCTACTACTACAAGCTGCCGTCACCGTACGTCGACGTCGCGCTGCACGTCGAAGCCGACCGCATGAGCAATGCGACGATCCGTGCGTCCGACTGGGCCACGGAGCGCGGCGCGATCGAGCAAGAGATCCGCGCGCAGGAGAGCCAGCCGCTGGCCGCGGTGAGCTCGAAGCTGCGCCAGGCGTTCTTCGCGGGGACGCCGTTCGCGACGGCGTCGGGCGGTACGGTGCCGAGCTTCGAGAAGATGACCGCCGACGACATTCGCGCGTTCTACCGCGCGTGGTACCGCCCGAGCAACGCGACGCTCATCGTCGCGGGCGACATCGATCCGAAGCAAACGCTCGAGCACGTGCACCGGCAGTTCGACGCAATTCCCGATGCGGCGGTCCCCACGCGCAAGCCGATCGCGGTGCAGCCGCTCGAGACGTCGACCGTCGAGGCGACGATCGACTTTCCGATCGGATTCGGTGCGCTCGCCTACCGTATGCCCGGCTCGAACGATCCCGACTACGCGGCGTCGCAAGTGCTCACCGGTGTGTTCTCGAGCGGGCGCGGCGCGCTTAGCGACCTCACCGCCGAAGGCAAGACGCTCGCCGTGGTCAGCATCGGCAACGCGTTCCCTGAAGTGGGCGCGAACTTTCTGCTCGCGATCCCCGCCGGCAACGGCACGCCGCAAAGCGCGCAGGCGCTGGTGAGCGGCGTGCTCGACGACTATCGCAAGAACGGTTTGCCGATCGATTTGATCGATGCGTCGAAGACGCGCCTGCTCAGCGAAGAGGCGTACCGCGAAGCGTCGATCTCGGGCTTGGGCTTCGCATGGGCCGACGCCGCCGCGGGGCACCAGACCACGCCCGACGCGCTGCACGAGGCGCTCGCGAACGTGACCGCCGACGACGTCAACCGCGTGCTGCGCACGTACTTCACACCGGAGCACCGGCTGTCGATCGTCATCACGCCCAAGCCCTCGAGCACCACCCCCAAGACGAATCCGAGCGCCGGCGTCGAGCACGTCGGCTTCACGCCGACGATGCACGAACCGCTGCCGCCCTGGGCGCAGATCGCGCTCAAGGCGCCGTTGCGTGCGCCGTGGGACGACGCGAGTCTGCGCGCGCACCGGCTCCCGAACGGCTTGTATTACGTGGCCCGCCGCGAAACCGCCGCACCGACGGTCGTCGTGCGCGGCGTGATCCGCAACAGCCCCGAGCTGTACGAGCCCAAAGGCAAAGACGGCGTTCACGCGGTCGTCGACGATCTGCTGGGATGGGGCACGACGACATATGACCGCAAGGCGTACAACGCGCAGTTCGACGCGATCGCGGGCTCGGCGCGGCTCGGCACGGGCTTCAGCCTGACGGTGCAGTCGAAAGACTTCGAGCGCGGCATGGAGCTGCTCGCCGATGGTTTGCTGCACCCGGCGTTCGCGCCCGCCGCATTCACCGTCGTGCAGGCGAACGAGAAGCAGAGCGCCACCTTCGCGAACAAGCTGCCCAAGACGAAGGCCGCGCTCGCACAGCGGCTCGCGCTGTACGCGCCGGGCGATCCGCGCCGCCGCGATACGACGGATCGCACGATCGCCGCCGTCACGCTCGACGACGTCAAACGTTACTACCGCTTCACGTACCGACCCGACGAGACGCTCCTCGCGATCGTCGGCGACGTCGCACCGGGCCGCGCCGCCAGTGCCGTTGCCAAGTATTTCGGGCAGTGGCGCGGCACCGGCGCGCCGCCCACGTTCCGCTATCCGAAGCTCGCGCGCAAGGCGACGAAGTCGGAGACCGTCACGGTGAAGGTCGCGACCAACGTCCAGTCCGAGGTGACGCTCAAGCAAGTGTTCGCGATGCGCCGCAGCGATCCGGACTACGTCCCGCTGCTGCTCGCCAACACGATCCTCTCGGGCGAAGGCACCGGCTCGCTGCTATTTGAGGAGCTGCGCACGCGCCGCGGCTACGTCTACTCGACCGAGTCCGACTTCACCGTCGACCGCAACGAGGCCGAGTTCAGCGTGTCGTTCGCCAGCGATCCCAAGAACGTAGGCCGCGCCAACGCCGCGGTCGTCGCGATCATCAAGCGGCTGCAAAGCCACGCGCTGCCGGCGGTGGAGCTCCAGCGCGCCAAAGCACTGCTGCTCGCCGAACGCGTCTTGCCGCTGGACAGCTACAACGGCGTCGCCGAGGACATGCTCCGCGGCGCGCGGGACGGCGGTTCGAACGTGAGCGAGGGCTGGTTCTGGCTCGCGCTACTGCAGACGACCCCGGCCCAGCTCCAGCACGCCCTCCGCCGCATCGACGCGGACCATTTTCTGCGCGTCATCGTCGAACCGGGCCGCTGAACGGCAAGGGGACGTTCACGCAGTGTTCGCTGCGCGTTAAATTCGCGCCGAATGTGGTCCGGGAGGTTTTAAGCCCTTGAGCCCTCGCTCGCTTGTGGCGTAGAATGGCTCGTAGCCTGGATGGCGGCACGGGGTGTGGCTTAGAGAATCCGGTTCATTTGCCATGGGAGGGCCGCTTTGTACGAGCACACCTTTGCGTTTCTTCGGGCGACCCTCGGGCCGCCCGCACGCACGTTCTCGTACACGTCGAGCGCCGCGCCCGATCTGCGAGACCACGTCTGGCGCTGCGGTTGCGGCGCGCGCGAGAAGGAGAACCTGTGCGAGCTCGTCCCCTGCGGCAAGCATCGTCCGCTCAACCGAGGCCGGTTGCCGCGCGCCGAATACGAGCTCGAGGCGCTTGCCCCAATGGCGCGAGGTAGCGATGAAGCGGTTCGACATCTTCCTGAGTGACGGCCACCGGCTGACGACCAACGAAGACGGCTACCGCGCGCTCAAGGCGGGCTTCTCGAGCACGCTCGGCGCGCGGCTCGTCGCGCTCAACACCGTGCGCGGCGAGCGGATCGCCCACGCGGTCGAGATCAACGTCGACCACGTGGTGACGATCAGCGCCGTCGACGACGACGCTTAGATTCGCGCGAGAAAGTCGTCGAGCGCTTTTGGAAGCGCTCCGGCTGGTCCAGCATCACGAAGTGCCGGGCCGGGGCAATCGTGACGACCTCGAGCTTCGGCACGCCCGCGAGCAGCGTGCGATAGAACGCGCCCTTCTCGGCTTCGGTGGAATAGAGGCCCATCACCGCGGTCGTTTCCGCGGCGACGAACGGCGCGATCTCGAGCACGGGCACGGTGATCTTGACGAGGTTCGGGCGCAAGTCGGCGGCGAGGTCCGCTTGCAGCCACGCGCCGACCGCCGCCGGTTCGCTCTGCGCTGCCAACGGCGCCAGCTGCTCCGCGAGCGCAGCGTCGCTGACGCCGACCGTCGCCATGTAGCTCTTGTCGAACGCGAGCAGCTGGTCGTGCGTCTGCCCTTTCACCGCGGCGCCCATCTGCGCGCCGGCCGCTTCGCGCTGCTGCGCGGAGAGTTGCTGCATGCCCGGAAACACCGGTAGCCCGTCCGCGGCGACGATGCCGCGCACGCGATCGGGATGGGTCTCGGCGTAGTCGATCGCGAGCGTGCCGCCCAGACTGTGTCCGACGAGCACGGGCTTGACGAGATGACGCTGGTCGAGCAGCGCGGTGAGATCGTTCTCGAACGCAACGAACGACGGCGTGCCGGACGCGGGCCGCCCCGCGAAGCCCGCGATCGTCACGGCGTACACGCTGTGCTTCGCGGCGAGGTGCGGGATCAGTCCGTTCCACGTCCACGCGCCGGACGCGAGGCCCGGCACGAGCACGATCGGGTCGCCGCTGCCGTAGCGGTCGACGTGCAGCATGCCGACGTCGAAACTCTCGGCGCGCGGCGGATCGGGCGGCAACGTCGCGGCATGCGCCGCGAGCGGTGCGGCGCACAAGAGTGCGGCGGCGAGTGCGCCGGCGATTAGGTTACGCACGGGGTTTCTCCTCATCGGTGAAGATGTCGTGAATGGGGCGCTCGAACATTCGAGCAATTTTGAAAGCGAGCGCGAGCGAGGGATCGTACTTGCCGACCTCGAGCGCGTTCACGGTTTGCCGGCTGACGCCGAGCCGGTCGGCGAGCTCGGCCTGCGACCACGCGCGCTCGGCGCGCAGCACGCGCAGCGAGTTCTTCATGCGTACCGGCGCCGCGCGAAACAGATTCCGATCGCGTACAGAAACGAGATCGGAATCCACAGCCAGAAGATCCCGAACAGCGGGACGCCGGCGATGAACTGCATGCAGACCCACGCCGAGCACGATCGCGGTGGTGCCGGGCAGCGAGAGCAAGAGCGCCTCGACGTGAATGCGCCGCTGAAGCTCGTCCATCGTCGAGCACGTTGCGATAGCTTTCGTACAACGCGAGAAAGAGCGGCACCAGCGGAATGATCGCTGCGGCGAAGTGCGGGACGTCGGGCCGCACCGGCTTCGAGACCAAAAATGTCCCCAGGAAGATGGCGACGACGTAGCCGCCCATCCAAAGCCAGAACCGCGTGAAGTGGACCCCATGAGCGTTCGCCATGACTACATAGTAAAGCATCCTTGTCTTAAAGTCAAGTTAGATTGACTAAAAGTCGTGCTCGCTTGACTGGCTGACTCAATCTCAGTACCCCGACGACGGGGTTCCGTTGCAGCGGCGGCGGCATGCTACACTTGCGGCATGAGTGACGAGGTCAGTGACCTCGCGGATGTCCCGCGCCGCGAATCGCATTGGCCCGCGACGTTGACATTATGGTTCCCCGTCCTCTTGATGCTCACGTCGCCGGCGACACGCCGAACGGTGACCGGCCAAGACGGTCCCGGCGTGGCAAGGGTTGTCCATCGTCGATGCTCGCGTGGGTCTGCTTCTATGTGGTATCGTCCGTCTTCGGCGCGATCAAGGCGCGCCCGAGGGGAAGATCTAAGCGGGCGTGTCGATCGTCGTGACGCGGCGTAGGTCGCGGCGTTCGCGGGTTTCGTCGAAGGCGAGGCCGCGGTGCATCGTGCAGCGGTTGTCCCAGATCACGAAATCGCCGACGCGCCAGGTGTGCCGGTAGACGAACTGCGGCAGCGTCGCGAGCGCGAGCAGCTCGCGCAGCAGAATGCGTCCGTCGGGGACGGGCCAGCCGATGATGTGCGATGCATGCGACGCGACGAACACGCTCTTGCGACGCGAACCCGGATGCACGCGCACCACCGGCTGCTCCGCGCCGGGGAACTGCGCGCGCTCTTGGTCGCTGAACTCGGTGAAGCCGATCGTGGAGCGCGAGTAGATGATGGAATGGAACGCGCGCAGGTGCTCGATCTGTTCTTTCAGATCGGCGGGGAATGCGTCGTATGCCGCGCGCATGTCGGCATATTCCGTCTCGCCGCCCGCGCTCGGGACTTCTTTCGCCGACAGCATCGAGTAGCGCGCCGGCGGGCTTTGGAACGACGAGTCGCTGTGCCACAGCCGGTTGCCGAGCGAGTACATCCGGCGCCGGTCGGCCTGGTCCATGATCTGGTCGTTCTCGTCGAGGTTCGAGATGTCGGTGAGTGCTTCGAGCTTGAGCCGTTTGTGCGGGTCGATCACGCTGCGGCCGACCTTCGTAACGAGCTCGCCCCCGCCGAGCCGTGCGCCGAATGCGGCTTGCTCCTCGTCGGTGAATGCGCTGCTCGCGGATCACCAGCACGGCGTAGCGGTCCATCAGCGCGCGCAGCTCATCGATGCCGCCGTCGTCGAGCGCGGCGCACGTCGACGCCCGTCAGCTCGCCTGCGAACAGCGGGTGCAGCGGTCGCGCTTGCAGGGTTGAGTCGACGGGTGCGCTCATGACGGCTTCGACGCGTCCTTCGCGGCATACAGTTGCACGACGTTCGTCCCGCCGCCGGTCTCGTGGCCCTGCGCGACGAGGAAGCGGTAGAGCGACGTCACCGCCGCCGTGAGCGGCATCGGCGACGTGGTCGCGCGCGCCATGTCGCCGATGATCTCGAGGTCCTTGAGCATGATCGATCCGGGCGCGCGGCGGAACCGGCCGGCGGCCATGTCGTGACCGTGTACGCGACGGATCTCCGAGTCCGCCCAGCCGCCTTGCACCGCGTCGATCAGCTGGTCGGGATCGAGCCCGCAACGGCGCGCGTACGCGATCACTTCGGCCCACAGCGTGATCGTCGTGGCGACGACGGCTTGATTGCACGACTTCGCGACCTGCCCGCTGCCGACGGGGCCCATGTGCGTCGCGCGGCTCGCGTACGCCGCGACCCACGGCTGCACGCGCCCGACGTCCTCCGGTTCGCCGCCAAGAAACGTCGCGAGCGTGCCGGCTTTCGCACCGACCGAGCCGCCCGACACGGGCGCGTCGACCCAGCCCACGCCCGCGCCGTGCAGCCGCCTCCAGGCAAGCCGTGCCGTTTCGGGATGGATCGTGGAGTGGTCGACGATGAGGCTGCCGCGGCGCGCGCCTTCGGCGACGCCGCGCGGGCCGAACACGACCTGCTCCACCGCATCACCGTCGGTCACGCACAGCAGCACGCCGTCGCACTGCGCCGCAAGCTCCGCGGGTGATGCCGCGGCGGTCGCGCCCGCGTCCAACGCGGGCTGCAGCTTCTCCGCGCTGCGGCCCCACACGATCACGCGGTGCCCCGCGCCGATCAGCCGCAGCGCCATCGGCAAACCGATCTCGCCCAATCCGATCCAACCCAACGTCGCCATGGGGCTACGCTTTCGTGCGCGAGGGTGCTTACGTCCCCTTCGGGGCGCCGACGTAGCGGATCCACTTCAGGAACAGCGCCGGCGTCGTCGACAAGCTGTTCGGGTCGCCGTACACGAAGTAGAACTCGTTGCTGCGGCTCAAGTAGTGGAACGCCAGCGAGACGTTGCCCGCGTTCACGCTGCCGAACGGCGGCTGCTGGAACGAATTGGGGAGAAAACCGCCGACGATGCGGCGCGCGCCGACGTCGAACGATGCATCTTTGCTGAGCTGGTAGTCGATGCTCGCGCGCTCGAGCCATAGCGTCGACGGCGTCTCGCCCCGATACGTCGTGAGGTACTTGTCCTCGTCCGTTTGCAGCGAGAGGCGCAGGCGCTTGCGCAGCGGCAGCACCGAGACATAGTTCCAGCCATCGAGCTGGCCGTGGTAATACGATCCGCCCGAGTGCCGCACGTACGTGGGCGTGCTGGTGTTCATGCGGTAGCCCAGCAGCACGGCGTTCCCGTTGAACGGCAGGAACTCGCCGTCGCCGATCTGGACGCCCTGCGTGCTGCCGGCCACCCGGAACGTAAACTTGTTCTTGAAGTCCAGGTATAGCGTTTCCGCGCTGTCCGTTTGATTCGTCTGGCCGTTGCTGTTGTGGTAGCGCGCGTAGAAGTCGCTCACCTGAATGTCGTTCAGGAAGTATTTCGGCGAGAAGTTCAGCGTCTTCTTGGCGAACAGCTCGTAGCCCGTGAGATCGGTCTGCGGCACGAAGCCGTCGACGGGAGAAAATTGCGCGCCGATGCGTTGTGCGTTCGCGACGACGACCGTCGTCGAGCTGGCGTACCCGGCGCCGTACTCGAGATAGTTCGCCTGGCCGGCGTTGGTGACGAGGCTGCCGCGCTCGAACGCCGCGTTGCCGTACAGGAAGAAGTGCGTCTTCTGACTGCCGACGCCGCCCTGAAACGAGTTGAGCTCATCGTGGATCCCCGAGCGCGTGTCGACGGCGACGCGCTGGAAGTTCGCGGCGACGAAGCTCTTCTTGTCGGAGATGTTGTAGTCGAACGCCTGCGCTTGGTCGACGCGGCCGTAGCCGACCGCGCTGAACGCGCCGAACGTGACGGGACCCTGCGTGCCTTCGAGCGCGTAGCCTTCGCGAAACGTCGGGATCGCGGGCGTGTAGAGCAGCTGCGGGCAGTTCGAGCACGACACGTTGTAGTTGAACGCCTGGCCAGCCTGCGTGAAGAACGGGCGCACCTCGGCGAACTGGTACGCGAACGCCGACGGCGCGATGGTCTGCTGATCCACCTCGACGTTCGAGTAGTCGGGATGCAGCGTGGCGACGAACGACGCCGTGGGTGTGACGGGTATGGAGAAGTCGCCGCCGATGCGCGACGTGCTGCCGCCGTACCGCGGCGTTGTCACCTCCGCGAGCGAGTAGATCTGTGCGCGCGGCTTGGGCCGCACCGCGGTCGCTTTCGTTCCGATGTCGAGCAGCGTTCCGGCGAATGCCGGATCGGTCGCGTTCGTGCCGCCGCCCGCGTACGCCCACACCGCGAGGCCGCGCGTCGCGACGGTGGAGCGCACGAACTGCGCGCGCCACGATTTCGAACCACCGCTGCGGATGACGTTGAGCGGGATGCGCATCGTCACGATGTAGCCCGTCGCCGTGGGGTGGCCGACCGCCGTCCACTGCGGCGTGTACGCACTGTTCTCGCTGGAGTACTGATAGCGCGTGCCGCGCGGATTGGCGAAGAAACCGTACTGGAATCCGGTCGTGCCCTGCGGGAACAGATAGACGCCGACGTAGTCGTCGCTCTGGACGCTCGATCCGTTCGTCTGCTGCGCTTCCGTGCGCGTCTCGCGCTGCGTCACGACGAACGCGATATCTAGCGAGCTCCCGTCCTGCGCGACGCGCACTTCGGTCGCTTCGTCGACGGGGCGGCGGTACGTGAAGTCCTGGCCGAGCGTCAGCTTGGCCGCGGGCTCCCAGCTCGCGTCGATCGTGCCGCTCAGCGACGGGGGCGCGGCGAGCTCCGGCACGTGAACCGAGGTGGGGTTCGTCGCGTCCTCGGCGAGCACAACCAACGGAGCGCACGCGTACAACACTCCCAAAAAGACGCAAAGCAAAAATTGCATCGCGCCGCGTGTGATGATCATGGTCGGCGCTATGCTACCTCCGCGCCTTCCGGGAGTCAACTAATTCGGTAGTACAAAGAACCGTTTCGCACGCACGGATTAGCGCTCCGTCGCCGGAAGACGAACTCTTACGCGGTCCGTGCGCCGCTGGCGTTGCGCGCGCAGCAGGTCGTCGAGCGAGCCGTGCGGGGCCGGCGCGAACAGGTCCATGAGCTCGTGCGCGGAGTCGAGGGCGATCGCGATCGCGGCGAGCGCCTTGACAGTGAGTCCGCCGTCTCCCCGCTCGAACCGCCGGATCGTGTCGACAGAGAAGCCTGCGGCGCGAGCGAGGTCCTCCTGACGCATCTGCAGGGACATCCGCCGTTCACGGGCGCGCTGCCCGATCCGGCCGGCGACCTCGCCGGGGGAGTATAGATGCATATATCGTGCCTTATCCGGTCATCCAGCACGTAAGATCGCACATATGCTGGTTACTACTAGGTCGGATCAACCGGAGTTGATGCGGGAGCCGACCTCAGACTAGCGTTGAATGACTACCGACTGGGACGCTTTCGGCTGGCGAGATACTCTCGCACCAAACGTTCCGGTGCGCGTGCGATCCACGCCTCGACGATGATCCGCTCGACGTCCCGCGCGCGGATCTTATCGAGCTGAACGAGCACAGCGTTGTAGCCGTCAAAGTGCGGTATCGTGAAAAACACGCGCGGGTCGCTTCGAATGATCGCTTCTTTCATTTCAAGGTCAGCGGTCCGCACGCCGAGGATCGCGCCTTTGGGAGCCGCGTCGCCGAGCGCAGCGAGATCGGACTTGCGCAGCGGCCGATCCCACACGAAAAAACGCTTGTCGACGATCCACGCGGCGGTGCCGTGCGAGGTCTTTTCGGTCACGCCGGGCAGCGCAAGAGCGTATCGGCGAACCTGATCCAATGTCGCCATCGTAGAGCGCCGGTTCGGCCGCGTAGATGTTTCTCCTAGAACGCTGCGCCTAGTGCCGGTTCCTGAATTGTCTCGCTCAGCGCGCCCAGCAGTCGACGCGAAAGGGTGGAAAAAACGGTATGATCCAGCGCCGGTAGCGGTTAATCGCGCGAGAATTTGATGGCTGCTCCGCTGCCGGCTTTCGCACCCGGCGTCGGAACCGTGAACGCGCATTTTCCTTTCGTCGCCGTGTCGACGGCGTGCGCCATGAACGGCGCGCGCATCCCATCGGTTTCTACGGTCACCCGAATACTGCTGCACGGACCGGGCGGCAGCAACCGGCGAGCGTCAAACGCCGCGATTCCCGGGGGTTCCGGCTGCGGGTTCAGCGCGACTTTCGCCGCACGCTCCCCAACGACGGTTCCGCGCGTGACCACGAAGGCGCGAAACTTCGGCGCCGGGTCGCCTGGGGGTTCGGGTTGCGGGTTGAGTGCGACGAGCACGAAGCCCGACACGTGCGCGCTGCTGCCCGGCGGTTCTGGCTGAGGGTTCAGCGCGACGACGACGGGGCCGCGCTCCGCTGCGCCGCCTGCGGCGAACGATGCCAAGAGGACAAACGAAGCGGCGATCGTTGAACGAATCAGCATAACCGGCTCTCTTTCTACGGTGCGGTAACTTCTAGCCCCATCAGCGTGCGGATGCGGTTTTGGTCCGCTGCGAGCTCAGCGGCTGGACCCCCGTGCACGATGCGGCCGCTGTCTAGCACGTATGCGCGATCGGCGATCTTCAGCGCGAGCAGCGCGTTCTGCTCTACCAACAGGATCGCCACGCCCGTTTTCTTCAGCTCGCTCAGGATGCGGTACACTTCCTCAACGACCAGTGGCGCGAGCCCCTGTGACGGCTCGTCGACCAAAAGCAACCGCGGGTTCGACACCAACGCGCGGCCGATGGACAACATCTCTTGCTCGCCGCCCGACAGCCGGCCGGACTTTCGCGACCGCAACTCCGCGAGCTTCGGCAGATGCTCCAGCACGCGCGCGATCGTCCAGTCGCCGCCGCGGCCGTTCTCGGCGAGCTGCAAGTTCTCCAGCGTGGTGAGGTCCTTGAACATGCGCCGGCCTTCCGGCACGTAGCCCACGCCCAGCCGCGCGACGCGGTACGCCGGCAAGCCCGTGATGTTCTGACCCGCGATGCGGATCGTTCCCGCGCGCGGCGGCGTGAGGCCGAGAATGCTGCGCATCGTCGTCGTCTTGCCGGCGCCGTTGAGGCCCAGCAGCGCGACGACCTCGCCTTCGCCGACCGTCAGCGACACGTCGCGCAGGATGCGGATCTTGCCGTAGTTGGTGAAGATGCCTTCGACCGACAGCAGCGGCTCAGACATGATCCAGCACTCCCTCGCCGAGGTACGCGCTGCGCACGCTTTGGTTCGCGGCGATCTCCTCGGGCGTGCCTTCGGCGAGCAGCTTGCCGCGGTCCAGCACCGTGATGCGGTCCGCGAGCGACAGCACGACGCGCATGTTGTGCTCCACGAACAGCACCGTGAGCCCGAGCCGCTCGCGCAGGTCGCGGATCACGCCGATGATGCGCTCCGTCTCCGCTTCGGCGAGGCCGGCCATCGGCTCGTCGAGCAGCACCAGCACCGGATCGGTCGACAGGCTCATCGCGATCTCGCACAAGCGCTGCGAGCCGTGCGCGAGCTCCGACAGCGGGCGGTCGCGCTGCGCGGTGAGGTTCACGAACCCCAGCAGCTCGTCGACGCGCTTGTCCAGCGCCGCCTTTTCATCGCCGCGCGGCGCGCGCAGCCGAAACGCCTGCTTCGCGTGCGCGTTCACGCCGAGCCGGATGTTCTCGTCGACCGTCAGCTCCGGGAAGATGCTGGGCGTCTGAAACGTCCGGCCCATCCCCATCGCGATGCGCCGCCAATTCATCATTCGCGTCACGTCGGTGCCCAGAAAGCGCACGGTGCCGCGCTCGGGGAACATGTAGCCGGAGATCGCGTTGAAGAACGTCGTCTTGCCCGCGCCGTTGGGGCCGATCAGCGCGTGAATCGTGCCTTCGCGCACCTGCAGCGACACGTCGTCCACCGCCCGCACGCCGCCGAACACTTTGGAGACGTTCGCTGCGTCGAGCATGATCCGGTCAGACGCCACGTCCCACCTCGATCGGTGCGTTGGGGTCGAAGGCCGCGTTGACGTCGTCGTCGCCGAACGTCTGCGGCGTGCGGCGGGTCAGCGCTTGCAGCGTGCCGAGGATGCCGCGCGGGAAGCCGAGCACGCACGCCACGAACAGCGCGCCCAGGAATATCTGCCACAGCGGCGTGATCGTCGAGATGACGTCCTTGCCCACGACGTAGATGAACGCGCCGACGAGCGAGCCCCACACGGTGCCCGCGCCGCCCAGGATCATCGCGAGCACGAAGTTGCCCGACTGGTGCCAGTCGAGTTGCAGCGGCGCCGCGAAGTTGATCAGCAGGCCGAAGAGCGCGCCGCTCAAACCCGCCATCGTCGCAGAGATCAGCAGCGCGACGAAGATGAAGCGGTCCGTGTTGAGCCCGAGGTAGCGCACCCGCGGCTCGTTTTGGCGGATGGCGATGAGCGTGCGCCCGAACGGCGAGCGCACGATCGTGCGAAACGCGAACAGCGCGACGACGAACAGCGCGAGCGACACGTAGTAAAAGCTGAAGTCGCTCACCACCACGTGCGCCGGACGGCAGCCCCGCATACGGGCCGCGCGATCTGCATGCCGTCCTCACCGCCGGTGACGTCGGTGAACTTGTACGCGATGAAGTAGAACACCTGACCGAACGCGATCGACAGCAGGCCGAAATAGATGCCGCGCCGGCGCAGCAGAAACGGCCCGAGCAGCAGGCCGCCGAGCAGCGCCGCCGCCATGCCGATCAGGATGGCGACGACGAAATCGACCTGCGGAAAATATTTCAGCGACAGCGCGACGCCGTACAACCCGAGCCCGAAATACGCCGCGTTCCCGAACGCCGGCAGCCCGGTGTACCCGAGCAGCAGGTTCACGCTCATCACGGCGATCGCGGTGACGAACACCTCGCTCACCGTGGAGAGCTCGACGTGCGCCAGCGGCGACAGCCACGGCCCGAAGCAGCACAGGACGACGACCGCCGCCGAAATCAGCAGCTCCCGGCGAGCAGTCACCCGAAGATGCCCTCTTCGCCGAACAGGCCGCGCGGCCGCACCAGCAGCACGATCGCCATCAGCACGTACATCGAGACCTCGCTCGCGGCCGGGATGAACAGCGTCGTCATCGAGATCGCGATCCCCACCAGCAGCCCGCCGACGATGCTGCCGAACAGGCTGCCCATCCCGCCGATGATCACGGTCACGAACGCCGGCATCAGCAGCGCGTTGCCGCTGGTCGGCGCGAGCCCGAGCATGCCGGCCGCGAGCACGCCCGCGATCCCGGCGAGGAAAATGCCGAGGCTGAAGTTCACGGCGTACAGCAGCTGCGTGTTGGTGCCGAGCGCGGCGATCATCTCGTTGTCCTGCACCGCCGCGCGCAGCCGCAAGCCGAACCGCGTGCGCGTGAGGAACAGCGCCAGCCCGACGATCGCGATCACGAGCACGCCGACGATGAAGATGCGGAACGTCGGATAGTGCATGAAGCCGATGTTCACGGCGCCCCCGAGCGAGGCCGGCGGCGAGAACGGCACGCCGTTCGGCCCCCAGATCAGCCGGAACACTTCCTCCGCGATGAGCGAGAGGCCGAACGTCATCAGCAGGCTGTAGAACGGCTCACGCTTGTAGAGCGGACGCACCAGCGTCCGCTCTACGATCACGCCGACCACCACCGCGAACAGCGGCGCGAGGATCAGCGCCCACCCGAACGGCACGTTGCGCAGCACCATCGAGTACGCAAGGTATCCCGCCAGCGTCATGAAGCTCCCGTGCGCCATGTTGATGGTGCCGGTGAGGTTCATGATGAGCGAGAGACCGAGCGCCACGATCGCGTAGAACGCGCCCAGCACGATCCCGTTGAAGAGCTGGGGCCCGAGGTGCTCGATCACGCGCGATCAGGTGCCGGGATAGCCCAGCTTGCAGACCGATTGTTTCTGCGCGATCGTCTGCTCGACGGCTTCGGCCGCGTTGATGTCGGTGACGTCGAACAGGTCGTACTTGTCGCCCGGCGTGCCGTTGGGGCGGATCTTCGCGACCCACATCGGCCACATCAGCTGATGGTCTTCCTTGCGGTAGTACGCCGAGCCGGCGAAGATCGAGTTGAAGTGCGTGCCTTCGATCGCGCGCGCGACCTTCACGGGTTCGATGCTCTTCGCGTCGTGCATCGCTTGCGCGAGCCGGTCGAGCGTGATGTACCCGAACGCGTTGCGCGCCGTCGGAGGCTTGCCATGGAGGCGGATCGTGTCGGCGACGAAATCGTGCGCGAGCTTGTTGTTCTTGCCCAGCGTCTTCTCGCTCTTGTAGTACCATTCGACGCCCCAGTAGCCGCCGCGCGCTTCGGGCGGCAGGCCGTACAGCGGCTCGAGCTCGACCTGCGGTCCGCCGACCGGGTACTTCTTGAGCAGCCCGAACTGGTTCATCTGCTTGAGGCAGTTCGTGTAGTCGTCGCCCTGCACGAAAACGAGCACGACGTCGGGCTTCGCCGCGTCGATCTTGGTGAGGTACGAGCTGAAGTCCGTCGTGCCCAGCGGCGTGAGCTCGTTCCCGACGACCTGGCCGCCGTTGTGCGCGAGCACGTCCTTGAAACCCGCCTCGAGCGAATGGCCGTACGCGTAGTCCGGCGTGATGAAGAACCACTTCTTGCCGAAGCGCTTCTGCAGCGCGTAGCCCGTCGCGTGCGTCTCCATCCACGTGCTGTGGCACGTGCGGAACACGTTCCAGTGACAGTTCTTGCCCGTCACGTCGTCGGTGTGGCCGCCGGAGTCCATGAACAGCGTGCCGGTCGTGGCCGCAACGCCGGCGACCGAGAGCGACACGCCGCTCGACACGGTGCCGACGAGCGCCGCGACCTTGTCCTGGTTGATGAGCTTGCGCGCCTTTTGCGCCGCGATGCTCGTGTCGTTCTGCTCGTCTTCCTTCACGAGCTCGAGCTTGCGGCCCATCACGCCGCCGCGCTTGTTCCACGCGTCGACGGCCATCTCGAAGCCGTGGGTCTCGTTCTCAGCCGGTCCGGCGTAGACGCCGGTGTACGGTTCGAGCAGTCCGATCTTGATGGCGTCGGCGGCTTCGCCGATGCGCGGGATGTACGCAGGAATGCCGAACACCGCCGCCGCGCTGCCGGCCCCGGCGAGCGTGACGAACGAACGGCGCGAGAGACGCGGTCGACTCATGTGGAGCTTCTCCTCAGCAACGATGACGGAACCGAGCCCCCGGCGCCCGGTTGGGGCCAATTAAGACTTTCGTCGAGCCTGCCCTTTCGGACGCGCGCCGAATCAGCGCGCGTGGGGAGAAACCGCGCGGCGTCGAGAATCTTCCTGCGTTATGCCCTCCACCGTGGTGAATCCGGGTCTCGAAGGCGTCGTCGTCGGCGAGACCGTCCTCTCCAACGTCGAAGGGGAGGTCGGCCGGCTCACCTACCGCGGCTACGACATCCACGATCTGGCCGACCACGCGAACTACGAAGAGGTCGTCCACCTGCTGCTGTTCGGGCAGCCTCCCGACGCACCAGGAGCTCATCGACCTCAACGCGCGCCTCGCCAAGCGCCGCGCGCTGCCGTCCGGACTGATCGCGATGCTGCACGCGATCCCGCGCGAAGCGTGGCCGATGGACGTGCTGCGCACCGCGACGTCGGCCGTCGCGCACTTCGTGCCGCACCGCCCAGACGGCTCGCACGACACGTCGGTCGACACTGCGATCGACCTCATCGCGAAGTTCCCGACCATCGTCGCGACGTGGGACCGCATGCGCCGCGGCCTCGAACCGATCGCGCCCGACCCCGCGCTGCACACCGCCGCGAACTTCCTCTACATGCGCACGGGCGAGAAGCCGATCCCCGAAGCGGAGAAGGCGCTCGACACGTATCTCATCCTGCTGGCGGACCACTCGTACAACGCGTCGACGTTCTCCGCGCGCGTCACCGCGTCGACCAACGCCGACATCTACGCCGCGATCACCGCGGCGGTCGCGACGCTCGCCGGCGACATCCACGGCGGCGCACCGAGCAAGGTGATGACGATGCTCGAAGAGATCGGCCTGCCCGACAAGGCGGAGCCGTACGTGCGCGCGCTGCTCGACCGCGGCGAGAAGATCATGGGCATGGGCCACCGCGAGTACAAGATCCGCGACCCGCGCGCGCAGCAGCTCGAGCAGATGGCGCGCAACCTCACCGAGAAGTCGCACACGAAGTGGTACCTGATCGCGCGCGCGCTCGAAGACGCGT
Organism: Vulcanimicrobiota bacterium; assembly: GCA_963792235.1. GTDB lineage: Bacteria > Vulcanimicrobiota > Vulcanimicrobiia > Vulcanimicrobiales > Vulcanimicrobiaceae > Vulcanimicrobium. The sequence continues at coordinate 116,103 of CAWBVR010000038.1, forward strand.
CGAACAAGGTGCTGCAAGAGAAGAAGCCCGGCAAGCGGATCTACGCCAACGTCGAGTTCTACACGGCGCCGACGCTGTCGAGCCTCGGCATCCCGTCCGACGAGTTCACCTGCATGTTCGCGTGCGGCCGCATCTCCGGCTGGAGCGCGCACGTGCTCGAACAATTCGCGCACAACCGCCTGATCCGCCCGCAAGCCACCTACGTCGGCCCCGAAGTGCACGCCTACGAAGAGATCGCCGAACGCCGCGCCTCGCCCGCCGACACCGCCAACGACGAACGGCAAGAGCCGGGTCTGTCACCCTGAGCTCGTCGAAGGGTGCGCCACGATCGTGAGCAACCGCACCGCGCACGTCCGCCGCGAGACCAAGGAGACGCGCATCGACCTGCGCCTCGCGCTCGACGGCGGCCGCGTGTCGATCGAGACCGACGTCGACTTCTTCGACCACATGCTCACCGCGCTCGCGACGCACGCCGGGCTCGGGCTTCGAGCTGGTCGCGCACGGCGACGGGATGGACCACCACCATCTGATCGAGGACGTCGGCATCGCGTTCGGCCGCGCGATCGACGAGGCGCTCGGCGACAAGCGCGGGATCGCGCGCTTCGGCTCGATCGCGGTCCCGCTCGACGACGCGCTCGTGCAGTGCGCCGTCGATCTGAGCGGCCGCCCGTGGCTCAACTACGACGTGCCGTTCTCGGTGCCGGCGCTCGGTGCGCTGCCGACCGAGCTGGTGCCGCACTTCTTCCGCAGCGTCGTCGACCACGGCAAGTTCAACCTGCACCTGCTGCGCTGGGCCGGCACGAACAACCACCACCTGTGCGAGGCGGCGTTCAAAGCGTTCGCGCGCGCGTTCGCGCAGGCGAAGGTCGTCACCGCGAACGGCGCCGTGCCGTCGACGAAGGGCACGCTTACCGGCTGACGAGCGCCCGCCGCGCGAAATGTCACCTTTCGACATTTCGTGTTTTTCGTATCATCCGCGATGGGCACCCGCACCAGCGTGAACGACTCCCAGTACTGGTCGTACGTCGGCGACTGCGTCGAAGAGACGAGTTGCGTGCGGCCGGACGTGCGGCGGTTTCTGGAGACCCAGGCCGACGCGGAGCAGTCCGACCTCGACGCCGCCGAGCTCGTCGTCGGTGAGCTGGTCGCCAACGCGGTGCGCCACGGCGCGCCCCCGTTCGGCGTGTGCATCGACTGGCACGACGACCCGCCGATGCTGTGCGTGGTCGACCGCGGGCCGGGGATGCGGCCGGTCTACCCGGCGCCCGACACTGCGCTCCGAGCGCGGCCGCGGGCTGCTGCTGGTGCGCGCGCTCGCCGGCGAGGTGGTCGTCGACTCGGCGAACGCGGACCGCGACGGAACGCGCGTGGTCGTCGCGCTGCCGGTTCACCGGCGCCCGCCCCGCGCGGCCTGAGAGCGCGGCCGGGCCTACCGCCTAGGCTAGAGCGTCCGAGCTCGGCCGCGGCTCCCGACGATGTCGAAGATCTTGGTGTAGCCGACGATCTCGAGCGTGCGGCGGATCTGCGGCGACGGCGCCACCAGCACGACGTTGCCGACCCGCTTGCGCAGCACGCCCAGCTCGTAGAGGGCCGTCGAGTCGAGGTAGGTCACGGCCGAGAGGTCGACGACGGCCGGTCCTTGCGCGTCCGCGAGCGACGAGCGCATCTCGGCGACGTTGCTCAGGTCGAGCTCGCCGCAGAGGGTGATGACGAACGAAGGGGCTTCCATGGGACAGCCTCCCGAGGAGTCGGGGACTCAATCATAGCACCTCGGCGGCGGCGGGCTGTCGGTACGCTAGAGCGCACTTTCGCCTATGCGCTCGGGCAGGTTATACTCCGCTCCATGTCGCCTGCCGATGGCCGTCTTACCCGGGCGCCCGCGCGCGCGAGAAGAGCGCGCGGGCAAAGCGCTGCGCGCGACGCGTGCCGCGCTCCAGCCACGCCGGGCTGGTCTCCGGCCCCGGATCGCGCGGACGCCGTCGCGACGATCGCCGCGTCGAACGCGGGCCGGGTCGAGCGGCTGGTGCCGCATCCGCATGGAGCGCATGGCCGAGTCGGCCTTCGGGTTCTACCGCGGCGCGGCCGCGATCATGGCGGGCGACTTGGCGCACACGCCCGTCACCGGGCTGACCGTGCAGCTCGGCGGCGACGCGCACTGCATGAACTTCGGCGGCTTCGCCACGCCCGAGCGCAACCTGCTCTTCGACATCAACGACTTCGACGAGACGATGCCCGGGCCGTGGGAATGGGATCTCAAGCGGCTCGTGACGAGCATCGTCGTCGCGGCGCGGCACAACGCGTTTGCCGGCCGCGACGCGAAGGTCGCCGCGCTCGCCGCCGCGCAAGCGTACCGCCTGCGGATGCACGAGCTCGCCGCGTCGTCGGCACTCGAGGTGTGGTACGCGCGGCTGGACGCGGCGCAGATCCTCGATGCGGCGCGCAGCGCCGCGATTCGGCGCCGCCGCAGCCGCATCCGCGATCAGGCCGCGACGGACACCGTGCGCGCGGCCGTTGCGAAGTTCACCGAACTCGTGGACGGAAAGCGCCGGTTCGCCGACGATCCGCCGCTCATGTACCACTCCGCCGCGACGGAACGACGACGACTTCGACGTCGCCGAGATCGTCGCGACGTACGTGTGGAATCTGCCGCCCGACGTGCAGGTGCTGCTCGACCGCTACACGCTGATCGACGCCGCCGTCAAGGTGGTCGGCGTCGGCAGCGTCGGCACGCGGTGTGCGGTCGCGTTGTTCGCCGCCGACGACGACGACGCGTTCATCCTGCAGATCAAAGAGGCGCTGCCGTCGGTGCTTTCCCCGTACCTGGGCGCCGAGCGAGTTCGAGAACCACGGCGAGCGCGTCGTGCGCGGTCAGCGCGTCATGCAGGCGGCGTCCGACGTGTTCCTCGGCTGGGCGCTCTCCGGCGAGCGCTGCTATCTACCTGCGCCAGTTCCGCGACTAGAAGACGTCGGCCGACCTCGAGGCGATGGACGCGTACCAGCTGCGCGAGTACGCGCACTACTGCGCGTGGGCGCTCGCCGGCGCACACGCGCGCTCGGGTGACGCCGCGGCGATCGCCGGATACCTCGGCAAGAGCACCGTGCTCGACAAGGCGCTGCTGGCGTTCGCGCTGGATTACGCCGACCAGAACGAGCGCGACTACGAACGCGCATTCGAAAGCGTCACCGTCGCGCCGGCCTGATACGCCAGATCGCGCCCGTGGAGTCGTCGCCGACGAAGAGCGAGCCGTCGGTGCCGACGGCGACGCCGGTCGGCCGGCACGCGCGCCCGCCGTCGGCGGTTTGACAGCCGCCGACGAACTCGGTCCACTGCGCGTCCGGGTTGCGCCCAGTCGACGCCTTGGCCGGTTCGTTGCCGCGGAACGCGACGAACGCGACGCGCGGCGGCACGGGCGGCTGGTGCCACGAGCCGTGCAGCGCCACGAACGCGCCGCCGCGATAGCTCGCCGGAAACGCATGCGCGCCTTTTGGATCGGCGGGATAGAACGCCGCGCCGATCGGCGTGTCGTAGCCGGGGAATACGACTTTCGGCACGACGACGTTCGCGCAGCTCGCGCCGCCGATCGGTTTGCGGTCGTCGTAGCATTTCATCCAGCCGTAGTCCGGCGTGCCCGCGTGCGCCGTGATCGCGTCGAAGATCTCGTACGGGTGCCCGTGCTCGAGGTCGTCGCGGCCCGCGACGCCCGCCCACACGTCGCCGGTTCCCGGCTGTACGGCCAGCGCGATCGCGTTGCGGATGTCGACGGCGCGCGCGTGCATGTTCTTGCCGTCGGGCGCCATCGCTTGCACGGTCGCGCGCGTCGAATCGCTTTCGTCGCACGCGTTGCACGACGAGCCGACGCTCGCGTACAGCGTGCCCTTGCTGAACGCCACCGTCGTGGTGGAGTGCCCGCCGCCGCCGCCCGGGCGCACGCTCGCGATCTTGTGCGGGCTTCTCGCGCGCTTCGCGATCGCCGCTGCGATACGGTGATGCGGTACACGCCGAACTGCCCGCCGGCGTACAGCGTGTCGCCCTCGAGAAATACGCCCGCCATCGGGCTGTCGTCGAACGTCGCGAACTGGCGCGCGGCGCCGGCGGTGCCTTGCGCGTCGGGCACGACGTAGATCGCGTTGCCGTTCGTGCCGACGAACAGGTCGCCGTTGGGTGCAACGGCGAGCTCCCGCACGCGCGTGACCGTCGCGATGCGCTCGGCGGTGAAGCCGCTGGGCACCTTGATCCCGGGCGCCACGTCGGCCGCGCCCGCGGGCGGCGCGCTGCACGACGCGAGCGCGGCGGCAAGCACCGCGAGCCCCACGAGCGAACGCAGCCAGTCGTGAAGGCTCCGAAAATCGCGGTGGTGGACTACGGGGGCGGCAACGTCGGCTCGCTCGTTGCGGCGCTTGAGCGCCGCGGGGCTGACTTTGCCCTTACGAGCGACGCCGAGGTCGTCGAGCGCGCCGAGGCGGCGATCCTGCCGGGGGACGGCGCGTTCGGCGCGACCGTCGTCGCCCTGCGCGAGCGCGGGCTGGACGGGGCGATGCGGGCCGTGATCGCCGCCGGGCGACCGTTTCTCGGGATCTGCGTCGGTATGCAAGTGTTGTTCGACTCCAGCGACGAGTACGGCGGCACCGTCGGTCTCGGTATCCTACCCGGCGACGTACGCCGCTTCACGGAGGCGCCTCGCATACCGCACATGGGCTGGAACGACCTGGTGATGGAGGGCACGCACCCGTTCGTCGACGGGCTCGCCAGCGGCGCATGGGCGTACTTCTTGCACTCGTACCGCGTCGAGACGACGGACGCGCTCGTTGCGTCGTGCGAGTACGGCGAGCGGTTCGCCGCGATCGTCGCGCGCGACAACGTCATGGCGACGCAGTTCCACCCGGAGAAGAGCCGCACCACCGGCGGGCGGCTCCTGGACAACTTCCTGCGCATCGCCGCCGCGTGACAGGTCATCCCGAGCTGTCGAAGGACGCGCGCTCACGCTGTACCCCGCGATCGACTTGCGCGGTGGACACGCCGTGCGCTTGGAGCGCGGCGATCCCGCGCTGGAGACGCGTTACGACGCCGATCCGGTCGCCCGCGCGCGCGCGTTCGTCGCCGCGGGCGCGCAGGCGCTGCACGTGGTCGACTTGGACGGCGCGTTCGGCACGGGCGAAAACCAAACCGCGCTGCGCGCGATCTGTGCGGCGGCGGGCGTCCCGGTGCAGACCGGCGGCGGGATTCGCTCGGCGAACGACGTGGAAGCGCGCTTCGACGCGGGTGCGCACGCCGTCGTGATCGGCACGCTGCTCGTCGAGCAGCCGGATGAAGCGCGCGCGATCGCCGCGCGCTGGGGCGAGCGCATCGTGGCGGGGATCGACGCGCGCGGCGACGCGGTCGCAACCCGCGGCTGGCTCACCGAAAGTGCGATGTCGCGCGACGCGCTCGTGCGAACGGTCGCGGCATGGGGCGTGACGCGCGTCGTCTACACCGAAATCTCGCGCGACGGTATGGGCGCGGGCTACGACGTCAACGCGCTCGCGCACGTCGCGTCGCTCGCGCCGCTGCACGTCACCGCGAGCGGTGGTGCGCGAACGCTCGAGGATTTGCTCGCGCTGCGCGACGGCACGCCGCACAACGTCGACGCGGCGATCGTCGGCCGCGCGCTGTATGAAGGGACGCTCGACCTCGCTGAAGCACTCGCCGCGCTGCGCGCGTAAGCGTCAGGCCGGGCGACGGGCTCGGAACCGGGATCGGCGTTCGCTTGATCAGCGGCCGGCGCGTGCGCACCGGCGCGGGCGCCGGGCTCGGCGAGTTGGCCGGAGCGACGGCCGGCGTGGGTGAAGGCGTCGGAGTCGTCGTCGTGAGCACGCGGCGCTGCTGCGGCGCCTGGGTCGGATGTGGCGACGGCGCGGGGACGTCGACCGACCGCCGGATGGGAACGTGGCGCGACGGCGGCGTCGGCGTCGCTGACGGCGGCGGCACGACGATCGTGGGCTGCAGCGGCGGCGTGCTCAAATTGATCGTCTGCGGCAGCACGATGGTGTGCTCGGTGCCGTTGGGATACACGAGGCGCGCGGCGACGCGCGCGAACGGCTGGTTCACGCCGTTCGGTACGAACACGTGCGCGACGTACTCGTTGGCCGTGTACACTTGCAGCGGAAAATACCCGCCGACGCCGTCGACCCCGACGTAGCCCGTCATGCCGGGCGCGCCTTGCACGTAGATGTCGAACGCGTTGGTGCCGGGCGTGATCCAGCGGTCGATCCAGATCGCGTTCACCGGCGAGCGTTGCGGCGGCGGCGCGGTCGAGAACGCGAACGTGTCGTCGAACGACCACTGCTGCGCGATCGCAGTACCGGTCGTGTCGCGGCCCGAGATCGTGACGACGTGCGTCCCCGGCATGAGCGCGGTGCGCGGCGTGAGCAGCACCTGGTCGCCGATTACGCTCGCGTCGGCGCTGACGTCGCGGTCGTCGATGCGCACCTGCAGCGAGCGCGGATCGATCGACGCCGCACCCGCGAACCGCGCGGAGATCTGCGGGTAGGGATCGTGGATTTGCGCATGCGCTACCGGCGAAACGGTAACGGTGAGCGGCGGCCGCACAGCGTCGCCGACGATCACGGTCGGCGCGTGCGCTTGCAGCGAAGCCGCTTGGGACGAATCCGACTGGGCCGGATCCGATTCTCTTGCGAACGGCCCTTGCACGAGCGCGATCGTGCGCGCGGGGCCATCATAAGCGGCGGTGATCCCCAACGCGCTCGCGACGAGACGCAACGGTGCGTACGCCCTGCCCTTCACGACGCGTATCGAATCACGTCCCGTGATCACCCCTTCGTGGTGCGGGCGATGCACGTGGATCCTCTGTATTCCGCCCGGGAACCGTCGGTAGCTTACGTCGGCACGGAGCGCGTTGCCGAGCGCACGGACCGGCAGCAGCACGCGGTTGTCGACTACGGCCGCCCGCGCGTGCGGCAGTACCGGCTTGCCGTCCAGGGTGATCGCGTAGGTCGCGAACGTCAGCGCGTGGATCACGGCCCGGTAACGTCGTAACGGCGCGGAACGTGCGCCGGGAGGCGCGCGACGATCTCGTAGCCGATCGTGCCGCAGGCCGCCGCCAGTTCCTCGGCGGTGATCCGCGCGCCGCCGTCGCTGCCGATCAGCGTGACGGCGTCGCCGACGGCCGCGCCCGGCGCGCCGGTAACGTCGAGAAAGGCCATGTCCATGCAGACGCGCCCGACGACGGGCACGCGCGCGCCCCGCACTAGCGCCTGGGCGGCGTTGCCGGCGCTGCGCGGCAGCCCTTCGGCGTACCCGATCGGCAGCGTCGCGATGCGCGCGGGCCGCTCCGCGCGCCAGGTGCGCCCGTAGCCGACGGTCGTGCCCGGCTCGACGTCGTGCAGCGCGACGATCCGCGTGCGCCAGCTCAGCGCCGGTTCGAGCACGAGCCCGCGGTCGCGCATCAGCGTCTCGGCTTCGTCGCTCGGATAGATTCCGTACAGCCCGATCCCGCAGCGCACGGCATCGAGCCGCGTCTCGGGCCACAAGATCGCCGCGGCCGTCGCCGCAGCATGCCGCTCGACGCCCGCAGCGAGCCTCTGCGTCGCAAGCAAAAAGCGCGTCGTCTGTTCGAGGGTGAACGTCGAGTCGAGCTCCTCTGCGGCCGCTAGGTGCGTGAACGCGCCGGCGAGCTCGAATTCCGGCGTCGCCGCATAGCGCTGCAAGACGTCGGGCGCTTCGTCTACCGTGAGCCCGAGCCGCACGACGCCGGTGTCCACCTTCGCGTGCACGGTGAAATTGCGCCGCCGCCGCCGCGCAACGCTCGCGACTTGGCGCGCATAGAGCTCGCGATCCCACAGCGTGAGCTGGACGTCCGCCGCATGCGCAATCTCGAGCTCATCGGCAGGCACGGGCCCAAGCACGTGAACGGGCGCATCGATCCCGGCATCGCGCAATGCGACGGCTTCTTCAAGGGCATACACGCAAAGCCGCGCGGCATGCGGCGCAAGCGCACGCGCCACGGGCACGAGCCCATGCCCGTACGCATTCGCCTTGACGACCGCCGTCAGCCGCGCGGGCGCGACAAGCTGCGCCAACGCAGCGGCATTCCGAACGACCGCACGAAGGTCGACCGCAATCTCCGCGATCACTGTCGTATCATCGGATATTCGTGCCCAACGTCACCAGCGAGCGGTCGGCCCAATGTCACCCTGACGTGCGGTCAGCTTCGGCTGAGCTTGTCGAAGGGTGCGCCACAACCGACCGCAGCAGCCGCGAAGCGATCACGGCAACCGGAATACCGTAGAAAACCACATGCGCGACGAGCTGCGTGAAGAACAAGCCCGGCGCAACGCGATGATACAGCCCCGCCGTGATGAGGATGATCTCCATGAAGACGTACACCACGAGCCCGTACGCGGCACCGGAGATCCACGGCCGCACGAGCAGCTGCGGCTGCGACCGCACGAGATAGACATAGCCGAGCGCCCAGCCGATGGCGACGCAGAAATGCAGCACGACCCCGAGCGGCACCGCAATGGGGCTTGCGAACGCGCCCGGCCCAAGCAACACCGCGGCAATGAAGACGAAGTTCGCCGCAAGCTTGTCCGGCGGCGTCCCGCCCACGAGCTGCATCGAGAAAAGGAAGACGTCGATCAGAATCCCTGCGGCGACGCCCGCGACGAGCCCCGCCTTGAGCTGATCGCGCAGCGTCACGGTCGTTTCCACGGCCTTGCTGGTTCGCGAGCCTCAGCCGGCGGTCCCGGACGCGCCGGGCGGCGGCGGCCCGGCGAGGAAATCCACCTCGCGTTGCTCCATCGCGTCCCCGAGCCGCCGGAGCAGATCGCGCATGGTCGCGCGGGCGATCCGCCGCCCGGCCACGAGGTCGAAGACGACGCCGAACGGCCCGAAGGGCGGCTGGTAGGTGCCGTCCAGGGACAGCCGAGTTGTCTCGACCGTGTCGATCCGCAAGAGCAGCATGCCGCGGAAGTCCGGAAAGAAGCGGGTGCCCGCGCTCCAGTCGATCTCCAGCGCGTCGTTGACCCGGCCGGGATCGTGCTCGTCGCGGACCCGGAGGGCCACCAGGCGCACCCGCTTCCGCAGCTCGCCGGCCCGGGTCGGCGCGATGTCGCGCAGGGGGACGTGGAGCTCCACGCCCTGGGAAGCTTCGGCGAAAAAGTCCTCGGCGTAGTCGTGCGCAACGGAAAACGGACAGCGCACGATGCGCTCGACGACGACGTGGGTGGGGGAACTCACGATGGAGCCCGTGTTCCCGGCCCCGGACCGGCAGGCCCCCGCCCCGCGGGCCCTTCTTATTCCTACTTGCACTCGACTGCCGAGTCTGCTAATCTTTTATTCCGGCTGGCACTCTCGCGAGAGAACTGCCAAGCCCATGTTCCCCCTTCTCAAACCGTTAGCCTCAACCGCTTTCGGAGGATGGATTTTCGTGAATCTCAAGCCACTGGGCGATCGCGTGGTCGTCGAGCACGTGGAGCAGGCCGAGAAGAGCGCCGGCGGCGTCTTCCTTCCTGACACGGCCAAAGAAAAACCGCAAGAAGGCCGCGTCCTCGCAGTCGGCACGGGCCGCACGCTCGACAATGGCACCAAGCTGCCGATGGACGTCAAGCCTGGCGACAAAATCATCTACTCGAAGTACTCGGGCTCGGAGATCAAGCTCGAAGGCAAAGAGTACCTCATCATCTCGGAAAAAGACGTTCTCGCTGTCATCAGCGATGAGCGCGTTCCGGCCGGAGTTTAACAGCACACATCATGGCAGCAAAACAACTCGTATTCGACGAGCAGGCACGGCGCGCGCTCGAGCGCGGCGCCAACATCCTGGCCGACGCGGTGAAGGTCACCCTCGGACCCAAGGGCCGTAACGTCGTCCTCGACAAGAAGTTCGGTTCGCCGACGATCACCAACGACGGCGTGACGATCGCCAAAGAGATCGAGCTCCCCGACACGTTCGAGAACATGGGCGCGCAGCTCGTCAAGGAAGTCGCGTCCAAGACCAACGACATCGCCGGCGACGGCACGACCACCGCGACGGTGCTGGCGCAGGCCATCATCCGCGAAGGTCTGCGCAACGTCACGGCGGGCTCGAACCCGCTGCTGATCAAGCGCGGCATCGAAGCGGCGGTCGAAAAGGCCGTCGAAGAGATGCAGAAGATGGTCCACACCGTCGACAGCGCCGAGAAGATCGCGCAGGTCGCGTCGATCTCCGCAAACGACAAGACGATCGGCTCGCTCATCTCCGAGGCGATGGAAGCCGTCGGCAAAGACGGCGTCATCACGGTCGAAGAGTCCAAGTCGATGAAGACCGACGTCGAGACCAAAGACGGCATGCTCTTCGACAAGGGCTACATCTCGCCGTACATGGTGACCGACTCGGAGCGCATGATCGCCGAGCTCACCGACACGTACATCCTCGTGACGGAGCGCAAGATCTCGGCGATCGCCGACATCCTGCCGCTGCTCGAGAAGATCGTGCAGATGCAGAAGCCGCTGCTGATCGTCGCCGAGGACGTCGAGGGCGAAGCGCTCGCGACGCTCGTCGTGAACAAGCTGCGCGGCACGTTCACCACCGTCGCCGTCAAGGCGCCGGGCTTCGGTGACCGCCGCAAGGAAATGCTCAAGGACATCGCCACGCTCACGGGCGCCACGGTGATCTCCGAAGAGCTCGGCCTCAAGCTCGACAAGATCACGCCGGACCTGCTGGGTCAGGCCAAGACCGTCAAGGTCACCAAGGAAGAGACGACGATCGTCGACGGCAAGGGTTCTCCCGAAGCCATCAAGGGCCGCATCGAACAGATCAAGCGGCAGATCGAAGACACCGACAGCGATTTCGATCGCGAAAAGCTCCAGGAGCGCCTCGCGAAGCTGTCGGGCGGCGTCGCGGTGATCCAGGTCGGCGCGGCCACCGAGACCGAGCTCAAAGAGAAGAAGCACCGCATCGAGGACGCGCTTTCCGCGACCCGCGCTGCCGTGCAAGAGGGCATGATCCCGGGCGGCGGCAGCTCGCTGGTGCACGCGGTCAAGGCGCTCATCGAGCTCCAGGGCAAGACCGAGAACGCCGACGAGAAGATCGGCGTGGGCATCATCACGCGCGCGCTCGAGGAACCGCTCCGCCAGATCGCGGAGAACGCCGGCTTCGAAGGCAGCGTTGAAGTGAACCGCGTGAAGACGGCGCAGCCGGGTCAGGGCTTCGACGCCATGACGGGCGACCTCGTCGACATGGTCAAGGCCGGCATCGTGGAGCCGTTCAAGGTCACGCGCTCGGCGCTGCAAAACGCAGCCTCGATCGGCGCGCTGGTCCTGACGACCGAAACGCTGATCGCCGACAAGCCGGAACCGAAGAAAGAATCGGCCGGCGGCGGTGGCGGCGGCGGCATGGGCGGCTACGACATGATGTAGTCTTCGCCCCGATGTCACCCTGAGCTTGTCGAAGGGTGATCGAGCGAAGTCGAAATCCAAACGGCCTCGGAGAGCGATCTCCGGGGCCGTTGTCTTTTCCGGCGAAGATCACGCGATGGATGTGGCTCCTGACGTGTCGATGATGCGGTCCGTAAACGTGCTGGCGCAGGCGATGGCGCATTTCGAGTTCGGTGACGTGCCCGACGTGTTTGCTGCAACGCACGTCACCATCGTCGAGAACTTTGCGCCGTACCTGTTCGAAGGCTCCGACGTGCCGGCGCGGTGGTGGCCTGGATTTCAGGCGCATGCACGAGCCGGCGAGCTAACGAATCTCGACGTGTCGTTCGGTGCGGCGACTGATCACGCGCGGGACGGTGACACCGTGTTCTTCACGTTACCGACACGCTGGCGCGGTTCGACCCGCGGGCGGCGTTTTATCGAGCACGGCGGCTGGGCATTCGTGCTCGTGCTCCAGGCCGCCGAATGGCGGATTCGCAGCTATGCGTGGGCCGTCACCGAGTTCGCGTTCGAATGATCGTGCCTACGGCCGCGCGGGTGCGCCGCCCAGCTAGGGCAAAGTCCACCCGATGGCGAGCGGCGACGGCCGGGTGCGATGCAGTTGGGCGGGCAGCGATCCGGCGATGATCGAGTATCACGACTGCGAGTGGGGCGTGCCGCAACACGACGACCGCGTGCTGTTCGAGTTCCTCATCCTCGAAGGCGCGCAAGCCGGGTTGTCGTGGTCCACCATTTTGCACCGGCGCGACGGCTACCGGCGCGCGTACCGCGACTTCGATCCCGCGAAGGTCGCGCGCTTTGGGGAGCGCGAGATCGCCAAGCTGCTCGCGGACGAGCGTATCATTCGCAACCGCGCGAAGATCGCGTGGTCGGTGCGCAACGCGCAGGCGTTTCTCGCCGTGCAGCGCGAGCACGGCTCGTTCGCCGCTTATCTCTGGAACTGGGTGTCCGGCAAGCCGCTCGTGAACCGGCCGCGCACGCCCGCGGACCTGCCGGCGCGAACCGAGCTCTCAGACGTGCTGAGCAAGGATTTGCGCAAGCGCGGCTTCGGTTTCGTCGGCTCGACGATCTGCTACGCGTTCATGCAGGCCATCGGCGTGGTGAACGATCACGCCGCGACGTGCTTTTTGGCGCCGCCGCCGGGAAAGCGCCGCAAGACCGGCGTAGCCTCACGCTGATGCTGCTCGCAGGTGACGCGATCGTGTTGGCCGGCGCGACCGGCCGCGTCGGCGGTGCGACGCTCGCGACGCTGGTGCGCGAGGGCGCGCGCGTGCTCGTCGTATCGCGTGCCGTGGACCGCGCGCGCGAGGCGATCGACGGCCTCCTCGACGATGCCGAGCGCGCCGCGGCAATCCCGTTGGCCGCAGATCTCAGCGACGCCGCGCAAGCCGCCGCGGCGGTCGACGCCTGCGTCGAACGGTTCGGCCGCGTCGACGCCGCCGTCAGCCTCGCCGGAGACGGGCGCACGGTGCGGCTCGTCGACTCCACCGTTCACGACCTGCGCGCGAACTATGCCGCCTTCGTCGAGACCGCGTACAACCTCGCGCTGCCGGCACTGCGCGCGATGCTCGCGCAGCCGTATCGCGACGGCGCGCGCTCGCGCGGGCGCATCGTGGTCGTCACGGCGGGCTCGTCGAAACAGCCCGCGCCCGGACGCGGCTTGTTCGGCGTCGCGAAAGCGGGCGTGAACGTGCTCATGCAGGCAATCGCGCGCGAGCACAAGGCCGACGGCATCGTCGCCAACGCGCTCGTGCTCGGCGGCGTCGCGACGGTCGCCGCGCGCCAGTACCTGAACGCTGAAGATTTCGCCGCCGCCGCGACGCCGCAGGAAGTCGCCGACGCGCTCGCGTTCCTCGCGAGCGACCGCGGCAGCGGCGTGAACGGCGCGCTCGTCGACCTCAACGCGCGCGAGGTCGACTGATGCAAGTCCGCGGCGTGACGTGACCGCGCTCTACGCGTTGCCGCCGTGGGTCGTGCTGCTCGGCGCGGTGGCCGTCGCCGTCGCGCTCGCGTGCGGCGGCCACGCCGCCGTGCGGCGCGCGTTTCCGCGCATCGACTTTCGCGCGCACAACGACGTCGGCGGGATCGTGCTGGGGATTACGGGCGGGCTCTTCGCGGTGATGCTCGCATTCATCGTCGCGATCGTGTGGCAAGAGTTCGACGCCGCGTCGCAGCGCGTCGCCGTGGAAGCGGGTGCCGCGACGGATCTGTGGCACACCGCGCGCGGGCTGCCCGCGCCGGTCGGACCCGCCGTGCGCCGCGACCTCGTCGCGTACGCGTCGCTGATGGTAAACGAGGAGTGGCCGGCGATGCGCACGGGCGGCAGCAGCCGGCGCGCGGAGGACGTGCTCACCCGCACCTTCGATGACGTCGCCCAATTCCGGCCCCGCGATACCGGTGCGGGCAACGCGCAGTCGGCGTCGCTGCAGTATCTTGGCGCTCTGCACGACGCGCGTCACCACCGGCTCGACGACAACAACAGCGGCGTGTCGCCGTTCGAGTGGACGATTCTACTCATCGGCGCCGTCGTCGTGATCGGCATCTGCTATCTCGTCGGGTTGCCGAACCTGCGCACGCAGCTCTTGATGACGGGCGCCGTCGCAGCGATGATCGCGTCGACGTTCGTGCTGATCTTCGAGCTGGACTACCCGTTCCGCGGCGAGCTGTCGATCGCACCGGCGGGCTGGTACGAGTTCCTGGACCGCAACCGCTAACGGGCGTCAGCTCGTGACGATCGAGAAGCCTTCCAGGTCGAGGTCGGGCTCGGGGATCTCATTGCCGTCGCGGTCGACGGCGACCAGCGTGATCGGCGCCGCGTGCGGTGTCGTCTGCGCCAGGTACGCGCCCAAACCGCGCGTGACGTTGAGCGGCACCTGCGTGCGCGCGGACTGGCTCGCGCGCCCCAAGCCGTACGGATCGCTCGGATCCGGCTCGACGTCCGCGGTGCCGAGTCCGTAGAAGTTTTGCGTGCCGAGGTAACGCGAGTTGCCTTCCGTCGGCGTGCTCGCGTTCGCGTGTGGCTCGTCGGCGAAGACGCGCACGGAGAACGTGTCGACCGGCGGGCGCAGTCCTTCGAACCGGGCTTCGGCACGCCGAAAGCCCGGCTCGATTCTTCCGAAGTCGAAGGTTGCGACGGTATCGCCGGATTTCACGCGTGGCACGTCAGCGGATGACGACCGAGAGTCCTTCGAAGTGCAAGCCGGAGTCTTCGAGATCCGTTCCGTCGCGGTCGACCACGACGAGCGTGATCGGTGCGTCGCCCGGCCCGGAAATGGGCGTACCGGCAGACGCGAGGATCAGCGCGCGCAGCCGTTTGGTGATGTTGAGCCGCACGCGCACCGGGGCGTAATGATGGCGCGGGCGCAGATCGTACACGTCGCGCGGGACGGGATCGCAGTGCCCTTCGGCGCCGCCGCATTCGCCGTGCCCGAAGAAGTAGCGCGTGCCCAGGTAGTGCACGTTCCCTTCGGTCGGCGTCGCCGCGTCCGCGTTGGGCTCGTCGGCGAACACGCGCACCTCGAACGTGTCTTCGGGCGGCGTCAGGTCCTCGAACCGCAGCTCCGCGCGGTTGAACTCGGCGTCGACGGTGTGCAGCGGGAAGTGTGCGACGGTCGCGCCCGAGTGCAGCGTCCACGCGGCGCTCGCGCCGGGACCGTTGCTCACGCCGGCGAGTCGTAGATCGCTGGCGTTGTCGGGCTCGTACGCGTACCCGAGCGTTTTGTAGTGCCAGATCTGGTCGACGGTCACGCTGAACGGAGCGAGGTCGCGCGGGTCGACGATCGGCGGCACCGCTTCGGTGTGCGCGTCTTGCCACTGGCAGAACCCGTACTCGATGAACGCATGGTGCGACCAGAACAACGGATCGTACGCGGCCGTTCCGATGTTGCTCATCGATCCCCCGACCCAGCCGTGCACGGAGTCGTGCGGGTTCTCCAGGTCGGGCGAAAACGTGTTGTAGTCGGGCGCCAGCAGCGCCGTCTGAAAGTCTTGCCGTAGCGGCGCGAGCTGCGCGGGCGAGTTCGGCTGCCGCGCCGTTTGGCCCTTGCCGATCAGCGACATGGGCTGCGACAGCAGCGGGTTGGGCTCGGTCTTGCCCGTGTCCGGATTGGTCCACGTCGGATCGAGAAAGATTTGCGGGATGCC
The DNA here is from genome assembly GCA_963792235.1 of Vulcanimicrobiota bacterium. Classification (GTDB taxonomy): domain Bacteria; phylum Vulcanimicrobiota; class Vulcanimicrobiia; order Vulcanimicrobiales; family Vulcanimicrobiaceae; genus Vulcanimicrobium. The sequence continues at coordinate 131,656 of CAWBVR010000038.1, forward strand.
TTCGGCTTGCGCGCGGCGCGTCGTCCAGTCCCAATACGGCAAGAACGCTTGCGGAACCACGTCCTGCAGCCGCTGCTCGTAGCCTTGCAAGTACGGTCGGTGCCACAGCGCGAACCCGGCGACGTGGTGCTTGCAGAACCGGCCGGGTAAGCCGTGGATGCCGGCGACGTACTGATAGCCGCGATGATCGTGCACGCTGTCCGCGGAGATCTTCGCGAGCCGGTACACGGCCAAGCGATATGTGGTGACCTCGGCAGGCGTCATCGCGTAGACGCTCTTGCGAATCGTGGTCGCACCGCTGACCGGGTTGGGGGCGATGAACGTGCTGCGATCGGGCGCGACTGCGGTCAAGACGGCCATGCTAGTTCTCCTTCCCGCGCACGGGGACCGAATGCGCGCGGCGTGCGGCGGATACGCCGTAGATCCCGATGAAGCTCAAGAGCGCGAGGGATGCCGGAATGGCGGCGATTCCGAACGCCGCCCAATGGATTGGGCACATGCCACACCTCGTTTCGGAGGGACGTACCGCGCGAAGGCGGGCGCTCGGTTTGCCCCAGGAGCACAGCTCCCTCCTGCTAGCGGGCAGGACTTTATCGCATCCAACCGCTAGCGTTTCGACATGCCGCACGACCTGCTCGCCTGCCGCTGCCCGCACGGGCCTTTTCGGCCGGAGGTCTTCGCGTCGGTGGAGGCGTTGCTGGGCCGCCGCAGCTTTCTGGCCGGACTGGGCGCCTCGGTCGCGGCCGCCCTGTGGCCGAGCGGCGCGCGCGCCGCGGACGCGGTCACGGTGTTGCGCGCGGCGCGGTTGTTCGATGGCACCGCGATGCGCTCGCCGGGCGTGCTCGTGCTGCGCGGCGACCGCATCGTGTCGTTCAACGCGGGCGACGCGGGCAGCGGCGCGGCGGCGGTCGACCTCGGCGACGCGACGCTGATGCCGGGGCTGATCGATGCGCACACGCACGTCGCCGCAAGCACGGTCGTGTCGTCGTATCTCATCCGCGGCGAGCGCAGCGCCGACTCCGTGGCCGAGGCCGCGCTGCTCTCGATCCGCAACGCGCAGTCGATGCTCGCGAACGGCTTCACGACCATCCGCGACGTGGGCGGCGGCGAAGGTATCGACCTCGCGCTGCGCAACGTGATCGCGCGCGGTGCGATCGCCGGCCCGCGCGTGCTCGCATCCGGGCCGATCCTCTCGATCACCGGCGGCCACGGCGACCAGAACGATCTCCCGCCGTACGTCAGCGTGGAACACGGCATCGAGTCGGGGATCGCGTTCGGGCCGTACGGCTTCCGCCAGCGCGTGCGCGAGCACGTCAAGCGCCACGTCGACCTGATCAAGATCGTCGCGACGGGCGGCGTGCTTTCGTACGGCGACGCGTTCGACGTACCGCAGTTCAACCTCGACGAAGTTCAAGCGACGGTCGACGAGGCGACGAAGTTCGGTTTGCACGTCGCCGCGCACGCGCACGGCGACCGCGGCATACGCGTCGCCGTCGACGGCGGCGTGCACTCGATCGAGCACGGCACCGGCGTGAGCGACGCGACGCTGCGCGCAATGAAAGACCGCGGCACCGCGCTCGTGCCGACGATCTGGGCGCTCGACTCCATCCTGCAAGCCGGCAACCCGAACCAGATACCGCCGGGCGGGCTGGAGAAGGCGCGCCAAGCGGCGGTGCTGCGCAACGAGGGGATGCACCGCGCGCTCGCCGCCGGCGCGAAGATCGTGTACGGCACCGACGCCGGCGTGTTCCCGCACCGCGAGAACAACAAAGACTTCGCGCTGCTGCAAGCGCTCGGAATGCATCCGCTCGAATCTGCTGCGCTCCGCCACGTCGCACGCCGCCGACATGATCGGCACCAAGGATCGTGGCCGGCTCGCGCCTGGGCTCCTCGCCGATGTCGTCGCGTTCAACGGCGATCCCAGCGCGAACACGGCTTTGCTGGAGAAACCGCCCGCGCTGCTGATGGTCGGCGGCAAGCGCATCGACCGCGCGACGCTGCGCGCATGAAACCTGCATCGTGATTCCGGGGAGCTAGCCGTGATCGTTCGGAAATTCATCGCATCCGCGCTTGCGACGCTCGCGCTCTTCGCGTGGGCGCCGTCGCCCGCGCCCGCCGCGGCACCGGAGCCGCAGGCCGATCGCGTCTACACACTGGCCGGGACCTACTCGTGCCGCTCGGCCGACGGCGCAACCGCCCGCGTTACCGGCGTGCGCGCCGGCGACACGTTGAAGGTCCATGAGGACGTCGTCGACCGGACCGGTCAGCGAACGTCGTACGACGACCGCTACACGTTCGATCCAGCGCGCCAGCGGTGGCACGTCGTGTCCGGGTTCGGCAACTTCAGCGCCGACCTGCCGCCGTGGACCGCCGCAAGCTGGACGGCCGAAGGCAACGACGTCAACACGGTAGCGCGCCGGATGACGCTGGAGCTCTTGTCCAACGGCGACTTCCGGCGCTCGTTCTTCTATGGGGACGGCCGCGGGACGTACGTCATCGACACGGTCGAGCGCTGCGCACCCGGCCTGACGCCGCCGGCCACTGATGCGTGCATCGCCGAACGGTATCCGGCAACCACGTTGCAGGCGCCGCTCGCGGAAAGCCGCGGCATCCCGCGAAGCGCATATCCGGGTAAAGTCCAGCTCGCCATCTCGCTCAACGAGCGATCCGAAGTCGTCGGCGTGCGTGTCCTGTCGAGTACCAACGAGGTTTTGAACGCGTCCGCACTAGCCGCGGCGCGAGCTGGGACGTTTCGCACCGAGATCAGGAACTGCAGACCACTTGCGGCCGACTACGTTTTCACGGTGATCTTCGGCGCCGACGAGACGAACTAGGCGGGCCGCCGCTTAGCTCGTCGCGCCCACCAGCTTCGCGAGCGCGTCGGACGGCTCGCACTGCAGCTCGGCTGAGAGCACGTCGCGGTATTGGCGGAAGTGGCGAAGCGCGGCGGCGCGGTCGCCGCTTTCGAGATAGGCGCGGATCGCGATCTCGCGCGCAGGCTCGTCGCATGCGTCGTACGCGATCATCTCGTGGCACAGCGCGAGCGCGTCCTGCGTGCGGTGTTCGGCGAGCGCGTGCTTCGCGAGCGCCTGCGCCACCTCGCAGCGCAGCTCGCGCAAATGGCGCTCCGTGTGCTCGAACCACTCCCAGTCTTCGAACTTGGGCGGGCGCGTGGCGCGCAGGCGGTCGTACAGCTCGCGCAGTCCTGCAGCTTGGCGCGCATCGAGCGCGCCGTCGGTGCGCAGCGTGCCCAGCGCGCGGTCGATCTCCCACAGGTCCACACGCACCTCGCTGCCGAGCCGGTAGCCTTCGCGCGTGCGCGTGATGACGTTGTCGTCGCCGAGGCGCGCCTTGAGCCGGTGCAGGCACACGTGGAAGGCGTTGCGCGCGGCGCTCTCGCCGAGGTCGGGCCACAGCAGGTCGGTGAGCCGGTCGCGCGATAGCGCCTCGGCGCGCATCGCGACGGCGGTGAGCAGCGCGTGCTCGCGCTCGGCCAGCGTGATCGCGACAGCGTCGCGCACCACGCGCCCGGTGACGAGCTCGATCACGAGCCCACCGCGCGGCGTCTCGGCGCCCGCGCCGCTGCGGTAACGCCGCACGAACGGTTCCAGAAAACCGGCGTGCTCGCCGCGCGCGACCGCGTCGACCGCCTCGTGCAACTCCGTCGCGTCGATGCGCGCGGCCAGCGCCGCGGCGTCTGCGCGCAGCGCGCGCCGGCGCGCCGGGTTGAGCTCGGCGACGGCCAGTGCGCAGAGCACCTGATAGAACGGCGAACGGCTGCTCATCGCGCTCTCGCGCGCGGTATCGGCGTAGCGCAGTGCCGTCGCGGGGTCGTCCGCGTTCGCGGCGGCGATCAGATAGCCCAGCGCCACCCACTTCGGCTGGTCCGCCGGCTGCGGCTCGCCGGCGTGACCGCGCGCGCAGGCGGTGTAGAAGGCGAAGCCGCGCACCCCCTCGCGCTCCACGACCGCTTCGAGTGCGAACGCGTGCTGCACGAAGTCGGTGTCGTCGCCGGCAAACCACGCGCCGAACGTCGCTTCGGCTTCGTAGAACGCGACGAAGTTGCCGAAGCCGGTCGCGCGCGCGTACTCGATCGCGCGCTCGATGCGCTCGCGCTCGCTCGCGCGGTCGCCGCGCACGCGCGCGACGTCGGCGGCCAGCGTCACCAGCGTGCCGCCCGCCATGAGCGGCATGCCGTTGATGAACGGCCACGCCGCTTCCAGGTCGAACTCCGCTTCTTTGGTGCGGCCTAGGCGTGCCGTCATCAGCGAGCGCAGGTACAGCAACCACGCGTGCATGCGCGTCTCGGGCACGCCGGGCGCCGCGATCTGCGCACGGAACTCGTCCACCAGCGTCAGCGCCGACTCGTACTCGCCCACGTAGCTCAGCATCAGCACCCGGAACACGTAGAGGTGGATGCGCTCCATCGCCGGCGCGTCGGCGGGCAGTTTCGCCCACATGGATTCGACCTCGTCGTGCAGCAGGCGCGAGTCGACGGAGAACGTGCGCGCGAGCGCCGTCACCGACCACAGGCGCGAGTGCCGCAGCACCGTTTCGCGCTCGAGCGACGCGAGCACGCGCGAGTACCCGATCTGCGGGCCTTCGTCGATCACCTCGATGTGCTCGAGCGCGTCCGCGGCGGCTTGCTGGTCGCCGCGACCCAGGTGGATCTCCGCCGCGCGCTGGTATTCAGCCGCGCTTTCGTAGGCGGCCGCGGCCGGCGCGAGCAGCGTGTCGGCGCGCGCGGGGTGACGTTCGAGCAGCGTCGACGCGACGAGCGGATGCACCACGAACGTGCCGTCGGCGTTGCGGCTGACGAACGGCGACGTTTTGGTGAACGCGAGGAACGTCTCGAACGCGGCGTCGTCGCCCAGCGCGAGGCGCACGTCACGCTCCGATGCTTGCGGGATCGCCGAAGACGCGATGAGGCCGTCCGTCACTGCCGGCGGTGCGTCGCCGAGCACCTGGTCGGCGAGGTACTCGTGCACCTCTTCGTACGCGACGTCGTCGAGCTTGTCGAGCAGCGGCTCCAGCCGGCCCTCGTGCGCGAACCGTGCGAGCAGCAGCACGGCGATCGGCCAGCCGGCCGAAACCGTCGCGACACGGTCGACGCTCGCCGGGTTCGCGCCCGTCGGCCGAAAGATCGCCTGGATCTCGGCGGCGGTAAACGCAAGATCGGACGCGCGCAAGCTGAGGATCTGGTGCGGCGGCGCGAAGCGCGACAAGTGCATGCGCAGCGACTCGCGCGAGCAGATTACGATCGTGCGCCCGTCGGTGCGGCTCGCCAGCAACTTCGCCAGCAGCTCGCGCGCGCTCGGGCCGGCGATCGCGTCCTCGGTGTTCTCGAACACGAACACCGACGGGCCCGGCGGGCGCACGCGCCACGCGGCCAGCGTCACGCCCACCCGGTCCGCCGCGGACGCATGGCCGTCGCCCAGCATCGCCTCGCTCTGCGACAGGTTGGCGCTGCGCTCCGGGTTTTCGTCGGCGAGCGCCGGGATCACGCGGCGGGCCAGGTCGACGTCGGTCGTGACGCCGCGGCAGTCGCACACCGCGAACGCCGAGCCTTCGAGCAGCTGGCGGACGAAGGTGGACTTGCCAAACCCGGCCGGCGCGACGAGGGAGACGATCGCAGGCCGGGTAGACCGGACACGCTCGATGAGCGACGTCCGAAGAAGGTCGGTCGCCGGGCCGGCGGCGGGCGGCGAAATCGCTAAGTCCATCGGCAGTCCGTAAGTGTCGGTGGCGAGTGCGGGCAAACGACTTTCGTCGGACTTCGCCGCGGTTCCCTCACCCCCGAGGCTGAGCGGCCGCTTTCATTAACGGCGTGTTACTTTACACACTGCGCTGTGGACGGTGTGGATTGGGCCCTCGCCCCGGACTACGGCTCGAGCCGCCGGCGGGCGAACGCCTCGGTGATCGCCGGGTAGCACTCGCACGCCGCCAGCTCGAGGGCCGTGCGATCCACGACGCTGAAGCGGCCGCGGCGGTAGCGGATCGATCCGTCATGCTGCAACGCGGCCGCTGCGATGCTGACGCCGGCCCGGCGGACGCCGAGCATCGTGGCGAGGACTTCGTGCGTCAGCGGGAACTCGTCCCGGCCGACGCGGTCGTAGGTCATGAGCAGCCAGCGCGCGCAGCGCTCGTGCACGTAGTGCAGCCGGTTGCAGGCGATCGATTGCGCCATGACGTCCAGCTGGGCGCTGAGATAGCGCTCCGCCAATTGGCGTAACTCCGGGTGGGCGTCGCAAAGCGCGACAAACCGGCCGAACGGCAGACGGTACGCCTCGCCCGCCACCTGGCAGTACGTGAGCTGCGAAGCGACGGGGCCGTCGAGAAGGCCTTGCGCTCCGGTGAGGCCTTCACGGCCGACGGTGACCACCTCGATCTGCGTGCCGTCGCGCATGACGGTCACGACCGAGATGACCGCGTCGATGGGGAAATAGACGTGACCGATGCGGCCGCCGGCTTCGTAGATGAGCATCTTGACCGGGACGTGGACCCGTTCGAGGGCCTCGTCGACGGCGCGTCGCACGTCGGAGGGCAGCGCTTCGATCAGGTGGTTGTCTAAGGCGGTAAGCGTGGGAACCTCGCAACGACCGCGACCGCCTCCCCAGTGGGAAGCGGCGCTGTGTTCCCACTGTACCGAATCAACGGCCATTCGTCGGTACGCTTTCGGACGCACGGCCCCAAGGGCAACCCGGCAACCCCGGCTCCTGGCAGTGTGTTTCGACGAGTGCTAATGCAGAACGGAAAGGAGTCGTGCGCGTGCGCAACCACGACGATCTGATCGAGTTCGAGCGGCTTTTCGCACCCCGCGGTGCGCACGGCCGGTTCGAGCCCAACACCGACGTCCACGTGGACGAGAACGACCGGACGATCGTCGTCCACGTCGAGCTCGCGGGCGCCGACGCCGACTCGCTGCTGCTTTCCGTTGACGATGCATATCTCACCATCGCAGGCCGGCGCGCTTTGCGCGACGTGTCGCGCAACAGCTCGCTCTTGCGCAAAGAAATCCAGTACGGTGAGTTTCTCAAGCAGATCCGCCTCCCGGCGCCCGTCCTCGACGACGGCGCGACGGCGGCAGTATCGCGACGGGATCCTCACGATCCGTCTCCCGCTCGCCCAATCTCAGAAGTTCCCGATCGTGCGGACCGAGATCCGCATGACGGTCAGAAGGACCCCCGCGTAATGGCGAAACCCGACAAGACCCCCGAAATCCTCGGCATCCTCCCGTTGCAAGACGCGGTGCTGTTTCCGAACACCGTCATCCCGCTCGCCGTCGTCAAGCGGCCCGGCATCCAGCTCGTCGAAGAAGCGCTGCGCGAAGGCAAGCAGATCGGGCTCGTCGCGCTCAAGGACAAAGACACGGAAGATCCGGGTCCGGACGATCTGCGCCGCATCGGCACGATCGGCACGATCCAGAAGATGCTCAAGGTTCCGGACGGCACGCTGCGCTGCATCGTCGCCGGCGGCCCCGTGTTCCGCATCGACCAGTTCGTCGCGACCGAGCCGTACCTCGCGTCCACGTACACCGAGCTGCCCGACGTCACCAAGGACGGCGATCAGCTCGTCGCGATGCAGCGCAACCTGGGCTCGCTGTTCCAGAAGCTGCTCGGCTATCTGCCGCAGGCGCCGCGCGAGATGGAGATGGAGGTCAACAACATCTCCGATCCCAACCTGCTGGGCTACTTCGTCGCGTCCACGATGCGGCTCGAAACGGCCGACCGGCAGGCGATCCTCGAAGAGCGCGACACGGCGAAGCGTTTGCGCAAGCTCACGATGCTCATCACCAAAGAGCTGGAAGTCGTCGAGCTGGGCCACAAGATCCAGTCCGACATCCAGCGCGAGATGGAGAAGAACCAGCGCGAGTTCTACCTGCGCCAGCAGATGCGGGCGATCCAGGAAGAGCTGGGCGAAGGCGATCCGCAAGTTGCCGAAGCCAACGAGCTGCGCAAGAAGATCGACGAAGCGAAGATGCCCGAGGACGTGAAGAAGGCGGCCGATCGCGAGCTCGACCGCATCACGAAAGTCCCGACGGCGTCGCCCGAGTACAGCGTCATCCGCACGTACCTCGACTGGCTCACGCAGTTGCCGTGGGGCACGTCGACGTCGGACCAGATCGACATCGCGCGGGCGCGCGAAATCCTCGACGAAGACCACTACGATCTCGAAAAGATCAAGGACCGCATCGTCGAGTACCTCGCCGTCGGCAAGCTCAAGAACAAGCTGACGGGCCCGATCCTCTGCTTCGTGGGACCGCCGGGCGTCGGCAAGACGTCGCTGGGACAGTCGATCGCCAAGGCGATGGGGCGCAAGTTCGTGCGCCTGTCGGTCGGCGGCGTGCGCGACGAGGCCGAGATTCGCGGCCACCGCCGCACCTACATCGGCGCGATGCCGGGGACGATCGTGCGCGCGCTGCGCGACGCCGGGACCAACAACCCGGTGATGATGATCGACGAGATCGACAAAGTGGGCGGCGACTTCCGTGGCGACCCGCAGAGCGCGCTGCTCGAAGTGCTTGATCCGGAACAGAACAACACGTTCCGCGACCACTACCTCGACCTGCCGTTCGACCTGTCGCGCGTGCTGTTCATCTGCACGGCCAACACGCTGGACTCCATCAGCAGCGCGCTGCGCGACCGCATGGAGATCATCAACCTCTCCGGTTACACCGAGCTGGAGAAGCTGCAGATCGCCAAGCGCTACCTGGTGCCCAAGCAGAAGAAAGCCAACGGGCTGCGCGAAGCGCAGGTGCAGATCACCGATGCGGCGCTCAAGCAGATCATCGTCGACTACACGCGCGAGGCCGGGGTTCGCAACCTCGAGCGCGAGATCGGCACGACGTTCCGCAAAGTCGCGCGCAAAGTCGCCGAAGACCCGAAGTACAAGCTCAAGGTGAAACCGGAGAACCTCGTCGATTTTCTGGCGAAGCCGCGCTTCTACAACGAAGTCCGGCGGCGCACGGCGTCGGTCGGCGTCGCGACCGGGATGTTCTACACGCCGGTCGGCGGCGACATCCTGTTCATCGAGACCAGCGCGATGCCCGGCACCGGCAAGTTCACGCTCACCGGCCAGCTCGGCGACGTGATGAAAGAGTCGGCCACAGCAGCCATCTCGTTCCTGCGGTCGCGCTCGTCCGAGCTCGGGTTGCCGGACGACTGGTTCGGCAAGCACGACCTGCACATCCACATCCCGGCCGGAGCGATTCCCAAGGACGGTCCGTCCGCGGGCATCGCGATGGCCACGTCGATCGCGTCGCTGCTCACCGGCTTGAAAGTGGATCCGGAAGTCGCCATGACCGGCGAGATCACGCTGACCGGTCAGGTGCTGCCGATCGGCGGTCTCAAGGAGAAGGTGCTCGGCGCGAAGCGGGCCGGCATCACGAAGGTGCTCATCCCGCGCCGCAACGAGATCGATCTCGACGACGTGCCAAAGGAAGTGCGCGACGCGATCGAGTTCGTTCCGGTCGACGAGCTGAGCGAAGTGTTCGAGAACGCGCTCGGCAAGCGGGTGATCACGCCGGTGCTTTTGGGCGCGATCGAGCCGCCGTCGGCGAGCGCGCGCCGCAACAACGTCGTCGCGCTGCGCCCCAGCGCGAAGCGCAACGGCACCCAGCGCACGCCGCGCACCGCGCGCGGCGCCGCGCCCAAGCGCGGCCGCTAGACTTCGCGGCGCCTGAACGGCGCCGTGAAGTCCTCCTTCGGGCCGCGGCCCGAAGTCCGAAAGCGGAAGTCTTATCGGCGGTCGATCGGGTTCGCCACGCGGTAGAGCCGGCCGCGGTGGTCGCTGCGCGTGCTCTCGTGGAGGGTGCGCGCGGCGTGGCGCTCCGAGCCCAGGATGACGCGCCGTTCTTCGGCGTTGTCGAACCGGCGGTTGGGAACGTCGACGAGCCGCTCGAAGGTGCGGTCGTCGATCGCGGCGTGGTCGAGCTCGTGGCCCAGGCATAATGCGGGCGACTGCCGGCCATGGTGGTGCGTCGTGCGCATCGCGCTGGTGGGATCCCAGCGGACCGTGTGCTTCCACGGCAAGTACGCGTCGTCACCGTGGTGGTTGATCGTGATGCGGTGCGGCACGGGGCTGTGCTCGACGCGCCGGATCACATCGCGCTCGACGGCGTCACGGCGCAAGTACGCGAGCGCACCGTCGACGAGCTCTTTCGCCGCGCGCGGGAACGCGAGCGAACCGTAGTGGACGGCGGATGTCGTCATGGTGCCGTTCCATCACGCGCACCCGCCGGGAGCCGCGGCAAGCGCCGCGGCGGCGATCTCGCTCAGCTCGTTTGTGAGGCGATCTGGCCGTGCACGTTCGGATCGGTCGGGACGTGAACGTCGAACGCATCGATCTGCGCGCTGACCGGGATGGAGAAGATGCCACCGGCTTTGACCGAGCCGGTCGCGCGCAGCACGACTTGGAACACGAACACCTCGGGCGCGCCCCCGAAGGCCGCGTCGGTGCGCGTGTTGGCGATCGTTCCCGTCACGCTGATCCCGGGCGTAACTTGCAGCGTCGCGCTCTGCCCGTCGGCGACGTTCGCGATCGTCGCGCTCTGGCCCAGCGGCGGGCTGAGTACGACGCTCAGCGAACCCGGCACCGTCTTCCCACCGGAGGTGTCGCTGAACACCTCGGTCGTCGCGCCGATGTGGATGCCGAGCACGTTGAGACCGCTGACGTGCGGGCCGAAAACACGATCTGCCATATCGAGCGCCCCGTTCTGCCGAACGCGGTCGCAGGCCTTGTCGCGCGAATGGTAGCGGGTGGCGCGCAACGTCAACGTAGCGCGAATCGATTCGGCGCGAAGAGATCCAGAGCAAACATCGGGGCCTCGCCGGCCACCAGCGCCGCGACGATCTCGCCGACCACCGGCGTGAACTTGTAGCCGTGGCCCGAAAAGCCGCCGGCGAGCACGACGCGCGATTGGCGCGGGTGCGCGCCGATGACGAAGTGCTCGTCGGGCGTGTTCGAGTACATGCACACCATGGCGCGCACGAACGCGCCGCTCGCCGCCGGCACGAACGACGCCAGCGCCGCCCGCGCGTACGCGATCTCGTCGTCGCGCACGGTGCGATCGAGCGCGTCGGGATCGGCATCGACGCCGCTGCCGTGGTGCGCGACCTTCACGCCATGGCCGAAGTCGGGGAAGCCGTAGAACATGCGCTCGCCGGCGCGCTCGCAGCACCAGATCGGCAGGCGGTCGGGCGACACCGCGGCGCGGTCGTTCGGCGCGAAAAAGAACTGCACGTTGCGCTCGATGCGCAACGGGATGCCGGCGTCGGGCGCGATGTGGTCGAACCATGGGCCCGCGCAGATCGCGAGCCGCTCCGCTTCAACGTGCGTGCCGTCGCCCAGCGCAACGCGCACGCCGGCGTCGCCCGCATCCCAACCGCTCGCCGCGACGCCGAACCGCAGCTCCGCGCCGGCTGCGGCAGCGTCGAGCAGGTGCGCGTGCACGCCGGCTTCGGGAAAGAGCGCGCCCGCGACCGCTTCGTACACGCCGATCTCGTCGTCGCGCGGCGTCGTCGCGGGGAATCGCCGCCGCAGGCCGGCGGCGTCGAACACGTCGTGCGCGAGGTCCCACTGCCGCGCGCTCGCGAGCGTGCCCGCGACCACGTGCGTGTCGGGGCGGCCGACGAACAGCCCGCCGGTCTGCGCGCGCAGCGTTATCGCGGTGCGCGCCTCCAGCGCGTCCCACAGCGCGTACGCGCGGCGCAGCAGCGGCACGTAGTCCGGCGACTCGAAGTATGCTTGCCGGATGATGCGCGTGTCGCCGTGCGACGAGCCGCGCGCGTGCGCCGGCCCGAACCGTTCGATCCCCAGCGTGCGCAGACCGCGCGCCGCCGCGTGCGCGGCGACGGCGCTGCCCATCCCGCCCAGGCCCAGCACCACCACGTCGTAGCGCACGAACGTTACCGGACGAACACCGTGCCGGCGGGCCCGTCGATCACCTCGCCGACGATCGCCGCGGTGCCGAGATCGCGCAGTTCCGCGAGCATGCGCTCCGCGCCCTCGCGCGGGATCGCGACGAGCAATCCGCCCGACGTTTGCGCGTCGGACAGCGCGATGCGGTGCGCTTCATCGACGCCGTCGGCATAGCGCGTGAAGCGAGCGTGGTCCGCGAGGTTGTCGCGCGTCCCGCCGGGGACCGCGTCGCGCGCGATGAGATCGAGCACGCGGTCGAACAGCGGCACGCGCTGCGCGTCGAACGCGAGCGCGACGCCGGACGCGCGCGCCATCTCGCCCGCGTGTCCGATCAGACCGTAGCCGGTGACGTCGGTGGCGCCGTGCACGCCGTTGGCGAGCATCGCGCGCGAGGCGCGGTCGTTGAGGCGCGCCATCTGCTCGATCGCGGGCGCCAGCTCGGCGTCCGTGATGAGGTCGCGCTTGCGCGCGGTGGTGAGGATGCCCGTCCCGAGCGGTTTGGAGAGAAGCAGCGTGTCGCCGGGACGGGCTCCGCCGTTTCTAACGACCCCTTCAGGACGAATGGTTCCGGTAACGGCCAGTCCGTATTTGGGCTCGGCGTCCTTGATCGTATGGCCTCCGAGGATGACGACCCCCGCCTCGGCCGCTACCGCCGCGCCGCCCGCGAGGATCTCGCCGAGCAGCTCCGTGCCCAGGTCCTCGACGGGGAACGCGACGATGTTGAGCGCGGTCAGCGGGATGCCGCCCATCGCGTACACGTCGCTGAGCGCGTTCGCCGCGGCGATCCGCCCGAAGTCGAACGCGTCGTCCACGACGGGCGTAAAGAAGTCGACCGTCTGGACCAGGGCCAGCTCGGCGCTGAGGCGGTAGACTCCGGCGTCGTCGCTCGTCGCGTGTCCGACGAGGACGTTCGGGTCCGTTACGGGCGGCAAGCGGCGCAGGACCTGCGCCAGGTCGGCAGAGCCGACTTTACTCGCTCAACCCGCGCAGGCCGAGTACGCCGTCAGCCGGATCTTGCGACCGGGGGACTTCATCGGATGTCGAATACACCGCGCACCGCCGAACGTCCGCCGGAGAAGCCGTTGTCGAAGAGCCTGCTGTTCATCCCCGGTCCCGTCACCGTGGCCGAGTCCGTGCTCGCCGCGTCGGCGCAGCCGATGATCGACCACCGTGGCCCCGAGTTCAAAGCGCTGCTCGATCGCATCACGGCGCGCATGAAGCCCATCTTCGGCACGGAGCGGGCCGACGTGCTGCTGCTCGGCGCGTCGGGGACCGGCGGGCTCGAAGCCGCCGTCGGCAACCTGTTCGGGCCCGGCGACCGCGTCCTGGCGTGCCCGATCGGCGTGTTCGGCGCACGGCTGATCGCGATCGCGCGCACCTTCGGTTGCGAGGTCGAAGTGCTCGACACGCCGTGGGGCCATGCGGTCGATCCGAACGTGTTGCGCGCGCGGCTCAACGCGAACCGCGGCGAGCAGCGTTTCGACGGCGTGCTGCTCACGCATAACGAGACGTCCACCGGCGTGCAAAACGACATGGCGTCGCTCGCCGCCGCGCTGCGCGGGTACGGCGCGTACGTCGTCGTCGATTCGGTCAGCGGGCTCGCCGCGAGCGAATTTGCGATGGACGATTGGAGCTTCGACGTGGTCGTCGCCGCGTCGCAGAAAGCGCTCGCCGCGCCGCCCGGCGTCGCGATGGTGGCGGTCGCGCCGCGCGCGTGGGAGCGCATCGATGCGAACGTCGGCGCGCAGCGGTTCTACTTCGACTTGAAGAAAGCGCGCGAGTTCGCGACGATCGGCCAGACGCCGTGGACGCCGCCCGTGTCGATCGTGTTCGCGCTCGACGCGGCGCTCGACGAGTTCGAGCGGATCGGTGCTTCCGCGGTGCACGAGCGCCACGCGCGCTACGCGCGCGCGATCCGCGCCGCGGCGCGCGCGCTGGGACTGCAGTTGTACTCCAACGACGGCGCGCACTCGCCGACCGTCGTCGCGATCCGCGTCCCGGAGGGGATCGACGGCGACGCGATCCGCACGAGCTTGCGCGAGTCGCGCGGCGTCATCGTCGGCGGCGGGCAGAAGGAGCTCAAGGGCAAGATCGTGCGCATCGGCACGATGGGCGACCTCACCCAAACCGACGTGCTGGGCGCGCTCGGCGCGCTTGAGATCGCACTGTTAGAAGCCGGCGCGACGATCCATGTGGGTACCGGCGTGCAAGCCGCGCTCAAAGTATTTTTGGAGGCCGAACAGCCTGCCGCCGCAGTATGATTGAACGGGGAGAATTGACTCGGCTGGCTCCGGCAGGCACCGGGCGCAGGCTGCGAGGGGCCCCCGACGAACCGGCCCGCATGCCCGCCCGCCGGCTCAGCCTGCTCATCCTCGCGCTCGCGCTGCTCGCGGGTGTGCCCGCGGGCGCGGCGGCCGAGCCGCCCGACCCGTGCGCGCTCGTCGCGAAGGCCGACGCTGCGGCGGGCATCGGGTCGCCCATCACGTCGGTCAAAGGCATGACCGCCGGGCCGAGCCGGTCCTGCTCGTTCCACGGGACCAAGCCGCTGCAGTCGGTCGTGGTTACGGCCTTCCGCTACGGAAGTCCGGCCGAGGCGCACATGCGTTTCATCGACATCGTCAAACAAACGGCGAGCGCGGCGGCGGCGCCGGCGGCGAAGCTGAACGGCGTCGGCGACGAAGCGGTCTCGATCAACTCGAACGTCTACGCCCGCAAGGGCACCGTCGCGCTGGTCTTCAACATCTTCGGCCTCCGCGGGCCGCCGCTCACCGCGCGCGCCGTCACGCTCGCAAAGCACACCCTCGCGCACCTGCACTGACCGAGGTCTCGGAAACCCTTGCCGGTTTGAAGCGAACCGTGCGAAGGAAAGCTGCGGACCGACATAGCACTTTTCCGGACGCGGGCCACCGCGGAACGATAAGGAAAGAGGCCGAGCGTATTGCACGACCTGGCTCAGCAAATCGTCAGCGGTTTGGCGACGGGATCGATCTTCGCGAGCATGGCGCTCGCTTTGGTGCTCATCTACCGGGCGATGGGCATCATCAACTTCGCGCAAGGTGAGCTCGCAATGTTCACCACGTACATCGCCTGGCAGCTGACGCAGACCGGGATGCCCATCTTGGCGGCGTTCGCGCTGACGATCCTCATCGCGTTCGTGGGCGGCGTCGCGCTGGAACGCATCGTCGTGCGGCCCGTCGAGCGCGCGCCGCAGCTCACGGTCGTCATCGTCACGCTCGGCATCTTTACCGTCGCGAACGGCCTGGCGGGCTATTTTTGGGGCTACGTGGTGAAGTCGTTCCCGACGCCGTTCCCCACGTCGCCGCTCTCGTTCTTCGGCATCAACTTTTCGGCGCAGGACGTGGGCGTGATCGTCGTCTCGCTGATCACGCTGGGCTTGATCTCGCTATTCTTCCAGAAGACCAAGATCGGGCTCGCGATGCGCGCAGCGGCGATCTATCCCGAGCAGAGCCGGGTGCTGGGCATCCACGTGGGTTGGATGCTCGCGCTCGGATGGGGTCTGGCGTCGGTGGTCGGCGCGATCTCGGGGATCATGGTCGCGCCGCTGGTGTTCCTCGACCCGAACATGATGCAGACGGTGATCGTCTACGCGTTCGCCGCGGCCGTGCTTGGCGGGATCGAAAGCCCGATCGGCGCCGTCGTCGGCGGCCTGCTACTCGGCGTCGTGTTGAACCTGCTCGGGACGTACGTGGAAGCGATCGGCAACGAGTTGCGGCTCGCGGCCGCGCTGGCGATCATCGTGGTGGTGCTGATGGTGAAGCCGTCGGGATTGTTCGGGCGCACGACGGTGCAGCGCGTTTAGTGGCCGTCGCATGACACGGTCGGATCTCAAGCGCTGGACCCCGGTAGCGATCGCGGTGGCCGTGATCGCCGTCTTGCCGGCCGTGCTGCCGTCGTTTCTCGTGTTCGACCTCATCTTCGTCGCCGCGTACGCGATTGCGGTGCTGGGGCTCATCATTCTCACCGGGATGAACGGGCAAATCTCGCTCGGACACGGCGCGTTCATGGCGCTTGGCGGATACGTCGCCGCGGTGCTGGCGCACAACGCGGGCTGGCCGTACTGGATCGGCGTGCCGCTCGCCGCGCTCGCGTGCGGTGTGTTCGGCCTCTTCATCGGAATGATCGCGCTGCGTTTGGCGGGCGTCTATCTCGCGCTCGCGACATTCTCACTCGCGGTCGCGACGCCGTCGTTTCTCAAACACTACAAGGACATCACGGGCGGCTTCGGCGGCATGTCGCTCGATGCGGTGAAGGCGCCCGCGTGGTTCCCGCTCGACGCCCAGCACTGGCTCTACTACGTCGCCTGGTCGGTCACCGGCATCTGCTTCCTCGCCTCCGCGCTGCTCGTCAAAGGGAAGCTCGGGCGGGCGTTGCGCGCGCTGCGCGACCATCCCGTCGCGGCGGTGTCGTTCGGCATCAACCCGTACTATTACAAGACGCTCGCGTTCGGATGGAGTGCCGTGCTCGCCGGCGTCGCGGGCGCCTTCGTCGCGATCGCGACCGCCTTCGTCAGCCCCGACACGTTCAGCTTCGCGCTGTCGCTGACGCTGCTCATCGGCGCGGTGCTCGGCGGCATCCTCACGTTCTGGGGCGCGCTCGTCGGCGCGCTCGTCATCGAGTTCTTACCGCTGGTCGCCCAACTCGCCGGAGCCGGTGGAACGAGCGTCGTGTACGGCGTGACGCTCATCCTCATGATGCTGTTCGTCCCGGACGGAATCGTCGGCGGCGTGCAACGTTTGATTCGCCGGTTCGTTCAAAGACAACCCGTGATCCAACCCTCGCGCGAGTAGCGCAAGCCCGGCGCCGGCTCGGCGCAGTCGAGGAGTACCCATGAAACCATTGGTCAGAAAAGCCGGAACCGGCATGTTCGCAGCGATGTTCGCGCTCGCTATGACCGGCAGCACGATCGCGCCGGCGTTCGCCGCCGACCCCGGCGTCAGCGACACCGAGATCGTGCTCGGCGGCACGCATCCGTATAGCGGGCCTGCGTCGGCGTACGGCAACATCGGCAAAGGCATCGCGGCGTATTTCAGCTACGTCAACGACAAGGGCGGCGTCAACGGCCGCAAGATCAAGTACATCGACAAAGACGACGGCTATAGCCCGCCGCAGGCGGTCCAGATCGTGCACCAGCTCGTCGAGCAGGACAAGGTGTTCGCGATCTTCGACACGCTGGGCACCGCCGTCAACACCGCGATTCGCCCGTACCTGAACGACAACAAAGTGCCGCAGCTCTTCGTCGCGACGGGCGCGACGACGTGGGGCAAGGACACCTCGAAGTTCCCGTGGACGATCGGCTGGCAGCCCGACTATCAGGCCGAAGGCGTGCTCTACGCACAAGACGTGTTGCGCGAGCATCCCAAAGCGAAGATCGGGGTGCTCTTTCAGAACGACGACTACGGCGAGGACATGAACGCCGGCCTCAAGCGCGGCCTGGGCTCGCATCAGAACCTCATTTGCAAGATGGCGTCGTACGAAACGTCGGACCCGAGCGTGTCGTCGCAGATCGCGTCGCTCAAGGCCGCGGGCTGCGACACGTTCATGATCTTCGCGACGCCCAAGTTCGCGATCCAAGCGATGGTGCTCGCCGCGCAGCAGTCGTGGCATCCCGTCACGTACCTCAACAACGTTGCCAACGCGATCCCGTACATGCGCGCGGCGGAGAAGGCCGGCGGACCGGGTGCGATCGCCGGGATCCTCACCACGGTGTACCTCAAAGACCCCGCCAACCCGGCGCGTTTTGGCAGCGATCCCGGCATGAAGTTCTACAACGAGGTCATGACCAAGTATCTGCCGGCCGCGGACAAAGAGGACGGTAACTACCTGTACGGCGTCTCGATCGCGTACACGATGGTCGACGTGCTCAAGCGCGCCGGCAAGGACCTCACCCGTAAAAAGGTGATGGACGTCGTGTCCAACTTCACCGAGAAGGACAACCCGCTGGTGTACCCGGGCGTCGTCGTCAAGACGTCGCCGAACGTCCGCTTCCCCATCACGCAGCTGATCGCCGCGCGCTGGGCCGGTAAGACGTGGTCGCCGATGGGCATCCTCACCGACACGCGCAGCACGAAGACGGCGTCGAGGTAACTGCATGGCGTCATTGCTGGCGGTCCGCGACCTGACCATCCGCTTTGGCGGCATCACGGCGTTGAGCGACGTGTCGTTCGACGTCGAGGATGGCCACATCGTAGGATTGATCGGGCCGAACGGCGCCGGCAAGACGACGTGCTTCAACTGCATCACGCGGCTGTACCAGCCCAACTCGGGGCAGGTGCTGTTCCGCGACGACGATCTGCTGCGGTGCTCGCCGCAGCAGATCGCCGGGAAACGCATCGCGCGCACGTTTCAGAACGTCGCGCTGTTCGACCACATGTCGACGCTCGACAACGTGCTCGTGGGCGGGCACGCGCGCTTTCCCGCCGGCTTGGCCGGCCGCCGCTTCGAAGCGCAGGCCAAAGCCGAAGCGCTCGAGATCCTCGACCGGCTCGGCTTGGCGAAGTACGCGCACCGCTGGGTGCTGGGGCTTCCGTTCGGCACCCGCAAAGCCGTCGAGCTCGCGCGTGCGCTCATGGCCAAGCCCGAGCTGCTGCTGCTCGACGAACCCGCCGCCGGACTCGGTCATGAGGAAGTGGCTGCGCTGGGCGCGCAGATCAAGCGCGTCGCGGCGGAGTTCGACACGACGATCCTCATGGTGGAGCACCACATGGCGCTCGTGATGAGCATCTCCGACCACATCGTGGTGCTCGCGTCCGGGCGCAAGCTCGCCGACGGCCCGCCCGAAACGATCCAGCAGAATCCCGCGGTGATCGAGGCATACCTTGGAACCGTCTAACGGCGTGCTGCTCGAAGCGCGCGATCTGCACGCGCGCTATGGCGAGATCGAAGCGGTGCACGGCGTCGACCTCGCGGTGCCCCAAGGCGCGATCGTCGCGCTGCTCGGCGCGAACGGCGCCGGCAAAACCAGCACGTTGCGCGCGCTCACCGGCGCGATCAAAACGACGGGCACCGTCGTGTTCGCCGGCAAGCCGTTGGGCCGCCGGCCTGAGGACGCCGCGCGCAACGGCATCGCGCACGTCCCCGAAGGCCGCGGCACGCTCAGCAGCCTGACGGTGTGGGACAACTTGATGCTGGGCGCGTACGTCGAAGGCAATCGTGCCCGCGTGCGCAAGCGCATCGACCGCGTCAGCGGCTATTTTCCCTGGCTCACCGAGCGCAAGAATCAGGCCGCGGGCACGCTCAGCGGCGGCGAGCAGCAGATGCTCGCGATCGCGCGTGCGCTCATGCTCGACCCGCAGCTGTTGCTGCTCGACGAACCTTCGCTTGGGCTTGCGCCGCTGATCGTGCGCGACATCTTCGCGCTGCTCCGCACGATCAATAAGCAGGACGGGGTGAGCATTCTCGTGGCGGAGCAGAACGCGACCATCGCGCTTGCTACCGCTGACTTCGCGTATGTGCTCGAGACTGGGCGGGTTGCGGCTTCCGGGTCTAGTGACCAGCTCCTCAAAGACGATCGGGTTCGGCGGTCTTACCTCGGGTATTGATGCCGTTTATCGTCGCGGGCGCGGCGGGGGAGTGACGTTGCTGCCTCGGGGACGTGTCCCTACGCGCATCCTGCGCTCCGGAACACTCGGTGCTCCGTCGCTCCCGGCCCTCCAGGCCTCCGCGACTCCGCAACGCCCCGCCGCAGCAACGTCACTCCCCCGCCTCCGGGACGGTTAGGGGTGCTCGCCTAGTCGAAGGACCTTCGCTCAATGTCACCCTGAGCTTGTCGAAGGGTGCGCCACGATCTCGACAGCATCGGGAACGTCTCTTTGTCGGATTACCAGGGACGTTCAATTGGGCGCCGAAGCCTCCGCGGCTCAAAGGAGAAGTCGAAGTGCCGATAGCCGTTCGCGATGGGGTTGCCGTCATCGAGATCGACAGCCCGCCGGTCAACGCGCTGGGGGCGCAGTCGATTGCGCCCGTGATCGAATCGCTCGAGGCTGCGCAGGCTGATTCCGCCGTCAAAGCCATCGTGCTGACGGGTGCGCGGGGCAACTTCAGCGGCGGTGCCGACATGAAAGGCTTCGGCCAGGACCCGCCGCCGCGGCCGAACGTGCGCGACCTCATCGAGGTGCTCGAGAAGTCCTCGAAGCCTGTCGTCGCAGCGCTCGACGGCAACGTGCTCGGCGGCGGCTTCGAGACGGCGCTCGGCTGCGATTACCGCGTCGCCGCGCCCGGCGCGCGGCTCGGGTTTCCCGAAATCAAGCGCGGGCTGCTGCCCGGCGCCGGTGGCACGCAGCGCGCGCCGCGGCTGGCCGGTGCGCAGGCTGCGCTCGAGTTGATTTTGTCCGGCGATCCCGTCGACGGCGCTCGGGCGACCGCGCTCGGGCTCGTCGACGTGCTCGCCGAGGACGGCGATCTGCTCGATACCGCGGTCGCGTTCGCGCGCACGAAGGCGGGTGGACCGCGGCGGCGTGCGAGCGCGCTCGATGCGCCGCCCGATGACGGGGCGATCGAAGCCGCGCGCAAGCGCGCGCAGCCCGAAGCGCGCGGCGGGTTGGCCGAGCACCGCGCGATCGATTGCGTCGACGACGCGCTGCACGTTCCGTTCGCCGATGGGCTTGCGCGCGAGCGCGAGCGGTTCATCGAGCTGATCGCGTCGGAGCAGTCCAAGGCGCGGCTGCATATTTTCTTTGCCGAGCGCGAAGCGGCGAAGCTGCCCGACGGCAGTGCTCTGCCGCCGTTTGCGGTGCGAACCGCGACGGTCATCGGCGGCGGCACGATGGGCAGCGGGATCGCGATGGCGTGTGCGAACGCGGGCGTCGCCGTGACGCTCGTCGATCTTGCTCCCGACGTCATCGAGCGCGCGCGCGGGATCATCGCCGGCAACTATGCGGCGACGGCGCGTAAAGGCAAGTTGTCGCAAGAAGACATGGACGCGCGGCTCGCGCGTATTCAGTACGTCACGTCGCTCGACGCGGCGGCGAACGTCGACCTCGTCATCGAGGCGGTGTTCGAGGAGATGGGCGTCAAGCAGGACGTGTTTCGCAAGCTCGATGCGATTGCGAAGCCGGGGACGATCCTGGCCACCAACACCTCGACGCTCGACATCGACGCCATCGCGGGGGTGACGTCGCGGCCGCAGGACGTCGTTGGGATGCATTTCTTCAGCCCCGCAAACGTGATGAAGCTGCTGGAGATCGTGCGTGGCGCGAAGACGTCGCCCGAGACGATCGCCAAAGCGCTTGCCGTTGCGAAGCAGTTGAAGAAGGTCGGCGCGGTTGCGGGCAATTGCGACGGCTTCATCGGGAACCGGATGCTGCACCAGTACACGCGCGAGGCGGGCTTCATGCTCGAAGAGGGCGCGTCGCCGCAGCAGGTCGACGGCGTGATCAAAGATTTCGGTTTTCCGATGGGACCGTTCGCCATGGGCGATCTTGCCGGGCTCGACGTCGGGTGGCGAATTCGGCGGGCGCGCAACGCGATCTCGCCGCCGAAGGGGCGTTATTCGAAGGTCGGCGACGAGCTGTGCGAGATGGGCCGTTTCGGGCAGAAGACCAGCGCCGGTTTTTATCGGTATGAAGCTGGTAGCCGCACACCGATCCCGGATCCCGTCGTGGACGAGGTGATCGGGCGCAATGCGCGCGAGGCGGGCATCGCGCGGCGAGAGATCTCCAACGACGAGATCCTCAAGCGTTGCATGTACTTGCTGATCAACGAAGCGGCGAAGATTTTGGATGAAGGCATCGCAGCGCGCCCGGGCGACGTGGACGTCGTCTGGGTGTACGGCTATGGATTTCCCGCGTTTCGCGGCGGGCCGCTGCGCTGGGCGGATGCGATCGGTTTGCAGAACATACTTTCCGACATGCTTACCTTTGAGCGCGCGCACGGGGACTACTGGGCGCCGGCACCGCTGCTGCGGCAGCTTGCGGAAAGCGGTGGGACGTTCGGCGCGTGGAAACGCGGATTCGCGACTGAAGGTCAGGCGGTGACGGCGCATGCGTGAGGCGGTGATCGTTTCGACCGCGCGGACACCAATCGGCAAGGCGTTTCGCGGTGCGTTCAACGACACGCATGGCGTTACCATGGGCGGGCACGTGATCGAGCACGCCGTGAAGCGCAGCGGGCTCGATCCCGGCGAGATCGAGGACGTGATCCTTGGCTGCGCCGAGCCGGAAGGTGCGACCGGGCATAATATTGCGCGGCTCGCGGCGGTTCGCGCCGGCTTGCCGGTCACCACGGCGGGCACCACGATCAATCGCTTCTGCAGCTCCGGGCTGCAAGCGATCGCGTTTGCCGCGCAGCGCGTCGTCGTCGACGGCGTGCCCGCGATCGTCGCGGGCGGGCTCGAATCGATCAGCCTCGTGCAGCCCAATGCGAATCGCACATATCTGCGCGAAGAATATCTGGCCGAGCACAAGCCCGACTTGTGGATGTCGATGATCGAGACGGCCGACGTCGTCGCGAAGCGCTATGGCGTGAGCCGCGAGCGCCAGGATGAGTATTCGCTGATTAGCCAGCAGCGCACGGCCGCTGGACAGCAGGCGGGGCGATTCGATGCGGAGATCGTGCCGCTCGCCACGCGCAAAGCGGTGCAGAACAAAGAGACCGGCGAGATCACGCACGAGGACGTGCTGCTCACCAAGGACGAGGGCAACCGCGCCGATACGACGCTCGAAGGGCTTGCGAAGCTCAAGCCCGTGCGTGGTGAGGATCAGTACATTACCGCCGGGAATGCGAGCCAGCTCTCCGATGGTGCGTCGGCGTGTGTCGTGATGGATGCGAAGCTTGCGGAGCAGCGCAACATCGAGCCGCTCGGGTTCTTTCGCGGGATGGCCGTGAGTGGGCTGGAGCCCGATGAGATGGGGATCGGGCCGATCTACGCGATCCCGCGGTTGCTCGAACGCCAGGGGCTGACCATCGACGACATCGACTTGTGGGAATTGAACGAAGCGTTCGCGGTGCAGGCGCTGTACTGCCGCGAGCGGCTCGGGATTCCGCTCGAGAAGTTCAACGTCGACGGTGGTGCAATTTCCATCGGGCATCCGTATGGCATGAGCGGCGCGCGCATGACGGGGCATGCCCTCATCGAGGGGAAGCGGCGTGGGGCGAAGCGGGTCGTCGTGACGATGTGCATCGGCGGCGGGCAGGGCGCCGCGGCGTTGTTCGAGGTGGCGTAAACGAATGCGACGCTCAGCCCTCGCCGCCGATCGTCATGCCGCCGTCCACCGTGATCACTTGGCCGGTGACGAACGCGCCGGCGCGCGACGCCAGGAAGATCGCGGCGCCCGCGACTTCGTCGGGCTCGCCGATGCGCCGCAGCGGATAGCCTTGCGTGGCGCGCGCGTAGATCTCGGGGTCTTCCCAGAGCTTGCGCGCGAAGTCGGTGCGGATGATCGCCGGCGCGATTGCGTTGACGCGCACGTTGTGCGGTCCCCACTCGACCGCGAGGTTGCGCACGAGCTGGAAGTCCGCCGCTTTGGAGATGCCGTAGGCGCCCAGCATCGTGTTGCCTTTGAGGCCGGCGATGCTGGAGATGACGATTACCGAGCCGTCGCCGCGCTCGGCCATGCCGGGGATCACCATCTTGCCGAGCCACACGTTGCTGCGCACGTTGCTCGCCATGATCTTGTCGAACGCCTCGTCGCTGATGTCCAGCAGCGGGCCGTAGTACGGGTTGACCGCGGCGTTGCACACCAGCACGTCGATGCGGCCCCATTCGGCGAGCGTGCGGTCGACGAGCGCTTGCAATTGCGCCTTGTCCGAGATGCTCGCGGCTTGCGCGATCGCCGTCCCGCCGCGCGCGGTGATCATGTTGGCAACCTCCGCGCACGCGTCGGCCTTGCGGCTGGAGATCACGACCTTCGCGCCCAGCTCCGCCATGCGCTCGGCGATCGCGCGGCCGATCCCGCGCGACGACCCGGTGATCAAAGCCACTTTCCCGCTCATGTCGAACAACACGTGTCCCGCTCCCATCGAAATTAGAGGTTTGCTGTGGATCTAGCGTTCAGCCCCGAAGAGCGCGCCTTCCGCGACGAGGTTCGCGAATTCATCGCCACGCATCTGCCGGAGGACATCCGCCGCAAGATCCAGGCCGGCGATCACCTCGTCAAGGACGATTACTCCCGCTGGCAGCGGATTCTCTTCGAGCGCGGCTGGGTTGCGTCCGGCTGGCCCAAAGAACTCGGCGGCACGGGCTGGGGCCCGATTCAGCGCCACATCTTCTACGAGGAGATCGCGTACGGGTGGGCGCCGCGGCTGCTGCCGTTCGGCTTGCACATGGTCGCGCCGGTCATCATCGAGTTCGGCAACGACGCGCAGAAGGCGCGCTTCTTGCCCAAGATTGCGAGCGGCGAGGAGTTTTGGTGCCAGGGCTACTCCGAGCCGGGCGCCGGTTCCGACCTCGCCTCGCTGACCACGCGCGCGGAACGGCAAGGCGACGACTACCTCATCAACGGTACGAAGACGTGGATCACCGCCGCGCAGTGGGCCGACTGGATCTTCGTACTCGCGCGCACCGACCCGAACGCGAAGAAGCAGGAGGGCATCTCGTTCATCCTCGTCGACATGAAGACGCCCGGCGTGACGGTGCGTCCCATCGAGACGATCGACGGCGGCAAGGAGATCAACGAGGTCCACCTCGAGAACGTGGTGGTGCCCGTGGAGAACCTCGTCGGCAAAGAGAACGAAGGGTGGACCTGCGCGAAGTTCTTGCTCGAGCACGAGCGCACCGGCACCGCGGGCATCGCCGGCTGCCGCCAGCAACTCGAATCGCTGCACGAGCTGCTCGCGCACGCGCACGTCGACGACCGCCGGCTCGAAGAGCGCATCGCGCAAGTCGAGATCGAGCTCGAAGCGCTCGCGTTCACCGAGCTGCGCACGCTCGCGGCGGAATCCGCCGGCAAGCGCCCCGGTCCGGAATCGTCGATCCTCAAGATCAAGGGCACGGAGATCCAGCAGGCGCTCAGCGAACTCGCGCTCGACACGCTGGGGCCGTACGCCGAAAAGCATCTCGCGCCGCGATATTTCAACTACCGCAAGACGTCGATCTACGCCGGCTCCAACGAGATCCAGAAGAACATCATCGCCAAGCGCATCCTGAAGCTTTAAGGCCGAATCAACATGGACTTCACGCTCTCACCCGAACAGCTCCTGATCAAGGACAGCGTCGCGCGCTTCGCCACCGGCGATCACGCGGGTACGGAGAAGTGGCCGCAGTTCGCCGAGCTGGGCTGGCTCGCGATCGGCGCGCCCGACGACCTTGGCGGATTCGGCGGACCGCTCGAGACATTGCTGCTGATGGAACAGTTCGGCCGCGGCCTCGTCGTGTCGCCGTACGTTTCGCAAGTCGTGCTCGCCGGGGCGATCCTGCGCGGCGCGGAGCGCACGGAGCTGCTCGAACGCCTTGTCGAAGGCACGGAACGCTTCGCGGTCGCCTACG
The DNA here is from genome assembly GCA_963792235.1 of Vulcanimicrobiota bacterium. Lineage (GTDB taxonomy): Bacteria > Vulcanimicrobiota > Vulcanimicrobiia > Vulcanimicrobiales > Vulcanimicrobiaceae > Vulcanimicrobium. The sequence continues at coordinate 157,016 of CAWBVR010000038.1, forward strand.
AAGAGCCGCACGCGCGTTACGATCCGGCGGCCGTGGAAACCGCCGCCGTGCGTGATGGCGACGCATACGTGCTGCGCGGCACGAAAGTGCGCGTGCTCGATGCGTCCACGGCGAAGACGCTCATCGTGTCGGCGCGGACCGGCGACGAGATTTCGCTGTTTGCCGTGGCGGGGGACGCGGCGGGCGTCACGCGCGAGCAGTACGCCTCCGAAGACGGCTACGACGTCGCGAGCGTTCGGTTCGACGGCGTGCGCGTCGATGCGGCGCAGATGATCGGGCCGGTCGGCGGCGGGCTCGCGCTGCTCGACGGCGCGCTCGACCACGCGACGGCGGCCCTATGCGCGGAAGGGCTCGGGCTGATGAGCCTGATGCTCGAAGCGACGGTGGAGTACACCAAGCAGCGCCAGCAGTTCGGCGTGCCGATCGGCTCGTTCCAGGCGCTGCAGCACCGCATGGCCGAGATGTTCATCGAGGTCGAGCTCGCGCGCTCGGTGGCCTACCTTGCCGCGTTGACGCTCGACGAGCAGGCCGGCAACCCGGTGGCGCGCCGCCGCGGTATTTCGGCGGCGAAGGTGCAGATGGCGAAGTCGGCCCGCTTCGTCGCGCAGAACGCGATCCAGCTGCACGGCGGGATCGGCATGAGCGAGGAGTACAAAGTCGGCCACTACTTCAAGCGCATCACGATGGTCGAGCGGCTGCTGGGTGACGCCGACTACCACCTGCGGCGCTACATCGCGTCGCGCGCGCCGAGCCCTACGGCGGCGCTGGAAGCTCGCGATCCAGTTGGAGCGTCCGGATCCAGAGCGTCGTAACCGTATCCACCATCCGCTCGATCGACGGGCGGCGCGTGGAAAGCACCCACTCCAGCAACAGATCGTGCGCGGCGCCCGCGAGCGCCGCGCTCAGCAGCCGGCTGTCGATCCCGCGGTCGTCAAGCCGCTGCGTCGCTTTGGTCAGCTTCTTCACGAACGCCTCGCGGCTGACACGCCGGTGCTGCTCCAGATCGGAGTGCATCCCGACCGCCTCGATCGTGTAGATGCGCGCCAGCCGCGGGTCGCTGGTGAGATAGCGAAAGTACGCGTCGTTGCTGTCGTGGATGCGTTCGATGACGTCCTTGTCGCGCGCGCGGAGCGCCTGGATCACGCGCTCGAACACCGCGCTCGCAATGCGGTCGTAGACCGCACGCAGCAGCGCCTCGCGCGAGTCGAACTCGTCGTAGAAGTGGCGCGCGGTCACGCCAGACGCAGAGCACACCATCGGGATCGTGGTCTTGGAGAATCCGGTCGTCCCGAATAGCTCCAGACCTGCGTCGAGGAGCCGCTCGCGCCGTTCGGCGCGGCGCTCGTCGGCCGAGCGCCCGGCATAGACGCGGCCGGGCGGTGCTTCACCCCCGGAGCTCCTCATCACCATAAGGCGGGCTTCGGGCTTCGCGCGCGGCGTCCCGCGCGGGAGGCCGCGGCGGCCGGGCCGTGCAATGCGCCGCCGCGATGATCAGCGCGCTTACGCACCTCGAATGCTCCGCGTGCGGCGAGCGGTACGACGCCGACGTGCCGCAGAACTTGTGCCGAACCGACGGAAAGCCGCTGCTGGCGCGCTACGACCTTGCCGCGGCGGCGCGCACGCTGACCGCGCACGCGCTGCGCGACCGGGAGCCGAGCCTGTGGCGCTACGCCGAGTTGCTGCCGCTACGCGATCACGCCAATCGCGTGAGCCTGGGCGAGACGATGACGCCGCTCCTCGCGCTCCCGCGGACCGGCGCGCGCTACGGTCTCGATCTTTACGTGAAGGACGAAGGGCTGTTGCCGACGGCGAGCTTCAAAGCCCGCGGCGCGGCGGTCGGCGTCTCGCGCGCGAAAGAGCTCGGCATCACGGCGTTCGCGATGCCGACCAACGGCAACGCGGGCGGCGCGTGGTCGGCCTACGCCGCGCGCGCCGGGATGCAAGCGCACATCGTGATGCCGCAGAGCGCGCCGCACGTGAACCGGCTCGAAACGGTGATGACGGGCGCCGACGTGCGCTTGGTGGACGGGCTGATCAGCGACGCGGGCAAGATCGTCGCGCGCGCGGTGGCGCGCGGCGGCGTATTCGACGCGTCGACGCTCAAAGAGCCGTACCGGATCGAAGGCAAGAAGACGATGGGCTTCGAGCTCGCGGAGCAGTTCGGCTGGAACGTGCCGGACGTGATCGTCTATCCGACCGGCGGCGGCGTCGGTTTGATCGGCATCGACAAAGCGCTACGCGAGCTGCAGGCGATCGGGTTGCTCGCGGACGCGCGCATGCCGCGCATGGTGGCGGTGCAGTCCACGGGCTGCGCGCCGATCGTGCGCGCGTTCGAAGCGGGCGCGAAGGAATCGGAGTTCTGGCAGAACGCGCACACGGTAGCATTTGGAATCACCGTACCGAAGGCGCTCGGTGATTTTCTGGTGCTGGAGTCGCTCTCCGCGACGAACGGCACGGCGATCGCCGTGGAGGACGAGGCCATCCTCGCAGGCCAGCACGAGATCACGAGCGGCGACGGCGTGTTCGTGTGCCCCGAAGGCGGCGCAACGCTTGCCGCTGCGATCGCCCTGCGCCGCAGCGGTTGGATCCGCGCGGGCGAACGCGTGTTGTTGATCAACACGGGTAGCGGCTTGAAATACCCCGACGTGCCTTATGCGGAGCCGCCGCTGCTGTCTCCGAGCGACGACTTATAAGGTCGCCGAGCGACGACGTCCAACTCTGTCACCCTGACGTGCTGTCAGTCTGCGGCTGAGCGTGTCGAAGGGTGCGCCACGATCGTCATTTACACGCGGTGCCGCGCGAACAGCGGCGCCACCATCGGGCGCACGAACCATGGCATCGTGCCGCGGAGAAAGTCGTCGATCTTGGGATTCTGTTGCGTGACGAATGCGACCGTCGGCGAGTTGTGAAAGTCCGTGCGGATGTCGCGCGTGAGCGGAAAGAAGAGCAACACGTACAGCACCACCCACACGCCGACTAGCGCCTTGGCGACACCCACCAAAGCGCCGCCCAGGCCGTTGCCCAGACCGATCACCGGCAGCTTCGCGATGCGTGAGAGCACCGACGAGATCACCATCAGCGCGACGTAGACGACGAGCGCGAAGACCACCATCCCCACCACGTGCGCCGAGCCTTCGCCCAGGTGCATCGTGTCACGGAAGAACGCGTCGAACGTTCCCGGATAGTGGATCGCCGCCCAGATCGCTGCGGCGAGCGCGATGAAGCCGCCGATCTCCGCCACGAAGCCGCGCTTCCAGCCCTTGAGCGCGAACAGCAGCGCGATGAAGCCGATGACGAGATCGGGCCAGGTCATGCGCGGGGAACCGCTCCGAATCGCTCGCGCAGGATCGCGATGATGCGCGCCATCGCCGCGTCGGCGTCCTCGTCGGTGAGCGTCTTTTCATCGCTTTGCAGCACCATCCGGAGCGCGAGCGATTTCTTGCCTTCGCCCACCTGCGGGCCGCGATACTCGTCGAACACCGTCGCGCTGCGCACGAGCGGTTCGCCGCGCACCGCATCGACGAGGCCGCCGGCGAGCACGTCGAGCGGGACGACGACCGCGAGGTCGCGGTCCACCGGCGGGAACTTCGACGGCGGCGCGTACTTCGGCATGACGTACGGCGGCAGCTTCTCGACGAACAGCGTCGCCAGCGCCGTCGTGTCCGGAACATCGTACGCGCGCGCCAGCCGCGGGTCGACGACGCCGACGTAACCCACCACGGCGTCGCCGACGTGCAGCGCCGCCGTCTTGCCGGGATGCAGCGACGGGAACGTGCCGCGCTCCACCCGCGCCTCGACGCCCGTGATGCGGCGCAGCAGCGCGAACACGTCGGATTGCAAGCGCCCGAACGCGCTCTCGTGAGGCTGTCCTGAGCCTGCCGAAGGGCCGGCGCGTAGTGCCGTGAGCTGCACGGTCTCCGACGCGTCCGGTTGGGCATCGTGGAACACGTGCCCGAGCTCGAATACGCGGTACGGCCGCACCGCGCGGTCGCGTGCGGCGAAACCGAGCAGCGCCGGTGCGATCGAGAACCGCAGGTAGCGCTGATCTTCGCTCAGCGGGTTGGTCACCTGCACCGGCTCCTCGATCGCGATGCCGTTTCCGCGCCACGTATCGGCCACGCTGCGCGGCTGCAGCGACAGCGACAGCACCTCGGTGTAGCCCAGGCCCGCGAGCGTCGTCGCGAGTTCCGTCTCGCGGTCGAACTCGGCGGAGTCGACGTCCTGCGGCGCGACGGCCGGTACCTCGGCGCGCACGTGGTCGTAGCCGACGACGCGCGCCACTTCTTCGATGAGATCGGCGGCGATCGCGACGTCGCCGCGCCAGTACGGCGGCGTCACCACGAAGTTCGTACCGTCCCGCGCGACAACGAACCCGAGCGATGTCAGCGCGCGTTCGATCTCGGCGTTCGTGAGCGTGAAGCCGAGCAGCCGTTCCACCTCTCCCGCGCGCAGCGTCACCGGCGCGGGCGTACCGGCCGGTTTGCCCGCGGCGTGCGGCATCATCACGCTCGCGCCTTCTTGTTCGAGCAGATGCGCCGCGCGCGCGGCGCCGAGGTCCGCGAGCGCCGGCGGCAGCGACTTCTCGAACCGGCTTGACGCTTCGGTGCGCAGCTTGAGCGCAACCGACGCGCGGCGGATGCGCGGCCCCGTCCACGTCGCGGCTTCGATCAGGACTTCCGTCGTCGCGTCCTCGACCTCGCTGCGCAGGCCGCCCATGATGCCGGCGAGCGACGTCGGGCCTTCGTCGTCGCAGATCACGATCGCGCGCGAGTCCAGCGTCCGTTCCTGGCCGTCGAGCGTGGTGAACGGCTCGCCGTCACGCGCGTCGCGCACCACGAGGTGCTTGCCGGCGACGCGGTTCCAGTCGAAGAAGTGCAGCGGCTGACCCAGCTCGAGCATCGCGAAGTTCGAGATGTCGACGAGGTTGTTGATCGGCCGCTGGCCCGCCAGCGCCAGCTTGATGCGCATCGATGCGCGCGCGGGCCGCACGCGCAGCCCGCTCGCGCGCTGGTACACGAAGCGCTTGCAGTCGACGGTCTCGATGGTCACGCGCGCGTCATCGGCGCCGTCGGTATCGTACTGCACGTGGACGGGCGGCTCGCGCAGCGCCACGCCGAACGAGGCCGCGAGCTCGCGCGCGAGCCCGACGATCGACAGCGCATCCGGGCGGTTCGACGTGACGTCCACGTCGAGCACCGGATCCGTGAGCCGGAAGTACGCGATTGCATCCGTACCGACCGGGATCGCCGGTTCGAGCTGCATGATGCCGTCCTCGAACCACTCGCCGGGCAGGCCGATCTCCTCAGCAGAGATCAGCATGCCTTCCGAGTCGATGCCGCGCATCTTGCGCGGCGCGATGTTCAAGCCGCCGGCCAGCTCCGCGCCGATGCGCGCGACCGGCACCGTCTGGCCCTCCGCGACGTTGGTCGCGGCGGTCGCGATCAGGAGCGTCTTTTGCTCGCCGACGTCGATCGTGCATAGCTGCAGGCGATCGGCGTTGGGATGCCGTTCGAGCTTGGTGATGCGCCCGACGACCACGTTGGTGAGCTTCGGACGCGTCTCGACGTCGTCGACCGGAAATCCCAGCGCGGCCAGCCGCGCGACGATCTCGTCGGAATTTTCCGGCAGGTCGGCGTAGTCACGCAGCCAGGCAATCGGAGTGCGCATTACGCTAGCGCCTCCGCGAAGCCCGGCATGTTTTCCACGAACGCGCGAATGTCGTTGATGTCGTGGCGTTTCATGGCGATCCGTTCCAAGCCGCAGCCGAACGCCCAGCCCGTCACCTCGTCGGGATCGTAGCCCACCGACCGCAGCACGTTGGGATGCACGAGCCCGCTGCCGCCGATCTCGATCCAGCCGCTGCCGCCGCACGTGCGGCAATTGATAGCGTCACCGTGCGCCTGACGCAACGAGCCGGTGCCGTCGCACGCAGGGCACTTCACGTCGATCTCCGCGGACGGTTCGGTGAACGGGAAGAAGGACGGCCGGAAGCGCACGTCCGCTGATGGCCCGAACAGCTCGCGGCACATCCCGAGCAGCATCCCTTTGAGGTGGCCGAAGTGGACGCCGCGGCCCACCATCAAGCCTTCCACCTGGTGGAACATGTAGAGGTGGCGCGCGTCGATTGCATCCCGGCGGTACGCTTTGCCGGGCACGATGATCGCGATCGGCGGACCGTGCTTGCGCATCGAGCGCACCTGCATGGGCGACGTGTGCGTGCGCAGCACGAGATCGGGCCGCAGGTAGAACGAGTCGAGCCCCTCGCGCGCGGGATGGTCCGGCGGGATGTTGAGCGCGTCGAAGTTGTTCGCGTCGGTCTCGATCTCCGGGCCGAGCACCACCGCGAAGCCGTGCCGCGTGAAGTAGCGCGCGATCTCCAATCCCACTTTGCGGACGGGGTGGATCGCGCCGATGTTCGCGGGCGGGCCGGGGAACGTCACGTCGATCGTGTCGTCGAGCGAACGCTCCAGGGCCGCGCGCTCGACGCGGCCCAGCGCGCCGGCGAGTTTCGCCTCGAGCGCCTCGACGGCCGCGTTGATGACCTTGCCGGCATTGGGGCGTTCGGCCGGCGGCAATGCGCCGATGCCGCGCCGCACCGTGGTCACCTCGCCGCTGCGGCCGAGAAACGCGACGCGGACCTCGTCGAGGGCGTGCGCGTCGGGCGCGTTCGCGACCGCTTCGTCGAAGCGCGCGGTCAGCGAGGCGAGATTGCTTTCGAGTGAGTTCATGCCGGTCGTCGTCATATGCAAATGCGAACGCCCAGTCCTGGAGGACCGGGCGTGCTGCAACTTCTTTCTTGGGTTCTCGCGCGCCCTTTCGGGTCGTGCCGCCCGCTTTTAGTTTGCGGGCGAGGGATGCAAGTGCCGGTACATCAGGTATGCGCTGATCGAGCCCGTGGTGCTAAACAATTTCCAGAAAACTTCGGAGGTGCGCATGTGCGTCGGCGGTCCCTCTCCTGTCGTTCAGTGCGCGGGTTTTCGCGAGTGTTCGCGGGTCGGCAAAGGGGAGTATAGCACCCTGCTATGTGGCCGCCAAGTCTTGACAGATCAGGGTTTTTCGGCGACTTGACAAGCCTCTTGACAACGCGCGGCCTCGTATAAAACGATGCTGCCGGCTACCGCAGCATTGAGGCTTTCGGTGTCCGCACGCTGGGGTATACGAACGGCTTGGTCCCAGCGGGGCAGCCAGTCCCGAACCCCCCGCCGTTCGTTGCCGATCGCCAGGACGGCGTTGGGTGGGATCCCGTCGGAGAGGTCCTCGCCGTCCACGTCGGTGGCCACCACAGGGCGGCCGGCCGCGGCTGCGGCAGCCAGCAGCTCCTCGGCTTCAACGGACGCCACGGGCAGCCGGAACAGCGAACCCATCGCGGCCCGGACCACCTTGGGAGCGAACGGATCGGCACCGCCGCGCCCGAACAGCACCCCCGCGGCGCCGAACGCCTCAGCGGAACGGACCAGCGTCCCGGCGTTGCCGGGGTCGGAGACGCCCGCCAGCAGCAGCACCGGGCCGGCGCGGCCCAGCACGTCCGCGGCAGTGCGCTCCGGCAGGTCGAACACGGCGAGGATGCCGGTCGGCGTCTCGAGGTCGGAGAGGCGGGCGAAGACCCGGTCCGGCACGACGAAGACGGCCGTCCCCGCGGTCTCGAAGCGGCCCGGATCGAATCGCCCGAGCCCCGCCTGGGTCGCAAAGATTTCGTGCGGGCGCAGCCCGGAGTGGACGGCCTCGTCCAGCAGCGTCGGGCCCTCGGCGGCGAAATGGCCCGCAGCGCGCCGCCCGCGCGAAGTCCGCAGGTCGCGGACCGCCTCGATGCGGGGGTTGTGCGGGCTCAGCTCGGTGGGCACGGGCGCCGCATTCCACGGCGGAGTCCGGCCCGCCCCGTGGAACCGTCCGAAGCCGTGAAAGACAACTCGACCGCCGAGATCGTCTGGCTCGTGCTGCTCGCGATCCTCGTCGCGGCCGGCGGCAATGTCGTCCTCGGCCTGCTCGCGCAGCAGCGCACGTTCGCCGAGGTGTTGCTGCTGGTCGTGACGATCGCGGCGTTTTTCGGCGTGCGGCGCGCGGTCGTTGCGAACACGGCGACCGCGCGCACCGACGTGACCAAAGCGGGCGCGTACTTCGTCGCGGCGATCCTCGCGTTCGTCGCAATCGGGCTGCACGTGCACTGGGCGATCGGCGCGTGCATCGCCGCAGTCGAGACGGCGATCGTCTTCGACGTGGTCACCATCGTCGCGCGCACGCGCACCGCCGCACCGCGCAGCGCACCGAAAGAAGAGAGCTGAACAGGATGCCGGTGTTCGTCACGGGCGGAACGGGTTACATCGGCGCGAGCGTCGTGCGCGAGCTGCGCAAACGCACGCACGTCGTGCGCGCGCTCGCGCGCAGCGACGACGCGGAGCGCAAGCTGAGCGCGCTCGGCGCGCAGCCCGTGCGCGGCGAGCTCCGCGACCTCCACCGGCTGCGCGCCGAGGCGGCGCAGGCCGACGCGGTGGTGTACTGCGCGATGGAATACTCGCCGGACGGCGTCGCGGTCGAACGCGCCGCGCTCGAAACGCTGCTGGACGCGGTCCGGCCTGGCCGCGCGCTCGTCTACACCAGCGCTTGCTGGGTGTACGGCACGCGTGGCGACGCGCTGGTCGCTGAGGACGCCCCGCTCGTGCCGCTGCAACTCGTCGCGTGGCGCCCCGCGCACGAAGAGCTCGTGCTGTCGCAGGACGGCCACCTGCGCGCGATCGTGATTCGGCCCGGCATCGTGTACGGCGACGGCGGCGGCATCCCGGGCGGGCTCGTCGCCGACGCTGCCAAGGGCGAACTGCGCGTCGTCGGCGACGGCGCGAACCGCTGGCCCACCGTACGCCACGACGCGCTCGCGGAGTTCTACGGCGCGGTGGTCGACACGCACACCGCGCACGGCGTCTACAACGCCACGCGCGGCGCGGCCGTGCCGTATCTCGAAATCGCGCACGCGGCGTCGCGCGCGGCCGGCGGCGACGGCCGTATCGCGCACATCACGCTCGACGACGCGCGCGCGCAGCTGGGCGCATTCGCCGACGCGCTGGCCTGCGATCTGCAGATCGACAGCAGCAAGGCGACGCGCGACCTCGGCTGGGAGCCCCACCGCCCGACGCTGCTGGAAGAGCTCTCCAACACGACGGTCGTGTAGCCCGGCGGCGAAACGCACCTCCCGCGCCGCGCGTTAGATCGACATGTCGTATCGCCTCGCCGTCGCGCTTGCCACTCTGCTCGTCGTGCTGCCCGGTGCGTCGTTCGCGCAGGCAGCCGCTTCGTCGCCGTCGAGCGACGGGACGACGGCGGTCATCACCGGGCAGGGCACCGTGTCGCGGCCGCCCGACATGGCGACCGTCAACGCGTCGATCCAGACCATCGACGACGCGTCGGCGAATGCTACGTCGAAGAACAATGCCGCGTTCGCGGCGCTGACCGCGGCGCTGGGCGCGCTGCACGTCGACGCTGCGGATATCAAGACGACGTACTACAACGTGTCGTACGTCCCGCGCCCGAACGCGCCGAATCCGGCGTCGGCGCCGGTCGAAGGCCCCAAAGGCGTGATCTTGCAACAAGTTCCGTCGATCTACCCATATCCAGGCCCGCGGTACGGCTACACGGTGAACCGCCAGCTCTCGATCTCGGTGTCGCGCGTCGCCGACGTCGGCGCGATCGTCGATGCTGCGGTGAAGGCGGGCGCGACGGGCGTGAACGGCGTGGCGTACGGCTTGAAAGACCGCAAAGCGGCGAACGAGGCCGCGCTCGCGCTCGCGCTGGAAGACGCGGCGAGCCAGGCGCGCGTCGTTGCAGCGGCGAGCCACATGCGACTGGGCGGCATCAAGCAGATTCAAGTCGGACAATCGTACGCCGGCCCCGTCCCGATGCCGATGCGCGCGATCTCGTCGATCGACGGCGCGGCGGGCGTGCCGACGCAGATCACGCCGGCGTCGGTCGACGTGCGCGCGACGGCGACGGTGACGTACTTCCTCAAGCCCTAGCTCGCGCGCGCCGTAGGCGGGGCGAACGCCGGCAGGTCGGGCGTGTGCGCCGGGTAAGGTTCGAGCCATGGAGCTCCTCGCGACGCGACGCGTCTACGACGGCAAGGTGGTGAGCCTGCGCATCGACACCTTGCGCGCCGGCGACGGCAAGCCGCACGACGTCGAGGTGGTCGAGCACGCGGAGGCTGTCGTCGCGATCGTGCGCCCGCGGCCGAACGAGATGCTGCTGGTACGGCAGTACCGGCACCCGCTCGCGCGCGACAACTGGGAAGTCGTTGCCGGCGGGATGAATCCCGGCGAGTCGCCCGAAGAGGCCGCCGCGCGCGAACTGCGCGAGGAGACCGGCTACGTCGCGCACCGCGTGACGCGGCTGTGGTCCGCGTTCTCCGCGCCCGGCTTCTGCGACGAGCTGCTGCACTTCTGCGTCGTCGACGGCTACGATATCGGCGAGCCGGAGCGCGACGAAGGCGAGGATGACATGCAGCTCGGGATCTTCGCGCTCGACGAACTGTGGCGCAAGATCCGGGCCGACGAACTGCCGGACAACAAGACGCAGGTGGCCGTGCTGTGGGCGCTGAGCGGTCGCGGTTAGTCGTCGCGCTGCAGTCGGCGCTGCTGCGCGCGGCGTCGGAGTTCGGCGACGAAGAGTGGTTTGCGCCGCATCACTCGCGCGTGCTCGCCACGGCGGCGGCGCTCGACTACGTGCTCATGCTCGCGACGGGCACGGCCGGCGTGCGCATCCCCGAGCGCGACGCGGAGCGCGCAATGCACGAGGGGATCACGCGCGCGGTCGACGACCTCATCGCGAGCGCGACGACGATCGCGCAGAGCGGCGGGCCCGCGGCGATCGCGTTCGCGCGCGAGACGGCAGGGCCGCTGCGCACGGTGCTGCGCGAGGAAGCGCTGGCGAGCGACGAGCGCAGCTTCGCCGTCATCGCGCTCGCGAACGCATGACTCGCCTTGGCGACCGCGCGCCCATCGACCGCGGCGCGATCATCGCGTCGCTCGACGCCGGCGAAGCGCACCTGCTCGGCGACGAGATGCACTCCACGGTGCTCGACCACGGCGCGCGCACCGCCTGCGTCACCGTGCTGCTGCACGGCCTCACCGCGAGCCCGCGCACGTGGCGCGAGTTTGCGCACGCGCGCCACGCGCGCGGCGAGAACGTGCTGATCCCGCGCCTGCCGCGCCACGGCCACGCCGACCGCATGTCGGAAGCGCTCGCGGGGCTCACCAGCGCGGAGCTCACGGAGCAAGGCGATCGCATCATCGACGCCGCGGCCGCGCTTGGCGACGAGATCGTGGTCGTGGGCCACTCGCTAGGTGGCGCGCTTGCGCTGCACCTCGCACACCGGGACGCGCGCGTGTTTCGCGCGATCGCCGTCGCGCCGTTCCTGGGCATCAAACAACTTCCCGCGGACTGGCACGCGTGGGCGCGTGCGGTGCTGGAGCACACGCCGAACCGCTTTCTGTACTGGAACCCGATCGATAAAGGCCGCGGCGTCCCCGAGCACGGCTACCATCGCTACACCACGCGTTCGCTGGCCGCGGGGCTCGCGCTCGCCGACACGCTGCGTGAGGACGCGCGCAGCGGGCTACCGCGCGCGCGCCACATCGAGCTGGTGCGCAACGCCGGCGAGACGTCGGTGAACAACCGCGCGATGGCGGATCTCGTCGCGCGCTGGCGCGAGGTCGGTGGCGAGCGCGTGCGCGTGCACACGGTCGTCGGGCTGGGACGTTCGCATGACCTGATCGAGCCCGAACGACGGCGCGCGCCCGCAGCGCGCTTCTTGCCGGTGCTGCACGCGCTGCTCGATGAGCCGCCGCCGCAGAGCGATCGGATCTTCGACCTGCGCGGCTAACGGCGCGTCAGTTGACGGCTTCGATCACGACGTCCAGCGAGACGACGCTCGTCATCGATTGGCGCGGTCCCGCAGGCGCCCGCCGGCGGCGGCCCCGGGTGGGAACAGCGTGTCGATGCGAGCGCGCGCGGCCGCGTCGAGCACGACGTCCGCCGCGCGCGCGTTCTCCTCGACCTGCGCGACGCGCTCGCAGCCGGGCAGTGCGATGACGTCGTCGCCGCGCGCGAGCAGCCATGCAAGCGCGACCTGCGCGGGGGTGGCATCGTGCTCGCGCGCGATCCCGGCGAGCTCGTCGACGAGCTTCAGGTTACGCTCCAAGTTGCCGCTGTCGAAGCGCGGGACGCGGCGGCGCAGATCGTTCTGCGCCAGCTCCACGGTGGAACGCACCGCGCCGGTCAGCATCCCGCGCCCGAGGGGCGCGTATGCTACGAGCGCGATGCCGAGCGCGCGCGCGGCGTCCAGCACGCCGTTGGACTCGACGTCGCGCGTGAACAGCGAATATTCGCTTTGCAACGCGGTGATCGGTGCGACGGCCACCGCACGGCGCAGCGTGTCCGCGCCGACTTCGGAAAGCCCGATCGCGCGCACCTTGCCCGCGTTGACGAGCCCCGCCATCGCGCTGACCGTTTCTTCGATCGCAACGTTTGGGTCGGCGCGGTGCAGGTAGTACACGTCGATGTGGTCGACGCCCAGCCGCGCGAGCGACGCGTCGCACGCGGCACGGATGTACTCCGGGCGGTTGTCGATGCCGCGATACGCCGGATCGTCGCTGCGCACGATGCCGGTCTTCGTTGCGAGCACCGCGCGCTCGCGTCGGCCGCGCAGCGCGCGCCCGACGAGGCGTTCGTTTTCGCCGCGGGCGTACATGTCCGACGTGTCGAGCAGCGTGATGCCGAGGTCGAGCGCGCGGTGGATGGTCGCGGTCGCCTCGTGCTCGGAAACCGGCTCGTAGAACTCCGACATCCCCATGCAGCCCAGCGCGATCGCGCCGACGCGCGGGCCGTTTGCGCCCAGGCGGCGCGCGATCATCGCCGTTTCTTGCGCGCGGCGTGATCTGCGACGAGCGCGTCGAGCGCCTTGGTGTACGATGCGAAGCCGAAGCCGGCGAAGCGGTGCGCGCACACATCGCGCACGACGGATATCTTGCGGAAATCACCCTCGCGCCTTTCCACATCGGAAAGGTGGACTTCCGCGGCCGGCAGTGCGATCGCGAGCAGTGCGTCGCGGATCGCGTACGAGTAGTGCGTGAACGCAGCGGGGTTGATGATGACCGCATCGGCCCACTTGCGCAGGCGGTGCAGCTCGTCGACGATCGCGCCTTCATGGTTAGACTGGAAGAAGTGCACGCGCGCGCCGGCTTTGCGTGCGTGCGCGCGCACCTCGCGCTCGAGATCGCGCAGGGTCTTGCGCCCGTAGATCTCCGGCTCGCGCTCGCCCAGCAGGTTGAGGTTGGGCCCGTTGACGACGAGGACGTTCATCTTCACCGCAGCCCCAGCCCCGCGAGCGCCTCGCGCACGTCTTCCGTCCGCACGCCGTCGTCGAGGCGCGCGCGGCCGATCGCGTCGAGCAGCACGTACTGCGTGCCGCCAGCGTGGCGCTTCTTGTCGCCGCGCGTCGCCTCGATCACCGCGCTCGCGTCGAGCGCGCGCCACTCTTGCGGAACGGGTAGCGCCGCCAGGTGCGCATCGGCGTCGGCGCGCGCGGCGGCGTCGAGCGCGCCGCGCGCGACCGAGAGCGCGAGCGCTGCGCGCATGCCGACGATCACCGCCTCGCCGTGGCGCAGCGTGCCGTAACCCGCGACCTTCTCGATCGCGTGGCCCACGGTGTGGCCGAAGTTGAGGATCGCGCGCGTGCCGGTGCGATCGTCTTCGTCGCGCGCGACGATCTCCGCCTTGAGCTCCACGCAGCGCGCGATCGCGTCGAGCGCGGTGGCGGGATCGTTCAGCAGCGCCGCTTCGCCGGCGCGCAGCGCCGCGTAGAGCTCGGCGTCGAGCGCGAGCCCGTACTTGAGCATCTCGCCGTAGCCCGACACGACGTCGCGCCGCGGCAGCGAGCGCAGCGCGTGCGGCGCGATCGCCACGAGCGCGGGCTGCGTGACCGTGCCGACGAGATTCTTGCCGGCGTCCAAATTGATCGCCGTTTTGCCGCCGATCGCCGCATCGACCGCGGCCAGCAGCGTCGTCGGCACGGTGACGAACGGCACGCCGCGCTGATACGTCGCGGCGGCGAAGCCGACGGCATCGCCGATCGTGCCGCCGCCGACGCCGACGACGAGCCCGCGCCGGTCGAGCTGCGCATCGACGAAGCGCGCGTACAGCTCGCCCAGCGACGCCAGCGACTTGAGCGACTCGTCCGCTTCGACGCACAGCAGCGTCGCGTGCACGTGCGCGGCCTGGTACGCGTGCGCGATCCGCTCCCCAACGTCTTCGACGCGCCGGTCGACGACGACCATGACCCGCCCGCCAGCAAGCGGCGCGACGCGCGCGGGGAGATCGTCGAGCACGCGCGGCCCGATCACGACGTCGTACGGACGCGCGGTCTCGACGTGCACGATGCGCTCGTCGCGCAGCGCCGCATCGACCGCGAGCGCGGCTTCCGCTGCCGTCAAGCCGTCGGCGGCGACGCACACCGCGGATTCGAGGTACCGCTGCCGCCGCGCATCGTGCAAGCGCGCGAGCGCGCCGGGCTCGCGCAGGAGCGGCCGCGTGCCGGCCGCGTGCGCCGTGCGCTCTTCGCATGTGCTCAGCGCCGCGTCCAAGAACACGAGCGTGCCGCTCGAGGTCACGGCGCGGCGGTTCGCCGGGTCTTCGAGCGCACCGGCGCCGAGCGCGACGACCATGGCGCTGCCGGTTGCGAGCGCGCCGATCGTCTCGCGCTCGAGCGCCCGGAACGCGGGCTCACCGTCTTCTTGCACGATGCGCGCGATCGGCCGTCCGTCCTTCGCTTCGATCGCTGCGTCCACGTCGACCGCGTCGACGCCGCGCAACGCCGCGAGCAGCGGCGCGACGGTGGACTTGCCCGCGCCCGGCGGGCCGCACAGGTAGATGTTAGCGCGCACGCGCGGTGCGCTCCCAATCCGCGACGCGCTCGCGCAGCTCGCCCAGCGAGTCGCCGCCGAACTTGTCGAGCACGGCGTCCGCGAGCACGAGCGCGAGGAGCGACTCCCCGATCACCGCCGCCGCCGGCACGGCGCACGTGTCGGCGCGCTCGACGTGCGCGCGCGTCGCTTCGCCCGTGCGCAAATCCACGGAGTCGAGTGGCCGCATCAGCGTCGCGATCGGCTTCATCGCCGCGCGCACGACGATGGGCTGGCCGGTCGTCATCCCGCCTTCGATCCCGCCCGCGCGGTTGCTGCGGTAGCGCGTCGGCGTGTCGCCGCCGGGCTCGTACTCGTCGTGCGCCTCCGAGCCGCGCACCGCGGCCGCGCCGAAGCCCAGCCCGATCTCGACGCCCTTGATCGCGTTGAGCGCCATGAACGTCTTGGCGACCTCGCCTTCGAGCCGGCGGTCCCATTGCGCGTACGAGCCGAGCGCGATGGGCACGCCGTGCGCGACGACTTCGAACACGCCGCCGAGCGAGTCGCCCGCGGCCTTCGCCTGCTCCACCTCGCGCACCATCGCGTCGCCCGCGGCGGCGTCGAGCGCGCGCACCGGCGACGCGTCGATCTCCTCGGCCGGCACGTCGCGCCACGGTGTCTCATCGACGGCGCGCCCGATGCGCACCACGCGGCTGGCGATCGTGACGCCGAGCTCGGCAAGCAGCGCGCGCGCGACGGTGCCGAGTGCGACGCGCATCGCCGTCTCGCGCGCGCTCGCGCGCTCGAGCACGTCGCGCAGGTCTTCGCGCGCGTACTTGATCCCGCCGACGCGGTCGGCGTGGCCGGGCCGCGGTACGTGCACCTGCCGTGCAGCGGGCGCGCCGTCCTCGGGCGCGTCGACGCGCATGATCTCCAACCAGCGCACGTGGTCCTTGTTCTCGAGGTACAGCGCGATCGGGCTGCCGATCGTGACGCCGCGGCGCACGCCGCCCACGATGCGGATCTCGTCGGTCTCGATGTTCTGCCGGTTGCCGCGGCCGAAGCCGAGCTTGCGCCGCCGCGCCTGCGCGAGCAGCGTCGCCGCATCGAGCGCGAGCCCGCTGGGGATCCCTTCGATGATCCCGACCAGCGCGGGTCCGTGCGACTCGCCGGCCGTGAGAAAGCGCAG
>CAWBVR010000039.1:0-51792 GCA_963792235.1 Vulcanimicrobiota bacterium
CGCCTGCCGTGGCCTCGCTCAGTTTCGTCTCTGCTCCGTTGCTCATGCCCTGCCCGTACGGGCCGCGCCGCGTCCCTAGCCGCGCAGCGGTAAGTATGACTACCCGATAGACATTTACAAAGGAGAATCGCTGGCCCTTCGTCCTCCCGGCCTTCGCGCGAGACCGGCGAAACGCTCGCCGTCGCCGCGCTTGGCTATCCTCGCCGCCGAGCCCGAACGCCTCGGTCGGTTTCTCGGCCTCTCCGGCCTCGGCCCAGGCAATTTGCGCGCCGCCGCCGCGGACCCGCAATTCCTGGCCGCCGTGCTCGACTACGTCATCGCCGACGAACCGCTGCTTGTGGCCTTCGCCGGCAGGGCCACGCGCCGGAAGCCGTCGTCGCCGCCCGCCAGGCGCTCGGCGGCCCACCGGCGGAGACGCCGTGACGACATTCTGCCGCGACTGCCTGTGCATAGCAACCGACCCGGCCGTTCCGCGCTGCTCGCGCTGCGGATCACCCCGGATCGTCCGCGCGGCCCCGGATCTCACCGTCGCGCATGTCGATTGCGACGCATTCTACGCCTCGGTCGAGAAGCGCGACAGGCCGGAATGGGCGCAGCAGCCGCTGATCGTCGGCGGCGGAATGACGCGGGGGGTCGTCTCGACCGCCTGCTACATCGCGCGGATGTCGGGCGTGCGCTCGGCGATGCCGATGGCGCAGGCGCTGAGACTTTGCCCGAACGCCGTCGTCGTAAAGCCTGATTTCACGAAGTATTCGGCTGTATCATGCAATTCGCGAACGCATGTTCGCGCTGACCCCGCTGGTCGAGCCGCTCTCGATCGACGAAGCGTTCCTGGATCTTTCGGGCTGCAGCCGGCGCTGGGGCTGCCCGTCGCACTGGCGCTGGCGCGGCTTGCGCTGGATGTCGAGCGCGATCTCGGCGTCACGATTTCGGTCGGGCTTAGCTATTGCAAGTTTCTGGCGAAACTCGCCTCCGACCTCGACAAGCCCCGCGGCTTCGCCATCCTGTCGCGCGAGGACGCCGTGGAGCGGCTCGCGCCGATGGGCGTCGGGCGGATCTGGGGGTCGGCGCGGTGGCGCAGGCGCGGCTCGAAAAGCTCGGCTTCACCAAGATCGGCGATTTGCAGGCGATCTCCGAAATCGAGGCGATGACCCGGATCGGCGACGACGGCCGCCGGCTTTGGCGGTTGGCGCGCGGGATCGACGAGCGCAAAGTCTCGCCGGGCCGCGAATCGAAGAGCGTCTCGGCGGAGACGACGTTCGACGTCAACATCGCCGACCACGACCAGCTCGAAGCGATCCTGCTCGGCCTCTGCGAGAAGGTGGCGCTGCGGCTGAAGCAGGCGGACCTTGCGGCGGCCGGCGTGACGCTGAAGCTGCGAACGCCCAACTTCAAGCTGCGGACGCGCGCCCGGCCGCTCGCCCCGACCCAACTCGCGCCGCGCCTGTTCGAGGCCGGCCGCGCGCTGCTCGCCGAACAACCGCGCGGCCAGCTCTACCGGCTGATCGGCATCGGCGCGACCGAACTGAAACTCGCCGCCGACGCCGACGCGGGCGATCTGATCGAGGGCGACGCCTGCGGGAAAAAGCGCGGGAGACCGCGATCGACGCACTGCGCGAGAAGTTCGGGCGTGCGCCCGTGCGTGCGGGGGCTGGCGTTTCGGCCGCGTGCGGAGGATTGAGGGGGGCTATCGTGGGGATCGCGCGAACCTCGACGCGGGCCGCCCACTCTCCGCCCTCGTGGTGAGGCGCGAGCAAAGCGAGCCTCGAACCACGCACAGCGTTGGCTGAATTTATCCGCATCCACTGGAGCGCCCTTCGAGGCTCCGCTTCGCTCCGCACCTCGGGGCGCGGCGGTGAAAATTGCGCAGACCTTCGGCAAGGACACAGGGCCGCCCACTCTCCACCCTCGTGGTGAGGCGCGAGCAAAGCGAGCCTCGAACCACGCACATAGTGGCTGAATTTATCCGCGTCCACTGGAGCTCCCTTCGAGGCTCCGCTTTCGCTCCGCACCCTCATCGCGAGGTCGTGAAAACTGCAAGAACCTCGGCAAGGACGCCCGGGCCGCCCACTCTCCACCCTCGTGGTGAGGCGCGAGCAAAGCGAGCCTCGAACCACGTTCAGCGTTGGCTGAATTTTATCCGCATCCACTGGAGCGCCCTTCGAGGCGCCGCTTCGCTTCGCGCCTCAGGGCGAGGCGGAGGGGTTGCGGGTCTCGAGCATGCGGCCGCGCAATCCCCGCCCTCGTGCTGAGGCGCGAGCGAAGCGAGCCTCGAACGCTCGGCTCGCGTAAGCGACGTAGCCGCGCTCGCTGGAACGCCCTTCGAGGCTCCGCTTCGCTCCGCGCCTCAGGGCGAGGCGGAGGGGTTGCAGGAGTCTCCGCCGAGCATGCGGCCGCGAGCAATCCCCACCCTCGTGGTGAGGCGCGAGCGAAGCGAGCCTCGAACCACGGGTGTGGGGCTGCCGTCAACCGCGGTGCAGAGGAGCGCCCTTCGAGGCTTCGCTTCGCTCCGCGCCTCAGGGCGAGGGGGGTGGGGTTGCGAGCCTCAGGCGGGTCGCCCGACACCCGCCCTCGTGGTGAGGCGCGAGCGGAGCGAGCCTCGAACCACGTCGCGGCGCTCGGCGCCCACTGGAGCGCCCTTCGAGGCTTCGCTTCGCTCCGCGCCTCAGGGCGAGGGCGGTGGATTGGCTCGTCCGGAAGCCGCCACCCTCCTCCACCCTCGTGGTGAGGCGCGAGCGGAGCGAGCCTCGAACCACGCACAGCCCCCACCCGCCCTTCAAGACGGCGGCTTACGCCGGCTGCACAAACTCCGTCCGCTTGCCCGCATAGGGGTTCTCGCCGCCGCGCATCGACAGCCGGATCGGCACGCCGAGGAGGCCGAAGGTCTCGCG
Organism: Vulcanimicrobiota bacterium; assembly: GCA_963792235.1. Classification (GTDB taxonomy): domain Bacteria; phylum Vulcanimicrobiota; class Vulcanimicrobiia; order Vulcanimicrobiales; family Vulcanimicrobiaceae; genus Vulcanimicrobium. The sequence continues at coordinate 2,892 of CAWBVR010000039.1, forward strand.
CAGGCCGTTGACGAGGAAGCGCTTGTAGCTCTCCGGAATCGCGTCGAGCTGGTTGCCGAACAGGACGAAGAACGGCGGGCGCGCCTTCGGCTGCGTCATGTAGCGGATCTTGACCCGGCGGCCGGAGACGGCGGGCGGCGGCGTCGCGTCGATGACCGGCGCCAGCCAGCGATTGAGCCGGCCGGTCGAGATGCGGTGTTCCAGACTCGTGGGTCGCGATCACCGCCTCCATCAGCTTGTCGAGATGCGCGCCGGTCAGCCCGGAGAGCGGCATCACGCGCGATGCCGCGCAGCTGCGGCAGCAGGCGGTCGGCCTCCGCGCGCAAGTCCTGCGCGCGAGGCTCTTGTTGTCGATCAGGTCCCATTTGTTGAGGCCGATGACCAGCGCCCTGCCCTCGCTCTCGACGAGATCGGCGAGCGTGCAGATCCTGCTTCTCGAACGGGATCGTGGCGTCGAGCAGGAGCACGACGACTTCGGCGAAGCGCACGGCGCGCAAGCGCGTCGGCGACGGCGAGCTTTTCGAGCTTCTCGTCGATCCGCGCGCTTGCGGCGCAGGCCGGCGGTGTCGAAAGTTTCAGTCGCGGTCGCGCCACGCGCGTCGAGGCCGATCGAGTCGCGCGTGATGCCGGGCTCCGGGCCGGTCAGCAGCCGGTCCTCGCCGAGGATGCGGTTGATCAGCGTCGACTTGCCGGCGTTCGGCCGGCCGAGCACGGCGATGCGCAGCGGCTTCGCGGATCGACTCGGCTGCCGTCCTCGTCCTCGCCGAGTTCAGCGGCTCCGGCGTCCGTCCTCGTCGCTCCTCGCAGGCGCGCGCGTCGGGCAGCAGCCGCGCCCAGCGCCTCGTAGAGTTCGGCCGAGGCCCTCGCCATGCTCGGCCGAAAGCGGGATGGGCTCGCCGAGGCCGAGTCCGAAGGCCTCGTAGCGCGCCGTCGCGCCCGGCCGCGCCCTCGGCCTTGTTGGCGAGCAGCAGGATCGGCTTGTCGGCGCGGCGCACAGCTTGGGCGAAATGGCGGTCGGCGGCGTCAGGCCGGCGCGCGCGTCGATCATGAACAGGATCGCGTCGCAATCGGCAAGCGCGGCCTCGGTCTGCGCGCGCATGCGGCCGGCGAGCGTCTCGGGGTCGCCCTCCTCGAGCCCGGCGGTGTCGATGATGGTGAAGGCGAGGTCGCCGAGCCTCGCCTCGCCCTCGCGGCGGTCGCGCGTGACGCCGGGCTTGTCGTCGACGAGCGCGAGCTTGCGGCCGACCAGCCGGTTGAACAGCGTGGATTTGCCGACGTTGGGGCGGCCGATGATGGCGACTTTGGCGGTCACGGCCTTGCGGGCGCTGGGCGCTTGCGAGGCGACGAGTCCGAGCAGCGACTCGGCGCTGCGCCGGTCGGCTTGCGGCGCTTCGGGTCGGCGACCACCATGTCGAGCCATTTGCCGGCGCCGCATAATCCTGGGCGGAGAGCGCCAGCGACGCCAGCATGTCGCGGCGGTCTGACGATAGGGGCCGGTGGCGGCGAGCGCCTCCAGAGCGGACTTGGCCTTATCGGTCTGGCCGGCGTCCATCCGCGGCAGCGCGGCGCGCAGCCGCGCGGCTTCCTGGAACAGCGGCGAGCGCGGCATTGCGCCAGCGCATCATAGGCGGCGATGGCGGCGTTGGGGTCGGTCTTCAGCATGCCGGCGTGGGCGAAGCGGCCGAGCGAGTGTAGCCGCCGGCCCCTGCGCGGCGAGCTTGCCGAGAGCGGCGCGCGCCTCGCCGTTCTTGCCGGCGCGTCGAGCTTAGCGCGTTCGAATTCCGCGCCGGCGGCCTCCGCCGTCTGCGGCGGCGATAGTCGTAGAAGCGCCAGCCGGCGTCGCCAGCACGATGAGGACCGCGGGGGCGATGACGTAATTCTGATATTTGTTCCAGAACTCGGCCGCCTTGTCGCGGCGAACGTCTTCATCGACTTCGCGGAAAATATCGCTCATCGAAAAACCTTGCCGGCGGAAGCGGCGGCCCGCCGGCGCCCTAGCACGCCCCCCCCCCGTCCGCTCACCCGCCTTCGTTTAGGCGGCTCGACGGGCGGTGGCCGCAATAGCGGGACTGCGGGCGGATCAGACGGCCGTTCGCCGCCTGCTCGCGCGCATGGGCGATCCAGCCCGCGACGCGTCCCGCCGCGAACACGCAGGAGAACGCGTCCGGCGGGAACGCCAGCGCCTCCAGTAGGATCGCGGTATAGAACTCCACGTTGACGTCGAGCGCGCGCGACGGCTTGCGCTCCCTCAGCAACGCCAGCGCCGCGGCCTCGATCGCCTCGGCGACGCGAACCGGGCCGGACGCGCGCGGTCGGCGAGCCGCAGGGCGGCGGCCTTCAGCGCGTCGGCGCGGGGATCGCGGACGCGGTAGATGCGATGGCCGAAGCCCATCAGCCGGTCGCCGCGCGCCAGCGCCGCCTCCAGCCATGCCGCGCGTGATGGGCGTCGCCGATGGCGTCGAGCATTTCGATCACCGGCCCCGGCGCGCCGCCGTGCAGCGGGCCCTTCAGCGCGCCGAGCGCCGCCAGCGTCGCCGAGACAGACCGGCGCCGGTGGAGGCGACGACCCGCGCCGCGAAGGTCGAGGCGTTGAGGCCGTGGTCGCAGACGGTGACGAGATAGGCGTCGAGCGCGGCGGCGCGGGCGGCCGACGGGGCCTTGCCCGAGCATCCGCAAGAAGTCGGCGGCGTGGCTCGCGCGGGGGTCCGGCGCGAGCGGGTCCAGGCCGGTGCGGCGGCGCAGCGCGGCGGCGGCGAACACGGCGGGCGCGGCGACGAGGCGCAAAGCCGTCGCGAGGTCGGCGCCGTCGTCGAGGCGGGCGACAGCGCGCGCATCGCGTCGTACGGCGGCAAGCGCGCGTCGAGCGCGCGAACCTCGGCGAACACCTCCGCGCGCGCCCGCCCTAGCGCGGGGCGTAGATCGCCCGGCAGGTCGTCGAAAAAGCCGTCCCACAGCAGCCGCGCGACGTCCTCGAAGCCGGCGCGCCCGGCGAGATCGTCAAGCGAGCGGCCGCGAATGACGAGCCGGCCCGCCGCGCCCTCCACGTCCGACAGCACCGTGTCGGCGGCGATCACATCGTCCAGTCCCATGTCGGCTCTCCTGTCCGGAAAGCCCGATTTAGCGTGGCCGCTTGCATCGTCAATCTTGATCCATATAATCAACGTATGTCGGAGAGATGGATCGAGCGGCGGAGGCCAAGGCGCGGCTCGGCGTGCGCGCGCAGACGCTCTACGCCTACGTCAGCCGGGGGCGGCTCGGGCCGGCGGAGCGACGATCCCCGCAAGAGCCGCTACGCGCCGCCGACGTCGAGACGCTCGCGCCAGCGCAACGCCGGGGCCGCAAGCGGCGCGACGTCGCCGAGGGCGCGCTCGCCTGGGCGAACCCGCGCTCGCCTCCGCCATCGCCGCCGTCGCCGACGACCGGCTGTTCTACCGCGGCGAGGACGCCGTCGCCCTGGCCGAACGCTCACGCACGAGGAGGTCGCCCGCCTGTTGCGCGGCGGCGCGGCGGCGGCGCCCGCGCCCCGCCCGGCCCCGCTGGCTGCGAGGCGCGCCATCCGAGGGCGCTGCTGGCGCTCGCCGCCCGCGCCGGCGTCGATCCCCCGCTGGCCGGACGGCGCGGCGCTTCGCTCGACGGCGAGGCGGAGGCGGTTCTGGCCGCCATCGGCGACGCGATCTCCGGGTCCGCTGGCGCGGCGCGATCCACGCGCGCCTCGCCGCCGCCTGGGGGGCGCCAGCGGCGGCGGACGCCATTTGCCGGATGCTGGTTCTGCTCGCCGACCACGAACTGAACCCCTCCGCCTTCGCGGCGCGGGTCGCCGCGTCCACCGGCGCCTCGCTCGCGGCGGCGGCGCTGGCGGGGCTGGCGACGCTGACCGGCCCGCGCCACGGCGGAGCGCCCGCCGCGCTGGAGGCGTTGCTGGAGCGGGCGTCCCAGATCGGCCCCCGCGCGGCCAGCAATACGACGTCTATGTGCTGCCTTCGTTCAGTTGCCGTATGCTTCGCCGGCACTTCGGCCGCCGCGGTCGGCTTCGACAAGCTCGGCAACATGGGGGTGCTCTATCATGGCTCGAGGTGCTGGGCGGCGGCGCCATCGTGACCGGCCTGGTGCTGGGCGCGATCGGCGCCTTCATCGTCGACAAGAAATTCGCGCACGCGGCAGCCTTCGCGGCGGCCGGCGCGGTGCTCACCTTCTTCGGCTTCATGCACGGAGAATCGATCGGGATCGCGGTCACCCCCACGGTCGCGGTCGCCTACGCCATGGTGGCGGCGTTCCTGTTCGGCGTGAGCCGCTATCCCGCCATGGTGTCGGCCGCGCAGCCGATGTCGATCATATCGTTGTCGTCGATGCCGGCCGAGTGAACCGACGGTGATGTAAAGGAGCAGATCGGACCGACATTGAAGCGTTCAACCGGTCTGCTCCCCCTCCTCTCCTGATCTGCCTATTTCTTGAGCCAAAGCCTTCACCTTGTATGCAGAGCCCGCGAGCGGCATCGGCGCCGGCGCGGGCGAACCACGGAAAAACAAGGCCATTCAATCCCTTACAAATTTTGACGCAGGCCGCCGCGTCATGGCACGGCGCTTGCGGGGAGAGGGCAACGGGAAGGCACGCAGAGCTAAACCGGGCCGCTTCTGCAGCCTCGCACAATCGAGCATCGACCATCGGGAGGTTGCGATGAAACGCCGTGAATTCCTGCGCTCAATGACGGCGCTTGCGGCCGGCAGCGTGCTGCCGGCGCCGGCGATAACTACGAGCCGCGCGCAATCGCGCCAGGAGACCTTGCTCATCGTCTGGCGAAGGTTGTTGTCGTCACTGGCTCAGTTGCGTATTGCTCCAGTTCTTCAACGCGTTCGGCTACCCGTTCGAGGTCGTCGACGTGCTCGAGAACATGCCCAAGCGCGAGGCGCTCTCCGAGCTGACCGACTGGAACACGCTGCCCAAGGTGTTCATCGGCGGCCAGTTCTATCGGCGACACCGACATCCTCGAGCCGATGGCGCGCAGCGGCGAGCTGGCGAAGGTGCTCGAGAAGGCGTTCGAGGGCAAGGGCGTCACGCCGACGATCCAGCTGCGTTAGCACCGCGTGCTGGAGCTGTACGAACCCGGGAGCGAAGCCGAGTGGCTTCGCTCCTTCCGTTTCGCGCTGGAGCTGCGGCCGCGGTTCTGCGAGACCGACGCGCTGGGACACGTCAGCAACACCGTGTACACCGCGTACTGGGAGCAGGCGCGGCTGCGCTACTTCGAGACGATCGGGGAAGCCGACGACGCGCCCAAACGGATCCTGGCCTTCAACCACATGGCCGTCGAGATCGCGACCCGCATGCTCAAGCCGTGCTTCTACGACGAGGAGCTGCTGCTGCACGCGCGCGATCGCCGCGCTGGGCCGCAGCAGCGCGACGTTCGAGCACGCGCTGACGTCCGCGCAGGGACGACGACGGTCCGCGCGATCGCGCGCATCGCGGTGGTCGCGTCGCCGACGACGAGCGCGCGATGCCGTGGACGCCCGGCCAGCGCGCCAAGCTCGAGGCGTTCGAAGGCCGCACCTTCTGAGCGTTGGGCCTTCAGCCCGGGCCGGCTTGACGCATAATTGAGCGTTAACGCAAGGAGGCTATGCTGACGGGCGCCCAATAGGGACCTATCCCATCCTCGAAAGGACACCCGTGCGCACACTCCTTCGTGTCAGTACGGCGGCCGCTTTGGCATACCTCGGCCTCGTCGGACCCGTCAGCGCGGCGACGAAGCCCGAGACCGTCGCCCAAGCGCCGCCGCCGCCCAGACCGTCGCGATCAGCGGTCAGCGTCACCGACTCGCGCGGCGCCCCGCTCTCCGGAGCGCACCGTTCTCGTCGAGGGCGGCGGGCAGTCGTACCGCGCGACGACCGGGAACGACGGATCGTTCTCGCTGAACCTGCCGCCCGGCGTCTACACGGTCACCGTGAACCACGGCGGCTTCCAGACGCACGCAGAACGACCTGGCCGTCGTCGCCGGGCACGCCGGCCGCCATCAGCGTGACGATGCAGGAGCTCAACCTGTCGAGCCTGCGCGTCATCGGCCGCACCGGCACCACCGTCAACCGCACGCCGTTCAACGTCTCCGAGTCGTCGATCTCGACGCTTCCGCCGCTCGAGATCACGCTGCGCCAGAACAACAACTTGACCGACACGCTCGCGACGTTCCGGGCGTGTTCGCCTCGCGCACGTTCTCGGCCACGCCGAACACGAGCTTCGTCGTGCGCGGCGGCGCCGTTCAGACGCGCGTCACGATCGACGGCCATCCCGTCAGCTCCGGCATCTCGGGACAGTGGAACACCAACTACGCGGTCGCCGGAATCTTCCAGGACGTCGAGGTCGTCGAAGGGCGCCGGGTCTCAACGGCGCGATCGCCGGCGAGTCGGCCGTCGGCACGGTCAACATTCGCACGCGCGACTTCACGCGCAACAACTCGGCGGGGCTGCAGCTCGGCACCGACAGCTGCGCGGGCGGCATCTACAACGCGTACGCCGACGTCAACTTCCTCAAGGACAACAAGCGCCAGCCTGATCGTCGCGAAGTCGTTCATCGGCTTCAACGGCCCGTGGGACAACTATTTCGGCGACCGCAACGGCGTCACGTCGGCGATCGCGCCGGGCACCGGCAGCGTGCCGTCAGCATCATCGGCCTCGACCAGTTCCAGGGCGACTTCTCGAACCGCTACTCGCTGCAAGGCGAGCTCGCGAAGCTGCGCTACCGCTTCAACGAGACGTCGTCGCTGACGCTGGAGTATCTGGGGCTGCAGGGCCAGTATCAGCCGCAGGGCGGCGCGTACTCCACCTACGTCGGCCAGATGACGCTGCAGGCGTGCCGCAACGGCACGGCGTTCCAGCCGACGCTCGCGACGTGCACGTCGCAGTCGACCTACACCGCGCCGTACACGTTCAGCGACATCGGCAACACGGTGCCGGCGATACACGTGGTTCCCCAACTCGTTCATCCAGAACAACGAGCCGCAGTTCGCGGCGGAGTTCCGCACCTCGTTCAAGGGCGACACGGTCCTGTTCCGCCCGTACACGCACCTCATCAACCGCTTCATCAGCGGCGTGAACGAGAACAAGTACCCCGGCAACGGCGGCGGCAACAACGGCGCCTGGTTCGCGGTGACCAACGCCGCGAACTGCCAGGTGAAGTTCCTCGCGCCGGGCGCGCACGGGCGGCCCGGCGACGGGCGCGGCCGGGCCGTGCTTCCCCGTGACCACCGGCGCCCAACGGCGCCGTCGTACATCGGCGGCGATCCGACGCAGCACGTCTTCGCGACGACGGCGAACGCGCCGGTGTGCTCGCCGACGCCGCCGTACACGTGCTTCACCACGACCACCGGCGATCGAGAACGACGGCGCGTTCGGCTACGGCACGCCGTTCAGCCAGCCCGAGCTCGACCGCCTCAACGGCTACACGTTCAGCTGGGTGCACCCGGTCGGCAACAACGTCTACAACTTCAGCTACGACTACCGCAAGGACTTCACGCAGTCGGCCAGCACCGACCAGACGCAGGCCGCCGCCGGGCTGCTCGTTCGTGATCGGCGGCGTCAACGGCGTGCGCTCCGGCACGTCGCCAACGCTCCGGCGTCGCGAATGTGTACTACCCCGACCCCGACGGGTACCCGACGCTGTTCCAGCCGGGCTGCACGACGTCGCAGTTCGGGCAGAAAGTCGTCGCCGCAACGCCGTACACGGGCTTCAACATCCTGCCGCGCTCGGCGATCGGCACGCCGCCGACGGTCATCGCAGTTCCAGGACTTCGCGCTCGACGGGGACGTGGCAGCTCGGCGACAAGCTGCGCGTCGCGCTCGGGCAACTACTTCGAGATCTACCGCCTCAACGCGCAGATCGAAGACCCGGCCGTGCTCGCATCGTACGCGGCGCTCGGCAACTCGAACGCCGCGCCGGTCGCGCTGGTCACGCGCACGTCGCAGTACAGCCACTACGATCCGCACCTCGGGCTTCGAGTGGCGCGTCGTCGCCGAACCTGAGCTCCGCGCCAACGCGGGCTCGTCGATCACGCCGCCGTACGCCGGCCTCGTCTCGGGCTTCGGCTCGATCTCGATCCCGAACGCCGCCGGCGCACAACTACACCAACACGATCCCGAACTTCGCGCTCAAGCCGGAGACGACGGTCTCGTACAACGTCGGGCTCGACAACCGGTTCCGCGACGGCTCGGTGTTCTCGCTCGACCTCTACAACCTCACCGTGCACGACGTGTTCCTGTCGAACTCGCACCGTGTTCGGCACCGCGGCGAACCCGCCGCCGGGCTTCGGCGGGATCACGACGTTCACCGACACGCTGTTCCTGCAACACGAACCAGATCAACGGCCCGATCCAGCGCAGCTACGGGCTCGAGGCGCAGCTCTCGCACATCCCGGCGCTGCGGCTTCGGCTACTACCTGTCCGCGACGCTGCAGCGCGCGTACTACGACCAGCTGCCGCTGAGCATCTACTTCGCGAACAACACCGCCGACGTTCGGCAACTTCAACGTCAGCGGCGCGCAGATCTTCGGCTACCCGTTCGCCAAAGGCTACGGGCAGCTGCATCTGGCAGGGCCCGCGCGGCGCGGCGTTCGAGATCGGCGCCGACTGGGAGGGCCAGGACAACTCGACGCTCGGGCCGCCGTACACGCATCTTCGACGCCTCGGCGCGCATCCCGCTGCATCCGAAGGTCGCGCTCCAGATCTCGGTCGCAGAACCTGCTCAACCTCGACCGCGGCACGCAGCTCGGGCGCAACCTCAGCGGTCAAGGCAACATCGAGCCGACGCTGTACCTGCCACCGGAACGGACGACGCTGCTGCCGAGCGGCTCGGCGACCTCGCTGCAAGCGCTGCCGCCGCTCACGTTCCGCATCACGCTGAACTTCGCGACCGGCCAGTAAACGCGCGCACGACGGTCCGAACCGAGAGGCCCGTCACGCGAGTGGCGGGCCTCTTCTCTTTTTGCGGAGAAGTCGCGCGCGTGCCGCGACACTGGCTGTTCAAGACCGAGCCCGACAGCTTCTCGATCGACGACCTCGAGCGCGTCGGGCGCGAGGAGTGGTCGGGCGTGCGCAACTTTCAGGCGCGCAACCTCATGCGCGAGATGAAGCTCGGCGACCTCGCGTTCTTCTACCACTCCAGCACCAAGCCGGCCGGGATCGCCGGCATCTGCGAGGTCGTCGCCGCGGCGCACCCCGACTCGACGCAGTTCGACGCGAAGAGCGAGTACTACGACCGCACGTCGAAGCGCGAGGACCCGAAGTGGTGGTGCGTCGACGTCGGCTTCGTGCGCCGGCTGCCGCGCTTCGTCACGCTCGAGGAACTGCGCGCGATCCCCGACGCTGGCGTTCATGCCGCTGCTGCGCAAAGGCCAGCGGCTGTCGGTTCAGCCCGTCTCGCCGCAGGAGTGGAAGCGTGATCGCTGCGAGACTCGTCGAGATCAGACGGCCTGGTAGCGCTTGAGGAAGATTTGCTGGGCGTCGACGCGCTGTTCGCCCGGGAGCACGCCGCGGCGCTCGTAGCCGCCGTCGGGGCGCAGGATGCGCGCCTTGACGTTGTCGGCGAGCGACACGTCGAGGATGTCGTCGCAGATGACGTCGCGCAGCACCGGGTCGAGCACCGGCACGACCGTTTCGACGCGGCGGTCGAGGTTGCGGCCCATCCAGTCGGCGCTGCCGATGTAGACCTCGCGGTCGCCGCCGTTGGCGAACACGAACATGCGCGAGTGCTCCAGGAAGCGGCCGACGATGCTGCGCACGCGGATCGTCTCGCTCACGCCCGGGATGCCCGGCCGCAGCACGCACATGCCGCGCACGATCAGGTCGATCGGCACGCCGGCGCGCGACGCGCGGTAGAGCGCTGCACGATCCCCGCGTCGCTGATCGCGTTGAGCTTCGCGACGATGCCGCACGGGCCGGCCCGCCTGCGCGTGCTCCGTCTCGCGGTCGATCAGCTCCTCGAAGCCCGCTGCGCAGGCCGATCGGCGCGACCATCAGCTGCTCGTAGCTGTCGGCCTTCGAGAAGCCGGTGAGCGCGTTGAAGAGCTGCGTCGCGTCGGCGCCGAGGTCGGCGCGGCACGTGAACAGCGACAGATCGGTGTACGATGCGCGCCGTCTTGTCGTTGTAGTTGCCGGTGCCGAAGTGCATGTAGCGGCGGATGCCGTCGGGCTCGTTGCGCACGACGAGCGTCACCTTCGCGTGCGTCTTGAGGTCCGGCGAGGCCGTACACGACGTGCACGCCGACGCGCTCCAGCGTGCGCGCCCAGTGGATGTTGTTCTCTTCGTCGAAGCGCGCCTTGAGCTCGATCAGCGCGGCGACTTGCTTGCCGTTCTCGGCCGCGTCGACGAGCGCGCCGACGACCGGCGAGTTGCCCGACGTGCGGTAGAGCGTCTGCTTGATCGCGAGCACGTTCGGATCGTCGGCCGCCTGCTGCACGAACTGCACGACCGGATCGAACGACTCGTACGGATGGTGCAGCAGCAGATCGCCTTCGCGGATCACCGCGAAGATGTCGGTCTGCCCGATCAGCCGCTTCGGAATCGCCGGCGTGAACGGCGGATCGTGCAGCGTCGGGCTCGTCGAGGTTGACGAGCGTCCACAGGTCGGCGGTGCCCAGCATCCCGTCGACCTCGTAGCAGTCGCCGCGGTCGAGCTCGAGCGCTTCGAGCAGCTTGTCGCGCAGCGCGAGCGGCATCCCGGGCTCGACTTCGAGCCGCACCGGCTCGCCGAAGCGGCGTTTGCGCAGCTCCGACTCGATCGCGCGCAGCAGATCGTCGGCCTCGTCTTCCTGCAGATCGAGATCGGCGTCGCGCGTGACGCGGAACAGGTACGACGTCGGCGACGCGCAAGCCCGGGGAAGAGCGCCTCGAGGTTGTGCGCGATGATGTCTTCGAGCAGCACGAACCAGCGCTGGCCGGCGCGGCGCCGACTCGACCGGAACGAAGCGCGGCAGCGAGCCCGGCACCTTCACGCGCGCGACGTACTCGGATCGGCCCGTCGGGCGTCGTCTCCTCGAGCTCGACGGCGAGCGAGATCGACAGGTTCGAGATGTACGGAAACGGATGGCCCTTGTCGATCGCCAGCGGCGTGAGCACCGGGAAGACGCGCTCGTCGAAGTAGCGGCGCATCGCGCGCGTCGTCGTCGGTGTCGAGCTGGTCGTAGCCGAGGATGCGGATGCCGTGCCGCTCGAGCGCCGGGAAGAGCTGGTTCTGCAGGCAGTCGGTCATGCGCGCGAGCGAGCGGCGCAGCCGCGCGCTGACCATGCTCGAGCTGCTCTTCGGGCGTGCGGCCGTCGTCGGAGCGCTTGTGCACCTCGCGCCGCGAGCTGCTGCTTGAGCCCGGCGATGCGGATCATGAAGAACTCGTCGAGGTTGGTGCCGTAGATCGCGATGAACTTGAGCCGCTCGAGCAGCGGGTTGCGCTCGTCGAGCGCCTCTTCGAGCACGCGGTCGTTGAACTCCAGCCACGACGTCTCGCGGTTGATGTAGAGCGAGGGGTCGTCGAGGGCGATCGGCGCGGCGAGGCGACGGTGGGCGGAGCTCGGCGCCGACCTGCGAACCGGAGAGCATGGTCCCCGAGCGGTTCGGCGCGTGAGCGCGGACTTCATCGCCCACCTCGGCGCGCACGTCGCCCTGGCCGGCTGCGGCCCTCGTCGTCGCGCTCGCGATCGGCGATCCCGCTGGCCGGCGCTCACGGCCGACCGCCCGCTGCCGCGCGGGCTGCTGCTCGCGCTCGCGGGCGGCTTCCGCGTCGTCCCGTCGCTCGCCATCCTCACGCTCGCGCTGCCGCTGCTGGGCCTGGGCTTCCGGCCGGCGCTGCTCGCGCTCGTCGTGCTGGCGCTGCCGCCGATCCTGGTCAACACCGACGTCGGGCTGCGCTCGGTGCCGCGCGCGACGCTCGAAGCAGCGCGCGGAACCGGCATGACCGAACGGCAGATCGGCGCGCGCGTGCGCTGGCCGCTCGCGCTGCCGGTCGTCGCCGTCGGCGTGCGCACCGCGACGGTCGAGGTGATCGCGTCGGCGACGCTCGCCGCGTTCATCGGCGGCGGCGGCCTGGGCGACTACATCGTCGGCGGCTTGCAGACGTCCGATCCCGCCGAGCTCCTGCTCGGCGCCGTGTCGGTCGCGGCGCTCGCCCTCCTCGCCGACGCCGCGCTCGGATACGCGCAGCGCCGGCTCGCAGTCTAGAGAGAAATCAGCTTGCTTTCACGCGCCCGCGCGCTCGCGCTGCTCGCCGCCGCCCCGCTCGTCGCTTCGTGCGGCGCGGTCGGCGACGCGGTCACGGTCGGCTCGAAGAACTTCACCGAGGAGCTCATCCTCGGCGAGCTCTACGCGCAGGCGCTCGAACACGCGGGCATCGCGGTGACGCGCAAGCTCGAACCTCGGCACGACCGACATCGCGATGGCGGCGCTCGAGCGCGGCGAGATCGACCTCTATCCGGAGTACACGGGCACGGCGCTGCTCAACGTGCTGAAGCTGCCGCCGGACGGCGACGCCAAGCGCGTCGTACCGCAACGTGAAGGCGGCGTACGAGAAACGGTTCGGTCTGGTGTGGCTCGGCCCGGCGCCGATGAACGACACGCAGGCGCTGGCGACGACGCAGGCGATCGCGGGGCACGAAGCGATCAGCAAGCTCAGCGATCTCGCCCCGAAGGCCGCCGAGTTGCGGCTGGGCGCGGTGCCGGAGTTTCTCAAGCGCGCCGACGGTTTGCCGGGCTTGCAGAAGCGCTACGGCGGCTTCCGGTTCAAGCAGGTCAAGATCGTCGACAACGGTTTGAAATACCAGGCGCTCGAGCACGGCGACGTCGACGTCGATCGTCGCGTTCACCACCGAAGGCCGATCTCAAGGCGAACAACCTGGTCGTGCTCGAGGACGACAAGCACCTGTTTCCGCCGTACCAAGTCGCGCCGGTCGTGCGCAAGGCGGTCGTCGATGCGAAACCGGCGCTGGCGACGGCGCTCGACGCGCTCGCGCCGCTGCTGACCGACGACGTGATGCAGAACCTCAACTTGCAGGTCGACGGGCCGCAGAAGCGCGAGCCGGCCGACGTGGCGCGTGACTTCCTCAAGCAGCACGGCATCGGCTAACGGCGGCGGCGGCGGCGCGCGCGTCGAGCTGCGCGCGCGTCGCCGTTCGCTACCCGAACGCGACCGTCGCCGCCGTGCACGACGTCGACCTCACGATCGCGGCCGGCGAGTTCGCGGTGCTGCTCGGGCCGTCGGGCTGCGGCAAGAGCACGCTGCTGCGCACGATCAACCGGCTCGTCGAGCCGACGTCGGGGACGGTGCTCATCGACGGCGCCGACGTGCGCGCGCGCGACGCGACGGAGCTGCGGCGCGGGATCGGCTACGTGATCCAGGCGGTCGGGCCTGTTTCCGCACTATACCGTGGCGCGAGAACGTCGCGCGTCGTGCCGCGGCTGCTGGGCTGGGACCGACGCGCGCATGCGCGCGCCGCGTCGACGAATTGCTCGGGCTCGATCCGGCTCGATCCCGCGCGTTACCGCGACCGCAAACCGCGCGAGCTCTCGGGCGGCGAGGCGCAGCGCGTCGGCGTCGCGCGCGCGCTCGCGGCCGAGCCGCGCGTGCTGCTGATGGACGAGCCGTTCGCGGCGGTCGACGCGATCGTGCGCGCGTCGCTGCAGGACGAGATCGCGCGCGTGCATCGCGAGCTCGGCACGACGATCGTGTTCGTCACCCACGACGTCGACGAAGCGCTGCGCCTCGCCGACCGCATCGTCGTGATGAACGCCGGCCGCGTCGTGCAAGCCGGCGCCGCCGGCGGAGATCCTCGAGCACCCGGCCGACGACTTCGTGCGCGACCTCGTCGGCGTCGACGCGCAGACGCGCCGGCTCGCCGCCGAACGCCCGCTGATCGAGCGATGAACGGCGCACCGTGACCTACCTGATGCGCATCCGGCCGCGTCGGCGCGCTGCTCGGCCAGCACGTCGTGCTCGTCGTCGTCTCGCTCGCGATCGCGCTGCTGATCGCGCTGCCGCTCGGCGTGGTCGCCGCGCGCAACGCCGCGCGCGGGCGCGGCGATCCTCGGCGTCACCGGCGCGCTGTACACGATCCCGAGCCTCGCGCTGCTGGCGCTGCTGGTCGCCGCTGATCGGCCTCGGCGACGCCGACCGCGGTCGTCGCGCTGGTCGCGTACGCGCAGATGATCCTGGTGCGCGGCGTCGTCGCGGGCTTGCGCGGCGTCGACCCGGCGCTGGTCGACGCGGCGCGCGGGCTCGGCTTCACGGCGCGTCAGACGCTGCTGCGCGTCGAGCTCCCGGCCGCGCTGCCGGTCGTGCTCGGCGGCGTTCGCGTCGCGACGGTCTCGCTGGTCGCGCTCGCGACGGTCGCCGCCTGGATCAACGCCGGCGGCCTGGGCGCGCTGCTTGTTCGAAGGGATCGCACGGACAATCCCGACAAGATCTTCGCCGGCGCGCTCGCGCGGTCGCGCTGCTGGCGATCGCCGCCGACCTCGCGCTGCGCGGCGCCGAGCGCGCGGTGCGCACGTGAAGCCGCTATTCGGCTACGGCACGTTGCGCACGCACGGCGTGGCGCACGGCGATCCTGGGCGCGGAGTATCCCGCGCAGCCCGCGACGCTGCGCGGCTACCGCCGCATCGCGTGCACGTCGGGCTATCTCTCGCTGCGGCGCGACGGTGCTCGACGTCGGCCGCGTGAACGGCGTGCTGATCGAGCTCGACGAGCGCGGCTGGGCGGATCGCCGACCGCTGGGAAGAGGTGCCGGTGTACCGGCCGATCGACGTGACGGTCAACACGATGCACGGGCCGGTCGCCGACGCGCAGCCTACATCTGCGCCGACGATGCCGGCGCGGCGCCGGTCGACGACGACCGCCTCGCGCTGCTCGCCGACGCGGAGGTCGAAGCGTGATCGCGAGTTCGGTCCGTCATGCGCGCGCTGCGCCGTCGCGCCGAGGACGACGCTCAGGCACGGTCAACAGGCTGAGCGCATAGCGCCCGCCGGCGTCGGTGTACGTCTTCGTCTCCGCGAAACCGCAGCTCGGCCGCGAGCGCGACGATCTCCTCGCGGCGTGAACTTGTACGACGATTCCGTGTGGATCGTCGTCGCCGGCCGTCGAAGTCGACCGACGACGCCCGCGGCGGGGATGCGCACGCGCTGCGCGCGCTCGCTGACCAGGAACGACTGCACCGCGCCGCATTCCTCGTTCCAGCGCGCGACGAACCGGAACGCGCCGAGATCGAAGTCGGCGCCGAGCTCGCGGTTCATGCGCGCGAGCAGGTTCTTGTTGAACGCCGCGGTGACGCCGGTCGGATCGTCGTACGCCAGCTCGAGGATCGACGGATCTTTCTTGAGATCGTAGCCGATCAGCAGCCCGTCGCCGGGATGGCGCGCAGCCGCGAGCAGCCGCAGCAGCTCGCGCGCTTCGGCCGGTTCGAAGTTGCCGATGTTCGAGCCCAGGAACAGCGCGAGCACGCGGCCGTGCGTCGACCAGCCGCTTCTCGCGCAGCAGCGGAAAGTAGTCGCTGGCGTACGCGATGACGCGCAGCGTGTCGTACGCGCCGACGAGCGCCAGCGACGACTCGGTGACCGCATCGGGCGAGATGTCGATCGGATGGTACGTCAGCGACGGCTGGCGCTCGAGGATCGCGTCGATCAGCAGGCGCGTCTTGACCGCGCTGCCGCTGCCGAGCTCGACCAGCTCCAGCGGGCCCGTCAGCGCGCCGGCGATCTCGCGGCCGTACGTCGCGAGCAGATCGCGCTCGACGCGCGTCAGATAGTATTCCGGCAGCCGGGTGATCGCTTCGAACAGCGCCGAGCCCAGGTCGTCGTAGAAATACTTCGGCGAAAGGCTGAACGGACGCGTCCCCAGCCCGGCGCGGACGTCTTCGGCGAACGTCGCGACCCGCGCCGGATGCGGATCGCGATGGAGCACGAAGCGGTCGGAGAGCCCCGGCGCGTCGTCGGAGTCATCGTAGCGACGCCTAACACCCGGGCGGTGGCCCGGTTTGCACGGCCGCCGAGGAGGTCGGTGTCTCCAAAGCGCTCACCTCGCGTCCCCGGGACTTCGTCGGGTACGATCACGTCCCAGACCTCCGCGGACTCGGCCGCCGCGAAGCCGCTTCCGGCCGATGTACCGTCACGGCGCCGAGCCAAACCCCTCAGCTGCTTCCGGGAGCAACTTCGCATGATCGAGGAGCTGGTCACGATCGACGCGCCGAAAGGACCGATGCAGGCGCACTCGCGCGCCTCGACGAGCGAGCCGCGCCCGCGGTCATCGTGCTCGAGGGCGTGTACGGCTTCGACGACGAGATCAAGCGCATCACCGACCAAGTCGCGTCGTCGGGCTACGTCGGGCTCGCGATCGACTACCTGCGCGGCGGCGAAGCGAAGACCGTCTTCAAGACGAAGGACGTCTGCGAAGACGTCGCGGCGGCGCGCGACTGGCTCAACGCGCAGCCGTTCGTGCAGCACGGCAAGATCGCGACTGGGGCTTCGGCTTCGGCGGCACCGCGGCGTTCCTCGCATCCACGCTGCCGGGCTGGCGGCGCGATCGCGTTCTACGGGCAGAGCATCGCGCGCCCGATCCCCGGCACCGACGGCAAGCCGGCGCTCGACGAGATCGACGACGTGCGCGTGCCGCTGCTGCTGGTGTTCGGCGGCCACGACGAGCAGATCGGTCCGAGCGAGATCGCAGACGATTCGCGAGCGCCTCACCGCGAAGCACGCGCACTTCGAGATCGAAGTGTATCCGGAGGTCGGGCACTCGTTCTTCCGCGAGGATCTCGGCACGATCGCGACCCGCCAGATCGCCGACGCGTGGGGCCGCGTGCAAGCGTTCCTGAGACGCTCGTTGGCGTAACGAATACGGCTGCGCCGACCACGACGCAGCTCTTGCGTAGCGAACTACGCATCTCGTTTACATGCGATAGCAGCGGCCCACGATGCGCGACCAGCGGTCGCGCACGTCGACGATGTACTCGCGCGTCTCGGCGATAGGGCGGGACGCCGCCGTATTTCGCGACCGCCGCCGGGCCCGCGTTGTACGCGGCGAGCGCGAGCGCGTACGGGTCGTCGCCCGCGGTCGCGATAGTCGTAGACGTACGCGGCGAGCACGCGCGCCGCGCCGGCGATCGCCGAGCGCGGCTCCCACGGATCGACGCCGTACTCGCGCGCGGTCGGCACGGTGAACTGCGCGATGCCGACCGCGCCGGCCGACGAGACCGCCGCGGATCGAACGCCGACTCTTGCAGCAGCGTCGCGGCGAGAAACTGCGGCTGCGAGGCCGTTCGCGCGCGCCGCTCGACGACGTGCGTGCCGAGCAGCAGCGCGTCGGCCGCGCCCATGCGCGGGTTGCTGCGCATGACCTCGCGCGCGATCTTGACGCTCGCGGGCGCCGTGCGCCCGGCGTCCATGCAGCAGCCGCAGACCGCGCATGACGGGGACCGGCGGGGGTATATGCCACGACAGCGCGGCGTCCCGTAGACCGTCGATCCGAACCCCGGGGACGGAGAACGTCAAGACGGCCGCCACGAAAACGGTCGTGAGAGGGTTTCCGGGAGTCGGGACCAATCCGCCGTTAGCCCTCTTCTGTTACTGACAAGGATCAGCGTGCATTCGATCTGGTCGGGCTCGCCGGTGATCTCCGCGATCGCGGCGACGTTCATCGTCCTGCTCGTCGGTGATTTCGCCTCGACGTTCTTCTACCACGTGCCGCAGCACGTGTGGGGCAAGCTGCACCTCCGCACGCACCACGACCGCCGCAGGTCCTACTGGGATCACGCCGTGCTGTCGCGCGATCCCCAGGTCCTGCTCGACGGCTTCCTGGGCGCGGTGCCGTACATCGCCATCGCGGCCGTCTGCGCCGCGTCGATCTCGGTCTACGGTGCGGTCGCCGGCTTGCTGCTGGGCCAGCTCCACGTCTGGTGGCGCCACACCACCGAGCTCGGCTGGAAGACGCCCGGCCTGGGGCGTCCGCGCTCGCGCGCGCCCTGAGCATCGTCCTCCCCGAGGACCACGACGGTCACCACCGCAACCCCGAGATCGAGTTCGGCGACATCTTCCGCTTCTACGACGCGCCGGCGCGCGCGATGATCGCGTTTGCGGACCTTGCCGCGACGCTCAGAGCCGCACGCGCAAAGCGCGCCGCCATGCACGCCGCGCGAGGCCGTCGCGATGAAGCGGCGCAAGATGGTCAAGCAGACCAGCTGAGGTGGGATGACCAAACGCGTCCTCTTTCTGATCTCGGACACGGGCGGCGGACACCGC
Source organism: Vulcanimicrobiota bacterium (assembly GCA_963792235.1). Classification (GTDB taxonomy): domain Bacteria; phylum Vulcanimicrobiota; class Vulcanimicrobiia; order Vulcanimicrobiales; family Vulcanimicrobiaceae; genus Vulcanimicrobium. The sequence continues at coordinate 21,139 of CAWBVR010000039.1, forward strand.
GCCGGGGCGCAAGCCGTCGGCGCCGCGCTCGACGAGATCGACGGAGCGACGCGGTTCGAGTGGCGCATCGACGACATCGCCACCCACTGCACGTTTCCGCTCTCCGCACTGGGGCCGGCGTATAGCGCGGCCCTTCGCTATGCCCCGCCGATCTACGGCGCGCTCTACCACGCGACCAACGGCCGGCGGCGCTACAAGACGATCGTGCGCTTCTGCGAGCCGCTCTACCGCGAGCGCCTGCGCGAGGTGTTCACCCAGTACCAGCCCGACGTGATCGTGTCGGTCCACCCGCTGCTCAACCACGCCGCGCTGCGCGCCCGCGCCGACGCCGGGATGCAGCAGGTCCCGATCGTCACCGTCATCACCGACCTCGGCCGCGTCCACGAGGGCTGGCTGCTGCCCGAAGCCGACCTGACCGTCGTGCCGGCGCGCGAAGTCTACCAGCGCGCGATCGAGCGCGGCGTCCCGCCGGAGCGCCTGCGGCTGCTCGGCCACCCGATCCACCCGCGCTTCGAGGACGTCTCCGGCTCCAAGGCCGAGATCCGCAAGAAGCTGGGCCTGCCCGGAGAAGGCGACGATCGCGCTGCTGATGGCGGGCGGCGAGGGCGGCGGCAAGCTGCTCCCGACGACGCTGGGCCTGGCCAAGGCCGGCCTCGACTACCACCTCGTCGTCGTCACCGGCCGCAACGCCGCGCTCAAAGCGAAGCTCGAGGAGCTGGCGCCGTCGCTGCCCACGCCGATGACGGTGCTCGGCTTCCGCAACGACGTCCCCGAGCTGATGCGCGCCGCCGACCTGCTGGTCACCAAGGCCGGTCCCGGCACGATCGCCGAGGCGTCCGTCGCCGAGGTGCCGGTCGTGGTGTACGACTACGTCCCGGGCCAGGAGCGCGGCAACCTCGACTACGTGCGCACCAACGGGATCGGCGTCGTCGCGCTGACGACGGCCGAGGTGGTGTCGTCGGTCGCGCGGATCGTGCACAACCAGGAGCGCCTCGGCAAGATGCGCTCGCAGCAGAACGTCGATCGCGCCGCGCGGCAGCTCGCGCCGGATCGCCGAGCTGATCGGCCAGATCGCGATCAGCGGCCGCCGCCCCACCATCCCCGCCGCCGGCTAGAGCCGTTGCCGCCGACCCTGACGCATCGACGTTCCGCCGGAGATCGCGGCCGAGGTCGTCGCGACCCGGCGCGATCTGCACGAGCACCCCGAGCTCGGGTTCGAAGAAGAGCGCACCGCCGCGCATGGTCGCGGACCGCCTGCGCGCGCTCGGCTTCGACGTGCACACCGGGATCGGCAAGACCGGCGTCGTCGGCGTGCTGCGCGGCGCGCGGCCCGGCAAGACGATCATGCTGCGCGCCGACATGGACGCGCTGCCGATCGACGAGGAGAACGACGTCCCGTACCGGTCGCGCACGCCCGTGCACATGCACGCCTGCGGCCACGACGGGCACGTCGCGATGCTGCTCGGCGCGGCGCGCATCGTGATGAGCCGGCGCGACGAGGTCGCCGGCACGGTGTGCTTTCTGTTCCAGCCCGCCGAGGAAGGGAAGGGCGGCGCGAAAGCGATGGTCGCCGACGGCGTGCTCGAGCGCTTCGGCATCGAGCGCGCGTACGGGCTGCACCTCGCGTCGACGCATCCCGCGGGCCAAGTCGGTTTTCGCGAAGGCGCGTTCTACGCGTCGAGCGACTCGATCGAGATCACCGTCGAAGGCAAAGGCGGCCACGGCGCGGCGCCGCACCAGACGGTCGATCCGGTGTACGTCGCGTCGCAGTTCGTCGTCGCCGTGCAGCAGGTCGTCTCGCGCAACATCGATCCGATCGAGCCCGCGGTGGTGACGATCGGCGCGATCAACGGCGGCACGACGCACAACGTGATCCCCAGCCGCGTGCGACTGCTCGGCACGGTGCGCGCGTTCGACGCCGGACGTGCGCGCGAAGATGGCCGAGCGCATCGAGCGCGTGCTGCGCGGCATCTGCGAGAGCTCCGGCGCGACGTACGCGTTCGAATATCTGTGGCGCTATCCGGTGACGTCGAACGACGTCGAGCAGACGCGCTACGCGCGCGCGCTCGCCGAACGCGTCGTCGATCCGCAGCGCGTCGCCGACGTGCCCGAAGCTGATGGGCGCCGAAGACTTCTCGTTCTTCGCCGAGCGCGTGCCCGCGTGTTTCTTCACCGATCGGCAGCAACGGCGGCCCGAACAGCGCGTTCCCGCACCACCACGCGCGCTTCGACATCGACGAGTCCGTGCTGGAAACCGGCGTGCGCATGATGACCGCGCTCGCGCTCGACGCACCGCAGCACGCGCCGTGAGCGTCGCCCCGCCGCGCGTGGGGCATTCGCACGGCGTCCGCGCGCGATCTCGCGGCGCTCGAACCGATCGTGTGGCCGCCGCTGCTCGCGGAGCCGAAGCGGCGCCGCTTCCTGCGCGGGCTCGACGAAGGCGAAGTCGTCGTCGTCGACGCCGCGGACGCCATCGTACGCGTACGCGTGGATCTACGAAGGCTTCTTCGGCCACACGTTCCTCGCGTATCTCGCCGCGCTGCCGCAGTACCGGCGCAATCGGGCTCGCGGGGATGCTGCTCGGACGCGACGGAGCAGCGCGCGGTGACGGATCGCGTGTTCAGCTCGACCAACGTGTCGAACGTGGCGATGCAAGCGGTCTTCGACCGCTACGGCTGGCGCCGCTGCGGGCAGATCGACGAGCTGGACCCCGGCGATCCAGAGCTCGTCTACGTCAAGTTCCCGGCCGGCCGCCGCGCGGCTAGTTGCGGCTGGGCTGATGGCGCTCGACGAGCTCCGCCGGCGGGCGCGGGATAGCGCGCGCCGAGGATCTCGCGCAGCGTCGTCGCGCAGCCGCAGGTGCGCGACGGCGAGCCGCGGCCCAGCATCAGGGCCCGGCAGCCGTCGAGATGGTGGAGTGAGGCCCGGTGTCCGCAGTCGTCGCAGATGGGCGGCAACAGCGCCGGGATGTCGCGCTCGTTCACGGGGTCAGTCTCCTCCCTGCTTCATTTCGGCGCGCTTACGCGCCGCTTACGAACCTCTTACGCGGCCGCCGCCGGCGCGCGGCTGGGCGACAGGCCGCCGCGCAGCGCGGCGGTCGCCGCGCCGACCGCGCCGGCGTCGTTGCCCAGCGTCGCGCGCACGATGCGGGTCGTGCCGCGCGGGACCATCGTGGTGCGGACCTCGACCAGCGGCTTCACGCGGTCGAGCAAGAAATCGCCGGCGCTCGACACGCCGCCGCCCAGCGCGATCACCTCGGGGTTGACGAACGCGATCACGTTGGAGAGCCCCAGCGCGAGGTCGTCGCAGAACGCGGTCCACGCGGCGAGCGCGTGCGCGTCGCCGGCCTGGGCCGCTTTGCGGATCGCCTTGGAGCCGAGCTTCTCGCGCGGCACGTCGAGCAGCGCGCTGCGCGGGAACGACGGCGCGAGGCGCATCGCGTGGCGGATCAGGCCCGTCCCCGACGCCTGCGCCTCGAAGCAGCCGACCTTGCCGCAGCCGCAGATGAAGCCGCTCTCGGGGCGGATCGTGTGGTGGCCGAACTCGCCGGCGCCGTTCTGGTTGCCCAGCGCGAGCACGCCGCGCGCGACGAAGCCGCCGCCGATCCCCGTGCCGAGCGTGAGCAGCGCGAAGTCCTGCGTGCCCTGGCCGACGCCGTGCGCGTACTCGCCCAGCGTCGCGCAGCGCGCGTCGTTGCCGACGAACACCGTGTGCTTCGGAAACGCGGCGCGCACGCGGTCGCCGAGCGGAACGTTCGTCCAGCCGAAGTTGGGCGAGTAGCGGATCGTGCCGCTGGCGGGATCGATGTTGCCGGGCGAGCCGATCCCGATCGCGACGACGTCGTGCTTCGACGCGTCGATCGCGCTCTTCACGACCGTCGCGAGCGCGTCGACGACGGCGCCGGGCGCGCGGTCGGTGATGTCGTGCTCGAACTTCGCGTGGATCTCGCCCGCTTCGTCGACGGCGGCCGCCATCACGTGCGAGCCGCCGAGATCGACGCCGATCGCCGCGCGCGCCATCAGTGCGCCGGGCTCGGCGCGGGCGTCGGCGGCGCGACGCCGGGCGGCGCCTCGACGACGTTGGCGGGATCGTTCCAGCGGTCGTACGTCACGTGCACCGGCGTCGGCAGCGCTTGCAGCACGACCGTGCACGCGTGCGGGAGAAACGTCGTCTTGTCGTACGTGCACTCCATCGTCGCGGGCACGCCGCCGTTGCCGACCGCGAGCGAGCCGAACGCGCCGTACGTCACGCCGCCTTCGCTGCGGTCCGCCAGCGGCTCGAGCTTCGTGTCCGGCGCCGCCATGTAGAGCAAGTTCTTGCGCGGGCGCTTGACCGGCGGCACGGCGACCGCCGCCCACGGGGTCCCCGCGCCGCGATAGTACATCGCGGTGCCGATCACGACCGATTCGTACGTCGGTGCCGGCGCGCTCGACTGGACGCGCACGCGGTCGTGACCGACCTCCAGGATGTCGACGGCCAAACCGTTCGGGCCGCTGACGGCGACGTGGTACGACGCCGCGCCCCGATCGCTTGGTCGACCTTCGCCGAGAGCGCGGCGCCGTCGTCGGCCGCGGCGACGGGGAGGCCGGTCGCGAAGACCAGGGCGGCCGTGAGCGCGCTCCACGCGCGTGTCATCTGCATGGCGCGGTTTTCCTCATGTGCGCTCGCCGCTCCGCCGTCAGCGCGGGGCCGGCGTCGCGAGGTTGGTCGGGATCGTGACGACGTTCGCCGGATCGTCGTAGCGGGAGAACGTCAGCGTCAGCCCTTCGTTCGAGCAGTCGTTGATGCGGTACGTCTTCTTGTCGTAGGTGCAGGTCAAGCGCTGGTCTTTCTGCGGCCCGGCCGACGTCGTCGAGAACTGGCCCCACGTCTTGCCGCCGGCGGTCTTGTCGGGCAGCACCTGATCGACGGGCACGTCGCGAAAGTGCGCCTGCGCGGCGATCACCTCGGGCGGCGCGTCGGTCTTGCGATACTGCCCGCCGTCGGCGCTGACGTACGCGACCGGCCCGACGAGCACGACGTCGCGGCTGGCGCCGTTGTACGCGAGCGAGCTGTGGTAGCGGTCGGGCGCGGCGAAGGTCATGGTGACGCTGAAGCCCGTCGCGGCGGTCGTCGTGACGACGAACGACTTCGCCGCCTGCATCGCGGCCGCGACCTTCGCGCGCACGGTGGCGAGGTCGTCGGCGCGCGCGGGAACGCCCGCTGCCGCCAGCAGGGCGACCAGAGCGAGCGGGGCGACGAGAAATCGCATGGTCGAACCTTGTTCTGCGAAGCGCCGGGTTCGTCCGCCGTCCACCCCGAAGCAGAGCGGCCATGCAGGAGACGATCGATCTCATCGCCCACCGCGAGCTTCGCAATCTGCGCGCGTACACGCAAGGAGACGGGCCAACCGACGAAGCTCAGCGAGCTCGACCTCGGCCCGATGACGAACGTTCAGTAGATCGAGATGGACGAAGAGCACGTCACGGTGCACTACAACACGGTGACGGAGCGGAAGTACAACGCCAATCAGGTCACGCGCAAGGAATGGGTCTACAAGTACAACGACGACCCGGAGTTCGTCGCGGCGGTGAAACAGATCATCGACCTGGCGCGCAAGCACTTGTACGACCTGCCCGAGAACGTGGCGTGCCCGCCGGGCTGCGCGGAATGCTGCAGCGGCTACGAGCCGTTCGTCAGCCGCGACGACGTGCAGCGCATCGCGGACCGTTTCGAGATGACGTACGACGCGGTGATGGAGCAGTACGTCGTCGCGCGCGAGTCGGCGGACGATTTCTCGGTCGGCTGGCTGCGCAAGGTGGACGACGACGGCGCGTACAGCGACGATGCGGAGCACAAGTGCGTGTTCCTGATGGGCCCGCGCAGCGGCCGCTACTACTGCGGCATCTACGAGTCGCGCCCGCACGACTGCCGCGCGTTCACGCCCGTCGGCTGCGAGGACGTCGACACGTCGCTGCCGCGCGGCGGCGAGTACAAAGTCGGCAAACCGTTCACGCCCAAGCGCGCGCGCGTGCGCAACGGCAAGGCGTCGGACGACGAAAACCGCCGCATGACCCAAGGCGCGACCAAGAACGTCGGCAACGACGGGACGCCGACGGGCCGCAACGGCAAGTGACGGCGCGGCCCGCGGCCGCGGTCTACGACGCGATCGTCATCGGCGGCGGTCACAACGGGCTGGTGACCGCGTGCTATCTGGCGCGCGCGAAGTGGAAGGTGCTCGTGCTCGAGCGCCGCTACATCGTCGGCGGCGCGTGCGTCACCGAAGAGAACATCTTCCCCGGCTACAAAGTGTCGACGGCCGCATACGTCAACAGCCTGTTCCGGCCCGAGATCATCCGCGACTTGCGCTTGCGCGACTACGGCTTCGAGCTGCTGGAGCGCAACCCGTCGTCGTTCTCGCCGTTCCCCGACGGCCGCTATCTCATGCTCGGCGCGGACGAGGCGATGAACGCGCGCGAGATCGCGAAGTTCAGCGAGAAAGACGCGCTCGCGTATCCGAAGTACGTCGCGATGCTCGAGCGCGTCGCGACGGTGATCGAGCCGACGCTCACGCAGACGCCGCCCAATCCCGTGCGGCCCGGCATCGGCGACCTGCTCGCGCTCGGCAAGCTCGGCCTTTCCGTGAAGGGGCTCGACGGCTCGATGGGCGAGGCGGTCGAGATCCTCACCGGCGCGGCGCGGCCGATCCTCGACCGCTGGTTCGAGTCCGAAGAGCTCAAGGCGACGCTCGCGACCGACGCGATCATCGGCGCGTTCGCGTCGCCGTCGATGCCGGGCACCGCGTACGTGCTGTTCCATCACGTGATGGGCGAGACCAACGGCGCGCGCGGCGTGTGGAGCTACGTCAAAGGCGGGATGGGCGGGCTCACGCAGGCGCTCGCCAAAGCCGCGGCCGATCTCGGCGTCGAGATCCGCACCGAGGCCGAAGTCGCGCGCATCATCGTCGAGAACGGCAGCGCCGCCGGCGTCGCGCTCGCGAACGGCGACGAGCTGCGCGCGCGCCACGTCGCGAGCAGCGTCGACTGCCGGCTGACGTTCGAGACGTTCCTCGAGCCGCAGCAGCTGCCGCCGGAGTTTCTCGCGGAGATCAAGCGCATCGACTACGGCAGCGCGTCGGCGAAGATCAACGTCGCGCTCTCCGCGCTGCCGAACTTCACCGCGTGTCCCGGCAGCGAGGCCGGCCCGCAGCACCGCGGCACGATCCACCTCTGCCCCGACCAGGACTACATCGAGCGCGGCTACGACGACGCGAAGTACGGCCGGCCGTCGGCGCAGCCCGTCGTCGAGTGCACGATCCCGTCGGCGGTCGACCCGACGGTCGCGCCGCCCGGGAAGCATCTGATGTCGATGTTCTGCCAGTACGCGCCGTACACGCTGCGCGACGGGCGCTGGGACGACGCGGCCAAGAACGCGTTCGCCGACAGCTGCTTCGACGTCGTCGAGCAGTACGCGCCGGGCTTCAAGGCGTCGGTGATCGACCGCCAGGTGCTCAGCCCGGTCGACATCGAGGCGAAATTCAATCTCACCGGCGGCAACATTTTCCAAGGCGCGATGAGCTTGAACAAGCTGTTCATGTTCCGCCCTGCGCCGGGCTGGGCGAACTACCGGACCCCGATCAAGGGACTCTTCCTGTGCGGCTCGGCCGCGCACCCGGGCGGCGGCGTGATGGGCGCGCCCGGCTGGAACGCCGCGCGCGCGATGCTGAGACGACGTTGATCGAGCGTCTATGCTCGGACGAATTGCCTCACCACGATGCTCGAGAACGGTGCCTCGTTCAGAGGCGCGCTCAAAGGACGGGCCTGAACGGTACGGAAGCGCACGTCATCTTGCTCTCCTTCGAGGGGTCTTGCCTATGAAAGCAATTATCGCGACGGTCGCACTCGGCGCCGCGCTCGCCCTCGCGCCGGCCGCACAGGTCGCCGCGCAAGGCACGGGCGGTTCGCCGGGCCACATGGGCCATTCGATGATGATGACGCGCTGCCCGAGCGGTTACGTGCTCAACGCCGTCGGCGGCTCCGGCGAGTCCGGCTGCGCGACACCGCGCGCGCTCGGGACCGGCATCGTGCTGGGTCTCAAGGTCACCGGCGAACCAAAGGATGCCGACCAGCCCGCGCACATCCACCGCGGCAAGTGCGGCTCGAACGGGCCGGTGGTCATCCCGCTGTCCGACGTCAAGGGCGGCATGTCGTCGACGCCGATCGCGTTCGCGAAGTGGAAGACCGTCAACCACGGCGGCTACTACATCAACATCCACGAGTCGAAGGACAACATCCCGCACATCGTCTCGTGCGCGAACATCACGGCGATGGCCCCGATGGTCATGAAAAGCGGCGGACACGGCGGCTAGAGTTACGCCGGCCCTCGCTCCACCGGGTGAACCGAAGGCCGTCGCGGGATCCGCGGCGGCCTCGGCCGTGCGCAGGCGATGACCGGCGGCGGACGAAGGGACGGCGAACCTCGCTCACGCCCGGAGGGTCTTCCCGTGCGCACACTCGTCTCGGCCGCGATCGGCGCGGCACTCATCCTCGCCGTTACCGCCCAGAGCCCGGCACCGGCCACGCGGAAGCTGCCCACGCAGATCCGACTGCTCGAGCAGAACAAATCCGATGAGTCGGGCACCGCAACGCTGCTCGACGGCTCGAAGGGCTTGATCGTGCGGCTTCGCCTGCGAGGCGGCGGCGACGTGGACCAGCCCGCGCACATCCACAAGGGCACGTGCGAGAAGCTCGATCCCAAGCCTGCTTACCCGCTCACGACCGTGCACGACGGGCAGTCGGAGAAGACGATCGAGGGCGTCACGCTCGCGCAATTGCAGAAAACCCCATACGCGATCAACGTCCACAAGTCGACCAAAGAGGTGCCGATCTATGTCGCCTGCGGGAACATCGTCGCGCCCAAGTAGTCACCCGCCGTTCAACGAGGGCGCCGCGCATGCCGCGGTGCCCTCGCGTTTCGGCGCGCCGCCGCTGGACGACATGCCCGACGACATCCGCGCGATCTGCGAGGAGACGCGCGCGAAGATCGGCTTCGTCCCCAACGTGTTCCTCGCATACGCGAAGCGCCCGGAGCACTTCCGCGCGTTCATGCACTACCACGATCTGCTGATGAAAGGCCCGAGCGGGCTGTCGCGCGCGGAGCGCGAGGCGATCGTGGTCGCGGTCTCAGCGGAGAACGCGTGCCTGTACTGCGTCACCGCGCACGGCGCGGCGCTGCGCATCCTCGGCAAGGACACGCTCGTCGCGGATCAGATCGCGACGAATTGGAGCACCGCCGAACTCTCGCCGCGGCTGCGCGCGATCCTGACGTTCGCATCGCGCGTGAACGAGCGCGGGTTCGCCGCGACCGACAAGGAGCTCGCGGAGCTCAAAGCAGTGGGGTTGTCGGACGACGATGCCTGGGACATCGCGTCGGTGGCGGCGTTCTTCGGCTTCTCGAACCGCATGGCGGGCTTCATGGACATGCGCCCCAACCCGCAGTTTTACGAGATGGGACGCGCCGGCACGCCGCGCTGACCCTGCTCCTTCTGGCCGAAGGGAACGAGCGTTGGCCCGCTAATCGCTGAGCATGCAGCGCTTGGTTCGGGCGGCCGCGGCGTTTGGCGTCGCCGTCGTCGTCGCATTCTCGCCCGCCGCGGTTCGCGCGGGAACGACCGGCACGCTCGTCGGCCGCATCGTCGACCAGATCACGAACGCCCCGGTGGAGGGCGCGCGCGTCGCGGTCGCCTCGCCGTCGCAGAACGCCACGTCCACCACCGACGCCGCCGGCGGCTTCCGGTTCCTGTCGCTCAACCCCGACACGTACACCGTGACGGTGCAGCGCAGCGGTTACGTGAACCTGATCCTCACGGGCGTAACCGTGCAAGCCGATCAGACGCAGACGCTCAACCGCGCGGTCCTCGCGCTCGGGCACATCGGCCACACGACGGCGCGCCGCGCGACCGACTTGATCCGCGCCGGCACGACGAGCGATGTCTATTCCGTGAGCGGCGCGTACCAGGACACGTCGCAAGCGCTCGGCGGACCGGGCGGGCTGACGAACGCGTACGCTGCGATCCAAAGCGTCCCCGGCGCGAACGTGCAGCAGGGCCAGCAGGGCTGGTTTCAGACGCTCTCGATCCGCGGCGGCGACATCGACCAGGTCGGCTACGAGCTCGACGGCATCCCGACCAACCGCGTGTATGACAACGCGCCGCAAACGATGCTCTCGAACCTCGGCCAGCAGGAGCTGCAAGTGTACACGGGCGGCACGCCCGCGAGCTCCGACGCGTCGAGCATCTCCGGCTACGTCAACCAGGTGATCCGCACCGGAACGTATCCGGGCTTCAAGACGCTGCAGTTCGGCATCGGCTCGCCGCAATTGTTCAACAAAGGGCAGATCGAGTTCGGCGGCGCCAACCCGAGCCGGACGTTCTCGTACTACGGCGGCGTCGCGCAGGCGACGCAGGCGTTCCGCTACATCGATCAGTACAACGGCGCGTCGGATCCGCGCTTCTTCTATCCGCTGGTGATCGACTCGAACCGCTTCAACGTGTACGACGCGGCGCCGGTGGACAACGTCGCCGTGTTCCCGAACGCGTTCGGCCCCGGTCAGACCTACGGCATCGCCGGCACGAACGACCGCGAGGCGGTGCTCAACCTGCACGTCGCGATCCCGCACAAGGATCTGCGCGACGACGTGCAGGCGCTGTACGTGTCGAGCGACATCTTCACGCACTACTACGGCAGCCTCAACGATCAGGGCGGACCGTTCTCGCCCGGCGTGCAGCAGGCGACGGGCAGCTATCCGAACCCGGCGCAGGCGACGTGGCACGACGGCTTCGTGTACAACGGGCCGGTCTACGGCACGCCCAACGCCGCGTTCGTGCAGCCGTACTACTTCATGTCGTCGCCGACGGGCCGCCCGCTCGGCGGGCCGCTGTCGAACTCGGCGCAAGACTCCAACGACAACGGCGTCGGGATCGTCAAGCTCCAGTACCAGCATGCGTTCGACGCGAAGTCGTACCTGCGGCTGTACGGCTACACGATGTACTCGAACTGGTTCATCACCGGGCTCTCGAACCAGAACTTCACGGGCTTCTTCGGCGGCGAGCTCAACGACTACGAGCTGCCCTCGCACACGCACGGTTTCAACCTGCAGTACGCGAACCAGCTCTCCGACAAGCACCTCCTCACGGCGTCGGGTTCCATCACCACGGCCAAGCTCGTGCGCCGCTACAGCTACGGCTTCCCCGGCAACTCAACGGGGATGCTCGCGACGACGCTGGTCGACGCGGCGGGGCACTGCTACGACGCGACCGGCGCGGTCGCCGACTGCTTCTCGGGCGCGAACCACGGCAACCTCGCGGGCGGCGGCGCGAACCTGATCCCATATCCGGCCGTCGGCGGCGCGCTCGCGGCCGGCGCGCAGTGGCGCGTCACCGAGACCGGCAACAACGGCCGCTACAACACCGTGTCGCCGACGTTCACCGCGGTCTCGCTCAGCGACCAGTGGAGCCCAAACGACAAACTGACGTTCAACGTCGGGGTGCGCGCGGAGCACTACAACGACAAGCTCGAGACCGAGAGCTTCGACGCAGCGCGCGCGTTCTGGTTCAACGCGTACAACGACCAGTATTGCTTCCGGCCCGGCTCGTCGAACACGGTGAACCTCGGGCCGGGCGGCGCGAGCACCGCGAACTGCGCCGCGATCGCGCCCGGCTACCGGCCGGCGAACCTCGCGTTCGTGAACGGCGACGCGATCAGCGCGACGGTGGTGCAGCCGCGGCTCGGGTTCACGTACGCGATCAACCCGGACACGGTGATTCGCGGCTCGTACGGCGTGTACGCGCGCGCCGTCGACACGTCGTGGCTTCAGTACGACACGGTCGACCGCAACTTGGCGTCGTTCATCGGCAACACGTTCCTGCCGACCGGCTTCAACACGCCGATCCACGGCTTGCGCCCCGACGTGTCGAACAACTACGACCTGTCGCTCGAGAAGCACGTGCGCGGCACGCAGATCAGCTACAAGCTCACGCCGTTCTACCGCAGCACGCGCGATCAGCTGCAGCCCGTGCCGATCGGCGTCGGCGGAGTGGTGTCCGGGTTCAACGTCGGCCATCAGACGTCGTCGGGCGTCGAGCTCGCTCTGCGCGTCGGCGATCCGGCGCGCAACAACGCCATGAGCGCGCAGCTCGCGTACACGTACACGCACAGCCGCATCCGGTACGGGCCGCTGCCGAGCGGTCTGACGGTGATCGACGGCGTCAACCAGTACATCCAGGAGTACAACTCCTACACGTCGGCGTGCGCGGCGCCGACCGCGACGAACGCGAAGCTGTGCGGCGGCGTCTACAACGGCACGCCCACGAACGCGTCCGGCGGGGCGACCGTGACGAACCCGTACTTCAACGCCGCGCCGCAGCCGCTGCTCGATCCCACCGGCTCGTACACGACGTACGGCCAGATCCCGCAGCCGTTCACCGGCGAGAACGGCTACGAGACGCCGCACGTCGCGTCGCTGGTGGTGTCGTGGAGGTGGGACCGGCTCAGGGTCACGCCGTCGTTCACGTACTCGAGCGGCGCGTTCTACGGCTCGCCGCTGAGCACGCCCGGCTACATCCCGAGCTGCGGCGCGACGGCGCCGACCGCGACCGATCCGACCGCGGCCGCGCCGTCCTCGTGCTTCGGCGGCTCGATCGTCAGCGGCTTGTCGTACCTGATGATCCCCGACCAGTTCACGGGCAAGTTCGACAACCTCGGCGCGTTCCGGCAGCCGTCGCGGCTGACGTTCAACCTGCAGACATCGTACGACGTCGGCAATAACGTGCGCGCGACGCTGACGATGACGGGCTTGGTGGACCGCTGCTTCCAGCGCGGCTACCCGTGGGACGACAACAACATCTGCGTGTACTCGCAGCTTCCGTCGGGCGGCGCGGGCCTCGGCCCGAGCGGCAACTTCGTCCCGCTGGCCGCGACGCCGGTCCAGTTGAAATATCCCTACGGCGTGTTCAGCAACAACCTCAACACGGGCTTCCTCGGCACGAAGATTCCGTTCCAGGCAACGCTGAACCTGAGCGTCAAGCTCTGAAAGAGACGGGCACCGCGTCTTTCGAACGCGATGCCCGCGGTGGTATGACTCCCGAGATTCGACACCGGCCTCGTTATATCATACCGGCCTGACGACGGACAAGTCCGCCGGCTGGAGCGGGCGGGAATCGAACCCGCGGCATACGAGGTGTCGAATCTCGGATGTCGGAGCCACCGAACCGCCCCAGCGCCCTGCTCTTCACGCGCTGCGTCGGTTCGGCAAGGGCTATGCGCTAATGCAGGCCGCGAATGTTGCGGGGTCGACGTTGCCGCCGCTGATGATCACGCCGACGCGCTCGTCGCGCCGCACGTCCACGCGTTCGAACAAGAGCGCCGCGAGCGCTGACGCGCCGCTCGGTTCGATGACGAGCTTCAGGCGTTCGAACGCGAACCGCATCGCCGCGCGGATCTCGTCGTCGCTCACGGTCAACACGCCCGCTGCGAGCGCGCGAACGATCGGCCACGTCAGCTCGCCCGGGCTTTGCGTTTGCTGGCCGTCCGCGATCGTTTTCGGTACCGGGATCGATACGATGCGGTTCTCGCGCCACGAGCGCACCCAGTCGTCGCCGGCTTCCGGCTCCACGCCGTAGATGCGCACGGCCGGCGACAGCGCCGTCGCCGCGAGCGCGCTGCCGGCCAGCAATCCACCGCCGCCGAGCGGCACCAGCAGCACGTCGAGCTGCCCGGCGTCTTCGATCAGCTCCAGCGCGGCGGTGCCCTGGCCCGCGATGATCGCGGGGTCGTCGTACGGCGGCACCAGGGTTGCGCCGCGTTCCGCGGCGATCGACGCGGCGAGCTCCGCACGGTTGATGCGCTCGCGGTCGTACGTCACCACCTCGGCACCGTAGCCGCGCGTTGCCGCGTGCTTTGCCGCGGGCGCGTCGGACGGCATGACGATCGTCGCGGGCACGCCCAGCAGCTTCGCGGCCAGCGCGACGCCCTGCGCGTGATTGCCGCTCGAGAACGCCACGACGCCGCCGCGCCTGCGCTCGGGATCGAGCTGCGCGATCGTATTGTACGCGCCGCGAATCTTGAACGCGCCGATGCGCTGGAGGTTCTCCGCTTTGCAGAAGACGCGCGCGCCGGTGCGCGCGTCGAGCGTCGCGGACGTGATCACCGGCGTGCGGTGTACGACGCCGCGCAATCGCTCCGCGGCGGCGCGCACGTCGGCGAACGACGCCGCGAACGACGTCCGCAGCACTATGGGTTCTTGACCGGCGGGTCGTAGTGAAAGCCGAAGACCTTGTTCTCCGGGTCGAACTGGATCTTCTCGTGCACGGTGCCCTTGTCGAACGTGACGTCGAACTCGTGCACGCGCGGGCCGTCGGATGCGGGCGTGTTCTCGTGCACGCGCTTGATCTTGCCGAGCGGCGCCAGCTTGTCGGCGGCCGCTCCGAGCCGCCCGCGTCCCATCGTGGCGGCCGTCTGAGAATTTTCGAGCTTCGCGACCGCGTTGTAGTCGTTGTTCTGGGCGGCGGCGGTGAGCTCGTGCGCGATCCGCTCGAACTGGTTCTCGCGGCCGGAGCACGCGCGCACCAGCAGCACCATGACGATTACGAACACCGCCAGGATGAAGATTTGATTGCGGCGCGCGTCCATCACCGGTGCCGACGTCCCCGTGCGCACCGGCCCCGGTCCCGGGGTCACGTTCTTCATCACGCCGGCACCTCGCGAGCGAGATCGCGCGCGCCGAACGGCTCGAACGCCAGCCCCGGATTCCACTGCTGGACCAGATTGATGCTCCACTCGCTCTCGAAGAGCGCGAGCACGTTGCCGTCCCAGTCCTCGACGAGGCGCGCGCTCGAGCCGAGCGTCGCGGTCGCGGGGTCGGCCGGTCCGGAACCTGTCGCCGGCCGAACGCGGCGCGCCGTTGTGTACGGCAGCGTGTTGAAGACCGTTTTCACGTTGTACTCCGCCTCCAAGCGATACTTGACGACCTCGAACTGGAGGGCGCCGACAGCGGCGAGGATCGGCTCGCTGCGAACCTCGCCATAGGGGTGAAACACCTGGATCGCCCCCTCCTCGCGAAGCTGCGCGATCCCTTTCTGGAACGACTTGTAGGACGCCGTGTCGGTACTGCGGACCAGCGAGAAATGTTCCGGCTCGAAGGCCGGGATCGGGTCGAAGGCCGTCGCGTCGCCGTCGGCGAGTGTGTCGCCGATCGCGAACACGCCGGGATTCGCGAGCCCGACGACGTCGCCGGCGAACGCGACATCGACCGACTCGCGGTCCGACGCGAACAGCTTCATCGCGCGCGTGAGCCGCACGTCCTTGCCGGTGCGCACGTTGCGCACCGTCATGTCGCGCTCGAACTTCCCGCTGCACACGCGCAGGAACGCGATGCGGTCGCGGTGGCGCGGGTCCATGTTCGCCTGGATCTTGAACACGAAGCCTGAGAAGCGGTCGTCGGTCGGCTCGACGCGGTGTTTCTCGGAGTCGATGCGCGCCGCCGGCGGCGGGCCCATGCGCACGAACGCGTCGAGGAAGAGCTCGACGCCGAAGTTCGTCACCGCGCTGCCGAAGAACACCGGCGTGACGTCGCCGCGCAGCATCGCATCGTGGTCGAAGCCCGCACCCGCGCCTTCGAGCAGCTCGAGCTGATCGAGGAACTCGCGGTACGTTCGCTCGTCCACGAGCGCCGCGATCGCGGGATCGGTCGGCGCCGACGCTTTGACCGGCGCGCGCTTGGCGCCGTGCTGCGTGCGCTCGAACGTGTGCACTTCACCGGAGCTGCGGTCGTATACGCCGCGAAACGTCTCGCCGTTGCCCAGCGGCCAGTTCATCGGATACGCCCCGATGCCGAGCACGTTCTCCAGCTCGTCCAACAGTTCGAGCGGGTCGCGCGACGGCCGGTCCATCTTGTTGACGAACGTGAACAGCGGGATGCGGCGCGCGCGGCAGATCGCGAACAGCTTGCGCGTCTGCGGCTCGACGCCTTTGGCGGCGTCGATCAGCATCACCGCGGCGTCGGCCGCGAGCAGCGTGCGGTAGGTATCTTCACCGAAGTCTTGGTGGCCCGGCGTGTCGAGCAGGTTCATCGTGTGGCCGCGGTACGGGAACTGCAGCACCGTCGACGTGATCGAGATGCCCCGCTCGCGCTCGAGCTCCATCCAGTCCGAGGTGGCCGCCCGCGCGCGGCGCCGCGCCGCGACCTGGCCGGCCGTAACGATCGCTCCGCCGTAAAGCAGCAGCTTCTCCGTGAGCGTCGTCTTGCCGGCGTCGGGGTGCGAGATGATCGCGAACGTGCGCCGTTTGGCGACTTCCTCGCGGATTTCCATGACCGGGCACGATTCGCCGCGGGGAACCTAAACCGCTCTAGGGCCACTCTGATCACGTGTCTGTTCTCGGGCGATTCTCTCCCGCCACGATGCCCGAGAACGGTGACTTGCTCAGAGGCGTCTCAGTAGACGCGGACCTCCGTGTGCCCGGCGTGCTCGTAGACGAGCGTCAAACCTTCGGGGCCGTTGTACAACCGAGCCTCCGGCGGCACGCGGAGGCGGTCGCCGCCGCGGTACACCCAGATGTCGTGCGCGCGCACGAGCACCGTGCAGTTCGCGCGGTGCAGCGTCGTACCGGGCGCGATGCGCAGCGCGGACTGCGGCACGTCGTCGTGCAGCAGCCGCGACGGACCCGTCTTCGAGGACTGCTGCACGAAGCACGAGGGCAGCGCGCTCATCACCCACGGACCCTGCCCGACGAAGAACGGCGACGGCGTCGCGACGAAACCCTCGTTCGAGTTCCCGTGCGCCGTGGACGGCGGGCCCGTCGCTTCCGCGTGCAGCTTCCAGCCGTTCGCGGCGAAGCGGTGCGCGAACACGATGCTGCCGAACGCGACGACGATGACCGTCGCGATCACGTAGTACCGGACCATCGCGCGACGGATTATGCGGCGGGCTCCGGCGCGTCGGCGAACGGCGGCGCCAGCTGCAAGCGCGCGCGGCCGATGCGCGCGTCCGCCATGCCGTAATAGATCTCGTACGTGCGGTCGCCGAGCTCGCACAGCGCCGTCGGAAACACGACGTCGTTCACGATGCCGTGCGTCTCGTCGGCGCCTTCGGGCACCATCACCGGTGTTTGCGAACGATAGCGCACGATGTGCGGCCGGTCGGCATCGTGCACCACGAATCCGGCGCTATACCGCATCGCATATTTGCCGTCGCCCACTTGGCGCGCGTCGACGCCGTGGAAGATCGAGAACCAGCCTTCCGCGATGCGCACGGGCGGCGTGCCGGCGCCCGTCTTGATGCGGCACCACGGCGCGTCCGGCTCCAGCACGAGCGCGCTCTCGCGCACGTCGAGCAACGCGCGAATGTCGCCGAGCACGGGCTCGAGCGGGACGTACGCGATGCGCGTCGATTCGCGCTCGTGCGGCGGCAGGTCGAGCAGCGTCGGGACCGCGCCCTTGCCGTCCATCAGCGATAACCGCAGCATCGGGCGATGGTACAGCGCCAGCGATCGAACGCCGTTCGGTGACGTGACGGGCTCGGGGAAGAACACGCCGTCCTTGTCGTCGCCCTGGTGCAGCCCGGCGGCGAACCGCACGAGCCCCAACCGCTCCCACCGCTCGCCGTCGATCGACAGCGCGACCGCGATGCGCGGGCCGTCGGGGCCGAACGCGGTGTACGTCATGACGTACCGGTCGATCGCGGGAACGAACGTGACGCGCGGGTCCTCGCAGCCCATCCCGCCGGGTGCCGTGCGCATCTCGTACTCCGCGTGCGGCTCCAGCGCGTAGCCGAGCCGCTCGACGGTGATGTCGTCGCCCGCGCGAACTCCGCGGCATAACTCGACGCGCGACACGTTGCCCCGCGCGACCGCCCGCGGGTAGAGCAGCCACGTGCCGTCGCGCGCCGTCGCGCCGCCGGGATTGAGGACGCCTTCGACCTCCGCGGGCGAGCCGTCGGGGCTCAGGACGACCCCCAGCCGGGTGATCGTCGCATCGAAACGCGCGAGCACGTCGAGCGCGGTCATCGCGGAGCCAACCCAACCACCAGCTCGTGCGGTAGGATCCCCGACCGGGCGGCGAGCGCGTCGATGTCGTCGGCTTCGCCGATCAGCGCCCGCACGTCGACCCCCTCGTGCATAACGCGCGCGGTATACTGCATGCCTACCGAGAGAATATCGACACCATCGGCAAAATTCTTCGGTACACCGTCACCGTAACCGCAACGTAACACGGCGACCGCGAGGTTCGGAGTCACCCGCGCGTCGCCATAGCCCGCCCAACCGGCCTCACCGGGGGCGAATCTTCGCACGACCGGCGCGGTGACCCGCAGCGCACTGCGGTTGTCGACCGACGCTCCGAGCCGCGCCCCGAACAGGCCGACCCCGACTCGCAGCCGGTCGAACGCGAGCCCGCGCCGCGACGACGCCGTGCTCGCGACGTCCGTCGCGACGACCGGCACGCCGGCCGCCTCGAACGCTCGGCGAGCGGCCACGAACGCCTCGAGGATCGCGGCGCCGCGGGTGGCCGACACGACGTGCGTCCACAGTTCCACGGCCAGCCCCGTCCCCGCCATCGCCTGCGCGAACGGCGCCGCGTCGTCCGGCCGGATCGACGCCCAGCCGGCCGCGTCGAGCACGCCGACCCGAACGGTGAGCGCGCCCCGTACGGCGGCCGCGCCGGCCGCTTCGGCGAGCGCGGCGCGGCCGGACACGTTCGGGATCCCGCCCAGCGCGAGCACGCGCGCGAGCCGCCCGGGTGCCGCGTCGAACAACAACCGCACGGGCTTGTCCGTCGCCGGCCGCAGAGCGGCCAGCTCGTCCTCGTCGCTGACGACGTACGACTCGACGACCGCGTCGAGCTCGCGCGCCAGCAGCCGCGCGCCCCAGCCGTAGCCGTCGTGCTTCACGACCGCGGCGACCGGCGCGCCGAGCGCGGCGAACGCGCGGACGTTGGCGCGCAGCGTGGCGCCGTCGAGCGTGGCCTCGGGACGCACTACCGCAGCGTCGTCGCGGCGATCGGCTCGCCGGAGGGCGACACGACCTCGACCCGCGCACCGGCCCGGTACACGGCGTTCGGCACGATCCAAATCGTGTACGTGCGGTATTCCTTGGCCGCTGGTTCGCCGCCGTCGAGCGGCGCGCGCTCGAACGCCACGACGCGGATGCGGTCGGTGTTGGCGCGGATCGATTCGATGATCTGGGTCCAGCCGGTTTCCTTGTGCGGGCCCATCAGCAGCACGACGGCGAACTCGTGGCGGAAGTCGACCGTGACGGCGACGCCGAGCGAATCGAGCGCCCGCCGGTCGCGGACGACGGCGACCTCGCGACCGCCCGTGACGGGGGTCGTGCCGGTCCGTCTCTGGTTGACCCGCACCTCGCGGCAGCCGGCGAGAACGACGGCCATCAGGAGGGCGGCGAGGACGCGCCGCATCGGCGTCGGTCGTTCGACAGCTTACGCCGAGGATACCCTGCGGCGAGGACACCTCGGGCTCGCGACGGAAGTCGCAGTGTCCCCATGTTCATGCTTCTGCCGATCGTCGTGGCACTCGCCGCAGCCGATCCCGCCCCCGCGGCGAGCAGTGCGCCGCGCCCCACGCCGCTTACGGAGATCGGTCGCGTTCGAGCGCTGCCGGCATGCGTGCCGATCGTCGCGCACGCCAACGGCGCGATCACGCAAGCGCTCGACAACGATCGCACGCTCGCGGTGCTGACGACGAACTTGCACAACACCAATTTCGACAAGCTCAACTTCATGCAGCGCAAGAACGCGATCGACGCGCTGATGAAACAAGCCGAATTGATGCGCATCGCGTCGTCGGCCGGCGACGTCGAGGTGAAGAAGCTGCGCGAGTACGCCGTGAACTCGCCCGATCCCACGCGCAAGGAAGAGCTCAAGACGTTCGCCGACGCGCTCGGCGGCGCATTGTACCGCCAGAAGAAAGCCGCGGTCGAACTGATGCGCGACGTCAGCATCATGCAGGGCCGCGAGGACGCCGCCGAAGCGCGCCGCATCATGCACGCGAACAATCCCGTCCCGCCGTATGCGGCCGCCCAGGCCGCGGCGAACACGCCGTCGATCCTGCCCGGTGTCCCCGACAGCTACAACAAGCAGTTCAAGGGCATCGGCGACGTGCTCGACGACCTCACCAAAGGGATTCAAGTGGACGAAGGGACCGCCGCCGACCACAGCATCGCGGCGACCTCCGGCTGTTGACGACCTGAGTCGTTTCACCCGGCGGCCCCGCGCGGTACCCTACGTGTGATGTTCCGCGCCTTTTCGCTGTCGGCCGTCGTGGCGGCGCTGCTCGTCGCCGTGCTGGGCAGCTGGGTGCGCATCAACGGCGCCGGGATGACGTGTCCCGACTGGCCGCTGTGCCACGGCCAGCTTATCCCGCCGCTCGCCGGCGGCGTCGTGCTGGAATGGTCGCACCGGCTGGTCGCGTTCCTGGACGGCTTCCTCGTGCTCGGCGCGCTCTGGACCGGCTGGCGCGCGCGCAAAACGATCGCGGGCGTCACGCCCGTGCTCGCCTTTATCGGCGCGGTGTTCTTGCTGCAGGTCGCGCTGGGCGGGCTGACCGTCGCGCTCTCGAACAGCCCGTGGTCTGTCGTCGTGCACTGGGGCACCGCGATGCTGTTCCTGGCGGGGCTGACCGCGCTCGCGATCCTCGCCGTGACGGAGCCGAAAACGCTGCGCATCCGGCACTCCGTCGCGGGCGGTGTGCTGACGGCGTGCGCCGCGCTCGCGTTTGCCGCGATGCTCGCCGGCTCGTACGTCAGTTCCAGCGGTGCGGGCCTGGCCTGCGCGACGCTGCCCGCGTGCGACGGCGGATCGTGGACGGGTTCGTTCCCCGCGCAATTCGCGCAGATGGCGCACAGGCTGCTCGGTACCGCGTTCTTGGCGTTCGCGACGATCGCAGCGTACGGGGCGGCGCTCGGCGCGACGCCGCGCGTGCGCGTCGCGGTGCTGTTCGCCTACGCGCTCGTCGTGCTGCAAGTGATGCTCGGCTTTGCGAACGTCGCGTGGTCGCTGCCGACGCTGTTGCGCGAAGCGCACGCGGCCAACGCGGTCGCGACGTTCCTCGCGTTCACCGCGGCGCTCGTGTTCGCCGCGATCGACGGCACGACCGCGGTGACGCGCCCGGCACTCGATGCGTTCGTGCGCACGGCGGGCCGCACGCTCAACGACTACTACGAGCTCTCCAAGCCGCGCATCATCTACCTGCTGCTCGTCACCACGCTGGCCGCGATGATGATGGCCGCGCGCGGCGTCCCGCCGTTGTCGCTCGTGCTGTGGACGCTGCTCGGCGGCGCGCTCTCCGCGGCCTCGGCCGGCGCGCTGAACTGCGTGTGGGACCGCGACATCGACCGCCTCATGACGCGCACGAAGCTGCGGCCCGTCGCGCGCGGCGCGATCTCCGCGCGCAACGCGATGGTGTTCGCCGTGGTCGCGCAGCTCGCGGGGTTCGCGCTGTTGTACGCGCTGGTGAACCCGCTCGCGGCGTGGCTTTCGCTCGCCGGCAACGCCTACTACGTCGGGATCTACACGATGTGGCTCAAGCGCGTGACGCCGCTGAACATCGTGATCGGCGGCGCCGCCGGCGCCGTGCCGCCGCTGGTCGGCTGGGCCGCGGTCACGGGGCATCTCGGCTCGCCCGCGTTCGCGCTGTTCGCGGTGATCTTCTTGTGGACGCCGCCGCATTTCTGGGCCCTTTCGCTGATGACGAACGTCGACTACGAAAAAGCGGGCATCCCGATGCTGCCCAACGTCAAGGGCATCCCGCGCACGAAGCGCGAGATCATGGTGTACTCGCTGGTGCTGGTCGCCGTGTCGCTCGCGTTCTTCCCGCTGCACGTGCTGGGGCCGTGCTACGGCGGCTGCGCGCTGATCCTCGGTGCGGTGTTCTTGTGGGACGCGTGGAAAGTCGGCGGCGTGTCGACGCAGCGCTACGCGCGCGCGCTGTTCAAATATTCGCTGCTCTATCTTGCATTGATGTGCGCGGCGATGGTGCTCGACCGCGTGATCCCGCTGCCGCACCCGCTCTGAGCCGCCGATGACGGCCGTGGCGGAGGTCGCGGGCCACCGCGTCGACCGCAGCGTCGTGCCGCTGCTCGTCACGCTGGGGCTCGGCGTGTTCGCGGGCGCGCTCGACCTCGGCGTCCTGTCGCCCGCGCTGCCGGCGCTCGGCGCGGCGTTCGGCGTCGGCCCGCGCGATCTCGCGTGGGTGTTTACGCTCTATTTGCTGGCGAACGTCGTATCGATCCCGATCGCGACGAAGCTCGCCGACCGGTACGGCCGCCGGCCGGTCTACATCGCGTGCGTCAGCGTGTTCGCGCTGGGCAGCGTGCTCGCGATCGCCGCGCCGACGTTCGCGATCTTTTTGCTCGCGCGCGCGATCCAGGCTATCGGCGCGGGCGGGATCTTCCCGGTCGCGACGGCCGCCATCGGCGACCGCGTCCCCGCCGAACGGCGCGGCGCCGCGCTCGGGCTCGTCGCGGCGACCTGGGGTCTCGCCGCGGTGATCGGGCCGACGCTCGGCGGGCTGATCACGCACTTCATCTCGTGGCACTGGGTGTTCGCGCTCAACGTGCCGCTCGCGCTGGTCGTCGTCGTGATGGCGCGCACGCACGTGCCCGCGCGCGCCGTGAACGCGCGCGGGCCGCTCGACGTCGCCGGCATCGTGACGCTCGCGATCGGGCTGCTCGCGACGATGAGCCTGCTGACGCGCCTGTACGCTTTCAACGGCGTCGTGCACGCCGCGCTCGCGTGGGCGATGCTCGCCGCGGGCGTCGCGGCGTTCGCGCTGTTCGTGTTCGTCGAACGGCGCGCCGTGCAGCCGGTGGTACCGCCCGCGTTCTTTCGCGACCGCCAGCTGCTGGTCACGTACGCGCTCGAGATCCTCATCGGCGCGCTCGAAGGCGCGCTCTTCTTCATCCCCGCCGCGCTCGTCGCCGCGCAGCACCTGTCGTACGCCGCGGCAGGCGCGGTCGCGGCGCTGGGCGCGTTCTGCTTCGTCGCCGTCATCCCGCTCGCAGGCCGCGCGCTCGACGCGTTCGGCAGCCGCGCCGTGCTCACCGCCGGCACGATTCTGACGACGCTCGGCCTCATACTCTTCGCGCTCGGTTTCGGGGACTTGCGGCTCGCATTGCTCGCGATGGTCGTCGCGGGCGCGGGTTTCGGCGCGCTGCTCGGCGCGCCGACGCGCTACATCGTCACGAGCCACGTCGGCCCGGAGCAGCGCGCGAGCGCGGTCGGGTTGCTCTCCGTGTTCCTCATCATGGGGCAGATCGTCGGCGGTTCGCTGGGCGGCGGCGTCGCGAGCTCGCACGGCGACGCCGTGTCCGGCTACCGGGTCGCGTACCTCGTGTTCGCCGCCGTCGCCGCCGCGGCGACGGTGCTCACTGCCGCGCTTGCGTCACGCCGGGCCGAACGCGAGGACACCGCGAGGCGGTAGGGGAAGGCCGAGCACCCTCTCCTCACGTTCGTGGGAGTCGCCATGCTTCTGCTTCTGCCGATCATCATCGCGCTTGCGGCCGATCCCACGCCCGCGCCGGGCAGCGCGGCGCGCCCGACGCCGCTCACCGAGATCGGCCGCGTTCGCGCGCTGCCGGCCTGCGTGCCGATCGTCGCGCACGCGAACGGCGCGATCACGGAAGCGCTCGAAAACGATCGCACGTTCTCCATCATGACCACGAACCTGCGCGGCACGGACTTCGACAAGCTCAACCTCATCCAGCGCCGCAACGCGCTGGAGCGGATGCTGCGGCAGGCCGAAGCGATCGCGAAGGCGGCCAAGGCCGGCGACGCTGAAGTGAAACGGCTGCGCGAGTACGCGGTGAACTCGCCGGATCCCAAGCGCAAGGAAGAGCTCAAGACGTTCGCCGACGCGCTCGGCGGCGCGATCTACCGGCAGCAGAAAATGGCGGTCGAGGTCCAGCGCGACATCCTGATCATGCGCAGCCGTGACGACGCCCAGGAGATGAAAGAAAAAATTCACGACGACGACGTCAACACGTCGACGACACAGCGCATGGGATTGACGACGCCGCGACCGTTGCGGCCGACGCCGTCGCCGGACCCCGAATACGATCGCCACTACAAATTCCTCGCCGACAAGCTCGACCTGCTCAACGAAGCCATCCTGCGCGACGAAGGCATCGCCGCGGACCACAGCATCGCGGCGACGTCAGGCTGCTGACGCGCTGAACCAGCCGCCTCTGGGCACCCGCGGGATGCGAGGCTTGCGCAAAGCGTGGGCGGCGGGGATTGCGTGCGCGGTCGTGATCCCGCTCGCGGCCTTCGGCTGGCAGCGCGCCGACCACCGGCCCGCCTGGGTGATGTCGATCCTCGTGTCGAGCGAATCGAACGACGAGGCACGCGCGCGCTCCGACGAACGCCGTGCGTTCGACGACCTTCTGCGGCGCATCGAACGGCCGCGCATTGCGCTGGACCTGCACAAGGAGGGTCAGCGGCGGACCGGCGACGGCACGACGTTCGAGGCGCAGCGCACGGTCGTGATCCGAAGCGAGGACGAGGCGCCGCTGAAGGCCACCCAGCGCGCCGCACGGGCCGTGCCGCAAACCACCATGATCTCCGAGCCGCGGCGTGCGACACACATCAGCGATTTCGCGCTCGCGTTCGTGCTCGTCGCCATGCTGCTGACGCTCGCGACGCTGGAACGGTCCGGTCTCAGCGATGCCGATCCCTTCGTCGTCGACGCGCCGCGCGTCGTGCTGCTTTTCCTCGGACTCGGGTTCCTCGGTGCCGGCGCCGCGGTGGTGGGGAACGTCTGGAACGCGTCGCTGATCCCGTTCGTGGCCGTCGCCGCGGTGCCGATCGCGCTGTGGTTCGCGCGCGCGCGAACGTACTGGACGCGCGATCCCGCGCTGCGCCCGCGGTATGCGGCGTTCGCGTGCTTGGCCGGGATCGTCGCCGCCGCGTGGATCGCGCGCTGGCTCGGCGCTTTCGCATGAGCTGCGCCGCCGGCGCTACGTGCTTTCGAAAAAGATCCTGCGCGCGACCCGGTAGACCAGATAGCCGAGCGCCGCGAGGATCACGAGCACCACCGCGAGGTCCGCCAAGCCGCTGAAGCCGGCGACGCTGTTGCCGCACAGCGCCACGAAACCGTTCGACAGCCAGAGGTTGAGCCGCGCGAGCGGATTGCTGGGTGCGCCGTTGCGCGCGTCGACGTCCGCGAGCATCCCGGTGGGAAGCCAGTCGTTGCCGGTGTTCATCGCGGCGATGCGGCCCGTGCGGTCGATCAGCACCGTGTTCTCCGCGTGGATGATGCCGATCGCGGGATCCGGGAACGCCGTGATGCCGAATTGCGCCGCGAAGTCCAATGTCGGTTCGGCGTCGCCGACGACGAGGCTCCAGCGCTTGGGGTCGGCGCGATAAGCTCGGCCGTAACGCGCGAGCACGGGCGGGCGGTCGAACGCGGGATCGAGCGTGACCTCCACGAGGTGAAGGCTGCGTTTGCCCGCGAGCTCCTGGAGCCGGGCGAACTTGCCGCTGATGAGCGGGCACATGCGCGCGTCCGCGCAGCGCGTGTAGATGAACGACAGCACGACGTCTTGGCCGCGCAGCTGCGAGAAGCGGAACGGCTTGCCGGTCTGGTCGACGAACGCCGTGTCGGGGACCGCGTCGCCGACGTGGAGCGGCGTCACGCGGCGCAGCGGCGTCGTGTCTTCGGTAAGCTGCTGTGCGGTGCTGCTGGTGACGTCGGAGAGCGTCCAAGGCTCGGTCGCCGTGTCGACGTTCGCGTCGATCGTCGCCCCCGCTTGCAGTTGCGCGGCCCGCGCCCGGGGAACGATACGGAACGGCATCGTCATCGCCGGCATCGAACCGAAGGCGTCGTGGCGCACGATCGCCGCCCCGGTCTTCGGCGTCACGGCGAGCACGACGCCATGCAGGCGTGGCAAAGCCGCGCTGACGCGCGGCGCAGCGGAGACGTACCCGGGGAACAGCACGAGCAGCATGATCGATACGACGAAGATCATCCACGGCATGCGGCCCAGCCGGCTGAGCACCGAGGATCGCGTGAAGACACTGATCCGCCGGCCGTGGACGCGCGCGGAGCGCCGCGTCGTGCTGACGGGATTCTTCGGACGGCTCAGCATCGCGGTCGAACCGCTGCTGTGCGGCATGGTCTTCGCGGCCATCACGGTCGGCGTGTTCTTCGCTCCTCGGATCTCAGGCGGCAAGGTGTTGCCGGACATCATCGTGATCGCGCCCGTGTTCGCGTTCGGCGTGGTCGCGTGCGCGGTGTGGGCGTTGTGGGTGCTGCTCGCGCCGGCCCGCGCGCTGGCCCATACGCTGCGACCGATCTACGTCGTGGACGGTTACATCCGCTACCGCCGCCGCGACGCGCGCTCGGCCGAGGGTACGAACGGCTACGTCGCGGTGCTGACCGAGGACAAGACGATCGCGTGCGAGTGGCCGACGCTCGGCGAGATCGAGCTCCCGACCAGATGCGGCCGGCGCTCTGCGAGTTCAGCGAGTACGGCGGCGTCCACCACATCGACGGCCGCTCCACCGGCGTGCTGCCCGCGAAGATCGCGACGTTCGGCATCGGGATCCACGGCCGCAAAGAAGAGATCGCGTAGAATATGGAATTCTAAGCCGTCAACTTACAGTTTGAGGTTAACTGCGTTTTCGGAGGGCCAAATGTGGCCGTAGCCGGAGACCGCGAGCACGAGGCCGGCGATGATGAAGATCAGGATCACGCCGGCGATCCCCGCCCAGAGCACGATCCGCGGGACGCCGCTGGAGATCGGTACGCCGCGTTCGTCTTCCAAGTCGTACATCAGGCAGGCCCTCCGGTGTGCGGCAGAACGCCGAAACACGCGAGCACGACGAGGATGCACCCGAAGGCCATCAGCCCCAGCAGCACCTTCGTGACGTTGTCGTCGAGCCCGTTCTTGTGCCACTCGCCCCGAAGTCCGATGACGGCAAACGTGAACACGACGAGCGCACCGATGAACGCGACGATCTTTTCGATATTGCCTAGCTCCATGTGTCGCCTTTCACGCTGTGCGATGCTCGCTACGGCAATCATGTTGTTGCGGCCCACCACGGGGTATCGTGCCGCGAAGTGTTTGTCGCAGGGGCCGCACGTTCGGGGGCCCCACGCGAAGCGTGGGGGGCGCGGAGGCGGAGCCGCAGCGCCTTACCATAGATAGAACAGGAAGAAGAGTCCGACCCAGATCACGTCGACGAAATGCCAGTACAGCGTTCCGGCGGTGAGGCCGAAGAAGCGCTCCTTGGTGTACGTGCCGCGCGTGGTTTGGATCCAGAGCGCGATCAGGAAGCCGACGCCGACCGCGACGTGCAGTCCGTGCATGCCGGTCAGCGTGAAGAACGAAGCGCCGAACGTGTTGCCGCTCCAGCCGCCGATCGCCGCGTGCGCGTACTCGTACGCCTGGCCGCCGAGAAAGCCGATGCCGAGCAGGATCGTCAGGAACATGAACAGGTTGAAGCGGCCCCGGTTGGCGTGCTTCCAGTGCTCGAGCGCCCAGTGCATCGTGACGCCCGAACCGAACAGCACGATCGAGTTGAACGCCGCGAACGCGGTGTCCAGGCGCGGCAGCGGGTGGCCGTCGAGACCCGGCGGCGGCCACGTGGGGATCGAGTTGCGCAGGTAGATGTACGCGAAGATGTACGACGAGAACAGCACGACGTCCGCGCCCAGGAAGAGCACGAACCCCATGAGACGCATGTCGCGCGTCTCGCGGTAGATGATGTCGTCGTGTCCGTGGTCGTCATCGCCGTGTCCGATCCCGTGACCGGGGGCGACGCTTACTGCCATCTTCAGCCCCTACAAGTGGGTCGGAACGGGGTGTGAGGAATGCGTCGGCGTCGCTTCGGTCGCGCCCGGCGCGGCCTCGAGGCCGAGGTACGGGAGCGGGTTACCGAAGTCGTACGGCGCCGCCAGCACGGCGGGGATCTTCTTGAAGTTGTAGTACGGCGCCGGCGACGACACCATCCACTCCAGCGTGCGCGCGCCCCACGGGTTGGGACCGGCTTTCTTGCCGTTGCGCAAGCTGTCGATCAGGATGTAGATGAACAGCAGGGCCCCGGCCGCCATCACGTACGACGAGATCGACGCGAACTGGTTCCAGAACGTGAACTGCGGGTCGTACGTGGCGACGCGCCGCGGCATCCCCATGAGCCCCAGCCAGTGCATCGGCGTGAACGTCGCGTTGAAGCCGATGAAGGTGAGCCAGAACTGCAGCATGCCGAGCTTCTCGTTGTACATTCGCCCGGTCATCTTCGGCCACCAGTAGTACAGGCCGGCGAACAGCGACATGATCGAGCCGCCGTACAGCACGTAGTGGAAGTGCGCGACCACGAAGTACGTGCCGTGCTCGTGGTAGTCCGCGGGGATCGCGGCGAGGAAGAACCCGGTCAGGCCGCCGTACGTGAACGTGATCAAGAAGCCCGTTGCGTACAAGGCCGGCGTCTTCCAGTTGATCGCGCCGCCCCACAGCGTCGCCATCCACGAGAAGATCTTCACGCCGGTCGGGATCGCGATGATCATCGTCACGATCATGAACGGCAGCTGCAGCCACGGCGCCATGCCCGAGGTGAACATGTGGTGCGCCCACACCGAGAAGCTCAGCAGCGCGATCGCGACCGAGCTGAACGCGATCATCTTGTAGCCGAAGATCGGCTTGCGCGCGAACGTCGGCAGCACTTCGGAGATGATGCCGAAGCCCGGGATGATCATGATGTAGACGGCGGGGTGCGAGTAGAACCAGAACATGTGCTGCCACAGCACGGGCGAGCCGCCGCGCTTGGGATCGTAGAACGGCACGCCGAAGACGCGCTCGATGAACAGCGCGGCCAGCGCGGCGCCCAGCGCCGTCGTCGCGATGAACGACAGCGGCGCGGTGGCGAACTGCGCCCACACGAACAGCGGCATGCGGGTGAACGTCATCCCCGGCGCGCGCATCTTGAAGATGGTGACCAGGAAGTTGATGCCGGTCATCGTCGAGCTGATGCCGATCAGGAAGACCGCGATGCACCAGAGGTTCGTGCCCGGCGGACCCAGCAGCGAGATCGGCGGGTATTCCGTCCAGCCCGCGTCCGGCGCGCCGATCAGGAACGAGCTGAACAAGATCACGCCCGCGACCGGGAAGATCCAGAACGCGACGAGGTTGAGCCACGGGAACGCGACGTCGCGCGCGCCGATCTGCATCGGCATCACGAAGTTTCCGAACGCGCCCGTCAGCAGCGGGATCACCACGAACCACACCATCGACGAGCCGTGCATCGAGTAGATCGAGTTGTACGTCGCCGAGCTGACGATCAAGCCGTTGGGCGAGAGCAGCTGCGTGCGGATCAGCTCGGCCATGAAGCCGGAGATCGCGAAGAAGATCGCGCCGGTGATCATGTACTGGATGCCGATGACCTTGGCGTCGATCGAGAAGATGTACTTCCGGATGAAGCTCGTCGGCTCGGGATGGATGTGGTCGAGAACCGCGTGGTACGGTCCGGTCGTCACGCCGGGTGCGACGGTCGCCATCTGCAATATCTCCGTTACTTCTTCGAGAGGCTCGCGAGGTACGCGACCAAGTTCGCGATGTCGGTGTTCGAGATCTGGTTCACCTGCGCGCTGGGCATCACGCCCAAGTCACCCTGATAACCGTTCTTCAGGATCGCCGCGACGTTCTGCGGGGTCGGTGCGCTGCCGTTGACGAGCTTGGGATGCGCGGGATCGTTGAAGATCTTGCCGAGACCCGGTCCGACTTGCTTCTGGTCGTACGGCCCGACGGAATGGCACGCGCTGCACTTCTGACCGAACAGCGTCTGGCCGGCGTCGGCCTTGCCGGCGCCCAGCGCGAGCGCGGTGCCGCCCGCGGAACCGCCGCCGCCCGACGAGCCGCCCTGCTTGGCAAACCATTTCGCGAAGTCTTGCTGGCTCTCGAGAACGGCTTTCGCATACATCTTGCTGTGCGCGACGCCGCAGAACTCGGTGCACACGATGCGGTACTCGCCTGCGCGCGTCGGCGTCACGCGGATGGTCGTGATCAGGCCCGGCACCATGTCGGCCTTCATGCGCAGCTCGGGGATCCAGAAGCCGTGGATCACGTCGCGCGACGTGATGTGGATCGTCGTCGGCGTGTTGAGCGGCAGGTGCAGCTCGTTGACCACCGGGTTCGCCAGCTTCGGATAGCGGAACTGGAAGCCGAACTGGTAGCCGATCGCCTCGACGGTCAGCACGTCGCCCTGCGTGTTCTGCAGATCGGCCCAGATCTTGGTCGAGTAGATCGCGAGGATCACGACGAGGATGGTGGGGATCGCGGTCCACCAGAACTCGAGCACCGGCGCGTCGTGGATCTGCACGCCGATCGTGTTCGGCGGCGCGTTCTTGGGCCGGGCGAACACGATCCCGAAGTAGATCGTGTAGATCGTGACGATGTTGAAGATGATCGCCGCCACCGCGCCCAGGAAGCGGAACAGCTCGTCGATCGTGGGGGCCGGGTCGCCCGCCTGGACCAGCCCGATCGGCATCGGGCTCGCGTACACGAAATACGACCATGACGGCGGAGATCACCGCGATGAAGGCGGTCACGGGCCAGAACCCGGGGCCGAGGTTCGTCTTCGGTTTGACGACTCGCTGTGCCAACTGATCCTCTCTCG
>CAWBVR010000040.1:0-148330 GCA_963792235.1 Vulcanimicrobiota bacterium
GAGCGCCTCGTCGATGAATTGCATCAAGTCACCGCGCTGGTGATGGACCGAGCGCAGTGGGATCGTGCCCGAATCAAATGTTGTTGCGAGGTCTGATCGGGGGCCCCGCGCCGAAGGCGTGGGGGGCGCGAAGCCTAGGGCGTAGCGCCGTTAGACTGCACGACGTTCACGTGTTTTCTGTCGCGAGAACTGGTGAACGTGACGTGCCCTTCGACCAATGCGAAGAGCGTGTGATCTTTGCCGATGCCGACGCCCTGGCCGGGGTGGAACTTCGTCCCGCGCTGGCGCACGATGATGTTGCCCGGGATGACCAGCTCGCCGCCGAAGCGCTTCACGCCGAGCCGCTGAGCGTTGGAGTCGCGGCCGTTGCGCGTGGAGCCTGCGCCTTTTTTGGACGCGAAGAGCTGAAGATCGAACCGGAACATAGCCGGGGGATCATACCAGACGCCCGGGGCCCGGTCAAACGCAAACCTCGGCCCGGCGGGCTTCCACGCGCATCCGGACCGGCCGGCCGGGCCGCAGCGTGACCAGCGGGTCGAGCGGCACCGGCGATGGATCGAGGCCGTGGAAGCGGACCCGCCGCGCCAGGGTGGCCAGCACGAGGACGGCCTCGGTCCAGGCGAAGCTCTCGCCGATGCAGATGCGGTTGCCGCCGCCGAACGGGAAGTAGGCGCCCCGGGGCAGTGCCGCCGTCTCGCCGTTGGACCAGCGCTCGGGCCGGAACGCGTCGGGCTCCTTCCATAGGCGCGGGTTGCGATGGGTGACGATCTGCGCCGCGAGCAGCACCGAGCCCGCGGGGACGTCCCACTCGCCCAGGCGTATCGGCCGGATCACCCGGCGGCCCAGGATCCAGGCCGGCGGGCGCAGCCGCATCGACTCGGCGACGACGTCGTGGGCGAACGGCAGGCGCGCGACGTCGTCCGGCTGCGGGTCCCGGTCGCCGAGAACCGCGTCCAGCTCCGCGTGCAGGCGCGCCTCGGCGGCGGGGTTGCGCGCCAGCGCGTCCCACGTCCAGGTCAGCGCGTTGGCGGTCGTCTCGTGGCCGGCCAGCAGCAGCGTGAGCGCCTCGTCGCGGACCAGCTCGGTGGGCATCGGCGTGCCGTTCTCGTCGCGCGACGATAGCAGTATGGAGAGCAGATCGCCGCGGTCCGTGCCTTCTCGGCGGCGCTGCTCGATCAGCCGGTAGATCACCGCGTCGAGTTGCGTGCGCGCCGCCGTGAAGCGGCGCGTGGCGGGGTGGAACGGGACGTGGTCGAGCAGCTCCGCGAGTGGTCCGAGGCTGGCGGGAAACACCTCCATCGCGCCGGTGACGGCGGCGCCGATCGCGTCGGCGTCGTCGTCCACGTCCGCGGCGAAGAGCGTGGCGGCGGCGATCCGCAGCGCGAGCTTGTTCATGTGTGCGTCGACCTCGACGGTCTCACCGTCGCCCAGCCGCCCCGCGGCGGCCGCCGCGAGGGCGATCATCGTGGCCGCGTAGCCCGCGACCCGCTCGCGGTGGAACGCCGGCTGGACCAGCCGGCGCTGGCGCAGGTGCAGCGGCTCGTCGCTGGTGAGCAGCCCTTCGCCCAGCAGCCTGCGCATGCGGCGCAGCCCGCGGCCCTTGATCGCGTCGTAGCCGCTCGCGGTCAGCATCGTTTCGATCAGCGCCGGGTCGTCGAGGAACCAGAACCGGGCCCGCGGCAGCCGCCACGACGCGATCGGCCCGTACGCGCGCGCGACGCCTTCGAGGAAGCCCGGCAGGCGGGTGAAGCCACCGCTGCCGCCCATCCCCGCGATCGCGGCGAGCATCGAGGGCCCCGGCGGGAAGCGGCGCGGCGTCGCTGCGGCGGTCATGGCGCCAGTGTACCGGCTGCGGCGGCGAAATGGACCGCTCTGGGATGAAATGAGCGAGGCCATGGCCGGAATCCCGACCATGGCCTCCCGTTTCGCTGAAATCGTTCGGGCGTCAGCCGCTGATGCGGACCGCCTGGATGGTATGCGCGTCGCCGTTGACGGGGAACCCGACGACCGTCAGGTGCTCGCCGCTCGAGCCGAGCGAGCGCTGCACGCACGTGCCGTTGTTGACGAGGATCGTATAGTCGGTGCCGATGGGAACGCCGCTGACGTAGGGTTGGCGGAGCGTGAAGCTCGAACCGTTGAACCCGCCGCGCTCCATCCCCGCCACGGTCACCGCGCCATTCGTATTCACGTTGCAGTTTCCGTTGTTGTAGCCGCCGTTGTTGTAGCCGCCGTTGTTGTAGCCGCCGTTGTTATAGCCGCCGTTGTTATAGCCGCCGTTGTTGTAGCCGCTGCCGGCCGAGACGCGGTTCGCGTAGAACACGCCGTCCTGCCCGAAGCTGCCGCGCAGCGACACGGTCTCGCCGGCATACAGGTTCGGCAGGTTGCCGGCGTTTTGGTCGTTGACCGTGATGACGCGGTTGTCACGCAGGCGCAGGCCAAATGACGCGCCGTTGATGCCGACGATCGTGCCGCGCAGGCTCGCGCCGTTGTTGCCGCGGTTACCTTGGTCGTTGTCGTCGCCGTTGTGCCGGTGCTTGTACCAGCCCTTGTGCCGGCCATTGTCGTGGTGATCGCCGTGGTCGCCTTGTTCGTTGTCGTCGGCGTAGGCGGCGGTCGGTTGGGTCGCGCCCGCGACGATCGCCGACCCGGTCACGGCCGTTCCGAAGAGTGCGGCGAGGGCCGCGATCGCGATTCGGTGGTGAAGCATCCATATCTCCCATGGGGTCGCAAGTCGAAAATGAGAACTCGGAGAAAACGCAACGCTGGGTGACGCAAGTTCGCAAGGGAGCGGTTCGAGGCGCTGCACTGTGATGCAAAAGCGGGCAGGCGCGTCCTCGGGCGGCCCAGGATGCTCGCGGCCGAGCGCCGTTCGGCCGGCGATCGCCGATCGCGGGGAGGGGTGGTCCCGCGCTCTTAGAACCGCATTGCGTTTTGGAGAAACGCCGCGTCGTCATCACCGGGCTGGGGGCCGTCACACCGCTGGGGAACAGCCGCGAAGCCTTCTGGGAGGGCCTCATCGCCGGCCGCAGCGGGGTGGGGCCGACGACTGCGTTCGATGCCCACAAGCTCACCACGCGGATCGCCGCGGAGGTCAAGGACTTCGACGCCGGCGCGATGATCGGCAAGCGCGAGTCGCGCCGCATGGACCGCTACGCGCAGATGGCGCTCGTCGCCGCGCGCGAGGCGATGGAGGACGCGAAGTTCCCCGCGGACGCGGACGTCCGCGCGCGCACCGGCGCGATCGTCGCGACGGGGATCGGCGGCATCATCACCGTGGAGAACACCACGTTCGAAGTGGGCCCCGGCGAGAAATGGGACCGCATCTCCCCGTTCTTCGTGCCGATGCTGATGGCCAACGCCGCGTCGGCGCACATCTCGATGCAGTTCGGCTTGCGCGGGCCCGTGTTCGCCGTCGCGTCGGCGTGCGCTAGCGGCAACGACGCGCTCGCGACGGCGTACGACAAGCTCATCCTGGGCGAAGCGATCGCGGTGGTCACCGGCGGCAGCGAGGCGACGGTCATCCCCACCGCGATGGGCGGCTTCTGCACGATGAAGGCGATGTCGACGCGCAACGACGACCCCACCCACGCATCGCGCCCGTTCGACAAGGAGCGCGACGGCTTCGTGCTGGGCGAGGGCGCGGGCATCATGGTGCTCGAGGACCGTGACTTCGCGCTGGAGCGCGGCGCGCGCATCTACGCCGAGGTGCTCGGCTACGGCCAAGCCGCCGATGCGTACCACATCGCGCAGCCCGATCCCGAGTCGAAAGGCGTGATCCTGGCGATGGAGCGCGCGCTGGCGCGCAGCGGCGTCACACCCGAACAAGTCGGCTACATCAACGCGCACGGCACGTCCACGCCGCTGGGCGACGTCGCGGAATCGCAGGCGATCGAGCGCGTGTTCGGCGAGCACGCGAAAAGCGGCAAGCTCGCGGTATCGTCAACGAAGTCGATGCACGGCCACCTGCTCGGCGCGGCGGGCGCGATCGAAGGGATCGCGACGGCGCTGGCACTCTCACGCGGCATCTTGCCGCCCACGACCAATTACGAAGTTCCCGATCCCGAGTGCACGCTCGACTACGTCCCCAACGTCGCGCGCAAAGCGCAGGTCGATGTCGCGATGAGCAACGGCTTCGGTTTCGGCGGCCACAACACGGCGGTCATCTTCGCGCGCCATGAGTAGCAGCAGCCCGGTCATGGAGCGAGCGCAGCGTAGTCACGCCTTGCCCGGATTGTCGTTGCGAGCTCGGATTGGGGGGCCCCACGCAGAGCGTGGGGCCCGCGCAGCCTCGGGCGGAGCGCCGTTAGACCGGAGCGCCTTGTGAGCGGTGAGAAGCGGCGCGCGAAGTTGCGCTCGTTGCTGAAGATCGCGGGTGCTGCTGATATCGACACGCGTTTGGTCGAGCAGGCGTTCGTGCACGAAAGCGCGGCGCGCGAGGGCGGCGGCGCGTCCAACGAGCGGCTCGAGTTCTACGGCGACGCGATCCTCGGTTTCGTCGCGGCGCGCTGGCTCGTCGCGAAGTACAAGGACGCGAGCGAAGGCGAGCTGTCGCGCCGCAAGGCGGCGCTGGTGAGCGGCGACGCGTGCGCGGCGACGGCGCGCCGGCTGGGCTTCGGCGAGCTGGTCGTGCTGGGACAGGGGATGTCGAACAGCGGCGGCTCCGACAACTCCACCATTCTGGCCGACGCGTTCGAAGCGTTCGTGGCGATCCTTGCCGGCGCGTGCGACTTGGAGCGCGTCGCGCACTTCGTCGAGCGCGAGCACCTGGTGCCCGCGGACAAAGGCGCGACCGGCGCGCCGGACGCGAAGACCGCGTTGCAAGAGATCGCCCAAGCCGCGCTGCACGTCACGCCGATCTACATCGACCGCGCCGAGGGCGCGCCGCAGGACCGTCGCTACACCTCGCAGGTGCGCGTCGGCGACGAGATTCTGGGCGAAGGGATCGGCCCGTCGAAGAAGGCAGCCCAGCTCAGCGCCGCGGCGATGGCGCTCAACACGCTGCGCCACCGCCATCCACAAGCGCCTGAGCCGCGCGCGTCGAACAACGACGGCAGGGTGATCGCGCTCGACAAGCGGCGCCGCCCACCGTCCCCTCGCAAACCCGGAGCGCCGATCTAACCCGATGCGTCTCAAATCGCTCAAAGTCTTCGGCTTCAAGACGTTCGCCGAAGCGACGACGCTCGACTTCGTCGATGGCACGACCGCGGTCGTCGGACCCAACGGCTCCGGCAAGTCCAACCTGGTCGATGCGATCCGGTGGGTGCTGGGCGAGCAGTCGTCGCGCAGCCTGCGCTCGCAGAAGCTCGAAGACGTGATTTTCGCGGGGAACAACACCCGCAAGCCGCTCGGCATGACCGAAGTATCGCTCACGTTCGACAACACGGAGCGCGTGCTGCCGCTCGACTTCGGCGAAGTGCAGATCACGCGGCGCGCCTACCGCGTGGGTGAGTCGGAGTTCTACATCAACCGCGAGCCGGTGCGCTTGCGGGACGTGCACGAATTACTGATGGGCACGGGCCTCGGACCCGGCTCGTACGCGATCGTGTCGCAGGGCCAGATCGACTCGATCCTGTCGTCGAAGCCGACCGAGCGTCGCGCGCTGTTCGAAGAGACCGCCGGCATCGGCAAGTTCCTTGCCCGCAAGCACGAGGCGCTGCGCCGGCTCGAAGCAACGGAGCAGAACGCGATCCGCGTCAACGACCTCATCGCGGAACTGGAACGGCGCGTGCCCGAGCTCGACACGCAGGTGCGGCGCGCGAAGCGCTACCGCAAGGTGACGGCGCGCGTGCGCGACCTCGAGATCTTATCGTACCTGCGCGCATCGTCCACGCGGCGAACCGAGCGCGAGCGCGTCGCGCGCGAGCTCGAGCAGCACGAAAACAAGCGCGCGGCCGCCGCGGCGCGCGCGGCACAGCTCGGCGCGGCGATCGCGACGCTGCGCGAGTCGCTGTACACGATCGAGCTGGAGCTCGACGGTAACCGCGGCGGCGCGCAGACCGCGCGCGCGGAACTCGCGCGCATCGAAGCCGATCTGGCCGCCGCCGTCGCGCGCCGCGATGGGCTCGAGCGCCAGTCCAACGCCGTCATCGCCGACCGCGACCGCGTCGAGAGCGAGCGCGAGACGCTGCGCGAGGCGATCGGCTCGCTGGAAGAACGGCTTGCGCCGCTCAACGCGCAGACGGACGGCTCGCGCGAGCGCGAGCTCGCCGCGTCGGAAGCCGTTGCGGCCGCGCGCGGTGCGCTCGACGCGGTGTACCAGGAGCTGCGCGCGGTCGAGCACCTGGCCGCGGAGCGCGCCGCGAGCGACGCGGAGCGGCGCGCGCAGATCCATGCGGCGCACGCCGAGATCGAGCGGCTCGAGCGCGAGCACGCGATCGCGCTCGCGGAGCGCGACGCGCACGCCAAAGCCGCCGACGAGGCGCGCGGGCGCTTCGGCGAGCGCGAGATCCTCATCGCGCGCTACGAAGCCGAAGCCACGGCGCAGCGCGAGCGCGCCCGCGTCGCGCGCGAGCAGGGCGAGTCGCTGGCTGCGCGCGTGGCGGATTTGCAGCGCCGCCACCGCGAGATCGCCTCGGAGATCGCGGGCGCGGAGTCGCGCCTGCACACGATCGAGGAGCTCGAAGCAGCGCTGGAAGGCCACGCGCACGGCACGAAATCGGTCGTCGACGCGTCGCACCGCGGGCACCTGCGCGGCCTGCACGGCGTCGTGTCGAACCTCATCTCGACGGACGAGCGGTACGCGCGCGCGCTCGACATCGCGTTCGGCGCCGGGCTTGTCCAACATCATCGCCGAGACCTCGGAAGACGCCGAAGCCGCCGTCGCGTACCTGCGCGAGCGCGAGCTCGGACGCGCGACGTTTTTGCCGCTGGACACGCTCGCGCAGCGCGAAGGCCGCGATCTAGGCAACCTGCGCGACCGGCCCGGCGTGATCGGCTACGCGCACACGCTGGTGCGCGCGGAGCCGCGCTACCGCGGCATCGTCGCGTTCCTCGTCGGGCGCATCCTCGTCGTCGACGAACTGCGCACCGGGA
This sequence comes from Vulcanimicrobiota bacterium, assembly GCA_963792235.1. Lineage (GTDB taxonomy): Bacteria > Vulcanimicrobiota > Vulcanimicrobiia > Vulcanimicrobiales > Vulcanimicrobiaceae > Vulcanimicrobium. The sequence goes on from CAWBVR010000040.1 coordinate 7,033, forward strand.
TCACGCTCACCCGCGGCGAGGGCTTCCGCGACTCGATCGTCACGCTGGAGGGCGATCAGATCATGGGCGGCGGTGCGATCACCGGCGGCCGCTTCCGCAAAGAGCGCTCGATCCTAGCGCGGCGCGCGCAAGCGGAGACGCTGCGCGAGCGCATCCCGCAATTGCGCGCGCAGCTCGAGGCGATCGAGCGCGACGGCGTCGCCGCGAAGGCGCAGCTCGACGCGGCGAGCGCGGAGCGCGACGAGGCGACGACGCTCGCCAACGACGCCGAGGTCGCGCTGCAGGACGTGCGCACGCAGCTGCAAGGGCTCGACGTCGAGATCGAGCGGCTCGACGCCGCCCTTGCGACCGCGGCGGCGCGCATCGCGGCGCTGCACGCGGTCGCGCGAGGACGCGGGCGCGCGGCTGCACGCGCTCGAGCGCGTCGCCGACGATCACGTCGACCTCTGCGAGCAGCGCGCCGCGCTGGAGACCGCGCTCGCGCCGGCGCGCGAGCGCATCGCGGCCGCCGAGGCGGAGCAAGCGGAGGTCGCCGGGGCGGCGAGCGCGCTGCGCGAACAGATCGCCGCGCTTAGCGCGGAGCACGACGGCGCCGTGACGCGGCTGGGTCTGCTCGACGCGGATGCGGAGCGCGCGGGGGCCGCGCGTGAGACGATGCTGCGCGAGCTCGACGCACTGCGCGCGCGCGCAACCGAGCTCGATGCGGCGCTGGTCGCGGCCCGCGAGCGGGTGGCGGCGGCCGATGCCGCGGTCGACGATGCGCGCAAGCGCCGCGAGGCGACGGCGAACGACGCCGCGCAGCGCGAAGCGGACGAGCGCGCCGCGCAGAGCGAGGACCGCGAAGCGACCGCCGCCGGCGAGTCGGGCCGCATGCGGCTGGCGGAGATCGACGCGGAGCTGGGGATGCTGCAGCAGACGTTCGCGCAGAACCCGGCGACGGACGAGGAGCAGACCGACGTGCTGGCGCGCTACGCCGGCGAGGCGAGCGAGGTGGTCGACGAGCTGCCGCGCCTGCGCGAAGAGCTCGTGCGGCTGCAAGCCAACGTCAACCTCAACGCCGAAGCGGATCGCGACGAGCTCGTGGAGCGCGAGCGCTTCCTGCGCGAGCAGATGGACGATCTGCACCGCGCGCGCGAGACGCTGCTCGCGACGATCGCCGAGATCGAGACGTCGTGCCAAGTGCAGTTCAACGAGACGTTCGATGCGGTGAAGACGAAGTTCGCCGAGATGTTCGGCCAGTTGTTCCCCGGCGGCCAGGCGCAGATGTGGCAGACCAACCCCGACAACCTGAGCGAGACGGGGATCGAGATTTCCGTGCAGCCGCCGGGCAAGAAGATGACGGCGCTTGCGGCGCTCTCCGGCGGCGAGCGCGCGATGACCGCGTCCGCGCTGATCTTCGCGCTCATCGCGGTGAAGCCGTCGCCGTTCTATCTGCTCGACGAGGTCGATGCGGCGCTCGACGACGCCAACGTCGAACGGCTCTCGAACAAGATTCGCGAGGTGTCGGCGACGGCGCAGATGCTGATCGTCACCCACAACAAGAAGACGATGGAGCTCGCGCAGCGCATGTACGGCGTGACGATGCAGGAGCCCGGGGTGAGCTCGATCGTCAGCGTCACGCTCGACGACCGTCCGGTCGCGCCGCCGCAACCGCAGGCCGAGCCGGAACGTGAACCCGCCGCCGTTTAGCGGCGCCGCGCTGATCTCGGTGTACGACCGCACGGGCGTCGCGGCGCTCGCGCGCGCGCTCGCCGAGCGCGGCGTCCCGATCTACGCGACCGGCGGCACGCGCAGGCACCTGCGCGAGCAGGGCATCGACGCGCGCGACGTCGAGGAGCTCACCGGCTACCCGTCGCTGTTCGACGGCCGGGTGAAGACGCTGCACCCGAACGTGTTCGGGGGCATCCTGCACGACCGCGACAGCGCGGTGCACCGCGAGGAAGCCGTACCGCCATACGCATTCCGACGATCTCGACGGTGGTCGTGAACCTCTACCCGTTCGAAGCGACCGTCGCGCGCGAAGGGGCGACGCTGCAGGAAGCGATCGAGCAGATCGACATCGGCGGCGTGTCGCTGCTGCGCGCGGCGTCCAAGAACTTCGACCACGTCACGGTGCTCAGCGATCCAGCGGAGTACGCCGAGTTCCTCGCCGCGCTCCCGCACGGCGGACTCGATCACGCGGCGCGCCGCCGCTGCGCGACGCGCGCGTTCGAGCGCACCGCCGAGTACGACAGCGCGATCGCGCGCTATCTGGAATCGGGCTTGCTCGCCAACGAGCTGCCCGGTTCGCTGGCGCTGACGATCCCGATCGAGCAGCCGCTGCGCTACGGCGAGAACCCGCAGGACCGCGCCGCGTTCTACCTCGCGCGCGAAGCGCAACTGCCCGAGCAGCTCGGCGGCAAGGCGCTCTCGTACAACAACCTGCTCGATTTGGACGCGACGCTGCGGCTGCTGGTCCGCGCGCCGCTGGCCCGTCGACAAGCTCAGGACGGCGCTGATGCGCCGGCCTATTCCGCGAACTCGCTCGCGCGCGCGGCGATCGTCAAGCATACCGTGCCGTGCGGCGTCGCCGAGCGGGCGGCGGTCGCGGACGCGGTGCGCGAGGCGCTCGACGCCGATCGCGTGTCGGCGTACGGCGGCATCATCGCGGTCGACGGCCGCCTCGACCTCGCCGCGGCCGAGCACCTCGCGGGCTTCTTCTTGGAGATCGTTGCGGCGCCGGCGTTCGACGACGACGCGCTCGCCGTGCTGCGCAAGAAGAAGAACCTGCGCATCATGCGCTATCGCAACGGCGCGCCGGAGCGCATCGCGGCGGAGCTGCGCGTGCGCAGCGCGCTGCGCGGCGTGCTCGCGGAGGACGACGATCCGCAGGCGCCGCCCGAGCGCTGGACCGTCGTGTCGAAGCGCCAGCCCACCGCCGAGCAATGGCGCGATCTGATCTTCGCCTGGGACGTCGTGCGGCACGTGAAATCCAACGGCGTCGTCGTCGCGCGCGACGGCGTGTCGCGCGGCATCTGCGCGGGCCAGACGAACCGCGTGAGCGCGGTGCAGATCGCGGCGTACCGCGCGCACGATTTCGCGGCCGGCGCCGCGTGTGCGAGCGACGGGTTCTTCCCGTTCGCCGACGGTCTCGTCGCCGCGGCCGAATCGGGTTGCACCGCCGTCATCGCGCCGCAAGGCTCGATCCGCGACGCCGAGGTGATCGCCGCGGCCGACGAACGCGACATCGCGCTCGTCTTCTCCACCTACCGCTACTTCCTGCACTGAACGCGCATGGCGAACTTCATCATCCGGCTGGTCGCCTACGCACTGCTATTCGGCCTCGCCGCGTATCTCTTTCAGACGTGGTGGACGGCGGACGGGCTCGACGCCGTCGGCGCGCTGCGCTCGTTCCACGACAAAACGGTCATCGGGCTGCGCGCCGCGCCGCTGCTGCTCGCCCTGATCGGCGTCGGCCGGCTTCGCGCGATCGCCGTGTTCGTCGCATTCTTGCTGGCCGGTGCAGCGCTCACGGCGCCGTTCGTGTGTGCTCGGGTTGCGAACGTCGTGGTGCAGTGACCAGCGTGCCGCGCTCCGTCCAGAACGCGATCTTCATCCTGCTCATCGGGTTGGGCTGGGGTTTGCTGGGCCCTGCGAGCAAGGCGCTGTTCGCCGCGGAGCCTGGCACGTTCGACGGGATCACGGTCGCGGTCGCGCGCGCCGCGTGGGCGCTGCCGCTGTGCCTGATCGCGCTCGTCGTCGCGTGGCGGCTGGCACCGCCGCGGCTCGACGCGCGGCGCTGGCTCGCCGTCGTCTTCGCGAGCGTGCTGTTCGGGCCGTTCATCACCGTGATCTTCTCGGTCGCCGCGCAGCATACGTCGGTGGCGCACATCTCGTTCTTGATCGGGCTCGCGCCGGTCACGAACACGGCGTTCGCGGCGCTCGTGTTTCGGACGCCGCTCGACCGGCGCGCCGTCATCGCGCTGGTGCTGGGCATCGCAGGCGTCGCGATGCTCGCCGCGACGCACAGCAGCGACAAGTCGGCGTTCCTGGGCGATCTGCTGATGGTGTTCTGGCTGCTCGCGTTCGCGATGTACTCGTGCTGCTTGCAGTACGTCGGCGTGCGCATCAAGCCGCCGGTGCTGATGTCGCTGGTGGGCACGATCGCGATGGCGGCGCTGCTCGTGCCGGGCCTCGCGCTGGGCTACGGCGGCGCGATCGGGCACGTCACCGACACGCCGGCGATCGCGTGGTGGTTCTTCGGCGAAGTGCTGCTGGGCTCGACGCTGATCGCGCAGCCCGCCTTTGCGGCGGCGGTGCGCCGGCTCGGCGTCGCGCTCGCGACGATCGGTGCCGAATACACGGCGCTCGCCGTCGGTGTCGCGGCGTCGGTCGTCATGCACGAGGCGTGGACGCCGCTGACCGTCGCCGGCGGGTTGATCCTGTGCGGCGCGCTCGCCGTGACGTTCGCGCCGCTGCCGGGGACCGCGCGGCGCGCGGCGTCGCGCGCCGCGTAGCACAAGGCTTCGGTCGCTCCTCCGAGAAATTCAAGCGGCCTGTCGTTCGTCCGTTTGGAGGCTGCGAATGCTGGTGAACCATGTGGCGATCGTCCCGGGCCGTTTGACGAAGGCGCACCGCGCCGAGATTCTCGCCGCGGGACCGCGCATCGCGCGGGCGCTGGACAAACAGGTCAAACGCGATTTCGGCCCGCTGTGGGGGATCGACGCGACGGTCCGGTTCTGCCGCAGCCTCGACGAGGTCCCGGTCGGTACCTGGCCGGTGATCGTCGACGAGCGGCTGCGCGGCTCGACCGACTACGGCTTCCACTGGGACCTGACGGGCCAGCCGCTGGCGCGCATGCGCTACGACCCCAACGGCAAGTGGTCGGAAACGGCAAGCCACGAGATCTTGGAGATGCTGGTGGACCCGTACGGCGAGCGGCTGACCGCGGCGCCGTCGATCGATCCGAAGCACCGCGATCACGACGTGCTGTATCTGGTCGAAGTGTGCGACCCGTGCGAGAACGTAACGTACGAGATCGACGGCGTCTCCGTGTCCGACTTCATCACGCCGAGCTACTTCGACAAAAAATCAAAGCGTGGCCGTTACAGCTACACGCGCCGTATCAAGCGCCCGCTCGAGGTCCTCGTCGGCGGCTACCTCTCGTGGAGCGATCCGAAGCTGGGCTGGTCCTTCGAGCTCGATCGTTTCAAGCCGGACGCCGTCATCAAGAAGATCGCGCCGTTCGGGAAAAGCGGTCCACGGCGCCGCGGCACGTAGCTCGACGCGGGAACGCGGCGTGGTTTGCGCGTAGCCTTCGCGGATGCCGCGCTACCTGCACACGTCGATCTTCGTCAGCGACATGGCCGCGTCGATCGACTTCTACACCAACAAGATGGGGCTCAAGCTGCTGGGCGGTCCCCACCACTATCCCGGCAACGCCGACATGGCGTTCGTGGGCGCGAGCTGGGATTCATACATCGAACTCGTCTACGATCTCGAGGACCATCCGCCGTACGAGCTCGGCAACCGCTACGAGCACCTCGCGCTGGAAGTCGACGGCGATCTGCCCGGCGTGATCGAAAAGCTGCGCGCGCAGGGCGTGAAGATCGTCAAGGAACCGAAGAAATCACCGGGCGGCACGCGCGCGATCGCGTTCGTGGAAGACCCCAACGGCATCCCCGTCGAGCTGCTGGAGCCGCGCGAAGGCCCGGTGACGTAAACGTCGTCGTCGCGCGCTACCTTCCGCACATCGACCGCCGCGGGGTCAAGCGCGCGAGAACTCCATGGTCCAGTTGCAGGTCCACGTCTTGCCGCCGTCGCTGGAGAAGTCTTGCTCCCAGTACGGCCGGTCGGTGTGGACGTCGCGCCACACGTAACACACGCGCACCGGTTTGCCTTCGTACAGCTCGTCGGTCATGATGAGCATGCCGTTCTCCACGGCGAAGCCGCCCACCATGGGGTCTTGCCAGACGCCGTCGCCTTCGCGCGACCAATAGATTCGCCACTCTTTGGTGTGGGGGTTGTAGAAGCGGCTGCCGGCCGCGCGCACGACGCCGTCGGCGGTGTACATCGTCACGTCTTCGACGTTGCCGAGGCCGCCCAAGATCTGGCGCATCTCCACCGTCGCGTCGAACGCGACCCAATCGCTGAGCGGCTGCAAGTCCGCGTCCAGCTTGCGCCTTCGCATGCGCACGTTCCACATGCCGACTTCGAAATCGAAGAACGAGGCCTCTAGCGGCGGTCCGCCGGCGGCGGTGATGTACGCGGAAGTCATGATTGCAGCGTAGTGGAAGCCGCCGCCGCCGGAAAAGCGCCACGTCGGCCCGAAATGATGGTGCCAGTCAGAGGCCCTGTTGTGCCGTCGACCGAAGCCGACGGGTCGTCGTGAACCCGATCAACGCCCCGCGCGGCACGCAAGACATCCTGCCGCCCGAGTCCGCGCGATGGAGCCGGCTCGAATCCGACTGCCGCGCGATCGCATTCCGGTTCGGTTACGGCGAAATCCGCACGCCCATCTTCGAGGCGACGGAGCTGTTCGCGCGCGGCGTCGGCGAGACGACCGACATCGTCGAAAAAGAGATGTACACGTTCGTCGACAAGGGCGACCGCAGCATGACGCTGCGGCCCGAGCTGACGGCGGGCGTCGTGCGCGCGCTGCTGGAGCACAAGCTGCTCGCGCAGGGGACGCAGCGGCTGTACTACATGGGGCCGTTCTTTCGGTACGAGCGGCCCCAAGCGGGGCGCTACCGCCAGGCCAACCAGTTCGGCGTGGAGTGCTTCGGCGTCGCGGGGCCCGAGGCCGACGCCGAGGTGATCCAGATCGCCGCGCTGCTGCTTGCGCGCTACGGCATCGGCGACGCGGTGCTCAACGTCAACAGCGTCGGTGACGGCGTATGCCGCCCGCTGTACCGCCAGGCGCTGCTCGATCATTTTCGCCCGCACGCCGCCGAGCTGAGTGCCGACTCGCAGCGCCGGCTGGAACGCAACCCGCTGCGCATCCTCGATTCGAAGGATCCGAAGGACCGGCCGTTCGTCGAGACGGCGCCGACCACGATCGACCTGCTGTGCGATGACTGCCGCGCGCACTTCGACGCACTCAAGCGTTATCTCGACGCGATCGGCATCGCATACGTCGTCAACCCGCGCATCGTGCGCGGACTGGACTACTACACGCGCACGGTGTTCGAGTTCGTGTCGTCGGCGATCGGGTCGCAAGGCACGATCTGCGGCGGCGGCCGCTACGACGGGCTCGTGGCGGAGCTGGGTGGCCCCGCGACGCCGGGCGTCGGGTTCGGGCTCGGCCTCGAGCGCTTTCTGATGGTCGTCGCCAAGCTGACCGGCGAGCACGCGCCGCCGCGCCGCGGCATCCAGGCGATCGCGCTGGGCGATGCGGCGCACGAACGCTTGGTGGCGATCGTCGCGGCCTTGCGCGAGATATCCCCGGAGCCGACCTTCGCGGACTGGCTGCCGCGCAAGCTGACCGCGCACTTCAAGACCGCCGACCGCAATTACGCCCGCTGGGCGCTGATCCTGGGCGACGACGAACTCGCTCGGGGCGAGCTGGTCCTGCGGGACCTCGTAGCCCGCGAGGACCGGCGCCTCCCGCTCGTCGCCGCTGCGGCGGAGGTTGCGCGCTCCCTCGTCGAAGCCACGGCGTGATGGATCAGGACGAAGCGGCCCGCGTCCGCGCGCTCGGCGAGATCGCCGCGGAGTTCGATCTGGACTCGATTCGCGTCCGGACGGGCGAGACCGAGATCGAGATCGTCCGGCGCGATCCGGCCGTCCACGCGCCGGTGCCCATGACGTACGCCATGCCGCCGGCGGCGGGCGCCGCGCCGGCCCCGCCCAGTGGCGCGGAGGCGGCGGCTGCGCCCGCCGCGGCCGCAGCGAACGTTCGGAAGGTGACCGCCCCGGTGGTCGGCGTGTTCTACCGCTCGGCCAACCCCGACGCCCAACCGTTCGTCGAGGTGGGTTCGCGCGTCGCGGTCGGGGATACGCTGTGTATCCTCGAAGCGATGAAGCTGATGAACGAGATCACCACCGACCACGCCGGCGTCGTCTCGCGCGTCCTCGTCGAGAACGGCGAGCTGGTTTCGCTCGGTCAGGAGCTGTTTTGGATCGAACCGTAATCGAAGGGCGCCGCCCCTTCGCCGAACTGCTCGCCGACCGCAAGGGGCAGCTCGACAAGCCGCACTACGCCCAGCAGGTCGCGGCCATCGTCGCCGCGCTCACCCTCGCGTTTCGCAGCGGCAACAAGGTGCTGTGGTTCGGCAACGGCGGCAGCGCGGCCGACGCGCAGCATCTCGCCGCCGAGTTCAGCGGCCGTTTCTTGCGCGAGCGCGGCGGTTTGCCGTCGGAAGCGCTCACCGTCAACACGTCGGCCGTTACCGCGATCTCGAACGACTTCGGCTACGAGCAGCTGTTTGCGCGGATGGTGGAAGCGCTCGCGAAGCCGGGCGACGCCGTCGTCGGCATCACCACCAGCGGGACGTCGAAGAACGTCGTGAAGGGCCTCGAGGTCGCCAAGAAGATCGGTGCGACGACGATCGCGTTCACCGGCAACGGCGGCGGCACGGTCGCCGACATCGCGGATTTGGTTTTGCTGGGGCCCACCGGCTACAGCGCGATCGTGCAAGAAGTGCACATCACGATGGGGCACATCATCTGCGACCTCGTCGAGCAAGAACTGTTGTTCGCGTGATCGGCCGGCGGCTGCGGGCGCGTGGCTGAGCTGATCGCCGCGCCGCGCGCGACCGAGCTGCTCGCGCGCATGGCAGGCCGTCGCGTCGTCGTGATCGGCGACGTGATGATCGACGAGTGGATCTGGGGCGACGTGTCGCGCATCTCGCCCGAAGCGCCGGTGCCGGTGGTGGCCGTGCGCGATCACTCGTTCACGCTGGGCGGCGCGGGCAACGTTGCGAACAACCTGCGCGCGCTCGGCGCGCACGTCGCATTCGTCGGCGGCGTGGGCGACGACGCCGAAGGTGCGCGGCTGCGCGCCATGTTCGACGACCTCGGCGTGGACGCGCGCGGGCTCGTCACGCTGAGCGACCGGCCGACGACGCGCAAGACGCGCGTGGTCGCGCACAACCAGCAAGTGGTGCGCGCGGACTGGGAGTCGACCGCGCCGCTGCGCGACGACGACCGCGCGCGCGTGGTCGAGAAGGTTCGCGCCGCGCTGCGCGACGCGGATGCCGTGGTGCTCAGCGACTACGCGAAGGGGTTCTTGCACCGCGAGATCGTCGAGGCCGCGCTCGGTGCGCCCGTCGTCGTCGCCGACCCCAAGCCGGCCAACGCGGGCATGTTCGCGGGCGTCACGTGCATCGCGCCCAACGCCGGCGAGGCGTCGCGCGCGAGCGGGATCGCGATCGTCGACGACGCGTCGCTCGATGCGGTCGGGCGCGCGCTGCTGCGGATGCTCGACTGCCGCTGGGTGCTGATCACGCGCGGCGAGCAGGGCATGTCGCTGTTCGGAGCGGACGGCGCGCGGTTCGACGTCCCCGCCGTCGCGCGCACGGTGTTCGACGTGTCCGGCGCGGGCGACACGGTGGTCGCGGTGTTGACCCTCGCGCTGGCCGCGCAGATCCGCGCCGAGACCGCGACGCAGCTCGCCAACTTCGCGGCGGCCGCGGTCGTCGAGAAGCTCGGTACGGCGACGGCGACGCCCGCCGAGATCGTGGCGCTGATGGAACATGCTTCGCCGGAATCGCAAGCACGTGGCTGACGACTTCGCGGCGCCGGTGCTCGACGCGGACGACGCCGTCGCGTGGCGCGACGCGCAGCGTGCCGCGGGACGCACCGTCGTGTCGACCAACGGCGTGTTCGACCTGCTGCACGCGGGCCACGTCGCCTACCTCGCGTGGGCGCGCGCGCAGGGCGGTGCGCTGATCGTGCTCCTGAACGAAGACGATTCCGTGCGATTGCTCGGCAAAGGGCCGGATCGCCCGCTGGTACCCTTCGCCGACCGTGCGCGCGTCGTCGCGGCGCTGCGCAGCGTGGATGCCGTCACCGGCTTCCGCCAGCGCACGCCGGAGACGCTGCTCGAGCGCATCCGCCCCGACGTGCACGTGAAGAGCGCGCAGTACCGCATCGAGGAATTACCGGAACGCTTCGTCGTCGAGGCGCACGGCGGCCGAATCGCGCTCGCGCCGCACCAGCCGGGCCGCAGCACGACGGATCTGGTCGCCACCATCCGCTTCAAATAGCCATGCGCATCGCGATCACCGCGAACGGGCCCGGCGAGTTCGCGGGTTGGGTGAGGCCGCTCGTCGCGGCGCTGCGCGCGCACGACGCCGCGGGCGACGTGCACGTCGTCTGCGTGCCCGACGACTTCGCGACCGGCCGCGAGGCGGCGTACGTCGAAGCGCTCTTCCCGGGCGTGCACGCGTACCCGCCGGCGGCGTACGTGCGGCTCGCGCTCGGGCGGCGCGTGGACGAGCTGCCGGAGCAGGTCGACCGCGTGCAGTATCTCGGCGGCGACCTCTCGCACGCAGCGCGCGTGCACGCGCGCCTGGGCGGGATTGCGACGTCGTACAAGTTTTCGCGCAAGAAGTACGCGAGCACGTTCGCGCGCGTGTTCGCCGTCGACGCCGCGAACAAGGCGCAGCTCGAAGGCTGGGGGACGCCGCCCGAACGCATCCGCATCGTCGGCAACCTCGCGATCGACGGTGCGCTGGGCGAGGCGTCGGGCGCATACGGCGACCCGCCCAGCGACGCGGCGCGTGACGGCATCATCCTGTTTCCCGGCTCGCGCAAGCACGAGGTGGACAACGTGTTTCCGCTGTTCGTGCGCGTCGCGCTCAACCTGCGCCGGATGCTGCCCGACGTCGCGGTGGCGTTTGCCGGCTCGCCGTTCGTGCCCGACGGCGTGCTGCGCGCCGCGCTCGCGCGCGGCGGCGACCACCCGCTGTCGTACGGCGTGCCCGCCGAGCTCGACGGCGGCGACATCGTCGCGCAGGGACAGCGTTTTCCGCTGGTGCGCGCCGCGATGCGCGCCGCGGCGACCGCGCGGCTCGCGATCTCGATCCCCGGCACGAAAGTCATCGAGCTGGCGGCGCTCGGCGTGCCCGCCGTCGTGTGCACGCCGTTCAACGCGCCGGAGCTGGTCGTGATCGGGGGACCGCTGCAGTACGTCGGCAAGCTGCCGCTGATCGGGACGCCGGTCAAGCGCGCCGCCGTCGTCGCGTTCGCGAAGCGCTTCGAGCACTTCGCGCAGCCGAACATCGACGCGGGCAAGGAATTGGACGTCGAGATCGCGGGGACGCTGCTTCCCTCGCAGGTCGCGCACACCGCGGCGGCGCGCTGGCGCGACACGGACTGGTGCAAGGCCACCGGCGCGGAGCTGGCGGCGCTGTACCGCCACCACGCCGGCGCCGCGGAACGGATGGCGGCGTTTTTGCTCGAGCCGGTCCGCGTGGGGGCCCCTCCGCGAAGCGGTGGGGGGCGCGGAGCCGGGGGCGAAGCGCCTTTAGAATGAAATTCAGCGTGGTCATCGCGACCAAAGACCGCGCGCCGTTGCTCGATGCGGCGCTCGCTTCGCTGCGCGCGCAGGAAGGCGCGCCCGCGTACGAACTGGTCGTGGTGGACAACGGCTCGGCCGACGGCACGCCCGAGATCGCGCGCAAGCACGGCGCCGAGTACGTGTTCGTCGCGGAACCCAACCGCGGCAAGGCGCGCAACGCCGGGATCGCGCGCGCGACCGGCGACGCGATCGTGTTCGTGGACGATGACGTGATCGTGCCGCCGCACTTTCTCGCGGCGCACGCAAAGGCGCACCGCGACGAGATCTTCCCGCTGGCCGTGTCGGGCCCGATCCTCAACGTCGCCGATGCGTCGCACCGGCCCGAGCCCACCGCGGCGAACGTCTCGCGCGCGTTTTTCGTGACGTGTAACGTGTCCGTGCGCGCCGCGTCGCTGCGCGCGGTCGGCGGCTTCGACGTCGATTTCGACTTGTACGGCTGGGAGGACACCGAGCTGGGTGCGCGGCTGCGCGCGCACGGCGTGCGGCGCGCCTTCGCGTGGGACGCGTACTTGTGGCACATCAAGCCGCCCACGCCGGAGTCGCTCGAAGACGCGCTGCGCAAAGCGATCGAGAAAGCGCGCATGGCAGCGCGCTTCGTGCGCAAGATGCCGGTCGCGCGCATCAAGCTCGCTACCGGGGCGTACGCGTTCAACTTGGTGCGCGCGCGCGTGCTGGCGCCCCCGGTCGCGCAACCGCTGCTTGCGGGCCTCGCGTCGTCGACGCGCATCCCGCCGGTGCTCGCGCAGCTCGCGCGCACGGCGCTGCTCGACAGCGTCTACACCGAAGAGCTCGAACGGCAGCTTCGAAGTCGCGGCTAACGCATGCGCATCTTACTCGTGCGGCTCGACGGGATCGGCGACGCCGCCGTGTGCACGCCGCTGATCGTCGCGCTGCTCGAAGCCGGGCACGAGGTGGGCGTCGCGCTGACCACGCGCAACGCCGGGCTGTTCGCGCCCGGCGCGCTCGTGGCGGAGCACGTGCTCGAGCGCATCCCATGGCCCGCGCACGGCTCGACGCCGGAGAGCACAGCCCGCGCGAACGCGGAGATCGCGTCGATGCGCTACGACATCGCGCTGATCGCCAGCGAAGAACCCGAGGCGTTTTTGCTCGCGGAGCACATCCCCGAGCGGGTCGGCATCACCACCGACTGGGCGCGGCCGCTCAAGACGCTGTGGGTACGTTCGCGGACCACGCGGACGGTACGGCGCGCGCCGGGCTTCGGCCGCGAGACGGCGCACGAGGCCGAGGTGCTCTACCGGCTGGGCGCCGGGCTCGTGCGCGAAAGCGATCCGCCGTCCGACCGCTGGCGCATGCGGCCGGCACTGTTGGCGGACCCCGATGCGCGGGTCCTCGACGGGACGAACATCATCGTGCAAGCCGGCCCGAAGTGGCTCGAGGTGGGGGTCGCGGGGGAGACGCTGCGGGCGGTGCTGGAGCGGCTCGCGCCCTACGCGCGGGTCGTGGCGGCTCCCGGCGACGCGCGCGCCATGCGCGACCTCACCGGCGTGACGCCGCAGACGTTCCCCACGCTGCGCGCGTGGGTCGAGGCGCTGGGCCGCGCGGACCTCGTCGTGTCGGTCGACACCGGCGCGGCGCACGTCGCGGGGATGCTGTGCCCGCGCGTCGTCGACGTGTTCCCGGACCAGCGGTTCGAGGCGCAGGTGCGGCGGTGGCGGCCGTGGGCCGCGCCCTACCGCGCCTTTCGCGCCTCGGAGGTGAGCGGCGGTGCGGGGAGCGCGTTCATCGAAACGATCCTGGATGGCTTTTGAGCGCGCGCTGCTGATCGCGGCCGGCGGCGGGATCGGCGACACCCTGCTGGCGGGCGTCGTGGCGCGCGCGCTGCGCTCGCGCTATGCCGCGGTCGATGCCGTGGTGCTGCCCGCGCACGCGGACGTCGCGTCGCACGTCCCCGCGCTCGAGCGCGTCATCCCGTTCGGGGCGCGGCTGCCCGCGCGCTACGACGCTGCGGTCGTCACCTGGGCCACGGTGCGCACCGCGCTGCTGCCGTGGCGTGCGCGCATCCCGCGACGCGCGGGGCAGGCGCGGCGCGCGTATTCCTTCTTATTCACGCACCGCGTGGCGGTGCGCAGCGAGCTCGGCGACCGCACCACGCACTGGACGCAGCTTCTGCTCGACTACGCGCGCGCACTCGGCTGCGACACGCCCGATGCGACGCCGCAGTTTGCCGTGCGCGACGAGGAGCGCGAAGCGGCACAGCGGCTGCTGCGCGTGCACGACGTCGCGGGCGCGTACCACGTGCTGCACCCCACGCGCGGCCTGTCAGCGCAGCGCTCGCGCTGGCCCGTCGACGGATTCGTGACGCTTGCGAAGCGGCTTGTCGCGCGCGACGGCGTTCCCGTGCTGGTGACCGGCTCGGCCGACGACGCGCCGGTCGCCGAAGCGATCGCCGACGGCGCCGGGCGCGGCGTCATCGCCGTCGCAGGCGCGACGACGATCGGCATGTTCGCGGCGGTGGCGGAGCGCGCGCGCGCGGTGGTCGCGATGGATTCGGGGCCGATGCACGTCGCTGCGGCCGTCGGCGCACCCACCGTCGGCATCTTCGCGCTGCAAACCGACGAGCCGGATCGCTGGGCGCCGCTGGGCCTGCGCGTCGCGAGCGTACGGCCGTCGTATCCCTGCCCGCCCGGCCATCGCAAGGAGACCTGTCCTGACTTCGCGTGCGTGCGCGAGCTCGACGACGCGCGCGTCCTCGCGGCGCTCGACGGACTGCTTCCGGCGCCTGCCGTCGTGGGGCCCACGTACCCCGCGCCCGACGGGCGGCGGGTGTCCTGATGCTCGCGAGCACGGGGACGCTCGATATCCGGCCGCTCGCGCGCACCGGCGAAGCTTCGGCGCAGGTGGAAGCGCTCGCGCGGCTCATGGCCGACGCCTATCCGATCATGGGCGTCACGACGAGCGATGCGCTCGCTGCGTACGCCGAGCGGTTGGCGGAGCTCATACGCGACGATGACGCGGTGTGGGTGATCGCGCAGCGCGACGGCGTGCTCGCCGGTGCGATGCGGCTCTACGACTACACCATGAACGTGCGCGGGCGCGATGCGCTCACCGGCGGCGTCGGCAGCGTCGCGGTTGCGCGCACGCACAAACGCCAAGGGATCGCGCGCGCACTCATCACGTGGTACCTCGAGCATTACCGCGAGCGCAGCGCGCCGTTCGCGGCGCTGTACCCGTTCCGGCTCGACTTCTACCGCACGCTGGGGTTCGGCCACGGGACGCCCGTGCACCGTTATCGGTTCGCAACCGGGACCTTGCGCGACGACGGTGCGCGCGGCACGCTCCGTGAGCTCGGCGAAGGCGACTTCGATACGCTGATCGCGTGCTACGAGCGCGTGCGCGCGAAGACGAACGGATTGATCGCAAAGCATCGCGCCGTCACGGAGCGCGCGCTCGCTGATGCCGCGCTGCGCTACGTCGGCGTGCACGACGGCGGCGAGCTGCGCGCGTTCATGCAGACGACGGTCGTCGCCGCCGATCCCGAGCTGCGCAACCGCGACGAGCTGGTCGTGCGCGACCTCGTGTATGAAGACGAGTCCCATCTCGCCGCGCTGCTAGGCTACCTGCGCGCGCAGCGCGACCAATTCGCGCGCGTGACGATCGAGTCGCAGGACGCGGCGTTTCACCTGGCGGCGACGGACGCGCGCGACGGCTCGGACGTCTCCGTGGCGCCGCCCGCCGCGCACCGGGTTGCCGAGACCGGTTTGGGCATCATGTACCGCATCCTCGATGTGGAGCGCGCGCTGGCGCACGTGCCCGGCGCGACGGCGCCCTTTGCGCTGCGGCTGGTGGTCGACGACCCGTTCTTTTGCGCGACGGCGGGCGCGTGGACGTTCCGCTTCGGCCCACAGCGCCCCGCGCGCCGCGACGACACGGCGGTGCCGGATGCGACGCTGACGATCGGCGCGCACGACCTGGCGTCGGTGGTGCTCGGCTCGCTCCGCGTTTCGGATCTCGTGCGCCACCGGCTGGCGACGGTCGAGCCCGCGCGCGCGCAGCACCTCGTCGACGCGGCGTTCCGCGCGGATCAGCCGCCGTACTGCACGACGAGGTTTTGACGTGCGCTTCACGATTCAGCTCTGCACGTACAACCGCGCGCACCTTCTGGAGCGGGTGCTCGAAGCGTGCTTTGACCAAACGCTCCCCGCCGACTCGTACGAGGTCGTGCTGGTGAACGACGGCTCGCAGGACGACACGCCCGCGGTGATCGAGCGCGCGCGCCGTATCGCGACGTGCTCGTTCACCGTCGTGAATCAACCCAACGGCGGGCTCGCGAAGGCGCGCAACGCCGGGATCGCGCGCGCGACGGGCGAGCGCATCGCGTTCATCGACGACGACGTCTTGCCCACGCCGGTGTTCGCCGCCGAGCACCTGCGGTCGGATGAGAAGCACGGCGACGTGGTCGTGCGCGGCGCGGCGATCAACACCGAGTCGTTCGACGCGCTGCCGATCCCCGTGTGGACGCCGCGCAACTACAGCGGCAACTGGTTCTGGACCACCAACGTATCGGTGCGGCGCAGCCGGCTGGACGCCGCCGGCGGTTGCTTCGACGAGTCGTTCAGCGAGTACGGCTGGGAAGACATCGAGCTCGGCTTGCGGTTGCGCGCGCTCGGTACGAAAGCGGTGTTCAACCGCTTCGCCGTGGTGTTCCACTATAAACCGGCGCCCAAGGCCACCAGCGTCGCGGGGATGCTGCGCCAAGTGCGCGCGCAGGCCCGCACCGCGGTGAAGCTGGAGGCGCTGCATCCCGGCTGGCGCGTCGCGCTGGCGATCGGCGACACCGCGCCGCAGCGGCTGCTCGGCAACGCGCTGCGAAGCGGCGTCGTGCGCGCTCGGCTGCAGCGCCTCGCCGGCGGCGCGGACGGCGACGCGAAACTCTCGCCCGCGAAGCTCGCCGCGGCGCGGCTGCTGGCGAGCGCGGAATACTACGACGAGCTCGCGCGCGCGAAACACGCGTAGCGTGCGCATCCTGCTGGCGCGCACGGACCGGGTCGGCGATCTGATCCTGTCGACGCCGGCCATCGCTTCGGTGCGGCGCTCGTTCCCCGGCGCGCACGTCACGCTCGCATGCAGCCGCTACAACTCCGTGGTCGTGGACCGCTCGCCCGACGTCGACGAGCTCGCGATCGTTCCGACCGAGGTGAAGCCTGGTACGTTCGGCGCCCGGTTCCGTGACGTCGATCTCGCGATCGCGCTCGCGCCGCGCGACATCGACCACCGCATCGTCGCCGCGACGCGCGCACCGGTGCGCGCCGGCTACACCTACGCGCGCCGCTACGCCGCGCGCCTGATGCTGCACACGATGCTCACCCGCGTGGTGGTGAGCCAAGCCGATCCCGCGACGGCCGAGCGCCATCCCGAGCGCATCGTGGCGCACGAGGTCGATCAAGTGCTGGCGGTCGCCTCCGCCGCCGGGGCGCAGACCCTCGTGCGCGACCTCGTGCTGCCGGTGACCGCCGACGACCGCGCCGCGGTCGCCGGCTTGCCGGCGCATCCGATCGTGTTGCAGCTGGGCCAGCGCTGGACCGAGCACGGTTCGACAACCGAAAGCTGCCTGCAGCTCTTCCGCGATCTGCGCGCGCTCGGGCGGCCGCTGATCGCGACCTACGGCGAGGACGCCCGCGCGCTGGGCGAAGCGGTCGCGCAAGCCGGCGTGGCCGACGCCGTGCTCGGCGGCTTGCCGTTTCACGTGTGGGCGGCGGTGTTCGAGCGGGCCGCCTGCGTGGTCACCATCGACACGGGTGCGACCCATGTCGCAAGCGCCGTCCACGCGCCGACGGTCGTCCTTTTCGAGCACAAGTGGTTCCGGCTGGCCTCGCAGGAATGGTCGCCGTATCGCGTGCCGAACGCGATCCTTCGCAAACCGCCGGACGAAGCCGACGCCTCGCTGCGCGCCTCGCGCGCCGAGATCGCGGCCGCCGTCGCTTCTCTTTTATGACAGACATCCCGCGCGTCTCCGTCGTCGTCCCGACGTACAATCGCCTCGATACGCTCCGGCACGTGATCCCGTCGCTGCTCGCGCAGGATCTTCGGCGCGGCGAGTTCGAGGTGGTCGTCGCCGACTCCAACTCCACCGACGGCACCGCCGAATACCTCGCCGGCGTGGCGGAGAACGCGCCGTTCGTGCGCCATCTGCCCGGCCCGTACACCGGCCGCGCGTCCGCGCGCAACGCGGGGATCGCCGCCGCGCAGGCCCCGATCGTGCTGTTCACCGACGCCGACATCATCGCGTCGCCGGACTTGTTGTCGCGCCACCTCGCACACCACGCCGCGCCCGGCGCGCGCGCGATCGTCGGTATGGAAGTGCAAGTGAATTCGTACGAAGACTACCTGCAGAAGCGCGCCGACCGGGCGAAGCGCACGCCGCTGCACGGCGAGAAGCCGAAAAAACTATCCTGGCTGTACTTTCTCACCGGCAACGCGTCGGTGCCGCGCGCGGAGCTCGACCGCGTCGGGCGCTTCGACGAAGACTTCACGGGCTACGGCCACGAGGACCTCGAGCTCGGATATCGCCTGCAGCACGGCGGCGTGCCGATCGCGTACGAGCCTCGAGCGGTGAACTACCACTGGCATCCCGTGCCGTGGCGCGAGCAGCAGCAGAAGTACGAGCTCGCCGGTAAGTCGACGGTGCGCTTCTTTCGCAAGCACCCGGCGCTCGACGTGAAGCTGCGGCTCGGGATGACGCCGCTCTCGCTGACCCTGCATGACGTCGTCGACAAGGTGCCCGCGGTGAAGTCGTGGATCGAGAACGGCGCGTCCGCGCCCGGCCTCGCGCGCACGCTGTCGTACCAATATCATTACCTTACCGGCGTGAAGGCAGCGCTGCGTCAATAGCGCGTTCAACCGCGTCGCGGCAAGAGTTCGACACGCTGACGGAGCTGATCGTGTGCGCGCCGGTCCCCGATGCCGGCCGGCCGGAAACAAGAACGCCACCGCGGCGTGTACCACAGTGGCGGGCGTGTGTTGCGCAGGCGAGTCCCCGGCGGCGGGGCTCGGTGCGATTAGAAGGGGTGCACGTCCCGGCGAGTCTCGCGGAACAGCATCTTCTTGTTGAGCTCGCGCAGGGCGTCGATCGACTTCTTGTGCTCGTCGGAGCGCCCGTACTTGTTGGCCGCCCGGAGCGAGGCGTCGAGACTCCGCTCGCGGGCCGCGTACACGAGGAAGGCGCTGAGGTCGCGGTCGTCGATCCGGAAGTTCATGGCGAGCCAAATATGCCCAGGTGCGGGAGCCGCTATGCCTACCCGAATGCGCAGGGACGGCCGATTGCTCGTTTTGGTGACGCCGATCAACCGCTGAGGGAGGAAAGCAAGCCCTCTCAGGCTCGGGCGAGCTCCCGGGCGCGGATGAAGACCGCGTCGAGCATCGGCTCGGTCAGCACGCCCGTGTTGGTGTTCTGCCGGCTCGGATGATACGAGGAGAGCACGGTGATCCCAGCCCGTGGCGGCAGGTCGACGAGGCTCTCGGCGAGGTGCGCGAACGGCGCCCGCCGCGTGCGGTAGGCCCCGGTCTCTTTGACGAGGGCCGCCACGGTATCGTCGGCCAGCTTCCCGAGGGTCACGATCACCCGCACGTCGCTCAGCGCGGCGAACTCCTCGCGCAGGTAGGGGAAGCACCGGGCGCGCTGGTCGGGGGTCGGCTTGTTGGCGGGCGGCGCGCACCGGACGGCCGCCGTGATGAAGGCGTCGTGCAGGGTGAGCCCGTCGTCGCGGTGCGTCGCGTCGGGACGGTTGGCGAAGCCGGCGCGGTGCAGGGCGCGGAACAGCCACTCGCCGCTGCCGTCGCCCGTGAACACGCGGCCCGTGCGGTTGGAGCCGTGGGCGCCGGGTGCGAGGCCGACCAGCACGACTCGCGCACGCGAATCGCCCCAGCCCGGCACGGGCTTGGCCCAGTAGTCGTGGTCGCGAAACGCGCGCTTCTTGACGCGCCCCACCTCGGCGCAGTACGCCCGCAGCTCCGGGCAGAGCCGGCAGGCGACGACGCGGCGCTCGATGGCGGATAACGAAGATCGCACGAGCGCGAACGGTTCGGCGCCGGGACCTCGCGAACCAACCGCGGTGCCCCGCCTCGACGTGCGCTCCATGGCCCTGCTCGCCACCGCGCACGTGGCGGACGACCTCAACCAGAGCTTCATCCCGGCGATGCTGCCGTACCTGATCCTGGAGCGGCACCTCTCGCACCAAACCGCGGGCACGCTCGTGTTATGCCAGGCGATGTCGTCGTCGGTGATCCAACCCGCGATCGGGCACCTCGCCGACCGCCGCTCGATGCCGTGGCTGATCGCGGTGGGATTGCTGCTCGCGGGCGGCGGCGTCGCCGCGCTCGGCGTGCTGCCGACGATGCCGCTGCTGTTCCTCGCAGCGCTCGTCAGCGGGATCGGCGTGGCGATGTTCCACCCGGAGGCGGCGCGCTTCGCGAACTGGGTTGCCGGCGATCAGAAAGCGAGCGGGATGCGGTGGTTCACCGTCGGCGGCAACCTGGGCTTTGCGGTCGGCCCCGCATTTGCCATCGCGGCGATCTCGCTCTGGGGTTTGCACGGGACGCTTGCGGCTGCGATCCCGGTCGCGCTGGTCGGCGGCGTCGTGCTGCTCGAGCTTCGCCGGCTGTCCACGTTCATCCCGAGCCACGTCAAGCAGCGCAAATCCGCCGGCACCGACGACTGGGTGTCGTTCGGGAAGTTGAGCGCGTTCGTGATCGTGCGCTCGATGGCATATCTCGGCAGCGTCGCGTTCTTGCCGCTCTATTTCGTCGAAGTGCTGCACACGAGTCCGGCGGTCGGCGACGCCGCGCTCGTTGCGTACTTGC
This sequence comes from Vulcanimicrobiota bacterium, assembly GCA_963792235.1. Classification (GTDB taxonomy): domain Bacteria; phylum Vulcanimicrobiota; class Vulcanimicrobiia; order Vulcanimicrobiales; family Vulcanimicrobiaceae; genus Vulcanimicrobium. The sequence goes on from CAWBVR010000040.1 coordinate 27,353, forward strand.
TTGCGGGCGCATGCGGCACGATCGCCGGCGGACCGATCGCCGACCGCGTCGGACGCATCCCGGTGATGCTGTGGTCCACGGGGCTCACCGTGGTGCTTTTCGTAGCATTCGTCGCGCTCACGCACAACGGCGGTCCGCTGGCGCTCGCGCTTGCGATCATCGTCCTGACCGGCTTCGTGCTCGTCGCGTCTCAAGCGTCGTTCGTCGTGCTCGGCCAGGAGTATTTACCGAACCGCGTCGGCCTAGCATCGGGCGTAACGCTCGGGCTCGCGGTGTCGCTCGGCGGCTCCTTTTCGCCGGTGCTCGGCGCGATCGCAGACGCACACGGCGTAGCCGCGTCGCTCCTTACGATCGCCGGCATGGCCGCAGCCGGAACGCTGATCGCGTTCACGCTGCCGAACGAGAACCGCGGCGTGCATCCCGGCCAGGCCGCATGACGCAGGTTCGGCGGCGTTGTTGACTTCGTACCACGCTTGGGTTAGGCTGGTAACCATACGACGTGCCGCTCGGTCTGTTGAACGGCCGTACCAAAGGGGTTGGAGAAACGAATACGTGGCGAACACAGCAGTCGCGCCGCTCGACGATGGCGTTGCCGATTTTCTCAGCGTGTCGTCGGCGCTGATCGGTGTCCCCGCGAAGCAGTTGACGTCGGTCGCCGGAAACAATACGCCGTCGTACCAGAAGCTCGCGCAGAGCGCAAACCCCGCGACGTACGCGAAGATGATCGCCGTCTATCAGGCGAACCCGACGGTGAGCCCTGACGATCTCGCCACCATGCTGCTGGCGGACGCGGCGATTCAGCCGCTGGCCCAGCGCGTGATGGTGTTATGGCTGCTCGGCAGCTGGAATGGCGTCGTGGTGGGATTCAACGCGTACACGTCAGGTTTGGCGTGGAGCATCGCGCAGACGAAGCCGATGGGCACCATCAACGGCCCTTCCCCGATCGGAACGTTCGGGTACTGGAACACCGCGCCGACGCCGGCATCCGGCGGAGCCACCGCACAGTGAATCCCGGCAGCCAGTACGACGTCGTGATCGTCGGAGCCGGTGTCTCGGGAGGCGCTGATCGCGAAGCGGCTCAGCCATGCCGGCAAAAAAGTCCTGATCCTCGAAGCGGGCGCGCCGCTTCCGACCGATTTTCGGGGCGTTTACAGGGAGCGATTCTTCGCCGCTCAAAGCAAAGCCGTGGAAGCGCCGTACACGCCGCCGTTGTGGACGAACGATCTCTTCCCGGCGGAATTCACCGACGTCGAAGACGTCGCGGACCTGAAGCCGCAGTATCTGATCGACCCGGGCACGGTGCCCGCCGGGCGCCCGACCGGGATGACGCTCGGTCTCGGCTCATGGAACAACCCGTATCAATCGTACCTGGACCAGCGCGGCCCGCTCGCGTTCGGCAGCACGTACGAGCGCATCGCCGGCGGCACGATGAACCACTGGCTCGGCACGAGCCTGCGCAACGTGCCCAACGATTTCCGAGCGCAATCGCAATACGGCGGCGACACCGGGCTGGTGGACTGGCCGATCGGATACGATGACCTCGAGAACTATTACAGTCAAGCGGAGTGGGAGCTCGGCGTCTCGGCCGCCGTCGGCGAACAGAGTTATCTCGGGATCACGTTCGGCAACCCCGTCGATCCGAATACCGGCCTCACCGAGCCCGCGCCGACCGGCTACCAATATCCGCTCCCCGAGATCCCGAACTCCGTGGTGGACCAAGCCGTCGACAAGGCCGTCGCGAGCGTCGCTCCTATCGACGGGCTCGCGCTGACCGTGACCACCACGCCGGCGGCGAGAGTCTCCGGACCGAACGGGTACCAGGCGCCGCTGTCGTCAAGCTCAGCAGCCGGCCCCAGTGTGAGGGGAATACGAACTGCATCCCCATCTGCCCGATCCAGGCGAAATACGATCCGAGCGTCACGCTCACCGATGCGATGAGCTTCGGCGCGGTGCTTCAGAGCAATTCGGTCGTGACCAACGTGCATATCGGCGCCGACGGCCGCGTCAGCGGCATCGAGTATCAGCAATATTCCGCGGGCGAGACCGCTTCCGGCACGGCAGACCGTAACGGCAGACGTGTACGTGATCGCCGCCCACGGGATCGAGACCCCGCGCCTCTTGCTGATGTCGAAAGGCCCAAACGTTCCGAACGGCGTCGCCAACAGCAGCGGGCTGGTCGGCAAGAACTTGATGGACCATCCGTTCTATCTTGCCTGGGCGCTCTCCAAAGACGCTGTGTACGGTTACCGAGGACCCCTCTCGACCGCGGGCATCGAAAACTTGCGCGACGGCGCGTTCCGCAGCAATCGCGCCGCGTTTCGCATCGAGATCGGCAACGAAGGCTGGAACTTCCCCGTCAGCGATCCGTATTCGACCGCCGTCGACTTCGTGATGGGCACGAACAACGGCGGGCTCAACCCTGAGAGCGCGATGCTGTCGGGCACCGCGCTCGCCGCCAAGCTCAACGACGTGCTCACGCGCCAGTTCCGGATCGGCTTCCTCGTCGAGCAGACGCCCGATGAGGGATGCGCGGTCGCGCTGTCCGAGACGCTGACGGACGGGCTCGGTCTGCCGCGCCCGGCGATCACCTACGACCTTTCACCGTATACGAAGCTCGGTTTCGTCACCGCGCGCGCCACCGCCACCGCCGTGTTCGATGCGATGGGGGCGACGGAGTACACGATCTCGCAGTCGGCGCTGGAGACGAAGTTCTACAACGGCGACCCGACGGTGTTCAACGTGTCGTATACCGGCGATCCGCTCGGCGATCCGTCGAAGCCGCTGACGTACGTCGCCGAGTCGGACGTCCCGGCGACGCCGGGCGTCACGACCGACTACATCCAGTTCTGGGGTTCCGGACACATCGTCGGAACGTATCGCATGGGGACGAACGCGGCGAACTCGGTGGTGAACGCGGACCAGCGCACGTGGGACCACGACAACTTGTACTTGGTCGGCAGCGGCGTGTTCCCGACGGTCGCCACCGCGAACCCGTCGCTGACGATCGCGGCGCTGGCACTCAAAGCCGCCGACGCGATCTTGCAGTAGGACGCGTTGCTAGGCCAAGCCGGGGAATCCCAACCGCGCGAGCGCGGCGTAGGTCACCACGCCGGCAGCCGTCGACAGGTTGATCGAGCGCACCGCGCCTTCGCGCATCGGGATGCGCAGCGCGCGCTCGGGGTGCGCATCGATGAGCGGTTGCGGCAAGCCGGCGGTTTCTTTGCCGAACACGAGCGCGTCGCCGCGCGCGAACTCTGCCTGCGCGTACGAGCGCGCCGCCCGCGTCGACAGCAGCCACATGCGCTGCGGGGGAAACGTCGCGAGCAGCGCATCGAGCGACGGGTGCACGATCACGCCGAGCGCGTCCCAGTAGTCGAGCCCCGCGCGCTTGAGCTCGCGGTCGTCGATGCGAAAGCCGAGCGGCTCGACGAGGTGGAGCGCGCAGCCCGTCGCCGCGCACAACCGCGCGACGTTACCTGCGTTGGGCGGGATCTGCGGTTCGACGAGCACCACGTGCAGCGGCGCGTCGCGCACGGCGGCGAGCGGAACGAGCCGGTCTTGCGGCTGTGCCGGGCGGCTCACGGCGCGTTCGCCAGCGCGACGAGCTCCGCGGTACGTTCGCGCGGTGCCACGAGGTACGCGACGCTCCCATGCTCGCGAAAGATCAGGTCGAGCGCGGTGCGTGAATAGCGCGCCGCAATGGCCGGTTGGGCGGGGTCGTTCACGAGCACGTGCGACGCCTCGACGCCTCGCACGACCAGGAGGTGGCCGTCGCTGTGCTCGAGCGGCGCGCCGGGCAGCTCGCCCTGATTCCACGCGATCGAGATCGCGATCGGGAAGCCGGCCTCGACGAACGCGGCCACGTGGTCGATGCCGCGCAGGTACGCGACGAGGCCGCGCAGCCCGTGCGCGCCCGCGTACGCCGCGTTGAACGCCCAGTTGCCGGTGCCCGCGTACGACGCGTCGTACACGGCGCGCGCCACCGCGGGCACGCCGGCGTCGATGCCGTGAAATTTCAGCAGCATCGCGAGCGCCGCGGCGGAGCACCACCCGCGTTCCTCGGGGAACTTCGCCACGTACTGCGAGAGCTTGGGAACGTCGAGCAGGCGTGCGGACTCGCGCGGTGCGACGCGTGCGTCCGGCGGCGGCGGTACCGTGACGGCCACCGCGTCGAGCTCGACGGTGCTCGCGACGCCGAGCGCCGACAGCGGCACGTCGCTGTACACCACGTCGACGGCGATGCGCGTGTGCGTGTCGCTGCCGTCGAGCGAGCGGCGTTCCTCGGGCGACCAGCGCGCGTAGAGCAGCGGCTCCGACACGGTGCCGTCCGTGCGGTGCGCGATCAGCGCGATCCCGCCCGACGGCGCGGCGGTGTTCCACGAGACGATCGCGCGCGTCGACGGCGGCACGCGCAACAGCGCGTGCTGCCCCGGCCGGTCGATCAGCCGCAGCACCTAGGAGCCTTCAGGCGGCGATCCACTCAGTTCGTCCACTCCCAGCAGTTCCAGTAGTCGGAGATGTAGGACGCGGGTTTCCAGTTCTTCAAGTCGGAGTTCACCGCGGCGAACGAGTTCTGCCAGTAGAGGAACACCGCCGGGGTGAGCTGGTGGACGCGGTCGGCCTGGCGCTGGTACAGTGCTTTGCGTTGCGCGCGGTCGAACGTCATGTTCGCGTCGTGGCTCGCCTGCGTCAGCACCGGGTCGTTCAGCCACGAGGTGTTCGCACCGTGCGGCGGGATCATCTTGCCGCTCCATTGTCCTTCGTTGTCGGGATCCGGCGCTTGCGTCTCGATCGTGAACTCGGAGTCGAACTTGCCGGTGTAGACCGGACCTTGCTGCGAGAACAGCACGCTCGTCGGGTAGTTCTTGATCTCGAGCGCCACGCCGATCGCGTGCAACTGCTGCTGCATCTGCAGTTCGGCCTGGATGTTCGCTTGCTTCGACACCGTCGTCGATACCGAGAACGCGAGCGGCACACCGTCCTTCGCGCGCGTGCCGTTCGGGCCGGCTTTCCAGCCGGCGGCGTCGAGCAGCCGCGCCGCGTCTGCGATGTCGTGCTTGATCGGCCCGATACCGCTGGGCGCCGCCCACGACAGCGGAAAAATGTCCGTCGCCGCGCGCTGGTTGTAGCCGTGGTAAATCGTTTCGTTGATGCGGTCCCAGTCGATCGCCTCACCGATCGCCAGGCGTACGCGCGCGTCGGAAAGTTGCGGTTTAGACGTGTTGAACTGCAGCCGCCGCACGTTCGCGATCAGCCGCTTCGTCACCGTGAACCCCGGCAATCCCTTGAGCCGGTCGATCTGGTTCTCGTTGACGCTGTCGAAAATGTCCACGTCGTGCGTCTGCAGCAGGTTGAACAGCGTGTCCGCGTTCGGCACGATCTTGTACGTGACGTGTGCCAAGCCGGGCTTGCCGCGCCAGTAGTTCGGGTTGGGATCGAATTCCAGCGACGAGCCGTGGTTCCACGCCGTCAGCACGAACGGCCCGCTGGAGATCGGCTTGCTGTTGTACGGTGCGTGGTTGAGCTCCGGCAATTTCTCGAGCAGATGCGCCGGGAGCGGCGCGTATCCGGCGCCGCCGGAGGCGAAGATTCCCATGATCCCGCCATACGGCTTTTTGAGATGCACGATCACCGTGTGCGGATCGGGCAGGTCCATCGACGCGATATCGTCCCAGCCGGTCGTGAGCCGCGTGTTGTTGCGCTTGTTCATCACCGCGTGCCAGGTGAACACGAGGTCGCGCCCGTCGTACGGCGCGCCGTCCGACCACTTCATCCCCTTGCGGATGTGGAGCGTGATCGTACGCCCGTCCTTGCCGATCCCGCCGTTGTGCAGCGTGGGCAGCTCCGTCGCCGCGGCGGGGAGATACTCGCCCGACTGCCCGTAGCGAAACAGCGGCTCGGAGATGAATTGCGCAACCTGGTCCGCGGCGTCGGTGTTCGCGAACAGCTTGTTGAGCGTGTCCGGCTCTTCGCCGGGCGCGCCGATGATGAGCCGGCCGGGATGCGTCCACGGATGCCGTCCGCTCGTTCGTCGTCGCCGACTGGTCGGCGTTCGTGCAGGCGCCGAGCAGCACCGCGCAGGCGGCGAAGGCGGCGAGAAGCTCACGCATGGAGGACCTCGGTTTTCACCAGCGCGGGGGCGATCGCGTCGTAGAGCGCGTGCGGCCCGTTGCGCACGACGTCGTCGCACGGCAGGCCCGTCTCGGCGCGTGCGCGCTCGATGTTTGCTTTGGCGTCCTCGTCGTTGCAGTCGCGCGTGTTGAGCGCGATGCCGACGACGCGCGCGGGCTTTACCGTCGCGCACAGCGCTTCGTAGGTGCGGATCAGCGCGCGGTACGACAGGATGGGCACGTCGTAGTCTTCGATCGCCGTGCGCGCGACGTTGTGCACGAGCACCAGCGCGTCGGGCGCGCCGCCGTACAGCAGCGCCAGCGTGACGGGCGCGAATGCGGGGTTGTTGATGCCGCCCTGCCCTTCGAGGAACAGCAGGTCGCGTGCGCGCCGCTCGCCTTCGAGCACGAGCTGCTCGGCCGCACCGGGCGCGAAGTCGCATACCACGCGGTCGATCGCCGTCCCCCAGCCGGCGATCGCGATGCCGATCTGCCCGGTCGGCACGAACGCCGCGTCGGCACCGCGCTCGCGCGCCGCGCGCAGCAGCTCCAGCGACGCCGTCATCTTGCCGACCGCGGCGTCGCTGCCGACGGTCAGCACGATCTTTGCTTTGATGTCCCAGGCCGCGCCGGAGAACAGCGGCGCCGCGGGCGGCAAGCGCAGGTCCCAGATGCGGGTGTCGTGCTCGCGCGCGAGCGACGCGAACTCGTCGTCGTCGTTGAGCATCGCGTGCAGCCCGCTCACCACCTCGAGCCGCGCGCGCAGTGCGCTGCGGATCGCCTCGCGAAAATCGTCGGGCAGCCGGCCGCCCGCGGGCGCGATCCCGATCAGCAGCGACGTCGGCGCGAGCAGCAGCGCATCGTCGAGCGTCGCGACGATCGGCGCGTCGCTGCGGAGATACGGCAGCACGTCGCGCACGCTGCGCCCGGCATGATCGGGGTCCACGACCGCCACGACGGTGTCGCGCGAGTACGCGATTACCCCGTGCGCCATCTTCGCCGCGCGCGAGGTGAACGCGTGCGGCGCGAGCACGACGTAGCGGCGGATGCGCGTCTCGTTGGGCAACGTCAGGACAGGCTCACGGCGGCTTCACGAACGCCGAGTCCGGGGCCGTCGGGCAGCACGATCTTGCCGCCGGCATACGCGATCCCGGTGAACGGGTCGCGCGCGGTGAGGAACGGGCCGTCGAGGTCGGCCCAGTCGACGAGCGGGCTCAAGTGCGCGGCGGCCGTCGTGAGGATCTGCGATTCCAGCATGCAGCCGAGCATGATCTTCAAGCCCATGGCGCGCGCGATGTGGATCATCGCGAGCGCGCCCCGGATCCCGCCGCACTTGACGAGCTTCACGTTGATGCCGTCCACGCATCCGCGCAGCGCGGGCACATCGTTCGCGTTTTTGGAGTCCTCGTCGGTCACGAGCGGGATGGGCGAGCGCTCGCGGATCCAGCGCAGCTTCTCCGGCGACCCGGCCGGGATCGGCTGCTCGCAGAACTCGATCTCGAACTTCGCCAGCTCCGACAGCAAGGTCACGGCCTGCTCGGGCGTCCAGCCTTCGTTCGCATCGATGCGGATCGCGCCGGCGTACACGGAGCGGATCGCTTCGATGGTCTCGATCTCCGCGCCGCTGCCGAGCTTCACCTTGATGACGGGATGTGCACCGACTTCGCGCACCTTCGCGAGCGTTTCGGCCAGCGGCGCGATGCCGATGGTGAAGGAGGTGCGTGGCGTGCGCGCAGGATCGAGCCCGAGCAACCGCCAGAGCGGGCGGTCGAGATCTTTGCCGACGAGGTCGTGCAGCGCGATGTCCAGCCCGCACTTCTGCGCGGGTGGCAGCCCGTCGAGCAGCCGTTCGAACGCGTACGGATCGTCGCCGAGCCGTAGCGCCTCCAGGCCGGCGCGCACGCTCGCGACGTTCTCGCCGTAGCGCTCGCTGGGGGCGCTTTCGCCCAAGCCTTCCAACCCGTTCCAGCGCAGCCGCACGATCGCGGTCTTTGCGACCGACTCCGACGAGCGCGCGATCGTGAAGGTGTGCTTGAGCGGAAGGTCGAGCGGCTCCACGGCGAGCTGGATCGGAGTCACGCCGGGGCGTTCCGCGACGAACGGGCGCCGCCTCCTCGCCGCCGGGTACGCGCGCGGGCCTCGCGTCGTCAAACAGCAGATGCCCGTCCGCTATCCGGTCTCCCTCGTCTGGCTGCGGCGCGATCTGCGCCTGGACGATCACGTTGCCCTGTTCCGTGCCGCGGAGGCGAGCGACCGCGTCGTTTGCGCGTTCGTGCTCGATCCGCCGCTGCTGCGCGGGCCGCGCGTCGGCGCGCCGATCGTGCAGTTCTTTTTCGACAGCCTGCGCGCGCTGCGCGAGCGGCTGCGCGCCGCCGGCTCCGATCTCGCGCTGCTCGAAGGGGACTTCGCTGACGAGCTGTTCGCGCTCGCGCGCCGGGTTCGCGCGAATGCCGTCTTCTACAACGCGGACCATGATCCGAGCGCCGTCGCGCGCGACCAGCACGTGACGCGGCTGCTGCGCACGGCGGGACTCGACGTGCATGCGTCGACCGATCACGTCTACTTCGCCGCCGATGAAGTGCTGCAGGATTCCGGCAAGCCGTACGCGGTCTACACGCCGTACCGGCGCCGCTGGAACGCGCGCTTCGCCGCGGAACCGCACATGCCGGTGCAGTCGGAATCCGCCGTGCGCGGCAAGCTGCTCGCGCGCTTCGAGATCGGCGCGACGCGGGACGTGCCGGAGCCCGAAGAGTTCGGGCATGCGTCCAGCGCCGCGTATCCGCGCGCAGGGCTAGTCGAGGCGCAGCGGCTGCTGGCGTCCTTTCTCGCAGGCGATGCAACGCGGTACGCGGATGCGCGCAACATGCCCGCGTTGCACGCAACGTCGCGGCTGTCGCCCCACCTGCGCGCCGGGACGATCGGCATTCGCACGCTGGTGCACGCAGCAGCGTCGTTACGCGAACGCGCACACGGGCACGCGGCAACCAACGTCGATACCTGGATGGGCGAGCTCGTGTGGCGCGACTTCTACCAGCAGCTTCTCGCGCACCACCCGCGCATCGCCCACGAGCCGTTCGTCGAGGCGGCGCAAGAGATTCCGTACGCGCACGACCCCGCCGGGTACGCGGCGTGGTGCGACGGCCGCACCGGCTACCCGATCGTCGACGCGGCGATGACGCAGCTCAACACGACGGGCTGGATGCACAACCGCCTCCGCATGATCGTCGCGTCGTTTCTCACCAAGCACCTGCTTACGGACTACCATGACGGCGAGCGCTACTTCGAGCAGCACCTGGCCGATGCCGACCTCGCCGCGAACAACGGCGGCTGGCAGTGGTCGGCGTCCACGGGCACCGACGCGGCGCCGTACTTCCGCGTGTTCAACCCGACGCTGCAAGGCAAGACGTTCGATCCGGGTGGTGCATTCGTGCGCGCCATGCTGCCCGCGCTCGCAAACGTGCCCCCCAAGTACGTCCACGAGCCGTGGACGATGCCGCCGCTGCTGCAAGCGGAGTTCGGCTGCGTCATCGGCCGCGACTATCCGCCGCCGATCGTGGATCACGCGTTCGCCCGCCAGCGCGCGATCGACGTGTACGGCCGCGCGCTCGGGAAGCACAAACGGGCCATGGAACAACTCGTTTGACCGGACCGCACCGTAGCGCGGACCGCCAAAGGGTCGCGAAGCGAACCCTGTCAAGGTCTTGACGGCTGGTATACGATACAGCAGCGACGAGCACTGCGACGGTACGCGTAGGTCCTACGGTGGTAGACCAACGTCGTAACCTAGGGAGCACAAGCTCCGGATACGACCGGTTGTCCGGCCCTCACAGGCTGGCCACTGGGCGCCCGGGCCGCACCCACCTGCCATAGGCAGGTCTTCAACCCGGACCCAGACGTCCGTTGCGGTCTCGCCGCCTCAGTCCGATCCGCCCGCGAGCCTGCGCCGCGCCTCAGCGGCGCGCAGCGCGCCGATCGATTCACCGACTGCCTGCCATGGCCGATCGCCGGCCGGCGCGTCCAGGATCACCCACGCCGCGCTCGCCCGCTCGGCGACCGTCGCCGCGTCGTCGCCAGGGGTGACGAGCAGGGCCGGAAACCGGTCCCGCGGCCCCACCTCGTCCGGCCCCAGCAGCGCCGTCGGGCACACCCGCAGCCAGGCGCTGTCGACGTCCTTGAGCAGGTGCCGGAGCCCGGCGAGGTCCTCGGCGATCGTCCCCGGCGCGGTCGTGACGACGACGGTGACGTTGGCTGCCTTCGCGGCCCGGCTCAGCGCTTTGCCGGCCCGGACCGTGGCGGCGAACGTGGCGGGCGGCACCTCGCCCGGTGCGGGCGCGGCCGTGCGGATCACCGCGGCGCCGAAGCGCCCGGCCACGGTCACGGCGTGTTCGAGCACTGCGGGCTCGGCCAATGGCTCCAGCAGGCCCGGCGCGTCGATCCCGAACGGGACGAGCCCGAGGTCGATCGCGACCTTGCGCAGCTGCGCGACGTACTCGGCGTCGAAGCGGGGAAAGTCGCACAAGGCGGTCACGACGCCGTCGGCGCAGAGCGCCGACGCGCAGCGCTCGAGCCATTCGAGCTGCGTCAGCTCGCCGGCTTCGAGCGGTCGTCGGAACGTCGAACTCGAAACAGCGATCCGCATCGCCGCCGCTTTCACCAGGAGAACTCGTTGACCATCGTACCGCTGCCGTGATCGACCGCCAGACGCTCGGGAATCTCGTCCCGCTCGCGGCGGTGGTCATCGCGCTGGCGGAGTATCTGTTCGATCACCACGTCCCGCGCTACACGAGCCCGACGTTCTGGGTCGCGCTCGTCGCGACGGTGGGGCTGCTGGTGTTCGTGCAGGTGCTGCGCTTCACCGGGGCGCGCAACCGGACGACGGCGAAGCCCGACTACTCCGCGACGACGCTCATCCGGCGCCGCGCCGACCCCGACGACCGAGGCTGACACCACATGCAACTCCTCGATGCCCACGCGCTCGCCGCCGCCGATCCGGAGATTTACGCCGCGATCGCGGACGAAGAGCGCCGCCAGCGCGACAACCTCGAGCTCATCGCGTCGGAGAACTACGCCAGCCGCGCGGTGCGCGAAGCGACGGCGTCGGTGATGACCAACAAGTACGCCGAAGGGTATCCGGGCAAGCGCTATTACGGCGGGTGCGAGTACGTCGACGTCGCCGAGACGCTGGCGATCGAGCGGCTGAAAAAGCTGTTCGGCGCGGAGCACGCCAACGTGCAGCCGCACGCCGGCGCGCAAGCGAACATGGCGGTGCTGATGGCCGTGATGCAGCCCGGCGACACGGTGCTGGGGATGTCGCTCGCGATGGGTGGCCACCTCACGCACGGCACGAAAGTGTCGTTCAGCGGGAAGCTCTACAACGCCGTGGCGTACGGCGTGCGCAAGGACACCGAGCTGATCGACTTCGATCAGGTGCGCGAGCTCGCGCGCGAGCACAAGCCCAAGCTGATCATTGCGGGCGCGAGCGCGTATCCGCGCACGATGGAGTACGCGCCGTTCCGCGAGATCGCGAACGAAGTCGGCGCGGCATTCATGGTCGACATGGCCCATATCGCGGGTCTCGTCGCGACCGGCCTGCACCCGTCGCCGGTACCGCTGGCGGACTTCGTGACGTCGACCACGCACAAGACGCTGCGCGGGCCGCGCGGCGGGCTCATCTTGTCGACCGCGCAGTACGCGCAAGCCGTGGACAAGAGCGTGTTCCCCGGCATCCAGGGCGGTCCGTTCATGCACTCCATCGCCGCCAAAGCGGTCTCGTTCAACGAAGCGCTGCAGCCGTCGTTCGCCGCCTACCAGCGCCAGGTGATCGTCAACGCGCGCGTGATGGGCGAGGAGCTCACGCGTGCGGGCGCGCGCCTGGTCGGCGGCGGTACCGACACGCACCTGCTGCTGGTCGACCTCACGCCGAAAAACCTCACCGGCAAAGCCGTGGAAGCGTACCTCGACGAAATCCGCATCACGGTGAACAAGAACGCGATCCCGTACGACCCGCAAAAGCCGGCGGTCACCAGCGGCATCCGCATCGGCTCGCCGGCGATCACGTCGCGCGGCTTCGACGAGACCGCCGCGCGCGAAGTCGGCAAGATCTTGGGCGAGGCGCTCACCGACATCGAGACGGGCGCGAAGAAAGACGCGCTGCGCGCGCGCGTCGCGGAGCTTACCGCGCACCACGACGTTCCGTAGCGCGCGCCATTGAGCGACACGGTCCGGCTCGAGACCGGACGCCTCGTCCTGCGCGAGGCGGTGCTCGGCGACGCGCCCGCGCTGCTCGCATACCACCTGCGCAACGACGCACGCTTCGCGCCGTGGGAGCCCAAAGCGGGGACCGAGGTGGTGCAGCACGAGCAGTGGATCGCGTGGCGCCGCACGGAGACCGATGCGGGCAACGCGCTGACGCTGCTGGCATTCGATCGCGCGGCGCCGGACGCGCTCGTCGCCGTCGTCAACCTCGACGGCTTCACGCGCCAGCCGCAGCGCACCGCGATGCTGAGCTACACCGTCGACGGCGCATACGAGGGCAAGGGCTACGCGCGCGAAGCGTGCGAGGCGCTGATCGCCCACGCGTTCGGCGCGCTGAACCTCGACGGCCTCAACGCGACATACGACGTCGCCAACGTGCGCAGCGGCGGCCTGCTCGCGCGGCTCGGTTTCACCGTGATCGCATCGACGCCCGTGATCCCCGGCATGGAACGGCTGATGCGCGCGCAGTCGCTGGCCGTGCTCGCGCGCGCGTCGTGAACCTGCGGCTCGACACGCCGCGACTCGTGCTGCGCGAGCCCGTCGACGCCGACGCGCCCGCGCTGCTGGCGTACGCGTCTCGCAACGAGGCGCGCTTCGCGCGCTGGGAGCCCGATCACGTCGACGAGATCGCGCACCATCTGCGCTGGGTGCGCTGGCGGCGTGAGGAGAGCGCCGCGCAGCGCGGGCTCGGAGTGCTCGCGCTGGATCGCAGCGTGGCCGGCGCGCTCGTCGGGATCGTGAACCTGTACAGCATCACGGGCAACGCGTCGTACAGCGCGATGCTGGGCTACTCGCTCGACGGCGCGTACGAAGGCAAGGGCTTCGCGCGCGAAGCGGTCGGCGCCGTGATCGCGCACGCATTCGGCCCGCTCAACCTGCACCGGCTCACCGCCAACTACCATCCTGCCAACGAGCGCAGCGGCGCGCTGCTGCGCCGGCTTGGCTTCGTCGTTGAAGGCTACGCGCGCGACATGCTCTACCTGCGCGGCACCTGGCGCGACCACGTCCTGACGTCGCTGACGAACCCCAACTGGACGCCGCCCCCCGGCATGTAGCGATCGGCAGGGCGGCCGACCCGTTGCCGCGATCACTTCTCTCGTGTCCACATCGGCCCCGCACATCGTCGACCACCCCGCGGTCGCGGACCGGCTCGCCCGGCTGCGCGACGCATCGACGCCGACGCCCGTGTTCCGCCGCCTCGTCGAGGAGCTGGGGCAGCTCCTTGCCTACGAAGCCACCCGCGCGCTGCCGATGACGGAGATCGAGCTGCAGACGCCCGTCGCGCTGGCGAAGGTGCACCGGATCGCGACGCGTCCGGTGGTTGCGCCGATCCTGCGCGCCGGCCTCGGCTTGCTGCCGGGGTTCTTGGCGGTGGTCGACGACGCGGTCGTCGCGCACTTGGGGTTTTATCGCGATCCGAAAACGCTCGCGGCGATTCCGTACTACGCGAACTTGCCCGACGATCTGGGCAGCCGCGAGGTGTTCGTGCTCGACCCGATGCTCGCGACCGGCCACTCCGGCTCCGCGGCGCTCGCGACGCTCGCGACGCGTGGCGCGAAGAGCCCGGTGTTCGTCTGCATCATCGCTGCGCCGGAAGGCATCGAGACGTTAGCGCGCGAGCACCCGGGCGTGCGCATCGTGACCGCCGCGGTGGACGAACGTCTGAACGATCACGGCTACATCGTGCCCGGCTTGGGTGATGCGGGAGATCGAATGTTCGGCTCGACGAGCTCGGTCCCGGTAAGCACGCGCGCGGAGTAGCAACGCGCGCGGCGACCCGCGTCGTCGCGTCGGCGAATTCGGCGCATGCGACCAGATTGAGCGTTTGCGGCGCTGCGAGGAGGTGCGCGGCTTCCTGCGCGGGGGCAGCACAAGCGGCCGTCACGGCGAACAGGACGAGAACGCGACCAGGAACATTTGCACCGTCCGCGCTACATCACGCGCACGTCGTCTCTTCCCTGGGGCGGAACGACCGACGACCGTAGCAAGCGGTACGCGCCGTCGACTTCGAAGCTGAGCACCCGCTGCGTCGCTTATGCAGCTATCGCCTTTCCACGTTACGCCCGCCATCGCTCCTTGCCTGACCGAGAACGTCTATGCTCGATGCGCGAAGTCTCTCGATACCCTTGTCCTTCAGACGGCTCCCGAGCGCCCCATGGCGCCGCGAGCCGGTTCGCATGACCGCCGTATCATCGCCGGCGCCTCTCGGATTTCCGTACGAAGAACCGGATAAGCGCCTGGCCGCCGCAACCGAGGCGTTTCTTGCAGGCGACCTCACGCGCTGCATTCATGCGTGTCGCACTGCCGCTCGATCGAGCGATGCATGGTTGCGCTTCGACGCAGCAGTCCTTTCGGCGCGCGCCCTGATCAGGCTTGGCAAAAATTGGGAAGCACGGTCGACCCTCGAACGGCTCGACGCCGCCGATGACCCCAGGGCGGCGGTCGTCACGATGCTGCATGGGGCAGCCCTGATGCGGCTGGGAGAGCGCGCGAAAGGCGCTGCCGAACTGGAGCGCGTTACCGCGCGCGGCCTCGACGACCCGGTCGCCGTCGAAGCTACACTCGAAATATCTCGCATGGACCTTCAATTCAATGATTTCGCGGCGGCAACGAGACGGCTCTCGCTCGTGCCGGCACGGAACGATATGATGGGCGCCCGCGTTCTTGAACATCGTGCTTTCGCCGCGTTCGCCCGATCGCAATACGACGACGCGCTGGAGGGGTGGCAAGCTTCTCTCGACCTGTTCGCGGCCTGTGGAGCCACAGATCAACTGATCGTCGCGAATATAACGTTCGGGATGTCTATCGTCGCGCTGGAGCGCATCGATCCCGACGTTTGGGACCGAGCGGCTCGCCTGGCCGACGGTTGTTCCTACCTCCGGCGAGGGCCATCGGTCACCGCGCATCAACTCCACTACGTAGCATCGCTGTGGCACGATCTCTTTGGCCGGCCTTTGGAAGCGCTTCAAAGCATACGTTTTTCAGAGGAGTTCGCACCGACCGACCTCGCACGCTTGGCGGCGCGCGGCGGTCGCGCCGCGGTGTTCCATCATTACGGGGAGCGCCTTGCGTGCGCGGAAGAGTGTTCCACGATGCGACGTGACTTCGGGGCACTCGACTCGAGCAGCGTCGCCCGCGTCGAAGATGAGAATTCAGTCAGCGAGATCGCCCAAACCCTGGCCGAGATCGGTGATTCCGATGGCGCGATAGCAGCCTTGTCGCGCCACGACCTCGCGACGGATCGTCATGACGCTCCCCTCCATTCCAGCACGCGTGCCGCTACGTTCCACGTCGATTCTTTGATCGCCGACGCGGCCGGTGAAACATTCAAGGCACGGCATCTCCTCGACCAAGCCTTCCAGGCTTGGCAACGGTTGGGCAATAGGCGCCGGGCTCTCTTCGCCGCAATACATTTGCTCGAAATCGGCCCTCATCGCGAAGCATTAGCGTATGCCGACGCGGTTACTCGTTCGCTCCCGCCGGAGTCTTGGGTACGGGCAGCCTACGTGCGGCTCTCGCAACGATTACCCGCCTCGGAGTCGCGTTCCCTCAACCGCGCACAACGTGACGTTCTCGAGATGCTCGTTCGCGGATTATCAACGGCCGAGATCGCACAACGGCGCGGCCGTTCCGAGGGGACGACGCGCAATACGATCTCATCGCTTCTCAGGACATTCGGTGTCTCGACCCGCCAAGCACTGCTCGCCGAATACCTGAAGGGTGCGAAGGACGCCGAAATCGCCGACGAGCGGTCTTCCGACAGGGACGCACGTCACGGAGGTCACCAGCGGGGTCGCACTCGCCCCCACTGATCGCCAGGCTCGCGCGGGCTCGCCGGTGGACCGCCCCCGAGCGGGCTCTTTCATGATACTTGTCACGCTAGCGCATCCTCGGTGCACGGCGATACAATCGAATCATCGAACCGTCGGCTGGGAAACCACACGGACGATCGAGGCTACCTGCAACGCATTTGCCCCTCGACTTAGAGCAGTCGAGCCTGGCTGTGCGCGCCGCACGGTGCGCTTGCATCATCAGACGTTTCCCATCTTGCTGTAAGAACCCCTGAGCGATCGGTGACCGTCGGAAGGTGGACGATTATGATCGGGATGCTGCCTGTCGTGGCAATAGCGGATCCTCGTGAGGACGCGCCGGAAGCCGTGTCCCTTCCAAGATCGATCGATCGGCGAAAGTCGCTCCGCGCCGAGCTCGCGCGAGCGGCATGCGTGCTGCCGGCCGGCCTAGCGATCATGAGCGTGGGGACCGCACCGGCGCGCGCGCAAGGTCGGCACAGAGCGGGGACGCGGTAGTGCTGCAGTCATCGGAGGCTCTCACTGCCATGGAGCAGTCCATCGTCGAGGCCCTCGCAAACGGATTTCAGAGCAAAGAAATAGCGGATCGGATCGGGCGCAGCGCCGCCACGGTGGAGTTCCACATCCGAAACCTCTATGCCAAGCTCAACGCGCGCTCACGAGCGCAGTTGGTAGCGCGGGCCTACACCCTAGGGTATTTTTCGCCCAAAACGCAACTGCCGAACCGGGGCGCAAGCGATCGGGCGCCGGACGCGGTGGGCCGGTAGCATATGCGCTCTCTGCACGAAATCTCCAAGTTTGCATTTGCCGCGCTGGCGCTCACGCTTGCGGCGGCCCCGTGCGTGGCACTCGCGGGCGATCATGGCGTCGCGCTGACGATCACGGTGCGCGACGCGACCGCCGGAAACCCGCTTCGTGCGGTCATCACGTTGTCCGGCGACGTGAACGTGGCGGCGATCTCGGACGAGGCCGGTAAAGCCCGCGTCGTCGACCTGCCGGGCGGCGCATACGACGTCAGCGTGAAGCGCAAAGATTACACCACGGTGACGCGGCACATCGTCATCGAGGCCGCCGCCGATGCCACGATGGACGTGCGGCTCGTGCCCATCGCGAACCTCAAGCAGATCGGCTCCGTCAGCGTGCGCCAGGGCAATCCGAAAAAGCCCTCGACACTCGAGCCCGGCAGCGCGATGCGCGTCCTGACCCCAAGCGTTGCCGACGGCTTGGCCGCGATCCCCGGCGTCGCGTTCGAGCGCGGCCAGAACGGCAACGCCACGACGATCTCGCTGGAAGGCCATGACCCCACGCAAACGTCGGTCGCGCTGAACGGCGTCCCGCTGAACGTGCCGGGCTTCGCGGCGCACCTGTCGGCGTTGGACTTCGATCTGATCGAACGCGTCTCGGTGAATTACGGCCCGGCCGCGTCCGGCAACGGCGGTGGAGTCTCGCTCCAGACGTTGCAGCCGACGCGCGTGTGGCAGACCTCACTCGACACGTCGTACGCCTCGTTCGCGCGGTCGCTGACCGAGTTCGCCGTGCAGGGGACGACCGGCGAGATCGGCATCGCGTTCAAGCACGCGTCGCGCCAATCGACGTCGGCGCTGAACGGCGCCGTGTTCACGGACGCTTCCGGGCTCGACTACGCGCATGCGGGCGGCGCCAAGGATGCCGGCGACGCGCTGATGCTCACGTCGAAGACCGGCGCGCACGCGCTTGCGCTGCAGCTGCTCTCGACGCGCCACGACGCCGACGCGATCTGCACGTTCTACACCAATCGCGTGCCGTGCGGCTTCGGCCCCGGCAACACCGTCGCGCAAACGTTCTCGCTGATCGATGGGACCGACACCTTCCCCATCGGCCAGACCGTATGGACGGCGACCGGGTACCGCCTGCTCACGTCGACGAACGTGAACATGCTCGCGCAGCGCATCGCGCAGGTCGGCATCCCGTACGAGAGCGCGCAGCAGACCGCGACCACCGGCTTCTCGGTGAGCGGGCAAAACCAAAACGGCAAGCATTCGACCAGCCTGCAGATCGGCGGCGCCTACGCATCGGTCGCGACGAGCGCGTCGAACGGCGTGGCCGGCGGCGCGTTCGCGCAGCGGCAGCGCTTCGCGACGTTTTCGCTGAGCGACCGCTACAAGCTGAACCGGCGGCTCACGGTCGTCGGCGGCACTGACGTGGCGGCGGTGTCCGGCACCACCGGCAGCGTCACCGGCAACCTCGGGCTTCAGCTCACCGGCCACAACCAGACGGCCTCGCTCGTTGCGACGGCGGGCCGGGGCTTCAATACGGATGGCAGCACGACGTCGCTGACGCAGCCCGGCGGGTTGCAGATCAACTGCGATGCGCACACGGCGATCGGCGTCGCGCCCGGCGCCGCGATGAGCTCGAACGCGTTCGCGGAGTTGCGCGCAGCGTGGTCCGCCGAATTGCCGGCCGGAACGATCTCGGTGCAAGCCTTCGACGAGCGTGTCAAGCACGGTTCGCTCAACACGCTCGTCGACGCTGCGGCGCTACCGCCCGGCAGCCTCCCCGCGGACTACCTCGGCGGCGCCGGCGACATCTATCACTCCGCGAGCAACTGCGGGACGGCGTCCACCTTACGTGCGCTCCAGCTCTCGACCGTCGTGAGCGACGTCGACCTGGTGTATCAAGGCGTCCACCTCAGCCTCGCGCGACCGCTCGGGCATTTCATGACGGCGCAGGTCTCCGCCGCGGTGACGCGCGCGGCGGCCTGGTCCACCAACCCGCTGCTGGCGCAAGGCCAGAGCGTCTTCACGCCCGGCGCGCAGCTCCGCGGCGTACCGATCGTCAGCGCGTTCGCGAGCTTCGCGTACAAATCGCCCGTCCCGTGGCGCCCGGAGATCTTCGCGGGCATCCGCTACGCCGGTGCGGGCAACGCATCGCAGCTCCCGCCGTACAGCGTCGTCGACGTCGCTGTGCGCGAGCGCGTGCGCCGCGGCGAGTTTACCGTACTGGTCACCAACCTGTTCGCGTCGTATGCGGGCACCTTCGCGACGCCGCGCTTCGCGGTCCCCGAGATCACGCGCGACGGCTCCACGATCGCGGGCGTCGCTGGACCGAACGCGCCGCGTTCGGTCCAGCTCGCCTACTCAGTCGCGCTCGGGCGCGACGCGCGCGCGATCGACCGGCTCGCCTCCACGTTCGCACCGGGCGGCGCAGGCGCGTCCGACGTCATCGTGCCGGGCACGCTGGTCGCGCGCTGGGCGCTCACCGCGCCGAGCGATCCGTTCCGGCGCAATCCGGGCACGAAGTGCACCGCCGAGCAAGGTGCAGCCGCCGACGGGATTCTGGCTTCGCTGCGCGCGACGGTCGCCCAAGCCGAGCGCGCGAAAGTCGCCGGGGCGTATCCGGCGTCGCTGCCCGCTGCAATCGCGGACGTCGGCGGTGTGAGCATCCGCTACGCCGCGACGGCGAACGGTTACGCGCTGACGATCCCCACCACGCGCATCAGCGCGACCCAGGCAGTCGTCGACTGCCTCAACGTCCACATCGGCACGATCGAGAACGCGCGCGCGGCGTCGGTCCCGTTCCCGACGGAGCTCTCGCTGACGGGCGCGACGTTCTACTACGCGCCGAGCCAGGGAATCTATTACGTCCAGCTCCCGCCGCCCCCGGACCTCGCGCAGAAGTTTCGGACGTACGGCGTGCCCGCGCAGCCCCCATCAAGCCCGTTCGCGACGGCGAACGCCGATTTGTGCAGACCCGAGCTCGCCCCGATCGCAACGGGCCTGCTGCACGAGCTCCACGACTACTTGACGCCGGCGGCGGCCAGCGGAAAGACCGCCAGCTGGAAGATCACGCGGCACAGCGACACCGCCGGAATTTGGTTCGATCTTGCTTCCGATGAGATCGGCGCGACGACGTCGCTGCTGAACTGCGCGCACGTCGTTTCCGCGACGCGCGACCAGCTCATCGCGGCAGGCGTCGGCGCTGCACCGCCGCCGGCGTTCAACTACGCGCCGGCGATCGGGCTCTATATCGTCAAAGGAAAATAATCGCGGCGCGTACGCTCTCCCAGTATCGCTAGCTTTCGTTGACTCTGCCGCGGCCACATTACACGATGTGAGCTCGGCTCCGCTTCGTGAGCCGCACGTACAGGAAGGCCGCTTTCATGCGTCTCCGATCGTTCACTTCAACCCTTGCGCTGGCCGTGGCCGCCGCATCGCTGTCGCTGCCATGCGCGGCGATTGCGCAGCAACCGCAGCAAGCATTTACCGGCCGCCAGATCTTCGAAGGCGCGTTCTTCGGAACCGGACCACTCACCGCTGCGCGTCCCGGTTTGCAAGGCTTCTTCATACCGGGCTCCAGCATACTCGTGAAGAGCCCGTCCGCGTTGCGCGCACTTGAAAACGGCGTCCAGCGCGCCGATCCGTCGTACTTTCGCGAGATCGGCTCACAACTGACGAGCGGCGATCCCGGCATCGTCCAAGCTGCCGTAAGCCGCACGGAAAACGACTTCAAACGCGCGGCGGCCGCGGCGCGTTCGACGCGCGCGCATGACGTCGCCTTCAGCAACCCGAGCCAAGGCTTCATCATCATCTCCATCGCCGTCGTGGATTCCACAAACTTGGACATCATCGACGTCTGCCGGATCGTCGTCAACAATTCGTTGCGGCCCTCGACGCGCTATCGGGGCGAAGATGCGATCGCGGCGCTTACGGTCGCGCTCGCGAACGTCGCCGTCGTATCCTCCCAGTACCACTAGTTTTCGTTGACCCTGCGAATGCGGCGACGTAGGATGATCACGGCTCCGCTTCGTGGGTCACGTATACAGGAAGGCCGATTCATGCGTCGTCATTCGTTCAGCAAGGCGCTCGCGTTCGCCGCTGCGGCCGTGTCGCTGTCGCTTCCGAGTATCGCGCTCGCGCAGCAGCCGCAGCAAACGTTCACCGGCCGGCAGATCTTTGAAGGCGCGTTCCTCGGCACGGGAGCGCTCGTCGCCGCGCGCCCAGCACTTCGGCGATTCGTCGTCGCGGGCTCTCGGGAATTCGCGACGAGCACCACCGCCGTCCGCGCGCTCGAAAACGAAATCCAGCGGGTCGATGGGTCGTACTTTCGCGAGATCGGCCCGCAGTTGACCAGCGGCGATCCCGGTATCGTGCAAAACGTCATTGCGCGCACGGCAGCCGATCTCGGCAAGGTGAACGCCACCGCGCCGCGATCGCGGCACGCGAACGTCGCGATTTCCACACCGACAACCCCAATCGGCGATTACTTCGTCGTCATCGTCATGCAGACGATCGACATGCAGATGTACGACATCGCGTTCATCGTCCTCGGCGGATCGCGTGCGCCGACAGGCTACCAAGGCGAACGCGCCGTCGCGACGCTCACGTCGCAGCTTGCGACCGTCGCCGCCGCATCCTGAGCGGCTCCGTCACCGTGCCCAACGCTATCATCGAATAGCACCCCTCGGTTCCTCCCCGGAGACTTCCATGCGAATCAAATCGGCCATCGCGGCCATCGCAACCCTAGCCATCGCGTTCTGCTGCGTCGGCAGCCCGAACGCGGCGAGCGCGGCGCAGCCGGCGCAGAACTTCACCTCACAGCAGCTCTTCGAAGGCGTATTCTTCGGCGAAGGCCCGGCCGGAGCGCTCTTGCCCGAGGTCTGGAACGCCGACACGCGCGCGTACTTCAAGATTCAGAACGTCGCCGGCACCGCAGGCTTCGACGCCCAGATCAAGAGCCTCGAGCAGAAAGTCGCCAACGTCGATGGCACGTACTTCTCCGCGATCGGGCAAGAGCTCACCAGCGGTGACCCGGGCCGTGTGGATGCGGCGATGGCGCGAACGAAAGCAGACCTGACGATCGTCGCGCGCCAAGCGAAGATTGCGCCCGGAAAGAACCAAGTCGCGATCACGCCGATGGTGTATCCCGAGACCGTCAACACCTCGGTCAACGTGAACTACACGTACACCGCGTTTGCGGCCGTCCTCGCGATCGCGTTCGTCGTCGCCGCGATCTTCGTCGTCGTCGTCAGCATCCCGGCCCGCGGCAATGCCGAGACGGCATTCATGCACGACTACTCGACCGCGCTCATCGCGTCCCGCTTGAGCGGCCGCGGCGCACGTTCGGCCCGAGTCTGATCCTCCCGGAGACGTTCGCGGCGTGCCGCGAACGTCTCCGCCCCCCTTGCAAAGATCGTCCACGAAAGTACCGGATCCGATGCAGTCACTCATCCAACCGTCACTCGAGCGCCACCACACGCGGGTGGGCTTTTTCGTGCTCCTGATCGTGCTGACATTGGTCGGCGCGACGGTCTCGCTCGGACTCGAGTACATGCCGCCCAACCCGCTCTCCATGTCGCTGCCCAGCACCGCGCGCATGGCCTTGAGACAAGTCCTCCCGGAGGGCTGGGGATTCTTCACCAAGAGCCAGCGCGACGAATATTTTCAACTCTATCGCAATCAAGGCGGAACGTTCGTCAACGCGTTCGATGGTCCCGAAGCCGATCCGTCGAATCTCTTCGGCGTCTCGCGCAAGCCGCGCGCCGAAGGACTCGAGATCGGGATGATCGAGGTCGCCGTCGGCGCGAAGACGATCCCTTGCCGAGGTGTTTGGACCTCCTGCGCCGCCGCGCTTGCCGCCGCGCCGGTCATCACCGCTGGGCCGCGCGCATCGTTCTCGCTGCTGTGCGGCCGCTTCGTCCTCGTGCTCACGAAGCCGATCCCCTATACCTGGGCGAGGTTCAAGCAAGTAACGATGCCCTCGAAGCTCGCGAACGTGGAGGTTCCATGTCGGTAATCACGCACGCCGGTGCGCCGTTGCGCATCTTGGGCCGGCACTATCTCGCCGGTTTGGGCAGCACGAATCCGTGGACGAACGCGTACGGTTTGGGCCGGTCCTTGATGGCTTTGGGGACGTTCCTGACCCTTGCGTTCAACCCGATGCAGTATCTGTTCAGGCCTGGATCGGGCGTACCGGCGAGCATATCGTGCGATGCGCTTGCCGGACATGTGAGCATGTTCTGCCTCGTCCCCGCGCACTCGCTCGGGCTGGTGCGGCTCGCGGCGTGCGCCGTGCTGCTCGTGATCATGTCGGGCTGGCGACCCCAGCTCACCGCGCCGCTGCACTGGTGGATTTCGTGGAGCTTCTACGCGTCCGCCCGAACGGCGGACGGCGGCGATCAGGTTGCGGCCGTCCTGACGCTCATCATGCTCCCGCTCGCGCTCACCGATACCCGCACGTGGGTGTGGCAAGCGGCCGCACCGGCCCGCTCGGCGCTGCGCAACACCGTCGCCCTCGCGTGTCTGTTCCTCCTTCAGATCCAAATCGCCGCAATCTACTTCGATGCGTGCATCGAAAAACCGCGGTTGGCAGAGTGGGCGGACGGTACGAACATGTACTACATCCTCGCCAACAACATCTTCGGCGCGCCGCACTATCTTTCGTCGGTCATGAGCGCCATCACCACGACGCCTGCCGTCGCACTGCTCACCTGGTCGGTGCTGTTGCTGGAGTTCGTCTTGGGCATCGCGATGTTGCTGCCGCCGTGGGCGCGCCGGATCGCGCTGTACGTGGGGCTGCTGTTCCACGTCGGGATCGCCCTCTTCTTGGGCATAACGACGTTCGGGATCATCATGATGGGCGCGCTGTTCATCGGGGTCACGCCGGCGGGGTGGACGCTGGGCCGGTTTCTTCCGTTTTGGCATCGTGCGAAGCGCGTCGCACAGCCCGACGTGAACCTCGACACCAATCCATTGCCACCGTTCGTACCGGTACTGTCGCCGAGTTACCCGAAAGTCAAGGTAACCTCGTGAACGACGTCGTCTACCAGAAGACCCAGCCCGGCACCGCGATCGTGGCTGCCATCCTCGGCGGCCTCGCCATCGTCGCGCTGACGATGCTGCAGCGCGGCAGCTCCGAGCTGCTGCTGGCGGTCGGGATCCTGCTGCTGGTGCTCATGATCGCCTTCTCCTCGCTCACGATCCGCGTGAGCCGGTCAGGCGTCGAATGGTGGCTCAGTTTCGGGCTACTGCGCCAGCGCATCCCGCTCACCGACATCGACGACGTCTCCGGGCGCAAGGTCACGCTCTTGCACGGCCTCGGAATTCGCACCCCCAATTTTCGCGACTGGATGTACATCGTCAGCGGCAGCAAGGCCGTGGACGTTCGCCGCCGTGACGGCCGTCACGTCGTCCTCGGTTCCAGTGACCCATCCGCAGTGATGCAAGCGATCGACACGGCCCGTACGGCGTCCAGCCAGGGCACTTAGGAGAAATTTTCGATGAACATAACGCGCAAAATCGTGCTGGGATCGCTGCTAGCGCAGTCGGTCGCCGTGCTCGGCCTCGCATCTCCGGTCTCGGCCGGCCCCGCAACCGCTTCACGGCCGCCCGACGGCACGTACACGTATTCGATCGTGCAGAACGGCTCCGCGATCGGGAACAGCCGCGTCGTCATCAAGACGGCGGCCGGTGCGATATCGGTCACCGAAGAGGCCTCGATGGGGCCGATCCACGCGAACACGAAGATGGACTACGACACCAGAACGCTCGCCCAAAACGGCTATACGGCCGACATTGCGGCCAACGGGCATTCGCAGCACGTCGTCATGGTTCCGCAGAACGGCGCGGTCAACGTCGTCGTGCCGGGCCAAAGCGTCGACCTCAAGGCCGTCGCCGGCGCGCCGCTGATCCTGCTCGCGGACAACCTCGTGGCATCGAACTTGTTCGTGCCCGCGATTCTGCACGCGCAGGCGACGGGCGTGTTCACGGACGCGCTGCTGCTCGGCGGCCGGACCATACGCGCGCAAGTGCTCGCCGGTGCGACGCCGGAATCACTCACCGTGAGCGTCGAAGGCGTCGAGATCCATTATTCGTACGATGCAACATCGTTCTTGGTCAGACAGATCACGCTTCCCGCGCAAAACATCACGATCAAGCTGATGTCCACGACCTAACGCGCGCGAGAACGGCTGGGAGACCTCCATCGTGAGGTCTCCCAGTATCACTAAGTTTCGTTGACTCCCTAATCGTTGCACCGTACGATGATTCGAGGCTCCGATCCGTGAGCCGGAATATAGAGGAAGGACGCTGTATGCGTCTCCGATCGTTTATCATGCGTACCGCACTCGCCGCGACCGCTGTCGCGCTTTTGCTCCCGTCCGTCGCGCTCGCGCAACCGCCGCAACAAACGTTTACCGGCCATCAGGTGTTCGAAGGTGCGTTCTTCGGCGTAGGACCGCTCGCCGACGCGCGACCGGCGTTGCGAAGCCTCGCCGTGCACGTGACCGGCAACCGTGCCGGTGCGCCGGCGCTGCGCGCACTCGAAAATGCCGTCCAGCGGGTCGACCCGTCGTACTTTCGCGAGATCGGCTCGCAAATGACCAGCGGTGATCCGGGCGCCGTGCAAGCAGCCGTCACGCGCACCGTTGGCGATCTCGAGCGGTCGATGAACGCAGCGTCGCGTTCGCAGCACGCGCGGAACCTCGCGTTCGCCAATCCGGTGACCTACCCGGAGACCGTTACCGTTCTCACCCTCTTGTTGTTCCAGGCCATCGAGTACATCAGTTTGACGGAGTCCATCGTGATCGTCTTCGCTGCGCCGCCCGGCCAGTCGCATTATCGGAGCGAGCAAATCATCGCGGTGCTGACGACCGAACTCGCAAACGTCGCCATCTCGTCCTGAGACGCCGTCGCGTCTCCCAGTATAACTAATTTTCATTGACTCCGCAGCGGGGCCGCCATAGGATGAGCGCGGCCCCGCTTCGCGGGGTCGTGCACAGGAAGGCCGCTTCATGCGTCTCCGTTCATTGATTGCGTACACGGCGTCCGCCGCGGCCGCATTATCGCTCTTGCTCCCCTCGGTCGCGTTCGCGCAGCAGCCGCAGCAAACGTACACCGGCCGGCAGATCTTCGAAGGCACATTTTTCGGAGCCGGCCCGCTCGCCGATGCGCATCCTGCGTTCCGAATCAATCGCGTCCAGGTTGCCGGCGGTCGTGAGGCCGGCGCGTCCACGTTGCGCGCGCTCGAAGCCCGCATGCAGCGCGTCGATCCGTCCTACTTTCGCGAGATCGGTCCGCAGCTCACGAGCGGCGATCCCGGCACCGTGCAAGCCGCCGTGACGCGCACGGCTTCCGACCTCGACCGGTCGATGACCGCGGGGATGCGTTCGAAGCGCGCGCGCAAGCTCGCGACGGTGACCCCGGTGTCGTTCCCGGAGACCGTCGCCGTCAGGCTTGTCGTGACCGTGGCCGTGCTCGACATCGACCTGGCGAACGTCGGCACCTTCGTCATCATCGCCGCGCCCCCGCCGCTTGGCCGGACGCAGTATCAGAGCGAACGCGCCATCGCCGCGCTCACGGCGCAGCTCGCGAGCATCACCGCGGCCTCGTGACGCGCTGCCGCGCTCGCTCTTCAAACTACCATTCGCTTTCACACCCAGGAAGGTCGTTCCCATGCGTCTCCAGTCATTCACTTCAGCGTTCGCGCTCGCGGTTGCCACCATATCGCTCTGCGTGCCGTCCGCTGCGCTCGCGCAGCAGCCGCAACAAACGTACACGGGCCGGCAGATCTTCGAAGGCGCATTTTTCGGCGTAGGCCCACTCGCGGCCGCGCGACCGGTCCTGCGAGGCTTGTTGGTACCGAGCGCTCGCAAGATCGCGGGCGGTGCGCCGGCGTTGCGCGCGCTCGAAAAAGGCGTCCAACGAATCGACCCATCCTACTTTCAGGAAATCGGTCCGCAAATGACGAGTGGCGATCCCGGCGTCGTGCAAGCGGCCGTAACGCGCACGGCGGCTGACCTCGCACGGGCGACCGCTTCCAGCCGCGCTCGCGAGATCGCGATCCACCCGATGCCGTACCCCGTCACCGAGACGTTCATCGTGCTCCAGGCCGAGATCGTGTTCATCGCCATCAACGACTACACGCAGGTCCTCAACCACTCGTTGGGCTCCGCAAACCACTATCAGACCGAACAAGCGATCGCGGCGCTCACCACGCAGCTCGCAAACGTCACCGCCGCCTCTTGAACCGTACCAGCGGCGCCTCCGGGCCGTCTCCACTATCGCTGGGTGCGCGTCTGCGCACCGCACAGAAAGGGCCGTCATGCGTCTCCAGTCGTTCATCGCGTTCGCTGCCACCGCGGCCGTGTCGCTCTCCCTCCCGTGCGCCGCGCTTGCACAACAGCCGCAGCACACGTATACCGCCCGTCAAATTTTCGCCGGCGCATTTTTCGGCATCGGGCCGCTCGCGGCGAACCGTCCCGCCCTGCGAGCTATCGCCGTGCCGTCGTCCGGCGAGACGAGCGCGCGTGCGCTGCAAGCAATCGAAGACGGCGTGCAGCGTTTCGACGCGTCGTATTTTCGCGAGATCGGTCCGCAATTGACCAGCGGCGATCCCGTCATCGTGCAGGCCGCCGTCGCGCGCACGCAAGCGGACCTCGGACGGGTGGCCGCCGCGACGCGGTCGCAGCGCGCCCACGACATCGCCTTCGTGAATCCGGGTGGAGGCGACGTCATCGTCTACATCAACGCGATGATCGACGTCGTGAACAACATGTCGTTCATCATCATGGGCACGACGTCGCTGCACCCGGCGACGCGCTATCAGACCGAACAGGCCGTCGCGTTGCTCACGTCTCAGCTCGCGAACGTCAGCGTCGCCGGCTGAACACCAGTATCGCTAGCTTTCGTTGACTCTGCAGCCGCTAACCCATAACATCATGGTGGCTCCGACTTCGTGAGCCACATGCACAGGAAGGTCGCTCGATGCGTCTCCAATCGTTCATCGCGTTCGCCGTTACCGCGTCCGTATCGCTTTCCGTCCCGACTGCCGCGCTCGCGCAACAGCCGCAGCAGGCGTATACCGGCCGGCAGATATTCGAAGGCGCGTTCTTCGGGATGGGCCCGCTCGCAGCGAATCGCCCCGGCTTGCGAGGCGGCGTCGTCATGCCGCCTCCCGGCGAGCCCGTCATCAGCGCGCGCGGTTTGCGCGCGCTCGAAGACGGCGTGCAGCGTGTCGACGCAGCATACTTTCGCGAGCTCGGCCCCCAGCTGACCAGCGGCAATCCCGCCGTCGTGCAAGCCGCGGTCGCGCGCACGCAAGCCAACCTCAGACGGCTAGCCGCCGCGACGCGTTCAGGACGCGCACTCGACGTCGCCTATGTCGACCCGGTGATCGGAAACGTCGTCGTCCAGGATGCCGTGGACTTCTCGGTCGCGATTCAGCTCTTGGTCAGGTATGGGGTGTTCTATACGTACGTCGGCGGCGAGCTGCATTCGAAAACGCATTATCAGATCGAACAGGCCATCGCGTCGCTCACGGCCGAGCTCGCGAACGTCAGCGCCAAATCCTAGAATCCGGGCGGAGGCGTTCGCGGCAAGGAGCGAACGTCTCCACCCTCGGAATTTCAGCGCCGGCTCCCGCCGGCGAGAACCTGGCCGCCGCTTCAGATCGCGGTTCGCTTGGGAGCGGGGCGCCTTGCACTCGTCCGGCGAATACGCGGCCCTCGGTGCAGGACGAAGACCGTATGGGCGGCGCTCAGGAAATGAACCCGCGTGGGCGCCCCGGCTGGGACGAGTATTTCATGGAGATCGCGCGGACCGTTGCGACCCGGGCGACCTGTCCGCGCGCCAGTGTCGGGGCCGTGCTCACCCGGTCGAAGCGCATTCTGACGACGGGGTACAACGGCGCCCCGCGGGGGGTGTCGCACTGCATCGATGCGGGCTGCATCATGGTGGACGGGCACTGCTTGCGGGCCACCCACGCCGAGGCCAACGCCATCGTGCAGGGTGCGCTCCACGGCGTCAGCCTCGAGGGTGCCACCGCCTACTGCACCCATCAGCCCTGCGCCGGATGCTCCAAGCTGCTGATCAGCGCCGGTATCGTGCGTATCGTGTACGCCGACGCCTATCCCGACCCGGTATCGACGCTGCTGCTCGGTGAAGCAGGGGTCGCGCTGGAGCAGTACGCCCCCGACCCGGTCCGGGCGCTGACGTGAGTCCCTGGGTCGTTCTGGTCGTGGCGCTCATCGCGTTCGCGACGGCGCTGTTCACCACGCCGTACGTGCGCCGGCTCGCGCTCAACGTCGGGATGCTCGATGCGACCGGCGAGCGGCGCATGCACGATCAGCCCAAGCCGCGCATCGGCGGGATCGCCGTGTACCTCGGGTTCGCGTTCGCGCTGTTCTCGGCGCTCGGCTATCTGATCAAGACCACGCAGTTCGGCACCCTGGCGAACCTGCACGACATCGTCGGGCTGATCTTCGGCGGCACGCTCATCCTCATGGTCGGCATCTGGGACGACGTCATGGGCATGCCGCCGCGCGCGAAGCTCGTCGCGCAGTGCGTCGTCGCCGGGATTTCGATTCTGTACGGCTTCGACTTTCCGGCCTTCATCACCAACCCGCTGCACACGCATGGGTCGCCGATCTATCTCCCGGTGTGGCTGCCGATCCCACTCACGCTGCTGTGGTACGTCGGGATGATGAACGCGATCAACTTCATCGATGGCCTCGACGGCCTGCTGTCCGGCGTGACGGTGATCTCGTCGATCTCGATGATCACGATCGCGCTTGCGCGCGGCCACGCGGAGATCGCGCTCGTGCTTGCCGCGCTCGCCGGCGGTGCGCTCGGATTCCTGCGCTACAACTGGAATCCCGCGAAGATCATCCTCGGCGATTCCGGCGCGCTCTTCATCGGGTACGTGTTCGCGACGGTCTCGCTGATCGGCGCCAGCAAAACGGCGTTCGCGATCTCGCTGCTCGTGCCGCTGCTGATCCTGGCCCTGCCCGTGCTCGACACGGCGGCCGCGATCATCCGCCGCACGCGCGCCGGCAAGGCGTTCTACGAAGCCGACCGCGGGCATTTCCATCATCAGCTCATCTTCCGCTTCGGGCTGAGCGTACGCCAAGCCGTGCTGCTGATTTACGGCGTATGCATCGTGCTCGGCGTGATCGCGCTGCTCGTTACCGGGGGCGTCGGGTCGCTCAGGCTTGCGCTGAATCCGTGAGCCGCGCACCGCTTCGGGTCATGGCCGTGATGGGCACGCGGCCCGACACCATCAAGATGGCGCCGGTCGTGCACGCTTTGCGCGCGGCGCGGCCCGACGTCGAGCCGATCGTGTGCGTGACCGCGCAGCACCGCGAACTGCTCGACGAGGTGTTGCAGCTGTTCGGGATCGTGCCCGATATCGACCTGAACATCATGACCAAGACGCAGTCGCTCACCGACATCACGACGCGCGTGCTGACCGGGATGGAGCGCGCGCTGGCCGAGGCGCGGCCCGACGTCGTGCTCGTGCACGGCGACACCACCACGTCCAGCGCGACGGCGCTCGCCGCGTTCTACCAGAAGATCCCGGTCGGCCACGTCGAGGCCGGACTGCGCACGTCGACCATCGCCGAGCCGTTTCCCGAAGAAGCGAACCGCCGCATCACGGGCGTGCTGTCGTCGTTCCACTTCGCGCCGACGTCGCGCTCGAAATCCAACCTGCTCGCGGAGCGCACCGATCACGCGCACGTCGTCGTCACCGGCAACACCGTCATCGACGCGTTCATCGCCACCGAACGCCGCGTGCGCGAGCACGGCCTCGCGACGCCGTCGCTCGACGGGCTCGACCCGTCGCGCCCGCTGATCTTCGTCACGGCGCACCGGCGCGAGAACCACGGCCAGATGGGCGAAATCGCGCGCGCCGTCGGCGCAATCGCCGGATTCCCCGAGCGGCCGCAGATTCTGTGGCCGGTCCACCCCTCGCCGCAGGTGAACCCCGTCGTTCACGCGGCGCTCGACGGCGTCCCCGGCATCCGGCTCGTCGACCCGATCAACTACGCCGAGACCGTCGCGGCGGTGGCGGCCTCGCACTTCGTGCTCACCGATTCGGGCGGGCTGCAAGAAGAAGCCCCGACGCTGGGCAAGCCGGTGCTCGTGATGCGCCGCGAGACCGAACGGCCCGAAGGGCTGGAGGCCGGCACGCTGCGGCTGATCGGCGCGGAGTACGCAGACATCGTCGCCGAATCGCGCCGGCTGCTGGTCGACCGGCCCGTGTACGCCCGGATGGCGCACGCCTCGAACCCGTACGGCGACGGCCGCGCCGCCGAGCGGATCGTCGGCTGGCTGCTGCACGTGCTGCGCGACGGCCCGGCCCCCGACGAGTTCGGGCCGCCCGCCGCCGCCGCGTGACCGTCGCGGGCGCCGCATGAACGGCCGCCTGCTGCTGGCCGCGGGCTCCACCTTCGTCGGGTTCGTCGCCGCCGGGTTCGTCATCGGCCTGGTGCTCGCCAACCGGACGGGCGCGTCGTGGTGGGTGATCGTCGGGACGTTCGTGGGCTTGTTCGGCGGGATCGGGCTCTTCGCGGTCCAGCTGGTTCGCTCGCTCAAGTGAGTGACAAAAGTCCCGTGCGATGAAAGTCCAGGAGGGGACGCTCAAAATCTGCGACAATACGGGGTGCGCCGAGCCCGGCCATGATGCGTGAATATCACGCGCGGAAGCGGGCGGTCGCCCTTCGCTCGTCGCTGCTGCTTGCTGGGCTCGCCATCGTGATGGCGACTCGCTCTCCAATCCTGGGGCTCGACCTCGTGATCGGAGGGGCCTGCGGTGTCGTCAACATGCTGTTGATCATGCACAACAACGAGCGCCTCCTCGACGGGAGACGCTCGCGCGGTGTGTACGGCCTCAATAACGTGGTACGAGTGCTGGGTGTCGGGATTCTCCCGGCGTTCGCGGCGGTCACCGGTCCCGTGTGGACCCTCGCGATCTCCTATGCCGGATTCTTCACGCCGCTCGCATCGTACGCGATCGAGCTGCGGAACGCATATCGACGAGGAACGTAGTTGCAAGAACAAGTCGGCGCGCACCTGACGTGGCACTGGCCGCTGGTCGGGTCCGTGCATGCCGATACGATCCTGACGACCTGGCTGGTGATGCTGGTCTCGCTGGCGTTTTTCTGGTGGGTGGGCCGCTCCTACGCAACGCACCGCGTCAACAAGACTCAGGCGACGTTCGAGGGGATCGTGAACTACCTGGCCGATCTCGCGGTGGGCACCATCGGGAAGCACGGCGAGCGGTTCGTCCCCATCTTCATCGGGATGTTTTTCTTCATCTTCATCCTCAACCAGATCGGCTTCTTCCCGTTCAAGGAGCTGGGGCTGCCGTTCGGCGGCTCGCCGACCGCCGACCTCAACAGCACCGTCGCGTTCGCGCTGCTGGTGTTCTTCGGGATCCAGTTCGTCGCGATCCGCCAGAGCGGCATCAAAGCCTACGCGCACCTCTTCAAACCGTTTGCCGTGCTGTTCCCGCTCAACGTGGTGGAAGAGCTCGCGCGGCCGGTCGTGCTCGCGCTGCGACTCTTTTTCAACATCTTCGTGGGCGAGCTGCTGCTGTTCGTCATCGCCACGATCATCAAGTCGAACGTGCACGTCGGTCCGGTGAATCTCTCGCTCGGCGCGGCGGTAGTACCCTTCGTCCTGGAATTCTTCAACTTCTTCGTCGGAACGCTGCAGGCGTTCGTGTTCACCCTCCTCTCCATCGTCTATCTCTCCTTGGCAACGGCCGAGGAACACTAGTGGGTTCGCACAAAGTGCGCGAACCCTCGCGTTCGAGCTTCGCTCGATCCGCCATCACCCGTCGGTACTACCGGCGGACATCTTAGAAAGGCTCGCCCACGTGACCTCGGATGCTTTGATTCTGGCAATGATGGTGATCGGCTTTTCGCTGATCGTCGCGGCCGTCGCGTTCGGCTCCGCGATCGGCGACGGTATCGTCGCGTCGAAGGCCGTCGAGGCGATCGCGCGTCAGCCGGAAGCCCGCCCGAACATCTTCACGTTCTTCTTCCTCGGCGTCGGTATTCTGGAAGCGTTCCCGATCATCGGCCTGGGGCTGGGACTCTACTTGTTCTTCGCCGTCACGAACGTGCCGTCGCACATTCAGGCGATCGTAAAATAGGCTAGAACTTGTTTCTCTCGATCGACGCGACGCTGCTCGTGCAGGTCGTCAACTTCGTCCTCTTCATCGTCCTGCTGAACGTCGTGTTCTTGCGGCCGGTCGGTGCTGCGATCGCGAAGCGCCGTGCGTACATCGACGGTCTCGCGCGCGACATCGACTCGGCTGACGCCGAGGTGCGCTCGGCGCGCGGTGCGGCCGAAGAGCGCCGTGCGGCCGCGCGCCGTGAAGCGGAGGCGCAGATGGCGCGCGCGCGCGTCGCGGCGCAGAACGAGGCGGCCGAGATCGTTGCGGGCTACCAGCAGCGCGCGACCGGGATCGTCGAGGAAGCGCACCGCGCGGTCGATGCGGAGATCGCGTCGGCGCGCGCCGGCGAGGACCAGATCGTCGACTCGATCGCGCAGACGCTGCTCGAGCGCGCGATCGGTCCCGGAGCGGCGGCATAGATGGAAAGCCAGAACGGGTTCTTCGTTCAGGTCGCGCTGTGGTCGCAGGTCGCGGGTTCGGTCGCGTTCCTGCTCGTGCTGATCCTGCTGTTCCGCAAGTACCTCGTCCCGGCGGTCGACGCCAACGAGAAGGCGCGCAACGCGCAGCTTGCCGAGGCTGAAGCGCGCCGTACCCGCATCCGAAACGAAGCGTCGAAGGCGCGCGGCGAGATCGAAGTGGCCGACCGCGAAGCCACCGAGATTCGCGCGCGCAGCGCACACCTGATCGAAGTCGACCACACGCGCTCGCTCGCCGAGGCGACGTCCGAAGGCCAGCGGCTCGTGCGCAACGCAGAAGGCGAGCTGGAACGCGCGCGGCTCCAGGCCCGCGACCGCCTGCGCATCGAGCTCATCGAGAAGGCGCTCGCGAAGGCGCGCGCCGACGCGCCTCAGCGCGTGAGCGCCGCCGTCGACCACGCGCTGGTCGAAACGACCATCGCCGACCTCACCCGAGGCGAGGCCTGATGCCCAACGAAACGCTCGCCCGGCGCTACGCGACGGCCGTGTTCCAGCTGGCGCAGGACGCCGGCAACGTCACCAGCGTGCAGCACGACCTGCACACGTTCACCGCGTCGCTGGCGGCGGACGAGGACGTGCGCAAGTTCTTCCGCTCCCCGGTCGTCGACCGCAAGGAGAAGGAGCGCATCGTCGCCCAGGCATTCGACAAGCTCGACCCGATCGCGCTGCACACCATCCTGCTGCTGATCCGCAAGCGCCGCGAGAACATGGTCGAGGAGATCGTCGCACAGTTCGACATCTTGGAGCGCACCGCGCGCGGCGCGCAGCCCCTGCAGGTCACCAGCGCGCGCGAACTGCCCAAAGCGGAGCTCGATGCGATCGTCGCGCGCCTCGCCGCGGCGTTCAAAACGAAATTCGACGTCACGCAGTCGGTCGATCCCGGTCTGATCGGCGGCGTGCGCATCACGATGGGCGACAAGCGCGCCGACGGCACGGTCGCCGGCCGCCTCGACGACATCGCCCGCCTCTTGTCCACGAACTAAATGCTAGAGATTATGTCGCAAGCGACCTCGGGGAATCTCGAACTTACCACCAATCTCGCGGGCGCCCGAGCCCGGGGGCCCCACGCGAAGCGTGGGGGGCGCGCAGCGGGGGGCGGAGCGCCCCATGCTGGAGGCAACAAAACGTGATCAACGCCGACGAAATCGCCGGAATCATCAAACAGCGCATCGCCAGCTACGCGACGGGGACCAACGAAGCCGAGATCGGCACCGTCATCCAGGTCGGCGACAGCATCGCGCGCATCTACGGCCTCGACAACGCGCAGGCATCCGAGCTCGTGGAGTTCCCCAACGGGCTCAACGGGATCGTGCTGAACCTCGAGGAGGACAGCGTCGGCGTTGCGATCATGGGCCCCGACACCGACATCAAGGAAGGCGACAAGGTGCGCCGCACCGGCCGCATCGCGTCGGTGCCGGTCGGCGACGCCGTGCTGGGCCGCGTCGTGAACGCGCTGGGACAGCCGGTCGACGGGAAAGGCGACATCGCGTCGAGCGAGTACCGCACGATCGAGAACACGGCGCCGACCGTAGTGGAGCGCCAGTCGGTCAAGCAGCCGCTGCAGACGGGTATTCGCGCGATCGACGCGCTGATCCCGATCGGCAAAGGGCAGCGCGAGCTGATCATCGGCGACCGTGGCACGGGCAAGACGGCGATCGCGGTCGACGCGATCATCAACCAAAAAGGCAAAGATGTCATCTGCATCTACGTCGCGATCGGGCAGAAGAACTCGACCGTCGCGTCGCTGCAGCAGACGCTCGAAAAGCACGGCGCGATGGACTACACCACCATCGTCGCGGTGTCGGCGGCCGAACCCGCGTCGCTGAAGTGGATCGCGCCGTTCGCCGGCTGCGCGATGGCCGAGTACTTCATGTACCAAGGCAAAGACGTGCTGGTGGTGTACGACGATCTCACCCGCCACGCGCAGGCGTACCGCGAAGTGTCGCTGCTGCTGCGCCGCCCGCCGGGCCGCGAAGCGTATCCGGGCGACATCTTCTTTTTGCACTCGCGCCTGTTGGAGCGCGCCGCGAAGCTGTCCGACGACAAGGGCGGCGGTTCGATCACCGCGCTGCCGATCATCGAGACGCAGGCCGGCGACGTGTCGGCATACATTCCGACCAACGTCATCTCGATCACCGACGGTCAGATCTACCTGCAGAACGAGCTGTTCTTCCAGGGTATCCGGCCCGCCGTCGACGTCGGCATCTCGGTGTCGCGCGTCGGCTCGTCCGCGCAGACCAAGGCGATGAAGTCGGTCGCCGGGCGCCTCAAGCTCGACCTCGCGCAGTACCGCGAACTCGCCGCGTTCGCCAAGCTCGCGTCCGACCTCGACAAGGCGACGCAGCAGCAGCTCAACCGCGGCGACAAGATGACGCAAGTGCTCGTGCAGCGCCAGCTCGATCCGCAGCCGATGGAAGACGAAGTCGCGGTGATCTTCGCGGCGACGCGCGGCTACCTCGACAAGATCCCGACCGACCGCGTCGGTGACTGGGAGAAGCAATTCGTCGCGTACGTGCACGAGAAGCACGCCGGCGTAACCGATGCGATCCGCACGTCGAACGCGCTCTCGGACGACACCGAGAAGCAGCTCGTCGCAGCGATCGAAGACTTCAACAAGGGCTTCTAAGACGTTGATGCTCGCCACCTTGAACACCATGAACCGCGCCGGCTGCAGCGGCGCCACGTGTGGCGCTCGGTCCTCGTTGCGTCCGCGAAGCGGACGCAACTAACATGCCGTCAGTTCGCGATCTTCGGGACCGGATTCGGTCGCTGAAGAACACGCAGCAGATCACCAAGGCGATGAAGCAAGTTGCCGCGGCGAAGATTCGCCGCGCCGACGCGCTGCAGAAGCAGTCCCGTCCCTACGCGGACGCGATCGGGGCGATGCTGCGCGATCTCATCGCGAACGTCGGCTCGGTCGACCATCCGTTCATGAAGCCGGGCCGCGAAGGCGCGCCGGGCGGCGTGATCCTGATGACGGCCGACAAAGGCCTGGCGGGTTCGTTCAACGCGAACCTGATTCGGTCCGGAGAGATCCACGGGCGCGAGAACGCGAACCTCGCATGGTACTCGGTCGGGATCAAGAGCCGCAACTCGCTGCGCCGCCGCGGCGCCGAGACGCTGCAGTTCTGGGCGCTGTCGCAAGGGCTCATGTTCGACAACGCGCAGGAGCTGGCGCGCCGCGTCACCGACGATTTCACCGCGGGCAAGATCTCGTCGCTCACGCTGATCTCGCCCAAGCTCGTCAACATGATGACGCAGCGGCCCGAAGTGCGGCGGATCCTGCCGATCGAGCCCGCGGAAGACACGGAGAAGAAAGCGTCGTCGGGCTCGGTGGAGTTCGAGCCGTCGCCGGAGTTCGTGCTCGGGCGGCTGCTGCCGAAGTACCTCGAGTTCACGCTCTACTCGGCGATGCTCGAGACGAACGCGTCGTTCTACGCGGCGCAGCTCGTCGCGATGAACAACGCCACCGACAACGCGAAGAAGCTGATCGACCAGAACACCGTCGAGATGAACAAAGCTCGTCAAGCCGCGATCACCAAGGAGATCTTGGAGATCGTGGGCGGCGCCGAAGCCCTTTCAGGCTAATCCGGAGTAAGAAAGATCACTATGTCAGCGGCCACCACATCCTATGCCACCCCCAAAACTCTCGCGACCGGGAAGGTCGTCCAGGTTCTCGGTAACGTCGTCGACGTCGAGTTTCCCACCGACGCGCTGCCGAACATCAACGTCGCGCTGAGCGTGCACATCGGCGGCGGCCCTGACACCCACGCGAATGGCGCCGGCGCGCACGTCGACGGCGCGATCAAGCTGTCGGGTACCGCGATGGCCGAGCGCGACCTCATTCTCGAGGTGCAGGGCGAGCTCGGCAACAACCAGGTGCGCTGCCTCGGGATGGGTTCGACCGACGGCCTCGTGCGCGGTGCGGTCGTGCAGAACAGCGGCGAGTCGATCACGGTTCCCGTGGGCGAAGGCACGCTCGGGCGTATCTTCAACGTGCTCGGCAAGACCATCGACTCCGACGAGCCGGTCAAGGCCGCGGGGATGTGGCCGATCCACCGCGCCGCGCCGACGTTCTCTCAGCAAGACCCGACGCAGAAAATCTTCGAGACCGGGATCAAGGTCGTCGACCTGATGGCGCCCTATACGCGCGGCGGCAAAGTCGGTCTCTTCGGCGGCGCCGGCGTCGGCAAAACGGTGTTGATCCAGGAGCTGATCCGCAACATCGCCGCGGTGCACAAAGGTTTCTCGGTGTTCACCGGCGTCGGCGAGCGCACGCGTGAAGGCAACGACCTCTGGATGGAGATGAAAGAGTCGGGCGTGCTCGCGCAGACGACGCTCGTGTTCGGCCAGATGGACGAAGCTCCGGGCGTGCGCTTCCGCGTCGCGCAGACCGGCGTCACGATGGCGGAGTATTTCCGCGACGAGCTGGGCTCCGACGTGCTGCTGTTCATGGACAACATCTTCCGCTTCATGCAGGCCGGCTCGGAAGTGTCCGCGCTGCTGGGCCGCATGCCGTCGGCCGTCGGCTACCAGCCCTCGCTCGCGACCGAGATGGGCGCGCTCGAAGAGCGCATCACGACCACGCAAAAAGGCTCGATCACGTCGGTGCAGGCCGTGTACGTACCCGCCGACGACTACACCGACCCCGCGGTTGCGACGACGTTCGCGCATCTCGACGCGACCACCGCGCTGTCGCGGCCGATCTCGGAGCTTGGCATCTATCCGGCCGTCGACCCGCTCGCATCGTCGTCGCGCATCCTCGATCCCGCGATCGTCGGCGACGAGCACTATCAAGTCGCGCGCGGGGTGCAGGAGACGCTGCAGCGCTACCGCGACCTCCAGGACATCATCGCCATCCTCGGCGTCGAAGAGCTCTCCGACGACGACAAGGTCACCGTCGGCCGCGCGCGCCGCATGCAGCGCCTGTTCTCGCAGCCGTTCTTCGTCGCCGAGCAGTTCACGGGCCGCTCCGGCAAGTACGTGAAGATCGAGGACACGATCCGCTCGTTCAAGGAAGTGCTCGACGGCAAGGTCGACGATCTCCCGGAGCAGGCGTTCCTGTACGCCGGCGACATCGACGAAGTGAAGCAGGCCGCCGCAACGATGTCGAAGGGCTGACGCTTCGTGGCCAACGCGATCCCGTTTACGCTCATCACGCCGCTTGCGGTGAAGTTCGACGGCGAGGCGGAGCTGGTCATCGCCGTCGGCACCGAAGGTGAGGTCGGCATCCTGCCGTCGCACGCGCCGTACCTCACGGCGCTGCGCCCGGGCGTGCTGCGGGCGAACGTGATCGAGAACGGCGCGGCGCGCCGGCTCGAGCTCGCGTGCAGCGAAGGCTTTCTCCAAGCGCTGCCGGGCAAGGTGACGATCCTCGCGGACGCAGCGCTCGACCGCGACGAAGTGGACACGTCACAAGCGCGTGCGGACCTCGCGGCCGCGCAAGACGAGCTCAAAGCTGCGGGCGGCGACCTCGATGCGCACCGCCGCGCCCAAACGAAGATCGACTTCGCAAATGCGAGGCTTGCCGTCGCGGGCGTGTAGCGTGGAGCTCTGAGACACTCTCCAAGCGGTCATCGGGGTCACACGGCAAGCGCCTCTTCGCTTCGGGCGTGAGGAGGGCCGGTGTTCCGGGAATGCGGTGGCCGGAGGACAGAAGCAGATGCAACAAACTGACGCAGGTACCGCGGTCGTCGCGACCTTCACCGAACGCAGCCGGGCCGACAAGGCGATCGAAGCGCTGCACGGCGAGGGTTTCCGGCGTACCTGGCTCGCGGTGATCGACCGCTCGGCAGCCGGGCCGGACACGTTCCACGAAGGCGACGGGACCGCTCAGCGCCGGTGGTTCCGAAAAGATGCGAAGCAGACGCTCTACGACGCGCTGCGCGACCGCGGCGTGACGGACGACGTCGCGCTGCAGCTCGACGACGCGTGCGATGACGGCGATACGATCCTCGTCACCGAATCCGCCAACGACCCGACGTATGCGCAAGAGATCGTGCAGCGCGAAGGCGGCAAGCTGCTGTCGGCGCCGACGCCGCTCAAAGCGGACGCTGCACCGCCCGACCGCGACGCGCTGCGCCAACGTCGCGAAGCGATCGCGCCGGTCGTGCGCGAGGACGTCTTCGTGTGCCGCGAACCGCGCGCGGTCCGCACGGTGTAAGCTTTAGCGGCGCACCCGCTGCTCCGCGAGATCGAGGCTGCGCTGCACGCGGCGCAGCACGGTGTTGTCGATCTCGCCGTTGTGGCGCATCTCGATGAGCGCTTGGCGTTCCGCGAGAATCACTTCGTGCTCCGCGTCGGCGTCGCGCCGGTCGTCATCGAGCTCGTCGGCGCTCGGCTCGTCGCGGGTGAGGCGCAGCTTGCGCTCGTAACGCGATCGCAGTGTGATTGCGTGGTGCGCGTCGATGCGCCCCTCGCGTTCGAGCGCGACGATCCGTTCGAGCGCGGCCGTCGATATACCGATGACGGCGTGCTGGAGCTCCTCGGCTTCCTCGTCGCGTTCCTCGGGCCCGCGCAGTCGGCGTATCGCGGCCGGCAGCGTGAAGCCGCCGCCGACGAGCGTCACGAGGATGACGCTGAACGTCAAGAACACCAGCAGATCGCGATGCGGGAACGGTGTGCCGTTTGGAAGCGTGTTCGGGATCGCCAGCGCCGCAGCGAGCGACACCGCGCCGCGAAACCCCGACCACGCCGCGATCGTCGCGTGCCTCCAATTCGGCTCCGGATGCTCCGACGCGCCGCCGACGTTCGGCACGTACTCCGTCGCGAGGAACCACACGAAGCGCACCACGATGACCACCACGTTGATCGCGGCCGCGTACCACAGCACGGTCGTCCAGGAGTCGTGCTGGAACACCACGGTCGCGATGTCGCGCAGCTGCAGGCCGAGCAGCAAGAACAGCACGGCGTTGGCGAGGAACACGAACGATTCCCAAAAGCCGTACCCCAGCAGACGCGTTGCCGGTAGCACCACGGTCGGCGTCTCGCGGCTGGTGTACACGCCGGCGGTTACGACGGCGAGCACGCCGGAGAGCCCGAAACGGTCGGCGGGCAGATACGCGAAGAACGGGATGAGCACGGAGATGACACCTTGCAGCTGCGCGTCGGCGATGCGGCGCCAGCCCTCGATCGCCGTGCGCCCCACGAGCAGCCCCAGCACGACCGCGCCCACGGCCGCGACGATGACGTACAACGCCGCGGTGCCGAGCCGGAACAGCCCGGTCATGGCGGCCGTGATCGCCGCCGAATAGAGCACGAGCGACAGCGCATCGTTGACCAGGCTCTCGCCCTCGACGATCGCGATGAGGTGGCGCGGCAGGCTGAAGCGCTCGAGGATGGGCGCCGACGCCAGCTCGTCGGTCGGCGCGACGATCGCGCCCAGCACGAACGCGACTGCCCACGGCATGCCGGGGACGACGGCGTGCACGGCGAGCGCGACGACGAGCGTGGTCGCGAGCACGAGCCCGATCGCTAGCATGCCGATCTGCACGGAGTTCGCGAGCATCACGTCCGTCGGCGCGGTCACCGCCTCCCAGTACAGCAGCGGCGGCAGAAAGATCAGGAGCACGAGGTTGGGCTCCAGACGCAGCGCCGGGATCCCGGGCACGAAGCTGAGCGCGAGCCCCGCCAGCACCAGCACGATGGGGAACGGCACGCCGATGCGCCGGGCAAGCGCAACGAGCGGGATCGTGAGCAGCAAGCCGAGGAGCAGCGCAATCTCCGGGTCAGCCATGGCGAGGATGCTTCCCGCCGAGGAGGACCGTTACCGCCGGGGCGAACGGTAGCGGCGGCCGGCACGGCGGCCACCCGTCCGCGGAGAGGGCTCAGCCCACCGAAGAGGTCACGATTGAAAGGCTCGACCTTTCCTGCCCGTTTTGCGGACATCGGGCGACTGAAGGAGAGGTAGTGCTATGCGATCGCTTCCCGCGCGCCCGTCGCGCGAGCATCTGCGCAAACAGGCAAAGCGCCTGGCGCGCGAGCGTTCATTGGAGCTGGCAGCCGCGCAACGCGCGCTGGCCGGCGAGTACGGATTTCGCACCTGGGCGGCAATGATGCGCAGCGTTGACGACGTGCGCGGTGACGTGCCTGCGGATAAGCCGTTGTTTGCGGCGGTGCGCGCGGGCGATGTCGACGCGGTGCGGCAGTTGATCGCCGAAGGCGCGAACCCGCGGCTCGATGACGGCCGCGAGACGCCGCTGCACGCGGCGGCGCGGCGCGGCCCGCTGGAATTGGTGGAGGCGCTGATCGAAGGCGGCGCCTTCACCTGGCAAGTCGACCGCGCGGGACGGCTGCCGCTCGATGTCGCGCGGCGCGGACGCGCGCGCGATCGGTCGGATATCGTGCAGCTGCTCGACCCGTCGTACGTTGCGGATCCGTCGTTTCGCGCCGCGGTCGATGCGATTCACTCCGGTGACGTGGCCGAGCTCGCGAAGCTGCTCAGCGCGGAGCCGCGGCTGTTGCGCGAACGGATCGCCGGACCGGACGTGTACCGCAAGGTGCGACGCCATCAGTACTTCCTCGACCCGATGTTGTTCTGGTACGTCGCGAACAACCCGACGCTGGTGGAGCAAATGCCGCCGAACATTGTCGACGTCGCGCGGGTGTTGATCGACCGCGGCGTCGAGCAATCGGATCTGGATTACACGCTGGGGCTTGTGATGAGCAGCAGCGCGGCGCGCGAACAAGGGCACCAGCTGCCGCTCATGCGCGTGCTCCTCGCCGCGGGCGCACAGGCAACTGCCGACAACGTCGTGGTGGCCGCAGCGCACCACGAGCTCGAGCCGCTGCACGCGCTGCTCGACGCCGGCCGGCCGATGACCGCGCCGATCGCCGCGGCGCTGGGCGCCGGCGAGCAGCTCCGCACGCTCTTGCCGGCCGCGGACCGCGAAGACATTCAGGCCGCGTTCGGGCTGGCGGTGATCAACGGACAGCTCGAAGCAGCGCGTCTCGCGCTCGATGCGGGCGCCGACGTCGACGCGTTTCTTCCCGTCCACGCCCACAGCACCGCGCTTCATGAGGCGGCGGTCGAGAACAACGTCCCGCTGATCGCGCTGCTGCTCGCGCACGGCGCGCGGCGCGATCAGCGCGACACGCTCTGGAACGGAACGCCGCTCGACTGGGCCGCCCACTTCAACCGAGTGGAGGCCCAGGGGGCGCTCAGCGAACCGTGATCGTTACGGGCTAGCCGCAGGAGCCGGCGCGGGAGCCAAATCGTTCGGGCCGATCTTGATTCGAAACGCGCGCGCTTTCGGTGTCGCGGCTTGAATCAGAATCAGCCGTACCGGGACGAAGTCGCTCGGCACCGAGAAGCCGTTGACGGCATGCGCCGCCGCGCCGGGCTCCATGCTCCAGCCGTCATCCAGCGGGCGGCCCGCGATGGTGATGCCG
Source organism: Vulcanimicrobiota bacterium (assembly GCA_963792235.1). GTDB lineage: Bacteria > Vulcanimicrobiota > Vulcanimicrobiia > Vulcanimicrobiales > Vulcanimicrobiaceae > Vulcanimicrobium. The sequence continues at coordinate 70,328 of CAWBVR010000040.1, forward strand.
TTCGCGTCGGCCAGCGACGCGTTGAAATAGCCGTGGTTCTCGTGTTTGGTCCCGTTGCTGACGATCGCGCGAAACACCAGCGCGCGCTCGCCGGGCGCGTTGGGCTTGATGTGGTCGTTGGGCCCGGCGTCCTTCAACGACATGCCGCGGATGCGCAGCGTACCGTTGAAGAGCGTTTGCGAAAGCCCACCGCTGACGCCGGTGGTTTGGTTCGCGCCGCCGGGGACCGGCGTCGGTTTCGCGTTGGCGAGTAGGGTGTCGCCTCCGAGCACGAGTGCGAGCAGCATCGCACAGAGTGCGCCGCGCATGATTGTCATCTAGGCACCTTTCACGGATCAATAGCAGCTACCGGATCGGCGAAAAGGCGCCAATAACCTCCCAGTCGTGCGCACGGACGCCCGCACGGCAGATTCTCAGCGGTCGTCGCAGTCGCGGCAAGATCGCGGCGCCGCTGTGACGCAATCGTCCCTATGGCTCGCTTCTCGACCGAATCGGACCGCGTGGAGGCATTCAGCGATGGCGTCATGGCGGTGATCATCACCGTCATGGTGCTCGAGCTCAAGCCGCCGCACCTGACGGATTTCGCATCGCTGCAGCCGGTGCTGCCGACGTTCGCGGCGTATGCGTTGAGCTTCGTCTTCATCGGCATCTACTGGAACAACCACCATCACATGCTGCGCGCGAGCAGCCGCGTGGACGGCCGGTCGATGTGGGCGAACCTTCACCTTCTGTTCTGGCTCTCGCTCGCGCCGTTCACGACGGCCTGGCTCGGCGAACACCCGGCCGCAGCTATTCCGACGGCACTCTACGGCGCGGTGTTGCTCTTGGACGCGATCGCATACGCGCTTTTGGAACGCGCACTCCTGGCGGTCAACGGGCCCGACAGCGCGTTCGCGCGAGTCGTGAGAAGCGATCTGAAGAGCACGATCAGCCCGGTGATCTACCTTTTCGGCATCGGCTTCGCGTTCGTGTCCCCGGCAATCTCGGACGTGCTGTACGTGGCGGTCGCGATAATTTGGTTCGTGCCGGAACGGCGCTTCGAACTCGGTCATAGCGGAGCGCCGCAAACACGGCTGATCGCCCTGGTGCGTTCCCGCGCGACGCGTTAGATGTCCATTTCGCTGCCGCTCCCCGGCGCCGTTCGAAACATCGGCCCAAACTTCCGGATGGCGCGCTTGGACATTGTAGTGGCGGTGAAGTGCCGCGACTAGCGAGCCACGCCGTCCCAGCAGCTCGTCGCCGAGCGACACCACGAGCAAATTTGGCCACGCGATCGGCCGTATGCGCCGTATTGCTGCAAAAATCTCGTCGCCGAGATCGGGGTGTCGCGCAGCCAGGAGAACGGCGAGCGCGCCCGTCGACCGAGACACCCCTGCGGTGCAGTGAACGACGAGGCGTTCGCCTTCATGCGCGCCGGCATCGAACGCGAGCAGGTGCCTGACCTGCTCCGCCCGCGGCGCAGCAGCGTCGCCCGAATCGGTGATGTCATCGAATCGCAGCACCAGCACGGGCACGTCGATAGTGCGCAATTCGACCGGCGTCGGGGCGTACGGATCGAGAATCGAGACGATTCGGTTCGCCGATGAGAGCGGCGCAAGCCGAAGCTCATCGAGACCGCAAACGTGATGAATCTCAAGATTCGGCTGCATACATCCCCGCGAGCCTTCCGATCGGGCCCCTGGTAATCCTAGGAGTGCCCATCACGCCGGCGATGAAGGGGAATTTCGCGGAGGTTCAGATCGACATGGGGCCGCTGCGCGGACGCCGCGCCGGGACGCGGTGGTCCGATTCGAGCGTGCAGTCGAGCAAAGTGATCTCGGAATCCAGTGCGGCGTCGAACCTACGGGAAGAAGTGTGACAAGAATGGATACGGATGTCGTCGTGGTCGGTGCGGGCGCTGCGGGGCTGGCTGCCGCGCTGTGGCTTGCTGAACGATCGGTACGGGTGATCGTGCTAGAAGGCCGCGATCGCGTCGGCGGCCGCGTGAGATGGCAATCCGTCGGCTCCGTCGACGTGCCGGCGGAGCTTGGCGCGGAGTTCATCCACGGCGAAGCGCCCGAAACCTCCGCGCTGCTGCGCGAGGCCGGCCTCACGAGCGTCCCAACCGGGGACGCTTCGTGGACGTGGAGGCCTGCCGGGGGGCTTCGGCCGGCGAGCGACGACGATTTCTCGGGCGAGATGTTCGAGCGCGCGGGTTCGCTCGCCGAAGACGAAAGCGTCGAAACGTACTTGAGCCGCTTCGAGCGCGATCCACAGATGCGCGAGAAGGTGCAGCGCGCGAGGACGTTCGTCGAAGGCTTCGAGGGGGCCGATCCGGCGCTCGCGAGCGTACGCGCAATCGCGGACGAGCTCCGGACGGGCGTCGATTCGACGACGACGCGACCAGTCGGAAGCTACGCACCGCTCTTCGAGCATCTAGCTGAGCGATGCGCGCGTGGCGGCGTCGAACTGCGCCTCGGCAGCGCGGTCGAGCGCATCGTGTGGGAGCGCGGCAAGGTGGCGGTCGAGGCGCGGAGCGAAAGCGCCGGCGCGTTCACGCTGCGTGCGCGGTGCGCGATCGTCACCGTTCCGGTCGGTGTGCTGCAGCAGCACGGCCATGCAACGCGTCTGTCATTTGCGCCGCCGCTGCCGGTGGAGAAGCAGGTCGCGATTCGCGGCCTCGAGATGGGCCACGCGCTGCGGGTGGTGTTGGCGTTTCGTGCGCCGTTCTGGGAAGAGATCGACGGCGGCCGCTATCGCGACGCGGCATTTTTCCGCTGCGAAGGGACGGCGTTCAATGCCTTTTGGACCCAGGCACCGCTGCGCGCACGAATGATCGTTGCCTGGGCCGGCGGACCGCGCGCGACAGCGATGGACGGCACGCCGGCGGCGGCGCGCATCGATCGTGCGCTGGATGAGTTCGGGGCCATGTTCGGACAGCGCGATCGCGCACGCCGCGAATGCGAGGCCGGCGTTACCTACGATTGGGCTGACCGACCCGTTTGCATGCGGCGCCTATAGTTACGTCGCCACCGGCGCCGGCGCCGCGCGCGCTGCGCTCGGAACACCGGTCGACGAGACGTTGTTCTTCGCCGGCGAAGCGACATCGACCGACGGGCAAGGCGGTACGGTCAGCGGCGCATTCGGGACGGGGATGCGGGCCGCGGCGGAGGTTGCCCGCGCGCTCGAGGTCGCGGGCGCCTCGCGGAAGATCGGGCCGTAGCGTGCGCGAAGCCGGTGCCATGCTCAGCGAGTGGAACAGCTTTTACGTCATGATGGGCTCGTCGGCCGCGGCGCTCACCGGGTTGGTGTTCATCGTGGTCACGCTCATCCGCGATCAAAGCCGCCGCGGCTCCGAAGCCGGCATGGCGACGTTCACCACGCCGACGGTCGTTCACTTCGGGAGCGCGCTCTTTACGTCCGCGGTCATGGCCGCGCCGTTCCGGTCGCTGGTTCCGATTGCGATCGTCCTCGGGATCGCCGGCGCCGGCGGATTGGTCTACGCCGGGCGCATAGCGTCACAGACGTCGAACTTAGACTCGTATCGACCCGACGCGGAGGATTGGACGTGGCACGTCATTCTGCCGGCCGTCGCATATGCGATGCTCGTCATCGGCGCGGTCGCGACGCACTGGGCCGCCGCCCAAGTCGCTCTTCGCGCCGGCCGCGGCCGTGATACTGCTAATTTTCATCGGCATCCACAACGCGTGGGACGTCGTGACGTTTCTCGCTACCGGCAAGGCCGATGCGTTGCCCGATCGACCGACGAGCGGCGATGCGGCTGTAAAGGGCGACTGACGACCACTCCTGTCGCATGCCGTCGATTACGTCCTCCGCATCTGACCACAGCACGCTCCCGTGCGTGAGACAGTCGTGAACCGGCGGACGCACTGGCCCTGGACGGTGCGCTAGGGGCGATCGGGCCAGCTCATCCGAAGTCTCGTGCGTCGGCATCAACTCGTCGCGAAAGGCACACGATCATGGCAGCACCTCATCACCCGCAAGGCGGGGAACGCCCGCGCCCGGGTGACGACGTACCGGACGAAGAGACCGGTCAATTCGGTGACGCGAGCGATCCCGGATTGGAGTCCGACGAGATCTCGACGGTGAGCAAGATGCCGACGGCGGAGAACCGCTCCACGAGCACTAGGGCAGTTCAGCGATCCCCACGGCGCTCTACGGCGTGGTGTTGTTCTTGGATGCTATCGCGTACGCGCTGCTGCAGCATGGCTGTCGGCGGTGACCGGTTCGCCGCTAGCGACCGCGGTTCATCACGATAGGCGCTCGATCAAACGGACCTCGACCGTGTCGCCTTCGTCTTTACCGATCGCCGAGCGGATGGAAGTTTTGATCGGTAGCTTGTGCGTGCCATTGCCCAACGCCATGAACGAGCCTCGGAACGGGTGACCGTCGACCGTTGCCCGCACCTTGACGAGTCCTCTGGTCTTGAAGAACTCAGCGGAGCCGGGCATCACGACGTACGTCCAGCCGCCCTTGGCCGTGGATTTCTGCAACTTTGCTTTGAATCGCTTCATGCGGTCAATGTTTCGTGCAACAAGAGCCAGTCGTCGAGATCGTTGAGCGCGACAGCCCTCTTGTAAGCGGGTATCCGCGAATCTCAAACGGGCGCTGCGGTCGGCGTACATTGCGTCCGGAATGTTCGTGGCGGAGACCCCGGCGTTCACCGTCGCGACGGCTTCCGGGGTGAGCGCCGCAGCGTTCGCGCGGACCCAGGCTTCGAGCGCGAGGTAGTCCGGCTTTGAGGTCTCGATGTAGCTGACGAATGCATCGCGGTCGATCCCGAGCGTCGTAGTAAGAAACTCGTCGAAGCCGCCCACGCCGTGACGATAGCCGTCGGGAAGGCGTCCACACGCGTGCAGCAAGACCTTGAGCCACAGGCGCGGCAAGTGCTTCACGCCCAGCGGTCCCATGACCGACGAGCTCAGAACGGGAACGATCGGTTCAGCCATGACGAGCACTTCGAACGGGGTGCCGGTCAGGACCTACCTCGTATCATTTTCTGAACCAAACGTTCGGTTGGAACCGCGTGGCGTTGTGGAACTGCTCAACGGCGACGGCGGTAGCGCCGTGGTGACGGCGAATAGATGACGTCGACGTCGATTTTCAATGCGGCCTTCGACACGGCATCGAGAATGCGACGGCTTGCCTGGCACGGTGTCTTGTCGTGCCGGTGATGGGCATAGAAACCAGTCGGGAGAGCCATTAGCGAGTGCGACGCCGTTTCTTGGTACGGAGATCGATATCGTGATACTGGAACACGTCGCGTAGGCTTATTTGTCATGCTCTATGTTTCAAAGCTATCTGTTCGGTGGACCTAGCCCGTCGGACAACCGCATGGTTCGCGCCGCGACCTTTTCGCCGCCGCCGATCCCATCGATGAGCGCATTATCGCCCTCCGTATGGACCAGCACGCGCCACGATTCTCTCCTGTCTCGAATCGGTATCTCTGATGGGATCCGCGTGACAATCGCGCGCTCGGTGATATCGAAGATTCGGTCGAGGCGCGTCGGCTCGAAAGGGTCATCGTCCACGATGTCGACGAAGACGATAAGCTCACGTTCGTCGGAATGACGCTCGATGTGAAGCGCGCGCCAGAGTGCATTCTCGCGATTGGCCGCCTCGAGCTCGTCGGTGATCTCTTGCGCAGTCTGCCGAGAGATTCGGCCGTCTTCGTGTCCCATCACGCATCCTCTCGAGTGCTACGGAGCTTTCGGTCTCTTTGGCGGTTGCCGGACGTACTTGAACAGGTCCGCTGGTATGTTGCACCCGGCGTTCACGGCGTCGACATAAAGTCTCCAAAAGCCGATCTGGTCATCTGTGAAAGCGCTGACGTGCCCAATCCATGTCGTATCGGTCGGCAACAGTGGATTGGGGGTGTCGTACGCTTTTCTGAACAGTCCAAACTTGTCGATCTCCATGTTCGCGTACTTCTCTTCATAGAAAGCGGCGCGGTCGATCATCTTGTCGACCTTATCCTTGCATTTCGGGTCCAGATTCGGGTTCGGGCAATTGCGGATCGTGTACGGCGCGGCCGGCGGCGCTGACGGGCCTGCACTGCCGGTGAGCAGCACGAACGGAATCAGATACCACGGTACCGGCGGGATTTTGGGAAGTTCGGCCGGCCGCGCTATCGGCATGGTTGCCGCGGACGACTGCTCTCCTAGGCGATCCGTCATGGAGATCGGATTTCCGGCGCCGTAGCTGTACGGCATACCGGAACGCACAGGATCGTTCTGCGTGTAGCGCCCCCAGCGCGGATGATACCAGCGCGCTCCGTTGTAACTTATGGAGTTGAGTCCAGCTGCGCCGGTATCGAATTGTTGGGCCTCCTGTCCCGGCAAACGCAGCGGCTGATGCACGTCTCCTGCTCGCAGCGCGTAGATGTTTCCGTACGGCTCGTACTCCGCTTGCCACGAGACCGCACCCGTAGTATCAGTCTGTAGAAGCGGCGTGCCGAGATGGTCAGCAACGGTCCAATGCGTCGTGGTGGTATCGAGCTGCGCGATGGGCCGATCGCCGAACCACACGTAGTCATACGCGATCGATGACGGCGATGCGCTAAGGCTTTCCGCGAGGAGGCGATCTGTGTTGTCGTAGAGCGACACCCGCTGGAGTCCGGAGGACGTCTGTGTCTGCACTCGCCGCCGGAATCCGTCATACGCATATGCAGTAACACTCGGAAGCGCCGAGCCCATCAGCTCGCGAGCGCCGTAAGCCATAGTATTTACGCTATCGCTTGTTTCCGATCCACGGCGTCGTACGCGATCGGGAACGTGCCGCCGTTTTCCACAACATTGGAGAGCAGAGGGAGCTGGCCATTACCACGACCGCCCGGGTTGTAGTTGAAACCTGTCGCGCGCGACGCGCCGAGGTGCAGGCTGAGCATATTTCCCATCGCGTCGTAAGTATAGCCGTTCCCGCTGGTGGTTCCCCAGAGCTTGCCGCCGCTGTTCGCGGTCGTCAGCCGATTCAGATCGTCGTAGCCGAAGCTGCGCGAGTAGCCCGAATCGAGCATGTCGTTGATTGCGGTGATGTTTCCGGCCGCGTCTTCCGAGTACACCTGATCGGCGATCGTCCTGCCGCTTGCGACGAGCTTGTTTTCTTGCGGTAAGTAGCGCTGGTTGTATCTCATCGTTTGCATCGTGCCGTTGCCGAACGCTATGGATGTCATCGGCCCGAACGGCGCATACGTCGCAGAGCTAACGATGACGCTGTCCGGCCGGGCGCTGCTCGACGCGCGCCGCACGACGCCCGCAGGTTCCAGCGTCGTCGAACGGCCCGCCGACGGCGGTGAGATGCCGCGGAGTGGCGTGGTCACGGTGCGGCCAGGCGGCAGAGAGACGGTCGTGCGAATGCTGCCGGCGGGGTGCGGTGGCAACTCGGACTTTGCCGCGTGCGCTGGGGCGAGAAGCGCTTTCGCGCGGAGCCGTGCGAGGCTTCGCACCCGTCGCGTGACGCTTAAGGTGCTCGGGTCCTGCGGGCCGACCTGCTGTGCCGAAACCGGACGATCGGCAAAATCGAATCCGTAGGTGACGATCGTGCCGTCGGGATAGGTCATCGCATACCGGTTTCCGTTGGCGTCATAGCCGTAGCCGTACGTGAAGGTGTTTCCGGCGACGTTGTGATTTTCGACCTCGACGTTGCCGCGGCGGTCGTACGAAAACGCCGTGCTGCCCGAGGGATCCGTCATGGTCGCGAGCCGCCCAATGCCGAAGTGTCCCACCGTCGTATCATCATACGTCCAGGCCTCGCTCGCACTTGCGGACCCCTTCGCGTCCGTCTCGGTGAGTCGGCGACCGAGCGCGTCATACGTATACGTCGCGGTGGTGCCGTTCGCGTTCACCGACGAGAGGACATTGCCATCGGGATCGTAGGCGTAGGTGGTCATGCCTGTTACCGGAGACGTCTCCTTCGTGACGCGGTAGAAATCGTCGTGGTGAAAGGTCGTCACGTTCCCGTTGGGATCTGTGACGCTCGTGACATTGTCGTCGAGGTCGTATGCGTACCTCGTCGTAACTACGCCGCCAGGTGCGCCTGCCAAGACGCGCGTCTCCGAGACCCGCCGGCCGGCCAGATCATAGGTATACGTGCTATTGTTGCCCGTCGGGTGGTTCTCGTCGTTGAAGCTCGCGAGCGCGCCCTGCGCCGTATAGGCGAAATTTGTTGCGGTATTGTCTGCATTGGTGACGCGGGCAAGATTCGACGTCGACGAATACGTGTTGCTCGACTGCCACGTGGTCGTCCAGTTTGGGCAGACGGTAGACGGCGTGGGGCAAAGCTGCGCGGCCGTCGTCGCCACTTGATCGAAGGCGTTAAACGTCGCGAGCAATCGCTCATGCGCAGCGCCCGACGCATCGGCGCGCACGAGTTTCATCAAACGGCTAGATGTGTCGTATCCGAACTTGATGCGGTTATTCGCGGGGAGAATGTGCTGCGATCGGCGGCCGGCTGCGTCGTACATCGTCTGAGAGACTAGGGTCGGATCGCCTTCGCCCCCCGGCAGAAGCGCGCTCGAGACGATGCGCCCCATGGCGTCGTAGGTGTACTCCGTGGTGACGCCGTTCGGATCGATCGCGCTTTGCGGGTCGCCAAACGGCGAATAGCTTGCAAAGCCGCCGGCTGCCGCGTACTGCATCGCATGGCCGAGCGCATCGGTAACGCTTCTCAATTGGCCGGCGATGGCGCCGTCCGCCGCAGTATCGGAAAAGTACCCAAACGTCGTCGTCGCGTTCACGTCCGTCCGCGGTGAGGTTTGGGACACGAGGCGCCCGCGTCCGTCGTACGCCCAACGCCACGTGTACGTGGTGGGGGTTTGGTTCACGTATCCGGTCGTGGTGCGCTGCGTGAGCAGGCCCGACGGCAAGTACGTGTCCGACGTCGTCACGAACTGTCCGGGCGAGTCAACCGACGGCTGCTGCATCGTCATCGGAAGATCTTCCCGCGAGTCGCCGACCGCGTAGTACGTCAGTGAGGTCGTGCGGCTCGTGCCCGACGTATCGACGTTTTCCGTGATCCTTGTCGGACCGGGATAGGTCCGTCCGCTGCCATCACGCCCATACGCATACGTCGTCCCGTGCTTGACGGAGCCGTCGATGCCGTCGTCCGACTCGCTGGTCAGCCGCTGGCTCGCGTCGTAGGCGTAGGTGCGCGTTTGGTCGCCGCCGCATTGGCACACGGGTCCGCTGATTTGCGTCAGTAGCAGCGTGTTCGGGTCGTATGTGATCGAGGACGTGCGCGATAGGCCGTCGGTGATCGAAACCGTGGACGAGCCGCTGGCGGGATACGCGATGTTGACGAAGCCGCCCGTTTCGGCGCACGGTGATGTTCCGGCGGGGCACGAGCCGCTTTCCTGATGGGTGATGCGGTTGCCGGAGAATCCGTTGATCTCTTCCGGGTCCCCGAGCGGATCAAGCACTTCGGAGAGATTGTACGGATAGGACGTGTCCGACGCCGTATACTGGTACGTCGACGTGTTGCCGTCGGGCTCCGTGACGGCGCACAGGCTGTTCGCGGAGCAGTTGACGCCGGTGTTGTAGCCGAGGGTCACCACCGGTATGGCGACCGAACTCGTCGGGACGGTAGTGGGACATGCGGCCACGCTCATCCACGCCGCGACACTGATGATGCGGTTTGCGCCGTCATAGTAAAAGCACAGCTGCCGCCCCGCGGAGTCGGCCACGCTCGCGATTCGGTTGCCGTTGGCCGCGTCGCGTGCGACCGTTTGTGCGTTACCGACCCGATCGTGTATCGCGAGCAACTCACCCGCTGCGTCGAACGTCCAGGTTTGGGAGCCGAACGATGTCAGCGTGTACGTGGATCCGTCGGCAGCGAGCGCCAGCGTCATGCCAGTCGCGTTGTCGTACGACGACGCGCCCTTCGCAACGGAGGCGAAATAGTACGGCATGCCGCGGTTGTCGTAGTACGTCACGTTGCCGTTGCCGAGGAGTGATACGTCCAGCAACGCCGCGTAGGTGTGCAGCCAGTTCGTGCCACCGAGATCGGCGCTGCCGGCGGTCTGGTTTCCGTAAAACCGCGTGAACGAAAGGCCGAACGGCCCCGACAACGCGAGATCGGTCTTCTCGTTCCAGACCTCGCCGGTCGCGACGTCGATCGGCTTGCCAATGGTCGTGCCGTTGCAGCGGCCGCATGCGCGCTCCGGGATCGCGGGAAAGCCGTGGGGCGGATACGGGGTCCAAATTGTATACCGTGTACCGCCAGTTTGAGCAAACCCGTTCTGGCCGGTCGAGCATTGCGTTCCCTTGCACAACGTATAGACGAGCTTGAACGTAAAGTCCGGCAACCCGTTGTCCTCCCACGGCGCTTGGGCGCTCAACGTCACGCGAACCGTGCCGGTCCACGTCGCACCGCAGCTACTGTTCCCTGACGCCTGCAGAAGCGCGACGGATATGCCGTGCGGCGGCGGCATCCGCCAATAAAACACGGGATACGGGGCAGAGCAAACCCAATTCGGATCTGCGTAGCTCTCGATCTTCGACGACACCGGAAGGTCATAACTCATGCCCGGCAAGACGGTGCACGCCCAAACGTCGCCGCCGTAGTCCTGGCATCCCGCGGAGCTCGGCGGCTGCACGTCCATGGCGCGCCTCACGCCTGACGTTCCGACGACGGAGCCCGACAAATTCGCGCTCGACGTGGCATAGGCAGCGACGGGCTGCGTCTTTCCCGTGCGGGCATCGGTGACGGCCGGGGGCCGCGGTACCCGCGAGCCGGTGATTGCCGGACCGATCGGGATTGGGCGGCGGACACCTGCCGCCCGGCCTCGCCATCCGGTCGGCGCCGGAGGCGGCTCCGCAATCTGACCGCGCCATACGTGCGGCGGTGCATCTGCGGCCGTCACCGCCGGCGTCTGCCCGACGAGCACAACGGAAATCAGCGCCGCAGATATAGCGCGCGATCGGAACATGATGGTGTCCCCCCCGGCGAGACAAGCCTTGACCTGGTAGGTTTGTCTTCCGAAGATACTATGGCAAGCATTGCCTAGTCAAGCCGGCTGGAGCGCGCTAGTGTCGATTTCCGCTCAGTCGCCGGAAACGTGGAGTCATAGGTGATAAGCGCGATATGGATTGTCCGCGATGGTCTCGCGGCGTCGAGTTCACCGAGGAAGAAAACGCTTATTTCTCGGTCGGGCCCCGCTCGAAACTCGGCCAGAACCCGCGTTGGCGCGATTGGATTTCGTAGTGGCGTTGAAGCGCCGCGATCAGCGCTCCACCCCGGCCGAGCAGTTCGTCGCCGAGCGACACCACGAGCGAATTCGGCCACGCGATCGGTCGTATGCGCCGAATCGCTGCGAAAATCTCGTCGTCGAGATCGGGGTGTCGCGCAGCCAGGAGAACGGCGAGCGACCCCGTCGACCGAGAGATTCCTGCGGTGCAGTGAACGACGAGGCGTTCGCCCTCATGCGCGCCCGCATCGAACGCGAGTAGCTCCCTAATATGTTCGGCTCGAGGAGCGGCAGGGTCGCTGGTATCCGCGATGTCGTCGAATCGCAGCACCAGCACCGGCGCGTGGATGGAACGCAACTCGTCCGGAAGCGGCGCCAACGGATCGAGAATCGAGATGACCCGGTCCGCCGATGACAGCGGGGCAAGCCGAAGCTCGTCCAGACCGCACACATGGTGAATCGCAAGATTCGGCTGCATAAATCCCCGCGAGCCTTCCGATCCGGCGACCGGCAATCCTAGCACTCGAGCCGTACACCCGCGGATTTCTCGTCCGTCTTGCAGCGCTTTATGTCGCGGTCGCCTCTGGCCGGCGATACTCGCCTATTAGCGCTTCTACCGTGTAATCGTCGCGCGGGTTCGCCGCGAGCAATTGCTTCTCGGCCTCGTCGACGTTGCGCAGGAACGCGTAGCGGCGGCGGACATCTGCGATCCATCTGTCGATTTCCACCGGCGTGGTGAGGAAGCCGATATCCTCCTCGATAAAATGCGCACGCGTTCGAGCGCGCAGGACTTCCTCAGGGTTGAACGGCGCTCGACCTAATCCAGTCATGTTGATGTCGCGCCACACCTTGAGGATCGTCAGCCTGCGGACGAGAGCTTCGTTGAAAGCGCGGCCGCTGAACCATGCAAGATCGTAGAGGTCGCGCGCCAAGCTGTCGCGTCGATAGCGCGCGAGCTTTTCGGCGAGCAACTCCTCGACCGCAATGACCGGTGTCTCGGATAATGTGAAGTCATATGCACGGTGAATCGGCAACGGAACAGGCTGGAGCCGTTCGGGTTCGAGCCATGGCAATTCGTGCGCGATGTCAATTCGAGCTTGTATCGTCGGCGCGCCGAGCGCCGATTCGATGTGCATGCGCGCGCGGCGCTTCGGGACGTTCTGCTCGACGCGGAACGTGAAGCCGCCGAGCGTTGCACCGTCCAGGTGCTCGAACACAAGCTCCGCGAGACCTGCTTCGGCGACCGCGAAGTCGAGGTCGGTTGAAAAGCGTCCCTCGTTTCCGAGCCGGAACTTTCGTAGTGCCGTGCCGCCCTTGAAGACGAGGCCTAGATCGAAGAGGCCAGTTACGTGAAGGTGTTGCAGAGCGTGGTCCTGGGCAACGTCGATCAGCGCGCCGTCGCGGAACATACGCTGTCCCTGGCAGTGACGGAGCAACAACCCTTCGGCGACTCTCGTCGCCGACAGAGGTCTACCCAGGCAGCGTCCACAGAATATCATGCCTACGTCCCGACGTCTACGCGCCCATCCATGTCAGCATACCTCGATACGTACCTGCAGCATGCGCCGCGACAAATCGGCACGCGACAGTCAAGAGCGCAGAAGCAGCCCTTCGTGATCACGTCTTCGCGCTCGGGACGAGCAACGCGTCGATGAGGTTGTACTCGCGCACGAACTTTCCGCGCGTGCGATCGCGCCCCAGATACGTCACGCCATCCGTCCGCGCGCCCCGCATCAACTCTTTCGCGAGATCCTTGAAGTTAGCGCGATCGGCCAGGTAGGCGAGCCGCACGCGCGCGGTGTTGGGTGCTTCGCGTATCTCACGTTCGAGTTCAGCCGCGTCGGCGCGTTTGAAGGCTTCTTCAAGCCATTCCATGACGTTCGGCCAATCGCGGTAATAGTGGGGCTCGATCGCCATCATGGCGAGTAGGGTCGAAACGCGCCACACGGGCAGGTGATCTTTTTGTTCGGGCTCGACGGCGCCCCACAGCCGCGTGACGCGAAAATCACTCAGCGCCGGCGGCAGCTTTCGCTGCGAGGGATAGGTGGCCAGCACGTGCTTCTGCGGTTCGCGTGTGTTGAGGCCCTGAAGCCACGCGGCAGAATTGTACGCCAGCGCCAGGGGCAGATCGTGACGCCGCTGCAGCGTCGCCCGCAGCTCGACGAACGGGTCGCCCGACGGTAACGCTCCAGCGCGCGCGCCGGGCGCGAACTCCCAGCGCCCTTTGGTGCGCAGCGGAAGCAACCAGCCGAGCCGTTGAAGGTCATGGGCGACCTTCGCGGGGTCCTGGCGGATTCCGAGCTCGCGCAGATATGAGCCCAGCGCGTCAGCCGTCAGGATCTTTGGCTGGAAAAGCTCCAGGTACTCGACGACAGCTCCGAGCCGGGACGGAATAGCGCGGGGCGACTGTCGATGCGGACCCGGAACAAGGGGCTTTATTGAGGGCATAAGGGGTGCCTATGACAGTACCGTAGAACAGCGACTGCTGTCAATGGGTCCCTCTATTTGGTGGCATATCCGCCCTGTAAGGGGTATGACTGACAGCTGCTCCAATGGCGGCGGCTGATCGGCGTCACCTCTGCAGGGTCTCGGCCAAGCTCGTGCGCGGCGCCGTCCGATGCCTCTGAGCGGGGCACATCAAGCTTACGACCATATCGCGCCGCCGTGCGTGAGATAGTCGTGAACTGCGTCCAGCGTGTCGTGCTGGTGCTTGCGCAGCTTCATGCCCAACAGGATTTCGGCGTGGTCGGCGGCGGCCTGGAGATCTTCCGGGACCGCGCCTTGACGGCGGGACACGATGGCCAGCAGCAGAATCGACACGAGCCCGTTCGGCCCGCACGACGTCTCGTAGGTGAGAAACGCTTCGCGCAGCGATCGCTCGGATTCGGTTCGCGCAGCTCGCGTCCAGTCGATGCCGAACTCGGCGAACTTCGCGGGAGCTGCAAACGGTACGACGTTCTTCATGTTACCGCTGCCCCGTGATCCATGAGACCACCAGCATGCCGGCGATGAAGGCGAAGTACCAGTCGAGGAACCGGCTCGCGCCGCGCGCGGCCTTTACCTCGCGACGAAACCGGTGCATGGACGGGCCGAACCGGTAGCGGTAGTCGGCATCCTCCACCCAATCGTCCCAGAAGAGACGCGCGGCGAGCCAGATCACGCGCACGAACCGAGGCGCGTCGTCGTACGGGCTACGGCGCATCGGAGTTGACGGTCGAAGCAGACCATGCGGTAGTGGTTGGCCGCAATGGTCTCGAGGTAGAAACCGGCTTGCCGCAGCATCGCGACGTCGCGGCGAAACGATCGCACCGAGACGCCGAACCGGCGCCGGTAGTCCGCGATGGTCACCGACTCGCGACGAGCGAATAGTGCGGTGAGCCAGACGACGCGGACGATGTGGAAGGCGACGCCGCCGCGGTTAGTGTGCGGGCTCGCGCCACCACGGCGCGGCCGGGTTTTCGACGCGAGCGCGTCGAATCGTGAGTTTGTCATTCGGTGGTCCAATCCATCGGGTGACGGACTCGGTCGGTGTTAGCGCACCGGCCGAGTCGCTATGTATGTGCGCGTTCGCGCGTAGCAAGATTATAGCATTCGCAAGGGGGTTGAGCAACAAATGACAGGCAAGCATTTGCCACTCCACGGCCTTAGGTCCTCCGTCATGGAAAAGGCCGTGTTGTGCGGTTCGCGGGGGCCCGTATACAGACAGCAACCTGGCTGTGCGATGCGCATCACGCGTCAGCCGACCCTGCGACAAAGTCGCAACGTTACGCCCTTGGAACGGCGAGCGGATCCCCGGTTCTTGAGGATCAACGTGATAGACGATCCGCATCTCGACGCTTTACGCTACGCATGTCGTCGTAGCGTATCGGTGCTTCGAACCAACCTTGCACAGGCTCTGTCGGATTACCGTCGTCGGCGCCGCCGGATCAAACGCCTAGACCGTCCTCGGCCCCGCGGTCGATTCTCTTGATCGACGTCCAGTACTAATCATCCCGTTCTCCGGGTCAGTTAGGTAAAGATGCTAGGCCGCCGTCTGTCGCGTAACGAAGCACGCCTCGATGACAACTGCGTCCGGGTATGCTGTTGAGGTTGCTCCGAACCGACGGTCTGAATTACTTGCAGCGATTAGCTCAGGCGACGCTGCTTCCGAAGCGGTACGCGATTTCAATCATCGTCGTAACGCGCTGCTAATCTGTCTGCTAAGCTTCGAGACTGGGGCGATCACCCATGTCGCCCTTGGGACCAAAGGTCGACGGGCTGCAACAGGCCTTACGCGTCTCAACTTCAAGAACATTGTAGTACTCGATGAGCCTGTCTCGCACGAAGCGATTCAAGCTTCCGTAGAACCGCGGTTACGGAATTTGGTTACCGAAAGACTCGCGGGAAGCGGCTTACTCCCCCCTGCTACATTCGTCGCCATCATCGGCGCGCTTCGTGATTTATCTCCCACCGCGCGCACCTATATTGATCAATATATTGGCGACCGAGCAGCGGTTGTGGCAGAAATGTCTGCCGCGGTTCGGAGAACCTTGGCGTACCAAAAGGACACGATCGGGACGGCGCTCACGATGGCAGGTCTCGATCGGACCGAGTTCGCCTTATGGCAGCCGTCGACATCAAGCCCGGCTTCGTTCCTCGAGGGGTTGCCCCAAGTGGTTCTCCGCGAGGATTCGATGGTTGTCAGTGATATGATGAAAGTCCCGGGGTTCAACCTCGTGAAGACCATATCATACAGTGCCGCAATTTTTCAGTCGGATCGAGTTCGTTTAACCGTCGTGCTTGCGAATCACTTGCCTCTCGAGGAGCAACTAGGAGCGGACCTGATCTACTTCAATCAGACCTACAAATCGTTCGTTGTGGTACAGTACAAGGCGATGGAAAGCACTCCCGGCCGCCGGCCCGGTTTCCGATTTCCAAGCGAGCAGCTAACAACCGAAATCGCGCGCATGGATGAGGTCAACAATATTTTGAGCTCAAGTCCACAAAACGCAGTCCGTCACGGGTTTAGGCTACTGGAAAATCCGTTCTTTCTAAAGTTGTGCCCACGCGTGGTACTAGATCCGGATAATATCGGTCTTCTTCCTGGCATGTACATCCCACTCGACTTTTGGAAGCTTATAGAAGTCGATCAAGCGTTCGTAGGCCCACGCGGCGGACGATCCGTAACATTTGAAAATCTGGATCGCTATTTCGAGAATACAACGTTCATCGCGCTGGTCGCGAACGGATGGGTGGGAACGAATATCGATCAGACCGCAATCTTGGAAAGAATTGTCGCACACGTGCTGCAATCGGGGCGTTCGCTAACGCTTGCCGTTAAGACGGGGCCAAATGCAGACATCGTATCTCCTGATGAAGAATAATGAGCGGTGTGCCATCAACGTCTGCGGTCGTCAAAAAAAATGAAGCATGGTTGTGGTATACGGCACGCAAGCTTAGTTGACCGATGTCAGTGCAATAGCGGGATTTTGTTCTTCTTGCTTCTCACGCTCTTGCATAGCAACGGAGGCATTTAGTTTCTGCCCCGTCACTGCGATCATCGTGAGAGCGTATCGCAGCGGCTTGGCCGCGCGATGAACCGACGCTGACCGCGGCGGACGTCGAGCGCCATCGTAGACCTGCACTAAATGAAGTGTGCGTAACGGAGCAAGGCACACTGATATTGCGATGGTCCTACTCAGGCGCACAGGTCGGTCTGCGAGGGACGAAACGTTCGCTACGGCCATGTCTCGCGCCCTCCAAGTCGATGCGCGCGAGATGACGAAAACACTATAAACGTACGCCCCCTGGCCGCAGCGATGAGTGAGCAGCGCTACGACGTATACACGCCCAGTTCTTCGGCGAGGCGGTCAAATTCTCGGTCCGCACCCCATGCTTGCGCGGAGGTGTACGCCATTAGACGCTTTTGATTGGCATCCAATGGGGTTTCCGGCTTGTAGCCTAAGTCGTGGTTGGCTTCCGACCACGCATGCTGGAACAACGTCTTAATCTGAAGCTCAAAAAACCCGGGAGCATCGGCTAGTAGGATGGATTTCGGGACAGCATCGCGTGGAAGCACCAGTACATAATGCAACCCGAAGTATCCAAACTCCGATTCAGAGTCGGGAACAATAAGCCGCTCTTCAATTGGTGTGAAGTATTTCATTAAGAGTTCACTAAGTCGCTGAACGTCTTTTAGGTAGAAGGCAACTACTCTCGCACCGACTTGATCTTGAATCTGAACGAACGGATGAGGGTAACGCGCGGAGCCATCATCGTTCAGTTTCGACGCCTTCGCGACAAACCGATCCGGCGACTTTGCACGCGCAGAAATACGGTCTACCCGTTTAGCATCGCGCACATGGTCTCTGATAAGAGATTCGAGAGCGCCCGCGATTGGCTCAAGCACTGTGTCATAGCGCTCCTTATATTCGGCAAGAAGGGTGTCACTCATCGGGCTGCCTTGCGAAGCCGCTCACCCACGATCCGGCCCTCCGTCGTAAACCGCATCAGCGCTGTCGCATCGGCCCCTTCCGTATCGCCACCTCGACGACGGTCAGCGACCTCACGCCGTTCGATTAACTCATCAAATATCGAATTTTCCGCTGTAAGGACCACGCCGGTATTTAGCTCAACGGAGCGAAATGCCACATGCTGATCAAACTCTTCACGACTAAAGCGGAACGTCTCCTGAAACAGCTCCGGTCGGGGCAGTCCCTCGCGTAACAAGTCAACCGCTTCTTCCGAAAGATTGAAGCGCTCCGCAAGGCGCTCAACGGATGTCGTCCTTCCGCTCTCGCCGCGCGCCAACTGCACTGCGGCCATCAATTCTGACCTGACTTCCGGGTCATCCGCTTTGCGTAATGCTAGGCGGAATGCCACAGCCAGCCGCTTTGTGCCCGCAGCACCCGTTGTCGATAGCTCAGAATCGAGGAAATCGGAAATCCAGTAGTTGGATAACTCCTTGCTAGAATTTATCTGTTTGTCTACGGCCTTTCCATTCCAGAATGCGCTTTGATTGAGCGGCCCCGCGTATACGACGCTCTTGTAAGCGTGCGCATTTTTCATAAACACTTGTTCAAGGAACTGAACATCCAGTTGGCGTCCTGGCCGTCGCTCAGCCACTACCCCTTCGTCGGCCGGGAACCGTGAAAGCATGAATTGCTTTCCCCGTTCATCCCCCGCGACGACAAAGAGGAGCCCGAGCCCCGAGCGATGCGTCGTCACTGACTGGAGACGTTCGGCGATTGCTCGCCCATTGTCGATCGTTGGACGCGCCGCGTAGGCCATAAATAACGTACGACACGGATTAACCTGTTCGCCATCTGCAGCGTGGCGGAAGGTTATGTCGATGTCACACTCGTTAAGCGCGTTGTCGTATAGCCTCGATATCATGTCATATAGCCTAGACGCGGAACGCGGCACCATCGTGCCGCCAATGTCCGGTTGGTCTTGTGCCCTTTTCGACGGGAGCACAAGGAAGCTATGGATTCTCGTTATTGGCAAGTGAAATCACCCGTGAGTGTGATCGCCGCGCCACCATCATGCGATGTGAGGCCGAACCGCTAAGCACACACGACTTCTGGGTTCCGCGGCGTAGTCGCGCTCCATTCATCGACCATTAGTCGCTATCCTTGCTTGGATGAGCGACCTTGCCTGCCGTGATCATCTCATCTCGCGCGGCCAGGTGCATGGCACTCCGCAGGCTCGCACCCCGGGTGCGGGAGTGCCCCTTACAGGACCGCCCGTTGCGGTCCCGAGCTTGTCCAGGCGCTTTTTCAGGGTTCATGACCGGTTGACGATCAGTATGAATTCAGCGGAAATCGTAATGAAAACTAAATCCGCGCGAGCCGTGCCCATGGCCACGGCTGTTAACGTAATTTGCCAACAAACCGAGGGCGGGTACGTCGTTGTCGAGTCCGCCTCAATTGTAACTCCCTGTGCCAACGGACACCGTGAGAACTACATCGAATCAGTCGCCCGGGACGATGCGGCACGCTTCGACGGCGACATCGAGGTGGACCGTGCTGCCGACGCTGCGATCTTCGGACGGCGGCGCCGACACGCGAATCTGCGTTTGCCCCAGGTCGATGAGGTAGTCGCGCGAGTCGCCGAGGTAGACTTGCCGCAGCACCGTGCCTGAGAGGCGGTTGTGGCCGTTCTCCTGATAGCCCACCGCGTCGTCGCCGATCGCGGCGAACGTCACCGAGTGCGGGCGCACGCACAGCGTCACCGGCCCCCGCTGCGCCGGATCGAAGTCATCCCGCACGCGCCAGCCGCGCCCCGCACACCTCCACGACATGCGGCTCCACCAACGTCGCCGGGATCGTATTCGTCCCGCCCACGAACGTCGCCACGAACGCCGTCGCCGGCTTCTCGTAGATGTCGTGCGCCGTGCCAACCTGCGCGATCTTGCCCGGCGCGCATCAGCGCGATGCGATCCGCCGCGACCATCGCTTCGGTTTGGTCGTGCGTCACGTAGACCATCGTGATGCCCGTCGCGTCGTGGATGCGGCGGATCTCGAAGCGCATCTCCTCGCGCAGGTTCGCGTCCAGGTTCGACAGCGGCTCGTCCAGCAGCAGCGTCTCCGGCTTCACCACCACCGCGCGCGCCAGCGCGACGCGCTGCTGCTGGCCGCCGGACAGTTCCGACGGATAGCGGTCCGCGAGCTCCGCCATGCGCACGCTGCGCAGCACCTCGCGCGTGCGGTCCTCGATCTCCGAGCGCTCCAGCCGCATCACGCGCAACCCGTACGCCACGTTCTCGAACACCGTCTTGTGCGGCCACACCGCGTAGCTCTGGAAGATCAGCGACATGCGCCGCTTCTCCGGCGGCACGACGTGCTTCGCCGACGAGACGACGCGGTCGCCCACCGTGATCGTGCCGGCGTCCGGTTTGAGGAAGCCCGCGAGCAGCTGCAGCGTCGTCGTCTTGCCGCAGCCCGACGGGCCCACCAGCGCCATCACTTCGCCGTCGGCGATCGCGAGGTCGATCGCGTCGACCGCGCGCGCGCCGTTCTTGCCGTACGCCTTCGTCAGGCCGGCGATGTCGATGCGTGCCATCAGGCGCTCGTCTTGTCCATGAAGTCTTTCCCGAGGAAGCGGTACGCCACCGAGACGATGACGATGGTGATCGCGAGGATGAGGATCGCGAGCGTTGCGACGGCTTCGTAGTTGCCGGCGTCGGTGAAGTCGAAGATCTGCGTCGTCATCGTCGCCGTGCGCGGGGTGAACAGGAAGATCGCCGAGCTCAGCTCGCGGATCGACGGGATGAACACCAGCAGCCAGCTCGCGAGCAAGCCCGCGGCGCAGCAGCGGCGCGGTGATCGTGCGCAGCGCGCGCAGCCGCGTCGCGCCGAGCGTGCGCGCGGCGTTCTCCAGGTCGGCGTTGACCGCCGACACCATCGTGCTCAGGTTGGAGAACGCGATCGGCAGGAAGCGCGTCGTGAACGCGATGATCAGGATCGTCGCGGTGCCGTACAGCACCAGCGGCGGGTGCGAGTACGCCGCGTAGATGCCGATCGCGAGCACGATGCCCGGCACCACGAACGGCGCCATGCAGACGATGCCGAGGAAGCCCGCGCCCGGGAACAGCCGGCGGCTCGCGGTGTACGCGATCAGGAAGCCGACGATCGTCGCGATCGTCGCCGCGGCCGCGCCGTAGGTGAGGCTGTGGAAGATCGCGCGGCGCGTCTCGGCGTTCTCGAAGATCGCCCAGTGGTACCAGTACAGCGTGAGGTTGCCGGGCACCGGGCCCTTGCTCCAGATGTGCGAGAGCGACGTCGCGAGCAGCGCGAGATACGGCAGCACCACCGAGCACAGCGGCACGATCAGCGCCGCGCCGAGCAGCGGCCACTTCCACACGCCGAGGTCGATCAGCCGGCGCCGCCCGCCCTTGCCGCCGACCACCGTGAACTTCCGGCGGCCCAGGATGCGGCGCTGCAGCAGCAACAGCCCCAGCGTCACGCCGATCAGCGGCATCGCGTACGCGGCGGCGAGCTCCGTGCGCACCGGGAACTGGAAGAACAGATAGAGCTGCGTCGTGACGACTTGCATGCGCGCCGGGATCAGCAAGAACGCCGGCGTGCCGAACTCCGCGAGCGCTTCGAGGAACGACATGATGAAGCCGGCGACGATCGCGGGCATCACCAGCGGCAGCGTCACCGAGCGCATCGTGCGCCACGCCGACGCGCCCAGCGTCGACGACGCGTCCTCCAGCTCGGTCGGCAGCAGCTCGAGGCCGCCCGCGACGAACGTGAACGTGTACGGCACGTTGTAGAGCGCCATCACGAAGATCGCGCCGGCGAGCGAGAAGATGTTGAGCGGGCCGTGCTCGGCGTGCGTGAACGACGCGATCGCGCGGTTGATCCAGCCGCTGTTCGGCGCGGCGAGCAGAATCCACGCTTCCGCGCCGATGAACGACGGCGTCACGAACGCCGCCGTGATCAGCGCGCGCAAGCCTTTGCGGCCCGGCAGGTTCGTGCGCGCGATCAGCCACGCCAGCGGCGTGCCGATCAGCGCCGCGATCGTCGCGACCGAGATCGCGAGCACGAACGAGTTGATGATCGGCCGCAGGTAGATCGACTTGGTGAACGCCTCGACGTAGTTGCCGAGCGTCCAGCCGCCGACCTCGACGTGCTGCAGGCTGATGACGAACAGCCACGCCAGCGGCACGATGACGAGGATCGCCAGCACGACCACCGCGCCGATGAAGAAGACGGGACCGATGTCGAACGACGGTCGCGTCTGCTCCACCGGGCGCGGCGCCGCTGCGAGGCTCATCTCAGACGTTGAACGTTTCGCGCCACTTCGCGGTGACTTCCGGGATGCCGGTCAGCAGCCGCTCGATCTTCACGTGATACGTCTTGATGCGGTCGATCAGTGGATGTTGTCGCGCGGCGGGCACGTCGAGCCGCAGCGGCAGGTTGAACGTCTATCTCCATCGTCTGCGAGTATTCGCTGCGAGTAGTAGAAGTTCATCAGCAGCCGCGCGGCGTTGGGGTGCGGCGCTTCCTTCATCACGGTGACCGGCGCCGTCACGAGGATCGTGTCGTCCTCGGGGAACGCGATGTTGATGCTGTTGCCGCCCGCTTTGCGCTCGAGCGCGAGGCTGTCGGCGCCCGGCCCAACGACGCGCTCGCCCGACACGATGTCGGTCGTCGCGTCGAACACCGAGCGCCCGATCTTCGGGTTGTTCGCGGCGAACTTCTTGAAGAAGTTGTCCCAGCCGTACTTGTCGTTCATCGCGACGACCCAGTTGCCGACGTAGCCCGAGAAGCCCGGATGGCCGACCGAGAGCTGGTCCTTGTACTTCGGGTCGAGCAGGTCGGTCCAGTGTCGCGGCGCGGGCCCGCCTTCTTGGGGTTGTAGTTGATCAGCATCAGCGCGATGTCGCCGAGCTGGTAGGTGTCGTCGTTGTCGAGGTGCTGGTACTGCTGCGGGATCTTGTCGATGTCGGCCGGCACGAACTGCGCGAGCGCGTTCTGCTTCTTGAGGATCGTCATGTGCGCTTCGTCGGTCGACGCGAACACGTCGACTTGGTGCACGTTCGACTTGAGGTCGTTGGTGAGGCGCTGGAACAGCACCTGCCCCGTCTGGCGCAGCAGCTCGACCTCGATGCCGGGATACTTCGCCTTGAACGCGCCGGCGATGCGCTCGGCGGCCTGCTGCGTGTAGTGGCCGGTCCACCACGTGACCTTGCCTTCTTTTTTCGCGGCGTCGTACAGCTTGGAGACATCGGCGTCGCTCAGCTGGTTCTTCCGCCGCGCGAGCGCGCCGAGCGGTGCACCGCCGGCGAGGCCCGCGGCGCCGACGGCTGCGGCGGTGCGAACGAACGTCCCTCTGGTCGTCATTTCGGATTCGTTCTCCTCGGTAGGTGGCGCATGCTTCGACAGGCTCAGCATGACAGATGCAGCGGCCGATCGTAGACCTCGGCGACGTGCAGCGAACGGCGTTGTGCACCGTGCGCGATCTGGTGTTTACAGCTCATACCGTCGGCAACGACGAGCGCGTCCGCATCGGCGGCACGCACCGCCGGCAGCAAATCGCGCTCCGCCATCCGCATCGAGATGTCGTAATGCTCGGCTTCGTAGCCGAACATCCCCGCCATCCCGCAGCACGACGATTCGATCACCGACGCGTCCAGCCCCGGTATCGCGCGCAGCGCGCGCACGACGGCCGGCATCGCGCCGAACGCCTTCTGGTGGCAGTGCCCGTGCACCACGGCGCGCTTGCCCAGCGGGCGCAGCGGCGGCGCCCAGCGGCCCGCGTCGAGCTCGCGCGCGATGAACTCCTCGAACAGCAGCGCCTGCGCCGCGACCGCGCGCGCCGCGTCGGTCGGGACGAGCGCGAGGAACTCGTCGCGCAGCGTCAGCAAGCACGACGGCTCCAAGCCGACGATGGGCACGCCGCGCTCGGCGAACGGCGCGAGCGCCGCGATCGTGCGCTCGGCCTCCGCGCGCGCCTCGTCGAGCAGCCCCGCGCCGAGATACGTGCGCCCGCAGCACAGCGGCCGCGCATTCGCGTCGGCCGCGCCCGTCGAAGCATCAGCTCGTGCGCGAACGACGACGTCGTAGCCCGCCGCGGCGAGCACGCGCTCCGCGGCGCGCGCGACGTCGGCTTCGAAATAGCGGTTGAACGTGTCGACCAACAGCACGACTTCGCCGTGCTTCGCGGCCGGTCGCGCTCGGCGGAGGGCGAGGTCGTGCGCGCACGTGCCCGTGTCGCGGAACGGGCGCGCGTGCCAGCGCGGCAGCGGGCGCTTCGCGGTGAAGCCGGTCGCGCGCTCGAGCATGCGCGCGACGCCGGGGATGCGGTCGCGCAAGTTCGCCAGCCGGCGCAGCGGGCCGGCGCGGTGCGCCGCGCGCGGCAGCGCCGCGACGACGCGGTCGCCCAGCGGCGTGCCGTGCTTCTTGCGGTAGTGCGCGAGGAACTCGATCTTCATGCGCGCCATGTCGACGCCCGTCGGGCACTCGCGGCGGCACGCCTTGCACGACACGCACAGGTCGAGCGCGTCGTACAATTCGGGCGAGGTGAGGCCGTCCGGTCCGAGCTGGCCGGTGAGCGCGAGCCGCAAGCCGTTCGCGCGGCCGCGCGTGACGTGGTGCTCGTCGTCGGTCACGCGGTACGACGGGCACATCGCGCCCGGCGCGCTCTTGCGGCACGCGCCGTTGTTGTTGCACATCTCCACCGCGCCGGCGAACGAGCCGAACTCCGACCAGTCCAGCTCCGTCTTCAGCGGGATCGGCGCGTACTTCGGGCCGTAGCGGAACAGCGTGCGGTCGTCCATCTTCGGCGCGTCGACGATCTTGCCGGGGTTGAGCACGTTGCCCGGATCGAACGCCGTCTTCACCTCGCGGAACGCCTCGACGATGCGCGAGCCGAACATCTCCTCGTGGAACTCCGAGCGCACGATGCCGTCGCCGTGCTCGCCGGAATGCGCGCCGCCGTACTCGCGCACGATCGCGAACGCCTCCTCGGCGATCGCGCGCAGCTTGCCGACGTCCTCGTCGTGCTTCACGTTGAGCACCGGCCGCACGTGCAGACAGCCCACCGACGCGTGCGCGTAGAACGTGCCGGTGGTGCCGTACTTCGCGAAGATGCGGTTCAGCCGTTCGGTGTAGTCGGCGAGATGCTGCAGCGGCACCGCGCAGTCTTCGATGATCGAGATCGGCTTCGCGTCGCCGCGCATCGACGTCATGATGTTGAGCCCCGCCGCGCGCACTTCCCACATCTCGCTCTGCTGCGCGGCGTCGGTCAGCTTCACGACGGCGTTCGGAAACCCGAGCGACGCCATCGTGTCGTCGAGCTCGTCGAGCTTCTCTTGCAGCGGCGCGGGGTCGTCGCCGGTGAACTCCACCAGCAGCAGCGAGCCGGGCTCGCCGCGCACGTACTTCTCGAGGATGGGCGCGAACGCGGCGATCTTGCGCGACAGCTCGATCATCGTGCGGTCGACCAGCTCCACCGCAACCGGATCGAGCGCGACGAGCGCTTCGGTGGAACGCATCGCGTCGGCGAAGGTCGGGAAGTGGCACACGCCCAGCGCCTTCGCGTGCGGCAGCGGCTGCAGCGTCGAGGTCGATCTCGGTGAAGAACGCGAGCGTGCCTTCCGAGCCGACCAGCAGCTTCGCCATGTTGAAGTCGCCGTCGGGGCGCACGGTGTGGATCGCGTAGCCGCCGACGTTGCGCTGCACCTTGGGGATGCGCGCGTCGATCTCGCTCGCCTCGCGCGCCGCGATCGCGCGCACGCGCTCCACCAGCTCGCGATACCGCGTGGGCGCGGCCGCGGCCGCGCCGTTCGCCGCACGCGCCGTCCGCGCGCGCTCGTCGACCTGGCCGAAATACGCGCGCGTCCCGTCGGCGAGCACCGCGTCGATCCCGGCGACGTTGTCGGCCATGATGCCGTAGCGAATCGAGCGCGCGCCCGAGCTGTTGTTCGCCGTCATGCCGCCGATCGTCGCGCGGCTCGCGGTCGACGGATCGACCGGAAAGAACAGCCCGTGGTTTTTCAGACTAGCGGTTGAGCTGGTCGAGCACGATCGCCCGGCTGCACGCGAACCATGCGCGCGGTGGTGTCGAGCGCTGACGCACGTCGCGCATGTACCGGCTGCACGTCCACGATCAGCCCGTGGTTCACCGTCTGCCCGCACTGCGACGTGCCGCCGCCGCGCGCCGTCACCGGCACGCCGTGCTCGCGCGCGATCGCGATCGTCGCTTCGACGTCCGTCGCCGTGCGCGGCACGACGACGCCCAGCGGCATGATCTGGTAGATCGACGCGTCGGTCGCGTACATGCCGCGCGACGCGCGGTCGAACCACACGTCGCCCGCGATCTCCGCGCGCAGGCGCGATTCGAGCCGGCGCGCGAGAACGGGCTCGCGCGCCGGTGTCGTGCTCTTGGTCGCCGGCGTGGACGCCGCGGCGCTCAACTCAGACGGCGGCGAGCGAACGCGCAGCCGCCGGGTTCGCGAGGTACGCGAGCGCCGGCGACACGCCGTCGCCGTGCGGGATCCCCGCGAGGTCCAGCCCCATCTGCACGCCGCACAGCGTTCCGGCGAGCATCAGATCGTTGATCGAGCCGAGGTGGCCGATGCGGAACACCTTGCCCTTCAGCCG
This sequence comes from Vulcanimicrobiota bacterium, assembly GCA_963792235.1. GTDB lineage: Bacteria > Vulcanimicrobiota > Vulcanimicrobiia > Vulcanimicrobiales > Vulcanimicrobiaceae > Vulcanimicrobium. The sequence goes on from CAWBVR010000040.1 coordinate 96,602, forward strand.
CGCGAGCCCGGTGCCCAGCGACATGTCGAAGCGCTCGAGGATCGTCGCGCGCAACGCGTCGGCGTCGAACCCGTCGGGCACGTAGATGGCGGTCACCGTGTCGGAGTACTCGCGCGGATCGACCGACACGAGCTCCAAGCCCCAGCCGCGCACGGCGCGGCGCGTCGCTTCACCGAGCTTCGCGTGCCGCGCGAACACGTTGGGCAAGCCTTCTTCCGCGAGCATCGTCAGCGCTTCGCGCAGACCGTACAGCAAGTTCGTCGCCGGCGTGTACGGGAACCAGCCCGTCTTGTTGCTCTCGAGCATGTCGTCCCACGACCAGTACGAACGCGGCAGCCGCGACGTCTTCGACGCGGCGATCGCTTTGTCGGAGATCGCGTTGAACGCGAGCCCCGGCGGCAGCATCAAGCCTTTCTGCGAGCCGCCGACCGTCACGTCGACGTGCCACTCGTCGTGGCGATAATCGAGCGAGCCCAGCGACGACACGGTGTCGACGAAGAACAGCGCCGGGTGCTTCGCGCGGTCGATCGCGGCGCGCACGTCGGCGACGCGGCTGGTCACGCCGGTCGACGTCTCGTTGTGCACGACGGCGACCGCTTTGATCGCGTGCGCACGGTCGTCCGCGAGCCGCTCGCCGATCGCGTCGGGATCGACGCCGTGGCGCCAGTCGCCGGGGATCACCTCGACGTCGAGCCCCATCCGCGTCGCGAGCTTGCTCCACAGCGCGGCGAACTGGCCGGTCTCGGCCATCAGCACCTTGTCGCCGGGCGACAGCGTGTTGACCAGCGCGGCCTCCCAGCCGCCGCTGCCCGACGCCGGCCAGATGATGACCGGCCCGCTCGTCTGGAACACCGGCTTGGCCAGCCGGATGCATTCCAGCGCCAACTCGGCGAAATCAGGGCCGCGATGATCGATGGTCGCGCGGTCGATGGCGCGCAGCACCCGCTCGGGCACGTTGGTGGGCCCGGGGATTTGCAAGAAATGATGGCCGCTGCGAAACTCGGACACGCCGCCCCCTTTGTACAATGCGGATTGGTCGGAGTTCGCCTATTGCATGCAGAAAGCGGCGTTCCATGCTGATGGCGCCTATCTTGGGGACCCGCACGATCGTCGGCGCGGCCGGTCGTGGGGCTTGCGGCCTGGCTCGCCTGCGGCGCCCGCGTCGGCCGCGCCGCCGATGATCGTCGGCGATCCGGCACGGCCCAGCGCGATCACCGTCACCGACGGATCGACGTATCTCACCAGCGTGTACGGCATCCCGATGAACGTCTCGTGCGTCGCGTTCGTGAACCACGGTCCGCACCCGGCGACGAAGGTCGGGCTGAACTTGGCATTCGTCGATGCGACCGGAACGGTGCTCGGCGTCGACTTCATCTACCCGACTGGAACGTTTTTCGTCGACGCGCGTTCCGCGTACTCCGGAAGCGGGGACCAGTTCGTTCCCAACGGCAATTGTCATCAGATCTTCCCGACGGGAACACGGCGGACTCGAGCTTCTGGTATCGCATGGGGCGTAAAGCCCGCCGACCGAGGTTGCCGCGATCCTCGTCTCGGCGCGCGAGATCATCTACGACGACGGCACCGCCTGGCGCACGGATCAGGTCCCGCAACCGGGCGATCACGTCACGATCCCGCCGGCGCCGCCGTTCAGTGCAGCCGTTGCCCGCGGGTCCGCCCGTGCTGAGCATACGGGCTGTGCCGGGTTCGCCGGTGGAGCTGGTCGATGCGCTCGTGGTCGGCGACCGTCACGGGCGCAGAACAGTTGCGTTACGTTCACCAACCACGACGCGCGCGTCGCGAAGCGCGTCAACGTCGCGCTCGTGCTGGTCGACCGCACCGGAACGGTCGCCGGCGTGCGAGACGCTCTACAACAAAGGCACGTACTCGCAGGACGTCAAGATCGACAACTCGCGCGGCTGCGTGCACGTACATTGTACCAGCAGACCGACGGCGACACGTATTATTACGTCCCGAAAGGTGGGCGGAAAGGCTGATCGCGATCGGCCGCGTGATCGCCATGCCGCTGCTCGTGGAATTCGCCGACGGCACGACATGGCAAGCGCCGAATCCGCCCAAGACGGCGACTACGTCACGGCGCCGTAACACTGCCGCCGGGCTACGGTCCTTCGACGGGAACCGTCGTCGCGAGCGCCGGTTCGGCGGCGACGGGGATCGCGTTGACGATCAGCGCGACGACGATCAGCGCCATGCCGCGCGAGCTCGCTGCGCGACGGAATCTCGTGGAGCTGAATGGCCGCAGCGAGCACGCCGACCACGGGCGTCGCCAGCGACGCGATGCCCGCGACGCCGGCCGGCAAGCGCGAGAGGATGAACATCCACAGGAACCACCCGAGCGCGGCGCCGCCGATCGACATGAACGCCATCGCCGCGACGAACGACGCCGTCCACCGCACCGGCCCGCCGATCGCCAGCATCAGCACGACGAGCGGAATCGTGCCCCAGAGCATTTGCCACGTCGTGAGCGAGAGCAGCTCGACGTCGTAGCGGCGGCGCAGGCGCTTCGCGTACACGGCGCTCGCGCCCCACGACAATCGCCGCGAGCACGGCGAGCCCGTCGGCCGACGAACGAGCGCGCGTCCAGCGGCGCGACGACGAACGCGAGCCCGGCCGCCGCGAGCGCGAGCGCGACCCAGCGCAGCCCGGCGATGCGCTCGCCGAGAAACGGCCACGCGAGCAGCGCGGCCCAGAACGGCATGGTGTACCCGAGCACGGCGGACTTTCCGGCGCCCGCTTGCGCAACGGCGAGCGTTTGCAGCAGCGTCCAGCCGGTCGTCTGCAGCAATCCGAGGATCAGCGTCGGCACGAACGGCGTCGGCTTGAGCGAGCGCCGCGTGAGCACGAGCAGCGCGAACAGAATCGCCGTCGCGATGACGAGCCGCGACGCGGCAACGACGTACGGCGACGCATCCTCGGTCGCAATCTTGATCGTGACCCACGTATAGCCCCACACCAGCGCCAGCACGACGAGCGCGGGGTACACCTTGGCGCCGGCGCGCGGCGCCGCGATCGTTCCCTGCATACCGGACGACGACCGCGATAACCGCGGCGGGGTTGCCGTCGCCTCGTCGCCAACAGCGCGAGGAGTGGCCACGCGGATCGACTTTCACACGCACTATCTGTCGCGCGCGGCCGAACGGTTCGATGCGCCCTTGCCGTCCTGGCCGCGGTTAGTCGTCGACTCGTCGGGATGCGGGCAGCTCACGCGCGACGGCGTGGCGTTTCGCGACGTGGATGCGCGCAGCTGGGACGCCGCGCGCCGGATCGCCGACATGGATGCGGCCGAGATCGACCTGCAAGTGCTCAGCCCGCTGCCCGCGACGTTCGCGTACGAGTTCGACGCCGCGGTCACCGCACGGTTCGCGCGGCTGCAGAACGACGCGCTCGCCGAGGTGGTGCGCGCACGGCCCGATCGGTTCGCCGCGCTCGGCACCGTCGCGCTGCAAGACCCCGACGCCGCATGCGCGGAGCTCGAGCGGGCCGTCGGTGAACTCGGCCTCGCGGGCATCGAGATCGGCACGCACGCCGGCGGGCGCGATCTCACCGACGCGGCGTTGGCCGCGTTCTGGCAGCGCTGCGACGCGCTGGGCGCGCTCGTGTTCGTGCATCCCGAGAACGCGCCGGGTTTCGAGCGATTGCGCGCGGCGCGGCTCGCGTTCGCGGCAGGGTATCCGTCGGAGAGCGGGTTGTGCGCGGCCACCCTCATCATGACCGGACTGGTGGCGCGTTATCCGCGCGTGCGCTTCGTGTTCGCGCACGGCGGCGGCACGCTGCCGTGGCTGCTGCCGCGCCTCGACGCCGTGTGGTCCGCGTACGCCGACGTGCGCGAGACGGTCGCGCAGCGCCCGTCCGATGCGGCGCGCGCGCTGTGGTACGACACGCTGACGTTCGACGCGGAGAACCTGCGCGTGCTCGCCGAGCGCGCCGGCACCGACCGGCTCGTCGTCGGCAGCGACTACCCGTTCCTGATGCAAGAAGATCCGCCGGGCGCGACGGTTCTCGCGTGCGATGCGTTCGACGATGCCGCGCGCGACGCGATGCGCGGCGAGAACGCGTTATCGCTGCTGGGCCGCCGAACAGCCGCGTGAAACGCGGTCAGTTCGCCGCAGCGGCCGGGCCGCGGCATTCGTTCCCGCCGCCGGACCCGCGCCCGCCGGCGCCGGGGACGGTGCTTCGGACGCGATGATCACGAGCACCGAGTCTGGGCGACCAAGGGTGCCGTGAAGCTCGCGATGTATCGCAAGCGCCCTCTTTCGAGGACGACCGCGGCATCAGGCGGCGCGGTGCTGCCGGTACTGTTTCTCGTGCACGGCTCGTCGATGGCGGGGCGCTCCACGTTCGATCTCACCGTGCCCGGCTACTCCGGCTACTCGATGATGGACGCGTTTGCGCGGCGCGGCTACGACGTGTGGACGATGGATCACGAAGGGTACGGCCGCTCCGACCGCACCACCGGCAACTCCGACATCGCGAGCGGCGTCGCGACCTGCGCGCGGCGATGGACGTGGTGCGGCGCAGACCGGCCGCGCGAGCGCGCACTCTCGGCTTGGGCTCTCCGCGTTCACGTGGACCGGCGCGGGTTCGCCGACGCTCGCGAACCGCGCGAAGGACGTGGAGTTCTACCGCACGCACAACGTGCGCCCCGCGACGCGCGAACTTTACCGCAGCATCTTCACGTGCGACAAACCGGGCACCGCCGATCCGGCGGTCGGCGACGCGCTCGCGGACGCTGAAGCACAGTACGGCGACTCCGTCCCCACCGGCACGTACCTCGACATGATCACGAAGCTGCCGCTGGTCGATCCGGCGCAACTGAAGGTGCCAGTGCTGATGGCGCGCGGCGAGTACGACGGTATCTCCAGCGAGGAAGATCTGATCGGCTTCTTCACGCGGCTCGCGAACCAGCGACAAGCAGTTCATCGTCGTGCCGGGCGCCGCGCATTCGCTCGTGCTCGGCTACAACCGCGAGCGCTTCTGGCACGCCCTCGACGCATTCCTCAGGCCGCCCGCGCGCGAGGACCGGTTGAGCTAGACGCCCCACGGCGTGGGCGCGTCACGCACCGGCGATCGGGGCGACGTTTGCGCGGATGCGCGGCCCGGGTAAGCGTTTCGGGTGAAGACGTCGTGGAGGGCGACATTCGCCGCGGGCTGCGCCTGGTTCGTTGCGTTCTTCGCGCTCGAGACGCTGTGGGTGGAGAAGGTTGACCCGCAGGAAGCAACTGCGGGCGCGCTCGCCGCTGCGCTCGCCGCCGTCGCGTGCATGGCAGCCGCGCGCACAGCGCGCGTCCGCTACGGCGGCGTGCCGGAGCTTGCCGCGATCAGAGCCGCGGCTGGGTTGCCCGCGGCGATCGTTCGCGATACGTTCGTCGTCTTGGGCGCGCTGTTCGCAAGGCTGGCGGGCCGGGACGTGCGCGACGCGCTCGTCGCGATTCCGTTCGACCCCGGCAGCGCGAACGAGTCCGGGACCCGCCGGGCGCTGGTCGTCGCGCTGAAGGGACTCTCGCCGAATTCCGTGCCCGTCGCGGTGGATGCGGAACGCGGCGTGCTGCTCGTGCACGAACTGGTCAAGCCGCGCGCGGCAACTGCGGTCGCCGATCCGCGGTGGCCGCTGTGAGCGGCGCTACGGCGTGGCTGCTCGCCGCCGCGCTGCTGATGCTCGGCCTGGTTCCGTGCGGAATCGTCGTCGTGCGCGGAAAAGCGCTGGAGCGCGTCGTCGCGCTCCAAGCAGGCTCGGTCATCGCGGTCCTCGCGATGCTCGTCTACGAGCAGGGCGTGGGCCGGCCGTCGTTCTTCGATCTGTCGCTCGCGCTCGCCGTGCTGTCGTTTCCGTCGGCGCTGCTGTACGCGCACTTTTACGAGCGCTGGCTGTGATGGGTCGCGCAGCTGTCGTCGAGCTGCTGTTGTTCGCGGGCGTCACCGTCGAGCTGCTGTGCTGCATCGGCGTGCTCGTGATGCGCGGTGCGCTGCAGAAGCTGCATTTTCTCGGGCTCGCCGGCACCGTGGGGGCGTGGCTGATCGCCGCGGCCGTCGCCGTGTCGCATCATCCGTTCTCGGGCGCGGGGCTCAAGGCGATGTTCATCGCGTTGCTGCTGACGGCATTCGGCCCGATCGCGTCGCACGCGACGGCGCGCGCCGAGTACGCGCGCGAAGGCGGCATCCCGCGCGGCGACGCGCCATGATCGGCGTTGTGCAGGCGATCGCGCTCGTCCTCGTCGCGTGTGGCGGCACGGCGGTCGTGCTGACGCGCGAACCGAAGCTGCAGGTGCTCGTCTTCGCGTTCTTCGGGCTGCTGCTCGGCGTGTTTTTCGCCGTCATCGAGGCGCCCGACGTCGCGCTGTCGGAGATCGCGGTCGGCAGCGTTGCGCTTCCCGCCGCGATCTTGGCGACGCTGGCCAAGACGGAGCGCGACTCGTGACGCCGCGCGCGCGCGTGGTGCTCGCAGGCGCGTCCTGCGCGGCGTTGCTCGTGATGCTGGCGATCGGGTTCGCCGGTCTCCCCGCGTTCGGGCACTATCCGGGACCGTACGGCACGGTGCTCGCGGTCGTCGGCGTGCACGAGCGCATCGCCACCAACGTGGTGACGTCGATCATGTTCGACTACCGCGGCCTGGACTCGCTTGGCGAGGAGTTCATCCTGCTCGCCGCCGTCACGGGGCTGGCGCTCATCCTGCGCAACGAAAAAACCGAGGTCACCGACGAACCGCTGCCGCGCGCGCCCGGCCGGCCGGTGCTTGCGCGCACCGACGCGGTGCGGCTGGCCGGTTTGGTCGCGCTCGGGACCGTCGTCGTGTTCGGGTTGTACGTCGGCATCCACGCGTCGCTCACGCCGGGCGGCGGATTCCAAGGCGGCGCCATCGTCGCGAGCGGATTGTTTCTCGCGTATCTCGGGCTGCGCTACACCGCGTTCGAACCGCTCGGGCGGCAAGCGGTGTGGGATGCGGGCGAGGCGGTCGGCGGCGGCGGCTACGTCGTGATCGGGCTTGCAACGCTGTTCGCCGGCGGCGCCTTTTTGAAGAACACGCTGCCGCTGGGCGGCTCGGGCCAGCTGTTCTCGTCCGGGACGACCGCGGTCATCAACGTGTGCGTGCTGCTGGAGGTGATCGCGGGTTTCGTGCTGATGTTCGTGGAGTTCGCGCGCGCGACGCGCGTAGAGCGCGAAAAGACGTGACGCACGTGCCGTTCCTGGTCGCGGCTTGGCTCTTCGCGATCGGTCTTTTCGGGCTCGCTACGAGCCGGCACCTGATTCGCACGGTCATGTGCTTGGCGGTGATGCAGTCGTCCACGTACGTGCTGATCCTGCTCGCGGGATACCGCTCGCGCGCGGGCGCGCCGATCTTCACCGACGTGCTGCCCGGTTCGCGTTCCGTCGACCCCGTGGTGCACGCGCTCACGCTGACCGACATCGTGGTCGGCGCGACGGTCAGCGCGCTGCTGCTGGCGATGGCGCTGCGCATCCGCCGCACGTGCGGGACGCTCAATCCGGACGCTTCCCCGCCGATGGCCGGCTGATGGACGTCGCCGCGTCCCTCGCGTTCGCCCTGCCGCTGCTCGGCGCGGCGCTCTGCGCGCTGACGTCGCGCGTCGTGCCGCGCCGCGTGCTCGACGTGATGGCAATCGCGATCGCGTGCGCGTCGGCTGCTGCATCGTGGGTGCTGCTGCGCGCCGCGCGCGACCACACCGTCGTCGTGTGGTTCGGCGGGTGGCACCCGCGGCACGGCATCGATCTGGGCATCGCGTTCACGATCGATCCGATCGCGGCGGGCCTCGCGGCGCTCGCGGCGACGCTAGCGGCCGCCGCGCTGCTGTTCGCGTGGCACTACTACGAAGAGCCAGGCGCGAGCTTCCACGTGCTGATGCTCGTGTTCTTGGGTGCGCTGGTCGGGTTCAGCTTCAGCGGCGACCTGTTTACCCTGTTCGTGTTCTTCGAGCTGATGAGCGCAGCGGGGTTCGCGCTGTGCGCGTTCAAGACCGAGGATGCCGACGCCGTGCATGGCGCCTTCTCGTTCGCGGTGACGAACAGCGCGGGCGCGTTCTTCACGCTCGCCGGCATCGCGCTGGTCTACGGCCGAACGGGCGCGCTCAACATGACGCAGGCCGGGCACGCGCTGGCGGCGTCGGGCCACGGCGCTGACGCCCTCGTGGCGCTGGCGTTCACGCTCATCGCCGTCGGCTTTTTCGTCAAGGGCGCCATCGTGCCGTTCCACTTCTGGCTCGACGACGCGCACGCCGTCGCGCCGACGCCGCTGTGCGTGCTGTTTTCCGGCATCATGGTGCAGCTCGGGCTGTACGCCGTGGCGCGCGTGTTCTGGACGACGTTCTCCGGCGTGTTCGGCGCGCACGTGCACGCCGTCGGGGCCGTGTTCCTGACGTTCGGCGTCGCGACCGCCGTCGTCGGCGCGTTGCTGTGCGCGTGCCAGCGCCACCTCAAGCGGCTGCTCGCGTTCTCGACGATCGCGCACGGCGGCACGCTGCTGATCGCGCTGGGCTTGATGACGCCCGGCGCGCTCGCCGGTTTCTGGGTGTACATCGCGGGCCACGGCTTGGTGAAAGGCGCGCTTTTCCTGTGCGCGGGCATCCTTCTCGCGCGCTACGGCAGCGTCGACATCAACACGCTGCGCGGAAAGCTGCGCGAACAGCCGCTTCTCGCGGCGCTGTTCTTCGCCGGTGCGCTCGCGCTCGCGGGACTGCCGCCATTCGCGACCGCGCTCGGCCGCGCGATCGGCGAGACCACGGCGAGCGCGCCGGGCGCGCCGTGGGTCGCATACCTGTCCATCGCCGTCTCCGCCATCACGGGCGGCGCGGTGCTGCGCGCGCTCGGCACGATGGCGTTCGGCTGGGGCCCGGATCTCACCGGGGCGACGCCGTCGAAAGAACCGCCCGACACGCGGCACTTCGACCGCGTGCCGGCGGTGATGTACGTCCCCGTCGTGCTCCTGCTCGCCGTCGCGCTCGGGCTCGGCCTGCGCGCGCAGCCGGTGCAGGCGCGCGCGTCGCAGGCCGCGGTGCGCTTCATGGACCGAGCCGCGATGCTGCAAACGGTGTCCGAAGAGCGGCCGCACGTGACACCGGCGGTCGTGCGCGCCGAGCCGTTCGAAGCGCGCTCGCTCTGGACCGGCGTCGTGTCCGCGCTCGGCGCGCTGCTGTTCGCGGCGCTGGCGCTTCGCGGGCTGTCGCTGATGCGCGCGGTGGCCGTGCCGCTGTCGGCCGTTCGCCGCCTGCACAGTGGCGTGGTGAGCGATTACGCCGCCTGGCTGGCGTGCGGCGCCGCGCTGCTGGGCGGCGCCATGCTGCTCGTGCGCTGACCCCGCGACCGATCAGCTGCCGGCGGCGATAGCCGCGCCTTCGATTGCATAGCGCGCGTGGAAGAAGTCGCGGATGTTCGTCACGCGCGAACCCGTCCACGTCAGCACGACGAAATATGACGCGACCGCGGAGCCGGCTTCGTAGACGAGCATCGCCGGGGTGCCGTCGACGAAGCCCAGCTCGAAGTGCTGCGGCGCCGTCTTCGCATAATTCGTGAAGTACGTCTCGACTTCGGCGCGGCCGTTGAGCTTGGTGCGGTTCACGAGGTCGAGGCGCACCTCGTCGGCGAGCATCGCGCGCACGGCGTCGTAGTCGCGCGCGCTGAAGCGGTCGATATACGCCGCGAGCAGCGTGCGTTCGGTGCGCGAGAGCGCGGGCGGCGGCACATCGTCGGGCTCGTTCGCTAGCGCGTGAAGCCGGGTGCGCCCGCGGTGGAGCGCCGATTTCACCGCCGGAACGCTGGCCTGCATGATGTCGCCGGTCTCGTTGAGCGAATAGCCGAGCACGTCCATGAGGATGACGCTGCTGCGCTGCGCGCGCGCCAGGCGCATGAACGTGCGCAGGCTCGTCGACAGCAGCTCGGGATCGGGTTGGACGTCATCGCGATCGGCGATCATGTCGGGATCCTCGCTGGCTTGCCGGGCTTCGGCCCGCGACCGGCGGCGAAGGAAGTCGAGTGCGGCGTTGTGCGCGATGCGGAACAGCCAACGCTCCGGCTGCGCGACGCCGGCTCGCTCGGGCGAGCGGATGGCCTTCAGGAGCGCATCTTGCACGACGTCCTCGCCGTCGATCACGGAGCCCGTCATGCGCGCGCAGTAGCGGTGCAGTTTCGGGCGCAACTCGGCCAAGAGCCGCTCGAAGCCGGCGTCGGTCATGGGGCTATGACGTTTTGCGTGCGCGAAAGGATTCGCCGGCCCGCCGAATCCTTTGCGGGCCCGCGGACGTCATCGCTTCGCCGCTGAGCGGCAGCCCCGATGCCGTAGAACGAGGATGCCATGACCTTCGACATGATCCGCTACCAGACCAAACCTGAAGCGACGGAGCCCAACACGGAGCTGATCCGCGACGTGTTCCGCGAGCTCGCCACTGCGGCGCCGGAGCACGTACGCTACGCCGTGCTGCGCATCGCCGACGGAACGTTCATCCATGTCGTGTCCTACGACGATGACGCCGACCGCGATTCGCTCACGGGCCTGCCCGCGTTTGCCAATTTCGTCGACGGCGGCGAGGAACGGCGCATCGCTGCGCCCGAACGCGCCGCCGTCACGGTCGTCGGCAACTACCGCATGCTGGAGGACGCGGCCGCACCCGTCACCGCTCGATGAGGGCCATCATCGACGGATCGTAACGCTCGCCGGCGACGCTGGCCTTCAGCGCGTCCAGCTCGCGCAGGTCGTCGGGCTCGAGGTGCACGTCGACCGCACCGGCGTTGTCTTCCAGATAGCGCACGCGTTTGGTACCGGGGATCGGCACGACGTCGTCGCCCTGGGAGAGCACCCACGCGAGCGCGACCTGCGCCGGCGTCGCGCGACGGCGCTCGGCGATGCGCTTCACGACGTCGACCAGTCCCTGGTTCGCTTGCGCGTTCGCTTCGCTGAACCGGGGATTGGTCCGGCGCCAGTCGCCGTCTTGCAGCTCGTCGACCTTCACGCTTCCGGTGAGATACCCGCGTCCGAGCGGGCTGTACGGCACGAACCCGATGCCGAACTCGCGCACTGCCGGCAAAATGGCCGCTTCGACATCGCGCTCCCACAGCGAGTACTCGCTTTGCAGCGCGCTGATCGGATGCACGGCGTTCGCGCGGCGCAGCGTGTCGGGCCCGACCTCGGACAAGCCGAGGTATCGCACCTTGCCGGCCTCGACGAGCTCTTTCATCGCACCGACGGTTTCTTCGACCGGAACGTTCGGGTCGCGGCGATGCTGGTAGTAGAGATCGATCACGTCGATGTTCAAGCGCTTCAGCGACGCCTCGGCGACGCGCTTCACGTTGGCGGGCGACCCGTCGACGCCGCGCGTCGGACCGTCGAACTTGAAGCCGAACTTCGTCGCGATGACGAGCTTCTCGCGCTTTCCGGCGACCGCGCGGCCGACGAGCTCTTCATTCGTGAACGGCCCGTAGATCTCGGCCGTGTCGAAGAACGTGATGCCCAGCTCGATCGCCCGGTGAATGGTGCGGATCGACTCGCTCTCGTCCGCCGAGCCGTACGCCCACGTCATGCCCATGCAGCCGAGCCCGAGCGCGGAAACGGTCAAACCTTGTGTCCCGAGGGTGCGTTGTTCCATGTTCGCTCGTTACCCGGCAATCACACCGAAGGCTCAAGCGCCAAGCAACCACCCGATCAAGAGACATTCAACGTCCGCGTCGTTGAAGGCCGCCAACAGCGCGCTGAAATCGGAGTTCCGCGGGATCTCGTCCGTTCGCGGCATGCTCCTCCTGGACCATGGTCCATACCAACATCATGCGTTCCGATGGTGTGTAGCGGTCCCAAAACTCGATGTCGAATGAGCCGTCGTCGTCCCGTAGGCTGATCTTTCGCCCGACGCCGGTCGCGCGCCGTCGGGCTGCTTCGTCCGCGTCCGTTCCGCTCATGTGCGGTACTTCGACACATCAGCCTCCGGTCCCCAGGCGGCGGGGTCGGCGGCGCCGACGACGGCGCGTGCTGGTTCAAGGCGTCGACGCCTGCACAGGGCATGGCGAAATCCCTAACGCGGACGAGCGCCTGACGCCGCCAGTTAGAGATTCTGCGCGACTAAGGCTTTCTCCGCAACCGCTCGAACGCGCGCCACCTCGCGCGCGGTAACGCTCGAAGACGTTTCGACTTCGCGGCGCAACTCTTCGAATGCGCGCGCGATGGCGGTTGCAACTCGAGTGCCGCGTGAAGTCAGCTCGAGGCGTATGCTGCGGCGGTCGCCGGCGGCGGCGCCGCGGCGGACCAGGCCTTTCGATTCCAGCCGGTCGAGCACGCTGGTCAGCGTGGAACGGCGGTGCAGGAAGGCGCGGTGGACGTCGTTGATCGTGCTCGGCCCGTTACCGTGAAGGTGCACGATGACGAGAGCTTCGGGCTGGGACACCTCGCCGCCGAGCCGCGCGTCGAGAAACAGCCCGACGGCGTGAACGGCCCGATGGAGTTCCGCGAGGTAGGCGACGAAGGGTTCGTGCGGCGATCCGGTTGACATTGCTACGATATCGTACTATACGTATCGCATGACGAAACTCCTTGGCGCGCTGACCGCCGCGACCGTCTCCGGATCGCTAGCCGCGCCGGCGTGCGCTGCGGAGGCGCTGCCGACCGTGCGCGCGTCGATCGTGCTCCATTTGGGCGCGGCGGCCGACCGCGCGTTTCCGATGTTCGATCCGGTCAACGAGGCGCGCTGGTCGCCCGATTGGCGCCCGACCCTGCTCGGTGACGGCCGTGTCGCAGTTGGGCTCGTCTTCACGACCGCGGAAGAGCACGGGCGCACGGCGTGGCTACTCGACCGCTACGATCCGCGTGCGCGCGAGCTTCGCTACGTGATCGCGCGCCCGATGACGCTCACGACGATCGACGTCGCCGTCGTGCCGGACGGCCCGCAGGCCAGCGTCGCGACGGTGACCTACACGCGCACCGCGCTCGACGCGAGCGCCGTCAAAGGCGTGCGGAATTTCGAGCACCACTTCCCGATGCAGGGACCGCATTGGGAGTCGGCGATCAACGCGGCGCTCGCAACCGACGCCGCGCACTGACCGAGGCTCGCTCGCTCGAAACGTCCTCGGCTAGAGTTCCGCGAGGTGCGCATCGACGTAACGCCGGTATTTCGCGAACGCCGCGTCGTACACCGGCGCGAGCGCTTCGTTCGGCTGCGTCGGCTCGTCGTAGCCGGCCGCCGTCGCGGCCGCGCTCGCGTCGTCGACGAGGCCGACAGCCTGCGCCGCGAGCAGCGCGGCGCCGAACGCCGACGCTTCCTGCTCGTGCGGCTGCACCGCGGGCATGCCGAACACGTCGGCGAGCAGCTGCCGGATGAGCGGCGCTTTGGTGAGCCCGCCGCTGAGCAGCAGGCGTTCGAGCGGTCCGACGAGCTCGCGCATCACGTCGTAGACCGCGTACACGCCGAACACGACGCTCTCGAACGCGGCGCGCAGGATCGTGCGCCGGTCGTGCGCGAGGTCGAGCGCGTCGAACGCGCCGCGCAGCGCGCTGTTCCAGTACGGCGCGCGCTCGCCGGCGAAGAACGGCAGCACCACGAGCCCCTGCGCGCCGGGCTCGATCTCCGCGGCGAGCGCGGCCGCGTGCGCGAAGCGCTCGTCCTTCGGAAACTCGTACAGCAGCAAGTTCGAAGATCCAGTCCAGCGACGCGCCGGCCGCGCTCGTCGGGCCGCCGACGACGTAGCGCGTGTCGTCCGCGCAGTAGCAGAACGTGCGCGCTTGCGCGTCGAGGATCGGCTCGTCGGCGAGCACGCGCACCGCGCCCGACGTGCCCAGCGTCAGCGCGACGTCGCCGCGCACGCCGCCGACGCCGACGTTCGCCAGCGGTCCGTCCGCCGACGCGAGCACCACCGCCGTCAGCCCGGTGAGCCCGAGCTCGCGCGCGATCGCCGGCCGAAACCGGCGCAGCGCCGTGGACGGCAGCGCCGGCTGCGACAACCGCTCCGCGCCGACGCCCGCGAGTTCCAGCGCGCGCGCGTCCCAGTCGCGCGCGCGCAGGTCGAGCATGCCGGTCGCCGACGCGATGCCGTGATCCACGAGCCACTCGCCCGTCCAGCGAAACACGACGAGTTCTTTCAAGCCGACGAAGCGGCGCGTCTTCGCGAACAACGCGGGATCGTTTTGCGCCAGCCAGCGCAGCTTCGCGACCGGCAGCATCGGGTGCATCGGCGCGCCGGTCTTCGCGATACAGCTCCAGCGCCGTGCCGTCGGCGCGCCAGCCGTCGGCGATCGCGTGCGCGCGCCGGTCCATCCACGTGATCACGTGCGACAGCGGCTCGCCCGCGTCGTCGACGCACAGCACGCCGTGCATCGCGCTCGAAAACCCGATCGCCGCAACCTCGCTGCCGCGCATGCGCACGTCGGCGAGCACGCGCGCGAGCACCTGCATCGTCGCGCGGTACACGACGTCGGCGTCCTGCTCGACGAAGTCGGCCTGCGGCGTCTCGAGCCCGTAGAACTGCGACCCGCTCGCGATCTCGCGCCCGCCGGTGGTGACGGCGAGCACCTTCACCGCGGACGTGCCGAGATCGATGCCTACGACGACGGTTGCCGTCGGGTCGGTCACGCTACGCCGGATCGGGGATCGGCTCGATCTTTCCGAGGACCCAGACGTACGACGCGATGCCGATCAGGAGAACGACCGCCGCGGTGATGAACGCGTTGGTGAACGACTTTGTGTCGGCGACGATGTAGCCGGTCACGATCGGCGCCAGAATGCCCATTACGTTGTTGAAGAAGTTCATGATGCCGCCGATCGAGCCGACGCTACCCTTCGGCGCGATCAGCGACGGGATGGACCAGCCGATCGGTGCCGTGCAGGCGAGGCCCGTCAGCGCGACGGTGATCCAGAAGATCGCGACGTTCGGATTCGTCGTCGTCACGGCGCCGATGATGGTCAGCCCCATCAGCATGCCGATCACGATGATCGTCTTGCGCACGCGGGTGGGCTCGTTCCCGCGTTTGATCAGGTAGTCGACGAGCCAGCCGCCCACGATGAGGTCGGCGATCGCGGCGATGATCCACGGTATCATGGCGTAGCCGCCGCTCTTGATGACGTCCATGTGATACGTCTTCACGAGATATCCGGGCAGCCACGTCAGCAGCAGGTAGAACGAGTATCCGTACGCGGCGAAGCCGATCGTGAGACCCCACACCTTGCGCTGCCGCAGCAGGTATCCCAGTGCTGCGCCGACGTTGCCGGCCGTCGTCAGACCTTCGGGCTGCGCACCGCCGTCCTTGATATACTCGCGCTCCGCGTGGGTGAGCCGCCTGTCCTCGCTCGGGTTGCGGTAGAACAGATAGAACGCCACGAAGAACAGGAAGCTCAAGACCGCGGTAACGACGAACGTCATGCGCCAACCGTAATAGAAGAGGATCACCGACACCATCGGGATTCCGATTCCGGTAGCGAGCTTCGCAGCGGAGTCGAAGATCGCGGTGGCGAGACCGCGCTCTTTGATCGGAAACCAATAGCCCGTCGCCTTGGAGTTGATTGGGAACGTCGGCGTTTCGGCGACGCCGAGCAGGAGGCGTGACGCGAAGATCGTGCCGAATCCCGTCGCCAGCGCGGTGAGCCCCGATGCGATGCTCCACAGAAGTGTCGTGACGCGGCCGATGAACACGACGCCGTACCGGTCGAGAAACACGCCGATCGGGATCTGCAGGATCGCGTACGTCCACGCGAAGGCGCTCAGCAGATACCCGAACTCGATGTCGCCGATCCCGAACTCTTTGCGCAGCGACGGGCCCGCCACGGTCAGGTTCACCCGGTCGAAGTAGTTGATCAAGACACCGACCCCGAGCAGGACGGCGATGCCCCAGCGCAGGTTGGTGACGCGTTCGGCAGGCGCGATGATGCTGCGTTGCACGGTGAAATCTCCCGGTCGACCGGAGTGGGCTAGTCCCTTCTTCCGCGCAAGTGCGCTAAGAAACGTCGGACCGCACGCCGAAGGCAAGATGCCGATGAGACGCACGCCGCCCTGGGTGTTCGTGGCCGCAGCCGGGATCGAGATCGCGCTCCTGTTGCTCTGTGCTTGGGGCATGGAGCAGAGCCGGACCGCCGTCGCGGAGCAGACTCCCGATGCGCTGCCCCGGCCGCCGGAACCCGAACCCTTTCCGGAGCTGGAGCTGCCGCACGAACCCGGCGGCGAGCCGTTGCCGATCCACGCCGAGCCGCCGCAGATCGCGCAGGCCGCCGTGCCGGCGTCGCCGCCGTTGCGACCGATGTTCGGGCCGCCGCCCGAGCGGCCGCCCGAGGCGCCCGACGTGGCCGCCGTTCCGGCGTTCATCGTGGAGGCGGCGGACGACGCAACCACCCAAATCGTCGGCGGCAGAGCGGGCGAGGGGCGGCTCGCCTTCGGGTTCTACGCGGACTCGAACATGCGCTTCGTGGACGTCGACGGCGGGCGCTACGCCGGCAAGGTCGAGAACGCTCGCTCGCGCTTGCGGGAGATCGACGGCACGCGCGCGATCACGGTGCAGATCGGGGTCGCCGCGGACCAGCGGCTGCAGGCGACCTTCACGGGCGGAGCCCACGACGCCGAAACCATTGCGTTGGAACCGCTCGTCGGATGGAGCGTCGCATGAACGTCCTGGACCGGCTCGATACCACGCTGCGCGTCGTGGGCGGTGCTCGCCTCGAAGGCAGCGTCGAAGTGCAAGGCGCGAAGAACGCCGCGCTGCCCATCATGGCCGCGGCGCTGCTGGCGCGCGGCAAGGTGACGCTGCACCGCGTCCCGCGCATCACCGACGTCTCCGTGATGTGGTCGCTGCTCGAAGCATTGGGCGCGCGGCTGTCGCTGCACGACCGCAACACGATCACGATCGACGCCGCCAACGTGAACAAGTACCGCGCGCCGTACGCGCTGGTGCGCAAGCTCGCCGCGTCGTTCGATCTGTGCGGACCGCTGCTGGGCCGGTTCGGCCGTGCCGAGGTTCCGCTGCCCGGCGGCTGCGTGCTCGGCACGCGCGCGACCGACATGCACGAGGCGGCGTTCCGCTCGCTCAGCGCCGACGTCTCGGTCGCGCACGGCTATCTCATCGCCAGCGCGCGCGGCGGCCGGTTGAGCGGCGGCGAGATCGAGTTCCGGATGCCGTCGGTCGGCGCGACGAAGAACGCGATGCTCGCGGCCGTCGCGGCCGAAGGCGACACGATCATCCACAACGCCGCGATGGAACCCGAAGTGGTCGACCTCGCGAACTTCCTCATCGCGATGGGCGCGAAGATCGCCGGGCAGGGCGGCGATACGCTGCGCATCACCGGCGTCGCGGAACTGCACGGCGTCGAGTACGAGATCATCCCCGACCGCATCGCGACCGGCACGCTGCTCATCGCCGGCGCGATCACGCGCGGCGACGTGACGGTAAAGAAGACGCGCCCGGATGACGTGCTCGCGCTGCAGCTGGCGCTGGGCGAGTGCGGCGTGAAGGTTAGCAACGGCGACGACTGGATCCGCGTGCAAGCCGGCACGGTCAAGGGCGGCACCGACGTGGTCACCGCGCCGCACCCCGGCTTCGCCACCGACCTGCAGCCGCAGATGCTGTCGTTCTTGTGCACGGCACCAGGCGTGAGCGTCGTCGAAGAGTCGATCTTCAACGCGCGCTTCTCCTACGTCAACGAGCTCGTGCGCATGGGCGCCGACGTGCGCGTCGCGATGGACAACAACACCGCGCTCGTCAAAGGCGTGGCGCAGCTCTCGGGCGCGCCGGTCGAAGCACCCGACATTCGCGCGGGCGCGGGCTTAGTGCTGGCGGGCCTCGCCGCGGTCGGCGAAACCGAGGTCATCGGCCTGGAATACATCGACCGCGGTTACGAGCGATTCGAAGAAACGCTGTCGTCGCTGGGCGCGCAAGTGCAGCGATCAAGCGGCATCATCCCGTTCCACGAACCAACGGGAACGTTCGAGACGAGCGTCTACCCCAGCGTATGACGGGAAGATCGGGCGTTTTCGATCTGAAACGTTCGATCAAAACATTTGTCGCGGGTACAGGAACCTGCGCGACGTGTCGCGCGTAGCGGGGATTACGCCGTACGAACTCAACCGATCGGCGCTGAGCAGAGCTTCAATTTTCGCTAAGTCGGAAGTCGTATACGCAAACACCTTGACCGCCCGAGGCATTTGGAAGTAGAATCGTTCATGTAAGCCCCGGATGCCCCCCCTGCGTGCAAGCGTATGCGGCTCCGGGGCGATTTTTTCTTTTGCGCCTTTCCTGCATCGGGTCAAGTTGGCCGAAATGGCTCACCATCGCCCCCTCGAGCTGTGCTGCGAGCCCGCGAAGAATGCGCGGGGTGTTCAAACTAGGAAGACGCTAGCGCTGCCACGGCGACGATCTCGACTTCGAACTCGGTTCGCGCCAGGCGGGCCTCCACGCATGCGCGGGCCGGCGGATTCGCGCGGTCGACCCAGGCGTCGTAGACCGCGTTCATCTGCGCGAAGTTCGCGATGTCCTTGAGATAGATCGACACCGACAGGATGTGCGCTTTGTCGCTGCCCGCGAGCGCCAGGGTGGCTTCCAGACGCGCCAGGACCTGGCGGGTTTGTCCGGCTACGTCGGCCGACGCGTCGTCGGGGACGTGCCCCGCGATGTAGATCGTATCGTTGCAGACGACGGCGCGGCTCATCCGCGGTCCGGGCTCGATGCGTTCGATGCTCATGGCGTCCTTTTCCGATGAACCGGTGTCAGAGTTCCTTCACGACACGAGCGCTTCGTCATCGTTTGGACGCCGCTCAACGGGACGCGCTCTCACGGAAGATGGCGCGCTTGATCGACCACCTTGTCGATCGCCGAGACAACGCTCCCGGCGCATTTCGACAAAATGTCACCGTGGCTGCAGCCCTCTACTTCCACGCGTGAGCCGCTGGATGAGAATTTGGCCAAGGGAGCGGTAAATTCGCGCATGAACTTCTGTGCGGCGCGCCGTTGGTCGGCCGGAAGAGGCGCGTCCGAAAAGGGATCAGGGACGGTGAGAACCGTGAGCGGTAGGTTGCCGTACTGGCGCTGCTCGGTACGAAGCTGCGCCGGGCTAACCGTGCGATCCGATGTCTGATCGGAATTATACGCTCTCCACCATTGCGGACGCAGTTGGCGTTTCCCGATGAGATCTTTCAACGGTGCCGGAAGCTGAGGGTCCGTCGAAGTACACACTTTGTAGAGGTCGGAGTTGGGTTTCAAGCCACCGCGTTCCGTTGCTGCGGTGCACGCCTTCGCGGCGTCCCACCCTTGAGCAAAGAGCGGTTCGAGCGCCGGTGCGACCGCGAAAAGTGCCGGTTCTTGGTCCTCGATGTCGGGCTCCACGAGCACCAGGCCGGCGAGGTCGTCCAGATGTCGATCCGCGTACAAGCGTGCTGCGAGCGTGCTCGACGAATAGGCGACGAGAACGAACGGTCTCGCGATCGGAGCCTTCTCGATCAGTGCGCGCAGATCGCTGACGTAGGCGGACGCGTCGCGCGGCAGCGGTCCGGGATCGCTGAAACCAAAGCCCGCGCGGTCGTACGAACAAACCTGCGTGTGGTTCGCAACGAGCGGCTGCACGAAGCGCCAGTCCGACGTATCATCGCTTTCGTTTGCATCGAGAATGACCGTGGGTGAACCGCTTCCGGTGCAGTACAGATTCAAACGCCGTCCACCGATATCGACCATGCGTTGTGCATGCAAGTACGGCGCCGGATCGAAGGCGAGCGGCGGCGTGAATACCTCCGGCGGCAACGAATCCGGGAATTGGAAGTCGGACAAGCGGTAGCGCCACACACCGTGCCCGGTCGCGATGCCGGCTACGCGCTCCGTCAACTCGATGGAACTGTCCGTCAGAAGCCAGTAGCCGCCGACGTCCGCGAAATGCTCTTCGAGGATGCCATTTGCGGTGAAGCCGACGCCGCCGCGCTGCCCGAATCGAATCGTGCAAAGGCGCATCGACCGCAGGTCGATGATCACGTCGGACAGCGTTTGGCGTGGGTTGTTCGTGCGTGACCAAAGATGAAGGGCGCGGCCCGGATCGCCGTTGGTACACGCCCGGTCGCCGCGGTCTTCGACGTTATAGATACCCGGACCGAGCGCGACGACCGTGCCGATGGTTTTCAACACCGGACCGGGACTTGCAGGGGGATCGCTCGACGCGGGCTTCGGTGCGTTGCGCGCCCGCATCGCCGCACAGAGCTGTTCTCGCCAAGGTCCGAAATGCAGTGGCGGATTTCGTAACGTACGGTACGTGCTCAGCCAGGTCGGATCGAATCCTTGAACATAACGATGGCCGTCGGCGTTGTCGACGATCTCCGCCCTGTTGTCCGCGGTCCGGTGCCGGACCGTCCAGCGAACCTGGTTGTTCCCAAAGCTCATTTCCCGGAACACGCCTTCGCGACCGTCACAATTTTCCGTCCGCATGTCGAGTCGCAGGCCTTCGCCGGTCCCGTCTACCCGGAACGTCACATACGGCGGCTCCTTGAGATCGTTCATCACGGTGAGCGCTTGGCGGTAGAGGTCCGTGGCCGTCGGGGGCTCTGCGGCCCGCGCTTGCAAGCCGCCGCGAAACGGCGACGGCCCATGCCGCCATCACGATCCCACACAGCATTTTGAACGTCCGCATGATGTCGATCCGCATTGCACCCTTTCCGACGGCCAGGTTTGGTACGAATACGGACTGAGCCCGTACGCGGGTTCCCGTCCCCGGCAGGGAGCGATTCACCGGCCCGGACGGTTGGTCTGGTGTCGTTGAGGAATCCCGGGCCGGGGGCCGAACCTCCAAGAGCCGTTTTCAACAGCGGCTCCCTCGCGTGTCCCGCGAAGCGGAGCCAGTCCGGGAGTTACTGTCATCGATATCGGGATCGACCTTGGTACCGCCAACGTGCTCGTCTACGTCAAGGGCAAAGGCATCGTGCTGCGTGAGCCGTCCGTCGTCGCGAAGGACGTGCGCACCAACAAGACGCTCGCCGTGGGCGAAGAGGCGCGGCTGATGCTCGGCAAGACGCCGAGCAACATCCAAGCGATCCGGCCGCTGCGCGACGGCGTGATCGCCGACTTCGAAGTGACCGAAGCGATGCTGGGCTACTTCATCAAGAAGGTCACCCGACAGCGCTCCTTCTTCGCGACCCTCTTTCGGCCCAAACCGTCGGTCGTGATCTGCGTCCCGGCCGAGATCACGTCGGTGGAGGAGCGCGCCGTGCGCGATGCCGCCAAGCTGGCCGGCGCGAAGTCCGTGGACATCATCGAGGAGCCGATGGCGGCCGCGATCGGCGCCGGGCTGCCCATCGACGGGCCGTCGGGCAACATGGTCGTCGACATCGGCGGCGGCACGACCGACGTCGCCGTCATCTCGCTGGGCGGGATCGTGGTGTCGCAGTCGATTCGCGTCGCAGGCAACAAGCTCGACGAGGCGATCATCCGCCACATCCGCCGCGTCTACAACCTCATGATCGGCGAGCGCACCTCCGAAGAAATCAAGATCAAGATCGGCTCGGCGTACCGGCTCGAGCAGGAGCTCGCGATGGAGATTCGCGGCCGCGATCTGATCAACGGCCTGCCCAAGACGGTGAAGATCACCTCGGAGGAGGTGCGCGAGGCACTCTCCGAGCCGGTGCAGGCGATCGTCGAAGCGGTCAAGGCCGTGCTCGAGAAGACGCCGCCGGAGCTGGCGGCCGACATCATCGACCGCGGCGTCATCCTCACCGGCGGCGGCGCGCTGCTGCGCGGGCTGGACACGCTGCTGGGCGAGGTCACAGGGATCCCCGTTATCGTGGCCGATGACCCGATGTCGTGCGTCGCGATCGGCACGGGCCAGCGCGTCGGGTACACCGGCTCGATGAATTTCTGAAGGCGCGACGCTTCCATCCATCGAGAGCGTTTCATCGACGTGACGACCCACCCGTTTCTGCGTGCTCTGCTCCCGCTCGGCCTGGCGCTGGCTTGCGGGGCGGGCGCACTCGCCGCGACCCAGCAGCGCTCGAACTCGCCGACTGGCACGCTGTCCACGCCGGCGTACAAGATCGAGACCGACGAAACGCAGGCGAATTTCAACACCGGCGACTTCACGATGCCGCACAAGGTGCGCTTCTACCGCCCGGGGACCGACGCGACCGGCGACCGCGCGCAGGGCAACTCGAAGCGCGGCACGGTCTCGCTGTTCGGGAACGTCGTCGTGCACGACAGCGGCAACGCCGGCGAAGCGGGCGACGCGGCGTACAAAGGCAGCGGCCCCGCGACGCTGACCGCCGACCAGCTCGACGTGGATTCAAAAGCCCGCGTGTACACGGCGACCGGGCACTTTCATTTCACGCAGGGCACGCGCAGCGGAACCGCCGAGAAGGCGACGCTCGACCGCAGCGCGGGCACGCTGCACCTCGAAGGCGGCGTGCGCCTCTCCGACAACGGCCAGAACATGTCGGGCGACATCGTCGACTACAACCTCAACACCAAAGAAGTGCACGCATTCGGCAAGCCCATCGAGATGACGCAGCCGGTGCAGCAGCAGTCGGCACCGGGACCGCGCCAGCCGCCGAACGCGCGCCGTACGCCCGCGCCGCGCGGAACGCCGGCACACAAGACGACGCCGAAGCCCGCACCGAAACCGTCTCGCGCACCCTCGTCGCCGCCGATTGCGTCGCCGTCGGCCGCGCCGCAGCCCGCGCCGAGCCGGACGCCGTAACGCCCATGCGGTCGCTCGCACGCACGTCGCTCGCCGGGATCGCCCTCGTCGCGCTGTGCGCGGGCGTTGCACCGTCGCCTGCGCCGTCACCGCCGCCCGCGGCATCGGCATCGCCGTCGCCGTCGCCGGGCGCGTCGTCGCCGCCGGCGACAAAGCAGGTGATCGAGACGTCGGAGTACCGGCTGGAGACCGACGAGTTCGTGCGCAAGGGCAACGGCGATTTCACGATCCCGCACAAGGTCACGTTCTCACGTCCGGGCAGCGACGGCGTCGCCGATCGCGCCGAAGGCAACTCGGTCCGCGGCACCGTCTCGCTGTTCGGCAACGTCGTGATCCACGACAACGGCAAAGCGCCCGAAGCCGGTTCGAACGACGAGTACGCCAAAGGCGGCCCGTCGACGCTGACGAGCGACCAAGTCGACGTCGACTCGAAATCGAAGATCTACACGGCGATCGGCCACGTGCACTTCTCACAGGGCACGCGCGACATGACCGCCGACCGCGGCGTGCTCAACCGCAAGATCGGCATGCTGCACCTCGAAGGCCACGTGAAGACCAAGGACGGCGATTCGTCCATGAAAGCCGACAACATGGACTACAACCTCAACACCAAGCGCATCGAAGCGAACGGCAAGCCGATCACGATCAAGCAGCCGGTGCCGACGCAGGAGCCTGGCACCGCAACCCCTTCACCAAAGCCAAAAAAACGCAGACTGCCGTTCTGACATGATGGGGCTGTTCGACGACGGCGACGCACGCGGCGGCAAACGGCTGCGCGAGCCGCTCGCCGCGCGAATGCGCCCGCGCAACCTCGACGAGTTCGTCGGACAGGAGCAGATCGTCGGGCCCGGGCGCGCGCTGCGGCGCGCAATCGAGTCGGACCAAGCGCCGTCGATGATCCTGTGGGGCCCGCCCGGCACGGGCAAGACCACGCTCGCGCGCATCATCGCGCAGCAGACGGGCGCGCATTTCGCGGGATTGTCCGCGGTGAGCGCGGGCGTCGCCGACCTGCGCCGCGTCGTGGCCGACGCGCAGAAGCTGCGCGCCGCTGGACGCCGCACCGTGCTGTTCATCGACGAGATCCACCGCTTCAACAAGGCGCAGCAGGACGCGGTGCTCCCATATGTGGAGGACGGCACCGTCACGCTGATCGGCGCGACCACCGAGAACCCGTCGTTCGAAGTGAATTCCGCGCTGCTGTCGCGCTCGCGCGTGTTCGTCCTCAAGGCGCTGGCCGACGACGACGTGCGCACGCTGATCGAGCGCGCGCTTCTCGACGAAGAGCGCGGCCTGGGAAAGCAAAACGTCGAGCTGGCGCCTGACGCGCTCGACGCGCTGGTGAACCTCGCCAACGGCGACGCACGTTCCGCGCTGTCGACGCTGGAGTTCGCGTCGTCGTCGGCCGCCAAGCGCGACGACGGCGTGCGCGTGGTCGACGTGCAGACGATCGCCGACGCGCTGCAGCGCCGCGCGACGGGCTACGACAAATCAGGCGACGCGCACTACGACACGATCAGCGCGTTCATCAAAACGATCCGCGGCAGCGACCCGGACGCGGCGGTCTACTGGCTCGCGCGCATGATCGACGCCGGCGAAGACCCGCTGTTCATCGCGCGCCGCCTCGTGATCCTCGCCAGCGAAGACGTCGGCCTCGCCGACCCGCACGCGCTGCCGCTGGCGATGGCGGCACAGCAAGCCGTGCACTTCGTCGGCATGCCGGAGGGATTTTTCCCGCTGGCGCACGCTGTGCTGTACCTCGCAACGGCGCCGAAATCGAACACGGTCGGCCGCGCGTACGGCGCAGCACTGCACGACGTCGAGTCGACGCGCAACGACCCGATCCCGATGCACTTGCGCAACGCGCCGACGAAACTGATGAAGAACCTCGGCTACGGCGAAGGCTACCGCTACGCGCACACGGACTACGCCGACATGGACGCGGAAGGCGACCTCCCGCCGGCGGTCGCGCTCCAATCAAACCTCCCGGAAGCCCTCGGCGACCGCACCTACTTCGACCCAACCAAACAAGGCGACGAAGCCCGGCTGCGCGCCTGGATCGACGCCCGCCGCCGCACCGCCGGAACCGACGAGAGCAAGCTCTTCGGTGAGGATTGATCGCGTGCTATGCTCTCCGCGAACATGACGCGCGTCTATCTCGATCATGCGGCGACGACGCCGGCTCGGCCCGAGGTCGTTGCCGCGATGACGCCGCTGCTGAACGCATACAATCCGAACTCGCTGCACGCTGAAGGGCGCGCCGCGCGGGCGGCGGTGGACTCGGCGCGCGAAGCGGTGGCGCGCGTGCTTGGGGCGTTGCCGCGCGAGATCGTGTTCACCGGGAGCGGCTCGGAGTCGGACATGCTCGGGATCGTCGGTGTTGCCCGGGCCACCGCGGCGCGGGGGCGACACGTGGTCACCGTCGCAACCGAGCACCATGCCGTGCTCCATGCCGTCGACCTCCTCGAGCGCGATGGCTGGCGCGTCACGCGGCTTCCCGTCGATCGCCGCGGGCTGGTGGATCCGGGCGCCTTCGCGGAGTCGCTCACGCCTGACACCACGCTCGCCAGCGTGATGCTTGCCAACAACGAGATCGGCGTCGTCCAACCGCTTGCGGAGCTGGCTCGGATTGCCCGCGAGCGCGGTGTGCTGCTCCACACCGACGCGATCCAGGCGCCGGGCTGGCTCCCACTGGACGTCGATGCGCTCGGCGTCGACCTGATCTCGCTCTCCGCCCACAAGTTCTACGGCCCCAAGGGCGTAGGCGCGCTCTACGTCCGGCGCGGGACGCCGCTCGAGCCGCTCATCGTCGGAGGCGGCCAGGAGCACGGCCTGCGCGCCGGCACCGAGAACGTCGCGGGGGTCGCCGGCTTTGCGGTCGCGCTCGCGCTGGCCGACGCGGAGCGCGCCGAGACAGCCCCGCGCGTCGCCGCGCTACGCGACCGCCTCGAAGCGGGCATCCTCGCCGCCGTGCCGGACGCGGTCATGAACGCCGCCGGGGCCCCGCGGCTTCCCGGCATCCTGTCCGTCGCGTTCGCCGGCGTGCCGTCGGACGCGCTCCTGATCCGGCTGGACCTCGAAGGCATCGCGGCTTCCGCCGGCAGCGCGTGCGCCGCCGGATCGCTGGAGCCGAGCCACGTCATCACGGCGCTCGGCCTGGCGGGCACCGTCACTCCAGCGTCATCCGCTTCTCGCTCGGACGTGACACCACGGCACGTCATGTCGACGACGTCTTGCGCCGCTTACCTGCTATCCTCGCAAGTATGGGCACTTCACTCGTCGTGTAGCACTTCCTAATTGTGGGAATGGACCGACCGTGGCTCTCGCGAGCACGCGGAGGAGTTTTTTGAGTTCGGGCTTCAACTGGGCGATTATTTTGGATATCGGCGTCGGCGTCGGCGTATTGCTGATCGGCATCGGCATCTTCGTCATGTGCTCGGCCTTGGCAAAAGTCTTCACGCGGCTCAACGGGACCCTCGATGAGGTCGACCGCCAGATCGGCGCATTGTCCGTCCCCGTGATCGCCACGCTCGGCCATGTGAACGGGATCGCGGATACCGCCGACGCGACCGTCGCGCGGCTCGGCGCCGTGGTCGGCACGCTCGAAGGCGTCGCCGGTGGCGTCGGCAACACCGCGAAGCTCGCGACCGACGCCGTCACGCCCGCACTGGTCAACGTCGGTGCGACGCTCAGCGGGATCACCGCCGGCCTGCGCAAACTCGTCGGCGGCCGCCGTGGAACATCGCACGACGACGGCATCGTATCGGCAGCGGAGCGACAACCAGTGGCGTCTTCGAGAAGGTAGTCTGAGCGAGGCGGCGGCGGGAGCGTGCCGGGGTTCATCACCGGTCTCGCGCTCGGAGCCCTCGCCGGAGCCGCTCGCCATGGTCCTCGCCCCGCAGTCCGGCGAGGACACGCGCGATCTGCTCGTCGCCAAAGCGCGCGAGGCCGGGGAACGTGCGCGTGATACCGCAGGCGACGCCAACGATCTTCTTGCCCGCGGGCGTCAAATCGTCGCGGATGCAAAAGCCCGGATCGACGGAGCGATCGCGGAAGGCAAGGACGCCGCGTCGCGCCAGCGCAGCACCCTCGAAGACGAAAGCAAACAAAGCTAGGAGTTAGTGTGGATATCAAAGTCAACGTCCGCGAGTCCGAGGGCGACGCGTACGTCGTCGACCTCACCGGCGAGATCGACGTGTACACCTCGCCCAAGGTCAAAGACGCGATCACGGAGCTGATCGATCAAGAGCACTACAATCTCGTGATCAATCTCGAGAAAGTGCGCTACATCGATTCGACCGGACTCGGCGTGCTGATCGGCGGCCTCAAGCGCGTGCGCGAGCACGGTGGTTCGGTCAACCTGGTGTGCACGAACCCGCAGATCAAGAAGATCTTCGACATCACCGGCCTCGTGAAGATCTTCGGCATCTTCGACGACGAGCAGAGCGCGATGAAGGCGCTGGTGTGAACGCGTCCACCCACGCCCTCCAAGTGTCTTCGCACGGAACGGTCGAGCTGAAGATACCGGGCCGAGCGGAGTGGGTCGCGGTCGCGCGCCTCGCCGTCGCCGCCGTCGCCAGCCGGCTGCGGTTCTCCGTCGACGAGATCGAAGACATCAAGCTCGCGATCGCGGAAGCGTGCACGAATTCGATTCAGAGCGCCGGCGGCGTCGACGCGGGCGTGATCGAGATCGTTTGCGATGCCCTCGAGGACGAGCTCCGCGTCACCGTCCGCGACAAAACGCCCGGTCTGCACCTGGAGCCCGTGAAGGAAGGCGGCATCGCCGAGGGACGCACCGAAGAGCTAGGGGTGTTCTTGATCCGAGCTCTCATGGACAGCGTCGACTACACGAGCGATCCGCGCCGCGGCACGCAGCTCGTCATGGCGAAGCGCGTAACCGCGTAGCGTGTCGTCACCGGTTCCTCACGTGGACGAGGAACGCTGGGACCGGAATCGCGCGCGACAAGCCTTCGCGCGCTTTGCCGAACTCCGAAGCAATCGTGCGCTCGATAGCGGCGCCGACCATTCGGGCCTCAGCGAGTTCGAACGGCTGCGCAACGAGCTCGTCGTCGCGCACCTCAATCTCGTACGCTATCTCGCCGTCAAGTTCGCCAACCGCGGCGAGGCGCTCGACGATTTGATCCAAGTCGGCACCGTCGGCTTGCTCAAGGCGATCGACCGCTTCGACTTGGACCGCGGCGTGGAGTTCACCACGTACGCCACGCCCACGATCGTCGGCGAGATCAAACGCTATTTCCGCGACAAAGGGTGGGCCGTCAAGGTCCCCCGCCGCCTGCAAGAGCTCAACCTGTCCGTCAATCGCGCGATCGAGAAGCTGACGGTGAAGCTCGGCCATTCGCCCACCGTCGGCGAGCTCGCGCAGCACCTCGGTGCGACGGAAGAAGACATCCTCGAAGCGCAGGAGCTCGGCCAGGCGTACAACCTGCTCTCGCTCGACACGGAACTCAACGGCGACGGCGACAAGAAGTCGCAGACGCTGGCGGACTACGTCGGCCAGAACGACGCCGGCTTGGAGCTGCTCGAAGACCGCGCCAACTTGGAGCGCGCGTTCCAAGTGCTCACCGGCCGCGAGAGAGTGATCCTGTACTTGCGGTTTTACGAAAGCGTGTCGCAGACCGAGATCGCAAAGCGCCTCAACGTCTCGCAGATGCACGTCTCGCGCCTGCAGCAAAAGGCGCTGGAGAAGCTAAAAAACTTCCTCCAAGAGAAGTAGCACGGTTTCGCGACGCGCCCGCGGCCTTTGATCCTGCCGGATAGCAGGAATTGGTTATAGCGTCGCCGAAGCGATGACACAGGGTGCAGCTCGTTTACATCGATGACGCGAAAGAACACGGACGCGCGTATTACAGCGGCGTTATGATCGACGCCGCGCGATGGTTCGACTGTCGTGAGGGATGGCGGGCGATGTTGGCTGACATCGCGCGCCGCCGCCGGTTTCGTCCTAGCCGAGAACTTCACGCCACGAAGCTGCTGGGCGGCCATGGGCATTATTTCGAGATGCGGCCGACGCACCTGGAATGCGTTGAAACGCACCTCGACGTCCTTCGTGCTATCTCCGCGTTCCCGACCGTCCGGTTATTTCTGTCGTGCGGTCCGCTCGCGCTGGAGTCGCGCGTATTCGAGCGCCTCATCACCCGCGTCGATCGGACGATGCGTGCGGAAGACGATCACGCGATGTTGATATGCGACGAGGGCAAGACCTACGACGACTTGCTCGAGCGTTTGCGAACCAATAATCCGATCCATTTCCGAGAAGGGGCTGCAAACGTTCCGTTGCGCCGCCTCGTCGATGACATCGTTTACCGCAAGTCGCACCGGTCGTTCATGGTTCAAGCGGCTGATGCGTGCGTCTACACGTTGTTCCGCAAGGAAGATCCGCTGCCTCGGCTGACCGGGCTGAACTTTGAGCGAGCGTTCCCGATCCTTGCGCCGATCGTGTTCCGCGGAGCTGCGCCTGCGGACCCGGACGGAATCATCCGGTGCTAAAAAAGAAGCGGGGCCGAGCATCAACGACACGCGGTCGCCGACTCAAACCCCACGCTCTTAGTCTATCACCGAACATGCGTTCGGTCAAGGGGTGGCCAGGCGGTTCCACGTGAGCGTAGGGCGAACCGGACGGGTCGGCCATGACTTCTCAAGAGCTCCGACAAGCGTTCGTCGACTATTTCAAGCGGAACGGGCACGCGCATCTGCCGTCCGCGTCGCTCATCCCGGATGAGATGAGCACCACGCTGTTCACCATCGCGGGGATGGAGCAGTTCGTGCCCGTGTTTTTGGGGGAGGCGCCGGCGCCCGCGCCGCGCGCGGTCACCGTGCAACGCTGCTTGCGCGTCGCGGGCGCGAAGTCGGACATCGAGAACGTCGGGCGCACCGGGCGGCACGGCACGTTTCTCGAGATGCTCGGGAACTTCTCGTTCGGCGACTACTACAAGTCCGAGGCGATTCGCTTCGCTTGGGACTTTCTCACGACGGTCATGAAGGTCGATCCCGCGAAGCTCTACGTCACCGTGCACACGTCCGACGACGAGGCGCAGCGGCTGTGGGAGAACGAGATCGGGCTCGATCCCGCGCGGATCACACGCTGGGACGAGGACAACTTCTGGACGATGGGGGCGACGGGCCCGTGCGGTCCGTGCAGCGAGATTTTCTACGACACCGGGCCGGAGTACGCGTCGGGCCCCGACGACGACGGGCCGAACAAGGGCGACCGTTACGTCGAGATCTGGAACGTCGTGTTCCAGCAGTACAATCGCGGCGCGGACGGCAAGCTCAGCGATCTGCCGCGCAAGGCGATCGATACCGGCGCGGGCTTCGAGCGGATGCTCGCGGTCGCCAACGGCAAGGTCTCGATGTACGAGACCGACTTGTTCACCGACCTCATCGCCGCGCAGCCGCCGGTCGGGCAAACGTCGCTGGCCGCGCCCGAGCAACTCGTGCGGCGCCAGATCATCGCCGACCACGCGCGCGCGGCGACGTTCCTGATCGCGGACGGCGTGTACCCGTCGAACACCGAGCGCGGTTTCGTGCTGAGGTTTCTGATCCGGCGCGCGATTCGCAACGGGCGTTTGCTGGGTTATCCGCGCGAGTTCATGGCCGAGCTCGCGAGCGCGGTGGTCGCGTCGCTGGAGAGCGGTTACCCCGAATTGCGCGCGCGGTTGGGCGACGTGCAGAGCGCGCTGCGCATGGAAGAAGCGGGCTTCATGCGCACGCTCGACCGCGGCAGCGAGTTGCTCGAAGCGCTGATCTCCGACGCGCTCCAAGACTGCACCAACCTGATCTCGGGCGAAGACGCGTTCGTGCTGCACGACACGTACGGCTTTCCGTTCGAGCTCACGCGCGAGATCGCCGCGGAGCGCGGCGTCGCGGTCGACAGCATCGCGTTCGAGCGCAAGATGGATGAGCAGCGGCAGCGCGCGCGCGCCGACGCGGCGAGCAAACGCGGCGTCGTCACCGTCACCGACGTGCCGACGCTGTCGTCGGCGTTCGAAGGCTACGGCGGGCTCGAAGCGGACGGCACGGTGCAGGCGATCCTCGTGGGCGGCAAGCCCGTCGATGAGATCGAGGCCGGTGCCGAGGCGCAGATTCTGCTCGACCGCACCTCGTTCTATGCCGAGAAGGGCGGCCAGGTGGGCGACCACGGCCGCATCACGCACGGCGACGCGGTGTTCGAGGTGACCGACACGCAGTACGTCGGCGAGGCGATCGCGCACCACGGCCGGCTCGGTCAGCGGCACGCTCGCGGTGGGCGACGCCGTGCACACCAGCGTGTATCCCGAATGGCGCGAGGAAATCCGCCGCCATCACACGTCGGCGCACTTGCTGCAGCGCGCGCTCAAGGACGTGCTGGGCAACGACGTCGTGCAAGCCGGCTCGTGGGTGGGCGTCGACCGCATGCGCTTCGACTTCCGCAGCCCGAACGGCGCGCTGTCGCCGCAGCAGAAGCGTGCGGTCACACAGCGCGTCAACGAGCTCATCCGCGCGGATCACCATCAAGACATGACCGAGCTGCCGATCGAGGAAGCGAAGGCGACCGGCGCGATCACGATGGCGGGCGAGAAGTACGGCGACCGCGTGCGCGTCGTCGCGTTCGGCCCCGCAGTCGAGTTCTGCGGCGGCACGCACGCGCACACGACGGGCGAGCTCGGGCTGTTCGTGCTGCTCAGCGAAGGCTCGATCGGCAGCGGCGTGCGCCGCATCGAAGGCATCGTGTCCAAAGCCGCGGAGCGCTACGTCGAGCAGCAGCAAGACACCGTCGCGACGCTGGCCGAGGCGCTGTCGGCGAAACCCGACGAGTTGGTCGAGCGCGTCGAGCGCTTGCAGACCGACGTGCGCGATCTGCAGAAGGCGATGGCGGAGATCAAAGCGCGGCTCGCGTCCGCGGATGCCGCGACGTACGCCGACGACGCGGAGACGATCGGCGCCACGCGCGCCGCCCTTGCGGTGGTGCGCGAAGCGAACGCGGAGGCGCTGCGCACGCTGGGCAACGCGATCCGCTCGCGGCTGCGCTCGGGGGTCGTCGCGCTCGTCGGCACCGACGGCGCCACGGCGTCGCTGTTCGTCAGCGCCAGCGACGACGCCGTGAAAGCGGGCGCGCACGCCGGTAACCTCGTCAAAGCCGCGGCGCCGCTCGTCGGCGGCAAAGGCGGTGGCGCGCCCGCCCAAGCACAGGGCGGCGGCAAGGATCCGTCGGGCGCCGATGCCGCGCTCGCAGCGATCCGCGACCTGCTCGCAACGCAGCTGTCGTGATCGCGTTGCTCGCCGCGGCGGCGCTCGCGGCGGCGACCGGCGCACCCGCCGCGCCGAGTGCCGCACCCGCCGCGACGCCGACGCCTGCGCCCAACGCGGTCGTCGCGAAGTACGCGACGGCGCTGAAGACGGTGAAAGAGCCGCGCGTCTTCACCGTCGAGTACACGATCGAGCAAACCGGGACGCGCTCGCTGGAGCAGACGCACCGCATCTTCCGCAACGGCGCCGCCGAGCGCGACGAGACGATCGCGGTCAACGGCACGCGCCCGACATCGCCGCTGGTGCGCATCTTCCGGCGGCCGTACCGCTACACGGTCGCAGCGCTCGCGCCCAAGCCCGCGGCGTACGACTTCGCGTACGTGGGCCCGCACAAGAGCGGTAAGCACGTCGACTACGTCTTCGACGTCACGCCGAAGCAGCCGGCGCGCGGCTATACGGTCACGCAAGTCGTCATCGACGGCGTCACGTTCTTGCCGGCCTCGATCGCCTTTGCGATGGACCAGCACGCCGGCCGCGGCCAGGTGACGTTCTCCAAATCGGATCGCTGGTGGATCGCACGCAGCGCCGTCGCGCAAGCGAACGTGCCGGGCGGCGTCGCGCACGAACGCCTCACGTTCACCCACTGGCGCTTCCCGGCGACGCTCCCTCGCTCGACCTTCGCCGCTCCACGCCCGCTCCCGAGCCCGCCGCCGGCAGCCGGATTGCCGGGCTGACCCAAGGCCTTCGAACGGGTCTGGGACCTTTTGGAACGAGCGCTCCGGCCGCGCTAGAACCGCCGCCGTCACCGGCGGCGTAGGTCGTTCATGAGAACAGCGCTCCTCGGCGCCGTCGCACTCCTCGTGCTGGCGGCCGCCGCTCCTTCACCCGGCGCGTCCGGCGGGACCGGCACCGTGGTGCACATCCGCGACGACGCGTTCGTGCCGGCGTCCGTCACCGTGAACTCCGGCGACAAGGTCACGTTCGTCAACGACGACGACGACGCGCACACCGCGACCGCCGACGACGCGTCGTGGGACTCCGAAGGCCTCAACCAAGGCCAGAAATGGACGCACGCTTTCATGAAGACAGGCAAGATCGCGTATCACTGCACCGTGCACCCGATGATGCACGGCACGCTCGTCGTGCGGGCCGCGAAGTGAGGCGGCGCGACTTCGTCGGCCACGTCGCGTGGACCGGCGCGGGCATCCTCTACGTCCTCGGCGCCGACGGCATCGTTCGCGCGGCGGCCGACGCGTCGCCGAAGTCGTTCAGCTTCGTGCAGATCAGCGACAGCCACATCGGCTACACCGGCCCCGCCAACGACGACGTGCGCGGCACGCTCGCCAAAACCGTTGCGGGCATCAACGCGATGCCCAACCAGCCGGCGTTCGTGATCCACACCGGCGATGTCACGCACTTGAGCAAAGCGGCGGAGTTCGACGATGCGCGCGCGGTCCTGAGTACGCTGCGCGCGCCGCTGATCACGATTCCGGGCGAGCACGACGTCATCGGCGCCGAAGGTCCCAAGCGCTACGCCGCGGCGTTCGCGCGCAAGGAAGCCACGGGCCGCGGCTGGTCGTCGTGGGACCAGGGCGGGATCCATTTCGTCGCGCTGATCAACGTCGGCGAGGGCGAGACGATGGGCATGCTCGGCGACGAACAGCTCGCGTGGCTTGCGAACGACCTCAGCGCGCGCAAAGCCGACACGCCGCTCGTCGTGTTCGGGCACGTGCCGCTGTTCGCGGCGGCGCCCGAATGGGGCTGGACCACGACCGACGGCACGAAGGCGATCGCGCTGCTGCGCCGCTTCAACTCCGCCACCGTGCTCAACGGCCACATCCACCAAGTGCTCGAGCACCAGGACGGCGCGATCCGCTTCGCGACCGCGCGCGCGACGGCGTTCCCGCAAGCCGCTCCCGGCACGCCCAACGCCAAACCCGGCCCGCTCAAGGTCGCCCCGGAGTCGCTGCTGGGCGTCCTCGGCTACCGCACCGTCGAGGTCGCCGGCCGGGCGGCATGGCAAGACCGTACGCTAGCGCAGGGCTGACCATCGTCGAACCGCGCCCCATGGCGCTCGACGAGCCGGCGTTCGACCTCGCGTACCGGGCATATGCCGCCCGGCTGCGCGCGGTCGCCTACGACGTCGTCCGCGACCGCGACGCGGCCGAGGACGTCGTGCACGGCGCGCTCGTGCGGGTGTGGAGCAACGGCGCGTACCGGCCCGACCGCGGCGCGCTGCTCCCGTTTCTCATCGCCTGCGTGCGGCGCGAAGCGTTCGACGCGCTGCGTGCCTCGAAGCGCCGCCACCTGCGCGAGGTTCGCACCGCGGGCGATGCCGTCGCGCCCGACGACACCGCCGCGCTCGATCCCGTCGAAGCGCGCCGCGTGCGCAGCGCGCTCGACGCGCTGCCGGATGCGCAGCGCGACGTGATCGTGCGCGCGTACTACGGCCACCGCACGCTCGCGGAGGTCGCGCACGACACCCACACCCCCATCGGCACCGTCAAGAGCCGCCTCGCCGGCGCGCTGCGACGGCTGCACGCCAGCCTGGCCGGAGAACCCACACCGTGAACCACCTCGACGACGACGCCGAGCTCTACGCTCTCGGCCTGACCGATCGCGAACGCGACGCGGACATCGAAGCGCACCTCGCCGCCTGCGACGCGTGCCGCGCGCGCGTCGTCGCCGCCGAAGCCGCCGCTGCATCGCTTGCCGCAACGCTACCGCCGATGCCCGCCGCGACTGCGCCCCGCGCGTGGTGGGCGACGGCGGCCGTCGCCGCCGCTTTCGCGTTCGCGGCGTCCACCGCGTACGAAGGTATCGCCGCGCACAACGCGTCGGCGCAACTCACGCGCACCGGCGTCGCGCTGGGCGCGATCGCGTCGTCGCACTTCGGCCACACGACGATGACCACCGACGATTCGAGCGTCGTCGTGAAAGCGCTGTACGCGCGCGACGGCGCGTGGCTCTACATCGTCGCGGAGCACGCGCCGCCCGGTGCGCACGTCACGGTGCGCAACGGCGCGAAGGCGCGCGATCTCGGCGCGCTGGATGCCGGCACGCCGGCGACGTTGTTCGTGCGCTCGCCCGGACGTGCGGACGAGGTCAGCCTCACGGCAGGCGACCGTCTCGTCGCGCACGGCAAGCCCGCATACTCGAACTAGAGCGCTTGGCCTTCGGTCGGCGCGCGCAGCGCGCCGAGGTGGTCGCTGACGCACTCGTCGAGCAGCGCCCAGTGCCCGTCGTCCACGTCGAACACGGCGTACGCACCGTTCTCCACCCGTGCGTTCCAGAAGCTCTCGAGCCCCTGCGATTTCGCATCGACGAGGGCGACGCGCACGACCGCATCGTGCGTGACGGCGAGCGCCGGCGCTTCAGGCCGGAACGATGCGGTGAAGTCGCGCCAGCGCGCGAGCACCTGCGCGATGTTTTCGCCGTGCTCGAACTGCACGTGCGCGGGATCGTGCCGCCATGCGCGGTAGCGCTCGGGATCGTTCGCCGCAAGCTCGTCGCGGTAGCGGCCTTCCCACGTGCCGTGCGCGATCTCGATGAGCCGGTCGTCGGTCTCGACCTGTGTGCGCCACCCTTTCCGCCGTTGGCTGCGCGGTCGCCGTGCAGCGCCCCAGCGGTGAGCTGACGACGCGGCGCACGCCCGCGATCGCCATCGTATCCGCGAGCGCGAGCGCCTGCCGCATCCCGAGCGGGCTGAGCTCCGACTCGAGGCGGCCCTGGTAGCGGCCGGCGACGTTCCACGTGGTCTCGCCGTGCCGCGCGACGTACACGCGCACCGCCGTGCCGTTCGGGCGCCGCGGTGAACCTTCCCGGCCGCGCGGCCGACGCAAGTGCATGGAAGCGGTACGCGACGATTCGGTCATGGCCGAGATCAACATCACGCCGTTCACGGACGTGCTGCTGGTGCTGCTGATCATCTTCATGATCCTCGCGGCGCTCGTCGCGCCGCCGGGATTCGAGAAGACGCTGCGCGACCCGAGCAGCATCCCGCCGACGCACAGGACGGCTCCGCATACGATCGAGGTCGTGGTAAACGAGCGTGACACGATCTTCGTCGACGGCAAACCGTCGAGCGCGCATGCACTCTACACCGACTTGCAGGCATCGTACGCGACCATCATTCGCGTCCTGGACGCGGCAAAAGTCGCCGGGCTGGAAGACGTCGGCTTCGTGACGTCGTCGTGAAGCGCAATGACCTCGCCTACGGCTTCGCGATCTCGATCGCGGTGCACCTGATCGTGCTGCCGTTCGTGCGGCCGCAAGCAACGGTCGCGCAAGAAGAACCTGTGCCGCCGTTTCGCGTCGTGCACATGCCGACGCCTCCGCCGACGCCGCCGCCCACCCCGAAGCCGACGGTACCGCCGACGCCGCCGCCGCACCAGCTACTGCCGCCGCAGTCGCCGGTGCCGCAGCACCAGCTGCGCATCCATCCGCCGCACCAAGACGCGCACCCGCACACCGGGTCCGGCGAGCGTCCCTACACGCAGGCCAAAGGCGATCAAAACGGCGACCCGACCGCGCATGAATCCGTGGCGCCTGCCGCATCGGACGCGCCCGCAGCCGCGATGCCGACGCCGGCGCCCACGCCCACGCCGCGCGCCACGCCGACGCCGCTGTCGTGCGCGCGGCCCAACGTCGCGCCCGCGACGGTGCGCGCGGCCGCACCCGACACGCCGACGCTCGCGCAGCAGCAGGGCATCTCCGGCGTCGTGCAAGTCGTCGTCTCGCTGGACACGCAGAGCCGCGTCGTCGGCACGCACGTACAGAGCTCGCCGAGCGCGCTGCTCAATCAGGCCGCGCTGAACGCCGCGCGCGACTCGCAGTTCCGCACCGAGGTGAAGAACTGCGAGCCGGTCGCGGCGGACTACATCTTCAGCGTCGACTTCACGTCACCGTGACGCCGATCGACGCCGCGGTTTAGAACGTCTTCTGCGGCAGCCCGTTGCGCGGCGGCAGCACTTCGATCACGCCCATCATGCCGTGGTCCTCGTGGAACAGCATGTGGCAGTGGAACACGAAGACACCGGTGTCGACGTTGGTGAAGTCGATTTGGATCTTCGTCATGCTGGGCGTGATGAGCGGCAGCGACGGCGGCGGCGTCGCACCCGGCGCCGTGTTCAGCAGCGTCATCTTCCCGGCCGGCAGCGCGATCGTGTCGAGGAACACTTGGCGCGTCGGATCGGTCGCTTCGAACGGGCTCTGCGTGGCGACGAACGTGAGCTGGTGGATGTGGAACGCGTGAATCTCGCCCGACGCGTTGATGAGCGACCACTCTTCGAAGTCACCTTGGTGGACCTGAATCCACGGCACGTACGGGAACTTGGGATCGGGAGGTGTCGACTTTTGCGCGAGCCAGAACGGGCGCTCGACGTACGGCAGCGGCGTGGGGTTCGGCGTGAACGGTGCCGTCTGCGCGCCCGTCTCGGTGACGAGCCAGTTGAAGATCGGTGGGGTCACCGCGCCGCCGTCGCGGTACATCGTGAACGTGATCGCGCGGCGGACGACGTTTCGGGCGCGCGCGCGCTGCACGTATGATCCGGCGGCGGTCAGGCCCGGCTTGGTCGCCGTCAGCGCTCGCGTGGTGAGCAGCGCGCGGCGGCCGGGGCTGGGCGTGATGGCGAGGATGATGCGCTGCGGCATCGCCGAGCCGATGTAGCCCTCGCAATACGGCGTCCCGCTCGCGCTCGTCGGCGTCGGCATTCCGGCGGCCGAGACGATCTGCAGCGGCGTGCTGCTTCCCGCAACGAGGATGTCGACGCGCCCGGACGGCGGTATCATGACGTTCGGCTCGTGGACGATCGGCGGCTTCGTCGTGTCGACCGCTGCGGTGAGCTTGTCCCAATTGACCGGAACGCCGTCGCGCGCGACGATGTTGAGGGCGGGATACGCGCCGCCGCGCGTCATCGTGCGCACGTTGACGTAGGCGTCGGACGCCGCGTTGATCAGGCGATAGCGATAGATCGTCCCGGGCGGCTGCGTCACCGCCGGCGGGGTGCTCGGATATGCGATGCCGCCGTACACCGCCGGGATGAGCGCGCCGTTGACCGCCAGCGGTTGGCCCTGGGTCGGATCCGTGCCGATCGCCGCGCAATACGGCTGCGTGACCGCGATCGGCCAGCCCGAGCGCGCCGGCGGCGGGTTGAACGGGTCGAACGAGACCGGCGAGGCGGGTGGCGAACCGCTCGGCGCGGGCGCGCCGGCTGCGAGCGCAGCGTAGTGCTGCGCCACGCCGGGCCGCCCTTCGCCGTGGCCGGACATCCCGGTCATGGCCGCCATCGGCTGCGGCTTTGTCGCGCCCGCCGCCGCCGGCGTTGCCGTTTGTGCGCGCGCGGCGTTTTTGACGAGCAGCACCACGTCGCCGTCTTCACGGATCGCCGGCGGGGCGGGGCTTACGGGGACGACGATCAGCGCGCCGGCGAGCCCGCCGCCGACTTGGTTGTCGGAAAGCCCGTGCAGGTGCGCATGATACCAGTACGTCCCCGGCGGCTGCGAGAGCCGCACGGTGAACTTGAACGTGCACACGTTCGGCTTGGGCGCCCACACCAGCGACTTGTAGACGTTGTCGACGTACGGGCTGACGTGCCAGCCGTGGGTGTGGAAGTTGGTGTCGTTCGACAGCATCCACGGCGGCGACGGGTTCTGCTGGACGCGCTGGTGCCCGAAATACCCGGGCGGCGTCGCGCTCGGGTTCGGCGGCGGAAACTTCGCGGAGTCGTACGGCAGCCAGGCGCAATCGTCACCGGGCACCGGGATGATCGCTTGCGGCGGCGTCGGCATCGGCGACGGCCCGGTATACGGGATCATGTTGTGCAGCGTCATCGTGAACGTGCCGCCCTGCTTGACACGGATCGTCGGCGCTTCGACGTACGACGTGTCACCGTTCTTCGACGACACGTAGCAGAACAGGACGCCTTGACCGACGTTGACGCCTTGTTTCACGTAGAGATCGAACGTCGCGTTCCCGGGGACGGTCGTATCGATGACGGGTAATCGCGGCAGAACGCCGGTTTGCGGCGCGGGTAGGCACGGCTGCGTGCTTGGTGCCGCGACCGGCGCCGCCGCATGCGCTTGAGGCCGCGCGGAGAGGATCGCGGTGCCGGCAATGGCGATGCCGGCGACCGTGGTGAAAAGTCGCTTTGAAAGACGCATCAGAAAACCGGCTCCCCTCCGTCAACTTGAATGATTCCCATCATGCCCTTGTCTTCGTGGTCGAGCATGTGGCAGTGGTACACCCATCGGCCCAGCGGCACTTTGCTGAAGTCGATCTCGATCTCGGTCTTCGTCGGTAACACCCACGGCGTGTACGTGTTGTCCGTCCGCTTCAGGCACGTCTTGCCGTCCGTCTGCATGATGCACGGCGTGCCCGGCAGCAGCGGTGTCGTATCCTCGAACACGCGCGTCTGCTTCGGCTCGAACGGGTTGTCGAGCGTCACGAACGTGAGCTGGTGGATGTGGAAGGCGTGAATCTGCGTCGCCGCGTTCACCAGCGTCCAGTGCTCGACATACGGAGGTGAGCCCGGCGTCCGCTTCGGCCGGTGCACGTGGATCGTCGGCATGACGTACGTGTCGTGCGATCCGGCTTGGGGCGGCGCGAGCGTGAACGGCTCCTCGACGAAGCCGTTCGCCGCGGGATGCATTGGGTCGTCACCGGACGTCTCGGTCACGTAGAAGCCGTCCCAGTATTGCTGGAACGTCAGCACGCGGTGCGGCCGGGCCGCCTCCGGCGCGAGGGATTTCACGAACGCATCGGCGGCCGTCAGATGCCGGGCGTCGGCGAGGCGAGGCGCCGGAGCGCGTTCCGCCGTGACGCGCCGTGCACGCGCGCTCGTTGCCGCGCCGAGCGCCTTGGGCGGATGGATCACCAGGAGGTCGCGCGACGGCGTGAAGTCGCCGTTGTTGCCTGCGCAAAAGTCGCCGTCCATGACGATGAGCTGATCGTGCGGCGAGCGCGCGACGTTGATGTCGAGCCGGCCGCCGGGAGGGACGAGCACGCTGCGCCGGTGCACGGCGAGATGCTGCTTGCCCACGTCGACGCCGTCGCGTGCAAGGACCACGAGCTGCTGCCGGCGCCGTTCGTTGCCGATCAGTTCGTATTGCTTCACGTTGACGTAGCCGTCCGCGCTGGCGTCGATGATGCGGTACCGCTCGTCATGTGCTTGCGAGTGCCACGTCTGCGGGATCGGCACATGCTTCTCGCCGGTGAGCGCGATGCGAACCCCGTTGACCTGCATCGGCTGATACGTCGCGTGCGGGCCGGGTTTGTTGCCGAAGCAATCCGCGCTCTGGTTTCCGTTGCCCGTCGGCGTAAACCAAGCCGGGGGATTGCGCGGGTCGACGTTCGGAACCGGCGTCGGCGACGCGACCGCCGCCGGCGAGGCGGCTGCTGCGGGCGAGGCGGCTGCAGCGCGCGAGGCGAGCACGCTGCGGAGCGCAGCTTTTTGCGTTGCTTCGCTCGTCTGGCCTGCGGGGACGAGGTCTTTCACGATCAGGATGCGGCCGTCGTAGGCCGGCGTCGACGGATCGTTCGGCGAGAGCGACGACGCGGGCACGATGATCAGCGCGCCCGCGAGGCCGCCGCTGACCTGAAATTCTGCGACGTGGTGCATGTGCGTGTGATACCAGTACGTCCCCGCTGCTTGATTGCGGTACAGCGGGATGTGGAACTTGCACGTGCGGTTGGGCGCTACGATCGTGGACCGGAAGACGTTGTCTTCGAGCGGGTCCGTGTCCAAGCCGTGGAAGTGCAGGTTGGTATCGCCCTGATGCGGCTCCGTCACACCCGGATGCGGAAAGTACGGGTCCACCGAGCGCTGGTGGTTGAGGTACGTCAGGTACGGGACCGACGGAAACGTCTGGACCGGATTCGGTGTCGGCCACGTCTGCGCGGTCGGCGGCATCGGTGGCGGCGTGGGTCCCGTCTCGAGCACGGGGCAAGGCGGATCGCCCTGCGGCGGCGGCCCGCCGTGCGATCCGTGCGCCGCGGCGGATGACGGGCCGGGCGTGCCGAGCCGGTTCATCAGCGTGATGTCGAAGTGGTCAGGATGATTGCGCGCCACGATGGTGGGCGCTTCGCGATAGGCGTCGTTCGAGTGCTGCTTGTAGCAGAAGCGGTTACCGTCTTGGAACGCATAGAGCGTGATGTTGTACGGATCCGGCGCAATGGGCGGGTCCTCGACGATGCTCGTGGGGTTGGGCGTCCCGGGCGCGCACGGGTGACGCGATAGCGATTCGGCCGCCGTTTTCGAATGCACCGCGCTCGGCAGGGCCAACGCGAGGACGAGCGCCGACGTGACCCCAATTGGGATGATCGCCAGGCCGCGTTTGAATGAGATAAGACACCCCCGATGTGACGAAGCTTTGCGTTGAAGCGCACGTTCGCCTGCTCCGCAGAAAGACCCTAGAACGTTACACGGCCAGCGAGCGCACCGAGCCGACGCCGGGGATCGCGCGCAGCGCCGCGAGCGTGGTCTCGCCGGCGGGGCGGTCGGTGGAGAGCACCATGATCGCGTCGCCGCGGACGGTGTTGCGCGAGACTTGCATCGTCGAGATGTTCACCTGCGCGTCGCCTAGGATCGTGCCGACGCGCCCGATCATGCCGGGCACGTCCGCATGCTGCGTGATCAGCATCGCGCCGGACGGCGTAGCATCCACCTCGTAGCCGTCGAGCTCCACGATGCGCGGCGCGCCGGCGATCGACGTGCCGGTGATGGTGGTGTCGCCGGCGACCAGCCGCAGCGACGATGCGTAGGACGATGCGCTCGCCTCGCCGCGCGCGGTGACGACGATGCCGAGTTCGCGCGCGATCGATTCGGCGTTCACCACCGACACGCGGCGGTCGGTCGTCGCTTGGAGCAGACCGCTCAAGAACGCGCGCGCGAGCGGCTCGCCGGCCACGTCCGCGAGCGCGCCGCCCAGCACGAGCGCGAACGCCGGCATGCGCGGCGGCTGTGCGAACTGCGGGTAGAACCGCCCCAGGCGGTACGCGACGTCGAGAAACGGCACGATGCGCTCGGCGTCGGGGCCGTCGGGCACGGGCGCGTTCACGGCCGCGCTCGCGGGCGCGCCGAGCAGCACGCGCGCGACGTCGTGCGCGAGCTCCGTCGCGATGCGCGCGAGCGCTTCGTGCGTCGAGCCGCCCAGGTGCGGCGTC
Organism: Vulcanimicrobiota bacterium; assembly: GCA_963792235.1. GTDB lineage: Bacteria > Vulcanimicrobiota > Vulcanimicrobiia > Vulcanimicrobiales > Vulcanimicrobiaceae > Vulcanimicrobium. Next base: position 138,647 of record CAWBVR010000040.1, read on the forward strand.
GCGATGACCTTCGGATGGCGGTGCAGCGCTGCGCCCGTGCCGTCGCGCGGCGGCGGTTCTTCCGCGACGACGTCGATCGCCGCGCCCGCGAGCACGCCGGCGTCGAGCGCTTCGAGCAGGTCGCGCTCCACGATCACGCCGCCGCGCGCGCAGTTGATCACCGTCGCATGCGGGCGCAGCAGGCGCAGTGCCGCAGCGTCGATCATGCCGAGCGTCTGCGGCGTCAGCGGCACGTGCAGCGTCACGACGTCGCTCTCGCGCAGCAGCGCGGGCAAGTCGAGGAGCCGCGCGCCGAACTCGTCCGCGCGCGCGCTGGTGACGTACGGGTCGTGCACCAGGATCGTCATCCCGAACGCCTTCGCGCGCGTCGCGACGTTGCCGCCGATGCGCCCGAGCCCGACGATGCCGAGCGTCTTCCCGTACAGCTCCGTGCCGATCAGGTTCTTGCGGTCCCAGATGCCCTCGCGCAGCTGCTGCACCGCCTGCGGGGTGCGGCGCGCGAGCGAGAGCATCAGCGCAAAGGTCTGTTCCGTCGCGGCCAGCGTGTTCGCGCCGGGCGTGTTGAGCACGATGATCCCGGCGTCGGTCGCCGCGTCCACGTCGATCGCATCGACGCCCACCCCGGCGCGCGCCACGACCGACAGCTGCGGGGCGGCGGCGAGCAGCTCGCGGTCCACGCGCGTCTCCGAGCGAACGATCAATCCGTCGGCCCCGGCGAGCGCGGCGACGAGCTCGTCGCGCGAGCGCCCGACCTGGGAATCGACGTCGATGCCCGCACTGCGCAGCACCGCCAAGCCGTGTTCCGCGAACGGCTCGGCGATCACCACTCGCTTGCGCGACAGGCCGGTGCGAAGCATCGGGCGTAGTTGCACGCGCTTGGTCCTCCGCCTTCAGGGGACGCGCGCGGTCGCGGTCGCGTTCGCCGTCCCGCTCGTCGTGCTGCTCGCCTCGGTGCGGACTTCGGTCGGCTTCTGGGACACGGGCGACCTTCAGACGGTCGTCTGGATCGCCGGCATCCCGTACCCGACCGGCTTCCCCGGCTACGTCCTGCTCGGCTGGGTGTGGACGCACGTGCTGCCGTTCGGCGCGGTGGCGGCGCGGGTCAATGCGCTCTCCGCGGTCGCCATGGCGGGCGGCGCGGCGACCATCACGGCCGTCGCGCTGCTGTTCGACGTGCTGCCGCTGCTCGCGGTCCTGGGCGGCTGGACGTTCGTGTTCGCGCACACGATCTGGTTTCGCGCGTCGTACGCCGACGTGCACCCGGTCGGCTTCGCCGTAGCGTTCGTCGCGGTGGCGCTTGCGGTGCGCTGGGCGCTGCACGGCGAGCAGCGCGCACTGGCAGTAGGCATCGTGCTCGCGGGCGTCGCGGTGGCGATCGACAACACCACGGTGCTGATCTTGTTCGGCGGCGTGGTCGTGACGCTCGCGCGACGCTGGCCGGTGCGCGTCGTCGCGAGCGGTGTCGCAATCGCGGCGGTCGTCGTCATCGCGGCGTACGCGTATCTGCCGCTGCGCAGCGCGTACGTGAGCGCGCACCGTCTCGATCCCACGCTCGCGCTGGGCATCGCGCCCGGCCGGCCGTTCTGGGACGACCACCATCCCTCGACGCGCGAAGGTTTCCGCTCGCTGGTCGCGGGCGGCGAGTGGGGGCCGGAGGAGACGCTCGCGACGCTGTTCTCGCCGGAGACGTTTCGCAAGGCCATCGCCCGGTTCGGATCCTATCTCAACGAGGACGAGCCGCAGGGGCTGCTGATCGCCGCGCTCGCCGGCCTCGCGTTCATCGCCGTGCGATCGCCGGTCATCGGACTGGGGCTGCTGCTCGTCGCGATCGTCCCCGCGCTGTTCGGCGCGTCGTATCCGGCCGAGGCCGACCCCAGCCGCTACGTGTTCGCGCTGTACGCGGTGATCGGCGCCGGCATCGCCGTCGCCGCGGACCGCACGGCGCGCGCGTTCGGGCGCGACCGGCCGGAGCTCGCGCTCGGCATCGTCGCTACGTTGCTCGCGGTGGTGCTCGTGCGCGACGCCGTGCTCGGCACGGACATCTTCGCGCGCCGCGGCGACGCGGACGCGCGCGAACTCGGCGACCGCGTCGCGGCGAGCACGCGCGACGGCGCCGTCATCGTCGCGGTGTGGGACTGGGCAACGCCGCTCGCCTACAAAGCGTACGTCGACCATGCGCTGGGCAACCGCATCGTGGTCACGGCGCTGCCGCGCGACCACCTCATCGAGTACGTGAGCTGGATGCGCGACCATCAGGTCGCGATCGTCGCGGACGGCGCGCCCATGCTGCCGGGCTATCACACGAAACTGCTCGCCGACGGCAGCCCCCAAGTGTACGAGATCTTGTTGAGATGATGGTGATGGAGCGAGCGCAGCAGCGTAGAGCCCTGACCCGATCGTCGTTGCGAGCTCAGATCGGGGGGCCCCACGCAACGCGTGGGGGGCAAGGATTCGGCCGCCGGCCGAATCCGCAGGTCCTTCGGACCGTGTGCGCTTTGCGCCGGGTGCTTCGCACCCGAGCCGGGGGCGGAGCGCCGTCAAAATGAACGCCGCGCTCGCGGGATTGCTCGGGGCGATCGTCGCGCTCCTCGCCGCGCACGGCCGGCACTCTCCGTACGACAACTACGTGCTGCTCGCGAGCTCGCTCTTGCACGGCCACATCTTCATCGACGCGCTCTGGCCGGGGCCGGTGATCGACGCGGTGCTCTTCGAAGGGCATCGCTACGTCGTGAACGATCCCGTGCCGGCATTGCTGATGCTGCCACTGGTCGCGTTCGCCGGCACCGCCGCCAACCAGACGCTGCTCGCGTGCTTGCTGTGCGGCGTTGCGGTCGGCGCGGCGTGGGCATTGCTCGAGCGCATCGGCGTGACGAACCGCACGGCGGTGTGGCTCGTCGTGTTCTTTCTCGCCGGCACCGATCTGCTGTGGTGCTCCATGCTGGGCGACGTGTGGTTCATCGCGCAGACGTCGGCCGTCGCGTTCGCGCTGCTCGCGCTATGTGAGCTCGCGGGCAAACGGCGCGGCTGGCTCGTCGCGGTGTGGATGGCGCTCGCGCTGGGCTCACGCTTCACGCTGGTGATGGCGCTGCCCGTGATGCTCTGGTGGGTGTGGGACGGATTTTTGGAGCGCCCTTCGACCCCTGAGCCTGTCGAAGGGTCAGAGCAGGCTGAGCGGCGCCCGCGCAACGCGCTCGCATTCGTGCTCGCGCTGCTGCCGTTCTTTTTGCTGTGGGTCGCGTACAACGAAGCGCGCTGGCACGTGCCGTGGGATGCCGGGCACACGATCTTCTTCCATGAAGACCCCTACATGGGGAATCCCGCGGGCTCGCCGTTCGCGCTCTCCAACGTGCCCGGCGAGCTGTACTCGTTCTTCGTCGTCGCGCCCGAGCGGCTGGCGCAGTATCCGTATCTCAAACCGCTCGAGTTCGGCACAGCGCTGTGGTTCACGAGCCCGGCGCTGGTGTTCGCGCTCTTCGCGCGCGAGCCGCGCCGTCTCGTCGTGTCGCTGTGGGTCGCGACGTTGCTGGTAGCCGGGCCGTCGCTTCTCTACTATGCCAACGGCGGCTCGCAGTTCGGGATGCGGCACGCGCTCGACTTTGAGCCGTTTGTCCTCGTGCTGATGGGGCTTGCGGCCCGTCAGCAAAGGGTGCCCGTTTGGCGCGCTGCGCAAGCGCTCGTCGTGTGGAGCGCCGCCGTTGGAGTCTGGGGGTGCTGGTATTGGAACACGTTCCTGCGCGCCGGAACGTGACGTGAGGCCGCCCGGCGGCTGCGGCTGAGGTGTGATGCGGGGCCTCATGCGGTGCCGCGGTTAGTGTGAAGCGGCTTCCTGGGTAAACGAACCTGTGGAGGAACGCCACGAATGGAAGAACGCAACATCTCGGTCGATCGCGAAAACGGGGGCTCGCTCGCGACCTTCAGCTTGGTCGCCGTCATCGTCGTCGTCGCGCTGATCGCACTCTTCGTGTGGCAGCCCTGGAACGCGACGAGCACGTCGCGCAACAACGGCACGACCACCACGACGTCCAGCGGGACCAACCCCGGCACGACGTCCGGCTCGACGACGACCACGACCAACGGAGGTAAGCCTTAATGGATCGCCGCGAACAAGATGACACGCGCCGCACGGTCGACACGATCAAAGGCGACACCCACGATGCGCTCGATGAGGCGAAGCACCGCGTGCAAGGCGGCGCCGAGAAGGTCAAACGCGCCGTCGAAGGCGACAGCATGCCGCTGGGCGACCGCGTCGCATCGCACGTCAAAGAAGCCGGCCACGACGTGAAGGCCGACTACGACAAAACGAAGCGCGACGTGCGCGACGACACGGTGTAAACGAACCGGGCAGCGCATCTGAAGACAAAGAGCACCGACCGGCTCGCCGAGTACGCGCGCAAGCGCGATTTCTCGGCGACGCCGGAACCCTCGGGGGCAAAACCCGGCGCCAAACCCAAGCGCGCTGTGCGCCCCGGGGCTTCTACCAAGAAGCTCCGCTTCGTCGTGCAGCAGCACCGCGCGACGCGCCTGCACTGGGATTTCCGCCTGGAGGCCGCGGGCGTGATGCCGTCGTGGGCGATCACCAAGGGCCCGACGCTGATCGCGGGCGAGAAGCGGCTGGCGATGAAAACGGAAGATCATCCGCTGGATTACCGCACGTTCGAAGGCGTGATCCCCGAAGGCAACTACGGCGCGGGCGAGGTGATCGTCTGGGACGAGGGCTTCTACCAGCTCTACGAAGGTGACGATCCGGTCGCGCAGATCGCGAAGGGCAAGCTGAAGATCGTGCTCGCCGGCCACAAGCTCAAGGGCTTGTTCACGCTGGTGAAGATGAAGCCGCGCGAAGGCGAGCACGGCGAGCCGTGGCTGGTGTTCAAGGACCACGACGAGTTCGAAGACCCGAACTGGAAGATGGAAGACCATGCGCAGAGCGTGAAGACCGGCAAGACGCTCGCGCAACTGCAAGCCTCGCGCAAAGACGCGCCGATCTGGAAGAGCAACCGCGCGTCGTCGGCCGACGGCACCGCGGTGAAGCGCGCCGCGCGCGCGAAAGCGGCGCACGCGGACCCGATTCCGCGCGATGTGAAGCCGATGCTCACCACGCTCGTCGACGGCTCGTTCGACGACCCGCGCTGGCTCTTCGAGCTGAAATGGGACGGTTACCGCGCGATCGCGGTGGTCGAGAAAGACGCGGTCACGCTCACCTCGCGCAAGGGCAACGACCTGCTGCCGCAGTTCCGCGAGATGGGGACGCTGCAAACGGCGTTCCGCTCAATCCCGGTCGTGGTGGACGGCGAACTGTGCGTGCTCGACGAGGACGGGCGGCCGGACTTTCAGGCGCTGCAGTCGCGCGACAAGCCTGAAGGGCGCGGCCTCAAGCGCCGCAATCCGTCGGCGGTGACGTTCGTCGTGTTCGATCTGTTGTACGCCGACGGGCGCGACTTGCGCGAGCGCCCGCTCGAAGAGCGCAAGCGATTGCTCGAGGCGATCATCGTGCCCGAGCGTGGCGTGATGTACTCGTCGCACGTGCTCATCAAAGGCAACGACCTGTTCGCGCTCGCGGAGAAGCGCGGCCTCGAAGGCATCGTCGGCAAGGTGCGCACCTCGCCGTACCGCTCGATCCGCTCGCGCGAGTGGGTGAAGATCAAGGCGAAGAAGCGCCAGGAGTTCGTGGTCGGCGGCTGGACGGAGCCGCGCGGCAGCCGCAAGGAGTTCGGGTCGCTGCTCGTGGGCTACTACGAAGGCGGCGAACTCGTCTATGCGGGCCACGTCGGCACGGGATACGACACGAAAATCCTCAAGGACGTGATGAAGAAGCTCGCGCCGCTAGAGCGCAAGACGGCGCCCTTCGCAGAAAAACCGAAGACGAACACGCCGGCGCACTGGGTGAAGCCGGAGCTGGTCGCCGAGATCACGTTCGCGGAGTGGACGCGCGAAGGGATCCTGCGCCAGCCGGTGTTCTTAGGACTGCGCATCGACAAAGACCCGAAAACCGTGGTGCGCGAGCGCGAAGTCCACGCGGACCCGGACGCCTAAATGGCAACGAAGAAGACCGAAACCACCGTCGACGTCGGTGGGCGCGTGGTGAAGCTCACCAATCAGGACAAGGTGCTGTTTCCCAACGACGGCTACACGAAGGGCGACCTCGTCGCGTACTACCGCGCCGTCGCGCCCGCGATCTTGCCGTACCTGCGCGACAACCCGCTCACGATGGAGCGATTCCCCGACGGGATTGCCGTGTCGCGCGGGATCTGGGAGAAGCAGATGCCGCGCTACACGCCGGACTGGGTGTCGCGCGTGACGATCCCGCCGTCCACCGGCATCCCGCGCGACGTGACGTACGTGGTCGTCGACGACGAAGCGTCGCTCGTGTGGGTGGCGAACCTCGCCGCGATCACGCTGCACATCTGGTACTCGCACATGCCGGCCATCGACGTCCCCGACGTGATCCTGTTCGACCTCGATCCCGGCGAGCGGTGCCCGCTGGCGCGGCTCGCGAAGGTCGCGCTCGCGTTCCGGGAGGAGCTCGGCAACATCGGGATCACGCCGCTGGTGAAGACGACGGGCGGGATGGGCCTCCACGTCATCGTGCCGCTGGAGCCGCACTACGACTACGACGTGGCCAAGGGCGTCTCGGAGCTCCTGGCCCGGCGCATCCACACGGTGCTGCCGAAGGACTCGACGCTGGAGCGGACCATCGCGAAGCGGCCCGACGACGTGGTGTACTTGGATTGGGTGCAGGTGGGCAAGGGGAAAACCTACGTCGCGCCGTTCACCGTGCGGGCTCGGGACGGGGCGCCGGTGTCGATGCCGCTGGCCTGGCGGGACGTCGAGGCGATGCGCCGCAAGCGCGCCCCCGAGACGACCGCCGAGATGCGGCGGTGGACGATCGCGAACGTGCCCAAGCTCCTCGCGAAGAACGGCGACCCGTGGCGGCGCGAGGGGTGGCAACCCCAATCGCTCGAAAGCGCCCTATCAAAGGCCCGCTCGCTCTGGTGACTTCGGGCCTACGCCCCGAACTCTCGCGTTTCGCCCGCAAGCGGCCGAAGCCGCCCGTCAAATAAGGTAACACATGGCAGCACATGCGATCTGGTCCGGCGCAATCAACTTCGGACTCGTCACGATTCCGGTGAAGCTGTACACGGCCGTTCGCAGCAACGACCTGCGCTTCAACTTCCTGCACAAGAAAGATAAGGGGCGCATCTTCAACGAGCGCCACTGCAGCGTGTGCGACGAGAAGGTGGAGTACGGCGACCTCGTGCGCGGCTACGAGTACGAGAAGGGCCATTACGTCACCGTCAGCGACGACGACCTCAAAGCGGTGCGCCCCGAGGCGACGCAGTCGGTGCAGATCGTCGAGTTCGTGGAGCTCGACCAGATCAACCCGATGTTCTTCGACACGCCGTACTATCTCGAGCCCGAGAAAAAGGGGCGCCACGCCTACGCGCTGCTGCGCGACGCGCTGATCGATTCCGGCAAGGTCGCGATCGCGCGTGTGGTGATCCGCTCGCGCGAGCACATCGCCGCGGTCAAGCCCAACGGCGAAGCGCTCGTGCTGGAGCTGATGCACTTCGTCGACGAGCTGGTGGAGCAGAGCGGCTTCGACTTTCCGGCGCTCAACGAGAAGGTCGCCGACGGCGAGAAAAAGATCGCGAAGATGCTCATCGACACGATGAGCGTGGCGCAGTTCGATCCCGAGGCCTTCCACGACAAGTACAAGGAAGACGTGCTTGCGATGATCGAGGCGCGCGCGAACGGCGAAGAGATCGAGGCGCCCGACGACGCACAAGCCCGCGGCGACCAACGTCGTCAACCTCATGGACGTGCTGCAGCGGTCGCTGGAGCAGTCGAAGTCGCGCCGCGGCAGAGGCGCGAGCGCGTCCGACGAAGACGAGGACGAGGCAAAGCCCGCCAAGCGCGGCGGCGCCTCGAAAGCGAAGAAAACCGCGAGCGCCGCCAAGCCGAAACGGAAAAAGAGCGCGGCATGACCCGGCTGCGACTGACCGGGCTGGTCGCGGCCGCTTTCACGCTGCTGCCGCTCGTCGCGGCGGCGTCCGATCAGGACGACGCGCTCAGGCTCGCGCAACGCGTGGCCTCGCGCGGCGGCTACACCGACGCGACCGTCACGCTGCACGCGGCACCGAAGGACCTCCCGGCGTCGGTCCCGCTGCCGAAGGCGATGCTGCTCGGCAGCGTGGTCGAGACCGTCAGGCCGGGAACGATGTTCAGCACGGGCGGCCGCGGAGCCGGTACGACGATCGCCGTCACGCGCCCGACAACGCTCTACTTCGATGCCCCGGCGGGCCGCGACGCGGTCATCACGGCGTACGATGCCGGCGTTGACGCAAGCCGGCTGGAAGCCTGCGCCCGACATCCGCAGCCGCTTCGGGATGCCGCAGGGCGGCTTCTCGCTGCCGTTCCCGCAGATCAAGACGTGGTGCTCGCCGAGCGAGCCGCGCACGGCGATCGCCGTCATGAACGCATCCGATGCGACGGGCTTCGATGTGTCGGTCGCGTCGTCGGACCGTGGTACCGCATTCCAGTGCAGCGATGCGCCGTCGCCGTTCGACGACTTCGCGCGGCGTTCGCCGCTGCCGACGTTCACCGCGCCCGGGGGCATCACGATCACCGCGTCTGGTCCCGCGACCGACGGCACCACCACCGCCGCGCGCCTCGAGTCCAAGCTCGGCCTCGCCGTGGTGTTCGACGCGTTCGCGAAGCAGCTTACGACTGCCGGCTGGACGCCGTCAGGCGCGGCTGCAAGCGCGCCCGCCACGCGCACGCAGGCGTTCGCGAAGACCGTCGACGGTACGCCCTACGTCACGCTGCTTGCGATCTACGCGCTCGACGCGACGCACTACGTCGCGCTCGCCGACGTCAGCGACGTCAAGTAGACGGCGCCGAACCGCGCTTTGCGTTAGCGCTCGCGGCTGAAGCGGTCGCGCGGGCGCACGAAGGCGGTGTCGTCGGTCTCCTTGCGGTGACACTCGTCGCACGGCGTGTATTTGGTGGGGATCGGGTACGGCTTCTTTTGCCAGCGGTACGACAGGTCGTGCACGAGATGCCGTTCGCGCTTGCACGTGGGGCAGACGAAGTGCTCGCCGTCCGCCAGCAGGATGGGATCTTTCGACGTCCAGTCGTCGAGCGCGCCGGTGTAGTGCGGCCCGCGCGCGAGCGCGTCCTCGTACTGCTTGCGCGCGGTCAGCCCCGCATCGGCGGCGATCTCCGCGTCGCGCTCCGCGCCGGCGACGCACTCCGGGCACACCGACGCGCGCAGCGTCCGCACGTCCTTGACCTGACCGCATTTGCTGCACCGAAATTCCAGAGGCATCGAGCGCGGCGTTCTCCCGCGGCGTGCCCGCGTCCCGGCAGCGCGAACGAGCGCCGCGAGGAGCCGTCCTTCGGCGGGCGTATCTGGCCGCATGGGCTCGTATCGGATCGCGGCCGTCCCGGGCGACGGGATCGGCGCGGAGGTGATCGCCGCCGGCGTGCAGGTGCTCGAGTCGCTGCAACGCCTGGACCGCGACCTGCGCCTCGAATTCACGTCCTTCGATTGGGGTTCGGACTACTACCGCGCGCACGGCGTGATGATGCCGGATGACGGGCTCGCGCAGCTGCGGCCGTTCGACGCGATCTACTTCGGTGCCGTCGGCGACCCGCGCGTCCCCGACCACGTGACGCTGTGGGGTC
>CAWBVR010000041.1:0-32194 GCA_963792235.1 Vulcanimicrobiota bacterium
CTGTTTTTCGGCCTCGGCGCGCTGTTTCTCGAATTCGGCGCGCTGCGTCTCGAGCTCGGCGCGCTGTTTCTCGACCTCGGCGCGCTGCTTTTCCGCCTCGACCTGCCGGCTTGCCGCGGCGGCATTCTGCTCGGCCTCGAAGGCCTGAAGCTTGTCCGCGTCGCCGCGCCGTTGCGCGTCTGCGCGGTCCGCCAGTCGCTCGCGCGTCGGGACCGGGCCGTACAGCGCCGTGAGCGCGCGGTCCAAGTCGCGCTCGTTCGCCTTGAGGTGACCTTCGTTGGCTTGCAGCTCGCTCCGGTATCTGCCGAGCTCCCGGCGGACCTTGAACATCTCGAACCCCTCGCGGTAATAGGAGCTGACCACCGTGAGGATGATCCCGATCGCCGCGATGGACGCAAGCGCGATCCCTTCCACCCACGAATCGAGTCCGCTGATGCTGTGGCCGCTTTGCGACAACCACCCGACGCGCAGCTGATAACCGATCGCGAGGAAGATCACGGTGGCGAGCGTGACCACGACCAGCAAGGTCGACTCGATCGGCCGCTGGCGGGAAGGCTCCCGCATGCGGTGCAGCAGCTCGCCGAGCCCGATGGCGAGCACCGCGGGGATTGCCGTGAACGTGATCGTGAGCATCTGCCACTGCCCGCGAACTTCGGTGAAGATTTGCGTGAACAGCGAGGCCGGGAGGTATTCGAGCGCAACCGTCACGATCGCGAGCGCGCCGACCAGCATGAGCGGCCAGCCGCGGCCGTACTGCGGGATACCGTTGCGCCGTGCTTCCGCCCCCTGGATGTGCGTCTCTCCGTCGCTGCAGGCGAGCTTGAAGTGCTCGATGCGCTCTTGAATATCGGACACGCGCTGCGAGGTCGCGCCGAGATCCGCGTCACTGCTCGCACGTGCCGTGAAACCGGGTGTGGACTTTTTGGCCGTCGTGTGGCGGGGCGACGCGCCCGTTGCCGTTCGAGCTCGGTATGTCGTCGTATCTGACGGTGCCCAAGAACATTTTTCTGGCGCTCCTTACCGTACGTCCGGTTGACCCGGTCCTGCGTGATATCGCAAAGGAGAAGGATGCTGTAGCGCGGCCGATCTGTGAAGCGTCCGTCCGAACTGTCGTTAAGATGCGCGCGAGACCTGGCTGTTGTCGACGCGCTCGCCGCCCGAGGATGGAACGGTTCGACTAGGACGATTGTCCCGGTCGGCCGACCAAGCGTTCGGGAAGGGGTCAGGTCGTTTGGGCCTTCGGCGGTCGCCCCCCTCTACCGAGCAGGGGTCCTTTACATTGGGTCAGAACTCGGTTGCCCCGCTCTGTAGGTGAACCGATGAACTTGACCGGCAAAGCCGTTCGTACGATGGCTCTCGTCGGAGCGGGCGACCGCGACGCTCGTCTCGGGCAGCCGCGGCGGGCCGCTTCGCGCGGAGGAGCCGAACAAATGCGAGCTCGAGGACGCGGTTCGAAGCGATCTTCTTACGAACGTTCGCGTCGAGCTGCTCCTCGCCGCGGGAAACACCGTTCCGCACGACCGGCGGGCGAGCTACGAACAGATCGCGCACGCCGTGATGGCGTGCGTCACGGGCGACTCGCGGATCGAGCTGCTCCCGATCACCAGCTCCGGGGTCGGCATACCTCCGGTGTTCGCCAGAGCCGTCCCGAGGATCGATCCGAACGGCGTGCCGCTGCAGGAGCAGAAAAAACGAGCGCAGTTCCTCGAGGCGGCGGATGCGGCGATCAAGGACGTCTTGAATGCCACGAAGCCCTTCGACCATTCGGATCCGATCGGGACGCTCTACGCCGCAGGCGAGGCGTTGCACCGTCCGCCGCCCGAGGGGAAGCGCGTAGTCATCGTCATCGCCAACGGCTGGCAGCAAACGAAAAACATCGACATCTTCGTGTACCGGAAAAACCCGGCGGCGCAGGCCGATCGGGTGATCGACTTCCTTCGGCAGCAAAACGCGCTGCCCAATCTCGCCGGCACGAACGTGGTTCTCCACCGGCTTCGCGCTGGGAGACGCCGGCCTTCAGATGACGCCGATGGAGATGATCCACCTGTGCGACTTCTGGAAGAAGGTCGTTCACGCGAGCCACGGTTCGACGCCGCTGCCGTGCGAGCAGGTTTTGCCTGGTATGACGGGCGGCAAGATGTCGTCGTAAGACGGCCCGGCGACCCAGGCCGCGAAGGAGCGCCGATGGCCGTTCAACCGCAGATCGCCTATCGCGACGTCGAGGCGTCGCCCGCGCTGGAGCGCCTGATTCAGGCTGAGGCGGCGAAGCTCGAGCGCTTCTTTCACGGCATCGTGAGCTGCCGGGTGCTCATCGAGCACAGCCACCGCCGCCACAAGCATGGCTCGCCGTTCAACGTGCGCATCGATCTCAGCTTGCCGGGCGCGGATTCCTCGTCGTGAACCACTCCGACGACGTGCGCCCGGTGCCGCCGGCCAGCGACGACGAGCCCGAGCGCCTTCACAAAGCCGCCGAGCGTGAGGGACACAAAGATATCCGGAGCTCGCCGTCCGCGCCGCCTTCACCACCTTGAGGACGCCGGCTGCAGGAGTACGTCAAGCAGATCGGGCCCTGAGCCCGGGTTTATCTTCCCCGGCCCCTATATTGACATTCGGCGATATAGCGCCTAGGATCGAAGATGTCGATGCAACGCTGCTGCCCGCCCGCCGCGGTGGACCCGACGGACCGGACCGAGGACGCGGCGATCTTCAAGGCCCTGGCCGATACGACCGGCTGGCGATGCTCGCGACGCTCGCGCGCGCCGAGGACGAAGTCTGCGTCTGCGACTTCACGGCGCGCTGCCGCTGAAGCAGCCGACCGTGTCGCACCACCTGCGGGTCCTGCGCGAAGCCGGGCTCGTGACGTGCGAACGGCGCGGCACCTGGGTCTACTATCGCCTCGCCGCCGGCGCACGCGAGCGCATCGACGCCGCACGCGCTCCTCATCCCACAAAGAGCCCCCGCATGAAGATGCACCTCAACCTCGCGACGCGCGACCTCGACCGAGCGTCGCGTTCTATTCCACGCTGCTCGACGCGCGCCGCAAGAAGCTCGCCGATTACGCGCTCTTCGTCACCGAGCAGCCCGGGCTCGAGCTCGCGCTCGATCTCGACGCCGACGCGCACGCCGGACCCGGCCAGCATTTCGGCATCGTCGTCGATCGACCGACGCGGTCGACGCGCAGATCGCCCGGCTGGAGGCGGCCGGCCACGCGGTCGACGTCGAGCGCGAGAGACGTGCTGCTACGCGAAGCAAACGAAAGTGTGGGCGAGCGATCCGACGGCCGCCGCTGGGAAACCTACGTCGTGCACGAAGAGTCCGAAGCGCGCGACGACCTGCTGCGCCGCAGCTGCGCAAGCGCGCGTTGCGTTGAACCTGCGGCCGCGTCGTCGCCGAGTTCGTCGGCACGGCGTTCCTGCTCGCCGCGGTCGTCGGCTCGGGGATCATGGCGCAGCGCTTGTGGCGGCAACGCGGCCTCGCGCTGCTGGCGAACACCCTCGCGACCGGCGGCGCGCTCGTCGCGCTGATCCTCGCGTTCGGGCCGGTATCGGGCGCGCACTTCAACCCCGCCGTGACGCTCGCCGACGCGTGGCAAGGCGGGCTCGCGTGGTCCGCCGTGCCGTTCTACGTCGTTGCGCAGATCGCCGGCGCGCTGTGCGGCACGGCGCTCGCGGACGGCATGTTCGGGCTGCCGCCGTTCTTCGCGTCGGGCCACGTGCGCGCCGGTGCGGGCATGCTCGTGAGCGAGTTCGTCGCGACGTTCGGGCTGCTCGCCGTGATCTGGGGCTGCGTGCGCGCGCGGCCGAGCGCCGACGCCGTACGCGGTCGCCGCGTACATCGTCGGCGCGTACTGGTTCACGCCGTCGACGTCGTTCGCGAATCCCGCGGTGACGCTCGCGCGCTCGCTCACCGACACGTTCGCGGGGATCCGCCCGCAGGACGCGCCGGCGTTCATCGTCGCGCAGCTGCTCGGCGCCTTCGCGGCGACGGCGCTGTTCGCGTGGCTTTCTCCGCTCTCGAAAACGGCGGCCGCGGCGGTCGTCGTCCCGCACCCGGAGGTCGCGAATGCACATCATAGCCGGCGCTGCGCGTCCGCAGCGCGAGCGCCGGCGATCTCGACGCGATCCGGCGCATCTACAACGAGGGCATCGAAGACCGCGTCGCGACGCTGGACGAAGACGAGAAAACCGCGGACGACATGGCAGACTGGTGGGCGGCACACCAAGACCGCTACGCCGTGCTGGTCGCGGAGAACGCGGCGGGTGACGTCATGGGCTGGGCGTCGCTGAACCCGTACTCGCACCGCTGCGCGTACTCCGGGGTCGCGGACCTGTCCGTCTACGTCGCGCGCGATGCGCGCGGCACGGGCGTCGGTTCGCTGCTGCTGCGCGCGCTCGAGAAGACGGCGAAGGCGAACGAGCTTCCACAAGATCGTGCTGTTCACGTTCACGTTCAACACCGGCGGCCAAGGTTTGTACCGCAAGCTCGGATACCGCGAGGTCGGCACCTTCCACGAGATGGGAAAGCTCGACGGACGGTTCGTCGACGTCATGGCGATGGAGAAGACGCTCGTGCCGTTCGTGCTGTTCGTCTGCCGCCACAACACCGGCCGCTCGCAGATGGCCGAAGCGTATCTGCGGCATTTCGCGGGCGACCGCGTCGAGGTCGCATCGGCCGGCACGATCGCGGCCGACGAACCGGATCAGGGCGTCGTCGAGGCGATGGCCGAGGACGGCATCGACATCAGCGCCGCGCGGCCGAAGCTGCTCGATCCGGCCATAGCGCACGCGCGGACCGCATCATCACGATGGGCTGCGACGTCGAGGGCGTCGCGCGCGTCGACGAAGACTGGGGGCTGCCCGATCCCAAAGGCCAGCCGCCCGAACGCGTGCGCGAGATTCGCGACGCGGTCAAGGCGAAAGCAGCGGAGCTCGCCGCGACGCTCACTGTGCCCGAGGTCCCTTGACGGCGGACGATTTTCACAGCATTCTTAGGTCTCCAGAGCAACAGCGCCTGGACACGCGTTAGCCCCCTTCGAGTCGGTTGGCGGGATGTGCCTCGCGGACGGGGTGTTGCGGTGCCGAAGTTTATTACGATCCAGGCTGACCCCGCGACGCTCGGCGCCGTGAGCGCGGTCCCGAACGCGCGGATCCTCGGGCAAACGGCGAAGCAGGTTGGCGCGAACACCTGGACGGTGGACGCGATCGTCGATGATGCGGCCCAGGCCGCGATCGTCGCGACCGGCGCGCAAGTCGTACACGAAGAGTCGGCCGCCGACGTCGCACAGCAGGCGGCCCTCGCGTTCGCCGACATCTCCAATACGCCGCTCGATCTGGGGACCGCCTGAATGGGCTACCTCAGCGCGGATGCGATCGAGGCGACGCTGACGTCGCTCGCAGCGACGTATCCCACGCTGTGCAAGAAGACGCCGTTCGTCGCCAAGGCGGTCTCCGTCGACGCACCTCCGCGCGAGTACTCCTACCTGCGGGTCGGCAAGGCGACCCCGGCCGGCCGGTCGCACTGCTCGTCGCCGGCGTCCACGCGCGGGAACTGGCGCAGCCTGACGCCGTGCTGTCGCTCATCGCGAAGCCGCTCAGGGCGTACACCGCGGGACGCCGTTCATCATCGACGCCTGGACGGACACGTCGGAGGTGCCGCCGCTCACGTACGGCCCCGGTCCGCCGATCTCGGCCGCCGACGTCAAGCGCATCGTCGAGAACGTCGACTGGTACGTGCTGCCCCTGGCGAACCCGGCCGGGCGGCAGTACTGCATCGACAACGCCGCCGACCCGCTCAAGGTGCTCTGGCGCAAGAACCGCTCGCAGCCGGCCCCGCCGGTCGGGGTGGACGACCCGCGTATCGGCGTCGACGTCAACCGCAACTTCGATATCGCTTGGCTCTACAAGGAGAAGTACTACAACGACGCGGCGCTCGCGGACCCGAAGCTCAGCATATCGGACGCTGCCGCGAGCGAGGTCTATCGCGGGCCTTCGGTATTCTCCGAGGTCGAAAGCAAGAACGTGCGGCTGTTGCGCGATACGTGCAGGCCGTCGTTCTACATCGACGCGCACTCGTATTCGCCGCAGATCACCTATCCATGGGGTATCGAAACCGAGCAGACGACCGACAAGACCAAGACGTTCTCAGAGGCGGCGTGGGACCGCGGCGGGGCCCATAACGGGCGAGACGGCAAGACGGGGACCGTGTACGAAGAGTTCATCCCGAATTCGCCGGTGCGGCTGCTCGACGAGCACGTGGCGGTGGGCAACGCGATGAGCGAAGCGATCCGCCTCGCCGCCGGCGCGGCGCCGCTCGCGATCGCGAACTCGAAGTATCCCGTCGCGCCGTCGATCGGCATGTATCCGGCGCCCGGCGCATCCGACGACTACACGTTCAGCCGAACCTATCTCAGCGCCGCGCCGACCGTCGTGTTCACCGTCGAGTTCGGCAGCCTCGCGGACGGAAAATTTCAACCAGTGTACACGACGCAATTTCCGAAGGTCGAACGCGAAGTGCACGCTGCGCTGCTCGGGTGGCTGAAGTACATCGCGATGTGGAAAGGCTTCGCGCCGGCGGCCGCGGCGAGCGGTACCGGGAAACGCGGTTCGCCGGGTTTCTCCGGCCGCTGGTGCAGCTTCAGCATCGCGTTCGAGTCGGATCTGCATCCTGAGGTCGTGTTCGTTCGGCGCTGGCGCGACGGGCTCGAGCTCCGTCCGGGCGCGCGGCGCTTCGTGCCCGCGCTGGAGGCGCTCTATTACGGCGTGAGCGCCCTGATCGGTCCGTCGTTGTTGCGCTACCCGCTCGCGCGGCGTCGCTGCGCCGGCTCGTGCTCGCGCCGCTCGTGCGCGCGCTGCGCCTCTGCTCGCGGCGAGGTGTTGCAGCGTGGCTAGCGGCGCCGGGACGATCGAGCAGCTGGCGCTCGTGCTCGGCCGTGCGCTCGCGCCGCTCGAGCACCGGCTGCAGACCGGCGACGTCCTCGGATTGTTCGAAGAGCTGGGCCTGCGCTTTCCGCCGGCGCTGTTGGCGCAAGCGGGTTTTACCAACGCGCTCGCGACGGCGGCGAACTCCGCGCAAGCTCTTCCCCCGCTCATTACGCAGCTGACCGCTGCGATCGTCGCCGAGGACGCCGCCCAGATCGCTTCGGTGGGGCTGCAGATCGTCAACGCGATCAAGGATCTCGTCACGTCGCTCGAGACCGTCGCGAACGACTCAAGCACTGGAAGGCACGTTGGGTCCTGGGGCCGGGCGACGTCACGAACTTTGCAACGGTCTCGTCGACGCGCTCCTGGGCTACCTCGTCGTCGGTTACCTCGAAGGCTATCACCCCATCATGGTGGGCATGCTCGAGATCCCCGGCCTGATCGATCGCACCGTTCAGCCCGGCGACGGCGGACCGGCGAAGATACCGTATGTCAAACGGGCGCTGCGTTTGGACCGTATCGGCGGTCTGTTCGGCTCGCCGCTGAACGTGCTGCACGACGTATACGGCTGGAACGATCCGGCCTTCGACGGCGCCGCGATGCTCGAGCGGCTGCGCGACCTGCTGGTCGGCGCTTCGGCGCCGGCGTCGATCGACACGACCGTGAACCCGCACGTCTTGCACGTGTTCACCGCCGACGTGTCGGCGCGAACCGACCTCAACCCACGCGGCATCCAAGCGAAGCTGCTGGCGGACATCCCGGCGAACGTCGACTTCACGATTCCACTGAACGATTCGGGGTTCGCGCTCGAGCTCGTCATCGACGGCGACCTGCGCGGCGGCGCGACCATCCTGCTGCAGCCGCCGGCAAACCTGTCGATCAAGCCCGTCGGCGGAACGCTGCAAGGCGCCGCGATGGTGCGGCTGGTGAAGTCCAAGCCCGGCGGCGGAACGGTGCTGATCCTCGGCTCGGCGACGGGCAGCCGGTTCGAAGCGGCGCAGATCAAGCTCGGAATCGGAACGTCGGTGCAATGGGACGTCGCATCGAACAGCGCGCGCGGCGATTTCCAGATCGGGCTCGACCTGCACGGCGGCAACATCGTCCTCAACTTCAAGGACGGCGACAGCTTTTTATCGTCGCTGCTACCGGGCGACGGTTTCCAGTTCGGCTTCGACCTGGGCGCCGGCTGGTCGAGCTCGCGTGGTGTTTTTTTCACGGGCAGCGCCGCGCTCGAGCTCAACCTGCCGCTGCATTTCAGCGTGCTCGGCGTCGACATTCAGCAGCTGCACGTTCTGGTCAAGCCGTCGGGCACCGATCTCGAGATCGATACGAGCATCACCGCGGGCGCGACGCTGGGACCGCTCAAGGTCGCCGTCGACCGCGTCGGCTTCAAGACCGATCTCGCGTTCCACAAGGGCAATCTCGGACCGCTCGACATCGGCTTCGGGTTCAAGCCGCCGACGGGCCTGGGCATCGTGGTCGATGCGGGCATCGTCGTCGGCGGCGGCTACATCTCGTTCGATCCTGACAAAGGCGAGTACGCGGGGATCCTCGAGCTCACGCTGGCGGGGATCGTGCAGCTCAAAGTCATCGGGCTGCTCGACACCAAGATGCCCGACGGGTCGTCCGGGTGGGCGTTCCTGTTGATCATCACGGCGGAGTTCCCGCCGATGCAGCTCGGATTCGGATTCACGCTCAACGGTGTCGGCGGGCTCGCCGGCATCCACCGCACGATGGTGCTCGACGCGTTGCGCGCGGGGCTGCGCGCGCATACGCTCGATTCGATCCTTTTTCCACCCGACCCGGTCGCGAACGCGCCGCGCATCATCAGCGACCTGCGCACGATCTTCCCGCCGGCGGACGGCCGGTACGTCTTCGGCCCGATGCTCGAGCTCGGGTGGGGGACGCCGACGCTGATCACGCTCGCGCTCGGCCTCATCCTCGAAGTGCCCGATCCGGTGCGACTGGCGATCCTCGGCCAAGTCAAAGCGGCGCTGCCGACGGAAGACGTCGCGCTGATCGAGCTGCACATCGACATCCTCGGCACGCTCGACTTCGGCGCGAAGCTGTTCGCGATCGACGGGTCGCTCTACGACTCGCGCGTGCTCGTGTACGCGATCGCCGGCGACATGGCGCTGCGGCTGAGCTGGGGCGACGACCCGAACTTCGCGTTCTCGTGCGGCGGCCTCAACCCGCATTTCCAGCCGCCCGTCGGGTTCCCGCACCTGGCGCGCATGTCGGTGAGCATCGGCAGCGGCGACAACCCGCGGCTCAGCTCCAACTCGTACATCGCCGTCACGTCGAACTCCGCGCAGTTCGGCGCCAACGTCGATCTGTACGCGTCGGCTGCCGGCTTCACCATCCACGGCTTCATCGGCTTCGACGTCCTGTTCATCTTCTCGCCGTTCCACTTCCGGTTCGATTTCGCCGCCGGACTCGACGTCGATTTCAAAGGCCACTCGCTGTGCAGTATCCACGTCGACGGCACGGTCGAGGGGCCGACGCCGTGGCATCTGCACGGCCACGCCGAGCTGCACATCCTGTTCTTCAGCGTCGGGGCCACGGTCGACCTGACGTGGGGCGACGACCAGCAGATCTCGATTCCGAGCAAGCCGGTGCTGCCCGAGCTCACCAAAGCGCTCGCCGATCCGCGCTCGTGGAATGCCGCGCTGCCGCCCGATACGTCGCCCGCGGTCTCGCTCGCGACGCAGAAGCCCGACACGTCGGTGCTCGTCGTGCACCCGCTCGGCTCGCTGACGGTTCGCGAGAAGGTGGTGCCGCTGGACGTGCCGCTGACGCGGTTCGGGAACGCGACGCCCAGCGACGGCCACACCTTCCGCATCGCCGGCGTCACGGTGGACGGCTCGCCGGAGACGATCAACCCCGTCACCGATTTGTTCGCGCGCGGGCAGTTCGTCGATCTCAGCGACACCGACAAGATCGGCGCGAAGTCGTACGAGGCGTTCGACGCCGGCGTCACCATCGGTTCGTCCGACATCCGCTTCGGACACCAATCGCCGCGCGACGCGCACTATCAGGACTGGACCGTCCCCGACGTGGATCGCCGCGCCTCGTTCATCGGCCGTTCGGTGATGGTCCGCGACGCGCTGCTCGCGTCGATTCAAAGCAGCGCGGCCGCGCTGTCGCCGCTCAAGAACACGGGCGACGCCAAGTACGTCGCCTTCGGCACGAAGAGCGCCGTCGCGGTCGACCACGAGCGCTATGTCGTCGCGAGCACCGTCGACCTGCGCTTGCGAAACGACGTCTTCGGCGCCGCCGCGAGCCAGTACGCGGCGACGAGCGCGCTCAACGCGCACCTCGCCGCACATCCCGAGGACCATGGCATGCTGCAAGTGATCCCGGTCTTCGTCGCGCAATGAGCCCCGCCGCAGGCCCGGCGCTCGGGCGCTATCGCTTCGTTTCCTGGGTCCGGCGCGGGATCGGCGCGAGCCTGACCGACGCCGACACGTTCGGCGTCGTGCCGAGCCGGCCGAAGCTTTCGGTCGCCGTAACGCTGAGCGCCGACGGCGCGGCGCAGCCGCCGGTCACCAAAGACGTGTTCGTGTTCGGGCCGGGCGACATCATCGGTTTCGACCCGCGGCACGTCGTGCGCACCGAGCCGCGCAACTTCACGGCCAACTTCGAGCCGAACTATTTGGCGGGGATCGACTTCGATCACGCTGATCTGCCTTGGATGTTCACGCCCGCCGGGCCGGCGGCGGACCGGTTGCGCCCCTGGGTCGCGCTCATCGTGCTGAAAGACACCGCGGCGCCCGGACCGCCGCCGTCGGTGCCTGAATTCACCGAACCGAAGGTCGCGCCGAACCCGCTTCCCGTGATCGACGTGATCGTCAAGGAGGCACTGCAAGACCTCACCGATTCCTGGAACTGGGCGCACGTGCAGATCAGCGGCTACGACGACGTGCAGACCGCCGTCGCCACCGATCCGTCGGCGCTCGTCTCGCGCGTGCTCTGCCCCAGGCGTCTCGATCCCGAGACGTCGTACACCGCGTTTCTCGTGCCGGCGTTCGAGGTCGGCCGCAAAGCGGGGCTCGGCAACGATGTCAGCGGCGACGCGACGACCGACGCGGCGTGGACGCACGCGACGGTGTTTCCGCTGCGGCTGCCGGTGTATTACCGGTTCTCGTTTCGCACCAGCGACGCGGGCGATTTCGAATCGCTCGTGCGGCGGCTCACCCCGCGCAATCTGCCGGCCGAGGTGGGTATCCGCCCGATGGACGTCAGCGATCCCGCCCCGCATTTCCCGAGCGCGGGCGGTCCGCTGGGGCTCGAAGGCGCGCTGCGAAGCATCCACACGCAGACCACGCCATGGCCCGCTGCGGACCGCGACCGGTTTCAGACCGCGCTGGAGCCGCTGCTCAACCTCACGACGCCCACGGTCGTCGATCTCGCGAACCCCGGCGCGGACCCGAAGATCGTGCCGCCCATCTACGGCCGCTGGCATGCCGGAACGCCGCGCGTCGACCGCACCAAAGCCGGGTGGCTCAACGAGCTCAACCTCGATCCGCGCAATCGCAGCGGCGGCGGGATGGGGACGCAGGTGGTGCTCAAGGAGCGCGCGCAACTGCTCGCGTCCGCGTGGAAGCAAGTCGAGGGCGTCATTCGCGCGAACCAATTGCTGCGCCAGGCGCAGCTCGCGCGCGCCGCAATGCTGCGGCTGTTCGCGCAGCACTTCGTCGCGGCACCCCACGTCACGATGCTCACGCTGACCGCGCCTGTGCACGCCCAGGTGCTCGCGAGCCCGCGCACGGTCGCCGCGACGATGGCGGCGACGCGATTGCCCGTGCGCGCGTTCAGCGGCGCGTTTCGCCGCATCACGAGCCCGCGCGGTGCGGTGCGCCGGCGCCAGAATCTCGGCACGTACGCGCCGGATACGCTGGTGCGGCGCATCAACGACGGTACCGTCGAGCTCGTCCCGCCGCTGAAGCCCCCCGGCGGGCTGCGCACGATCGACGACGTCGCCGCCACGCTCGAGCCGCCGTGGGCAGCGTTCGTGCGGCGCTGGCTTTCGTGCGCCGTCATCGCGCTGATCGTGCTGCTGCTGGCGGTGCTCGTGGTCGTCGCCGCGGTCGCCGGTGTGGTCGCGATGAGCGCGGTGCTCGTCGCCGTCGCCGTCGCCGCCGGCTTGGCGTACCCGCGGATTCAGAACGCGCTCGCCGCGCACGATGCCGCCGGCGTCATCACGCTGGGGCAGCTCACGCCGAGCGGGATCGCGACGATCGGCCCGCGCCCGAACTTCACGGTCGTTCCGCCCAAAACACCGCCTGCGACGGGGCCGGGCGGCGCGAGCGACTCGGCCGAAGCGGCGCGTTTTCGCGAGGCGCTGCTGGGGCTCTCGCCGATCGTGGTCGATCATCCCGTCGAGCCGCCGCCGCGCCCGCCGGCCGACGTCGCGGTGCTGCGCGGCGCGCTCGTCGCGCGGCTGAATCCGTCGCTGACCGTCGTCACGCGAACGCGGAGCCTCGTGGCGATCTCCGCGACGCTTTGGAATCCGCCGGACCCGCTCGAGCCGATCATGGCCGCGCCGGAGTTTCCGCAGCCGATGTACGCGCCGCTGCGCGATCTGAGCAAGCAGTATCTGTTGCCGGGCGTGGAGCTGATCCCGCCGGACACCGTAGGCCTGCTCGTCACGAACCATGCGTTCATCGAGACCTACATGGTCGGGCTCAATCACGAGATGGCGCGCCAGCTCTTGTGGTGCGCGTATCCGACCGATCAGCGCGGCAGCTATTTCCGGCAGTTCTGGGACGTGAGCCGTGCGGTGCCGCCGCCGTCCACGCCGGAGCAGATCGAGCATCTACGCGACATCCCGAAAATCCACACCTGGCCGCATGCGAACGCGCTCGGGCAGAACGAGAACCGGCACGACATCAACCCCGACAGTATCGTGCTGCTCGTGCGCGGCGAGCTGCTCAAACGCTATCCGACGACGCAGATCTATGCGATCCCCGCGGTGCGCGCGGCGGACGGCTCGCGCGTCCCGCAACCCAACGACTGGCTCGCGGGCGACCGCAAGAACCCGCTGTTCGGCGGCTTCCTCGATCCGGATTTGAACTTCTTCGGTTTCGACCTCACGCCGGATCAAGCGCGCGGCACCGGTACGGGCGCGGACCTCGGCTGGTTCTTCGTCTTCCAGCAGCCGCCGACGGAACCACGGTTCGGCTTGGAGCCGAACGACGCGGTGAACCCCGTTCCGCACTGGTCGGAGCTGGCGTGGACGGATTTCGGCGATGCGGGCGTGTTCGTTCCGTCTGCCCCGGCCGTCGTCGAACCGCTCGCGGCGCGCGCTCGGACCGCGGCATCGGCCGACCAGCCGCTGAGCTTCGGCTTCAACTACACGACGACACGGCTCGCGTCGTCGCTGTTCCGGAGCGTGCTGGAGGTGACGAACCCGCCCGACTTCCTGCGCGCCGGCAAAGCGCCTGTCGGGCTCGCGATCGTCAACGATCCGGACAACCCGCAAGACGCCGACAACGTGTGGGGCAAGGACAGCGCGCAGACGGCGTACATCACGTTCCGCGTTCCGTGGCGCGTGATGATCCATGCGGACATGATGGTGTAGCGAATGCAGAACGACGTGAGGATCGCTCCGCAGCGCGTGCCGCCGGCGTTGCCCGCCGCGACGCCGCTGCTGCTGCTGCCGGTGCGGATCGAGACGCGGTTCGTGGACGCCGGCGGTGCGCCCGCGCTGTGGGTGCGCATCTATCCCGATCAAATCTCGCTCAACTCGCACGAGGCGGAGCTCTCGGACGACGAGGTCGCGGCAGGCACGGCGTACTGGGACGGCGTTTGGCGCGCCGGCAAGCCGCCCGCGCAGCTCGACGATCTCAAAGCGCCGTGGCGCGCACTCGCGGCGCGCTTCGGTGCGCCGCGAGCGGCGTGGATCGTGCGCGAGCTCGCACCGCAGAACCCGGCGGCGCAGCCGGTCGCGCCGACGCCGCCGAACCAACCGCTCCCCGTCGCGCCGCAGATCCCCGTACCGCCGCACCGCGCGTCGTCGTGGGAGAAGCCGGCGCGCGCCGATCTGCTCCCGCACGCATGGACCGTCGTCACCGTTTCGGGTTCCGTCGTGAAGCGCTTCACCGGGTCGCCCGTCGTCGCACCGCTCGCCGTGGGCTTGACGCCCAACGCCGGCGCGTTCCCTGACGGCCTGCCGGTCGACGAAGGGATGAAGTGGCTGGTCGACTTCGACGCCGCCGTGCAGGCCGGCATGGCGCTGCGCATCCCGCTGACGGCGGACGAGCGCGCGACCGGCTTCACACGCCTTCTCGTCTACGGTCTGCGCGCCGCGCAGCCGGACGGCGTGACGGAGCTGCAGGCGCTGCTCGACGCGCATCACTACACGGACGGCTTCGCCTTCGTGCCGCAAGGCGCGCCGACCAACAACACGCCCGATGCCGACGCAGGCTACACGCGCCGAGACGACGGGCACGAGATCAGCTTCGCGGTCGAGCGGCAGTCGCCGCTCAACGCGGATGCGGCGTGCGACGGCGCGGTGACGGCGCAACTGCTCGGCATGAGCGGCGCGACGTTCGAACACGTGCGGTTCGCGGACGGCACCGGTTCGCGCAACGGCGCCGGCATGCTGACGGCGCTTTGGCCCGCGACGATGGGCTATTTCCTCTCGCAGATGATGCACGACGTGTTCAGCGAGGAACAGATCGAGACCGCACGCCGGTTCACGATCGAGAACGTGCGCCCGCGCGGCCCGCTGCCGGCGATTCGCGTCGGCAACGTCCCCTATGGGATCGTGCCCGCGACGTCGCTGCGGTTCGCGAGCGAGCGCGAGCAGTCCGTGGCGTGGCTCGTCGATTTCGTGCGCCGCTTGCTGCCGACGTGGCTCGCCAGCGCGGACGGCACGCCGCGCGTCGGCGGCTCGAACGATCCCGACCGCGATCTCGCGGGGATCCTCGGGATGGACGCGAGCTCGATGAACGTCCGCGGGCGCCAAGTCGTCGGCGACGACTTCCTCTGGTCGTACTACAGCTTCTCGGCCGTGGCGCAATCGTACTTCGCGTCGTGGTGGGATCAGCACGCTGCGCAAGGACGCGCCGCTCTCGACAAATTCGGTTTTCAGGCCTGGAACCCGCGCGTGCTTGCGATGTCGTTCCGCGCGAACGATTTCGGGCTGCGCGATCCGCTGGTGCAAAGCGGCCCGCTGTCGGAGAGCGAGCCGCTCAAAGCGGACGCCGACCTCGGCGGTGGCGTCAAGGGCAACTACATCGCGTGGCTCGCGACGGCCTCGACCGCCGACATCCAGCACGAGACCTATCCCGGGCCGAAACCCGCGGCCGTGCTGTACAAGCTGCTGCGCCAATCCGTGTTGCGCGAATGCAGCGACATCGCGGCGTCGCACCAGCTGCAAGACGGCCGGTTGACGCGCGCACAGCTCCTCGAGCAAGAGCTGGTCGACGTTCGGGCCGGAGCGCCGACCGTCACGCCGTGGGACGTCCTCGCGCGCCGTGTGTCGGTGGCGGACGCGCGGCCGTGGTCCGAGTTCCTCGCGCTCCCCATCCTGCCGCCGCAGTTCCCGTTCAATCGGCTCAGCGAGCTGCGCGCGAGCTTGAAGCAGCTCGCGGCGGCCCCGACCGCGGAGCTCGAGCGCCTGCTGACGGAGACGTTGGACACGTTCAGCCACCGCCTCGACGCGTGGGTGAGCTCGATCGCGAACGCGCTGCTCGCGCAGCGGCGCGCGCAGGCGCCGCAAGCGCCGCAGGTGCCGCAAGGGCTCAACGTGGGCGCGTACGCGTGGATCGAGGGATTGCGCCCGGCGACGCGGCGCAATCCGGTGGCGAACCAAGACGCGGCGCGCGTGCGCCGGCTCGACGGCCTGCGCGACGCGAACGCGTTCGATCGCCGGCTCGCGGCACGACCTGCGCTGGAGCCGCTGACGGACAACGGCGGATTCATCCTCGCGCCGTCGATCGCGCAAGCATCGGTCGCTGCCGTGCTGCGCAACGGCTACATGACGCACCGCGGCTCGCCCGGTGACGGCATGCTCGCGCTCGACCTGTCGTCGGAACGGATGCGCCGCGCGCTCTGGCTCATCGACGGCGTCCGGCAAGGTCAGCCGCTCGCGGCGCTGCTCGGTTACCGTTTCGAGGAACGGCTGCACGCGCTCGGGCTCGACAAGTACGCACAACCGTTCCGCGACCGCTTCCCGATCGTCGGCGCGAAGCTGACGCCGCTGTCGGCGGCGGCGGAGTCGGTCGCCGCGAGCAACGTCGTCGACGGGCTCGGGCTCAAGACGGCGTGGGACGCGGGCGACGCGGGCTCGCTGCCGCGCAACGGCGACTGGGGTCCGGATCTCCCGCCGCCCGGTGCGGACCGCGCCGCGGTCGTGCCGCTGTTCGACGAGTTGGACGACAGCGTCGCGGCGATCGGCGAGCTGTCGATGGCCGAGAGCATCTTTCAAATCGGGCGCGGCAACTTCGAGCGCGGCAGCGGCTTGCTGGACGCGGTCTCGCAGGGACTGCACCCGCCGGACGTGCAGGTGCTCGACACGCAGCGCGGCGGCCTCGACCTGACGCACCGCATCATGGTGCTCATCGCGGGACAACCGGTGCGCGCCGCGGCGTGGCAAGGCTTTGCCGGGGACGGTCGCGCTGCGGCGGAGCCCGCGCTCGACGCATGGGTGAGCGCGCGTTTGCCCGACCCCACGCTGGTGACGTGCCGCGTGACGTTCACGTCCGCCGGCGCACCGGTCCAGCGGACGATCAGCTTGCGCGATCTCGCGATCGGTCCCCTCGATCTGCTCGAAGCATCGATCGCGGCGCCGGCGCCGCAGCGCTCCGAGCTCGAAGACCGCATCTTGTTCGCCGCGGCACTCCCGGCGGATGCCGCGGACGTGAAGATCGTCACGGCGCGGCCGGTCCCCGCACCCGGGACGATCTCGTTCGCGGAAGCGATCGCGCTCGCACGAGCTCTGCGCGATGCAATCGGCGGCATGCGAGCGCTGCTGCCGCAGGATCTCATCGAACCCGAGCGCGACGCGGTCAAGAACGGCGCCGTCCTCGATGTCGTCGACTACAACAACCGCGCGACCGCCGCGCGAACGGCGTTGTCCGGCGCGCTCGCGGCGCTGCAAACGGCGGCCGCAGGATTGCCGGGCAGCGCGCCCGCGGTTCGCGCCGCGCTGATCGCGTGCTCGCCCTTCGGCGTCCTCGGCTCGATCCCGCACAGCGGCGCCGGCGGCGATCCCGCGGCGCTAGCCGCGCAGAGCGCGGGCGTCGCAAAGGAGCTGCTCAAGCGCCGGACGGCGGCTGCCGCCGTCGTGCTTGCGCCGGACCGCATCGAGCCCGCGAACGCGCTGTTCGCCGCCGTGTTCGGCGCGGGCTTCGTCGCGCTGCCTCGCTTCAAGCCGCCCGACCTCGCGGTGCTGCGCGACGCGTTCGCGCAGTCGCCCGCGATGCTGGCGGTGGTTCCCGACGCCGCGGACCGCTGGTTCCAGCAGTTGACGCACGTGCGGCCGGGCGTGTCGCGGCTCGACCTCGCGGTCAGCGCCGCGCGGCTGCTGGCCGATCCCGCGCCGCTCGAGCTCGAGGTCGCGCAGCTACCCGCGGTCGTCAACGACCGCTGGCTCGCGCTCCCGCTCGATCCGGCGCGGTTGCCCGCGAGCGGCCGCGTCGCGTTGGCGGCGTTCGCTTCCGGCGACGTGCAGGTCGAAGATTCGTGGTGCGGGCTGCTCGTCGACGAGTTCGTCGAGCGTATTCCGAAAGTGCGCGAGACCGCCGCCGTCGCGTTCCACTTCGAGGAGCCGCGCGCGCGTGCGCCGCAAGCGCTGCTGCTCGCCGTCTGCCCGGACGCCCGCAAACTGTGGGACGACGAGATCCTCGAGGCCATCTTGAACGAGACGCTGGATCTCGCGAAGGTCCGCACCGTCGATCTCGCGACGATTCAGGACGTCGGCCAGATCCTGCCCGCGCTCTACATCCCGCTCAATTTGGACCGCGCGACGATATCGAGCGAATTCTTCGTGATGGAGAACATCCGTGAACCAAATCTTGGCGGTCCGGGCTAACGCTCCGTCGGTCACGACGTGGACTCGGCTCGAGCCCTCGCCGCGCGACGCATCGATGCAGAAGAGCCTGCAGGCGCAAGTGCGCGACCCGCTGTGGATGCTCGCGCGGCAATGGCAGGCCGGCGAGTTCGCCGGCGACGACGCCGGCTCGCCTATCCATGCCTCGATCGCGACGCAGACGCGCACGATCACACACTACCGGCCTGGCTGGGATCCTGCCGCGACCGTCCCGTTCGACGCAAGCATCCCGCTCGAGACGCACGTCGAGCGCGAAGACGTCGTGCTGTTCCTGCGCGGCGCGACGCAACTCGGTTTGCGCTTCGAGGCACAGGTGCGCGCGCGCGGCATCGCGCAGCCGGACGACGTCATCGCCGCGTTCCGCCAGGCGTATCCGATCGCACCGGTCGCGAGCGACGCGACGCGCGAGGACGAGGCCGCCGCGCGCTACCGCGCGATCGCGGCGGGCCGCGTCGTCGACGGCAACGCGCTGTTCGCGGCGGCCGCGATCTTTGCGACCGGCGGTGTGCCGCCGCCGCCGTTTCCGGCGCGAGCGAACGACGCGGGGATGCCGCAGCTGCTGCGCGACTTTGCCGCGTACCGCGGCGGTCTGTTCGCCGCGCCCGCGCACGACGACGCGTGGCAGGGGCGCCACCTGCAGTACGAGTTCGCGGTGGATTCGATGACGCCGGACGGCGCCACCGAGCTCGTCGCGCCCGACTTCGGCGGCGGCAGGCTCGACTGGTATTCGTTCTCGCTCGGCGCGGCGCCGAACACGGGGCCCGCCGTGCCCGGCCCGGCGGCGACGACCGCCTCGTGGGGTTTCCTGCCGCAGCACGTGACGTTCCGCGGCATGCCCGAACCGCGCTGGTGGAACTTCGAAGACGCGACGATCGACTTCGGCCAGCTCGACGCGCAGCACGTCGATCTCGCCAAGATGCTGGTGATGGAGTTCGCGCTCGTGTACGGCGCCGACTGGTTCATCGTGCCGCTCCCCACCGACGTCGGATCGCTCGTGCACGTCGACACGCTCGTCGTGACAGACACGTTCGGTGAGCGCACGCTCATACGCCCGACGGAAGAGACGGCGCTGAGCGGCACGACGCGGCCGTGGTCGATGTTCAAGCTCTCGAACGCGACGACACGTTCGGACTTCGTGATGGTCGCGCCCACTCTGGGTGTGTGCGAAGACGGCGAACCGGTCGAGCGCGTCGTGTATTTCCGCGACGACATGGCCGCGATGGCGTGGGGCGTCGAGCACGACGTGCAAGGCGAGCTCGACCGCGCGACGGACCCGTACGCGGCGTATCTGCGGCGCATCGCCGCCGATCCTGTACCGCCGCCCCCGCCCCCGCCCGGCGGTGTGAAGATCGCGTACACGCTCGAGACGACGGTCCCCGACAACTGGATCCCGCTCGTGCCGGTGCAGACCGCGGCCGGCGAGCTGTTCCTGCGCCGCGGCACGATGGAAGTGCCGACGTCCACCGGCCCGCTCGAGATCACGGCGCGCGCCGCGCTGCTCGAACCGGAACATCCGTACTTTCTCGCGGACCGCTATCTCGCGCGAACCGGCCGCGAAGGCACGCGATATTTTCGGCGGACGCGCTGGAGCGACGGATCGACCTTCGTGTGGATGGCACGCCGCCTGCGCCCGGGTCGCGGCCAAGGCTGGTCCGGACTCGCGTACGATCTCGTGCTTCCCGTCAAGCCCTGAGAGCGCTTTAGCGGGCGGCTCAATCCAGGGCGGCTTTGGGCACGTTCATCATCAGCGCGCTTTTCACCGGCGCCGGAAAGCCGCGATGGTCGCCCAATTCGCTCCTCCTGTTCACCTGGTAACCGTCGCAACGGCAGTCCCCGAGCACGTGATCGATCAAGCGGCTGCCGCCGAGCTCGCGCGCGGCTTCTTCGCATCGCGCATGAGCGACTACGACCGTCTGTCGCGCGTGTTCGCGTCGACCGGCGTCGAGCGGCGGTACACCACCGTGCCGGCAGCGTGGTTCCACCAACCGCACGGCTGGGTGGAGCGCACGAGCGCGTACGTCGACGGCGCGTGCGCGCTGTTCGAGCGCGTCGTCGCGCGCGCGCTCGGCGCCGCGGCGCTCGACGCTGCGCAGATCGACGCCGTCGTGTTCGTGTCGTCGACCGGCATCTCGACGCCGAGCATCGAGGCGCGCATGCTGCCGAAGCTGGGTTTCCGGCCCGATGCGACGCGCGTGCCGGTGTTCGGGCTGGGTTGCGCCGGCGGCGTGTCCGGCTTTGCGCTCGCCGCGCGCCTCGCCGCGAGACCGCGAACGAACGTGCTGCTCGTCGCGATCGAGTTGTGCAGCCTCGCGTTTCGCATCGACCGCGCGACGAAGGCGGACGTCATCGCGAGCTCGCTGTTCGCCGACGGAGCGGCCGCTGCGATCTTTTCGAGCGGCGACGGCCCGGGTCCGGCGGTGATCGGCTCGAGCGAACACCTCTGGCCCGCGACGCTGGACGTGATGGGCTGGAGCGTCGACGAAACGGGACTCGGCGTGGCGCTGTCGCGGTCGCTCCCGTCGTTCGTCGCGTCGCGATACCGCGACGCCTACGACGGCGCCGTAACGCGCATGGGGATCGATCGCGACCAGGTCGACCGCATCATCTGCCATCCGGGCGGCGCAAAGGTTCTCGACGCGCTCGAAGCGGCGCTCGACGTCCCGGCCGGCACGCTCGACCACGAGCGCACGGTGATGCGCGATTTCGGCAACATGTCGTCGCCGACGGCGCTGTTCGTGCTGGAGCGCGCGATGCAGGCGGGCTTGCCGCCGCTCGCGGTGTTCGCCGCGCTCGGGCCCGGATTCACGGCGAGCTTCGTGGGGCTCGCGAACGCCGCATGACGAGCGGCGCGCTGCTGCTCGCGTTCTTGACGCTGCAGCGGCTGAGCGAGCTCGTCATCGCGGCGCGCAACACCAAAGCGCTGCTGCGCGACGGCGCGTACGAGCGCGGCGCCGGCCATTACCCGGTGATGGTGGCGCTCCACGCGACGTGGCTTGCGACGCTGTGGCTCTTCGGCTGGAACCACGCCGCGTCCGCGCCGTTCGTCGCCGCGCTCGCGCTGCTGCAGATCGCGCGGCTCTGGGTGCAGCGAACGCTCGGCCGGCGCTGGACGACGCGCATCATCGTCGCGCCCGGCGTGGCGCCCGTCACGTCCGGCCCGTTCCGCTTCGTGCGGCATCCGAATTATCTCGTCGTCGCGCTGGAGATCCCGTGCGTGTCGCTGGCGCTCGGACTCGTGTGGCACGCGGCGCTGTTCGGCGCGCTCAACCTCGCGATGCTGTGGTGGCGTATCCGCGCCGAGGACCGCGCGTTCGCGGCGGAGAGCGCGCGCATGCCTGTGTTGTCGTGAGACGATTTGGCGTTGGGTACGTTAGCGGACAGCGTCCCGGGGGCCGATAGCAAGCGAGCTCGTCATCCGGCGCCGATCGTCAGGAGTTATCTCGATCTCATGGGCTCACGCAACGGCAACATCGCCTCGGGCACGGTACTGATCTTGATCCACGTCGCCGCGCTCGCGGCGTTCTGGCCGGGATTCTTTCACTGGTCGTCGCTGATCGTGATGGCGGTGCTGATCTACGTCACGGGCGGCATCGGGATCGCGCTCGGCTTCCACCGCACGCTCACGCACCGCAGCATGCGCTTGTGGAAGCCGCTCGAGTACGCGGCGACGGTGTGCGGCTGCCTCGCGCTCCAAGGTTCGCCGATCGAGTGGGTCGCGACGCACCGCGCGCACCACGCGCACACCGACCGCGAAGGCGATCCGCACGACGCGAACGCGGGCTTTCGCTGGTCGCATTTCCTGTGGATGGTCATGCCGAACCCCAACGTGCTGACGCCCGAGCAGAAGCACCGCTACGCGGCCGACCTCTACGCGGATCCGTTCTACCGCTTCCTCGACAAGTCGCACCTGTTCCTCACGCTCGCGCTGGCAGCGGTGCTGTTCGCGTTCGGCGGCGTGTCGTGGGTGATCTGGGGCGTCTTCGTGCGGCTCGCGCTGGTGTATCAGTTCACGTGGCTGGTGAACAGCGCCGCGCACAAGATCGGCTACCGCTCGTTCCGCACCGACGACCGCTCGACGAACTGCTGGTGGGTGGCGCTGCTGGGCTGGGGCGAAGGCTGGCACAACAACCACCACGCGTTCCCGTTCTCCGCGCGCCACGGCTTGCGCTGGTACGAGCTCGACGTGACGTGGCTTACCGTGAAAGCGCTCGCGTTCTTCCGCCTCGCGACGGACCTGAAAGTACCGACGCAGCAGATGATCAGCCGCCTCCGCCTCGAACCACCGACCGCCCGCACCGACTGACGGAGAGCGCGGTTTACCGTGGCTCGGCGAACGCCGCGAGCGCGGCTTGGCCGAGGCACAATCCGCCGTCGTTCGCCGGGACGACGCGATTGATGCACAGCGCTTCGCCGAGCCGCGCGTGCAGCGACTCTACGAGCATGCGATTCTGAAACACCCCGCCCGACGCCGCGAGCGGTCGGCCCGCGCCGAACGCCGCATGGATGCGCACGACCGCGTCGGCGACCGAGGCATGAAACGCGTGCGCGATCGCCCCCAAGTCGCGTTCGCGCAGGCGGTCTTCGATGATGGCCGCTAGGAGCGGGGTGTAGTCCAGCTCGCCGTCGCGCAGCGGGAAGTCGTACGGCGCCGTTTCGCCGGCGGTCGCCGCGAGGTGCTCCAGCCACATCGCGGCTTGGCCTTCGAACGTGATCTCACGCGTGAAGCCGAGCAGCGCCGCGACGGTGTCGAACAGCCGTCCCATCGACGTCGTGCGAAACACGCGCACGTTCTTCGCGATCATCGCGCGCGCGTGCTCGTACCGCGCGGGAAATTCGAACGGTGCCGCACCGAGGTCGGGTAGATCGGACAGCTCGGACAGAAACCCCGCCGCCGCCTGCACCGGAAAGCGCGCCGCCGCATCGCCGCCCGGGAGCGGCGCGCTGCGCAGGTGCGCGACGCGCGTGAAACCGCCGCGCACGCTGCCGGTGAAGAACTCGCCGCCCCAGATCGTGCCGTCGTCGCCGTAGCCGGTGCCGTCGAACGCGACGCCGAGCACCTCGCGCGTGAACTCGCCGCGCTCGGCGAGCACGCTCGCGACGTGCGCGCGGTGGTGCTGGATCGCGACGTGCTCGCCCGGCATCGCGCGCGCGTACGCGGTCGACGCGTACTCCGGGTGCGCGTCGTGCGCGATCAGCAGGTCGTCCTCGCGGATGCCGTACATCGCGAGCAGGTCGTGCACCGTCTCCTGGAACGCCTCGCGCGCCGGCATGTGGTCGAGGTCGCCGACGTGCTGGCTCACGAAGGCCTGGCCGTCCACGACGAGCGCCACCGCGTTCTTCAGATCGCCGCCGACGGCGAGGATCGGCCGGGTGGACGGGATCGACGCGATCGCCTGCGGCGCGAGGCCGCGCGCGCGCCGCAGAATCGACGGACCGGATGCGGTGACGCGCGCGACCGAGTCGTCCACACGCCGCGCGATGCGGCGCTCGCCGATCAGAAACGCGTCCGCGATCCCCGCCAAGCTCGCGGCCGCCTCGTCGTCGTCGTACGCCATCGGCTCGCTGGATCGGTTCGCGCTCGTCATCACGAGCACGTCCGGCGCGCCGCGGGCGAACAGCAGATGGTGCAGCGGCGCGTACGGCAGCATCACGCCCAGCTCGCGGTTGTCGGGCGCCACGCCGTCGAGCGTCCGGCGCGCAGGCGCGAGCACGATGGGCCGTGCGACCGACGCCAGCAGCGCGCTCGCAACGTCGTCGAGCTCGACGAGCTTTCGCGCGGTGCGCATCGAGTTCGCCATCACCGCGAACGGCCTTTCCTTGCGATATTTGCGCTCGCGCAGCGCGGCGACCGTGCCCGCATTGCGCGCGTTGCACGCAAGATGATAGCCGCCAATCCCTTTCACCGCGACGATCGCGCCCTCGCGCAGCAGCGTAGCCGCACCGCCGATCGCGATCGACGCGTGCAGGTCGTCCTGGCCGGCTTGCCGCAGCACGTACGTCGGGCCGCACGCGGGGCACGCAATGGGCTGTGCGTGGAAGCGCCGGTCGGCGGGATCGTGATACTCCGCCGCGCACTGCGCGCACATCGCCCACGGCGCCATCGTCGTCGCGGGCCGGTCGTACGGCAGCGCGAGCACGATGCTGTACCGCGGGCCGCAGTTCGTGCAGTTGATGTACGGATAGAGATAGCGCCGATCGCCCGGATCGAACAGCTCGCGCAGGCACTCTTCGCATACCGCCATGTCGGGCGCGATCCGCGCCGTGAGCCGGTCCGCGCTCGGATCGCTCGCGCGGATCTCGAAATCACGGAAGCCTTCGGGCACGCCGGTGGTGGTGTGCACGGACGCGACCGTCGCCGCTGCCGGCGCCTCCTCGACCACCGCGCGCGCGAACGCGTCGAGCGCATCGAGCGCGCCCTCCACGTGCACCACCACGCCGCTTTCGCCGTTGAGCACCCAGCCGGCGAGCGCGTGCCGCCGTGCGAGCCGGTAGACGAAGGGCCGAAAGCCGACGCCTTGGACGACACCGCGAATCCGCAGATCGAGCGCGCCCGCGGCGGGCATCAAGTCGTCGCTTCGCCTCGCACGGCGACGTAGCACGATCGCCCGTTGTACCCCACCTGCAGCACGCGGCCGTCCTCGACGAGCACCGGCACCGCCGCCGCACCGCCGCCGCCCGCGAGCGCCGTCATCCGCCGCAGCGCGTCCGCGTCGTCGTCGACGTCGTACTCCACGAAGTCGCGCCCGCGAAACTCCAAGTCCTCGCGCAGCTCCGCGGTGTACGGACAGCTCGCCGTCCCGTACAGCTCGAGCATCAGGCTGGTATCTTCCCGAACGAACCCGGTAGCTCCGCGAGCGCGCGGCGCAGCACGTGATAGATCGCGGCCTGCGCTTCTTGGATGCGCGGGATGTAGTCGCAGCGCACGACGACCGCGTGATCGGCGAGCCCGCGCCGCACGATCTCGCCGCCGTCGTATCCGAGCAGCGCCACGGTGAGCAGCCCGCGCTTGCGCGCCTCCTCGAGCGCCGCGACGACGTTCTTCGAGCCGCCGCTGGTTGACATCGCGAACGCAACGTCGTCCGGCCGCGACTGCGCGATGAGCTGGCGCAGGAACGTCAGCTCCGCGCCGACGTCGTTCGCGATCGCGGAGATCACCGCCGGCTCGGCCGCCAGCGAGATCGCCGGGACGGCGCGCATCCCGGGCGAGTCCAAGACGCAGTCAAGCGCGAAGTCCGTCGCGTCCGTCGCCGAGCCGCCGTTGCCGAAGATCAGCAGCCGGCCGCCGCGCGCGACGCGCTCGCCGATCGCGACGGCCACCGCCGCGATCGCGTCGGACTGCTCGGCGGCGATCTCCTCGCGCAGCCGCTCGCCGTCGCGCGCCTTCTCGACGATGGACGCCGCGACGCCGTCGACGATCGCGCCGCCGTCGGGCTGCGCGGAGCCGAGATACGGATACAAGAACGCCGACGCGCCCACGTCGTCGCCCAGCTCGCGCCGGTGCTCCAGAAACACGTGCACGCTCTCGTACAGCGTGTGGCCGAGCACCTCGAACACTTCTTGGTGCACGTGCGCGTCGTCGCTCGGCGACATGACGCTGTAATCCGCCTCGATCCCGGGCCAGGCCAGCGTGTACGCGCCGCGGCGGCGCGCGTGGCGCAGCGCCGCGATCGCGCGCAGGTCGCCTTCGGGCGGACCGAACGCGATCGCGATGTCGTCGGGCCCGACCAGCGCTTCCACGAACGCTTCGGGCGCCGCGCTCGCGTCCATCGCGGGCAGGGCGCGCTTGCCGACGATTACCGGATGGATGAACTCGACCGACACGTGCGCGGCGTCGGTCGCGTACGGCCCGTTGCCGAACGCGTACAGCCGCCCGCCGCGCGCGAAGCGCTCCGCGACCTCCTGCGACGCGCGCGCCAACCGCGGCGCCTCGGCCTCGAAGAACGCGCGCATCACGCCGGTGCGCGCGCGCAGCTGCGCCGCGACGCGCGGCGCGAGCGACGCGGTCTGCGTGCTCAGCATATCCGCGGCAGCGGGTCGCCGACGAGCATGTCGATCGCGCGCGTGCCGCCGTACGGCGTCACGCCGATCACCGAGCCGCCGTGCTCGGCGCGCACCTCGCCGATGAAGCACGCGCCGTCGCCGCCGGGCGCGGCGCGGAACGCGGCGAGCGCGCGCTCCGCATCCTCGGCCGCGACGATCGCGAGGACTTGTCCTTCGTTCGCAATGTGCAGCGGATCCAGGCCGAGCACCTCGCACGCGCCGCGCACCTCGCGCCGCAGCGGCACGTCCTCCTCGCGCAGCACGATCCCCATCCCGCAGTCGCGCGCGAGCTCGTTGAGCGCCGTCGCCACGCCGCCGCGCGTCGGGTCGCGCATCCAGCGCACGCCGCTCGCGCACGTTGCAATCAGCGCCTCGACGAACGGCCACACCGAGCGCGTGTCCGAGCGCAGGTCGGCTTCGAGATCGAGCTCGCCGCGCGCCAGCAAGATCGTGATCCCGTGATCGCCGATCGGCCCGCTCAGCAGCACCTTGTCGCCGGCGCGCACGGAGCGCGGGTCGAGCACGAGCCGCTCGTCCACGGTCCCCACGCCGAACGTCGTGATGTACATCCCGTCGCACATGCCGTGCTCCACGACCTTCGTGTCGCCGCCGACGATCGGCACGCCCGCGCGCGCCGCCGCATCGGCCATCGCCTGCACCTCCGCGCGCAGCACGTCGCTGGGCAACCCTGCTTCGAGGATGAACGTCGCCATCAGCGCGGTCGCGCGCGCGCCCGACACCGCGAGGTCGTTCACCGTGCCGTTCACGGCCAGCTCGCCGATCGATCCGCCGGGAAAGCGCAGCGGCTTGACGACGTAGCCGTCGGCCGTCGTCGCGACGCGCGTGCCGCCGAGCGAGAACACCGCCGCGTCCGACAGCGTCGCCAGCACGGGGTTCGCGAACGCGGGCGCGATGAGCCCCTCGACCAGCCGCCGCGACGCCTTGCCGCCGGCGCCGTGCGACATCTCGATCTGCGTGTCGGTGAAACGAGCACGCCGCGGCGAAGCGAGCGTCGTCATCTCAGGCGTTGACAGCCTTACTTCGGCCGTTCTTCGATGCGCGCGTAGCGGTAGTAGGCCGCGCACGCGCCTTCGCTCGACACCATCAGCGCGCCGACGGGATGCTCCGGATTGCACTCCTTGCCGAACAGCTTGCACTGCGGCGGCTTGAGCACGCCTTTGAGGATCTCGCCGCACTGCGCCGCGCGCGGGATCGGTCACGCGCACGTTGGGCAGCGCGAAGCGCACCTCGGCGTCGTAGTCCGGCGAACGACGGATTTCAGCTTGAGCGCCGACTGCGAGATGAACCCGAGCCCGCGCCATTCGAAGAACGGCCGCAGCTCGAACACCGCCGCGAGCGCGCGCAGCGCGGCGGGATTGCCTTCCCACGGCACGATCCGTTTGTACTGGTTCTCCACCTTCGCTTCGCCCGCGCGGATCTGGCGCAGCACCATCAGGATGCCTTCGAGCAGGTCGAGCGGTTCGAAGCCCGCCACCGCGACGGGTTTGCCGTAATGCTGCGCGATGAACTCGTACGGCCGGCAGCCCGTGATCGTCGCGACGTGGCCGGGCCCGACGAACCCGTCGAGCCGCATGTCGGGCGAGTCGAGGATCGCGCGGATCGCCGGCACGATCGTGACGTGGTTGACGAACACCGAGAAGTTCTTCACGCCCAGCTCGCGCGCGCGCAGCACGGTGAGCGCGGTGGACGGTGCCGTCGTCTCGAAGCCGATCGCGAAGAAGCAGACGTGCTTGGACGGATTGTCCTGCGCGAGCTTGAGCGCGTCGAGCGGCGAGTACACCATGCGGATGTCGGCGCCGCGCGCCTTGAGCTCCAGCGGCGTGCCCTTCGTGCCCGGGCACGCGCATCATGTCGCCGAAGCACGTCAGGATCGTGTCGGGATGCGCGGCGATCGCCAGCCCGTCGTCGACGCGCCCGGTCGGCAGCACGCACACCGGACAGCCCGGCCCGTGCACCAGCTCGACGTTGTCGGGCAGAACGTCGCGCAGGCCGTGCCGGTAGATCGAGTGCGTGTGCCCGCCGCACACTTCCATGATGCGGTAATGGCGCGCGGGGTCGACGGTGCGCGCGATCTCGTGCGCGACCGCGGTGATGAGCGCCGGGTCGCGGAACTCGTCGACGTACTTCATGCGCGAATCGTGACCCGCCGTCATGCGTCGTCATCGTCGTTCACCGTCGTCCGCGGCGAACGTGTAGCCGCGGACCTCCTCCATCGCCAGCTCGTCCTCGCCCATCGCGCGCAGCATCTGCAGCTGGTCGGCGGCTTCTTTCTCGCTGACCTTGCTCAAGGCGAACCCGACGTGGATCAGGATCCAGTCGCCCAGCGCGAGCTCGCCGTCCTCGAGCAAGCCGACGTTGACGTTGCGGCGCACGCCGCCGACGTCGACCTTCACCAGCGCCGGCTGCTCGGCGACGAACTCGACCACTTGACCCGGAATCGCAAGGCACACGATCGGTCTACCGTTCGACCGCCGAGGTCACATCGACTTCAATTTGAGGTACCGCTGCACATCGCTCGGGATGCTCATCAGCATCACGAGCGGGTTGCTGGTGCGGGCCTGCGCGTTGGTCTCCGGCTTGTCCCCCGACGGCGTGCCGAGCGGCGGATCGCCCGACATGTCGCGCATCTTGTTGTAGCGGGCGAGATCGCGCCCGCCGAACACGAGCTGGCGCGCGGCGAAGACCGCGAACCCGATCGCGATGCTGCTGCGGACTACTGTTTTGACCATGTGGAACCTCCGGTGGTCTCGCGCGCCTGCGCCGCGAGCGGCTGGGTAGCGACCCGCACCTGCGAGTGCTGGTGATCGGTGAGGAGTCGGCGAACGAGCGCGGCCGCGCCGTCGACGGAGCGCTGCACGACCGCGGACAGCCCCATGCCGGGCTCGATGTTCTCGGGCTCGCAGCCGACGATGGTGAGCGGCGGCGGCTCGCCGCCGAGCGTCCGCAAGTAGGCGAACACGTTCCCCAAGTCCATGCTGTGCGCGTCGGGCGTCGCCGGCAGCACGGTCGTGTCCGGCTCGATGACGTACAGCGTGCCCGGCACGTCGCCGCGCGGCACCGCGTCGATGATGATCGCGCGGTCGTACCCGTTGAGCAGCTCGTACGCGAGGTGCAGCCCGCGGATGCCGAAGTCCTCGACCTTCGCGCCGGCACCGGCTCCTGCGCGAGCACGCGCGCGACTTCCGGGCCGAAGCCGTCGTCGCCGAAGAACACGTTGCCGACGCCGGCGACGAGCACGCGCAGCGGCCGCTGCCCGGCACGCTCACGGCGCGGCCTCCAGCGGCTCGACTTCGTCGGGATAGAAGAAGAACGAACGGCCGTACCAGTCGTGCAGGTCGCTGGCGGGATCCTCGTCGACGGTCACCGCGACGTACAGCACGTCCTCGACGTCCTGGTGGATCGCGCGCACGGTCGCGACCTTGTCGCGCAGGAACATGTCCCACGCGTCGGCGCGCCGCTTCGGATGCAGCCGCACCGACGATCCTTTGGCGACCTTGACGCCGTCGACGAACACGCAGTCGATCGCGGGCACGTCGAGCGCCGCGAACGGATCGGCCGCGCGCGAACGGATCGCGGCCCGTCGAGAACGGATCGAAGCCGCCGAACGGATTGCGCGCCGGGAACGGCTGGTCCGCCGGGAACGGGTCGCTGTCGCCGAACGCTTCGTTCGACGGCGGCGGCGCGCCGACGCGGTACAGCGCGCCGGCGTGCACGCGCGCGAGGTCTTGCATGCTGAAGCTCTCGGCGCGCTCGATGATGGCGCGCGCGCGCGGATCGGTCGCGCGCGCTTCGTCGCGCTCGGCGTCGGGCAGGCTCAGCACGCGACAGCGTGAGCAGCTCGTCGATCTCGGTGGCGTCGAACGCGTCCGCATCGGTCTGCGGCGCGACGGCGGGAAAATCGTACAGGATGATCGGCGACGACAGCATCAGCGCCGCGCGCTGCTCGTCCGCCGGCTGAGTCGCCGACGAGCACCGGAAACACGTGCTTGTTCACGAGCGTCTTCGTCGCTTCGGCCGCGGCCGGGATCGGGATCGAGCACGGAGACGAAGCGCCCGCTCTGCGCGGCCAGCAGCACGTGCGTCGACACGAACGCCGTGCGCAGCGCGCCGCTGCGCTCGCCGGCAACGACGCCGGATTCGTTCTCGACGCGCACGCGCAGCTTGCGCAGCGCGTGCGCGCCCGGCACCGCGTCGCAGCGCAGCGTCAGCGTGCCCGTCAGCGGCCACCGCTCGCGCTCGATGCGTCCCACCACCGCGCCGGCCGTCGTCGCGCAGCAGCTCTTCGGTGATGCCGCCGTCGATCTCGATCGGCACGACCTGCTCCGCGCCCGCCGTCGCGTCGAAGTCGCGGTGAGCTCGCGCTCGAACGCCTCGTCGAACGACAGGTACGTCGTGCCGCCGGCTTTCAGCGACTGCGACCGGCTCGAACGCGTCGCCGCGCGCCGCTTCCACGCGCCGCGCCTCGACTTGCAAAAACCGCAGCCGCACCGTGACGCTCGCGGTCGCGCCGGCATCGGCTTCGACCAGCACTTCGGTCTGCTGCTCCGCCGTCTCGCCCGTGTTCTCGCTGAGGTACGCGCGCGGCACGACGACGCCGAACTGCCAGCGGATGCGGTTCTTCGGCGCCGACGCGGTGTACGGGTACAGCAGATAGCCCTCGTACAGCACGGCGTTCGCAACCGACAGCGCCGGCGCGAACACGTCGTCCGTCACGAGCGTGCTCCGCGCGTCCGCCGCCAGCCGCGCGAGCGCCGCTTCCCACGTCGTGAAGCCGCCGGCGACTTTGAAGCGGTACAGCTCGTCGAAGGTGTCGCGGTCGATGCGCAGCCACGCGCTGTTCGGAAAGTGCGCGTCCATCGTCTCGCGCCACACGTCGACCGGCAGCCGGAAGCGCGCCTCGCTCGACCACGGCACCAGCTCCGCCTGCACGCCGCCGTCCGCGCCGCGCACGAACACCGTGCCGCTGAACATGACGATCAGCGGGATCTCCCCGCCGCGCAGCGCGGCGAGATATTTGTGCGCCGCGACCTCGAAGTCGTAGCTGCACGGAATCGTCAGGTCGAACTCGGTGTCGCCCTCGAACGAGAGCACCGTCTGCGACACGTGCGTCCACAGCAGGCTCTTGAGCGTGTCGCCGTAGCGCTCGGGCCCGCCGAACAGCTCGTGCAAACGATCCGACTCGCCTTCGTCGTAGCGCCGCAGCTGCGGCTCGATGCGAACCTGCCCGCGCAGCGTCATCGCGTACACCGGCACGCCGCTGGTCTCCGCGACGCGCACGCGCAGCGAGAGCTGCGGCACCGCCGCGTAGCGCTCCGCCTGCGCGCCGGTGACGAAGAACGAGAGCTCGCTCACCAGCGGCCCCGCGCGGGCTCGCGCCCTTCGCTGCGCTCGTGCACGTCGTCGAAGAACGCGTCGATGCGGCTCCACGCCTCCTCGCCGCCGTCGAAGCCTTTCCACGTCGTGCGGATGATCCCGACGAGCTTGTACGCGGCGTCGATCGGCACGATGAAGCAGCGCGACGTGCCGTGCCGCCGCAGCACGACGATCGCTTCCACGTCCTGCTCCAGCGTCGCGAGCAGCGGGTTCTCCGCGGCGATCGCGTTCCACGCCGCGAGGTCGAGCTGCGACTCGGTCGCGCCCGCGGGCCCCGGATACAGCGCGACCGTGCGCGCTTCGACCGAGTTGTAGAAGAAGAACGCGAGCCCGATCGGGATGCCGAGCTGGTCCCACGCCGCGTCGGCGAGCTGCGAAGTCCGCGATCTCGGCATAGCGCGTCGGCACCGTCTTGTAGCGCCCTTGCGCCGCGCCCGACGGCTCGAACACCAGATAGCACGGCCGGCAGCTGCACATGATGCGCCGCGCCTGCAGGTCGATCAGGTGCCCGTGCTCGGACGGCACCGGCTCGGCGCAGTAGTCGCAGCGCTCGCCGGGCGCTTGGATCTTGGGCTTGCGCAGCAGACGCTGCAAGCGAGGCGAAATCGCCCGGCGCGCGGTCCATCTCCACGGTCAGCCCGCCAGCGAGATGACGGCGCGCCCCTGCTCGTCCTCGGTTTCGACCGGGCACACGACGTACTTCGCGTCGGCGACGGCGACGGCCGGCGTGACGTTCTCCGCGCGCACCTCGCGGATCTCCGGCACGCGCTCCAGGATCGCTCGC